>CAIZQH010000016.1 GCA_903935095.1 uncultured Flavobacteriales bacterium | reverse complement strand
CTACTCCTGGTCGAATGGTGCTGCCGTTGTTGGAACTACTGCAGCTTTGCCTGTAACCACACCTGGAACCTATACCGTGACGGTTACTGCAGCTAATGGATGTTCGGATACAGAGGTGCAAATCATCACGCAAAACATTGTTTCCCCGATTGTTTCCATTTCAAATGCTACAAACACAACTATATTAGATTGCAATACTTCACAAATTTCCTTAACAGGTAGTGGTGGATTAAGTTTGACATGGAGTAATGGCTCTGGAATTTTATCCAATAATGCAAATTTACTTGTGACAAACCCTGGTAGTTATACCTATACTGGGACAGATGCTAATGGATGTTTCGGCACTGAAACGGTCATCATTACCTTTTCGCCAAATACAGACCCTCTATTTACCCAAATACCAGACATCTGTGTAAACGGAAACTTTAGTTTACCGAGTATTTCCAACAACGGCGTTCAAGGTACTTGGAGTCCCTCCCCCAATTTCACCCTGACAACCACATATACATTCCAACCGAATACTGGTTTGTGTGCCAATACAACCGATATGACCGTAGTTATTCACGAGTATCCAGTTATTAGCGCACTTAATGACACCATTTGTTTTGGTCAAAGTACATCTATTATTCCAACGGTCGATTTAGCAGGTGGAACCTATACTTGGAGCCCATTCACCTCTGCAGCTCCAAATATCACAGTGAGTCCAACAACAACAACAACTTATCAAGTTGTTTATTCACTTTTCGGTTGCAATGACACTGCCTTGACAGAAATTTATGTGAAACCTGTTTCCATCCCGCAGGTGGCTAACCAAACCATTTGTAATGGCCAAAATGCCACGCTCACCGCATCCGCAGGGATTGCTGGTGGAGATTATATTTGGTCAAACGGACAAACAACTACTTCCATAATCGTGAATCCTTCCACCACGACAAATTATAGTGTGCAATATGACTTGGACGGTTGTTTAAGTTCAAGTGTAAATTCAACGGTCACAGTCAATCCTGTTCCAACTTTAGGAGTAAATAATGCTACGATTTGCGCAGGGGACATAGCGACTTTATCGGCAATCGTCAACCTACCTGGTGGAACATTTACTTGGGGGAATCCACCAGTAGCTGGAGGTTCAAGTTTATCGATTACGCCATTAAACAACACTTCAATAACAGTGAATTATACATTAAATGGTTGTAATAGTCTTCCGGCAACAAGTGCAATTACCGTTAAACCACTTCCAATTGCAACGTTTACCTCTAATGTTACAGAGGGATGTGTTCCATTATCCGTAACCTTCACTGCTGATGACCCTACCAACACTGATTATATATGGACAACGAGTAATTCATTAAACGGAAATGGTTCAAATGCGACGATAAATTTTCAATCGAGTGGTGATTTTAATGTCTCATTAACGACAAACTTAAATGGGTGCATTGTGACTCAAACGGCAAATAATTATATTCAAGTTGATAATTATCCAATTGCTAGTTTCTCATCGTCAGTACTCGTTTTTTCGGAACAAAATCAATTTGTACAATTTGAGAATAACTCTATCGGGGCAGCGAGTTACTCTTGGTCCTTTGGTGACGGACAAGTATCCACGTTGGAAAATCCAGATCATATATTTCTATCTACCGATCAAGGAGCAACGATTTTATTAACTGCTTTTTCATTACATGGATGTACAGATACAGTCTCATTTGACATCCCGTTTGACCCAGGATTAATTTATTACATTCCAAATTCATTCACCCCTGATGGAGATATGTTTAACCAAACATTCAATCCAATATTTTCAAGTGGTACAGATCCGTACAACTTTACGATGAATATCTACAACCGTTGGGGGGAAGTCATTTTTGAGACGCATGATATCTCCATCGGATGGGATGGAAGTTATGGAATGGGTACAAAGTGTGAACCTGGAACATATACGTATGAAATTATCATGAAATTCCCGAATATTGATGAGCGCAAGAGAATACATGGAAGCGTGAATTTAATTCGTTAGGGTTTCAGTCCTGAATCAGTAGGAAAACAAGCACATATATGCAACGCATTTTTTTTTCGAATCTACTGTTTTCAATTCTGCTCAATTTATTGGTCAAACCAATTGCCATTTTCGGCATCGATGCACAGGTTCAAAATGAAGTAGGTCTTAAAAATTACGGACTGTATTTTTCATTGTTGAGTTTATCGTTAATTCTCAATATTCTCATGGATTTTGGCATTAACAATTATGTCATAAAAACGGTTGCGAAAAATCAAGAGGAAGCAAAGTCACAAATCAGTAGCATTCTTATACTGAGGATCGTCCTCTTTCTTTTTTACCTAGGAATGCTATTCTCCATAGCCTTTTTACTAGGCCATGACTCCATGGCGATGAAAATGCTGTTCTTTTTGGGATTAAATCAATTATTCATTGTTTTCATTGCCTATTTCCGTGGATTCTTTTCAGGATTGCAACACTATAAATTAGATTCATTTTTCTCCATTTTTGATCGTATCGTATTAATTGTGCTAGCTGGAACAGTCTTGTTTTTGCCTTCAGGTTTCCAAATGACCATTCCGCTGTACATCGAATTACAAACATTTGGGTATTTCCTCACGTGTATTATTGCGTTTGTTTTCTTTAGGAGATTGGTAGGCAGGATTCATTGGCACATCGATATGAATCATTTTACATCCGTTCTTAAAAAAAGTCTGCCCTATGCCTTATTAATTATTCTCATGTCCATTTACACTCGGATTGACAGTATCCTTTTACATGAACTACATTCGAATGGCGCCACGGAAGCTGGGATTTATGCTAAGGGATTTCGATTACTTGATGCACTTTACATGTTTGGAATGATCTTCGCCGGATTATTATTCCCGATGTTTTCGAATGTCTTACATGAGTCCATTCAAAAAGTGCGCGAATTGGTAGTCATCGCAGCAAATTTTCTCATGGGAGGTGTTCTTGTCATCGTTTTCATCGTCATTCTGCATGCGGAACGAATCTTCCAACTAATCTATACCTACGATGCACAATCCATTGTTCCCTTTGACTGGATGATGTTAAGTTTTATTGGTATTTCGATGAATTTTGTTTTTGGAACGCTTTTAACAGCGCATGGAAATTTGAAAGAATTGAACATCATTTCTGCCATCGGTGTTTTGATAAATGTAAGTCTCAACATATTTCTCATCCCTAGATATGGCGCAGCTGGGGCTGGATTTACCGCATTTGTGACGCAAGTAATCATGTCCATTACACAGTTTCTTTTGTGCGTGAGAATTTTCAAACTAAAGATTGGATTACTTCATATAGGAAAATGGCTACTTTTTGTTTTGAGTTTTGTCAGTGCCGTCTTACTTTTATTATGGGCATTTTTCCAATTAGAGGACCAAAATATGTTACAAGATTCTGCATTGGTATTTTGCTTGATCCTCGCCGCGGAATTACTCATTGGACTCGCTCTCATGTTTGTTTTTAAATTCATCGAACTCAAACCGTTAAAAAATCTTTTTTTAACACGTTCATAAATCAAATATTTTTTGAATTTCGGAGTTATTGTCATAGCTTGCGGCAAAAATTATAACTTCGCAGAGCTAAATAAGATATGACACAAGTAAATTTACAAGAAGAACGAACGGGCTTAATCCAATTTATTTGGAAAAAGAAAACACCGATTCTTATCATTACCGTTATTGCAGCGATTGTTTCGATCGTCGTTTCCTTCCTCATTACACCGCTCTATTTATCCTCTGCCATCGTTTTCCCAGCAGCATCAGGTAATGTTTCTTTCGATGCGCAGAGAAATGTTAAAGCTGCAGCCATGGACTTCGGTGAAGAAGAGCAAGCGGAACAGTTGGTTCAGATTTTACAATCCTCTCGAATTAAGGACCGCCTTGTCAAAAAATACCATTTGTTCGCAGATTATGACATTTCTGAAAACGATCCGAATAAATACTATAAGTTAAACAAAGCGTATTACGGAAACTTTTCTTTCAATCGCACGCGTTTTGGTTCCATTCAAATCGACGTATTGGACAAAGATCCAGAGAAAGCGGCAGCCATGGCAAACGATATCGTAGATTTAATCGATACCGTTAAAAACGAAATGATTCGAGAACGAACCATCCCTGCTTTTGAAATCAACCTGAGAAAGAAAAAACAAATGGAGCACGAACGTGATTCATTGTTAACAAGGTTGGAGGACTTAGCACAATTGGGCGTTTTGCCAAATGACGTGAGGGCCACACTTTACCAAGCATTGGTTGATTCAAAGAGCCCTGCTGAAAAAACGGAAATTCAACGTAAACTTGACATCAACTCGAAGTATGGTTCCGTTTATGATGGATTGGAGTACCAACGCAATGAGAAAATTGTAAAAATCGAGGATTTCCGCGTATCATATGAACAAGCTGAGTCCGATGCGAACGCCAAATTTAACCACAAATTTGTCGTTGAAAAAGCGGTGGTTGCTGACAGAAAAGAAAAACCTAAACGCATGATCATTGTGCTCGTTTCCACCATTGGTGGATTTATCTTTGGATTGTTCTTCTTACTCATTCAACAGCGCCTTAAAGAGCTTAAATTGAATGAAGCTTAAACACTTGAAAAACTCGGTTATTTACGGGATTGTCGGACTTTTTCTGTCTACGCTGTTTGCCTACTTCATTTGGCAAGACCTTGAATACCTTAGTTTATTTCCCGCTGGACTATTAGCGATTTACTTTGCTATTTTTCAAACGGAAAAATTGTTTATTGCCATTGCATTTTTAACGCCGCTCTCCGTAAATATCGAAGAATTTAATTCGAGCTTCGGATTATTTCTTCCAAGTGAGCCTTTGCTTTTCGGCTTGATGATTTGGCTTTCGGCCATTCAACTGTATAAGCCATTTATGCCCAAAAATCTTTGGCGAGAACCCATCTTATTTTCCGTTGGGATTTTTCTGACATGGATTTTCATCAGTTCCATTACCAGTGCACATCCGGTTATATCCTTTAAGTTCTTGCTGGCCAAACTTTGGTTCATTGTTCCTGTATTGTTTTTTGGCATTCACTTTTTTCAGAAAGAAAAAAACCGTGTTGCCTTCATTTGGTTATTCATTATATCCACTTGTTTGGTCATCATTTACACCATAACACACCATTCCTTGTATGCATTTGGAGAAAAAGAAAGTCACTGGGTCATGTCACCATTTTTCAAAGACCACACTATTTACGGAGCGATTGTAGCCCTAAATGTACCATTGGTTTTTGGCTTGTACTTGTACAAAAAACATGCGCCTTTGATACAAGCCTTGTTGATTCTACTCATCGTTCTTGTCCTCGCTGGACTTTATTTCTCCTATACCCGCGCCGCATGGTTGAGTGTCTTTGGCTGTATTGGAATTGGTGGATTAATCTATTATCGCATCAATTGGAAACCTTTAGCTGGAATTGCAGCATTTGCCTTGGTATTTGTGTTATATAAATGGGACACTATCCAAATGGAATTAGCTCGCAACAAACAAGATCACACCACCGAATCGTTTGATGAACGTTTACAAAGCGCGACAAATATTTCCACAGATGCGTCAAATTTAGAACGAATTAATCGTTGGAGTTGTGCCATAGCCATGTTCGAAAAGAAACCCGTTTTTGGATATGGTCCTGGAACTTACGCTTTTGAATATGCACCATTTCAGGAACCGGAGAATCTGACGATTATTTCTACCAATTTTGGAGATATGGGAAATGCACACAGTGAATACCTTGGTACACTTGCTGAGATGGGATTTCTAGGGCTTATTTCCTTTTTAGGGATCGTGGCTGCTATTTTTTACACAAGCATCCTTGTCTATCACCGAGTCCCTATGGAGGACTCAGGGACAAGAATATTCATTTTGGCCATGATCATGGCTATGTCTACTTATTTCATCCATGCATTCTTAAACAATTTCCTTGATACGGATAAAGCAGCCGTGCCGATTTTTGGGATGTGCGCAATGATCATTGCCATTGGACTTCAACAAAATGCCCTAGCGTCCAATCCAGAGTGACGGATTTAAACTCTTAGTCAGTCCGCCAGCTACGGAGTGTATTTCAAAATGACAAACAGATACACCGCTGTCATCCGTCGTTAAACTACCTATAGCTTGTTTAGAGGATACTTTTGAGCCAACACTTACATATGTTTCTTGCATGTTTCCATATACAGTTCGATAGGCCCCATGTTTAATTACGATAAACTTACCTGCACCATTAATGGAGAAAACACTCGTTACTTCCCCTTCAAAAACAGCGCGCACTCGTGCATTTTTTGGACAGGTAATATCGATCCCATTATTATTTGTTACTACACCTGCCAATGTTGGATGTGGGTTGGTTCCGTAGCGTTCTGTAATGCTTCCTTTTTCCACTGGCCATGCTAAGCGACCCCGATTCACTTCAAAACTTTTTCCAACAGCAGACCCTTCTGTAGATTCTGTAAAGCTTACCGCTTTTGGTCTAGCAGGTTCAGTAGCACTTGATTTTGGTGTTGTTTTCGGAGACTCCTGCGGTTTAGTTCCTGTCCCTGAACCCGTAGAAGCTTTTGGAGAAGTGGATGACGCATTTGCAAGTCGTTTTTCCTCTTCTTGTCTCGCTTTGTCTCGTTCGCGCTGACGCGCTTGTTCCCGTGCGATTTCCTGTCGAAGTTCCGAATCAATTCGTTGTTTTATTTCCGCCTTTTTTCGCTCGTCTGCTTTTAATTGCGTCAATAGATTTTGTTCCTCTTTTTTAAACTTCTCGTATGATTTTTCTTTCTTTGTTTTATCCTTGGTGATCTGTTCGCGTTCTTGTTTTTTCTCTTCAAGCGCCAAAACTTTGGAATCCTTTTCCAAAGAAATATTGGTTATTTCTTCCGCTATTAAGGCTTGATGTTGCTTAATCAAAGCAGCTTGTTTTTTCTGAACACCTGCCACCTTTTTCAAATAACGGTTTCGTTTCATTGCTTCATTGTAGTTATCGGCTGACAATAAATACATCACACGTCCATAATTGCTTCGGTGCTTATACGCATAGAGCACCATTTTTTTATATTGTCGTTTGAGGTCGACGAGCCTTTTTTTCAAACGTTTAACTTCTTGTTTTTTCTCGACCATTTTTATCTCAGCCATGCGCACTTGGTTATCAAAAATTCGCACCAACGCTTCTCGGCTTTTAATTTGATTTTCAATCAAGCGGATTTCGTTCAAAGAGGCTTGTGAATTAGACTTCACCTTGGACAAAAGCGCACGTGTATTTGAAATACGTTTTTCCAGTTTTTGTTGTTCTTTTTTCAGTTTTTCTTGACTTGACTGTCCATACGACAGGCTGAAAAAGAAGAAGAAAAACAGAAGGCTACTTACATTTTTCATATTTCTCTGGTATGACAATTATTAATTCTTGCTGCTCATTTATTTCCACTTTTTCGTAGTCCATTTTGATGTAAATGCCTTTTTCTTTGGCTTTGATGTGCATGTATACTACTTTGGGGATATTCATTCCATTTACTTCTTGACGCTGCTCATAAATAACGGTTATTTCCGTTGAATCACTAGGGCTTTTAATCGTTGTTTGCTGAAGTGATTTCCCATCGTTACTCAAGGTGTAATTTAATACAATGTCTTCTTTAGGATGCCGTTCCATGCGTTTTTTATCGCGTTTTTTATGAGTGGAGATACGGTAGTGATACGGGTCATGTTCAACGAAGTATTTTTGTTCTCTATTATAATCCAAGGGTTTTCCTAAAAACAACTCTTCCATGTTTTCATATGTAAACTCAACACCAAATGTGGTCTTTAAGTAATCCAACGATTGAATGATGTAACACTTTTCTCGCTTATTTACAACGGTGATTGTGTCTTTAGTTACCATTGCCGTAACAATAGGAATACGGGCATATGTAATTATGGCGCTTACCGCACTATCCGCGATAATCTTTAAGGATGTTTTGAAAGAGATTTCCGTGGTGGAATCTTTGTAGTTAATATCTAGCTTCGAGTAAAATGTTCTAGGTTCTATTTTCGACAAACTATCTAATCGATCCGTCAAATCTTTGTCCTTTATTTTTGGAAGTTTATCATTGTTCACCAAGACAGTTCCAACCTTCGGGGAACAAGCTGACAAGGTCCAAATAAAGCTAAAGGCTATGGTTAGTTTAAAAAACAGGTTTTGCATATTTTTTTTGTGTGATTTTTTCATTTAGCGCTTTGTTTGTCGAGCCTAGTTCTTTGGCTCTCAACCAATAAGACATCGCTTCCTCCTTCTTTCCTAACATAAATAAGACATCTCCCAAATGTTCAATGCATGATTTATCGTTTTTTGTATCTGAGCCTCCACAAGCCCGATCAAAGAAGATTTTTGCCTCGCTGTATTTTCCTTGTTGAAATAATACGAATCCTTTTGTATCTAGGTAACGGGGCTCATTTGGGAAAGTCATCAATACCTCATCAATGCATTTTTCAGCTTTCAGTAAGTCCAGTTCATACAATGCCAAACGATAGGCATAATTGTTTTTGACAAAAGCATTTTGAGGAGCTGAGCTTCTTGCTAACTCATAGGCGACAAGCGCTTCCTTGTTGTGATTCAGTCCAAATTGAGCTTCCCCAATTTGACCTTGAAATTCTGCTTTCAGATCTGCATCCTTGAGCACATAATCCAAGCCCGTTTCCAAGGTTGTGAGGGCCTTCTGAAAGTTGCCTTGTTGATTTAATGCGGCGCCAAGGACAAAATAAGGCAAGGCTTGGGTAGGGAAGAACTCAATGCACTTCTCCGCGTCGATTACTAGGCTGTCAAACTGTTGAAATTGGTATTCGAGTAATAATATTTGGTTCCAAATGGGATAGACATTCGGGTCGCATTTAACGGCAGATTTGTATGCTTCGAGCGCCTCGATGATTTGATTTACTTTGAAATAATAGTCTCCTGTAATCGAATGAGCTTTAGCTTCCTTAGGATATTTTTTACGCATATAAAGTACCAATGACTCCATGTCTGGATCCATGACCTCTTGTCCTTGAAGCGCCATGAGCACATTCATTTTTTGATCAATACTTGGCCCGTCTGTTTTAATCGCCGATTTGAGGTTTTGAAGACCGTTTTTACTATCTCCAGATTGCATTTGCATGTCCCCAAGCATGAGTAAAGCCATTCCGTTATTCGGGTCCACCGCCACCAATTCTTTTAATAAGTCAAATCCCTCTTGATAGCGTTTATGCTGTAAGTAGTAATCCACCAAATTGGCAATAATCATAGGCTCGCCTTCAAATTTTTTCTTCGCTGTCTTCAATACAGAGATGGCTTCTTCATCGCGATGTGCCGCCACGAGCAGTTTAAATTTTTCAATGACGATTGCTGGATTGGATCCTAGGTTGTTTTCCATCCGATTCAATAAATCAAGGCCTTTTTTTACATCGCCTAATTTTGCATAGCACTCGGCTGCACCTCCATAAAAAGTTGGATTATTCGGAGTTTTTTTCAGGAGTTTTTCGAACACAGCGATCGCCTCGGAGTATTTTTTCACTTCCAAATACATGAAAGCTAATTCACTTTGGTAGTGCTCGTTTTTTGGATCAATTTGAGAAGCTTTTAAGGTGTGAACAGCCGCTTGATCTAAATTGTCTTGGTCTAAATAAATTTGTGCCAAAGCGAAATGTGCTGCATCATCCTTTTCGTCGATCAATAAACAAGCATTGAACTTATCCATCGCCTCTTGGTCTTGCCCATTTAATTTCAACCTCACCCCTTCATGGAACGATCGAATATATGTAGCATCGTGTTCTGCTTTTGGCTTTTTCTTCCAATTAGCGCAGGAAGCCAGCAGGGTTATGGAACAAATAAGAAAAAGGAATTTATTCATGTGTCGTGCTAAAATCACCCAAACTCAGGTCTTTTGATCGTCCGTTGTAAACAACATTCGAGCCAAGCATGGAATCCGCCATGTTAGCATTCGAAATGTGTGTGTTTTGTTGAATATTTGTATTACGTATGATGGAATTTTCTACGACAGAATTCGCCCCAATGGAAACATGAGGACCAATAACAGATGCATGAATCTTCACGTTTTTACCGATAAAGCAAGGTTGGATAATCACTGAATTTGTACACGTTGCACTTTCATCCTGCATGGGAAGTCCAGCAGCATGATCAAATTCTAAGACACGTTGATTGGTGTGCACTGTTACCTCTTTGTTTCCACAATCCAACCACTCTGAAACTGTTCCAGGTTTAAAAACAACACCAGATTCTGTTAAACGACGCAGCGCATCCGGCAATTGGTATTCTCCGCTTTTAATGACGTCATTGTCCACTAAATACTGCAATTCCTTGTGCAAACGTTCCCCATCTCGGAAATAATAGATCCCGATCATGGCCAAATCGGAAACAAATTCTTTTGGTTTTTCCACGAAATCAATGATTTCACCTAGATCATTCATTTTGACCACCCCAAAAGCACTAGGATCTTCGATTTGCTTCACCCATAAAATCCCTTCATCATCTGAACTGATTTTAAAATCAGCTTTGAATAGTGTGTCCGCAAATGCAACGACAACGGGTCCTGTCAATTTATCAGCAGCACATAGCACGGCGTGAGCAGTTCCCAAGGGTTTGAGTTGGTAATGAATGGAGCCTTTTGCTCCCAATTTCTCAGCTACGGCGAGTAATTCTTGTTCGACTTCGGTTCCAAACTCTCCAACTACAAAAGCGATTTCATCAATTTTCTCTGCGCAAACACGTGCGATGTCCTCCACGAGTCTGTGAACAATGGGTTTTCCACCAACAGGAACCAAGGGTTTTGGAACTGTTAAGGTATGTGGTCTAAGTCGGCTGCCTCTTCCAGCCATTGGAATGATTACATTCATAATACGTTATTTTACTCCCGTACTCCCAAATCCCCCCGCTCCGCGTGCTGAATCTGTGAGTTCCGTGACTTCTGTTAAGGTTACTTTCTGAACAGGACAAAACACCATTTGCGCAATGCGTTCGCCGTCTTCTATGATGACTTCTTCTTCGGATAAATTGATTAAAATCACACCGACTTCTCCACGGTAATCTGCATCCACCGTGCCCGGTGTATTCAAAACGGTTATTCCTTTTTTCAGTGCTAATCCACTACGTGGACGAATTTGACACTCGATGGACGGATCCATTTCCAAAAACAATCCCGTCTTGATTAACGCACGTTGCAAAGGTTTTAATGAAACGAGCGCATCGATATTCGCGCGGATATCCATGCCAGAAGACCCTGTCGTTTCGTATTTCGGCAAGTCGTGTTTGGACTTATTGGTGATTTTTACCTGCATTTTATCTAATTGTAGTCAAAATTAGTAAAATAGCTGTCCTAATAACGCGATTGAATTAGGAGAAATCAACAGGGTACTATTAACAACCTACTGACTTATTTTCTTTATCCCGTTTGGATTTGAGCGGAATTTTCACCTCAATTCATTACTTTTGTTTTCGCAAATAAACTGTTATGTTAGAAATTCAACGCATTCGTGCCGAAAAAGACGCTTTAGTCGAGGGACTATTAAAACGAAATATCCATGCAGAATCGACGTTAGACGAGATTCTAAGCAAAGATGTCGAATGGCGTGCGGCAAAGACCGAATTAGATAACATCGCTGCGGAAATGAACCAATTGGCTCGTTCCATCGGGGATTTGTTCAAGACGGGGAAACAAGCGGAGGCAGCTTCATTGAAAGAACGTACTGCTGGACTCAAAGTGAAAGAAGCAGCGTTGAAATCTACCGTGGACAAATTAGATGAGCAAATCACCAAATTGCTATATACCTTGCCAAATGTACCGAATGAACTGGTGCCATCTGGACGTGATGCGAACGATAACGAAACTGTTTACGAACAAGGAAGCGCACCGACTTTTGGGTTTGACGCATTGCCACATTGGGATTTAGCGAAAAAATACAACCTCATCGATTTTGAATTAGGTGTGAAAGTGACCGGTGCTGGATTCCCGTTTTACCGTGGAAAAGGAGCGAAATTACAACGTGCCTTGATTCAGTTCTTCTTGGAAGAAGCAAGTAAAGAAGGTTACGAAGAAATACAAGCGCCTTTGATGGTAAACGAAGCAAGTGGAATTGGAACAGGACAACTTCCAGACAAAGAAGGACAAATGTACTACATGAAAGAAGATGACTTTTACATGATTCCAACTGCGGAAGTTCCTTTGACAAATATTTACAGAGATGTTATTTTACCTGGCCCTGATTTCTCGATAAAAATGTGTGGCTATACACCTTGCTTTAGAAGAGAAGCTGGATCTTACGGGAAAGATGTTCGCGGATTAAACCGCCTACATCAGTTTGATAAAGTGGAAATTGTTCGTGTCGAACATCCATCGAATACCGCGCAAGCGTTGGAAGATATGATGGAACACGTGAAAGGATTGTTAGGCAAACTTGGATTGCAGTTCCGTATTTTGCGCTTATGCGGCGGTGATATGGGCTTTGCATCTGCCATGACGTACGACTTTGAAGTGTACTCCGCAGCCCAAGAAAAATGGTTGGAAGTAAGCTCCGTTTCTCGTTTCGACACGTTCCAAGCAAACCGTTTGAAGTTGCGTTTTAAAGATGCAGACAAAAAATCTCATCTTTGTCATACCTTGAATGGATCTGCGCTTGCATTGCCAAGAATCGTTGCTGCCTTGTTGGAAAATCACCAAGATGAACATGGAATTATCATTCCAGAATCTTTACGTCCATACACTGGATTTGATCGCATTGATTAATTCAAAGAACGAAAGTTATTGCGTTAATTCATCCATAATTGATGGACGAACAAAATAATCGTTTCTGAAACAATCTATTGGGAATTCGAACGTTAATCAAGCCAACAACCTTATCTTCGTAAGGCATGATGCCGAACTATTTTTGGTCCTTCTTGATTCTTTGTTTTTTTTCCATTGGAGCACAAGCTCAAATTGGAAATCAACGCGCTATTCATCAACATTTCAACACCGAGTGGAAGCGCATTGACACGCTGAGTATTTATCCAAGTTCCTTTGTCGTATTGAAGGGAAAGGATACCTTAAAAGCGAGTGCTTATGAAATCGATTTTCTTTCGGCTAAGTTTAGATTAATCGAGGAATCAACAGACACATTAACACTTTCCTACCAAGTTTGGCCCTTTGATTTCACCAAACAGTATCTAAAACGCGACACTACGCTCATTTTTCAAGGTCGTCCTTTAAGTGAGCGAGACCTATTTAAAATCGAAGCAAATAACGCTAATTCAACTCTTTTTGGTGGGAACGAAATCACAAAAAACGGCAGTATTTCGAGAGGGTTGAGCTTCGGGAATAAACAAAGTTTGGGGATAAACTCGGCATTAAACTTAGAGTTGTCGGGGATGATTAGTGACAACCTAAAATTAACCGCCTCTATTTCGGATGCGAATATTCCCCTACAAGCAGATGGAAACACGAATAAACTTCAAGAATTCGATCAGGTTTACATACAATTGTCGAACGATCAGTTCAAGTTAATTACGGGTGATTTTTGGTTATCGAAGCCAAGCGGATATTTCATGAACTACAAAAAACGTGGACAGGGAATCAGTTCAGAATTTCAGGGGAGAACAGTCAATGATGCCAAGTGGTTTACCCAAAATAGTGTCGCGCTCTCTAAAGGAAAGTTCAACCGCCAAATCATTCAAGGAGTGGAGGCCAATCAAGGTCCATATCGTTTGCGAGGAGCTGAAAACGAACCATTCATTACCATTCTCTCGGGAACAGAACGCATTTACATTGATGGGAAATTGCTCATGCGCGGACAAGAATTCGATTACACCATCGATTACAATACCTCCGAACTTATTTTTACCTCTCGACATTTAATTACCAAGGACATCCGAATTGTAGCAGAATTTCAGTATTCCGATCAAAATTATGCGCGTTCATTGCTTCAAAGCGCAACGCGACTAGAATTAAAAAAAGGTCAGATTTGGTTCAATGCCTACAGTGAGCAAGATGCGAAAAATCAATCCTTACAACAAGACTTAAGCAGCGCGCAAAAGTATGATTTGTCACTCATTGGCGATGATCTATCGCAAGCTGTGGTGAACAGCATAGACTCAGTTGGATACAGTGAGAATCAATTATTGTATCAATTAATCGATTCACTCACGTATGACTCCGTCCTGGTTTTTAGCGTTGATCCAGCACTTGCTCATTACCGGGCATCCTTTCAGTTTGTTGGACAAAACAAAGGAGATTACGTACTAGATTCGTATAACGCGCTTGGAAAAGTGTACAAATGGGTGGTACCCGTTTCTGGAATTCCACAAGGTGACTTTTCTCCCAATCGAAGTGTGATCACCCCCAAACAAAAACAAATGGTCTCTGCGGGAATGCAGTTTCAAGTGAGTCCCACCATGCGAATTGAAACCGAGTCTGCCCTGACCACCAATGACCTTAACACCTTTTCACGTTTGGACGCTAAGGATGACCAAGGATTCTCGAATCGCTCTAAATTAGTGCAGCAAATCCCGTTGAAAAAAGATCAATGGCAAGCGGTTTCCTTTGAAACCTATCTGGATTTCGAGTATTTAAGTCGTTCGTTTAGTCCCATTGAGCAATACAGAAAGGTGGAGTTTGATCGAGATTGGAATACGAGAAACAAAAACTTTATTGGACAACAGACTTCCATACTTGCAGGACTTAAATTAGCGGATAAACAAAAAGGATTGGCTAAACTCGAGGCGCAAAATTATTCCATTGGCAGTGATTTCAACGGTTCGCGCATGTTTTCTGAAGGTAATTGGAAGCAAAGCGGATGGTACGCGAATTGGGATGCCAGTGCTTTAACTTCCAAGGCAAGTACGGCGAATGGAAGCAATTCATTTCTGCGTCACCGCGTGGATCTTTCCAAGCAACTAGGGAATATCAAATTGGGATACAAGGATGATTACGAACGAAACATTTTCCGTACAGATTCTTTGATGAGCAAACCTAGTTATCAGTTTTTTGACTATCAATTCTACCTTTCCAATGCAGATTCTACGCGCTATTTATATAAAGTCTATTACCGCGAACGACTCGACCAACGAAGCGATTCTATTCAATTAGTGAATGTAGCAAAGGCCCGCACTGCCGGAGCAGAACTCAGTTGGAATCAACTTAAAAATCAACGCTTGACCATCTTAAGTGCGTACCGTTCGCTAAAAATAGTAAATCCAGTATTGCTTCCGCAAACCCCTGAGAATTCCTTGGTGGGACGTGTAGATTACGAAGGGCGATTTTTCAAAAATGCCTTAACCGTCAATACCTTCTATGAAGTTGGATCCGGATTGGAACAGAAAAGACAATTTCATTATTTGAAAGTCAATGATGGACAAGGGCTTTATACGTGGATTGACTATAACAATGATGGGATCAAAGATTTGAATGAATTTGAAATCGCTCAGTACATTGACCAAGCGAGTTACATCCGCGTGTTTATTCCAAGTAATGAATATGCCAATACCTTTTCGAATGAATACAATCAAAGTATTTTTTGGCGACCGGAACGCATTTGGAACGATCAAAACACGTGGAAAAAAGTGCTGGCAAAATTCTCCGATCAAGCGCGACTTCGCATGCAGCGGAAAATCAATGAATTTAACCTAGAAAGTGCGTTTAATCCATTTTTCAACGACATCGCAAACACAAGTTTAGTGAGTTCAACGATTACCATGAACAATTCACTTTTCTTTAATCGGATGGGGAAAATCTTTACGGCGGAGTATCAAGTTCAACAAAACGACACCAAGAATTTGTTGGCCAATGGTCAGGACGCTCGCAGCCAAAAAAGTCAGGAGATACTAGTTCGGTGGAATGTTCATCCCACTTTTTCCATTGAATCGAGTGCGAAAACGGGCACAAAGTCAAGTTTAGCAGATTACACCAGCGGAAGAAACTACGCATATACCTACCGCCAAGTCCAGGAAAGTTTGATTTACCAAGGATCCACAAATTCGCGCTACGCTTTAACGGGGAGAATATCCAACAAAAAAAATGACGCAGTTTACGGTGGAGAAACCTGTATGCTCAAAGAACTTGGACTAACATGGAAGCAAAATCAAACGGAAAAAGGTGGATTTCAGGGAGAATTTAAATGGATTCAATTGAATTATACCGGATCAACACAATCCGCAATCGGCTACGAATTGTTGGAATCACTCAAACCTGGAACGAATTTTACTTGGACCATTTCATACCAACGAACCCTATCCAAAAACCTACAAATGACGCTTCAATATAGCGGAAGAGACACAGGAACATCCAGAACCATTCACAACGGCTCTATGGAATTACGTGCCTTCTTTTAGATGCTGCCGATAAATTCTCTTGCTTTTTCTCGCGCTAATTCATCCGCTTGAACGTACTGTTCGTAAGTTGGAGTCAATACATTGCTGGCAGATTCGACCACCGCCTGATTGATTTCTGCAATTTCTAGAAAACTAATTTTTTCATTTAAGAAAGCATCAACTGCAATTTCATTCGCAGCATTTAAAGAACACGCTGCGGTTCCTTGCATGTCCATGACTCTAAACGCAAGGTCGAGGTTTTTAAACACCTTTCTGTCTGGCGCTTCAAACGTTAATTGTGGGTAATCCATGAAATTGAAACGCGGGAAATTTGTCGGGAGTCGCTGTGGGAAAGTAAGCGCATATTGGATGGGAAGTTTCATGTCTGGAAGTCCCATTTGTGCCTTCATACTTCCATCTTCGAATTGCACCAAGCTGTGCACGATGGACTGTGGGTGAACAATGACATCAATTTGATCTGTTTGCAAGCCAAACAACCATTTCGCTTCAATGACTTCCAATCCTTTGTTCATTAAACTCGCAGAGTCAATGGTAATTTTCGCCCCCATGGACCAATTTGGGTGTTTCAACGCTTGCGCCAAACTCACCGTTTGCAATTGCTCATAAGTGAATCCACGGAAAGGTCCGCCAGAAGCCGTTAGATATATTTTTTCGATTGGATTCTGATATTCTCCGACCAAACATTGAAAAATTGCGGAATGTTCCGAGTCTACCGGATAGATATTCACTCCTTTTTGTTTTGCTAATTTGGTGATGAGTTCACCAGCAACCACAAGTGTTTCTTTGTTCGCAAGCGCAATCGTTTTACCGGCTTCAATCGCATGAATGGTTGGTTTGAGTCCGGCATAACCTACCAGTGCAGTAAGGACCGTATGAACTTCATTCGATTCTACCACTTGACACAGTGCTTGTTCACCAGCGTACACATGAATATCTTCACCCCAAAGTGCATCCTTTACCTTTTGATAGAGCGATTCATCGCTAATCACCACAGAATTGGGATGGTACTTGATTGCTTGTTCGATGAGCAAGTCCGCATTTTTACCCGCCGTTAAAACTTGTAGATCAAAGTATTCCGGATAGGTTTCCAGTACTTCAAGTGCTTGGGTTCCGATGGATCCGGTGGACCCTAAGATGGCGATGCCTTTTTTCGAATTCATGTAACAAAAGTAACACTTTCAGCGTGAAAATGTTCTTGTCAAAGGGATGACATGAGCTAAACCAGAAAGAGGGATTGAAATCTTCCCTAAAATTTGTTTAATTTCGTTTCCATAAAATAAGCCCCCATGAAAACACTCATTTTCCTATTCTCGCTTTTAAGTACCATCACCGTTATTGCTCAGATAAAAACGACCGAAAACCGGATTGAAATTGAATTAAAAGACGGTTACAATAGCGAAAAGGTGTATGAATTTGGAGAAAATGGCTTTGTGATGACCAGTCAATCAGATAAGCCTGTTAATGGAGTAGTTGAGCTTCGTTTTCAACGCTTTTCAACGGATTTAGCTTTCATCGATGAGCAAATTTTCGAATGGCCGAAAGGATATACAGAATCACAAAGTTTCATGGAAGATGAGGTGCTGTATAAATTAATTACAAATCGATTTGGGAATTACTCCATCTTGCAATACAACATTAAGACAGGAGGTCTCTCTCAAATAGATGGTGATTTAGAACATTCTTTGAGTATTCAATTTTTCGAGGTTGCGAATGGCCATGCCGTTATGGCTGGTTATTACAAAAGAAAATGGACCATGACAAACCTTGATTTGACATCGGGAAGTTTGAATACGAGTCCAGTTTTTATCGAAGGAATCAACCCGAAAAAACTTTCCGTTTCCAACCTTCAATACATTGAAAAATCACAATCGTTTTATGTTTCCGTTTGTGCTTTCGTTTCTCGCAAAGTCGTGAAATGGTATTTGAATCAATTTGATCTTTCCGGTAACATGATAAATACAAAGTCCCTTGATGAGGACTTGGATAAAAAATTGAAATCAACTACCGTTGCTGCGTTAGATGAAAAAGATGTGTTGATTTCTGGTACTTATTCAAACCTGAGGGGGTCATCAAGTACCGGATTATACATGACAACAACCGTGGATGGCAACTTACAAGAGCCGCGTTTTTACAATTTCATAGATTTGGAAAATTTCCTTTCTTATTTGCCTGAACGTTCGAAGGCGCGCATTGAAAAGAAACAAGAGCGCATGGCTGACCGCGGAAAGGAATTAGCGATTTCGTATAATATGGCCATTCATGACATCATTCCATGTGGAGAGGATTACCTTTTTCTTGGTGAAGCGTATTATCCAACCTACCGAACGGAATCTCGCACGACTGGTAGCGGGGCATTCAAGATAATCGGAGGAATGCGCTTCTCACGATGCCGGTTGTAGAACATGGTCCGATACTTACGAGCAGGGGTGATGTGGTCACCAACAGGAACCAGCTTGTACACACCCGAGCTTGCCAGTGTATCGAGAATCCTCGTTTCGAAGGGACAGAGTTCCTTGGCCCTTTCGAGGAGTGCCGTGTCCGCCTTGTTAATGGCCCAAGTCGCCTTCGAGCCACTGGCGGTAGCATAGATATCCGAGCTGCCATCCGCCACAAAGAGACCCATCACAAAGGCCTCCCTTTCCGTAATTTCACAAGCATCCACTCCCAGAGACGTATAGGAGGTGTCTGAATGTAGAAGTTCCGTACCGATGGCCACATCGACCGGCTTTGCTTCCTTGCCATCGGAAAGGACGAGACTGTGGTCCTCGGTGACATCGGCAACACCCGTGTGCGTCAGAATGCGGAAGAGCTTCTTCGTCGGCGCAAGACGATGACGGATGATTCGACGAATAGGGGTGTATCCACGTTCAGTCCAGACGCTGAGTTCCAGGTCGGAGATGTCAATAGCTTCCTTCGTCTCGTGATAAGTAGCCCACTCCCTTTCCGTCAGAAGTTCATCGACACGAGACAGGAAGGGGGCATCGGTACCTGACTTGAGCAGCAGCGGAGTGTCCCCCGTCACCGAGTCGCCATACACCACCTTCGCCTCGCAGCGGGCGTCGCAGCGCACACGGCCGCCGAGAGCCATCGCCCCATCACCATAGAACCGCTCAATGACAGACTTGGCGAACATAAT
>CAIZQH010000015.1 GCA_903935095.1 uncultured Flavobacteriales bacterium | reverse complement strand
AAGTGGTCGAAAAACAAATCAATGGCTACGGGACCTACTTTCGGTAGGTCGGTCATTAATTCCATTTTTAAGTCACGTACTTTCGGATGGTTGTCGATATAAAAATCAATGCTTCGATGAAGTTTAATTCCTTGTTGAATGATTTCTGGGAAGTGGTCGTTTTTTGATCCACGAACGAAATCTCCAAAGAGATTTGCTAACATCAACTCTTTGTTGTTTCCTGAAAAATAAAGGTGTCCTAAAAAGTTCATGATAAAAAAAATCCTGCCGAAACAGGACTTAATTAATATTCATCTTCGTTAAAAAGAAAATCTTCTCTTGACGGATAATCAGGCCAAATCTCTTCAATACTCTCGTACATATCACCTTCATCTTCTAAGTCCTGTAGGTTTTCCACCACTTCTAACGGTGCTCCTGTGCGAATAGCGAAATCAATCAATTCCTCTTTCGTTGCTGGCCATGGAGCATCTTCTAAGTAAGAAGCAAGTTCTAAAGTCCAATACATAATTATTTGTTTTAGGTGTTATTTTTGGCAAAAGTAATTTTTATTTCGAATAATCCAAATTAAAAATGAAAACTATGCATAAATGCAATGATAATTTAATAACGTGGATGCCATTCTTTTTCTTGAATATTCAATTCCATAGCGATTTTACGTCCTAAAACGAAGAGGTAATCACTTAATCTATTCAAATAGGTCAGAACTAATGGTGCGACATAATCGTGCTCGTCCAAGGCAACAACTAAACGTTCAGTCCGACGACAAACGCAGCGACATACATGAATATGTCCAACAAATGGATGTCCACCAGGAAGCACAAAGCTTGTTAATTCAGGAAGCGACGTATCCATTTCATCCATCCAATTCTCCAAGCGCTCCACATCTGACCCGAGTAAATCAGGGATTTTCATCTGTGATTTTTCAGGGTCTGATGCCAGAGAAGATCCAATCGTAAATAAACGGTCTTGGATTTCCATTAATTGGAGAACAGAATTTGAATTGATGTCGAAAGAACGAATCAAGCCGACATATGAGTTGAGTTCATCTACCGTTCCATAAGCTTCAATGCGCAGTTCACCTTTAGAAACGCGTGTTCCTCCGATGAGACCGGTATGACCTTGGTCACCTTTTTTGGTATATATTTTCATTTCATTTCACTTAAAATTGTGGCCATCTCTTCGTTAGATTGGACAAAAGAAGCTAGTTTCATCATGACACCATCTACAACCGAATCTGGACATGATGCACCAGAAGTGAGGATGATTCGATGGTTTGATTTTGTTGGTAAGTAAGGTAATTTCTGAAGTGTTTTTGAATGTATGTTAAATGAATTTATTTCTTCCTTAGAAATCAACTCACTTTCATCTTGAACAAAGTAACATGGAAATTTCTGTTCTAATAATTCTACCAAATGACTTGTGTTAGAACTGTTATATCCTCCAACTACAATTGCTAAATCCGCATCGGTCTCCATTAAAGCGAGCGTAGCTGTTTGATTATCATTTGTTGCGTAGCATAAGGTGTCTCGAGTATCTGCAATGTGTTCTTTGATATTTTCCACTCCGTATTTCATTAACATGACCTCGCGTAAATAGTTAGTGATTTCTTGCGTTTCACTTGCGAGCATGGTCGTTTGATTCACAACACCGATTTTAGACAGGTCCTTCTTCGGGTCAAAGTGAAGTGATGATTTCCCTTTAAAAATTTGGTCAAACGAATGTAAGTCGATTTTCCCTAGGATAAAATCACCCAGAATTTTTGCTTCTTGGATGTCCTTAATAATGATGGATGGAGCACTTTGTGAACTATGTGAAAAGGTAGCACGGGTTTCTTCGTGTTTGTATTTTCCATGAATGATAATGGTATGATCAGTTTCTCCAAGTTTCTCAGATCGATTCCATACTTTTTCCACGAAAGGACACGTTGTATTGTAAGTGGAAATATCCACTCCGATAGCCGTAAGCTTTTGTTCGATTTCTATCGTTGTTCCAAATGCAGGGATAATCACAAGATCCTCGTTGTTTAAATCTTCAAATGGAATGAGTTGATTTCCTTCTGTATCTTGAAGAAATTGCAGTCCATGACTAATCAAGTCCTCATTTACCGCTGGATTATGAATCATTTGACTTAAAAGAAAGATGCGCTTATTCGGATTTTCGTAAATGGCTTTGTAGCTTTTTTCTATCGCATTTTCAACGCCGTAACAGAATCCAAAGTGTCGAGCGATAACAAAGGTTATATTTCCCAATTTCAATTCACTTGGACTAAAATCCTTTTTGCGTGGATCTTCTAATTTACGTTGTGCCTTCACTTTTGAGATGAGGGGTGAACGATAAAAGGAAGGAACTTCAAATTGTTTCATAGTGCTACCTCAACGTTTAAATGATGAATTGGTTCATTTGTGTTTGTACATTTTTTCGTAACGATCGATCCAATCCTTCACGGTCATTTTTTTAGCAAGTTGTCCAATCAATTCAAAGGGAATCGGATGCCCATGTTTGAATCGAATACACGATTTTCCCATGTCTAATTTTTTTGAACTATGTTTTGGGAATTCAGCTAAAAACCAGTTCAATAATGTTTCATCGCTGTAAATACCCATGTGATAAACAGCAATAAAGTTTTTTTGACAGGCGATATTCAGAAATGGAAGTGGAAGTTTTGGTGTGCAATGGTATCCATCTGGATAGATTTCATGCGGAACGACATAACCAATCATCCCATAGCTTTCCACCTCTTTAAATCCTTCAGGAATATTCTTTTGAATGATAGCCATAAGTGATAAAAAATCTGAGCGATAGGCTTCAGGAATGGATGCTAAGTAGGTTTCTATCGACATGCTTATGAATTCGTTCGACCTGGATATACTTGCAAGGCGATACGTAAGCATTCCACTGCTTTCTTTAATGAACCTTGGTTTAATACATATGCGATTCGTGCTTCTTGTTTTCCTGAACCTGGAGTGGAATAAAATCCGTTTGCTGGAGCCATCATCACAGTCTGACCTTCGAATTCAAAGTCTTCCAACAACCATTGACAAAATTTCTCGGCATCATCCACTGGGAATTTTGCCACACAATAGAAAGCACCACTAGGTTTTGGACAAAAAACACCTGGGATGCTGTTTAGTCCATCTACCATGATATTTCTGCGAGCAACATATTCTTCAACCACATCATCAAAATAAGACTGTGGAGTATCTAAAGCCGCTTCAGCAGCAATTTGATCTACTGTTGGGGGGGATAGTCGTGCTTGTCCAAACTTCAAGGCCGCACCCATCACTTCTTTATTTTTAGTAATCAAGGCACCAATTCTAGCACCACACATTGAATATCGTTTTGACACGGAGTCAATCATGATTACGTTCTCTTCGATTCCTTTTAAATTCATTACTGAAAAGGGAATTGCGCCGTCGTAGCAAAATTCACGGTAAACTTCATCTGCAAACAAATAGAGGTCATGTTTTATAACGATTTCTCTTAATTGTTCAAGTTCTTCTTGTGAATACAAATAACCTGTTGGATTACCCGGGTTGCAAATAACAATGGCGCGCGTTTTAGGGGTGATTTTCTTTTCAAACTCTTCAACCGGAGGTAAAGCAAATCCCGATTCGATGGAAGAAGCAACTGGAACGACGTTTACTCCGGCCGTAACAGCAAATCCATTGTAATTCGCGTAAAATGGTTCTGGAATAATGACTTCATCTCCTGGATCACATGTACACATAAACCCAAAAATTAAGGCTTCGGAACCACCGGTTGTAATTAATATATCTTCACTGTTTACAGGAATCCCACTTTTTTGATAAGACAAAGCAAGCTTGTTTCGGTAACTTTCGAATCCAGCAGAATGGCTATATTCTAATACTTTTCGATCGAGGTTGTGAATGGCATTTAATGCCGTTGCTGGTGTTTCGATGTCCGGTTGACCAATGTTTAAGTGATAAACAATTTTCCCTGCTTTTTTTGCTATTTCCGCATATGGAACAAGTTTTCTAATCGGGGAGGCGGGCATTTGAATGGCCTTGTCTGAAATTTTTGGCATGTGTTTGTATTTGTTCATCAAAATTAATCATTCTTCTCAAATATGGAGTCGAATCATTGTCCATAACAGTTAACCGATGACTCACGTTTTAAAAACACGAATCCACCCTTTGCTCCGATTTGTTTTAATTCAGGATAAATGGACATGAACTCCTCTTTCTGATGAATTTTCACGACAAAATAGGCGGGTTTTCGAATGGCGCCAGTAGCCAGCTCTTTTTCGTTTTGCGTTTGTTCATTTCCAGGACGAACATTGCCATAAAATAAATTTGCATACGATTTAAATCCCAAAGTAGTGAAGGACGCATCTTCATGTTGATGGCGTTTGTAAAAGTCAATTGCTGCACCTTGTGAAATATCTTCGATTTTCGGCACCACAAACGCATTAATGCTTGCCAAACTAAACATGATGCCAATCCCAAGTGAAAGGTAGTATTTTATAAATAAATTCTTCCTTAAGTAACTAAAAGACAATATACTAGTACTTACTAATAAAATAAATGGTAGAAGTTGAATCACAGACCATTTGTAGGGTTCTTTCATGGCTTGAACGGCGAATGGGTCCTTCACTTGAATGTTTTCTAGAATGATTTGGGTATGTCCAACTAGGTAAGCTAAAATCCCAAAAACAAGTGCTAGCAAGGCAAGATATGAAAGGACGAAGTAATGAATACGTTTGTTTTTTGTAAAGCCATTCTCCCATTGATGAATCACGAAACGAGCGCCGAAATAGGTGATGGGGAAATAACAAAAACTCGAATAGTGAACGATTTTGGTCTTCACGATGGAAAACAAAATCAACGTGAACCATAGCATTCCATGCATGATGATATCCAAGTTGGTGCGTTTGATTTCTTTCGTTCTCAAGTAGGCGACAAGGAAGAAAGAAGCTGGGAAAACTCCGAAAAGCAAAATGACCCAATGGTAATAAAGTGGTCCTCCGTGTCCTGCGTCTTGTGTTTGAAACAAGCGAACTTGATAGGTGATGAATTCTTGAATGATTTCTTGATGTCCAGTGGCAAAAAGCAATATGAACCATAAAGAACCGATTAACAAGGTGGTAAACAGAAAAAGACTGATTTTTCCAAAGGAAGGAAAATCCTTGAATCGATTTAATATAAAATAAACGCCAAATGCTCCGCCAATCAGGAGTAATCCGACTGGTCCTTTTGTCAAAATGGAAAGTCCTATAAATACTCCAGAAAGCATGAAGTTCCGCGTGTTTTTGTGCATGCATCCTTTATAGAATTGGATGATCCCATAAAAAATAAAATAGTTAAACCACGGGTCGATGATTCCAGAATTGAAGTACATGAAGGGGAGAATGGAGCACGCATAGAGTCCGCTCCATGCGATGCCGAATTTCTCGCCAAAAAAATCCTTTCCAAATCTATATATGGTCAATAAGGTAAATACAGCGGCGATTAAATTCGGAAAGCGCGCAGCAAATTCATTGACACCAAAAACCAGCATGGACAAGGCTTGCATCCATATAAATACAGGTGGTTTTTCCCAAAATGCTTCGTAGTTGATTGTGACATTAAAGTAATTTTTGGAAACAATCATTTCCCTTGCACATTCAGCGAAATTTACTTCATCCCAGTCAAATAGTGCAGATAAACCAATCACCGGTAAGCAAGCAATGATAACACATAATACAATGAACCAATGAAAGTATTTTGTCATGTCCTATTGATTGAGTGGCATATCTAAGTGTTGCCATTTGGATTGAAGGAATACTTGAGTGTATTTCATGCAAAGAAAACCTATCATCGCACCGGCAAATAAATCTTCGAAATAGTGTTGAGATAAATAAACACGGGTAAAAGCAAAGAATAGCGCTCCGATGAAGCAGAGAATTTGGGTTTGCCAAGTTTTTGCAAAGTTCATGGCGATAAACGTGAACAGCACAAAGGAACTTGTGGAATGTCCAGAAGGAAAACTTTGAAACAGATGGTATTGAAAGTCCTTGATTCGATGGAATCCTTTCACATGTTGAAAAACATACATCGGTCTCATATTGTTATCAAAAACAAAATGCTTGAGAAATTGTACAAGTCCAGAGGAAATTAAAAAGGCAATAAACAATAGGATGGCCAAGCGCTTACTGTGAAAAAGGAAAATTAAAAGACACGTAATTAATAAGAATAATCCATCTCCAACATTCGTGAAAATAGGCATGGTAAAATCACCGAATTGCGAATGCAAGGTATTGAAAAATAAGTGGAGTGAAAGTTTGTCTGTTTGAACAATGATCAACAGCGCAAAGCACCAAAATAGGTAATTGCACCAATCAAAGAGACTTGATTTCATTTTCATAGGTCAAATTTACGGAATCCTATGTTTGTTTGATCTAGTTTAAGAGGTAGTTATCTTTTTTTTTCTTGATCATCAAAAGGAATAAGACGGCATCGTAAGCAAAGTGAGCGGAAATGGCAAACCAAAGTCCGAATTGAATAAATCCAAAGGAGATGATGAAAATAAACGGCAAAACAATGAGTCCATACATAGAGAATTTCCAGTTCCACGGATTCAGGTAACCGTGCAATGCAACAAAAAGTATCGAAGTAACCCAGGGTCCTAAAAAAGGTTGGATACCTGATCTAAACAACAGTTCCTCTCCAATTCCAGCGCAAGCTGAAAGGAAAAAAGCATCTAAATAGGTTAGGGGTAGTTGATCTATAATTCGATCCATTTTATTCGGTAATTGGTCAAAAAAAGGAGACTTCATGAAAAGATAAGCAATGAAGGCAAAAACGAATCCAAATTGCAAACCAAAGCCAATTGGTATAACTTGTATGTGTTTTAATTGAACAAACTCAAAGAAGTCTATATGTTGAAAATAATGTATCAAAAAGTAACCAGGTAAAGGAAAAAGAAGAAGTGTAAGCAATCCCAGTAAGCGTATTTTTAACATATTCCGCATTTTTTTTATTTAGGATTTGGAGTGTTTGAAAATTTCTTCTATATTCGTCTTTCTAAACCTAAAAGAACGCCTATAGATCAAATTTACTTTTAATTGTTGACTCATCAGCAGAAATTGTAAGTTATGGTTTTATCTTCGTTAAGCGATTCTGAATTAATCCGTTTGTACATTATTGAAAACGAAAGCGCCTTTGAGGTTCTTTTAAATCGTTACAAAAATCAACTATTCAAATTCATTTATTTGAAGGTGAAAGATGTAGATTTGGCAAATGACATCTTTCAAGAATCATTTATTAAAGTCGTTCAAAACATCAAAGCAGGAAAGTACAATGAAGAAGGAAAGTTTCTTCCATGGGCTACAAGAATTGCGCAAAACTTGGTGATTGATCATTACCGTAAGCAAGGAAAGGTTCGTGTTTTTTCGGAGCGAAATACCTTCAATGAGGACTTCGGTATTTTTCAGCGCATCGCATGTGAGGATAAAAACTACCTACAAGAGAAATCTACCCAGGAATTAGCGCAACAACTCATCGATCTTTTGCATCACCTCCCGAAAGTTCAGCGTGAAATTGTGGAAATGCGCATTTTTCATGATTTATCATTCAAAGAAATCGCTGAATCCGAAAAGATTAGCATAAATACGGCCCTTGGACGTATGCGATATGCGTTGATTAATTTGCGTAAGCTATTGGAAGAAAACGAGATAGTTACCCATTTCGCCTAGTTGAATTCGCATTCTTTTTCTAATAACTACCGGACTTTTCATCCTATTTTGGCTATCTTTGTCGCTTAATATTATTGGATTATTATGTTTGAAAATTTAACGGATAAATTTGAACGCGCGTTTAAGGTCCTAAAAGGACAAGGACAAATCACCGAAATCAATGTTGCTGAAACGCTGAAAGAAGTCCGTCGCGCTTTGCTAGATGCGGATGTTAACTTTAATACGGCGAAGCAATTCACCAATACGGTAAAAGAAAAAGCTTTGGGGCGCGATGTATTGAACGCCGTTTCTCCTGGACAATTAATGATTAAAATCTGCCATGAGGAATTGGTGGAATTAATGGGGGGCAATGAATCCGAAATTAATTTAAAAGGTAATCCGTCTGTAATTTTGATGTCCGGACTCCAAGGTTCTGGTAAAACGACATTCTCAGGAAAACTAGGTTCCTACTTAAAGAATAAAAAAGGAAAAAATGTATTACTCGTTGCTTGTGACGTTTATCGTCCTGCGGCAATTGATCAGTTGCATGTCCTTGGTGAGCAATTAGGAATAGAAGTATTTTCTAATCGTGAAGAAAAAAATCCCGTAGCGATTTCTACTGCGGCAATTCAATATGCGAAAAGCAAGTCCTTTAATGTAGTGATCATAGATACTGCTGGACGCTTAGCTATTGATGAGCAGATGATGAATGAAATTGCTCAGGTTAAAGAAGCTGTTCAGCCAAATGAAACTTTGTTTGTGGTGGATTCCATGACAGGTCAGGATGCAGTAAATACAGCGAAAGCATTTAATGACCGAATCAATTTTGATGGCGTAGTTCTCACAAAATTAGATGGAGATACACGAGGTGGAGCTGCTTTATCGATCAAAGAAATTGTCAATAAGCCCATTAAATTTGTCGGGACTGGTGAAAAGATGGATGCGTTGGATGTTTTCTATCCTTCACGAATGGCAGATCGCATACTTGGTATGGGTGATGTAGTCTCCTTAGTAGAACGTGCTCAAGAGCAGTTCGACGAAGAAGAGTCAAGAAGATTGCAAAAGAAAATCATGAAGGATCAATTTGATTTCAATGATTTCTTAGCGCAATTGCAGCAAATAAAAAAAATGGGAAATGTCAAAGACCTTATGGGGATGATTCCTGGAATGGGGAAAGCCATGAAAGATGTCGATGTTCCTGATGACGCATTCAAAGGAGTTGAAGCGATTATCTTGTCGATGACGCCGAAAGAACGATCAAATCCATCTTTGCTAAACAATCCTAGAAAAGCACGCATCGCTAAAGGAAGTGGAACAAGCTTACAGGATGTCAATAAACTTATGAAACAGTTTGAGGACATGCGTAAAATGATGAAAATGATGAGTAATCCCCGAAATATGATGGGAATGATGAATAAAATGAAAGGGATGGGCGGAATGCCTGGCATGTAAGATGGAGGAATTTGATATTTACCCTCAAAAACCCTTGATTGAGAAAGTTAAAATCGAAAGCAATTGGGGATTAACGTTTTTTTCATTGGTGCTTTTTGTAGGGACATTCTTGTTTCTTTTTAAGGATCAGCTTCGCTTTGTTTTATTCCTGATTCTCGTGCTATTCATTCATGAAATAGGACATTTTGTTTTCATGAAAATATTCAACTACGAAAATGTTCGCATGCTTTTCATTCCCTTGATGGGCGCTTTTGTTCAGGGAAGTAAAGAGAAATATTCTCAAAAAGAAAGTTTTTTCGTTATTTCCGCAGGACCATTTCCTGGCATTTGGATTGGTTCAGTCATTCTGATTTTTGCTTCTATCTATCAGCAAGAATGGATGTTGGAATTAAGTTTTTTGTTTTTATTTTTAAACGTCATCAATTTATTGCCGATTGATCCTTTGGATGGTGGACAATTATTCAAATTATTCGTGAATAAGAAGCGAGATGTGTTCCTCATGCTGTTCGCTTTAACGTCTTCTCTATTGATGATTTTTATTGGATGGATGATTGAAAGTTATATCATTTTAGCTTTTGGTTTTTTGATGGGATTCAAAGTGCGTGGATTCCAACGTAGCTACCATTTAAGAAAAGTTTTGGATGAAAAGCAAATTCGATATGAATCGACCTATAACGAATTGACCAACGAGGAATATGCTAAAATAAAAGAGGTACTCATCGAGGAAACCCCAGCATTAAAGAAGTTATTAAGTGTTTCGGAGGAAAATAATGATGACTTATTGGCTTCGCATGTCAATTCGGCACTTTTAGCACCAGTTAAAAAAGATGCTAAGTTGATGTTGAAATCTGCTATTATTTTTATGTGGTTACTTTCCTTGACTTTACCCGTCTATTTATTAACGAGTGATTTACTCGATTTTAGTTGGTATTTTGAGAAATTATAAAACCGTATTTTGAAGAATTTACTATTCTGCTTTTTTGTTTTGATTTCAGCTCAATTGATGAGTCAATGCGAACAAGTTTTCGTTTCTGGAAGGGTAGTAGATACCATGAATCGCGATATGTTCTACAATCTAATGGTGATTAACAAAACCACAGGAAGGGGTGTTTTCGGACAGCCTAACGGCTATTTTTCGGTATATGTTTACCCAAAAGATAAAATAGCTTTATCCATCAAAGGATATCCTGTTTATGAGTTTATTGCTTTGGCGGATGGGGATTGTCAAAATCACATTCTTGCCTACATCGAACGCATTCCTCAGGAAATTGAACAAGTGGTTGTTCGTCCATTGAAATCCCTTGAGCAAATCAAGGAAGAGCGTCAAGCCTTATCTCAACGCGAAACACGACTCGTAACTGGGATAAATGTACTAGAAAGTCCGATCACGGCTTTGTATCAAGCCTTCTCCAAGAAAGAACAGAACAAGCGATGGATTTCAGAGCAGCAGTACAAAGATGATCAACGTCGCGTTGTGAAGGAGTTGCTTCGTCTATATGTGGCATTCGACATCATTGACCTTTCTGAAGCCACCTTTGATGACTTCATTACCTTCTTGAACATCGATGAGAACTTCATCAAAACAGCCTCTGAAATGGAGCTTGTGCTATTTATCAAGGATAAATACGACCATTTCAATCGTTTAAATCGTTGACTTTACTGAAGTCGTTTGGTTGGTTCCCAAATACTCGATTTCACACCACCCAAAAACTTAAAGAATCCAAGGAACAAAGCAATGTTCATGGAAGTGAAGTGTAAGATGTATCGAAGCCATTTAAAATGAACGCCGATTTTCTTTCCAAGATAATCAGGAATAAACAAAGCCAATGGTAGAGTAAATAATGCATTAATGATAGAATATACGCTATGTTCATGAATTAAAAAGCTTGACCCCACCCATATGAACAGCATGAAAAACGGTAAAATCCAACGGAGAAATTTATGGGAGAAAAAGGCGTAGGAAATGCCGTCAAAGCGCAACAACATCGGCCAAAATTGACGTAGGTTTTGAAAGTTTCCAGCGGAGATACGAATCTTTCTTTTGAATTCTACCCATGATTCATTCGATACATCCTCATAAACACGGGCATTCTGTTCGTTTATACATAGATAGCCTTTCTGAAGAATAAGCATGTTTAAATAAAAGTCATCCACTAAAAAATGAGACGGAATCGGTTCAAAACATGCTTTTCGAAATGCGAAGCAGCCGCCAAATGGACCCATCATGGCTCCCCAAATTTTTCCTTCTGCGTATTTGGTTTGTACTTCGTTAGAGATGTAGCCATTTTCAACCAGAGAAATCCCCGTTTCTTTGAGACCGAAGTGCTCCATTCGACTATCCACTAAACCGATTTTTGGGTTTTTAAAATGCTTCACTAATTCACTCAAGGTCTTTGCTTCAAAAAGAACATTGGCATCAGTCATTACAATGATTTCGTGCTTCGCTTCTTGAACTAATGCATTGACGATGTTGATTTTTCCTTGCCTCTCTTTGAATTCAATGAGTTTCATGTCCGGAAATTTGCTTTCATAGGAGCGAATGATATCGCAAGTTTCATCCTGACAATTGTCAGCGCCGATCAATAATTGGATGTGATCAAATTCAAAATTAGTCTGTAATAAGGTTTCTAATTTTTGTCTAATGACTTTTTCTTCATTATGAGCGGGAATGATGATTGAAATGTGTGGGAAATCATCGGAGTAGGTCAATTCGTTGGTTTTTCGAAAACGAGCGAAATATTGAACCATTTTAGGATAAATCACATAACTGTGTATCATTAATCCAATGCCTAGCCATAAAATGATTTCAATGATCAACATGATAGAATCCTTATGGCACAATATTAAACATTATTTACTGATTGACTTTCAAAATCAAGCGATGGAGGATAATTCTTTTTCCAGAATATCAATCACTTTTTTAGAGGAGAAAGCGGATTGAATATATGCTTTCCCAAGGTCTCCTCGTATTTTTTGTTTGGATTGATCTTCGAGTAATTCGAGGATATCAGAAAGATAGGATTCTTTATTTTTATGAATAGGCATATTTGCGTCCAATGAAAGTCCTTCAGCTGCTTTCGTTGTTAACACACAGGGTGCGCCAATACTCATTGCTTCGAGTACTTTCATTTTTATTCCAGATCCGGATTGAAGGCTTGCAATAAAAAGTCCGTTTTCGGCAATGAACAACAAGGGATTCTCCACAAACCCATGTATAATGACATTTTTTCCCCTCCATTCATTTGGTATCAGTTGACTTTTTCTCCCAGCAATGTGGAATTGTAAAAGCGGGTGTTTAGCTAGAAGTAAAGGAAATACTTCTTGAATGAACCACTTCATTGCTTCCATATTTGGTTCCCAATCAAAGGCGCCCAAGAAACAAATTCGATTCGTATTCCATTTTAATTCCATCCCGTTTTCAGGCATAGAAGAAGGAACGTAGTGCACTGTTTTTCGCGTGTATCGTTCCATGATTGCGGCGTCTTCTTTAGAAATAGAAAAAATACAATCGATTAGTTTCCAAATGGATAACTCCTCTTTTTTTAGTGATTTAGCTAATTGTCGAATGTACCACGCTTTCAAGGGTTTGTATTCGTTTTTGGACAAATCTTCCCAAATACGGTATTCCAAATTATGAGAGCGATAACAGATTTTTCCGCTGAAAACTTCTCGTATAATAGGCGTATAAATAGCAGCGTATAAACTTTCGAAAATAACCACATCATAACTTTCCGAACGAAGTTTCTCAACTAATATTTTTGAAACCTTGTTGTCCAAGAAACGCTTTGTGTGATAAGATTGGTTGGTTAATAAGCAAGTCAAAGCCGGAATCACCTTTAGTTTCGTATCAATTTCGATTCCTTGAAATGTGACTTTTGGCAAATCAAGTGATTGAAAAACTACCGGTTCAAAATGATGTTTATGCGTGCTCAATGTGAAGTAGTCAATGTGCTGAATCCTGGACATTTCACATAAATCCAGCAGAAAACGACTCATGGCTAGACAACCACCATCGACGATCGGGTAGGGTGGTTTGTGACTAAGTACGAGAATGCGCATTTTTCCTAAAGAATTTATTTGCGAATTTACTCCACATTTCTTTGGAGAAAACTTGTGCGTCATTTGCTGCTGCACGTGTGATTATCCAAGCTACTGGAGTAAAGAAAAATCCAGCTAACCACATTCCCACAAAAGGGGAAACGGTATTCACTTCCGCCAGATTTTGTCCAATGCTATTGAGCATGAAGTAGACCATGAATGTTAATGCGGCAATAATGACAGGGGCACCAAATCCACCTTTACGAATGATTGCGCCAAGTGGACCACCAACAAAAAATAAGACAACCACGGCATAAGTTAATGCCAGTTTTTTATGGAATTCAATCCAATAAAGGTCCGCTTCCTTCTCCATTACTTCCATGAACTGATCCTGATTTTCAACCGTTTCATTGGTTCTCCTTAATCTCGAAATAACGATGTTTCGTGCTTGTAGTTTATCAAGGTCTGTTAAATCTTTAAATTGAATCGTCGGAATTTTTTCGGATTCTGCCAATCCTGTATTTGGATTATGGTAGACGATTTTATCGTTAAAACTGACGAATTCTTTGCTGCTATTTTTCGCGAATGTTTTATAAAGATCACGTTTTTTCTTTTCCAAAGAATCCATCGCTGCACTAATTTGAAAGACGTTCATCATTTCATATTTATCCGTGAATAAGTCCTCATCGGTTCGATTCAAGCTAAATCCGGCAATATCTAATTTATATGTTCCATGTTCAAAATACGACACTCTTGATGGTCTTCCAGAAGGATTCTGAATGCTTCCATCCGGAAGGAAAAGTGGATTTTGAATATCTAGCTCTTCAAGGATTTTGCCATTTTTTAAATCAAAAAACATAAAACGACCATTTTCTGATTTATAGATACGAGCTTCTTTTGCCTTCACTGTTTTCAATTCACTCGGATGGCTGTAATCATGGATGGTTATTCCTTTGTACATTGAGTCGTTGTATGATTCTACTTTAATGGAGAATCCTTCGAAATCTTTTGTGTAAACTCCAGGAGTTAGAATAGAGGATATTTTGGTGTTTTGAATGTCGTAAATTAAGGTGTGGAATTTCAAATTAAACACCGGAATTACATAATTCGCAAAATAAAATGTACTGATGGAAATAACGACCACAATCAACATAAGTGGCCGCATAATTCGATATAGGGAAAGTCCACTGGATTTTAGTGCCGTCAGCTCATTGTTTTCAGCGAAACTACCGAAGGTCATTAATGAGGAGAGAAGAATTGCCAGGGGTAATGCCAATGGAATCAGGTTGGCGGAAACATAGAATAGCAATTCAAGGATGATCCAAATGCTGAGTCCTTTCCCCATTAAATCATCCATGTAGACCCAAAAGAACTGCAAAATTAAGATGAACATGGAAATTACCAGTGTCACTATAAATGGACCGGCAAATGAACGAATGCTAAATAAATACAGTCTTTTCAATGCTGAAAATTTCATCAAAGGTAGCTAATAAACGCTGAAAATGAAGAAGAATTGTGTGAACTAGGAACCAATCACTCTTTTTAAATCATTCACTTGTTGATTCCATAACATGATGGAACTTTCTTTATCTGAAGGATCAGCAAAGTCAGTGATTTGAAGCGAAACAGAGGAAGTCATCGGATCTACGATGTATGCGATTTCGAAGTAAACATCTAAGTTATCTTCTTCATCAGACAGCCAACGCCAACGAATCTTTACATTCGGTTTATTTTGCAACAAGCGCGCTTCTTCTATATTTCCATCCCATTCAAATGAATAGATGTCATCAATAATGTTGACATCGTCTGCGAACCATTCTGATAATCCATCAGGCGTATTGATTAATTTCTCCAATATACGCGGTGATGTTTTTAACAGGAATTCTAATTCGTATTTTTCTTTCATGGGACTTCCGTAATAAATTCTAATTTTGTTAAGTCTCTGCAATATACTAATTAAATCGGAAATGTCGTTCTCCAATTCATTTGAACAAATAGGGAATCAACTTTTTAGGTACCGTGGATTTGTTCCAGTGATTTTCGCGATTGTTGCTTTTTTTATTCAATTACAGGACACTCAAGAGCGATTATCCTTCAATTCTTATGAATCAGCAGCGTTGCTATTGGTTATATTCGGACATTTAATCCGTGCTTTTACTGTTGGACGTCGCAGTATGCAAACATCTGGAAGAAACCGCAGTCATCAAGTGGCGGAAGTGTTAAACACAAGCGGAATGTATTCCATTGTTCGGCATCCACTTTATTTGGCAAATATCCTGATTTGGGTTGGTTGGACTACCTTGTTGAGTATTCCTTGGTTGATTGTTGTGGCAACATTTGTTTTTGTCATTTACTACTTGTTTATTATGCATGCTGAGGAGCAATTTCTACGGAGAAAGTTCGGTCAGAATTATGAAAAATGGCATCGACGAACACCTAGTTTGATTCCGAATCCATTTTTATACGCTGCGAGTTCCAATGACTTTTCCTGGAGAATTGTTTTCAAAAACGAATATCCTGGCTGGACGGCAAGTCTGACGATTGCCTTGTGTATTTACTCGCTCCTCGCAAATAGAATTTATCCCTTTACAGAATATTCCGAATTATTTTTGAAAGGGTGGTTGCTTTTTGGAGGTGGAATCGCTTTTTTCGGTTTAACTTTTCGTTTCCTCAAGCATCGTACGAAACTTTTTCATGAAATGGACTAATTTCCACTTTGGAATACTTGACGTTGCTGCAAGGAACGTCCAAGCGTGAGTTCATCTGCGTACTGCAATTCTGAACCAACTGCAATCCCACGTGAAATAGAAGTAATCAAACAATCGAAACGCTGTAGTTTTTTGAACAAGTAAAAATTAGTGGTGTCGCCTTCCATGGTTGGACTCAATGCAAAGATGATTTCTGCCACTTCTTCTTTTTCCATTTTATGAATCAAGCTTTCTATGTTTAGATCAGCTGGACCAATTCCATCCATCGGCGAGATGATTCCACCTAAGACATGGTAAATTCCTTGATATGTAGAGGTTGATTCAATGGCCATTACATCGCGGATATCCTCCACAATACAAATCGTACCATGATCTCTCTTTGGATTCGCACAAATGGCGCAGATTGGCTCATCTGTCATATTTCCACAGCTTTTACAATGTAACACCTTGTGTTTGAAGTCAATCAATGCACTCGTGAAATCGGCGATTTCTACCTCGCTTCGTTTGAATAAATCGAGTGCAAGTCGAAGTGCTGAGCGACGTCCAACACCCGGAAGTGTTGCCAATTGATCAACTGCTTTTTCAAAATATTTAGATGGGATATTCACGTGTAAGATTGAATTTCAAAAGTAATTATTCTTTTCAAAACAGCATGGATTCTTTGCAATTACTATCGTTAAGTTATAAGCCCTCGTTACAATTGTTTAACTTTGTCCAATCATGGCAGTGAAAGAATTAAACATACGGAACAAGCGTGCTCGATTTGAGTACCACCTGGAGGAAGAATTTACTGCGGGAATGGTACTTTCTGGAACGGAGATTAAAAGCATAAGAAATGGCAAAGCCAGTATTCTGGAAGCCTATGGAATCTTTTACAACAATGAAGTTTGGATTCGAAACATGCACGTTACGGAATATGAGAATGGTTCTTTTTACAATCATAAACCTCGTGCCGATCGTAAAATACTTTTAAACCGAAAAGAGATTGTTCGAATTGAGAAATTCTTAAAAATAAAAGGTAATACACTTATTCCAACGAAATTATTTCTTTCCGAAAAAGGTTGGGTGAAAATTCATATTGCTTGTGCCGTAGGTAAAAAACTCCATGATAAGCGCAACGATTTAAAGGAGAAAGATGACCGTCGAGAAATGGATCGCGCGTTAAAACGTTAACTTAGCTAAGCTCGTTTCTAATCTCTGATTACAGGATAACCAGGAAACTTGGTTTTATCGAAAACGAATTTTTTATCATCGATTTCTGGATTGGACGTGAATTTTGTCATGGAATAGGTCATTACCGTCCCATCTTTCGCTTTCAAAACTGCTTTCTTCAATTCATTTTCTGTTTTTGAAATGTACAAGACGATGGTGTGGTATTCCGCCTTAGCCGGAACTTTTGGGAATAAATCAATGACGTAAACCGATTCACCATTCAGCTTGTCTTCTTTGTCAAATTTATTCTTAAATCCAGTTTCCCAAATCGTCATTAATTTCTTTGGATTGATTCCATCGTCATCGCCCGTGGCATCTGATTCATATACGGAACGTTCTTCTTTAATAACTGTCCATGTTTTCACTCCATTGGAAATGATGGTGTTGTCACCATATGAAGCATAAAACTTATTTCCCTTTACCCAGCCTTTTCCAGTTTCATTTTCATTCGCGCCGCTGGATGCATTTTTCACAGTCGCATTGAATTCGATGTAGAAAGATTTCATCGTTTTCATTTTAGTCGAAAGTTTATCAAGGATTCCTTGAGCTTTTGCGTCTTGAGAAAATACAGATCCAACTTGAAGGAAGAGAACCGTTAAAAGAAGGTAAATTGATTTCATGTCTTAAATTTCAGTGCAAATATCAGAAATTATGCCAAGAACTAAAAATATAGTTAGTGTATGATGATTAATGGTTTGTTTAGGAGTTTGTTTTTTGTTTCGATTTGAATAATGTACGTTCCCGTTGATATATTATCGGGAATTTCAAAGTGGTCACCTTGGAAGAATCTATCTGTTTTAATGGACTTTCCCTCGGGTGAAATGAGTTTTATTCTCTGTATCCCTTCTCCTTGAATTGATAAACATGCACCGCTTTGAATAGGATTTGGATACATGGAATATGTACTTTCGATCGACTCCGAAACATTCGCCATGGAGCCTAAATTTATATTGTCCAGGTAAAGATTATTCCCCCAATCACCGATGTTTCTAAAGGCAACTTGTAGATTTGTTTGTCCAAGGTATGCGCTTAAATCAACGGAGTCTGTTCGCCATTGATCATCCGTTGGGATAAATGCGCTTTGATTATCTGGTGAAGTCGCCAAAGAAGTGCCTCCTTTTAAATATACCTGCTGGTAGGTAATTCCACAATCCGTAGAGACCATTACTGCCAAAGAATCCGAATAACCGCTTCCCCAACGGGCATAGGCGACATCAAAAAATAAGAAGGGTTGAATAGTCAAAACACTTGCGTCTAAAGGCATCACTAAATCATCAAAGGACTGTTGTGAATCAATGTCATAATTATTAAAAATGGCAGATTTACTCGAATTCCCATATCCTCCAGCATTTGTGGATAAGCTCCATGTCCCACCACCATCTTGATTATTTATACTCCAACCATTTGGCAAGAAGTTGGTTTGAAAGTCTTCATCAATTCCAGTTTGCAATTGAAAAAAAGAAACAGTGACTATCAAACTGTCTACGTCTGTATGTCCGGCAGCATCTGTAATTTGCAAAATAGCAAGGTGATTTCCGACAGTGGGAAATAAGACACTTGGATTACGTGCGTTGGAAGTAGCGGGAAATCCGGTGGGAAAGGACCAAGTCCATGTTGCATTGGTGTGATTTAAAAATGAATGGTCTTCGAAATAAAATGAGTCCACGGCACACACAGCAACTTGACTCAGTTTATCAACGGTTATTCGACAAATAGGTAGGTTTTGATTTTCGCTGAATTGACTTTCAAAAATCCCCTTTCCATAAGAAGCCAATCTGATTTTTGCATCGCGGTAAAAAGGTCTGAGAATATTTCCACTGATGAAAGTTGGTAGTCCGGAATTATCCAAAACAAATGCCCCAGAATTATTTCGATAATACACGGAACGATTCGTAGCAACGTACAATCCTCCATCCGTCCCGGCAATATGAGTAATGGACTGCACACTTTCATTATTCATGATTGTATTTGTCCAATTATCCCAATTCTGTCCGCCATTACTCGTTTTAAATACTTTATTTCCATTTGCACCGCTTGGATAAGCAATCCACAGTTCATTTTCATTTAATGGATTGATCGTAAGGAGCATTCGACGGCTGTTTCCACTTGGAATGGTTACCAAGGACCATGTTTGTCCACCATCAATGGTTTTCCAAAGTTTCCCTGTATTTCCCGAAGCAGGTTGTTGATTTAGGTAGATAACATTTGGATTTGAAGAAGAAATCTCGATGTATTTAACTTGGTCATTCACCGAATTTCCAAAGGAAAAAAGTGCATTAAAAGAAGCGCCAGCATCCGTTGTTTTAAAGATGGTGTTTTCCCTACCCATGTATGCAATGCTGTAGCAATTTGGATGAAACTCCATTTCGCTCGATTCGGCCGCATAATAACTTTCATTTGGTGCGTTTCCAAATGGAGTGCCTGAGATCGGGTCATTTAGGTTGTAAGGAATTCGTCGTCCACCAATATCCGAAAAATAGGTCAATCGATTCTTGCCTGGATTTACATACCCTGTTGCTGCTTCTCCACCTCCAAGTTCAAGGAAATTTCCTGGACCATAATTTTCATGGTATGCTAAATTTCCATTATGATACAATCCGCCCACAAGCACATCTTCATTCCATCCGGAACCAAATCCCCAATAATCCGATCCATGAACACCGGACATCCGAAACTCAGGTTCGGTAGCAAACAAATCAGTTGAATGATAAATGCCTCCATCTGTGGTAATCCATGCTTCATTTCCAACGATTCGAAAATCTTGATTATCCACGTGCATGGACAAGGGTCCGCCAACGTATCCAGAAACAGAGCTGAATGTCGCGCCACCGTCAGTGGATTTGTACACGTTTAATCCACCTACAAAAATGACGTTTGGATCGGTAGGTGAAGCCATTAGCGCACAATTGTAAAATCCTTGGTGGTACAACCAGGTGCTTGTTCCAATCGCTAAATTTACGTGAGTCGAAGAGTATGGACCACCAACAGGTCCGTTTGGTAAGGACCAAGTAGTTCCACCATCATCACTTCGGTAAACACCAATGTATCCTAGGTCATCTGCTTTAGATTCACCAATTAAATAAGCGTATACGCGATTCGGATCTGCGGGTGTAACGGCAATTCTAGCGCCACCATCGTTTCGAGCAGCATCTGTTGACGTGTACCATCCAGCAGTTTGAGCAGACCATGTTTGTCCCGCATCTGTTGACTTTAGAAACTCACAATTCAAAGAACTTGCATTGTGTTTAACGAGGAAAAGTATCGCGCTGTTTCCTAAATTTGATTTGATGTCATAACTTGCATCGGAATATTGCTGAATCCAATTCAAGCCGCCGTCGGTACTTTTGTAAAGTCCTTTATCCGTTGCAGCAAAAACAAGGTTGCTATTTCCTGGATTAATGAAAATCTCATTCACGCCAAAATTGGAATTGGGAAGAACATTTATCCAGGTGGATCCGCCATCAAGGGAACGAAATATACCTTTATTTCCCCCTGCAAATACTGTATTTGGATTCGAATAATCAACTTCAATTGCTGTCACTCCGCTACCGAAATCTAAGGCCATAGAAATACATGTCCAGTTTATACCGGAATTTATGCTTTTATACACTTCGCCTGGCTCAGTACCGCAATAACATACGCTCGGAACAGATAAACATTGGTCAAAACTATACACATTTGTTTGTCCGGATCCTTGTGTTAGTCCTTCTTGAAAATTCGTAATGGGTCCAACAACGCTCCAATTAGACGTTTTTTGCTGCGTTTGTTTTCTCAAATACGCTTTGTCGATTTGACGTTGTTCGTCCTCGCTTGGTTTTTGTATATATCCGGCTGCATTTAAGTAGGGTAGAGCTGCTCTTCTCCAGCGCTTGTAATATTGTGTATGATACGTTTTAACGAATTCGTGATCAGCAAAATACGAACGATACAAGGCATCCACTTTAAAAACACTTGGGTTTTCTGCATACATCATCTGCGCCCAGTCGGGAAGTTGGCTTATTTCGTAGGTGCTTGGTTTTTTTAGATTTTGTGAATAAGAAACACAATGTAACAAAGCGAATACAAACGTAAATAGTAGGTTTTTGCGCATAATCTCGAATTAAAAATGAGTCATGCTAATTTACTACTTTTTCATGAAAAAAAAGGCGGGTTAAAGGAAGCGCGCTTGGTATTCTGGACTTGGAATCATGCAGGTTTCTAACTTACCGAAGACTCGGTAACGCCTTTTTGCGCACACCCGATAAAATCCATTCCGAAGGAAAAGTGGAATCAATAGAAAGATTCGCATGAATGACCAGATTCCACCTAAATCACTAAAAATCATCAATACTGCTGAACTTTCGGTGTGAACTTCCCCGTTTTTTAGATAGATGATCGAATCCATGGGATTTACCTTGAATTGCATGATTTCAACTTTTTCTTTCACGAAATCCGATTGAGCCGTTGTGAAGTAAAACTGCTTTATTTGATCCTTTTTGAGGATAAATTGTGCAAATGAATTACACAGAATGCAGACGCCGTCGAAAATAATGATTTTTTTATCTTGCATTATTTTACTTTCGGTACTTCAATTTTCTTTGCGTTTTTTACTTTTTCATTTGTCAGAGCAAGCTCTAACACTTCAGACATTTTAAGCACAAAGTGAAAAGTAATTCCTTTCAAGTATTCTTCTTTGATTTCGTCGATGTCCTGTTTGTTTTTCGCACAAAGAATGATTTCTTTAATTCCAGCGCGTTTGGCAGCGAGGATTTTCTCTTTAATTCCACCAACAGGAAGAACATCTCCACGCAGGGTGATTTCACCTGTCATGGCAAGATTGAGTTTTACTTTTCGTTGAGTGAAGACAGATGCCAAGGATGTGAGCATTGTAATTCCTGCACTTGGACCATCTTTTGGTGTTGCGCCTTCAGGAACGTGGACATGAATGTTGTGTTCATCAAACACTTCTTGTTCGAGTCCAAGCAAAGCACTGTGTCCTTTTAAAAATTCCAAGGCTATGATAGCTGATTCTTTCATCACATCACCTAAATTTCCAGTTAAGGTTAATTTTCCTTTTCCTTTTGTGATGGATGATTCAATGAACAAAATATCTCCACCAACAGAAGTCCAGGCTAATCCTGTAACAACTCCAGCTGTATCATTGTTGACGTACTTCGTGCGTGCTCTTCCGGCTCCTAGGAATGTAAATAGGTCATCCAAGGTAATGATTGGACTAAATGTTTCTTCCATGGCAATTTGACGCGCTCGGTTCCTAACCAATTTTGCGGTTACTTTATCGAGTCCGCGTACCCCTGATTCATTGGTGTATTCCTCTACGATTTTCTCCCAAACCTTTTTATCAATTTGAATATCATTCTTTGTGATGCCGTGTTCAGTAATTTGTTTGGGAAGCAGGTGGCGTTTTGCTATTTCGATTTTTTCTTCAATGGTATATCCGTTTACTTCAATGATTTCCATGCGGTCCAAAAGAGGCGATTGAACGGTACTTAAATTATTAGCGGTAGCAATGAATAACACTTTGGAAAGATCAAATTCCGTTTCTACGTAATTATCGTAAAATGCGCTATTTTGTTCTGGATCCAATACTTCGAGTAGGGCAGAAGACGGATCACCATGGTGATTTCTTCCTAATTTATCGATTTCGTCCAATACAAAAACGGGATTAGCCGTTTCTGCTTTTTTCAGGTTTTGCATGACACGTCCAGGCATCGCTCCAATGTACGTTTTGCGGTGACCTCTAATCTCCGCTTCGTCGTGTAATCCACCCAGAGACATGCGGATGTATTTTCTACCCAGCGCTTCAGCGATTGATTTTCCTAAGGAGGTTTTTCCCACACCTGGAGGACCATAGAAACAAAGAATAGGTGATTTCATGTTTCCTTTTAGTTTCAGGACGGCCAAATATTCCAAAATGCGTTCTTTGACTTTTTCCATTCCGAAATGATCGCGTTCCAAGATTTTCTTTGCACGATTTAAGTCAAGTTTATCCTTGGTATAAACTCCCCAAGGTAAATCCAGGATCAAATCCAAGTAGTTCATTTGAACCGTATATTCTGCACCTTGAGGATTCATGCGTTGCAATTTTTCTAATTCCTTAAAGAAAAGTTTAGAGACGCGTTCATCCCATTTTTTATCTTTTGCACGTTCTTCGAAATCTCGAACATCTTGAATTTGAGGATTATCTCCTAGTTCATCTTGAATGGTTCGCATTTGTTGATGAAGGAAGTAATCGCGTTGTTGTTTATCTAAATCCTTGCGGACACGGTTTTGAATTTCGTTGCGCATTTCGAGCATTTGAACTTCGAGCGTCAAATGTTCCATGACCATCATGACGCGTTTTTTGACATCCATTTCCTGCAGCATTTCTTGCTTTTTAGCAACATCTGCATTCATATTAGAGGAGATGAAATTGACCAAGAATGTTGGACTATCGATATTTCCTATGGCAAATTGAGCTTCCGAAGGAATATTTGGACTTTCACGGATGATTTGTAAGGCTAAGTCCTTGATTGTCTTGAACATAATATCAAGTTCTTGATTTCCTTTTTCAAATGGAATTTCTTTGAAAATATTCACTTTCGCACGCATGTACGGCTCTGTTTGTACGGGCGTAACGATTTCAAATCGACGTTTTCCTTGAAGAATGACGGTTGAACTTCCGTCAGGCATTTTTAATAGCCGCACAATCTGAGCGACCGTTCCAATGGAATGTAAATCAACGAAATTAGGAGATTCTTCTTCTTGATTTTTTTGTGAAACAACTCCAATGATTTTATTTCCTTTGTTCGCCTCTTGTATTAATTTAATGGATTTATCTCTACCAACGGTAATTGGTATAACGACTCCAGGGAAGAGTACATTGTTTCGCAAAGGTAAAATTGGTAGTTCATTTGGAAATTCTTGTTTATTAACATTTTCCTCCTCCTCAGCGGTGATTAAGGGGATGAATTCTGCGTCTGATTCCATTCCAGACATCCCGAAAAAACCGTGTTCAAATAAATCACTCATATTTTTTATATTGCGACAAGTTGTCATATTAGTTTTGAGCATCTCAAACTTTCGTAAGTAGAAACTAGGTTCAATGAATTGGACAAGCATTGTGCCATGCTTGAATTAACTGAAAATTCGTCAGTTTATAGCCTGGATTGATATAGGGTTTCAAAGATTTTTTTATCCGCTTCTGTGAACGGTACCTGTCGGCGGTCCATCATTGCTTTTGCCGCTTGAACGGCTTTATCCAATTGAAATGCACTTTGTTCAGTTCCATGTAACCAAGTGAAGGACGGCAGGTGCTTTGGAGGAAATGCATCCGAAAAGACATTCACGGCAAATCCAACAACGGATGCAGTGTTAAACATGGTGTTGATCGCGCTTTTAGAATGATCGCCCATGCATAGCCCCATGAATTGTAAGTCACTGGCTTCATTACTTTTTGATTCGTAACTGTAACTGGAGACACTGCTGTAATTGTTCTTTAAATTGGAAGAGTTTGTATCTGCGCCAAGGTTACACCATTCTCCAAGAACGGAATTACCCAAGAATCCATCGTGTCCTTTGTTTGAAAATGCGTGAAAAATCACATTACTTACTTCACCACCAACTCGACAATGAGGCCCAATGGTCGTTGCACCATAGATTTTCGCACCCATTTTCACCACGGCTTCTTCGCATAGGACAAAAGATCCTCTAATCATCGATCCCTCCATGATTTCGGCGTTTTCTCCAATATAAATTGGACCATAATTCGTATTCAAGGTACATCCTTCAATCGATGCCCCCTTTTCAATAAAGAGCAAATCACTCAATCCAATTAAGGTATTTGTTTTGGATAATTTCTGTGATTTTCGTTCGTCTGTAATCAAATAGAAGTCCAAGGAAATTGCGGCCTCATTCTTTTGGTAAAGATCCCAACGATGTTCTATGACAATTGGCGCCATTCCTTTGAATTCAATTTTGGTGGAGCCAACTCCGTTTTCTGCCATGAATAACCCATTCCAATAAAGTGAACAACCATCTTCGAGCGCATAAACGGCTGCCGCTAACTCTTCGTTAGGAATCACTTGCGCGTTCACACGAATACTTGAATCGAGCGTTGGAAACTTATCTTGCAAATAGGATTCGGTGATAAAACCAACCTCACAGTCAGGAAGTAAGCGTCCCCAACGCTCGTCGTTTGTGTAAATCCCCATGCGTAAATTCCCGACCGGTCGACTTAAGGTCAAGGGTGCGAAGCGCAAGTGAAGTCCGTTGTCGTCTAAGTTGATTTTCATACTGTTGCTTTTTCTGTTGTTGCTGAACTCGTTAGGTAAAGTAAGGTAAAGGTAAGTCCTCCATTTAATATAAGCATTTCATGTCCAAAAACATATCCATTTAACCAATGTTCTAGCTGGTAATTCGGATCGAAATACGTCATAATTAATGGACCATAGGTGATTCCAAGACAAATAATTGGTGCGATCAAACAAACGATGGGGACCATGTAATTTTTTAAGTTTCTTTTTGTGAGAATTCCAAAAGCGAATAATCCCAATAATGGACCATACGTAAATCCGGCAATAGTAAAAATCAAATCGACGATGCTTTTGTTATCCATCCATTTAAAATAGAAGACAAGTAACATAAATAAGACGGCAAAGGACAAATGAACACCTTTGCGCAGTGTATTTTTTTGTTTTTCATCCATCTCTAAACGTCTTTCAAATCCTAAAATATCAATGCAAAAAGAGGAGGTAAGTGCTGTGATGGCTCCGTCCACAGATGGGAAAAGCGCTGAAATGAGTCCGATAATGAAAATGATAAAAATACCAAAAGGCAAGTGTTGCTGAACGATTGACGGAAACAAATCATCTGGTTTAAATTCCCAGCCATGTTGTGTAGCGAATAGCTGCAACATGCCACCAAGTAAAAGGAATAAGGCATTTACAAAAAGTAAGATAAAACTAAAAACCACCATGTTTTTTTGAGCATCCTTCAAGTTCTTCACGCTGATGTTTTTCTGCATCATTTCTTGGTCAAGTCCTGTCATGGTGATGGTGATAAAGGCCCCACCAATAATATGTTTCCACATAAAATCTTTGCGCAGTGGATCGGTACTCCATAGTTTAGTCATGCCACCTTCTGACATTTGACTCCAAATGTGTCCCCAAGACCAATTCAACTCACTTTGAATAGAAAGGATACAAACGACCAACGCTAATAGCATGAATACTGTTTGAAGTGTGTCTGTCCAAACGATGGTTTTCACCCCACCTCGAAAGGTATAGGCAATGATCATGGCGATAATAATGATGGTCGAGAGCCAAAAAGGAATTCCAACTCCATCAAAAACGAATAATTGTAGGACATTAATCACTAAATAAAGTCGTACGGTAGCACCTAAAGTTCGTGACAAAATGAAATAGCCAGCTCCCCATTTGTAGGCAGCAAAGCCCAGTCGGTATTCCAGGTAGCGGTAAATGGAACTTAAGTTGTATTTGTAATAGAGTGGAAGTAGGACGTAAGCTACGATGAAATAACCAATAAAGAATCCAAGTACCATTTGGTAATAATAGAATCCATTGGCTGTCACTGTTCCAGGGACAGATACAAAAGTCACTCCAGACAAAGAGGTGCCGATCATTCCGAAAGCTACTAGGTACCATGGACTTTTTTTATCTCCGGTAAAGAAACTCTGAGTGGTTGAATTTTTCGATGTATAATGAGAAATCAATAACAAGACACCAAAGTAGGCGATTAGAATAATGATGATAAAAGCTTGATTCATGCCGAATGTTTGAAGTGTAAAAATAATCGAAAGGACGTTATGTACTGAGAATTTAACGCATTACTTTTCATTCGATTGTTATCTTTGTTGAAAACAACACTCATGGAACTTTGGATCTTTCTTTTGTTATTGATATTCTTCGGATTGACAATCATCGCATTGGTGTATTTTTTTTTGAAGCGCCAAGAGGATCAAGAAATAGTGAAACTTCAATTGGAATTGCGAAAAGGGCGCCAAGAATTTTTCTTACCATCTCGATTAGAGGCTTATCAACGTGCTATTTTGTTGATGGAGCGTATCCATCCCAATAGTTTGGTTATGCGAGCACACCAAGGGAACGTTTCTGCATTAGCACAGCAAGGAATATTATTAAAAACCATCCGAGAGGAGTTCGATCACAATGTGGCTCAACAAGTATTTATTTCGGAAATTGGGTGGAAAATGATGCGTGATTCTAAAGAGGAGTCCATACGACTAATCAATTTAGCTGCTGCTCAAATGAGTAGCAATTCTACTTCACTGGATTTATCTGCGAAAATCATGGAATTATTAACGCAATTAGAGGTGATGCCATCTGAAGTTGCTGTTTCCTTCCTTAAACAAGAGTTTCAATCGTTATTTTGAACGGAAATTAGCTTTCAATAGTTCAACCACCATTGGCAATAGGGATAATCCAACGATGCCAAAAACAACTGTTTCGAAGTGCGCTTGAACAAAGGCCATGTTTCCAAAGAAATATCCTAACAAGGTCAGTCCACACACCCAGGAAATCCCACCAACGACATTGTACTTAAAGAACTTTTTGTAACTCATATTTCCAATGCCAGCAACGAATGGTGCGAAGGTACGAACGATAGGGACAAAACGTGCGATGATGATGGTTTTTGATCCATGTTTTTCGTAAAAAGCATGTGTTTGATCAATGTATTTTTGTTTTACTAATTGACGATTCCCAACTTTCCATTGTAAAACCTTAAGTCCCACCGTTTTCCCAAGGAAATAATTCAAACCATCACCTAAAATGGCAGCAATGACTAATAGAATTAAGACAAGAACAAGGTTGAGTTCTGCTGTTTCACCGTCTTTCACAACACCAGCACAGAACGTACCAGCAGCAAACAATAAGGAGTCACCAGGTAATAGAGGCATAACGACCAATCCTGTTTCCACGAAAATAATGAGAAAAAGAATGCCGTATATCCACATGCCATAATCTTGAATGAGGGCAAATAAATGAGCGTCCAAGTGAAGGAAGAAATCCAAGAAATCTTTGAGTAAAGTCATTAGTCTATTTTTAAAGAAGGATCAACTTGTTCAATCCATCCAATCATTCCACCTTCCATGACAAAAACGTTTGAAAAATGAAATTCTGTTTCTAACAAATTTACGACAGCTTCGGCACGACGTCCAGATTGACACATGATCACCACATTTTTATCCTTGGAAATTTCTTGAGATCTCGTGGAGATTTCTCCCATCGGGATATGGGTAAAACCAGCATTGCAATGCTGGTATTCATAGTCTTCGCGAATATCAATTACGATCAAATTGTCATTTTTCAACAATCTCTCCTGACAGCTTTTTGGGTCGATGTAACGCATAATTTGTTTTGGCAAAGATAAGATTTGCTTTTAATTCTGAGCAATGGGAATCATTTTAGCACCATTACTTAAAGAATTTCGATGTGAAATCCAAGGCATGAAAAGGATTCGGGACCATCGTTTTTGATTGGTAATAGGTTTGTAATACAGGTGAAATAGTTCTTTATTGACTTGGATTTCTCTTCCATCCTTTATTCTTCGGATACGAATTTCATTTGCTTCGCATCGAAGTCGTAGGTTTTTATTTCGAATGGATATAAACTTCAATTTTGAAGGATGTAATTTTAAGTAATTAGCTGCGGAGAATTTGATTTTATCAGGCTGTTCTGAATCATAAAAACACCAACTTTTCTCTCCAGATTTAAAGATAACCGTAAGTTTTTTTTCATTCAATATGCACACATGCGAATCAGATACCAGTTGAAAGCGTTCGTAGCTAATCCATCCTAAAATGAACAAAAAATGGACCGCATTAATTCGCCAATATGGCTTTCTAGTTTCGCCTAATAAAAGGACACTCGCAACAAAAAGAAGGATAGGGGCAAAGATGATGGGTAAATCAAATCCGTAAACAAGTGCGCCTGGCCATGTTTCAATCCATTGGATGAAGCGAAACATCCAACATACGCAATAGAGCAAAATGAGTCCATTTAGCTTTCCAAGTATGGGTACTTTGTGTGTAACTAGTATGAAAATGCCTGCACCTAAAACGATGGAAGAAAGTCCCATGAGTCCGAGGTTGGCAATCGCAAAGTAATTCGGGAATTGATGGAAATAATAGAGTGTTAACGGTGTTGTTGTAACCTGTGCAGCAAATCCAATGGCGGTTCCTTCCCATAAGTAGTAAAGAATTTTATTGGAAGGATTCCAGATTCCTGCTATTTTTTGGTAAAATAAAAAGATGCCGAGCATGGCTAAATAGGACAATTGAAAACCGATATCAAATAAATACATGGGTTTCCAAAGAACAATTACGAATGCGGTAAAAAACAGGGTATTAATGGAAGAAGCTTGGAGTCCTTTCCATTGTGTCCATGTCAATACACTAAACATAAATACCGCACGAATCACCGATGGAGAGAAACCGGTCATTAGCGCATAAAACCATAACAAAAGGATGACGAATAAAATGGCGGTAGAACGTTTGATCCATTTAGCACCAAGTTTAACAATCGCTAGTAATAATTGTAAAATCAATCCAATGTGCAAACCAGAAACGGCGAGTATATGCATAGAACCTGTCGCCGCAAATGCGCTTCGTATTTCATTATCCAACAGGGATTTGTCACCTAATATTAGTGCTTGTGCAATGCCTAATTCTTGGCCTATTAAGTGTTTGGATAAAACATCCATACACATTGATTGGGCTTGACGAACGGCCTTCGTTAAGAAGTTGCATTTTATGGTTTTATTCACAAAATAGTCCTTTCCCTCCATGAAAAACATGCCGCAAATTCCTTTGGTTTTCCAATAGGTTTTTAAATCAAATTCACCCGGATTTCCTTTGTTTTCCATTGGAATAACTGCTGCTTTCACAGTAAGAAACTGGTCTAATTGTGGTGTATTTTTTCCTTTCACATAAAATCGAATGGGTGTTGCGAAGATCTGATCTCCTTTTTTCCATTGAATTATCCCGATGCCTTTTGTCCAAGGTTGATCAGCTTGAATCTCTATTACACGCATCTGAAAAACCGTTTTTCCCGAATGAAAATGCCAATCACTCCAACCTGTGTTTTTCTGTTGTTCGCCGTGAGCGAAACAGCCTAATAGTCCAAAAACGGAAAGCAGGAACAACTGTTTAGCGATTGCGTGAGCGGTTTCGATTGAAAACAAAATCACTGAAGCAATAAATATATTCGCAAAAACGAGGTAATAAAAATCAGAAAAATCCGCCAGTTTTTCAGCACAGAAAATACCGATGGAGAAAAAGGCGCATAGGTAAACAAAGGGGTAACGCGAAAAAGCCGGACGAAAATCCGGTGTTAAATTTGACATAGAGTGGAAAAGTTTAATTCAAGTAGAACTTTCCTTCCATCCAGATAATGACTTCGTTTTTTAAAAATTCGCGTAGGTATTCTTCCGTTTCTTTTTCGGGTAGATTGATTTCGAGCGATAACTCGTTTAAGGTTAACGGTTTTTCCAATAAGTCTAAAATTCTTCGTTGTATGGAGTTTTTTGGAAGTACGTTTTTTTGACAAACGTCACATGTTCCGCAAGGCTCTGAAGATTGTCCGAAGTATGCAATCACTTGTTGTGAGCGGCAAATGGATTTTTCGCAAAAGTGAATCATGGCATCCGCTTTTTGTATGGCAATATCTCTACGTTCTTTATAAATACTCGGTTTTAAGTAGATATGACTATCCGGTAATCTTTCCGTGATATACGTAACGGTTGGGAGACTACTTCTGAGGTTTAAATCGATGATTCCGTGTTGTTGCATAAACTCTAGTTGTTGAGTTAAACGCTCAAAATTGATTTTTAGTCTTTTACAAATCTCATCTTCGTGAATTACATGGAAATATTCAAAGATTCCAGGATAAGATCTGGTTAAAAGTGTAGAGAGTGGGTGTGTAGATTCATGTTGGATTTGAAAATTATATAACTCTCTGTTTGTGACTAAAAACCTTAGTTTGGTTGGATGAAAAGTCCCTTCGGAGAACATTAAGTTTTCATTTAACTCCAATATTTTTAGTGAATGAAAGGTTGTCTCGTAATCTAGTTTATACACCTGACACATTTTTTTAAGGTCAAGCGGATACGTTTCATCTTTCCCGGATCCAATGGCAATTTTTAGAAAGTTTGAAATAGCTCGGTAAGTATTGAGTACATCAGTTTTTGCTGGAAATTTCTTTAACGTAGCCGAACGAAGGTTTTCTGTATCTCGATCCTCAAAAAATAACAGTGCTTTCGCGGTTTCTCCATCTCTTCCGCCTCTACCAGCCTCCTGAAAATACGCTTCCAAGGAACTAGGGATTTCATAATGAAGGACAAATCGCACATTCGGTTTATCGATTCCCATACCAAAGGCGTTTGTTGCAACCATGATGCGCCTTTTTTCGGACATCCAATCGTTTAACATGCGCTCCCGTTCAGATTTTGTGAGTCCACCGTGATAAACCCCACAAGAAATACGGTTCGACATCAGGAGTTTTACCATTACTTTCACAGAACGTCGTGTTTGACAATACACAATTCCAACCTCAGAAGAATGTTTGCAATGAGCTAAAATGGATTCCATTTTATTACTCGTTTTTCGTACTTGATAATGTAGGTTTTCTCGAATAAATGAAGCTTCGTGCACTTGAACTTTCTTCAATTCCAAATGTTGAATAATGTCCTTTTTTACACGCTCCGTTGCCGTTGCCGTTAAGGCTAAGACAGGAACTTCTGGTTTAATGGTTCTAAGGTCTTTAATGTGCATGAAGCTTGGGCGAAAATCATGTCCCCATTCAGAAATACAATGTGCTTCATCGACAACAAGCAATCCAACAGGCATTAATTTAAAACGCTCAATAAACAAATCCGACTGACATCTTTCCGGTGAAGTGTACAGAAAGTCAAGTCCGCCAAAACGTGCGTTATCCAAGATGTAATCGATTTCTTTGTAGCTCATCCCTGAAGTAATTGCTTTCGCTCTAATTCCCCGTTTATTGAGGTTATCTACTTGATCCTGCATCAAAGCAATTAAAGGAGAAACAACAATGGTGATGCCTGTTCTTATTAATCCAGGAACTTGAAAGCAGATGGATTTCCCTCCTCCTGTTGGTAAAAGTGCGAGCACATCCTTTCCTGCGATGGCATCTGCTACAATCGCTTTTTGATTCGGCCTAAACTGATCGAATCCCCAATATTGTTTTAAGACCTCTTCGCTTTTACTCACCATTACTAATATAGTACAAAAGTACAAGAATTGTCTTGTGAATAAAATAAGTTGTGAAGGAGGAATAAAGGCCGTATATTCGCGCAACAAAATACGCGTATGTCAACTACTTCTCTTCATTTCTCAGTTGAAAAAAACCCTCATTCTACGTTATCTCAAGTAGATTGGGACAATTTACCATTTGGCAGGATTTTTTCTGATCATATGTTCATCATGGAGTATGCGGATGGAGAATGGCAGCAAGGTAAAATCATGCCTTTTCAACCTATTTCCATGCATCCAGCTATGTCCGCTTTGCATTATGGACAATCCATTTTCGAAGGTTTGAAAGCATATAAAAACGTAGAAGACGAAGTTATTTTGTTTCGACCGGATATGAATGCGAAACGTTTTGCAGAATCCGCAGCGCGCATGTGTATGCCGGAAGTACCAAAAGAAATTTTCGTTGAAGCAATTAAACAATTGGTTGCTCTTGATAAAGAGTGGGTGACCAATAGACCAGGATACTCATTGTACATTCGTCCATTTTTGTTTGGTACGGATGAATTAGTTGGAATAAAACCATCTGACACCTACAAATTCATGGTCATCACCTCTCCTGTTGGAGCTTACTACGCGGAACCTGTTCGAGTGAAAATCGAAGAGTATTATACGCGTGCAGCGAAAGGTGGAGTTGGACGTGCGAAAGCTGCCGGAAACTACGGTGCTTCTTTGTATCCAGCAAAACAATGTCAGATGGAAGGATTCCACCAGTTAGTTTGGACGGATGCGAAAGAACATTTGTACATCGAGGAATCTGGAACAATGAACATCATTTTCCAAATTGGAGGGAAGTTAATTACACCTTCTGAGGATTCAGATACCATTTTAAGAGGAATAACGAAACGTTCTGTTTTAGAACTAGCAGCAAGCTGGGGAATCGAAATTGAAGAACGTCAAGTTTCAGTAGAAGAAATAGTGACAGCGACGAAAAACGGAACACTGGAAGATGCGTTTGGAGCTGGAACAGCTGCAACCATTGCTCAGATTATTGTGATTGGTTACCGTGACGAAATCCTAGAATTGCCGGCATTTGAAACACGTACCATATCCAATCGAATCAAACAACACATGGATGATTTGAAATCAGGTAAAGAAGCGGATGTGTTCAATTGGAACGTTCGCGTATAATTTCCTTGTGGAATTTTTCTTTTCTTTGCGTCTCACCTAAGTCATGAGATTCTACTTTTTATTTTTACTGACCTTTGTTGTCCATTTAGCCCATACGCAAGTGTTGCGCGTGACTTGTTTGGATAAGCGCACTGGCGATTTAGTTTCCAATGTCGGTATTTCCATGTCGCAATTTTTAAGAGGCGATTCGATTGTCTATCAAACAACTGTTAATGGTGTGACAGATTATCCATTGAACAAAATCAACCTTGGGCAAACCTTGTATTTTGATTTTCGTCATGCGATTTACCAAACGACTAACATTGAATTTCATTTCAAGGAGCGCAAGGATACCATTCGTATAGAGGTACTATTAATTTCCATGCGCATCCAACTTTCGAAGGAAGTCATCGTGAAATCGGTAGGCGTTCCAGATACCGTTTTTGGTTCCAAAAGATTGAGCGTCGGTGATTTTGAAGTGCAAGCAAACGGTGACATCATTCTTTTGGCTTATCCGAAGCAATTGCAAAAGGGCAGTGAATTGATCTTGTTCGACGGAGAAGAAACCAAGTCAAGTGTCTTACTGAACGATGCCGCCATTGAATTAAAACGAGATTTCCGTGGGAATGCGCATGTCATTTGTAAGGAACATGTCTATGGCGTGTATTCGGATGGAGATCAAATTGAATTGGGGCAAATACCGAAGGACTATTATTTCAAGTACATTGAACCGATTGTCGACACGAATACATCAAAGATCTTCTTTTCGGATTTCAGCAAGATTTATCCAGCTTTCGATTATTACGTTTACGATAAATTGGATTCATCGTATAAATCCATCGTGAATATCAAAGATGATTTGATGATGGAACTGTATCGTTCTGAATACAAATGGATGGATGTCCGAACGAAACTTTGGGCGAAAAACAAGGAACTCGAAACGGGAATCGATGCAGAGATTTACATTGGAGCGAATTACTTTACGCAATCGATTTATTACCAGGAAGTCTATGCGCCGATGTTTCATCGAAACGATTCCATTCTTATTTTTAACTATCCAAAGGATGTCTTGTTGGTTTATTCCATTGACGGAAATCTGATGGATTCCATTCCACTGTATCACCATTATCAAGCAAAGGAAACAGGGTGGAGGCGGAATGTGATTCAAGACCGCGTGACAGGTTCCATTTATACGACGTATGAAAAAGACGGCTATTGCTACCTTGGACTCGTGAACATAAAAACGGGAGAGATTAGCGAAAAAGTGAAGTTAACGTTTCGCTACGTGGATAAAATCCGAGTGCACAACAATTACGTTTACTACGTTTATCGTCCCTTCGAATCTATTCAAAAGAAATTCCTCTACAAGGAAAAACTTCCATATCAATTTAAGGGAATGGAGAAAAACTACGGAACTAAAATCTCGATTGACACCGGTAGGTGATCGCTGTATCCACCTAGAAATTTATCACCAGCATACGTTCTGAAAGGAACTTTATTTCCTTTGTATTCGGTAATTAAGTAAGGGAAGGAAGAAATTTTACCGGAGTTTTCTTTCAAACGAACGGAACCTGTTGACATTCCTTTGGACACATAGATGTGATCTAATATACCCCATTCCTCTTTGTAGTTGTATGACCCCCCGAATTCACCAGAAGCTGCTGTAATCGCCGGAATCAATCGTTGTTGAATGATTTGAGGAGCTTTGTCCTGCGGATGGTCATTTAAATCTCCCAAGTAAACGATTTTCGCTAACGGATTGATTTTCATGATCGAATCAATGAACTGTGCACCAGCTTCCGCTGCTTTGATGCGTTTTGGTTCACTTGTATCTGTTCCGGAACGTCTACTCGGCCAGTGATTGACCATCACGTAAATGTATTCCTTGTTGCATTTGAATTTCGCCCAAACGATGTCGCGGGTGAGGGGAGTGGTGTCGCCTGGAAGGACAAAACGGATTTTCCCCGATTCTTTTAAGCTCAATAGTTTCTTGTCGTAGATCATTCCGACATCGATTCCACGTAGGTCAGGACTTTCATAATGAACGATTCCGTATGTGGAGTATCCTTCTTTGATTAAATCCGTCAGAACGCTTTTATTTTCAATTTCACTAAATCCAACAACCATCGGACGATTTAAGTCGTTCATCACTTGACGGATGTGCGTCAGTTTTTCGTTGTAACGCGTTCCATTCCATTGTGATTTGGACGTTGGCAAAAACTCTGCGTCGTCATTTGGTCCATCGATGGTGTCGAATAGGTTTTCCGTGTTATAGAATGCTATTTTGTAGGTCTTTTGTGCAAAGGTGCATTGAACAAATAGAACAAGGACAAGTAAACTTTTTAATTTCATGATCTCTTTTTTTATTACCAACTTCCACCGGAACCACCTCCACCGAAACTACCGCCACCGAATCCGCCGCCACCAGAGCTACCTCCGCCAAAGCCACCACCTGTGCCAAATCCTCCAACGAAGAATCCACCGCGTCCAAAAGTAGTGCCATTGCCTCCACGTCCACCTTTTCGGATGAGCAGAATAACAAGGACTATGATGAGAAGGAAACCAAAAATCGAACTTACGAGGTCGTTTTTGTGAATTGCTTTTCGGTAAGACTTTTCATTGATTTCCCCTTTGGCCATTTTCGCTAAAACGACAATCGCATTTTTAATCCCCGTGAAGTAATCTCCTTTTTTGAAATTTGGGATCAGTTCATTGTCCACGATTTCACCACAAGAAATATCGGTTACGGCGCCTTCCAATCCACGTCCGGGAGAGATGAACACTTGGTGTCCGCCTTTTTCTTTGGTTGGTTTGACCAGAATTATAATTCCATTGTCTTTGTCCGCTTTTCCAACACCCCATTTTTCGCCAAGTTCGGAAGCGTAGTGCCAAGCTTCGTCGCCATTGAGATCATCCACAATGACTACGGTGATTTCGTTGCTGGTTTCTTGTTCGAATTGGTCCAACATCGCTTCCAATTCCGCTCCTTGTTCCTCACTGATAATTCCCGTTTGGGAAAAGTTGTTGAAGAATCGAGGTGGGTTAGGAGCAGTTGGAATCTGACTCCAAGTGAAAAGGGCTGTGAAGCAAACGAGGAAAAGGCTTATGATCTTTCTCATGCTTCCGTGCTTATTTCGTTGGTTAATTCGTTTTCGTCGTTTTCCATGTAAGGAAAAAAGGATTTCAGTTGCATTCCAGCTTCTGTGATGGCAGCGATGATTCCATCGGCAAAACGATTTTCTTTAAAGCAGTGAATCATTTGATCCTTGGTACTCACCCAGAAATCTGCAGGAACAACAGCGTCGATTCCTTGATCGCCTATGATGGCTAATTTTCGATCGCTAAACGATACGTAAATGAGTACACCATTTCGCAAGGCAGTGTTGTGCATGCCTAACTTTTCAAATACTTGAACAGCGCGTTTCACTGGATCCGAGCTACATTTTTTATCAATGTGCACGCGAATTTCACCAGAGGTTTGTTGTTCAGCTATTTGAATCGCTGCTACGATTAGGTCGTTTTCTTCTTTGTTGATCATTCCAATTCGAAATCAGGTGCGTCTTGACTTCCTGCATTCGCTTTAAATCCTTCTTTCTTGCCGAATTCTTCGCGGTTCAAGAACATGCTTGCGAAGAAGCTACGGATGTGCGTGTTGTACGTTTTCACGGAACCGTTGTATTCGTCGCGTGCGTAGTTGATTCTGTTTTCAGATCCTTCCACAGCGCGACCAAAATCCACGAACAATTTCGTCGAAGTCAATTCTGGATACGCTTCGTACGCCAAGTTAATGGCAGTGTTGATTTTTCTACCCATCAACTCTAAATCGTCTGGTGTTTTCGCGTTCACGATTCCAGCTCTTGCTTGTGTCACTTGTGTCAGGATTTCACGTTCGTTTTTCGATCCAGCTTTCACTTGTTTCACCAATGCAGGAATCAAATCCGCACGACGTTGATACGCTGATTGCACGTTGGACCATTTTTCGTCCACCGTTTCTTGGTAGCCAACGGCATTGTTAAAAAGGCTGCGGTAGCCTAAAAAAGTGAAAAGAATAATAGCTCCAATACTCGCTAATACAATGTAAATCGGTTTCATAATCGTTGTTTTTGTTGTTTATTTACTGTTATCTGTCAATTTGTGTTCCAAGTTTTTCAGGATGACATTTTGACATTTTTTTCTGCATTCTTTTTGATGTGTGTCAACACGCGTAAGTGAATTTTGTGAATGATGTAATCGCTCCATGTTCTCCAGTATGTTGCCGGACGAATATTGTGATAATACCAAGTGGTTCCTTCCAGCTTGGTATCGCCATTTGCCATTGGTGTTAGTTTAAACTGCCCTTTCTTCGAAACGAAATAATCGTGTAAATGTGGCGCATCGATGTCCCAAAAGCTCAATTCCTTCATCGGTGCAGGTTGCTCTAATACGGAAAATTGCAGCAATTTTGGTTCATCCCAAATTTTAACGGGTTCAACAAAGCATCCGGTTGTGAAATGGCAGTAACGAACGGATCCAACGCCAGATCCTTTTATGGTGGCATGTGTTGGATAGGCAATTCCAGCTTTGAACAAGTATTCTGTTGGTGCTGATAATCGAGGGAATTCGATGACTTGTTTCCAAACTTGTTCAGGAGACGCGTGAATAATGATGGAAGTGTGGACAGGCTTAACTTCAGGCTGAATATTTTTCTCAGTCCATTGGACAAGTGGAATTAGTGCAATGAAGATAAACATGGGTTTTATGTCCTTGTTCTTGGAACGATTTAAATAGGTGAATGCGAGTAGACAGCCAATGAATTGAAATAATATCGCAATCGGCAAGGCCATTACAATGCAAATCAATCCTTCAATAGCGAATAATAGGAGTGAAGCGGTGCAAACAGTTAGTGTAAGCAAGGCCATTTTCCAAGATTTCCTCCATGTTAGTTCCTTTTTACGGCTGTAAATAAAGGATGGCAGGGATCCCATTAAAAAGGGGATGAAAATAAAAATAGCTAATCCGTAGTCTTTGATGACATAAATTCCCATCAAGGCAAACACTGCAGAAATGGCAGAGGTTGTGAGGATGGCAAACCATTCACGCTTCGCTTCTGCATTTATTTTGTTTTTAATGGCCATTTGTCTTTTTAATTTAAATGACGAAAGTCCTAATGATTACAAACCACTTTATTCGTTTAGCTCAAAGCAGCAATTGCCGTGTCATAGTTTGGTTCATCTGCAATTTCTCCAACCAATTCGGCATGTTTGATAATTCCGTTGGCATCAATTACCACAATCGCTCTAGCATGCAAGGCCTGCAGAGGTCCATTCGCCATTTCTATTCCGTACGTTTTCCCAAAAGCTCCTTCAGCAAAATCGGAAGCGTTTACCACATGTTCAATTCCCTCTGCGCCACAAAAACGTTTCTGTGCAAAAGGTAAATCGCGGGAAACACACACCACTTTTGTGTTCTCCATCGCTGCAGCGCGCTGGTTAAACGTGCGAACCGATGTGGCGCACGTTGGTGTATCAATACTTGGAAAGATATTCAGAATCAAATTTGTTCCCTTGAAATCGCTTAAGGTCAGAGCGGAAAGATCTTCTTTAACCAATGAAAAATCTGGTGCTGTTTGTCCAACCGTTGGAAGCTCGCCTGTTGTTTGAAAAGGATTACCCTTTATTGTTACTGTTGCCATTGTTTGTTTTTTTAAATGTATGTAAATTTTTTTAACGTGCCACGCACAGGCGCTCGTAACCCTGTGTTGCGCCTGCGGCAGGGTTTATGGCGCTTGCACGCCGTTAAGGGCTGGCTTATTCTTTAATCACTTTAAATGTCTGTTTCATGTTTTCTCCAACACTAAACATATAAATCCCTCCTGATAAATTGCTCAACTCAATTGTTGTGTTTTGAGAGTTAAGTTTACCATTTAAGACAACTCTTCCGGTGTTATCATAAATGGAATAAACATGACCAATAAGTTTGCTGTCTGCATTTACATTAATTATGTTTTGTGCAGGGTTTGGAAAGACAGTAAACAAATTGTCTTCAGAAAATTCATTGATGCCAGTAAAATCTAACTGTAAGTCAAGCGTAATTGTACTGTCACAACCTGCTGCATTTGGAATTACAGCAGTATAATTTCCTGATTGTGTATATGTTTGGCTATTTATCGGCCAAGTGTATGAATCAAGAGCCGTCTCTGTTTGAGTAGCGGTAGTGTTCGGAATAAGTTCAACATAAATTGTATCTGTACCGTAACAGTTATTAGCATCTTGTCCAATAACAATATACTCTTGTGAGATTGTTGGTGTATAAGCCACGCCGTTTTGAACGCCATTATTCCAAGTGTAATTAGATCCACCCGAACCATTAAATATCACATCATTGCCTTCGCAAATAGACACATCAGTTCCAGCTTGAATAGAAGTACTTGAATTGAGTTGAGCATTGTAAAGGTCTTTCACTTCACATGCGGTTAAGGCTCTGTCCCAGCAACCGATGTCATCTATATCGCCAATTATTACCTCATTACTGGCACCAGGATCAGTTGACCCAAAATACATTTGATAAAAATAGCTTGAAATTGTAGTATTGGAGGCCCAATTAAGATCAAAAACACCGTCAATATATAGCGAATATGTATTTCCAGATTTAACTAGTACAACATGTTTCCAAGAATTTAGAGTGATATTTTGATTGGATTGTGCATTAAAAATTGACGTATTCCAACTAGTAGCTGGAGTTCCGTTACCCAAAGATAAAGAGTATTTAGAAGAACTACCCCAATTCAAACCAAACCCCATTCCATTATGTGGGCTGGTATTAAAGAGTAAATGGCTGGAATTTCCATTATTTGGATTTGACAGTTGATCTAAATTGTACCAAACAGAAAGACTCCAACCTACTGAACCATTGTCGAAAAAATTATTTGCAACATAGATATTATCACCATTTCCATCCAAATGGTAGGCAGCATTTAAAGAATTAAACCGGTCAGCAGTCACAGTCGCCCCATTTACCGTTCCATTATTCCCATTTCCACTTTCATCATTTGCATCACCATTAAAAGGCCACCAACCCACAAGGCCACTTGTTGGAACATAAGATGGTACTGTCTGCCCAAATGTAATTGTCGCTAATCCGAAGATTGCAATTGCTGTCATTAGTAAATTTTTCTTTTTCATTTTTTGTTTTTTTATTGTTTAACCATTGAGCAATTTTCTCTTGAGCTTGCCCTTAACGGTTTGCAAGCAAGCGATCGGCCCACTTTTCACAAGAACGTTTCTCCGAAGATAAAACATACTTTTTACAAACAAAACGATCCACTGAAGTAAGAACCTGGCTGGCGCTTGCTTGCTGTTAGCGTTTCGTTGGTTCTTCTTAATCGTCTCCTTTTTCAAACTCTCCCCAACCGTATATTTATACTCCTTAACGAAATCTTTTGTAAACCGAAAAATAGCCAATAATAAGTCGTAAGTAGCTTTATATACTGGAAGTTCACTGTAAAGTACCATTTTCAAAAAAATCGACCGCTTACTTCTACAGGCTCAGCACCAGCCGCGGAAAATTATCGTCCTTCCACTCCGATATAGGTAAAATTAATCCCTGAGGCAACGAACTGACAAACCATTCTTCTTAGCATTAATATCGTTAAGCACATCATCATTGTTATAATAAAGAATTCGAACCAATGAATTATTGACATCAATCTCAGAATTGCTCCAAAAGCCACCATGGCTTAATATTAAATAGAATGTGCCAATATCAATTCTGCTCCCAGCTGGTTGACCTGAAAAACCACTTTCATTTGTAGCATTAATATTGGGGCTTTGCCAATACTGACTACCAGTAGTTTTCATTTTTCCGCCTGCAATAGGTTCACCTCCTAAATAATCGGTCAGAAGAGTATATTCTGCATCTGTTGGCACATGCCAGCCTGTTGGACATACATTGCGTGTGTCTGCTACGGTGTACCAGTTATACAACTTACCATAAGGGTTTTCATATTGGTTGTCGTTGTTGTAATGTGCCCAGGCACCTGTGGTTAAGCTTGACCATTGCGTATTATCTGTTACATTTGGTATTGGGTCACCATTGGCGTAAGTGGTGGTTCTTAGGTTTTCTGCCATCCATTCTTGGCCGTTGCCCAATACAATACTTGCGTAGGTGTAACCATCAAATGTTACTCCTGCACCGGGATTACTCACAATATTACTACCAACTGCCGAGGTTGTAAAACTCAACTCATTTCCATAAGCGGTTCCAGCGCTGTTGGTGGCATAAGCACGCAAGTAATAGGTTGTGCTAGAAGTTAAACCGGTTAAGTTGCTTATAAAACTTCCTGTACCGCCGCCGCTTATAATTGTCGTGTTTGCAGTTGTAGGTGAAGGGTTTGTACCGTAGCAAATACCACGCTGTGTGATGAGAGTTCCCCCATCATTGGTGATATTGCCTCCAGAGATAGCAGTGGTTTCAGAAATTGAACTGACAGCGGTTGTGGTAAGCGTAGCTAAATTGCCGGGATTGGGTATAGTGTAGGTAATACTATCTATGGTGTTCAAAGGAATTTGCAATACGGTTCCGTTACTCTGGTGAATGTTCATAATGGTTTGCGCTTGCAACACGAATGCACTCATTACTGTTAGTGCGAAGAAATATACTTTTATTTTCATATTCTTTAGTTTTTTATTACTGTTTTAGTCACTGTTTGGTGCTGGCCTTTAATACGACACACATACGAACCTTCGTGCAAATTGCTTACATCAAGAGTTTGCTGCTGTTCTCCAGATACTTGTTTACCTAAGCTTTTTTGCAGAATGAGTTTTCCTTGCATTTCAAACAATGCAATAGTTATCTCATCATCTTTAGGTAGATTGTAACGTAAATTCAAATTTGTGCTTGTCGGATTCGGAAAAATCACAACCTCCCACGCATTCGCGCTATTCAGCCACTCTTGCACATTTAAGGAAGATTCATTATATTGGTAATCGCCAATTGTGCTTACATTCCAACCATACACACTACCATCCAACAAATGGAGATTCATCAGGTCTGAATCAAAGGTAATTTTCCGCACATCCTCCAAATTATAAGAAGCATTGGTGCCATCGGTGTAATTGAAATGAATACTTTGAGCGCGGAGCCCAACAGCAAATAGCATTGTTATTCCAAGCATTGTCAGTGGTTTTGATTTGTTTTTTGTCATCTTGTTTTTTACTTGTTAATATTCGTTTTTATTTATCGTTTTTAATTGTTTTCTGAGTCGTTTCCGTTTTTCCAATGAACGCTAACGGTTTGCGCACAGGCGCTCGTAACCCTGTGTTGCGCCTGCGGCAGGGTTTATGGCGCTTGCACGCTGTTAAGGGCTGGCTTATTCTTTAATCACCTTAAATGTCTGTTTCAAATTTTCTCCTACATTAAACAAATAAATACCTACCGATAAATTACCCAATTCAATGCTTGTATTTTCAGAAGATATTTTTCCTGATAAAACTACTTTTCCTGTGTTGTCATAAACTATGTAAGCTGAACCAATAAGTTTGGCATCTGCTTTAACATTGATTATACTTTGAGCAGGGTTAGGATAAACGGAAAACAAATTACTTGAGCCAAATTCATCAATTCCCACATTAGTTCCAATAAAACTGATACCTGTCAATGATCCGGATACAAAGTCTCCAGTCCAACTTGAACCTCCGTTTGTTGTTTTGTATACGTTGCCACTATTATTACATACAAATCCAGTATTAGCATTAACAAAGCTAATTCCTGTCAATGATCCGGATACAAAGTCTCCAGTCCAACTTGAACCTCCGTTTGTTGTTTTGTATACGTTGCCACTGTTATTACATACAAATCCAATTTGAGCTAATGAAGTTGTTGCAAGTCCGAAGATTGCAATTGCGGTCATTAGTAAATTTTTCTTTTTCATTTTTTGTTTGTTTTAATTGTTTAACGATTCGGTAATTTCGGTTCACGCTTGCCTATAACGGTTTGCGTGTAGGCGCATACCCAGAGGGTTGCGCTTACACGCTGTTAAGGAATGGCTTATTCTTTGCTAATTGTAAAGCTCTTCTTTTCTTGACCTTGGATCACTATGGAGTACAAACCACGTGCAAGGCCTTGTAAAAACAAACTTGTATTTAGACCCGTTATTTTTCCTTTTGTTATCAACTTACCTACTTGATCGTACAAGACATATTCTTTGCCAATCATTCCTTCATCCGTTTTAATGGTGATTTGTTCTGAAGCTGGATTTGGATATAACACAAATAATGTAGTTTCATCTTGAGGTAAGCCTGTGAAGTTTAACGTTAGGTTTAGGGTAATAACACTATCGCAACCATTTGCAGAAGGTATGGTTTGTGAATAAGTGCCACTTTCAGTATAGGTTTGGCCATTCAAGGTATAGGAATCTAAGGCCGTTTCATTGAGTGTGCTTGTAGCGTTTTCCAAAACGGTTATCATTACTGTATCTGAACCTTGACAACCTAAGGCATCGGTACCATTCACCACATATACATTACTTTGAGTGGGCGCAAATGTTTGACTATCTAACACGTTGTTGCTCCATTGGTAATTAATGCCTCCAGATGCACTTAAAGCTATGCTGTCGCCACTGCACAAGGTTTGGTCGATACCTGCTGAAATTGATTGAGACCCTAACTGTACATCATATAGGACTTGAATTTCGCATTGTGTTAAAGCGCGGTTCCAAATGCCGATATCATCTAAACTACCAATAAAATTTTCATACCCATTTGCTGTGCCAATATTGAATGGGAGTCCAATAGAAATATCGTTTATGTAACTTGACATCATGGAAACAGTATTGATTAATACTCCGTCAATGTAAAGTATTACTGATAGATTATTAACATCCTTAACAAATATTATGTTATGCCAGTTATTATCGTTGTATGCAAGACTAGAAGTAATATTATTATTAGTAACACTATATTCTAAAGAGTTAATCTTACTATCTCCAGTATACCTCATTCCCCAACCAGGACCATTAACACCATTTCCGTATCGAACAAAATTGCCTAAACTATTCCCGGGATTTGTATATTTTACCCAAACAGAACAAGAGAATGAATTTGATCCAAAAGCTGCAAAATTGGAGTTTAAAACACTTATTGAATTATTTGTGAAGCTAAAAGCACTATTCGTATTTCCAAACCTATCTGTTGTCAAAGTAGGTCCATTCACAGTTCCATTATTCCCATTTACACTTTCATCATTGGCATTTCCATTAAACGGCCACCAACCAACAAGTCCATTTGTGGGTACATACGAAGGAACTTGAGCCATTGAAATCGTTGCTAATCCGAAGATTGCAATTGTTGTCATTAGTAAATTTTTCTTTTTCATGTTTTGTTTGTTTTTAATTGTTTTTTTTGGGCAATTGGATCGATAGCTTGCCCTTAACGTTTGGCGGAAACAAGAAGTTGGCGATTTTTACCACATATGTTCATACGAAGAACGAATGTTTTATTAACCACAAAACTGTCATACGAAGCACTAAACCGGCAATTTTTTGTAGGTGTTGTTTGCGAACGTTATTCCTTTATAAACTTTGTATTTATGCAGCCATGATTTTGACTAAAAACTTTCAAGAGATAAGTTCCGGAAGGATAATTGGCGGTATCTAAAATGAATATATTAGAATTCAAATCCGTTTTGAAAATTAGTTTACCTGTCAGACTATATAGTTCTATCTTTTCAATCTGATCTGCCTCTAATTGTATTTTTATGAAATCCCTTGATGGATTTGGAAATAAACTTAATGTGGTTTCTAAATCAATTGTGGGAATTGACAGAACAGATTGCGTTAGATCAAACACCTTTACTTGGCCTGAACTGCTACCATTGCCATCACTAAACTTAGCGCCAATAGCTACGGTATTACCATCAGCCGAAATATCTACCGAATAACCTGAATTGTCATTAGCAGCCTCTCCGTTAATACTCTCACCTATTTGTGTCCAAACTCCACTTAGATTTTGAAAAATTCTAACATTACCTGCGTCACTTCCATTGTTATCATTCCATAGCGAGCCAATGGCTATAATGTTTCCGCTTGCGGACAGCGCCATCGACCAACCAAAATAATCTTCACTTGCTTCCCCATTTATATCATCACCTATTTGTGTCCAGACGCCTCCCAGGTATTCAAAAATTCGTACATGACCCGAATGCAGGCCATTGGCATTGCTGCTCGCTGAACTAATAGCTACTATATCTCCAACTTCGGATAACGCAACTCTATAACCCGAATCCTCAAATTCGACTACACCATTGATGTCTCCACCTAGCTGAGTCCAAGTACCATTTATGTTTTCGTAGACTTTAACCTCACCTGTATTTGTGCCATTCTCGTCATTTTGAGAGGCACCAATAGCAACAATGTTCCCTTCACCATTTAGTGCTACCGAATTACCTAGTCGACCTTGTTCCTGCACACCGTCAATATCCTGACCTATTTGTATCCATGATCCACCCGAATTTTCAAAAACTCTAACATGTCCAGAATTATTTGCAGTGCCATCGCTACGTGGCGCACCAATAGCTATGATACTCCCATCGTTTGATAATGATATACTTGTTGCTGATATATCTTGAAAGTTTTCACCTTCAATATCTTCACCTATTTGTGTCCAGGTGCCTCCTATATTTTCATACACCTCCACTTGACCCCTCCATGAATTATTTAAATCAGAACCAATGGCAACTATACCACCATCTGCAGATAGAGCCAATGACCATCCTGACCGATCGTCCACAGCCTCTCCGGCAATATCTTCGCCTATTTGTGTCCAAGTACCGCCTGCATTTTCATATACCCTCACATGACCCGATCTACTTCCACCGTCATTATTTTCAATAGCACCAATAGCGACTATGTTTCCATTAGCCGAAATGGCTACTGAATGACCTGATAGGTCTCCTGGATTTTCTCCATCAATATTATTACCTATTTGCACTTGCCCATAGCTTGTTAGTCCTAAGGTAAGGATTGTGATTATTAGTGAAACTGATTTCTTTTTCATCTTTTCTTTTTAATGTTTGCTAACGTTTTGAAGCTACAAGAAGTTGGCGTCCCGATAGCTATCGGGATCGGAGCACAAAACTGTCTGCCAGCACTGAACTTGAGACGAAGCACAAAGCTTCATTTAACCACTGAACCGCCAATTTCTTGTAGGTGCTGTTAGCAAACGTTATTCTTTTAAAATCTTTGTGTTTACGATGTCATTATTTTGGTTAAAAACTCTCACCAGATAGACGCCAGATGGATAATCACCAATATTTAATGCATATGTTTTGGAATTTAAATCCTTTTTAAATATTAGCCTACCAGTCATACTAAATAGTTCTATTTTTAAAAGTTGACCTTTATTTAAGCTTATATTTATTACATCACTTGATGGATTTGGATATACACTTGCAGTGGTAGGTTCGATATCATCAATACCTACTGTATTTGTTACATCTACACCTACATTATCATAAACAAATTCCCACCTTCCCAAAACAGAAGTTCCAATAGTTGTTACTTCCCAATATAATTTATCTTCTATCAAACATGCAATTCCAGCCGAGTCATTTGTTAATAGTGCAGTAACATTCATTGTATCGGTGAGAGGAATATTATGATAAAACAAAAAATCACTGTTATTAATTAAAGTATCGTCAGCAATAATATTACCTTGAGAATCTGTAATCTCCCACACAATAACATTTTCACTTTGTGGCCAAGTTAAATAGTGACCGGGATGATATAATTTAACCAAACCAGTATCAGATACATTAACTATTAAGTTCATCATGTCGCAACTAACTTGTGCTTGTGTTGTTTGAGTTAGCCCTAAAGCAAAAATTAAAGAAAGTAGAATCTTTTTCATCATTTTGTTTTTGATGCAAGTATACAAATATTATCCTTATTAAGAAACATTATAAATAATGATGATTGCATATTTCAGGACAAGACAATGCTATTAATGTTTGCTAACGTTTTGCAGATTTGCGATGGGCGGGATTTTTACCACAAATATTGATGCGGAGAACTAAGCTCTCTGCAACTACAAAACTATCTGCTGAACACGAAATCCCGCCTATTGCAAATGTGCTGTTATAGCCAGTGGTATTTGACATTGCCTAGTTATAAATTAGTTTTTGAATAATATAACTATACCAAAAAGTGGGAAAACCTGTCTGTCGTAGTAAATGGCGGTTGTTTCAAAATAAAATTGCCTTTTCCTAATCCCTATAGATAATGCTGGGTATCCAAAATTAAAATTAGAGGTGTTATTATTTAATTGAAATTCACGAATATATATTCTATTGAAACTATATCGGGGTGTAAGAATTATTGAAATATCTTTTTTTAGATTAACACCAAATGGAATAAAAATATCAGCGTTTAATCCTCCATTGGTTTCTCTATACAAAGAACTTTTTGAGCCAAATATTTCTATGGAATCTTTAGCAAAAACAACTCCTAAATCAAAGCCAATTGCAAAATTCATCTTTGCACTAGGATCCATAAAACTATGTTGTAACCCCGCCCGTAGACCCACGCCACCAAGAACATATGGTAAATGCAATGCAAACCTGACATCTGTTTGATTCGAAACACCCCATTGCCCACCTACTGATAAAATAGGAGCGTTTGAAATCTTATTTGTAAAAGATATTTTGCCAGTAGTATTGTTTATCGAATCTATTTTTGCTTTCACACCGGCACCTATGCCCAAATAACCCTCCGAATTCCCTTTGCCCATTGGGTTGGGATTGGTAACATACAAATTATTAGTTACGGTGCAAGACACCATAAAAGTAAGGCAAATAATCAGTATAAATAATCTTGATTTATAACTAATTGTCGGTGTATAATTTATCATTGGATTTTTTGTAGTTCTCTATTTTTACTTCTAACCATTGGTTATAACTTACTTATACCCCTCATGAATTCTCTTAAGCTCAACATCCATCTGTTTGCTATGCCTCATTGATCAACGATTTATAAAAATAGAAAAATATTTCATCAATCATCGAATAAAGGACGAATTCGCTCTAAATACTTGATGTTAAAAAGTAGGGGACTTCTACTGTTTTAGTTCATATTTTATACCCCACTTTTTCTCTTGGTGCTGGTTTGATTTTAGCCTGATCTTTTTGCAGTAAATACGTGAGCACTTGATCGATGTCCTTGAATTTTTGCTGGTGTTGTTTTTCAAGCGCCGTCAACTTCTCGGAAAGTTCCTGGTGCGTGAATGCCCATTGTCGAATCATGACAAAGGCGCGCATGATGGCTATGTTCATTTCAATGGCCAAATCAGAATTGAGCAAGCCGCTTAACATGGCGACTCCTTGCTCGGTAAATGCAAATGGAAGATAGCGTTGTCCACCCCAACTTGTGGTGCTGTTTTTGCACCTCAAGTCATTCCACTCATCATTGCTTAACTCAAACATGAAATCTGATGGAAATCTCTTCAAATGATTTCTTACCGTTCTTTTTAGGTATTTTGTTTCCACTTGATACATTTTGGCTAATTCAAAGTCAAGTATGACTTTCTTTCCTCTGATTTCGTGAATGCTGTTTTTGATTGTTGTTAATTCCATCATTTATTTTTTATAGCCCACTTTTTCTCTTGGTGCTAGTTTGATTTTAGTCTGATCTTTTTGCAGTAAATACGTGAGCACTTGATCGATGTCCTTGAATTTTTGCTGGTGTTGTTTTTCAAGCGCTGTTAACTTCTCGGAAAGTTCCTGGTGCGTGAATGCCCATTGTCGAATCATGACAAAGGCGCGCATGATGGCCAATTTACTTTTGAGCACACTTGATAGCATGGCCACCCCTTGCTCTGAAAATGCATAAACCTTAGCTCCACCGAAATATTTTAATGATGGTATCACATTTTGTGATACCAAGTTTTTCATTTCATCTAAACTAAGTTCAAACATAAAATCTTCCGGAAATCGATCGATGTTTCTGCGCACGGCTTGTTTTAATACACGCGTTTCTACTTCATACATTTTCGCCAATTCATAATCAAGAATGACGCGTTTTCCCCTGATTTCGTGAATGCTGTTTTTGATTGTTGTTAATTCCATTATTTATTATACCCCACTTGTTTTCTTTGATTCTGCTGAGCGCTTTGTTTGTCTTTCTGTATAAAGTAATTTAACACTTGTTCAATGCCATCAAAGCGCTGTCCGTGTTTACGTTCCAACTCGTCTAATCGCTCCGCTAGTTCATGATAGGTGAGGCTCCATTGACGCATCATCACAAATGCACGCATGATGGAAATGTTGATTTGAATGGCCAATTTACTTTTTAGTACACTTGATAGCATGGCTATTCCTTGTTCTGTGAAAGCGAATATTACATGTCTGGTACCTCCCCAACTTGACATCACAATTTGTGATGTCAAGTTTTTCATTTCCTCTTCTGTCAGTTCAAACATAAAATCTTCCGGAAATCGATCGATGTTTCTGCGGACGGCTTGTTTTAATACACGCGTTTCTACTTCATACATTTTCGCCAATTCATAATCAAGAATGACGCGTTTTCCCCTGATTTCGTGAATGCTGTTTTTGATTGTTGTTAGTTCCATCTTTCTTTTTTTTCTATTGAATTTAGTGAAAAATATCAATATGATTAAAATATCATCAAAATAAAAGATGAATATCTAATCATTTTAGTAACTTTGTTGGACCAACGATAGCACGCATTTACTTTAATCTTTTTGATCATGTCAGTATTGCGTTCGATTGTTCACATGGACCTAGACACGTTTTTTGTCTCCTGTGAACGTTTATTAGATAGTCGTTTAGTTGGAAAACCCATTTTGATTGGCGGGACAAGTGACCGAGGAGTGGTTGCTTCCTGTAGCTATGAGGCAAGGCAGTTTGGAATTCATTCCGCCATGCCGATGAAAATGGCGAGGGAAAGATGTCCGGAAGCCATTGTCATTAAGGGGAATACACAAACGTATAGTGGATACTCGCGCGATGTAACTGAAATCATCCGCGAGGCTGTTCCCGTGTATGAGAAAATGTCCATCGATGAATTCTACATTGATTTCACGGGAATGGACCGCTTCTTCGGTACCTTTAAGTATGCGGGAGAACTGCGTCAGCGTATCCTGAAGGAAACGGGATTACCCATCTCCTTTGGCTTGTCGCAGAATAAAACAGTGTCCAAAATTGCTACCGGTGAAGCAAAACCGAACAATCAAATTCACGTCGACTACGGGACGGAACGCGATTTTTTGGCGCCCTTGTCCGTGAAGAAAATTCCGATGGTGGGAACCAAGACCTATCAAACCTTGTGCAATCTTGGTGTGCGGAAAATCAAAACAGTGCAGGAAATGCCGATGGAGATGATGGAAGGGGCGCTGGGAATGAATGGCGTGAGTATCTGGAAAAAAGCTCAAGGAATCGATCATTCCCCCGTGGAACAATACAACGAGCGGAAGTCTATTTCCACTGAACGAACCTTCGATCAAGATACGATTGATGTCGTGAAGTTGAATGGAATCCTCGCTGCCATGGCGGAGAATTTAGCTTTTCAGTTGCGCAGAGGAATGAAGCTGACGGGCTGTGTAACGGTTAAAATTCGCTATTCTGACTTTCAAACGCAGACACTCCAAAAGCAAATTGCGTACACCGCAGCAGATCATGAGTTGTTGCCGGTCGTTACGGAATTGTTTAAGCGCATTTACAACCGACGCCTACTGGTTCGACTCATTGGCATTCGCTTTAGTTCCTTGGTTTCTGGACATCACCAGTTGAACTTGTTTGATAACGACACGCATTTTGCTTCGCTGTATAAAGCGCTGGATCAGATTCGGGTGCGCTACGGTGACCGAGCGGTGATTCGGGCAATTGGTATGGAGGCGCGTACGATCGGACACCATAATCCATTTAATGGAGAACCGCCGATGTTGCTCGCAAATCGACGTGTGTAAGTATTCTCTTTTATGAAAACGAAGTCTCATTTTAGTTTGAAGTATGGCATTCATTCTCCGGAAGCCATTGTCCAATGGGCAGCGGATAGCGGCTATCCCTATGTTTTCTTGGCGGACATCAATTCGACAGGTGCCGTGCTTGCTTTTGTGCGGGAAGCGCAACGGAAAGGAATTCTTCCAGTGGTGGGTGTGGAGCTGCGCAATGAACGTGAGAAAATCGCGACGGTGATTGCGCGAAACAATCATGGATTGAATGAATTGAATGTGTTTTTAAGTCAGTTTATTCACCGAAAAATCCCTTTTCCAAGGGTTTTGCCGCACTTTTCAAGTTGCTATGTGTGTTATTCGATTGAGCAGTATCCAGCGAAACTAAAAGAACACGAATACATTGAAATACAGCTATCTGAATTAGTTTACTTAAACATAAAATACAAGAAGGTTCCGAGAGGGAAGTTGCTCGCGCTGCAATCAATGGTCTTTCAATCGAAGGCGGATTTTAACGCACACCGTTTGCTTCGAGCCATTGACCACAATTGCTTGCTGTCGAAGTTGGAAAAAGAAGATCAGGCGGATGAGAACGAACGTTTTATTTCCTACCAAGAATGGAAAGAAGCTCCGCTTGCTGCCGGCGTTTCCGAGTACCCAGAAATCATTGAGCGTACCGAAGCCTTGTTTGGACGTTGCCGCGTGAACTTTGAGTTCGGTGACGATGCCAAGCCTCAAAATCCAACGACGTATACCGGAACGATTGACGGAGATCGCAACTTGCTCAAAGAACTCTGTGCAGAAGGACTCGATTACCGCTACAAAGTCGTGACGGATGAAATCATTGAGCGCATTGAGATGGAGATTGAAGTCATCGCAGAGAAGCATTACTTGTCTTATTTTCTCATCACGTGGGACTTTACCTCGTATGCGCGATCTAAAGGATATTTTCATGTCGGACGCGGGAGTGGGGCGAATAGCATCGTGGCGTATTTGCTACGCATTACGGACGTTGATCCGCTCGAATTGGACCTGTATTTTGAGCGTTTCATTAACCTGTATCGCAAGAATCCACCGGATTTTGACATTGACTTCTCGTGGAAGGATCGCGATGATATTGTACGCTATTTGTTTGAACGTTATCCACATACCGCATGGCTGTGTACCTACAATACCTTTCAGTATCGGGCGACTATTCGGGAATTGGGAAAGGTCTTTGGTTTGCCGAAATCGGAAATTGATACCTTGAGTAGTGGGAAGTTTCAATTCGACAAGTTGGACCAATTCTCGCGCTTGGTTTTGCGTTACAGCAAGTACATTCAGGGATTGCCCTCGCATTTGAGTGTACATTCGGGAGGAATTGTGATCAGCGAGCGTCCAATGACCTGGTATTCCGCGACTTTTTTACCGCCAAAAGGGTATCCAACTACACAGTTTTCAATGATGGAAGCGGAGGATGTTGGCTTGTATAAGTTCGATATTTTGAGTCAGCGTGGACTCGGGAAAATTCACGATTGCTTGGAGGTGATTGCGTACAATCGTCCCGAAGAACCACCGCACGACATTCACGATGTGGCGCATTTTAAGCAGGATGAAAAAGTCCGTCAGTTGTTGTTGGTTGGAAAAGCACTTGGTTGTTTTTACGTAGAATCGCCCGCCATGCGGATGTTGATGTCCAAATTAAAAGTCGAGACGTACCTTGAATTGGTGGCTGCGAGTTCGATTATACGTCCGGGAGTTGCGCAGTCGGGAATGATGCGGGAGTATATTTTGCGTCACCGAAATCCAGAACGTCGGAAAGAAGCACATCCGATTTTACTCGAAATTATGCCAGAAACGTATGGGGTGATGGTGTATCAGGAAGATGTCATCAAAGTCGCACATCACTTTGCTGGACTCAGTTTAGCAGAGGCGGATGTCCTGCGGAGAGGAATGTCTGGTAAATTTCGTTCGAGGGAGGAATTTCTGCGTGTTCAGGAACAGTTCGTTGGCAATTGTACAAAAAAAGGATACGATCAGAAATTGACGATGGATGTCTGGCGTCAGATTGAGAGTTTTGCGGGCTATGCCTTTTCGAAGGGACATTCCGCTTCGTATGCGGTGGAAAGTTACCAAAGTTTGTACTTGAAGGCGCATTATCCATTGGAATACATGACGGCGACGATCAATAATTTCGGGGGCTATTACCGAACAGAAATCTATGTGCACGAAGCGCGGCGTTTTGGAGCGGAGATTGAGGCTCCGTCAGTGAATCATGGTTCCTATGAGTGTGTGCTGTCGGGGAATACATTAATTCTTGGATTCAATTTGGTTGCAGGAATTGAAGCGTCATTGGTCTTGAAGATTTTGGAGGAACGCGATCGTGCGGGGGAATTCCGTGACTTTGAAGATTTTGTCCGTCGTGTGCATGTTCCATTGGAGCAAACATCGCTGTTGATTCGCATTGGAGCGCTGCGTGATTTTCCAGAGAAGCGTAAGGAATTGTTGTGGAAAGCACATTTTCACCACCATAAAAATCCACAACGGGACCGAAGCATCGAATTGTTTGAGGTTCGTTCGCGTCATTTTGAGCTACCAGACTTGGAAGAGCAGGAGGAAGAGGCGTCCTTTGAGCAAATGGAATTAATGGGATTTCCCCTGTGTAATCCTTTTCGCTTGCTTCAATCAGTGCTCCCGGCGCAGCATGTGAAGGCGGTTGAAATGGAATCGTTACTGGGAATGACCGTCGAATTATTTGGGTATTTGGTGGCCATCAAACAATCCAAGACAGCAAGAGGAGCATTGATGAATTTCGGAACCTTTATCGATGTGAACGGAGACACGATTGACACCGTCCATTTTCCGGAGAGTGTGCGGCGTTTTCCCTTTCACGGAAAAGGAATTTATCACTTGCGGGGAGTAGTAACCGAAGAGTTTTCTTACTATTGTTTACAAGTAGGGTGGATGCAAAAATTGCCCTTTCAGCAAGACGTGCGGTATATGGAATTGTCGTAGAGAAATCTTAACTTCGTAAAAAAAAAATCACCATGAAAGGTAATATTTACCCATGTTTTTGGTTTGACGGAAAGGCCAAAGAAGCAGCAGAATTGTACTGTTCCTTGTTTCCCAATTCAAAGATTACGTCCGATTCCGGATTAACCGTATTTTTTGAATTAAATGGACAAACATTCATGGGATTGAATGGTGGACCGATGTTTAAACCAACGGAAGCTGTTTCCTACACCATCAACTGTGAAAGTCAAGAAGAAATCGACCATTACTGGAATGGATTAACGGCGAACGGGGGAGAAGAAGGACATTGCGGCTGGTGCAAAGATCCGTACGGATTTTCCTGGCAAGTTATTCCATCAGATTTAGGAAAATGGATGTCACATCCGACCAATGGACAAAAAATCACCGAAGCATTCTTGAAAATGTCAAAGTTTGACTGTCAAATGCTCGAAGATATTTACAACTCCTGATGTTGCGCATTTTTCTACCGATTGTCATCGGCTTCATCGTTTGGATCATCGTTCTTTGGCAAGTATTGTTGAAGAAAAAGAAAATCGACATGAAGTCCCTGTTGCTGGTTAGTGCACTATTTGCGGCGATTTGGATCGTGATTTATTGGGTTTTATTTCGTTGATTTTCAATAAATAAGCATATTTTTCTTTTCGTTTTCAATTTTCCATGCGTTCATAAGGGAGTGACTTCACTTGGGCAAGAAATTTCATTTTTTCACGTTAACTTATCGTGTAAGCTGTTTTTATAAGCACATCACTAAAATAATGTTCCCGATACGGGAGCAAATGAAAAAAAACCGTAAATTTGTTAAAATGAAAAATATTGTTTCTGTAAAAACATTGAAGGAACATTGGGAAAAAGCAGGTCGAGAAGATTCCGAAGCGCAATTAAAAGTTTGGTATCAGGAGGTCAAGAAGTCCAATTGGAAAAGTCCGAATGAAGTCAAGCAAATTTACAGAATCGCAAGTATTATTGGGGACAATCGAATTGCGTTTAACATTTGCGGAAATAAGTACCGATTGATCGTAAAAATCAACTACGAATCGCAGTGGGTATTCATTCGTTTTGTTGGAACCCATGAGGAATATGATAAAATAGATACGGCAACGATTTAATCACACGAAAAAAAAGACAGAGATGAAGATAAAATTGATAAAAACCGAAGCAGATTACAGCGCTGCGTTGGCAAGAATAGATGAGCTCTTTGATGCTACACCAGGAAGTAAAAACTTTGATGAAGTTGAACTTTTAATGAAACTCGTTGAGTTCTATGAAGAACAACATTACAAAATCGAAGCGCCCGATCCCATTGAAGCCATCAAGTTTAGAATGGAACAAATGGGGATGAAACGTGTCGATTTAGAACAGTATTTAGGTACGCGAGCAAGAGTCTCTGAAATACTTAACAAGCAACGAAATTTGAGTTTAGCGATGATCAAAAAGCTTCACAAGGAGTTTGGGATTCCCGCAGAATCTCTTTTGGCGTGATTTATTGGTTTTTATTTCGTTGATTTTCGCGATGTCCTCAAGCACATTAAACCTACTTCAACTTTAAATCCAACAAATAAATAAAACTACAAATCGCTGCAGCACCTAATTCTAACTCGCGTTTGTTGACACTTTCAAAAACGTCACTCGGTGCGTGGTGGTAATCAAAATAACGTTGAGAGTCAGGTACGAATCCGAACAAGGGAATTCCAGGGTATTGTTCTTTCAATGGACCAATATCAACCCCGCCGTATCCTTTTTCAAAAACGTGTAAATCGTAGTTTTTGTAGTTTGTAGCAAATGTTTGAAGAAAGGCTACTTGCGCATCGGAGCCATCGACACCAAATCCACGTGGGACGAATCCACCGCGATCGGATTCCAAGGCTGCAATGTGTTTTTCATCTGCTGATTTGACGATGGAAGCATAAGATTTTCCGCCCATATTTCCATTCTCTTCGTTCATAAAAAACACGACTCTCAATGTGTGTTTCGGTTTGTAGTTGAGTACTTTCAAAATGCGTAATGCTTCTAAGCAATGAATGACACCAGCACCGTCGTCGTGCGCGCCTTCTCCCGCATCCCATGAGTCTAAATGTCCGCCAAAAACAATGATTTCTTCCGGTTTCTCGCTGCCACGTATTTCAGCAATGACATTATACGAAGTCGCGTCTGGAAATACACGGCAGTCCATCTCAAAAATAAAACGAACGGCTCCTTTCGCTAAAGCAGCAGATAATGCGCTCGCATCCGCTGTTGCCAAAGCACCTGCTGGAATGCGTTTAACAGAATCTTCGTAATGCATGGATCCAGTGTGTGGATGTATATCCTCTGGAAGTCCAAGGGAGCGAATAATCACCGCTTTTGCGCCAAGTTTTCCTGCTTCCACAGCTCCATTTCCGCGAATCGCATAACAGGCGCCATATGCTTTGAATGTTTGGATTTGTGCCGCATCCATCGCTTGATTTAAAAAGACAATTTTGCCTTTAATCTTTGCTGGTTTTGCTTTTTTAAGTTCGTCAATTGTTTTGAATTCAATGACTTCTCCTTCCATCGTGCCATTTGTTCCAATAGAACCACCTAGTGCAAGTAGGTGAACTTTCGTTAATTGTCCGTCGGAGGTTCGAAACCATGCGCTTTCCTTTGTTCCTCTTTCCCAATGAGGTACTTTAATTTCCTGAAGGTAGACACGGTCGAATCCGTAAGTGTTCATCTTTGCTTGACTCCATTCTACTGCCATTTGAGCTTCCGTGGACCCACTTAATCTTGGTCCAACGTCTTTACACAATTGACGGAGGTTTTCGTAGGATTCACCACGAAGCAAGGCCTCATCATAAATGGAACGAATCATCAATGAATCTTGTCCAAATAGAATGGTGCTCAGTGAAAGAATATAGGTAGTAAGTAGGTGTTTCATTCGCAATATTTGGCATAAAAATAACCAAAAACGACGGGAATCATTTGAAGAGGTGAAATCTAGCGCTTTTCATGACTCTGTCAGGCAAGATTCTTTGTATCTTTGCTCATAAAAAAATACGTAGAATGGCTTTAAAATGTGGAATTGTCGGCTTGCCGAATGTTGGAAAATCAACTTTATTTAACTGTTTATCAAATGCAAAGGCACAAGCGGCGAATTTCCCTTTTTGTACCATTGAGCCAAATTTAGGAACGACATCTGTTCCTGATCCACGCTTAGAGAAATTAGAAGCGTTGGTGAATCCTGAGCGTGTGTTGCCAACAACGATGGAAATTGTTGATATCGCAGGATTGGTGAAAGGGGCGTCTAAAGGTGAGGGACTTGGGAATCAATTCCTAGCAAACATCCGAGAAACAGATGCGATTTTGCATGTGCTTCGTTGCTTTGAAGATGGAAACATTATCCACGTGGACGGAAGTGTCAACCCAATTCGTGACAAAGAAATCATTGATATCGAGTTGCAATTAAAAGACTTGGATTCGGTAGAGAAAAAAATCCAAAGTTTAGCTCGAGTAATCAAGTCTGGAGATAAAGATGCGGTAAAAGAAAACGAATTAGCGCACAAAATAAAAGAAGGATTAGAGCAAGGACGTTCTATTCGTGGCTTGGATTTCACACAGGAAGAATTTGAAATAATTCATAAATTCAACTTAATCACCTCTAAACCGGTGATGTATGTTTGTAATGTGGATGAAGCTTCTGTGAAGACAGGAAATGCGCATGTGGACGCTGTAAAAGCAGCAGTAGCGAATGAAAATGCAGAAGTGATGATCATCGGTGCAAAAATCGAGGCAGACATTACGGAATTGGAGACATACGATGAGCGTCAAATGTTCCTCGATGAACTTGGATTGGAAGAGCCAGGAGTGAACCGTTTGATTCGTCAAGCATATCATTTATTGAACTTACAGACTTATTTTACTGCTGGAGTGAAAGAAGTGCGTGCATGGACCATTCGCAAAGGAATGACCGCTCCACAAGCAGCAGGAGTTATTCACACCGATTTCGAAAAAGGATTTATTCGTGCGGAGGTCATGAAATACAACGATTTTATTACCTACGGATCAGAAAGCGCTGTCAAAGAAGCGGGGAAATTCAAAGTAGAAGGAAAAGAATACGTCGTAGAGGATGGTGATGTGATGCATTTCCGTTTCAACGTTTAATACAAGTAGAACATGATAGCAGCAAATAATCCAAGTTTACGTTCATGGATTTCCGTTCCAGAAGGATCTGATTTCCCGATTCAAAACCTTCCTTTTGGAGTATTTAGGACAAGTGGATCCACAGTTCGTGTGGGAACACGCATTGGCGACACCGTGATTGATTTATCCATTCTTACAGAATCTAGTCAACTAGCAGTTGATGGATTTACAACGGAAGATTTCTCACAGGAATTTTTGAATCCAATGATGAAAAAAGGAAAAGAGGCAACGCGTCGTTTGCGTCAAGCGCTTTCCGATCTTTTTTCAATAGAAAACCAAGCTGCAGCTGCCAATGAATCGATTAAAAAGGCGTTGTTTACTGTGAATGAAGTGGACATGTGCATGCCGGTTCAAATTGGTGATTACACTGACTTTTACTCAAGCAAAGAACACGCAACAAACGTGGGAATCATGTTTCGTGATCCGGCGAATGCTCTCTTGCCAAACTGGTTATGGATTCCAGTAGGTTATCATGGACGTTCATCTTCTGTGATTATTTCCGGACAAGACATTCACCGTCCAAAAGGACAAATCAAACCAGATGACAACGAACCGCCAATTTTTTCTGCTTCTCGTCAGGTTGATTTCGAATTAGAGATGGGTTTCATTACCTACGACGGAAAACCGTTAGGTGATTCCATTTCGACTAGCGAAGCGGAAGATTATATTTTCGGAATGTGCTTGTTCAATGATTGGTCAGCACGTGATATTCAGAAATGGGAATATGTTCCACTTGGACCATTTCTAGCGAAGAATTTCGCTTCGTCCATTTCTTGTTGGATTGTGACTTTGGATGCATTGCAACCGTTTGCGGTGGAATCACCTGAACAAGATCCATCTGTCCTTTCTTACCTCGCGTTTGAAGGAAAGAAATCTTATGATATTCAATTAGAAGTAGGAATGACCCCTGAAAATTCTACGGAAAAAATCATTTCTAACTCGAATTTCAAATATATGTACTGGAACATGTCTCAACAATTAGCACATCATACCGTGAATGGATGCAATGTGCGTTGCGGTGATTTAATGGGTTCAGGGACTATTTCAGGTTCAACTCCTGATTCCTTCGGTTCCATGTTGGAATTAGCTTGGAAAGGAACGAAACCACTAGCCATGAATGATGGCTCCGAACGTCGTTTTATTCAAGATGGTGATACCATTACCATGAGAGGTTACTGTCAAAACGATCAGATTCGAATTGGTTTTGGTGAAGTTAAAGCAAAAATATTACCTGCAAAATAAATGCAACCATACGACTCCGAGCATATCGATCTTGAATTAGAACGCATTGAAATATTAAATGCGTTCAAAGGTTTATTAAGAGCCATGAAAGACCGGAGCCGTGAGGAGACGAAAATGGTACGTAAAGCGTTTGACATTGCATTGGAGGCGCACAAAGACATGCGTCGAAAATCTGGTGAACCTTATATTTATCATCCATTGGCTGTTGCGCGCATCTGTGCAGAAGAAATGGGATTGGAGCCAATCGCAGTGGCTTGTGCCTTACTGCATGACACAGTTGAGGATACGTATATTACCTTGCAAGATATTGAAGATATTTTTGGTTCTAAGGTTCGAACAATTATTGATGGACTTACTAAAATCCCTGAAGTATTCGACGAAAACACCTCTATTCAGGCAGAGAATTTCCGGAAAATGATCCTTACGATATCCGATGATTTCCGAGTGGTTTTAATCAAATTAGCGGATCGCTTGCATAACATGCGTACGCTTTCCAGTATGAAAGTGGAAAAGCAATTAAAAATCGCATCGGAAACACGTTTTCTTTATGCGCCTTTAGCTCACCGTTTGGGATTGTATCCGATCAAGACCGAGTTAGAGGATTTGTCTATGAAGTACTGTGAACCCGATATTTTCAAGGATATTGATTCCAAATTAAAAAGTACACAGGATGTTCGAAATCGCTTTATTCGTCGATTTGTTGCGCCTATAAAAGAGGAATTAGAAAATCAAGGATATCATTTTGAAATCAAAGCACGTCCAAAGTCGATTTTTTCTATTTGGCGTAAAATGCAATCCAAGAGTGTTCCGTTTGAAGAGGTTTTTGACCTGTTTGCTTTGCGTATTATTGTCGATACAACCTATGACTTGGAAAAAGCAGATTGTTGGCGAATCTACAGCATTGTTACAGATTTTTATCAACCTAGCCCTGATCGTTTACGCGACTGGATTTCGACACCACGCGCGAATGGTTACGAGTCGCTACATACTACGGTGATGTCCCCACAAGGACGTTGGGTTGAGGTTCAGATTCGTTCCAAGAGAATGGACGAGATTGCTGAACATGGATTAGCAGCACATTACAAATACAAAGAATCTAAAACGGACGAAAATAAATTCGATCGATGGATTGCTGAAATTCGTGATTTACTAGATAGTCCAGATATGAACGCCTTGGATTTTGTGAATGATTTTAAATTGAATTTATTCAATGATGAAATCTATGTGTTTACGCCAAAGGGAGAATTACGTGTACTGCCAAGAGGTTCAACCATCTTAGATTTCGCCTACGATATCCATACAGAAATAGGGAATCATTGTATTGGGGCAAAGGTGAATAATCGCTTGATGCCTTTAAGTTATCAGTTGTTGAACGGAGATCAATTAGAGATTCTAACATCAAAGAAGCAAAAGCCTAATGATGAATGGATAAAGTTTGTTGTTTCAGCCAGAGCGAAGCAAAAAATAAAATCTTCCCTAAATGAAGAACGCAAACAGATAGCTTCTGATGGCAAGGAGATTCTAGAACGAAAATTCAAGCAGTTCAATGTGCGTATGAATGCTGAGAACATTCAGTATTTGACTAACCATTTTCATATTTCTACCATAACTGAATTCTATTTCCGAATTGCCAAAGGAAAAGTTGACTTATCAAAGCTTCGTGAATTGGAAGTAGTTGGAGGAATGCTTCAATCGCAAAGAAAGATTCAATCGAAGAAAATAAATAGTGGACCTGAAGAAGGAACTTTTGAAGGAATCAATACTGATAAGGACACCATCATTATCGGTGAGGACTTTAAAGGATTTGATTATCAATTGGCACGATGTTGTAATCCAATTCCTGGTGATAAAATTTTTGGCTTCATTACGATTAGTAGTGGGATTAAAATCCATCGGTACAATTGTCCGAATGCCGTGCATTTGATGTCTAAATTAGCCTATCGATGCCTCAAAGCCAAATGGGAAGGTGATCAGTTAGTGGAGCGAATTGCAGCAATTCGAATTGTTGGAATTGATCAGTTAGGAATGGTGAACCGCCTAACGGAAATCATCTCTAAACAGAATCATGTCAACATGAAAAGTATTTCCTTTGAAACCAATGATGGTGTCTTCGAAGGGAGAATCAAAGTTTTGGTATTTGATACGGCACAACTAGAACAATTGACGCGTAAATTCGAAGAAGTAGAAGGTGTTCAGCGTGTAACGCGTTGGGATTCAGCAGAAGGTGAGGAGATTCAATAATCTCTACGAATAGAATATGGATCCTTTGGTCTCAATAGTGGATTCCAAGAAAATCCTTTGATAAATTGTTCTTCTGGTTTAATTTGATCCATCGGATAGAAAATACCATCAGGTTTATCGTAGTAGGTAATCGATTCCACTTCACCGCTATCCAGTTCTACCAATAAATCTGAAGCATAAAGCCTATTCATTCCTTTGCGAATTTTCACCAGACTTGTGTCGGTTTTCTTTTCTTCTTCCGGATAGAAGATGGTCCAAGCATTTCCTTTGGCATCCGCCTTGACTAGTTCATTATTGACAAAATATGCGGTCATGGTTCTACCGGCAAGTTGATTGTAGTATTTTCCGGAGTCAATTTCCATCACAGCACTGGCTTGATCAATGATTTCGATTTCCCTTAGGCTACTATCTTTTATCGATATTCTCATGGTAATGCCTTTTAATTCCGCATTTTCCGCCCATACTTTCGGATTACTTTTCAAAAATAGCTCTTCTGATTTCGGGAAGTAAGAAGCAGAATCACATATTCCTTGCATTCCTTTGTTGTATATGCGTACATTTCTATGAGCCATTGTTTCTGTTGTTCGATTTAAAGAATCCTTCTGCATGATTAAACTATCTGCATGCAAGTACAAGGTATCCCCATCGTACACTTTAAAGGCTAAGGTGTTTCCTGTGACATATGTCACATGCAAAGAATTACTAGACTTTGCTCGATTGCCCATAAATGCCATGTTCTGGGTGAAATCTTTGTAAAATACATTTCCTCGTCCTTCGTAATTGTTCAATTTTGTATTTAAAAACAGCGTGTCTCCTTTGATTATACTTGTTTTTTGAATGACTTCGGCTTGTTTGTAAAGTACCCCATCTTCCGTTTGGACATGGAACCAACCTTTTTTGCAATGTATGGTAAGGCTATCGTTTTTCATCGTTGTAGGCCCGAAGAAATACAGTTTTTGTTGTTCGTATGCGAATTGTAGTGTATCCGTGGTGACATTTAAGTCATTTTTTCGGTAGTCCACATTTCCACTGAAAAAGAAGCTTCCGTTATTTGGATAGAAATACCCAAGTGTACTCGTGATGCGTTCATTCGATACAATGGACTCAATTCGTCCTTTATTTCGGTAGATCGCTCTTCCACGTTTCGCGTCGTAATCGAGTGAATCTGAGCTTAGTTTGTATTCTTGGTCACGCACACGCACGTCACCCCATAATTTTGCGTATTTATTTCCTTCATCGTAGAAAAGAGAATCGCAGTAAAGATTCACGTCTTCTTTTCGAATGTGGACATTCCCGTAGGCATGAACGATTTTCTCTTTATCCTGGTAGTGGGCAGAGTCGCAATACATCGTATTTCCATGGTAAGCAAAACTAACTGTACCAATAAGTCGGTGACGTCCAGTAGCTTTATCAAAGTACATTTTTTCAGAACCTGGAAGAAGTTCCAATGTTTTCTTTTGGGCATGCACGATTCCACTCAAAAAAAATGCGCTCAAGAAGAGCGCAATTTGTATGAATGGTTTGATGTGCATATTAGTGATTTGCTAATGTTTGTTTTCTGTCAGGACCCACAGATACAACGTTAATAGGTACATTTAATTGTGCTTCTAGGTAAGTAACATAATTTTTAAGTGCCTCAGGTGCTGAAGAATAGTCGGAAAGTTCCGTTAAATCACAATTCCAGCCTTCCAAATCTTTGTAGACAGGAGTAAAATCTAGGTCGCTTACATCGAATGGGAAATCATAGACTTTTTCGCCATTAACCAGGTAATGCGTGCAAACACTGATTTTGTCAAAAATGCTGAGCACATCTGCCTTCATCATGGAAAGTTCTGTAACACCGTTGATCATGATTGCATAACGCATTTGAACAAGGTCAATCCATCCGCAACGACGTGGACGTCCAGTTGTTGCACCAAATTCACGTCCTTCTCTACGAATTTCCTCACCCACTTCATCGTCTAATTCAGTAGGGAAGGGTCCACTACCTACACGCGTGCAGTAAGCTTTGAAAATTCCAATTACTTTCCCAATTCGTGTTGGAGCAATTCCAAGTCCTGTGCAAGTCCCAGCGGTCACGGTATTTGAAGAAGTAACAAAGGGATAGGTTCCAAAATCGATGTCCAACATGGTTCCTTGGGCACCTTCAGCTAGAACGCGTTTTCCGTTCATTAAAGCGGTATTCAAGTAATGTTCACTGTCAACAGCTTGCAAATTTTTCAAGGTGTCAAGAGCATCCATCCATGGTTTCTCGAGTGAGGTGAGATCATATTCGAATCCTTCGTAATGTTTCAACATACCCACGTGTTTTTCAACAAGCGCATCGTATTTTTCTTTGAAATTTGGAGAAAAAATATCACCAACACGTAATCCGTTTCTTCCTGTTTTGTCCATATACGTTGGACCGATACCTTTCAAGGTAGATCCAATTTTATTTTTTCCTTTGGAAGTTTCAGATGCTGCATCTAAAAGTCGGTGAGTAGGCAAAATCAAATGTGCTTTTTTTGAAAGCAGTAGGCGGTTTTTAAAATCAATATTGAACGGCGCTAATTTGTCCAGCTCACCTTTAAAAATGACAGGATCGATCACAACGCCATTACCAACTAGATTCACCACATTGGAATGAAAAATTCCAGAGGGAATCGTATGAAGTACATGTTTAATACCGTTGAATTCTAAGGTATGTCCTGCATTTGGTCCACCTTGAAAACGCGCAATAATATCATATTCAGGTGTTAATACATCGACAATTTTTCCTTTGCCTTCATCTCCCCATTGTAATCCTAATAATACATCTACTTTCATGCTTATTTTTTAAAGTACGCTTCGACTTCATTCATTGTATTTACCAGGTGAAACACTTGGTTGATTTTAGTCAGTTCAAAAATTTTCGTTAATTGTTCGTTAACGTTTATTACAACAACATCCCCTTGATTCAATCTTGCACGCGTCAAGACTTTAATAAAAAATGCTATTCCGGAAGAATTAACGTAGGATAAATTGGTCAAATCCAAAACGACATTCCAATTGGTTAAGGTATTCAATAGTTCTTGTGGCTTTATCAAATCTGCATCGGACATAAACTTCCCATCAAAAGATAATATAGCATACTGAATATGATTCTTAAGATTTACTTCCATTTTTAAGAATTTAACTTGTTTTTTATTCCGTAAAAATAAAGTGAATGATGTTGAATTTTAACATCGAATAGGTCTTCAATGGTTGCTTTAATCTGTTGAATACGCGGGTCACAAAACTCGATCACTTCACCTGTGTCAGTACAGATAACGTGATCATGTTGCTTGGAACCGTGGGATTTTTCAAATTGCGCTAAGTTTTTTCCGAATTGATGTTTTGTAACAAGGTTACATGCCAAAAGTAATTCAATGGTATTGTATAACGTTGCACGAGAAACTCGGTAATTGTGGTTTTTCATTTTGATGTAGAGTGTTTCCACATCAAAATGCCCTTCATATTGATATATCTCAGCTAAAATAGCAAAGCGCTCCGGGGTTTTTCTGTGTCCATTCTGTTCGAGATAGGCCGCAAAAATATCCTTTACTGTACCTGAAAGTTCGGTTATATTCATAATTTCAGCAGAACAAATTTACGTATTTATTTAGTTGATAAACGGATAAGCCACATCGAATGTCTTTAGTTTATTAACACCTTTTTCACGTTTATGGACATAAAAAAAGGGAGGCGAACCTCCCTTTGTCTTTCTGAAAGAATCAGCTTATTCGCCTTTTTCCATTTTTTGTTTCAATTCAGCCAATCCACCTAAATCACCTAAGGTTGATTTTTCCGTGTTTTGGTTAATTGCTTTCACTGCTTGATCGGTTGAATTCCCGTTTCCGCCGCTACCACTTCCACTTCCTCCAGCTGATTTTTTGCCAGATTTAGTCATGGTTGGTTTGTCTTCACCTTCTTCAAACATACGTGTATGAGAAAGAACTATTTTCTTCGCGTCTTTGTTGAATTCAATTACTTTAAAGTCAAGGATTTCTTCCAATTTAGCGTTCGAACCATCTTCTTTTTTCAAGTGTTTAGCAGGACAAATCCCTTCAACACCGTAAGGAAGAGCGACGATACCAGATTTATCTTTCATATCGATGATTGTTCCACTGTGAACAGTGCCTTCAGCGAAAGTTGATTCAAACACATCCCATGGATTTTCTTCCAATTGTTTGTGTCCTAAAGAAATACGACGGTTATCGCGATCGATTTCCAATACAACAACTTCCATTTCTTCACCTACTTTACAGAATTCAGATGGATGTTTGATTTTCTTTTGCCAAGAAAGATCAGAGATGTGAATTAATCCATCAACTCCTTCTTCTAACTCAACAAATACACCGAAGTTCGTGAAGTTACGTACTTTCGCCATGTGTCGTGAAGCGACTGCATATTTCGTTTCGATATCATTCCATGGATCTGGCATCAATTGTTTGATACCTAAAGACATTTTACGCTCTTCGCGGTCTAATGTCAAAACTACTGCTTCTACGCTATCTCCAATTTTCATGAAGTCTTGTGCAGAACGTAAGTGTTGAGACCAACTCATTTCAGATACGTGAATCAATCCTTCAACACCTGCAGCGATTTCAATAAATGCACCGTAATCTGCCATGACAACAACTTTACCAGTTACTTTGTCACCAACAGCGATGTTTGTATCTAATGAATCCCATGGATGTGGTTGCAATTGTTTCAATCCTAATGCGATACGTTTTTTGTCATCGTCAAAGTCAAGAATAACCACATTGATTTTTTGATCCAACTCTAACATCTCTTCAGGATGCGAAACGCGTCCCCATGAAAGGTCTGTAATGTGAATCAATCCATCTACACCACCTAAATCGATGAACACACCATAAGAAGTAATGTTTTTCACAATACCTTCTAATACTTGTCCTTTTTCTAATCCAGAGATGATTTGTTTTTTCTGTTCTTCTAATTCCGCTTCGATAAGCGCTTTGTGAGAAACAACTACGTTACGGAACTCTTCATTGATTTTCACAACTTTGAACTCCATGTTTTTACCAACGTAAATATCGTAATCACGAATTGGTTTCACATCAATTTGAGAACCTGGCAAGAAAGCTTCAATACCAAATACATCAACGATTAATCCACCTTTCGTACGACATTTAACGAAACCAGTAATGATTTCACCTGTACGCAATACATCGTTCACACGAATCCATGCGCTGTGCATACGTGCTGTGCGGTGAGAAACAACTAGCTGACCAGTTTTGTCTTCACGACATTCTACATACACATCAACTACATCTCCAACTTTTAAATCTGGATTGTAACGGAATTCGTTTGCTGCAATAACACCTTCAGATTTGTAACCGATGTTAACAATTACTTCTTTCTTGTTTAATAGTGCAACTGTACCTTTTATTACTTCTTTCTCGTTGATAGAAGTTAAGGTTTTTTCGTAAACATCAGATAATTCTGATCTTTCGATTTGAGTGTAACCGTCTAATTGTAACGCTTCCCAGTCAAAATCTGCAGCTCCCTGCATTTCAATATTTTTTGCCATGTGGCTGAATAATTTGTATTCCGGAATCCCTGATTTTCCAGAAGGATGAAACATAATAGTCGTTGTGAACAGGGCACAACTTTCTCTTTTGAGGGTGCAAAGATAGTAATAATTCCTTTTCAGAACAAGGAATTTACTTTACTTCTTCTGAAATCTGCAAATAAGGTTCGGTAAAAGTTCAATTATCGGTAATATTCTTTGGAAAGAGTGCAAAAGTGTGGAATTGTTTTCCCTGATGAGACATGCACTTGCGCCATAAATTCGAAGTGTTTTTAGAAAACAAAGTATTCCTTGGGATATTGTTCACGCAAATCCAAGCGCGCTCTATTATTTCTTGTTCCAATTGACCTTTGCTCCATCCAGAATAACCAATGAAAAAACGGACATTTTCTTTATGCGCTTGATTTAAAGACAAATTCGCAAATATTTCCGTTAAATCTCCTCCAATAAACAATCCAGGAAGAATCTCTTCGCTAGAATCGATATCCGTTAAGGTGTGAATGTAAAATAAGCTATTGTTTGCTACTGGCCCACCTATGAAAACTGGAATGGACTTTGGAGCAATGTCAACGAGGTCATTTAATTGAACAGCTGATGGGTGATTTAAAACAAATCCAAAAGATTCAGCATCAGAATGTTCACACATTAAAACGACTGAACGTTCGAAATGTGGATCCTGGAGAAAAGGTTCTGACAACAAAATACTTCCTTTTGAAGGAAGTTTACCATTATTGAATTCGAATACGGCATCCAGCTTCATTTTTTAAAATAACCACTAACTAATTCTATGTTCATTTTTAGGATTGAATTAAATTAGATAAAATTGAAAATTCCAAGTAATTTTACAATTGAAATCTTCAATCGAAACATCAACATATCTGTTTTGTTTCTAAATTTAGTAAAGTTTAACCTTTCAAATTATGTTACAATGAAAAAAAATAATTTCCTGATTGTTTTTGTTTTTTGCTTCATCACTTCAATGGTCTGTAAAGCACAAACTGGTTTTGTATTAACGAGCCTTGGCTCAACCGTAAATTCGGTGCAAAATTGCAATTCTTATGCGGGTATTTCGATTGGAGCCTTATCAAATAACTCAAGCAATACATTTAATTTGGTTCTAAGTGGCAATAATTTTACCACATCTCAATTCAATGCCATTGTAAATTGGGGAGACGGCAATGTGACAAGTCATAACGGATCCGTTTTTAATATTGGCTCCAACATACAATGGACACCATCGCTTTATCACAGTTACAGCAACCCAGGTAGTTATTCTATTTCTATTCAATTGACTAACTTGCAAAACAATACGTCTGTTTCAACCAATTTAACGTATGTTTCGAATACGTGTTATACGTTATCGGCGTATACAATGGTCGATTGTAATAATGACGGTCAATTTGAAAATACACAATTAAGCAACGTACCTTTTGCTTTTTCAGGGTCCAATGGAAATGGATTTGATTTAAATGGTTTAGATGGTAGTATTTGGTATAATGTTACTACCCCAGGGGTATACACTGTTTCAATCGACCCGAATTGGTTATTGATTAATAATTACATTGTATCAACAGCAAGCGACACCATTATAACAGCCTTAGTCAGTGGGTATGAGGACACCGCTATTTTCATATTAAACTGCAATACTTCTTCGCCAAATCTTTGTATTAACGGCACCGTATTTTGTGATGAAAACATGGATGGTATTCAAAATTCACCAGAAAACGTAATGGCAAATATACCTGTAAACATTAGTGCAAATGGAATGAATTACACGGTTTACACAAATAATAACGGAGAATATAATCTTACTTATCCAGATTTAGGTGATAGTTTAACATATGTTGGTATCAACAATACTTGGTTAGCTCAAAATAATACTATCTCCTCTGACACAGCTGTACTCGGTGTAATTTGCCCATTAATATCTGAAATAAATATTCCTTTAATTTGTCCAAATTCATATCCGTATTCTTGTGCTGCTGTTAATGTGTTTTGCGACTTGAATGGCAATAATGTATTTGACAATGGCGAGTATCCGATTCAAAATGCACCAGTTACATTTTACAATGGCTTAAACCCTGTTGTTACGGCGTATTCAGATTCAAATGGATATGCAATGGTTTGCGGGAATTATTTCACTAATAACATCATCACTTCCACGATTAGCACATATTGGTTGAATCAACATGGATATACTACGAATAATAACATTATTTCTCTAACTGCTTCAGATACAATTTACCCTGTACTAGGACTTTTTGCTATAAATTGTAATGGCAACATAACAAATCCATGTGCAGATCTTTGGTCAACGGTTACACCTTGGATAGGCTATTTACAGGGAAATGTGGCAACAATTCGTTTGAAATTTGGGAATTATGGTCCAATAAGTACATCAGGTTACACCGTTTCGCTTAGTTTCCCACAAGGAGTTACTCCATTAGTTGGATCCATTAATATTCCGGGATATTCAATATCTGGAAATACTATCTCATGGAACATAAATAATTCTACCCCTGGATCTTCTACTTATGATTTAATTTCTTTCAATATACCTTCAGGATTACTGAATGGTGCACTTCATTTTTACACATCCAACATTCAACTTATTGGGGTTAACACAGATTGTAATTCTTCTAACAACTCTTGTAACCTTCTACAAATACTGGGTAATAGCTACGATCCTAATGATAAAATTGTAGATCATGTGGAAGAATTGAATTCAGTGGTTACAGAGAAATTAAACTATACTATTCGATTCCAAAACACAGGAACCGCACCTGCTCAAAACATTCATATTTTGGATACTCTTTCATCTAAACTCGATTGGACATCATTTGAATTGATTCATTCAAGTCATGATTTACAAGTCATTGATCTTGGCAATGGTGTGAGACGATTTGAATTTCCTAATATTTGGCTTCCCGATTCAACAACAAACGAGCCTTTAAGTCATGGATTTCTTATGTATAGCCTGAAAGAATTAGATTCTAATGGAGATGGAGATGAGATTTTCAATACAGCTTATATTTATTTCGATTGGAATCCTGCCATTATTACTAACACGACGTATAATATTAATGGAGTGCTTGATATTGATAAAATACAAACGGATCACATATCAATATTTCCAAATCCAACAATGGACTTAATTCATATAAGCGGGGTTTCAAAAATTGAGAAAATTGAACTTCTAGATATTTCAGGTGAAATAATTGAAGAGGCCTTTCCACAATCATTAAATACTGAAATTGATGCTTCAAAACTTTCAGGTGGGATTTATTTCGTTCGAATTCAAATGGAGCAAGAAACCATTACTAAAAAAGTCTGTAAAAAGTAATTCATTTTATTAGTCTTACAATTTTAGATTACCTGTATGAAATCAATGTATAGTTTAGTAAAATATCATTCAAATCAATTAAAGAACTTAACTTTGCCCTGTGTGTTTCGTTCGCAAAATGCCGACGATTTACTCATTAAACATCGAATTATTTATTCAAGATATGGCTCAAAAACCATCCATACCTAAAGGTACGCGTGACTTTCTACCAAGTGAGGTAGCCAAAAGAACCTATCTTTTTGAATCCATCAAATCCGTTTTTAAACGCTATGGATTTGCGCCAATTGAAACGCCGAGTTTTGAATTATCCTCTACGCTAATGGGAAAATATGGTGAAGAAGGAGATCGCTTAATCTTTAGAATTTTAAATTCTGGGGATAAAATGCGTAAAGCAGATTTGGATGCATTGGCCAATGATAACCTACCGAAGTTCGCATCATCTTTAGCGGAAAAAGCCTTGAGATATGATTTAACTGTTCCATTTGCGCGCTTTGTAGTGCAACATCAGAATGAACTTACTTTTCCATTTAAACGCTATCAAATTCAACCCGTATGGAGAGCGGATCGTCCACAGCACGGAAGATATCAAGAGTTTTTTCAATGTGATGCGGATGTCGTAGGTTCGGATTCGTTGCTTTGTGAAGTAGAATTGATTCAAATTTTTGACGATGTCCTTACGAACTTAAACATTCCTTCCTTCACTATTTATTTGAACAACCGTAAAATCCTCAGTGGAATTGCCGAGGTTTGTGGAGAAGCAGATCGCATTATTGACTTAACAGTTGCTATTGATAAGTTAGATAAAATAGGTGAGGAGGGTGTCTTGAATGAACTGTCTCAAAAAGGCATTAGCGAGGCTGCCATTAATAAAATCAAACCACTTTTTCAATTTGCCGGAAGCAATAACGATAAACTTCAACTGATGCGTACTTATTTGGCGAATTCTGAAGTGGGAATGAAAGGAATTGACGAGTTAGAATATGTGATGAACATCATTGATTCAATGGGACTTAAACGCGCTGATTTATCATTTGACTTAACCTTAGCTCGCGGGTTAAATTATTACACCGGAGCCATCTTTGAAGTCAAAGCAAACAATGTCAATATGGGTTCTATTTGTGGAGGTGGACGTTACGATGACTTAACGGGACTTTTCGGATTGAATGGACTTTCAGGCATTGGTATTTCCTTTGGCGCTGATCGCATCTACGATGTGATGACGGAATTGAATTTATTTCCTGAATCTATCACGAAAGGACTAAAAGTGCTTTTTATCAATTTTGGGGAGGCGGAAGTTCAAAAGTGTCTTTCCCTAGCCCGTGAAATCCGCGAGTTGAGTATCGACTGTGAAGTATATCCAAGTACGGCTAAACTTCAAAAACAGATGAAATATGCCAATGATCGATCTGTTCAGTATGTCGTTTTACTTGGTGAAGAAGAATTAAAATCCGGAATCTTAAGCTTGAAAAATATGGAGACTGGGGAGCAAGAAACCCTTAGCTACGAATCATTTACCACCAAAATCGCCGAATTATGAAATTAGTATTTGTTGTATTTACTGTTTTAACCTTGTTTGCTTGCGGTGCATCAAGTGCAAAAGGAAAATGGAATGAGGAAGACCGTAAAGAAGCGTTAAAAGATGTGAAAGAATATTCGAGTGCTTTGGAAACTGTTGGTTCTGCAAAAGACTTATGTTTTGATTGCTATATCGATAGCTTAGAGAAAATCTATGATAATTACGATGCAGCGAAAAAGTTAAACGAAGACGATCGATTAGGCATTTTAATGGAATGTGCCATTCAATACATTCATTATAATTAATACTGACACAATAATAATAACAAAAAAAAAGTCCCGACCTAACGTCGGGACTTTTTTTTGTTAGCTCAAATTCCCTACCAAATTTTAGCGATTTTCTTCGCGTCATTTCTCATAGCTTGCCCTTCTTTAACATCAAATGCGTCAAAGAATTCCGGACAATTTTTTAATGGTCCATTTACTCTGTACATCCCCGGTGAATGTGGGTCATTCGCAATGCGATTTTTCATTTCCTCATCTGTATACTTAATTTTCCATAATTGAGCGTAAGCAATAAAGAAGCGTTGGGCTGGCGAAAATCCTCCACGTACTTCATTTACCTTAAACTCAGCGGTTCTTTTGTACGCATAAAACGCCATGGTGAGTCCGCCTAAATCCGCGATATTCTCTCCCATTGTTAAATCAGGATTCACACATTGATCCACCATTGGACAAAAAGCAGAAAACGTTTCACCAAGAATTTTGGTTTTCTCTTCGAACAATTTCAAATCATCTTCTGTCCACCAATTCTTAAAGGAACCATCAGCAGCAAATTTTGCACCCATATCATCAAAACCGTGTGTAAATTCATGACCAATCACCATTCCAATTCGCCCATAATTGACGGCGTCTTCCGATTTTTCATCGAAAAATGGTGCTTGCATAATTCCTGCAGGGAATGCTATTTCATTCAATAGGGGATGGTAGTAAGCATTAACCATGTGTGCGGGCATTCCCCATTTATCTTTATCCACTTCTTTCTTTAATTCAGAGAAGTTCTTTCGGACACTAAATCGGTTCATTTCCTTCACATTGGCCAAATAGTCTTCCGAACGAAAATTTAAGCTAGAATAATCTTCCCATTTATCAGGAAATCCAAGTTTTCGTCCAATGGAAGAAAGTTTATTTAATGCTTCAAGCTTCGTTGCGTCCGACATCCAATCTAAGTTTTGGATTCGCTCTTTAAAAACAGCTAATAAATTATCTACCATTTCGTTCACGCGCGCTTGTGCTTCTTTAGAAAAATGGCGCTCCACAAAAGCTTTCCCAAGAAGCTCTCCGATTTCTATATTGGTGATTTCATCTATCACTTTTTCATTTAAAGGCTTTTGAGTTTTTTTACCACTTAAGGTTTTTCCATAAAAATCAAAATTCAATGCAACAAATTGCTCGTCTAAATTCCCCGCATAATGATTGATGACGTTCCATTTAAGATAGTTTTTCCAAATAGAAATGGATTCACCTTCTAGAAGTTCAGCAATCTTTTTAAGGTAGTCCGGATTGCCAACGATTAGGGTATCAGGAGTTTGACAACCAACCATATTAAAGTAATAACGAAGATCAAATGAACCGAGTAAGGTGATTGTTTCCTTTAAACTTTTCTTGTTGTATGTTTTTTCCGGAATACGCATTTCAGAGGGACTCATCATGGATTCCGCCATTTTTTTCTCAATTCCAACGACATCCTCGCTCATTTTTTGCGCTTGTTCAGTAGAATTCCCTAGAAGGACGAATGATTTTGTGATGTGACGCTTGTAAGCCTCTAAGATTTCTTTTTTGTTTTCTGTTAAATAATAGTCCTTGTTTGGTAAGCCAATACCACCTTGTCCAATATAGGCTGTATTCTTTGTCACATTTTTCATGTCTTGTCCTACGCCAAAACTAAAAGTAGATCCGATGCCATCTCGGTGATTAATAGCAACAGCAATGACAATAAAGTCTTTGCGATTAATGGAATCTATTCGATTTAATTCACTTTTTATTCCACTAAGACCCATTTGATTTCTTCGTTCCATATTCATAAAGGAAGCGTAATAAGATCCAAGTAGTTGATTTTGAGAACCTTTTACACCTTGGTTTGCTTGAGCATCCTCCAGAATAGCCGTTAATTTCTTTTTATTTTCTTGATCTAACTCATTAAAACTTCCCCATCTAGATTCAGAAGCGGGAATCTCATTATTTTTTATCCAATTTCCATTTGAGAAAAGAAAGAAATCGTCTTGTGGTTTGACATTAGGATCTATATAATCCATGCTCACAGTAGAGAATTCTCTGCTGGACAATTCAACTTCTTTTTTCGCACAAGAACTCACAAGAATAAGGCTAGTAAAGGCGAATAAACTTTTGTAAAACATCTGATTTAAGTTAGGGGTGTATATAGCATTTCAACATGAGGAATTCCATCTTCTTCGTAATCTTTTCCTGTAGAAAAAAACAGATGGCCATTGTAAAATCGTTCTAGGTGTTTTTGTGCGGAAATACGAACAGGGACTCTTCCAAATTCCTTTTCGCAAAAGGCCATGCATTTGTTCATGAGTTCGTGACCTTGTCCATTTCCACGCAGTTCTTCTTGCAGAACAACCCGTCCAATAGAAACTTCCCCATAGGAAATTCCCGGAGGAAGAATGCGAGCAGTGGCAACAATGTTCCCCATACCATCGCGACAAATTAGATGATAACATTTTTTATCCTTACCATCGAGATCTTGGTAAACGCAATTTTGTTCTACCACAAATGTTTTCAGGCGAACGGAGATGATATCATGAAATTCAACGACGCTCAATTCACTAAAATGTTTGCATTGGAAATTTAAATTCATGGCCTAAATTTAATGCTTTTTTAGTTGATGGTCATTAATCGAGATGAATTGAATAATTGTTCAGGAGAGACCATTGGTTCATCATAAGGAATCTCGTTTCCGTAGCGTTCCTTCATGATTTTGCGAACGATAGGTCCGTCGATGTTGAAATCTCTCAATGGTAAAAGATTGGCTAATTTGATGTGACAGGCATTCCAAAAGCTTTTATAAACGAGTTCTGAACAATACATTTCTTTGTCCGACCAATTAAATACCCCATCATAGTTCTTTCCAAATTGCGAAAACGCGAAGTTCTTTAATGATTGCATTTCAACTGGCCCTAATAATGTGGAGTCTATTAGACGCTTGATCACATACATTTCATTTACCCCGCTTTCAATCCAATCTTCCAATGAACGTTTTCCAACAGGTTGAACAGCCTCATAAACGTAAGGAACACCATTCTCATAAAAGATGATTCCGCAATGCGAATAGGGCGAATTCGTCGCTTCTTCAATCGCCGCGCTTTGCCGGGAAGGTGAGGACTGAAAAATGATGTCACCATCTTTGAATTTTTGTGCGTAATTCTGACAAGAAAACAAAAGGAGAAGTAGGAGGGATGTCACTAATTTCATATTGGCTGATTAATAAGATCCAAAATACCTTCTCAGAAACCATTCGGATGCAAGTAAGAAGAATAGTAAGGAAAAAACCCAGAGGTAGTCTAATAAATCATCAAAAGTGTGATCCTCATAGGTGACCGTTGCGATGTCGTTTCTTTTTTCCAATTCATCCAACATTTTACGGTAGGAAGAAAACGCATGAAACGAACCATTTGATTGCTTGGATAATTGCTTTAAGGTGCTATGATTGGCAAAGGACTCTAATTTTTCCAATTGGATCTCTTCGACAATAAAAACTCCTGATTTTTCGTATTTCTTACCGCTGAAAGTAGTGCGCGCTTTCCAGGAGTATTTCCCCGGAGTTAATTTCCCCTGATTCAATTTGTACACACTTCCAGCAATGGCAAATTGAGATTTATATTGTTTTCCACGATCACTTGTAAGGGTGAAGTCGATCTTTGGACCCGTAATAGGCTCCATAGATGCATTATAGAAGGATGCGGTGACAATGAGTTCCTCTTCACTGTTCATGCGCTTTGGAAGTTGAACACGCAAGCCCATGCCTTGATTTTTAACCATTAGATAGTTTGCGATTTTTCCAATGAACTCATTAAACACATCGTGGTTTTGATGACGGATGAAGTCATTTAATCTCCAACGCCAAATTCCTTCTCCGAAGATTACCCCATTTTTCACTTTTTCACCATTTGAAAAGAAGAGTAAGGGGTCATTTTTTTTAATTTTCCCAATTCGCTGATACAATAAAACTTCCGCACTTGGATCGACTTTTATCGCGCCAAACTTCGCGGTCAATGGCGGTAAGAAATCAATAGACGATTTACACGCATCACTTAATTCAAACGCATTAAATCCACTATTGAAGGAAGGTTCCAGTTCCTCAGATTGACTTGAACTACTGGATTTTAATCCGATGGATAATTTAGCAATTTCATTCGCGTCCGTTTGTTGTCCAAGCACATATAAAACAGGAATCCCAGCTGACCTTAATCTTTGATGTTGCGCTGCATCGAATTGGATTCCTGGCTCATGCCAAATCACCAAGTCAACTTTAGCGAGAGATTGATCCCAGTCCTTCATAAGAATGGATTTAACTTCGTAATTTTCATTTCGTTCCAAGACATCTTTGAAGGCACTCATATCAGGGTGGGGCGCTGCAGAAATCAGTAGAATTTTACTACGTGCATCCACCACTTCGATGTAGAAATTTCGGCGGTTGTTTTTGATGGAATATTCACCAGATAAGTTAGAAATAACAGCTGTATAGGATTGCACTCCAACCTTATCTGCTTTCAATTGAAAATCTATTTGTTTAAAGTTCCTTTTCTGATTTGCGTAAGTTACGGTTTGACTTGCTACTGTTTTTCCATTGTGCAAAATACTGACTACTGCACTTTTCCCACCTAATTTAAAGGATTCAATATCCACTTCAACGGGAAAATCGTTGTTTAAATAAGCCAGATCATTGGCGGAAACGTTTTTGACGAATTGATCTCTTTTTGGAGTTGTGTCTCCAATAGCTAAGGTGAAAACCGGTGTCAAATTTAATTTCTCAGCGGCATAACTTGGATTCGATCCAACATTGTAATTTCCATCTGAAATCAAGGCGACACCTCCGACGTTTCGGTTGTAGAATTGTGTGTTGATGGCTTCAAATCCGAGTTCAAGATTCGTGCTCTTTTCGTTAAATTGGATTTGATTCGTTCCCTGCTTACTTCCAATTGTCCATTCAATGAGCTCAAATTGATCAGCGTAACGCTCGGTTAATTCCCTGCGGTAATTTGCTAGGTTTTTATCCACGGATGAGCTATCCTTATAGTTCTTCATGGAGGATGAATTATCCACAAGCGTGATAAAAATAGGTTTCTCATCGCGAAAATGGCTTGCTTCGAAAACGAGGCCGAGTAAAAGCAATCCAATTAAAAACAGTGAGGAAAAGCGCAAAGATTTAATCAATGACTTTTTCCATCCCGCTAAATCGGTGAGCCAACTGACTTTTTGGTAATAAAAGTAAGTCAACACAAAGGATAAAAGTCCAATTGGAACAAGCCACCAAAGTGAGAAATCTGTGAGTAAATGCATAGCTTCAAAAATAAGGACAATTCCGGAAATGTCGCGATTTCTTTTCCGTTTAAAATCAAATTCAAAAAAGGAATCCGTAAATTCGTGAAAATTTTAAAGCATATGTCTAAAACTGTTTACATCGTTGCTGCGGCAAGAACTCCAATGGGAGCATTTATGGGTGGCTTATCAAGCATTCCTGCAACTCAATTAGGATCCGTAGCAATCAAAGGAGCATTAGAAAAAGGAAACGTAGATGCAAGCATCATCGATGAAGTATTTATGGGAAATGTACTACAAGCTGGAGTTGGTCAAGCGCCGGCTCGTCAAGCAGCACTTGGTGCAGGACTAGGTAATAATGTTCCATGTACAACCGTTAATAAAGTATGTGCATCCGGAATGAAAGCGATTATGCTAGGAGCACAATCTATTCTTGCTGGTGACAACCAAGTGGTTGTAGCAGGTGGAATGGAGAACATGTCACAAGTTCCACATTACCTAGATGGACGTAACGGTGTGAAATTCGGAAACATTACCATGTTAGACGGAATCACGAAAGACGGACTTTTAGACGTATATAACAAAGTGCCAATGGGTAACTGTGCAGAGTTGTGTGCGAAAGAACACAATATCTCGCGTGAGGATCAAGATCAATTCGCAGTGGATTCCTACACAAAAGCAGCAAATGCTTGGAATGCAGGTCGATTCAACAACGAGATTGTGGCTGTTACTGTTCCTCAACGTAAAGGAGATCCAATCATGGTTTCGGAGGATGAAGAATATAAAAATGTCTTTTTGGACAAAATTCCATCCTTACGTCCTGCGTTCGACAAAGAAGGAACGATCACTGCAGCGAATGCATCGACCTTAAACGATGGAGCTTCAGCGTTGGTATTAGCTTCGGAAGAAGCAGTTGCGAAATTTGGTTTGACGCCGATCGCGAAAATCGTGAGTTACGCAGATGCTGCGCAAGAACCAGAATGGTTTACTACAGCGCCTTCCTTAGCAATTCCGAAAGCGTTAGCGAAAGTCAATATGACTGTTGCCGATGTTGATTTCTGGGAATTGAACGAAGCGTTTGCAGTTGTTGGGATTGCTAATACTAAGATTCTTGGACTAGATCCAGCGAAAGTTGACGTAAACGGTGGTGCAGTAGCACTTGGACACCCACTTGGGAATTCAGGTTCACGTGTGATTGTTACCTTGATCAACGTTTTAAAACAAAACAACGCAAAAATTGGTGGAGCTGGAATTTGTAACGGAGGTGGAGGTGCTTCTGCCATGATCATCGAAAACATCTAAAAAACAGATTCATCTAAATTCATATAAAAGGGCAGGATTTGATCCTGCCCTTTTTTGTTTTTTGTATTTTTATTGAATGAGAACAGTTCTATTCCTTCTTTTTATTCTTCCAACGATTCTTCGTGCGCAAAACAGCAACTTGATTCCTTTTGTAAATCCATTCATTGGAACGAAAAACGCTGGACACACCTTTCCTGGAGCAACCGTTCCATTTGGATCCGTTCAGTTGAGTCCAGATACGGACACCATTCCGATGTTAGTGAATGGACAATACCAAAAAGATGTCTATCGTTATTGTGCAGGATATCAATACGATGACTCAAGTATTGTTGGGTTTTCGCATACCCATTTTAGTGGAACAGGTCATTCTGATTTAGGTGACATCCTTCTCATGCCAAATTCAGGTTCGATTCAATGGAATCCTGGAACGGCAAGTCAAACGGATAAAGGATATCGATCGCGTTTTTCACACGATAAGGAACAGGCTCAAGCGGGATTCTATCGAGTTTATTTGGATGAACCGAAGGTCCAAGTTGAATTAACAAGCACAGAACGCGTTGGAATTCATCATTATCAATTTCAAGAGGGAAAAGACAATCATGTTTTGATGGATTTGACACATGGAATCTACAATTATGCGGACAAGAATGTTTGGTGCTTTATCCGAATGGAAAACGATACGTTAATAACAGGTTATCGTCAAACAAACGGTTGGGCGCGATCACGAACGGTGTATTTCGCGATTTCCTTTTCAAAACCTATCATCGAATATGGATTTAAAAATGTAAAACCAACTGCCTACAATGGATTTTGGAGAAAGTTTGATGTGGAACACAATTTCCCAGAGGCAGCAGGAGAAGGATTAAAAGCTGTTTTTAAATTTGGAAGTGAAACGGATGTTCAAGTCAAAGTAGCTTTATCCTCCGTGGATATCGACGGTGCACTCTTAAATTTAAAAACAGAATGTCCACATTGGAATTTCAAATCCTACTTGGAAGATGCTCAAAAAAAATGGAATGAGAAATTGAACATCATTCAAGCAGACTTTTTAAGTCAGGATGAAAAAGTAACGTTTTACACTTCGCTATACCATACTTTTTTAGGTCCGACCTTGTACATGGATGTTGATAACCGTTACAAAGGATTGGATCAACGCATTCATCAAGCCAATGGATTTGTGAATTACACGACTTTTTCTCTGTGGGACACCTATCGTGCGCAACATCCTTTGCTGAATTTAATTCAACCAAAAGTCAATGCGGACATTATTGAGTCCATGTTGGCACATTACGACCAAAGTGTACACCACATGCTTCCCGTTTGGTCACATTACGCCAATGAAAACTGGTGTATGATCGGCTATCACAGTGTGTCCGTTCTTGCTGATGCCATGATAAAAAGCAATCCTGGATTTGATTATTCTCGTGCGCTGAAAGCGGCTGTGACAACATCCAATCAACGATTTTATGAAGGTTTAGGCGCTTACCTAGATTATCAATTCGTTCCGGAAAACTTAAGTGGAAATTCAGTTTCAAAGACCTTGGAATACGCCTATGACGATTGGTGTATCGCTCAAATGGCCAAAAAATTAGGGCAAGATTCCTTGCATGCTATTTACCAAAAACGTGCTGCTTTTTACAAGAACCAATTTGATTCCTCCATTGGATTTATGCGTCCAAGAATGTCGGATGGAAGTTTCAAAAAGGAGTTTGATGTCTTGAGTACACACGGACAAGGATTCATCGAAGGAAATGCCTGGAATTATTCGTTGTATGTTCCGCAGGATCCAAAGAGTTTGATGGAATTAATGGGTGGTGAAAAACGTTTCATCGAGCATTTAGATTCCTTGTTTACCATGTCACTTCCGGATCAATACTTTGCAGAAACAGAAGACATCATGCGCGATGGAATCATTGGGAATTATGTCCACGGAAACGAACCCTCGCATCATGTCCCTTACTTGTACAATTACACGAGTCGAGCATGGAAGACACAAGCGACGACACGGATGATTTTACCGTTGCAATACAAAGCAAAACCAGATGGACTGGGAGGAAACGACGACTGTGGACAAATGAGCGCCTGGTATATTTTTACGGCTTTGGGATTTTATCCCGTTGCTCCCGGTTCAACGGATTATGCGCTTACGAGTACAAGTGTCAAATCCGCGACCATTCATTTGCCCGAAGGAAAACAATTTAATATTGTGGTTAAAAACCAAGCAAATAGCAACGTTTACATTCAGTCCATCAGTTTAAACGGAATTCCTTTATTGAAACCCTTTATTACACACACGCAAATTGTCAGTGGAGGGATGTTAGAAGTGAAAATGGGTGCTAAACCGAACAAAAAAATATTTCATTGAGTTTTGATCTTTTGGATGAACATTCTTCGCATTCTCATGTTTTAAATACATGTATCAATTAAAGACCACTCAGTTTATTCCCGCAACCATGAAGGAATGTTGGGATTATTTTTCTTCTCCAGGGAATTTGAAAGAAATTACTCCTCCAGGAATGGGATTCAATATCAAAACCGATCTTCCAGCGAAGATGTACGAAGGAATGATGATTGAATATAAAGTAACTCCTTTGTTGGGAATTCCAATGAATTGGATTACAGAGATAAAGGCAGTGAAGGAAGGACAATTCTTCATTGATGAGCAGCGTAAAGGACCCTATGCGATTTGGCACCATGAACATCACTTTAAAGAGGTCGATGGAGGGGTAGAAATGACGGATGTTGTTAGTTATGAATTGCCATTTGGGATTTTAGGAAAACTGGTTCACCCGATTATTGTCAAACCAAAATTGACTCAAATTTTCAAGTACAGAACCAAAAAGGTAGATGAGATTTTTCCAAATAAAAAGTAAGTCAAACGCACGAACAATTACTTAACTTTGAAGAATGGAAAATACCGAAATTATAAAGGTTCAGCACCTCGCGAAAAACTTCGGGAGCTTTCAAGCGGTGAAGGATGTGTCTTTTACGGTCAACAAAGGAGATGTATTTGGATTTCTAGGTCCAAATGGAGCAGGGAAGAGCACTACTATTCGCTGCATGTTGTCGCTTATTAAGCCGGACAATGGACAAATTCAGTTGTTTGGAAAAGACCTTCAGAAGCATCGAAACGAAATTCTTTCTAAAGTTGGAAGCATCATTGAGAAGCCAGACTTCTATCGGTATTTATCCGCAGAAAAGAATTTGGCCATTTTTGCACGCATTTCTGGAAAAGATGTTTCCAAACGTGAAATAGCCGAAATGTTAGATTTTGTTGGCTTAAATGGACGAAACCGAGACAAGGTTGGTGGATTCTCACATGGAATGAAGCAACGGTTGGGAATTGCACAAACCTTGTTGCATCAACCGGATTTAATTGTTTTGGATGAACCAACGACGGGATTAGATCCACAAGGAATCGTAGAAATTCGAAATTTAATATTGCGTTTGAAATCAGAGCAAAATAAAACAGTCATTCTTTCCTCTCACCAATTATCAGAAATTGAATTGATTTCGAATCGAATGGTCATTATCAATAAAGGTCAATCGATTATCGAAGGTGATGTAAAGGAATTGCTGAATGCACAAGAAATGGTTGTTCAGATAGACGTGAATGATATAGAAAAAACAGTGAACGTTTTAAAAGTACGTTTTGAAAATGCAAGCTTCAAACAAATCAATGAGCGCATCATCGAAGTAAACATTGAGAAACAACTTGTTCCAAGTTTGAACCAAACGTTAGTTCAAGAAGGCGTGGAAGTTCATGCATTGGAACCGAAACGAAAACTCGAAGATTTTTTCATGAAAATAATCCAATCCTAATGTTACTGAAAAACACCTATAACGAGTTTATTAAGATCCTCGCAAAACCAAGAAGTTACCTGGGAATTGGCGCATTGACACTTCTTGTATTACTGATTCTGTTTGCCATGAAGGCCGATGGAAAATCGTTTATTTCCTTTGTCACTGCATCCTTTGAACAGACATTGTCCTTCAATGGGAATATTTTGAATGGAAATCTGATTGCGTTTATCATTCTTCAAATGTTGATTGTCCATATTCCATTATTGGTTTCATTGGTTACAGGTGATTTGATATCAGGAGAAGCAGCCATGGGGACGATTCGCATGATGGCGACAAAACCCATTTCGAGAACGCAAATTGTTCTTTCCAAGTTTATTGCTGGAGCAGTGTATACCTTGATCCTCACGTTGTGGCTTGGATTCCTAGCCTTAATTGTTGGGAAATGGATGTTCGGTTCTGGGGATTTGATTGTTTTAAACAGTGATGGTTTAGTGATTTTAAAAGAACAAGATATCTTGTGGAGGTATGGATTGAGTTTCGGTGTGGCTTACTTAGCTTTACTAACGATTTCCACCTTGTCCATTTGTTTATCTGCATTTGCTGAAAATTCGATTGGACCTATTGTAAGTACGATGGCTATTATCATTCTCTTTACGATTATTGGCACCTTAGACGTATCGGTTTTTGATTCCATCAAACCCTTTTTATTTACGACCCACATGGCATCTTGGCGTTCGTTTTTTGAAGATCCTGTCCCATGGACAACCATTCGTAATTCGGTCACCATTTTAGTAGCCCACAACCTCATACTGGTTTTAATCGCCATATATAAATTCAATAAAAAAGACATTACATCCTAATGAAAACCATACTTTCCCTTTTATTTCTCATTCATTCCTTTGCCCTTTTTTCTCAAGAAGTTGATGCGGATGCAGTAATTCAACAAGTTGTTCAAAAACTGAACACTGTCAAAGATTACACGGTTGATGCGAACATCAAAACGAATATTCCATTGATTAAAATCATGCCGGTAAACGCCTCCATTTATTTCAAACAGAAGGACAAATTCAAAGTAGTTTCCAAAGGAATTGCAATTTTACCGAAGCAAGGATTTACCGATGTGAATGCTTTTTTGATGAATAAAGGTTCGTACATGGCGGTATCAAGCGGGACAAAAACCATTGGTGAAATCAAAACAAATTTAATCACGGTCATTCCAACAGGGGAGACCAGTGAGATTATTCTAGCGAAACTGTGGATAGATACGAAGAGAGATGTTATTCTTCGCTCTCAGGTCACAACGCGCTCGAGCGGAACTGTTATTGTCGATTACGCTTATGGCACAGAAGTTCAATTTGGACTTCCAAATCAACTAACCTTTACGATTGATGTAAAGAAATTTAAAATGCCAAAGAGTGTGGCTGCCGATTTAAATAAAACGGATCAACAGAAGAAAAAGACGGCAGATAAAGATCAAAAAGGAACGATTGTCATCAAACTAACGAATTACAAAGTGAATAAAGGCATTAGCGATGCTGTATTCAAAGAAAAGTAACTTACTTTTTGAATGGTTTGATTTCCTTTAATTCTGATTCTTTCAATCCTTGTTCACGCTCCAGATCATTTCAAGCGAATCAAAAAATAATTAAATGGCTTCATCGTCGACTTGCAACATGTGCAATAAACGATGGATGATAGGAGAAAAGAAAACAGCTGTGCACGTAAGAAAAGCAACACCGCTATAAAGTGCGTAAAAGCTGGAGAATAATTTTGCTGCATCTGTATCTAACGAAATTACGGGTCCCATTCCCGTAAGGATCATACATGCCATATGAAAAGCATCTACCCAGCTAGGAGCGCCAAAGTATTTATAACCAAATGTTCCAATTCCAACGGAAAAAACAATAAGCGCTAACGCAAAAAGCATATAGCGAAATACACGTTTAACGAAGATATTGACGTCCGCTACTTTTTGTTTGTTATGCTCGAATTTCATTTTGTGGCGTTATATACACGCTTTAATTTCTTCAATGATGCGTTTTGCTAATTGATCGGCAGCTAGCTCATCCTTGCTTTCAGAATAAATTCGAATGATTGGTTCTGTATTACTCTTTCTCAAATGTACCCATTCTTTGGCAATGTAGATTTTTACACCGTCAATGGTGTCCACTTCTTCGTGTGCGTATTTTGTTGCCATATCTGTTAGGACTTTGTCCACGTTGATGTCAGGAGTCAGCTCAATCTTATTTTTGGAAATCGTGTATTTTGGATAGCTGTCGCGAAGCGCCGAAACACTTTTTTTCTCATGAGCCAAGTGACTCAAGAACAAAGCGATTCCAACGAGTGAATCACGCCCATAATGTAATTCAGGATAAATGATTCCACCGTTTCCTTCACCACCGATTACAGCGTTGACTTCTTTCATTTTACTTACCACATTTACTTCGCCAACGGCCGCAGCTGCGTAAGTTAATCCGCGTGCTTCTGTGATGTCGCGCAATGCTCTAGTTGAAGATAAATTTGACACGGTTGAGCCAGGCGTATGTTTCAACACATAATCCGCACAGGCAACCAAGGTGTATTCTTCACCGAACATAGATCCGTCTTCACAAACCAAGGCTAATCTGTCTACGTCTGGATCCACTGTGATTCCAAAATCAGCATTTACTTCGAGAATTTTCGCTGATAAATCTGTTAAATGCTCAGGAAGTGGTTCTGGATTGTGTGGGAAATGTCCAGTTGGCTCACAATACATTTCAGTGATTTTCGTCACACCTAGTGCACGTAGCATAGCTGGAACAAAGATCCCGCCAGTTGAATTCACTGCATCTACCACAATGTTAAAGTCTGCCGCAGCAATTGCTGCTTTGTCTACCAATGGTAAAGCTAGAATGGCATCAATGTGTTTTTGCAAATAGGAATCATCGTTGCGAACGGTACCTAAATCATCCACTTCAGCGAAGATAAAGCGTTCTTGTTCTGCAATACTCAATACTTCTTCACCATCTTTCCCACTGATGAATTCACCTTTTTCATTGAGTAATTTCAAGGCATTCCATTGTTTTGGATTGTGGCTTGCGGTTAAAATGATTCCTCCCTGTGCATGTTCCAATGGAACTGCTACTTCAACGGTTGGTGTGGTAGAAAGTCCTAAATTGATGACGTCTATTCCAAGTCCAATAAGGGTAGAGACCACTAAGTCCGAAATCATAGCGCCTGAGATACGTGCATCACGTCCAATCACCACACGGAGTTTTTGTCCAGGATTTCGTTCCATTAACCATGAACCATAAGCTGCTGCAAATTTCACCGCATCGATCGGGGTTAAACCATTATCCACAGTTCCACCAATGGTTCCACGGATACCAGATATTGATTTTATTAATGTCATGTGCTAAAGTTAAGCGAATTTCTTTTTATTGGAGATCATTTGTAAGCAAGCTGCTGCTGCTTCAACCCCCTTGTTTCCGTGTTTACCACCAGCACGATCAAGTGATTGTTGTTCGTGATTATCTGTGAGTAAACAAAATGCGACCGGTTTATTGGTTTTCAGCATTACTTCCATGATGCCTTGTGTTGTTCCTGAGCAAACAAAGTCGAAGTGGCGTGTTTCGCCTTGAATGACTACACCAATAGCAATTGCACCATCAATATCGCCACGATCGCAGAAAAACTTTGCTCCTAAGGGTAATTCAAAAGCCCCAGGAACACGTTGAATATGGATATTTGATTCCAAGACACCATTTTCTAGTAAGGTTGTGATTGCACCTTCCATTAAGCGATTGGTAATGTGATCGTTCCAATCAGAAACAACAATGCCGATTTGGAAATCGGCACCATTGCTTATATTTTCAGATGAATACGAAGATAGATTTTTGTTGGCTGTCGCCATCGTCTTTCTTATTTAGTGCTCACACGAGCAATGTATTTGTAAATTCCATTTTGAGGGATGTATGCTGGATAATCATCGCGAATACGCGTGTAAAATCCTTCTGCATCCTCATTCTTTTTTAATTTCTCGGCAACCAATCCTGCTTTAAACAAGTACATGGGAGTTGTTAAGTCATTGTCTTGAGCATCTGCAGCTTCGGTATAGAAAGTCAATGCTTTGTCATACTTTCTCATGTCTGAATAACAATCTCCTTGTAAACCAATAGAAAATACACTGATGTATGAATCATCCAAAGAAACACCTTCTAGGTTTTCCAAAGCTTTTCGGTATTCACCTTTTTTCATGTATTGAGTAGCCAAAAGATATTGCCCTATTTCACCACCTGATTTACCATCATTACTCTTCACGAAAGGAATCAACACCTTAATCGCTTGGTCTGTAGAATCTTTAGAGATGTAATTCATCGCAACCCACCATCCATCGTTTGATTTCTCATTGGCAGGAACCCAAATCATTTGACGGTATACAAAAAACAATAAAACCGCAGTCAATAATCCACCAACAATATATGTTCCTAATTTGAATTTCTTATCGTTGTTGAATTTTGCTTTTAACTCTTCTAAACTTAAATTTTCAATCATCATCGGGTTATTTAGGTGGCAAAGATAATTTATTTTAGCTAATTGTTGAAATTATGATGTAAAAGTCTGAATGATTTAACGAATTTCTATTGTTTCTTGATGATTTATTTTAAGTCTTGATCAAACTGCTTTTTGTATTTTTGCATCACTTATGAAATTATTTCTTTTTTCTCTATTCTTTTGTTCTCTATTCACCAATCGAATCTTTGGTCAAAATACCAATCCAAATGAAGATGGAATGGTCATTGGGAAAATAAATGATCAACAGAGTGGGAAGCCATTGGAGTATGTTTCTATTCGACTTTTTCGTGCATCAGACTCTACCTTGGTGAGCGGGGCCTTTACCACTTTGGACGGAAAATACAGCATCCCCTGTCAATTTGGTGCTTTTTACTTAAAAATTACCTTCGCTAATTACGATCCAATTTTGGTTTCGGCAATCACGGTTAAAACTGCCATGCCGATTTTTAATGTTGGAACATTGAAAATGCGCAAAATCAGCGAAAAGACAGAAAGAGAAGTGAAAGTAATTGCGGAAAAAGATGTTTTGAAGGCGGGAATTGACAAAAAAATATACAACGTCGCGGAGGACTTAAATGTCCGCGGTGGGACAGCGAACGATATTCTTCAACGTTTGCCATCGGTGGAGGTGGATCAAGATGGACGTGTGATGTTAAGGGGTGAAGGATCAGTAACGGTATTAATAGATGGACGTCCAAGTTCTTTGAGCGGTGGAAATGGGAAATCGCTATTGGATGCACTTCCAGCAGGATCCATTGAACGAGTGGAAATTGTAACGAATCCATCAGCGAAATACGATCCAGATGGAACTTCAGGAATCATCAACATCGTTTTAAAGAAAAATAAATTAAGTGGGTTCAATGGCCTGGTTTCAACGAATTTAGCATCGGCCTATATTCGAGGGGGAAATATCGCTGAAGGAAATTCTTCACTCAGTTACCGAAAGGGGAAATTCAATGTATACGGGATGTATAATGTGCGTTATTTGGATGGCTACCGCAATAACTATTCTGAAATCATTCAGAATTCCGGAAGCACGTATTTCCATTTGAATCAAAGTCGATTGGGGACAGATTTAAACGCTGGACATACTTTTCGCGTGGGAATGGATGTGAATTTGAAAGCGCGAAATACACTTGGATTCTCTGCAACTGGAAATATTGGAGTCCGTGATAGGACCGGTGATATGTGGAATTCAACCTATGACATTGCAGGGAATCGAGATAGTTTATGGCAGCGAACATCTTTCGACCCATCACAGCAGCATAATTACGACATGAATGTGTATTACAAATACGATTTGAAAAATGAACGAGGCAGCTTAAGTTTTGACGCTTCTCAATCTTTGGGTAATGAAGATATTCAAGGCTATTATCGTCAGAATTATTATACGGTAGATTCTGTATTAACGACTTATCCATCTTTGATTCAGGAATTAAACAATAAAGAAAAAAACAACATTACCACCTTGCAAACTGATTTCACGTATTTACTACCCAAATTAGGCGCACGTTTTGAGACAGGAGCGAAAGCCATTGTGCGAGATCAATTGGTGGATACGTATTCTGCACATTACGACTGGACAACTCAAAGCAATGTAAGTGACAGCATGGCTAATTTCTTGTACGCATACACCGAGCAGATTTATAGTTTGTATGCCGTATATGGACAACAAATCAATAAGTTCAAATTTCAAGGAGGATTGCGCGCAGAGAACGCCAATCAAATTCCAAATTTGATTTCTGATTCAATCCGCATCGTCAATCATTATGTCAATCTTTTTCCTTCGGCGCACTTGCGTTATGTCCTCAAACCAAAATCCGAGATCAGCTTGAGCTATAGCCGACGCATCACACGTGCTTCGTCAGCTGACTTAAATCCATTCACCAATTATTCAGACCCATACAACCTCCGCACTGGAAATCCCTATTTACAACCAGAATTTATTCATTCCTTCGATCTAGGTTACTCCTTAGAGAAACCAAAGTACTCCATCACCGCAAGCACCTATTACCGAAATAGCACAGGTGTGATTTCTCGTGTAAAGGAGTTCTATTCTAATGGGACAAGCGCTGTGACCTTTATGAACATCGCAGAAACAAAAAGCCTTGGCACCGAATTTATTTGGATGTTTCGTCCAAAAACATGGTGGAAAAATACCTTCTCCTACAATGCAAACTATATTTGGTATCTAACAAATCAGTTGGATATACCGAATCGACAAGGATTTAATCATAATTTTAAATACAACTCATCTGTTGAATTTTGGAAGAAAACAGCTACTATTCAGTTAAGTGTAACCTATAATGGTCCACGTGTAACCGTGCAAGGAATTGCTCAGCGTCAGGGTCCAATTGATTTGGCTTTTGAGAAGAAGTTACAAGGTGGTAAATGGACAGTTGGTGCACGTGTCACGGACATTTTTAATAAGCAAGGATTCTATATGCAAGTCAATCGTCCTGGAGTGGAGCAAACAGCAGAGTTCAAATGGCTTACACGTCGCTTCTTTGTTTCTGCCAGTTACAAATTTGGGAAATTAGAAATTTCCAATAAATCCAAATTACCAGGTTCCGAAGGTGGGGCAGAGTAAGCTTAATTCAATCGTTTGTATAGGATTTTTAAGCGACAAAGTTCATGTTGAATATCCTTTGGAATAAGCTCTTCTTTCAATTGAGATAAGTTAGTTTTCCCTTGTTCTTTTAAGGAAATAAGCCATTGCAAAAAACGCATGGAATCGATAACGGAGGAAAGTTTTATAACTCCTAGTTCCATTGTTGTATTCGCATCTTTCCAAAACCCCAACCAGTGTAAGTAATTCACTAACAAAGCTTGTTGAACGACGATGATTCCATGAAAGGAATTCACTTGATTCAGCTTACTTAGAATGGATGCACGTTGTTGGTGAAAAGATTGAAAAGCAGCTTCCATAGAATCAGTCCTCAGGTTGGAAACGTCAACGGGTGAATCTGTAGGAAAAGTAAATCCAAGTGTTCTTCCAGCTTCTTGAAGGAGTTTCCATTTTTTTTCTTTCGCCGCAAAAAGCAATACCTGATCGGCCTTTTGAATCAATTCTTGCTTTGCTTTGAATATGCTTGATTCAATGGCATCCTGTAAATCCTCGACATCGGAAAGCGCAAGGTGAATGGACGCTTCTTCGACTGTCATTCAACGTTGTTCTTACGCATTTTAATATTCAAAAACTCAATGGCCAATGAATACACTAATGCGAAATAGATATATCCTTTCGGAACGTGCTCACCAAATGATTCAGCGATTAACATGATTCCGATGGTTACTAGGAATCCGAGAGCGATCATCTTAATGGTTGGACGCTCATTAATGAAGTCACTAATTGGACGTGCAAATAACAACATCACAATCATGGAGACAATAACAGCCAACACGATGATAATTAATGGATTTCCATGCGTTTCGTGTGAAATATCATTTGTCATCCCTACCGCTGAAATAACGGAGTCAAAACTAAAGATGAAGTCGATAATGACAATTTGCATAATCACCCCACGCATGGTGCTTTTTTCTTTGGATTTATGTCCGTCTTCAGCACCCTTCACACTGGAATGCATTTCGGTAACTGACTTGTAAATCAGGAATAATCCACCGATTAACAAAACCAAACTATGTCCAGTAAATGATTGTCCCATAATGGTGAACAATGGATGTTGGTCTAACGTCATCACCCACGAAATCACACTCAACATGAGGATACGGATAATCAAGGCTAAACTCAATCCAATCAAGCGAGCTTTGCGCTGTTTGACACGCGGAAGTGGATCCGTTACAATGGAAATGAAAATGATATTATCAATTCCTAGAACAATTTCCAACAAGGTTAATATGAGTAAATAGGTCCATCCTTGAACAGTACTTAGTATTTGAAATGATGCGAGAAAGTGATCCATGTAAATTAGTTTCTTAAAAATTCAAAATAACGATCCAAATCAATGGCATTGTTGACATCATCCGTTTGGACTTCCAACACCTGCATTTCACAACTTGGATCTAAAAACAAAGGTAAATATTCTGTGAGTTCATCCAAGGAAGAAATCGTTTTCGTTTGAAATCCAAAAGCTTGAGCAATGGAAGCAGGACTTTTCACTTGTTTCGCTTCGAAATAACGTTTTCGTTGCTTCGACTCAGCTGGTCCAGCAATGATGTTGAAAATCCCTCCGCCATAATTTTGAATCACTATTATCTTGAAATTGCGTGGGAAAGGTTCGTACCAAAACGCGTTACTATCGTAAATGAAGGAAATGTCTCCGCTGATCAGTACGTGCTGTTTGCTTGGATTGACTATCGCCGCACCAAGCGCTGTGCTGGTAGAGCCATCTATTCCACTTGTCCCGCGGTTGGACTCATAGCGAACGCCTTTAACGGGGTCAAATAACTGTGCATAGCGAACGACAGAGCTATTGGCTAGGTGCAACACCATATCCTCAGGAATTAAGTCTTGAACTGTTTGAAATACCTGCAAATCAGTTAGCTTGGAAAATTCAGACACAAAATCTAAAGCACGATCCTTCGAAAGGATATCGACAGCTTTCCACTTTCCATTGAAATTATATTTGTTTGCTTGTAATTCGTATTCATTCACATGAGCAAAGAACTGATCCGCAGAAAGTGAAAAAGACTTCGTTAAACAACGATACGTATCCATTTCTGGGAATTCAGCGCCAATTTTGTAGTGTTTTTGAACTCCAGCAGTTCTTAAGTAGGATTTAATTCGTTTCGAAACAACAGCTCCACCAATGGTCACAAGGATCTCTGGTTCAAAGGAAGCGTCAGTTTGATCAAAGCCATTTAAGGTGCGGTCGATACAATGAATGAATCGATCGTGTTGTATATTCGAGGTATTCTCCACCAAAACAACGACGTTGGAAAAGGAAGCAAACTTCATGAGTTCCTCTTGCAATCTTGGATTCGGATCCATTTGCCCACATAAAACAAGCACTTTACACTCATTAAATTCAGAAATAAGTTCATCCATGACCGCTTTTTCTAAATGCGTTGGCAGGGAAGGAGCTGGCAAACGAAAACCAAAATCAGTCGTTTTTTCAACTGTTTGATAGAGTGGTTCGTTTAATCCAACGTTTAAATGAATGGGGCCTTTCCAATTGCTTTTGTTTATTTGCAACAAAGAAGCTAATTCTCGTTGATGCGTTTCGAAGGATGTTTGATTAAACAAATCCTCATCGAGCTCCAAACTTCCGAGAATGTGATTTTTAAATACATCACGTTGAACAATTGTTTGTCCGTCTCCATGGTTTATCCAAATAGCTGGACGATCAGCCGTCAATACGAATAAAGGAATCGAGCGATAGAAGGCTTCGGAGATCGAAGGATAGTAATTTAAACAAGCACTTCCGGAAGTACAGCAGAGTGCGACGGTTTCGCCTAATTCCTGCGCCATGCCAAGTGCAATGAATCCAGCGGAACGCTCATCGTGAACGACAAAGGTCTCGATTTCAGGATGTTCATCAAAGGCAATGGAAAAAGGCGCATTTCTCGATCCCGGAGAAACGACCACCTTGCGAATGCCGTAAGCCAAAAGCTGATCGACAATCAATTGCACCATGATTTTAGAGCTGGAAATCATCCTGCAAAAATACCAAAATTTAAAGGAGGTCGAGTAGCGTTTTGCTTTTATTTTCGGTTTCTTCCCATTCTTTTTCCGGATCAGAATCAGCGGTAAATCCACCACCAAGATAAAGGAACAAACGATCTCCAATGATTTGCGCACAACGAAGATTAACATAGATATTCATTTCATCCGGATCTAGCTTTCCTATCATTCCTGCATAAAACGAACGTTCGTGTTTTTCGTTTTGTAAAATCCATGCTGTTGCTTCCTGTACAGGTGTTCCGCTAACTGCCGGAGTAGGATGGAGGTCCTTCGCAATTTGCCAGGCTTTGTTTGAATCTGATAGCCAACTAAAATCGGTGCGTAAGTGTGCAAGGGGCCCAGCGATAACTGTTTTTGGACCATCTGATGTCAAAGCAGAAACACCATGCAGTTGCAAAAGTTCCGCTAAATAACGACTCACAAATGCTTGTTCTTCTTTTTCCTTTCTACCCCAATCAGTTGTTTCATCTGCTTTTTTCGTTCCAGCCAGTGCCACGCTTTCAAAATGACCCTCTTTTCCTCGAACCAAAATTTCGGGGGAAGCACCAATCCATTCGCCCAAACGAGCATCTTGGAAATAATAAACAAATGCTGTAGGATAGGCGGTAGCTAAACGTTCGAATAAAGTTAAACCTGAAATGGATATTGGCTCAGATTTTACCCTTGAGTAAACGATTTTCTCCAGCGAGGAATGTTTCAAGCGAGAAACAATTTCTTTCGCTTGTAGCAGGTAACCAGGTGGAGAAATAACAAAGGGTGCAATCAATTTAACTTGATCTTCTGTTTCTATGGATTCTTGAAAAACATAAGTAAACTTATTATTAAAGTTACTAATTATAAATCCTTGTAAATAAGTATCTTGAACCTGAATAAATGATCCATTTAAGGAAACAACTGCTTGACCCGGAAAACGATAGATAAGCATACCCATGGACATGTTTTGAGCAAAGATACATATTCTCTTGTGTAATGAGTATTTGAAAGCAATGGAGTGGAATAGTTTCGTACTTTTGCACCTTCAAAAAGCAAGCAGTCCATGAAAATTCTTTTCAGTTATTTAGGTCGATATAAATCCTTAGTTTTTTTAGCTCTGGGATTAGCCAGTGTCAATCAAGTTTTCTCCTTGTTGGATCCCTTTATTTTTGGGAAAATCCTCGATCGTTTCGCTACGCATCCGAAGGATTTCACTGAATCTCAATTCATGACCGGAGTTGGATGGTTAATTGCAGCGGCGATTGGCGTAGCAATGGTGAGTCGCACGGCAAAAGCATTTCAGGATTACAGCATCAACTTAATCATTCAAAAGTTAGGCGCGGACATTTATACAGACGGGCTCAAACATACCTTGCAAATTGCCTATAATGAATTCGAGGATCAACGTAGTGGTGAGACATTGAACATCCTTCAAAAAGTACGCACGGATGCAGAGCGATTCATCATGAGTTTCATCAACATCCTTTTCGTATCGATTGTTGGATTGGTGTTTGTCATGGTGTATGCATTTACCGTACAACCTGGATTAATTCTTCTGTATTTGTTTTCCGCAGCTGGATTGAGTTTTTTCATTAGTATCTTGTCCAAGCGCATCAAGAAAGTGCAAATGACCATCATGAGCGAAACGAAGCAATTGGCGGGAAGTACGACGGAGAGTTTACGCAACATCGAGTTGATTAAAAGTTTGGGGTTAACACAGCAGGAAACAGATCGTTTGAACGATCGAACGCGTAAAATCCTTCTGTTAGAATTGAAAAAAGTACGACAAGTACGCAGTATCAGCTTCATTCAAGGAACGACGGTGAATTTATTGCGTCAATCAATCATGTTTATTTTGATGTATTTGTTGTTTCACGGTTCGTTGTCTCTTGGACAAATCATGACACTGCAGTTTTATTCCTTCTTTATCTTTGGACCGTTGCAAGAAGTTGGAAACGTGATTATTGCGTATCGCGAGGCAGAAGCATCCTTAAATAATTTCGAAAAGATCATCAATACACCGATTGAAAAGAAACCAGAAAATCCAATTCCATTAAATGCGATTGAGAAATTAGCGTTTAGTGACTTAACATTTAGACATAAGTCCTCCAGTTACGATGCCTTGAGCCACATTAATTTTGAAGTACAAAAAGGCGAAACAATAGCATTTGTTGGTCCAAGTGGGTCTGGAAAAAGTACCTTGGTGAAATTACTTGTTGGATTGTATTCCACGCCAAATGGAAAAATCTATTACAACGACATTGAATCCACGAAAATTGATCGTGACGAATTACAACAACAATTGGGGTTTGTCACACAGGATACTCAGTTATTCGCTGGAACGATCCGTGAAAACCTATTATTTACCAAACCAGAAGCAACGCAAGAACAACTGGACTTCGCATTGAATCAAGCGTCTTGTGAAAATATGTTGGCGCGAAGTGAACACGGGATCGATACAGTCATTGGTGAAGGTGGAATGAAACTTTCTGGAGGAGAGAAACAACGTTTATCCATTGCACGTGCCTTGATTCGTAATCCACGTTTATTAGTCTTTGACGAAGCGACATCTGCCTTGGATTCTATCACCGAAGAAGCGATTTCCAATACCATTCGTTCGATTGGAAGTCACAAAGAGCACATTACTGTTTTAATTGCTCACCGTTTATCCACGATCATGCATGCAGACAAGATTTTCGTTCTCGAAAAAGGAGTCATTGTCGAAACAGGAAAGCACGAAGAATTGCTTGCTGAAAAAGGCTTGTACTATGCCATGTGGAGACAGCAGATCGGGGAGAGAAGGGAGTAAAAGAGCAGAGAGCGAGGAGCTTGGCACTAGGCACTGATCACGAAGTTACTAGTTACTCCTTCTTCTCCAACACCATCACCGTATGCTTCCCAGTGCAGATTAATCGTTCGGTATCTTTTTCACGGACTTCGATCGACCATAAATGTGTGGTTTTTCCACCATGAACGAGTGTTGCTTTTGCTAAAACTTGACCTATTTGGATTCCACCGACATGATTGGCACTGACTTCGAGTCCGACAGCATAGTGTGTTTCTTGGTCGATCAGTAGGAGGGAACCCAAAGATCCAACAGTTTCCACCAAAGCAGCGCTTGCACCACCGTGCAGAAGTCCCATCGGTTGTTTGGTGCGGTGATCTACGGGCATAGAAGCCACGACATAATTATCCCCAATTTCAACATATTGAATGCCAAGTTTTTCCATTAAGGTATCCTTGTTCATTGCGTTTAAATCGTCGAGTGGCACTTGCTTTAGTTTCATGGGACAAAGGTAAACATTCAGGAATATTTTTCGAATATTTTTATCTCAACGCTTGTCAATTCTGAAAGTTTATGTACTTTTGGCGCGGAGAGTTGGCAGAGTGGTCGATTGCGGCAGTCTTGAAAACTGTTGAACCGCGAGGTTCCGGGGGTTCGAATCCCTCACTCTCCGCAGACAGATTGTCTAAAACAGTCTAAAAGCGTGTAAAATCAAGGTTTTGCACGCTTTTTTTATGTTCTTCAAATTCTAAAAAAGTCTAGGTTTGTCTATACTTTTGGTTTCTTAGCGGGTTT
>CAIZQH010000014.1 GCA_903935095.1 uncultured Flavobacteriales bacterium | reverse complement strand
GAACCAAATCAAAAAGCTGCTCTTCTAGTGCTTTTCCTGTTCCTTTGAGGTAGTATGTTTCCCAACCGTTCATTGGAACGCCAGTTTTTCGTTTGTACCAAACCCAAGCTTTGATTTCTGGCTCAGTAATGCCCTTGTTGTATTTTGCGACTACATCCGAAAAAGGAATCTTTATTCCTTCGGTATCTCCCAGTCCTTGAAGTTCGCTAGCTTGTTTTAAGATGCGCTCCACCACTTGAGAATTACCTCTAATCTTGGTCGATGTATAGGGATTCAATGTCCCCAAAGAATGAATGTTTGATATGCCTGATAAATAGCTCATAGTCTTTTTAATTGTAGTTCGTATTCTAGTGCCAATGCTTCAATTTCTAAATCCGAAACATCTGTGTTAGCCAAAGGATTCGACTGCATAAATCGTAAAGCATGGGCATTAGCATCTTCGATGTATCGGTAATTAATGTTTTCCAGTAAGAAGTCTCCATTTTGTATTTGAAAATTATAATCCACCCCATGAGAGAAGATTTGTATTTTGTATGTTCCAAGGCGGTAATCCACTGAAAAATCCTCATTGCTTGGATCGAAGTAATCGATATACCAGTCACCTGGTAGCTCCAGTATCAGCTGAAAATCACCCAATGCGTGGTTGATTGTATTTGTAATCCAAGTTTCATTTCCTTTGATAGAAATAGGAAACTCTCTACTTGTTGTTACTACTTCCTCTCCACATACTTTTTCAGGGTATAAATTAAACCAGGTATTAAACGTGCATAGCTCCGTAAGGCTAAGCGGTTCATTGGAATAGTCTTTTTGTTTTGCGTAAACTTCCACCAAGCCTTTCTCATCACTATCTTTTGGAAAGACACCATTACGGAGCAATGCCACATGAAAATCCTTTGCATCAGATTTCGATAGCACGTCCCGAATCATGTCTATTCGAGCTCTGAGATATGTAGGGCTTGTTATGTCCATTATATCATTTCTAGTTCAGATTCAAGCATAGGAATTACTGCTGCTGGAACCATTTGGTCGTGCAGCACTTTTCGAATCACCATTTCTTCTGCCTGCTCATATCCTTGGGGAGATTGCATCATGGCAAATAAGTTAGGCGCATTGGCCTGGGTAACTTTTTTGAGCTGCTTAAGAATTTCTTCGCGCAATTTTTGCTCCATCGGATTCACTTTTGATTGATCACCAGAAAGCGAACCTTCATTTCTTTCTGCAAACGAGTAATAGCCATTTTTAGTAACGATGATATGATCAACCAAATGCACATCAAACAGTTTCAATGATTGCTTTAGTCTTCGTGTAAGCTGTCTATCCGCCTCAGAGGGTTGCAGGTTTCCGCTTGGATGATTGTGTGAAATAATTACAGACTTGGCCAAGGTTTTTAATGCCACCGCCACTACAATTTCTGTATCCACCATGGTTGCATTGATTGTACCCGTTGAATGGTGATAGTAACCGATTATTTTATTGGCCTGATTTAAGTAAAGGGCAATAAAATG
>CAIZQH010000013.1 GCA_903935095.1 uncultured Flavobacteriales bacterium | reverse complement strand
GATCGAAGATATCGAACGCTTTGAAGCACATTTACAGGGAAATACCTTGCCATTCATGGATAGTGATCGCATTGAGAACATCATCGATCATTATTTAGTTCAAGGTCAATATCAAAAAGCAAAGGCAGCATCCGAATTAGGCATGTACCAATTTGCGTATAATTTACTATTTCAATTGCGTAAAGCACAATCTCTTGGTGGACTTGGAGTATTAAATGAGGCTTTGGATATTGTTCATGGCCTGGAGAAAAACATGGAACCTTCTGCGGAGTTGTTTTTAACGAAAGCATCCCTGCATTCTCAATTGCGCGATCATAAAAATGCCATTAAATACTTTCAATTAGCGATTGACGTTTCTGATCAAAATGAAACAGATTTTATCTTCCTTGATATTTCCATCGAATACCAACGTATGCGCATGTATCCAGAGGCAGTTGACGTGCTAAAAGAAGCATTACGTGTCAATAAATACAACGAAAGCGCGCTCTATGAATTAGGTCGTTGTTACGATATAATGGGAGAAAGTCAAGAAGCAGTAAAATCCTATTCTGAGTTTATTGATGAGCAGCCTTATTCTGCCACGGCATGGTATAATTTAGGAAATGCCTACAGTAAGCTAGAGGATTTCGATAAAGCCGTTTGGGCCTATGATTATGCCATTTTAATTAACGACGAATTTGGACCTGCGCATTTCAATCTGGGTAATTCTTATTTGTCCCTAGAAAAGTACCATAAAGCCATCGAGCATTTTGAATTGTGTCAAAAACACGACGGTGACGATGCCATGGCCATGTGTTACATCGGCGAGGCTTATGAGCAATTGAATGAGTTTGATTTGTCTAAACATTATTATAAGAAAAGCATCGAAATGGAACCAATGCTGCCGGAGGCTTGGTTAGGACTCGGCATCGTTGAGGATTTAATTGGGAATACGCGTGAAGGCATTGTGTTGATTCAAAAAGCATTGGATTTCGACCCTGAAAATGCCGGGATTTACCATGTACTAGCAGGTGCTTACGAAAAATTGGAGCTAAAAGAGGAAACTAAGTTTCATTACGAGAAATCCTTGGAATTAAATCCTGCAGATGAAGAATGCCTATCCGATTACATTGATTTTATTAGCAATGAATCACCGATCGATGCATTTAACTTTCTACAATCATTTTTGGAAGGAGAAAAAGAAAATAGCATCGCGAAGGTGTTAGAAGTGAATTTACAATGGATGCTCGGGCAGCGATCAGAAGCCATACGCCTGTTTACGAATTGCTTGGAAAAAGATTCCGTCAAAGCAAAAACAATCTTTGAAATTAATCCTAAATTATTGGATGACCATGATTTCTTAAATTTATCAGAATAACAATGAATTTCAACTTAACATTCATACCAAAAAGAAGCGAAAAACCAAGAAACAAAGGCGTTACCATGATGATGGATAAAGGCCTAGGTTTGCGTGAGACAGAACATTTCATCGAATCATCGTCACATTTAACAGATATTGTGAAGTTTGGATTCGGAACATCCTACGTAACGAAAAACCTGGAAGAGAAAATCGCTATGTATAAGTCTGCGGGTATTCGTCCATATTTCGGAGGGACACTCTTCGAAGCATTTTACGCCCGTGGGAAGTTCAATGATTATCAAAAAGTAATCGATAAATTTAAATTAGACCTAGTCGAAGTTTCAGATGGATCGATTATCATTCCTCATGATGAGAAATGTAAAATCATTCACGAGCTATCCAAAAACATGACCGTGATGTCGGAAGTTGGATCGAAAGATTCCGGAATCTTAATTTCACCTGCAAAATGGGTTCGACTTATGAAGGGAGAATTAGATGCAGGAAGTTGGAAAGTAATCGCTGAAGGACGTGAAGCTGGAAATGTTGGTGTTTTTCGTCCCAATGGTACAGCCCACAGTGTATTGATTAACCGAATCATAGCAAGTGTGAAACCGGAAGACATTCTTTGGGAGGCTCCTCAGAAAAATCAACAAGTGTGGTTCATTAAATTGTTTGGAGCAGAAGTGAATCTTGGAAACATTGCACCAAACGATATGATTCCATTGGAATGCCTTCGATTGGGATTGCGTGGAGATACATTCTTTGATTTTCTTCCGAAGGCTTATGCTGATCGCTTAAAACAAGTGAACGATGACGAGGATGAAATCGACGAAGACGATAATTGATCCCTTGCAAAATCCTGCTCATTCCTTGCAAATAAAAGGACATAATGGTCCGATTTATAGCATCGACGCAGATGATACCTATCTTTATTCAGCAGCTTCCGATAAATATGTTACTCGTTGGCTTAAATCTACCGGAGAACAAGACTCTTTTGCCATTCGCTGCGAAGCGGCTCCTTTTGCCATCGCATTGTTTGCACATGCATCGAAAATAGCTATCGGACTATCAACGGGACAAATGCACATTGTTGATGTTTCTGATAAAATAGAGCTCCATCATTTCACTCAACACAAGGTTGGAATTTTTGCTATTTATGAATCCACTTTACAGCAACTTCTCTTTGTGGGAGATGCCGATGGCATACTAAGTATTTGGGATTCTGAAACCCTGAAGTTAAACATCATTTTACCTTTAAATTGTGGTAAAATTCGTTGCATCAAACACCTAGATCCAAAAACCATTATGATAGCTGGTGGAAATGGCGAAATTGTCATACTTGAATTGGAATTCATGAATGAAGTCCACCGTTTCTTTGCGCATGAAGAAGGAACATCTGCGCTTTGTGTGGACGAATCAACGCGGCAAATCATCAGCGGTGGGAAAGATGCCTATTTACGTTGGTGGGATGCAGGGACATTTCAACTGATTAAAGCCCTTCCTGCGCACAAAGGAAATATTTATGGTCTTGACTTTATTGATTCAAAGCGTTTTGTGAGTGTTAGTCGCGATAAAACAGTAAAGATTTGGAATGCTCAGACTCGTCAAGTATGGAAGAAGTTGGAAGGCAAAAACGGAGGACATCGTCAGTCCGTAAATTCACTGTGGACAAACCATCAAGGTCAATTTGCTTTTGCCGGTGATGATAAAATGATACACTTCTTTCCGTTCGATGAACAACTTTAATTCATTGTCCGTAATTTTAGCTAAAATATCCTCGTGAAAAAGTACATACTTCTACTTTTATTGTTCTTTTGCGCTGAAGTTAACGCTCAGTTTCAGTTCAATTTTAATGATTCAATTCTTGTTTTTAAGAATGGCAGTTACTTGAATTTAGCGTGGAGTGGGGGACACAATAACGCGCAATTTTCAGAAATTGATTATGACTATGACGGAGACAATGATTTGTTCGTGTTTGACCGAAGCCATGACCAAGTTCGATTGTACCGTCATGAAGTAGCGAACGTACAACATTACTACGTTTCTGATCCAGCTGCATTTTTACGTTTCCCTCCAGGTTTACGCTACCGAGCCTATTGTGCGGATTACGATCAAGATGGTAAAAATGATTTATTTTGTTACACGATTGGTGGTTTAAGGGTGTATAAGAACATCGGTAATGCTGCCATTGGACTGCAATGGGAACAATACAGTAATTACATTACTTCCAATTACAATGGACCACAATTAAATTTATACATCAGTTCTGCGGATATTCCTGCTATTGTGGATGTAGAAGGAGACGGAGATTTAGATATTCTAAGTTACCATATCGGTGGTGAATATTTACAATACCATCAGAATCAAAGCCAAGAACTATACGGACATTCCGATTCACTGATTTTCGAACTTAAAAATTCCTGTTGGGGAGGCTATCGGGAGGATGTGACAACAAATGGAGTTTATTTACACGATAACTCTGGACCTTGTGATGGATCCAATGTTCCAAATCCGGAATTACCAGTTGGGAGTAGCCCAAAAGCACACGCTGGATCAACCGTTCTTGCCTTGGATTATGACAATTCAGGCGTACTTGATTTAATTTTAGGGGATGTTTCCTATACCAATATGATGCTACTGATCAATGGTGGAACAGTTCCGAATTCAAATTCTGATATGATCTCGATGAATAACGCGTTCCCGAGTAACAGTACGCCAATAAATATGCAATTGTTTCCCGCTGGATTTTATGTTGACGTCGATTTTGATGGTAAAAAGGACCTGCTCGTGACACCAAATGCAAATAATGTGTCTGAAAATGAATCCAGTGTCTTGTTTTACAAAAATACGGGTGCCAATTCGTTGCCTAATTTTGTGTATCAAACGAAGTCTTTTTTACAGAATGACATGATTGAGCATGGAACAGCTTCGAGTCCACAAATCGTTGACCTCAATAATGATGGGCTACTTGATTTGATCGTGTCCAATTTCTATGCCTACAAAGCGACAAATTTGAAGGAAAGCCGCTTGGCCTATTATCAAAATACGGGTACCATTGGAAATCCAAAATTTACCTTTGTTGATGTGAATTTCTTGAACTTGGCGCAATCCAACCTTGGATTAAGACTCTTTCCAACTTTTGGAGATTTGAATGGGGATGGAAAGCCTGATATGTTGATTGGATTAGAAAATGGTAGTCTAGCGTATTATCAAAATAATACTACAGGATCAAATCCATCATTCGCTTCGCCGATGTTAAATTATGCTGATCAATCCGGAAATGTCATAAGTGCTGGTCAATACGCGTCCCCGCAACTCTTTGACCTGAACAATGATGGTAAGCTGGACCTCATCCTTGGTAAAAAAACGGGTGAACTTCGTTATTATGAAAATACGGGTACGACAACAAATCCTTCTTTCCTTTTAATGAATAATACATTGGGAATGGTGGATACGGATTCTCTTACGCCTGATGGATATTCTGTTCCTCATTTTTTTCGTTTTCAAGACACGACTTACTTATTATTGGGTTCACATGATGGAGCGATTTACTTTTATGATTCCATTGATGCGCATTTATCGAATGGACAAGCATTTCATGAGCGAAGTGCAGATTTCCTTGGTTTAAAAACAGCGATTGGAGCTTACAGCTCTTGTTTCGTATCAGATTTGGATCAGGACAACCATCTGGATTTGTTTGTTGGACAGGACTTAGGTGGATTGTTTCTATTGGAGGATGAACCGGGAAGTAACGTGTCGGTTGCAGAAGAGTCACAAACATTGATGCACTTGTATCCAAATCCAGCAACGCTTGAGTTGACCATTTTGTCGGAGCAAAACATCGGATTGATGGATGTCTATTCCTTAGAAGGAAGATGGATTTGTACCTGGGAAATTTCGAACGGAATGAATGTATTTTCACTTTCAGATTTCGATGAAGGAATGTACATCTTGAAAGGACGAACGACAGGAATCAATCAGAAATTCTGGAAACGTTAGGATTATTTAACGGCGAATTCAAAGAAAGGCTTTCCATTTAATTCTCCACGCAATTGATCACCAATTTGGATTGGCCCAACTCCTGCTGGTGTTCCAGTGTAAATCAAGTCGCCCGTTTTTAAGGTCATGAATTGCGAAACATACGAAATGATTTCGTCAATGGAAAAAATAAAATCACGTGGATGTCCCGTTTGCTTTAACTCATCGTTTTGATAAAAGGTGAATTCGGCAGTTTCCAAATCCAAATCTCCTTTATTGATCCATTGATTGGAAATGGCCGCACTGGAATCAAATCCTTTTGCTTTTTCCCATGGAAGTCCATTTGCCTTGCAATGCTCTTGGATGTCACGTGCAGTAAAATCAATTCCCAAACTAAATTCCGAATAATATTTGTGGGCAAATGCTTTTTCAATGTGTTTTCCCACGCGGTCAATTTTCACAATCAACTCACATTCAAAATGCAAATCCTTAGTAAAATTAGGATAGTAAAAATCACCTTCTCGTAAAATGGCCGTATCAGGTTTCAGGAAATACAAAGGTTCAGTCGGAACTGCCGATTTCATTTCTTTCGCGTGATCCGCATAGTTACGTCCAATGCAAATGATTTTCATTATTTATTGAATTTTTGCTTGAGTAAATCGAGTTTATCTCCCATAGGAATCGCATCTTTCTCTGCTTTAATGCGTTCCATTTCTTTTCGTAAGATTTGTTTTGTGTACAAAGGGAAATCAGCTTCAAGCATCCATCCGTAATACCCAGGTTCTTCTTTTAGTACTTGGACAACACTTTTGTTCTTGTGTTTACCGAAGTTATAGATCAACTCTTTTTTTGTGTTGTAGGCTAAACGTCCAGCGAAATCCGCCAGTTGAAAGTCTCCCGCTTTAGAGAAATCAGCTAGCGCATCGATGTCCTTCGCTAGGCTGGGGTATTTTTCTAGTTGTGCCAAAAGGACTTCATACGTCGCTAAGGTGTCGTAAATCGCATTGTGCGCATTCTCAATCGTTTTACCGCAATAGAATTGGTAAGCTGCTGCGAGTGTGCGTTGTTCCATCTTGTGAAAGATGTTTTGAACATCCACAAAGCGGCGATTGGATAAATCGAAATCGTTTCCAGTGCGTAGTAATTCTTCCGATAACACAGGAATGTCGAATTTATTTGAATTGTATCCCGCTAAATCGGCATCGCCAATGAAGGAGAGGATTTCTGGAGCTAATGTTGCAAACGATGGTTCGTTTTTCACCATTTCATTACTCACACCATGAATCGCTGTGCTTTCATCAGCGATTACCATCTCAGGATTCACCAAACGACTGAATTCTTCCGTCGTTCCATCTGGAAAAACTTTAAGAATAGCGATTTGAACGATGCGGTCCTTGGTAATTTGAAGTCCTGTTGTTTCTAGGTCAAAAACACACAATGGACGCTTAAGTTGCAGTCCCATGATCTTAAATTGGCATGTTCGGATCGAAGCTCTCTAAGTAATCAGCCACTCGACGAACAAATTGCCCTCCTAATGCTCCATCCACTACGCGGTGATCATAAGAATGGGATAAGAACATTTTGTGACGGATACCAATGAAATCTCCTTCCGGTGTTTCAATCACTGCCGGAACTTTACGAATCGCACCAAGTGCCATAATCGCTACTTGAGGTTGATTGATAATCGGTGTTCCCATAACGTTTCCGAAAGAACCAACATTGGTTACGGTATAGGTTCCACCTTGAATATCCTCCGGTTTCAATTTGTTGTTTCGTGCACTATCTGCTAATCCGTTTACGGCTTTCGTTAAACCAACAAGATTCAATTGATCTGCATTTTTAATCACTGGAACAATTAAATTTCCAGATGGTAAGGCAGTAGCCATTCCAATATTGATGTCCTTGCGTTTGATAATCGTGGTTCCAGAAACGGATACATTGATCATTGGGAAATCCTTGATGGCTTTCACAATTGCTTCAATTAAAATCGGCGTGTAGGTAATATTTTGTCCTTCGCGTTGTTTGAAGGTGTTTTTCACTTTTTCTCTCCATTTAACGATGTTTGTGACATCCGCTTCTACATAAGATGTTACATGTGGAGAAACGTGTACAGACATCAACATATGGTCAGCAATCAGCTTGCGCATGCGGTCCATTTCGATGATTTCATCACCTGGATTAGGTAAAACAATCGGCTCCTTAAACTGCATAAAGGAAGCGTTTGCTGACGTTGTTGGCAGCGCTGCTTTTGCAGATGCGAATTCCGCATTAGAAGGCGCAGCGGTAATTGGAGCTGAGCCGCGGTTTGCTAAGTAAGAAATGACATCTTTTTTCGTTACTCGTCCGTCTTGACCTGATCCAGAAATTCCTTCTAGCTCACTTGCGGTAATCCCCTCTTTTTCAGCGATGTTGCGCACTAAGGGAGAAAAGAATTTTCCATTCGTTCCATTTTTTGGAATGGCTGTTGTTTCAGATGAAGTAGCAACTGGAGCAACAACGGGTTCCGTGGACGTATGTACATCAGCAACTGCGGGCATTTCTTCTTTTACACTCGGAGCAGTACTTGTTGAACCATCCGTTGATAAAATAGCAATCACGTCGCCCACTTGAGCAACTTGGTCTTTTTCAAAAAGGATTTTGATCAATACACCAGCCCCTTCAGATGGAAGTTCGTTGTCAACTTTATCGGTCGCAACCTCCACTAAAGGTTCGTCCATTGCAACGGAATCGCCTACATTTTTCAACCAATTGGTAATGGTAGCTTCTGTCACACTTTCTCCCATTTTGGGAAGACGGATTTCTATTTCTGCCATAGTATACGTGTAAATTGATGTCTTTTACTTGGGCGCAAAGTTATGGAAAAAAATGTGCAAATCGTACATTTAGTTACGATCGAGTGTACGGAAATTTCGAAGGATACTGCGAATATCAAATAGTGGGGTGTAATCACGTGAATAAATCAAGAAAAATCGTTCGCGGTCTTCTTTTGAGCTCAGATGCAGGTGGTCGAAGGGTCCAATGATACTTTGTTTTTGTTTAGATTTAGTAAGTGTCTCTTTTTCAGTATATCCAACAAATGTTTTTCTTCCAATAAGCACGGAAAATAAACCTTGAATTAAGCTTTTTTTGTCGTTAAAAATCCAGATATGGAATGGAAGTGTAAGGATAAACAGACCAGAGAAAACCACATCGATTAATCGTTTGACTCGTTTATTTTCTGGGTGATTCAAGGAATTAAAATTGAGGACATACAATTCTCCAGCTCGGTCAATGGAATTGCTTCCAATGAGAAAACTAGTATCTGGTTGCGCGATTTTAAATTCCAAGTCAACTGCGGATGTCTGTGTCATCCAATGAATAATTTCCGAGGAACTCAATGACTTTGCCGAGAAAATGACCTCGTTGATTTTATGAACCGAAACGATTTCACTCAATTGCTCAAGGACTCCAACACTTCCTGGGAATTTATCTTGATTGGAAATCCCGATGATGGAATCAATCTGTGGATAGGTGTTTTCCAAGAGCTGCTTTACGCGAATAAACTCAGCTTCTTCACCAATAATCGCAAATCGTTTTTTAGGTAATTTGGAAAGTCCAATATTTCCTTTAAAAAGTAACTCATAGGAAAAACGTATGAGGAAAAAACTAATGACATAAATCAGTGATCCAAGTAAAATGTACAAGCGTGAAAACTGCCACTCTTTTGGAAGTAATGCGTAGCTTGTTAAAATAAAAATGGTTCCAAAGAATGCCGATTTAAAAATCAAACGGTAACGACTGCCTGTGTCATAGATACCAAAAACCAATCCGGATAACATCCAAATGATGGCATAACTTGGAATTAAATAATTCATCGCAATCTCTGGGAAAAGAATGTCTTTCATTTTCCACCTCTCCGCAAGGAGGTAAAGCCCACCAAGACTTACCGCAAGGTCCATTGCAGGAAAGGAAATTTGTTCTATGAATCGACGGAATATCGAGATGGATGCGCGTAAGTAAATCGCTAGATGAATCGCCATCGAAAATAATTTCGCATTATTTTGTGAAAAATGTTTCTTCGCAAAAATGACCATTGCCCGGTAAAAAACAAAGACGTAATTGACGGAACTCTTTTTGGTACTTTCGCCTTTGTAGTGTATGATTTTGGTTTCCGGGAAGTAATAGTTTTTGAATCCTCCCAATTGAATGCGGTAGGATAAATCAATGTCCTCACCATACATGAAAAAAGTTTCATCTAGAAGTCCAACCTTGTCTAGTGTTTCTTTGCGCATCAACATAAAGGCGCCACTGAGCACATCTACTTCATTGGTATCGAATTCACTCAAATATCCAAGGTGATACCTTCCAAAACGTTTGGATTTAGGGAACAACTTCGATAAACCAAAAATCTTGTAAAAGGCAACCATTGGTGTGGGTAATCCACGCTTCGATTCTGGAAGAAAACGTCCTTTTCCATCAACCATGCGAACACCTAATCCGCCCCCGTCTGGATGCTCATCCATGAACGATACGATTTTTGAGAAGGTATCTTCTTCGACAACGGTATCTGGATTTAACAGCAATAAATAACGGGCGTCTGAAATGACCAGTGCTTGATTGTTGGCACGTGAAAATCCAACATTTTCTTTATTGGCAATTAAATGTACTTGAGGAAACTTGGACTGAACCATTTCAACGGATCCATCCACACTGTTATTATCTACCACAAAAACTTGAACCTTCAAGGTTTTACTAGCTGCCAAAACAGCGTTTAAACATTGTTCAAGGAAGTACGCGACATTGTAATTAACAATGACAACACTTAAGTCAAATGTTGGTTTTTGCTTATCCATTCGCTAATGCAATACAGGAAATTTCAATGTTCACATCTAATGGTAGTCGGGTAACCTGAACCGTTTCTCTTGCGGGAGGAATTCCAGGGAAATAAGAAGCGTAAATAGTGTTCACTGCCTGAAAATCGTTCAAGTCTTTCAAGAAAATGCTCGTTTTTACCACTTGTTCAATATTCAATTCAGCGGCTTCTAATAAGGCCACAATGTTTTTCATCACACGATGCGTTGCCACTTCAATGCTATCCATTTCCAATTCACCTGTTTCCGGATTTAAAGGAATCTGTCCACTAACAAATAACATTCCACCGGCTAGAATCGCTTGACTATATGGACCAACAGGAGCTGGTGCATTAGGAATCTGTATGGCTTTTTTCATCGTAATTTGTTTATCCTTTGGATTAAGCGATTTTTTCTAATTTTGCAAAGTAACAAAAATCAAAGAACGTGAAGGTAGTGCTAGTAGATTTTTATGATTCTTTTACCTTCAATCTATCCCATTATTTACAACAATTAAACGTAGAAGTAACGGTGATTCGGCATGATTATTTGAATCTGATTGAATTAAATTCCTTTGATGCCATTGTGCTTTCACCAGGTCCCGGACTACCTACGGAAAAACAAAACCTAATGGAACTGCTGTCAATGTACGGCGGAAAGAAACCCATTTTGGGCGTTTGTTTAGGAATGCAGGCGATTGCACTGTATCTTGGCGCCACCTTGGAAAATCAGCAAGAAGTGAAACACGGTGTTCAGGGAAAATTGATGGTCAAGGATCATTCTGGATTGTTTCAAGCATTACCGAATGAATTTTTGGTCGGATTATACCATAGTTGGAAAGTGGTGAACGTTCCAGAAGCATGGCAAACGTCCATACTCGATAATGGTGTATTGATGTCTATGGAAGTCCCAAATCAACAATTATACGCTGTACAGTTTCATCCGGAGTCCATTTTGACGGAGTACGGACTTCCACTACTATCAAATTTCATACAAACGGTAAAATCATGATGAAAAAGTTTCTATTTCTCTTGGCGAGTTTTTTATTTTACGTTCATTTGTCCGCGCAAAGTTGCTTAGGCTATTGGATTACCATCGATGATGAAAGTGGACTAAAAAAGTCCATTGTAGAATTATATAAAAAGGATGGGAAAATGTTCGGAAAGGTTGTATACATATACCAAAGAGGGAAGGATGGTCCACATTCACTGTGTGATCAATGCGAAGGAAGTCTGAAAAACAAACCAGTGATGGGAATGCAAATTGTTAAAAATTTGAGCTGGGATGGTAGCGAATGGGAGGGAGGCACCATTTTGGATCCAGATAATGGAAAAGTTTATGACGCGAAAATCTGGATCAATTCCGAAAATTACGCGAAACTGAATGTCCGGGGTTACATTGGGCCTTTCTATCGCACACAGACTTGGTTAAAAACAGAAAAAATCCCGCAAGATTAAAACCTTTTCCCAACTCTTTTGTTTAAGTTTTTGGATCAAATAGCAAACAAACATTAAACAAAATGAAGTCATTTTTTACTTTTTTATTTACCGTATTTATTTTCAGTGGTTTATTCGCACAGAACGGGATCGTTCGTGGACGTGTGTACAACGCTCAAACTAACGCCTCCGTTGATGGAGCGAAAGTTCAACTCATCGAACAAGCAAAAGGAACCATTACGAAGGTGGATGGAACATTCGAGTTAATTGGATTGAAACCTGGTGTGTACTCGTTTAAAGCGGTTTCCATTGGATTCAAAGAAGCGATCATCAATGAAATTACCGTAACAAACGCTAGGGCGGTCGATTTGGACTTTGCGTTAGAAGAACTAGTAAGTAATCAAAAGGAAGTCATTGTCAAAGCAACGCCTTTTGTTCGAAAAGCGGAATCACCTAACTCCCTGAAAACGCTGAATGCGACGGAAATCGAACGTCTTCCGGGAGCTAATCGCGATGTGAGCCGAGTGATTGCGGCATTACCAGGTGTTGCTTCCAGAGCGACTTTCCGAAACGACATCATCATTCGTGGTGGTTCTCCGGGAGAAAATAAGTTTTATTTGGATGGAATCGAAGTACCAAACATCAACCACTTCGCGACGCAAGGAAGTAGTGGAGGTCCAGTTGGACTTTTAAACGTAAACTTCATCCGCGAAGTAGATTTTTACTCCGGAGCGTTTCCGGCAAATCGTGCGAATGGACTCAGTTCCGTATTGGCCTTTAAACAAAAGGATGGAAACAAAGATGGACTCATTTCCAATTTCACCCTAGGTTCCAGTGACGCCGGTTTAACCTTTGATGGCCCACTAGGTAAAAAAGCGGACTTCATCTTTTCAGCGCGCAAATCCTACTTGCAATTTTTATTCATGGCCTTGAAGTTGCCGATTTTGCCATCCTACAACGATAGCCAGTTTAAAATCAATTACAAGGTCAACGAAAAAAACAAAGTGACCATCATTGGATTAGGCGCTTTGGATAATTTTGATGTAAATACAGACGTGAATGCGTCGGTTACAGATACAGCTGCAAGGGAATACAACAATTTTATTATCAATAATTTGCCGATTCAAAAACAATGGAATTATACGATGGGTGTAAACTGGATTCATTATTCCAAGAACTCCTATCAAAATATTGTCGCAAGTAGAAACATGCTAAATAACGCTGCTTACCGCTACAAAGACCGCATCGAAACACCAGCAAATTTGTTGCAGGATTACCGATCCTTTGAAGCAGAAAATAAATTCCGTTTTGAACATACCTACACGAAAAATGGGTGGAAAGTAAATGCTGGATTTGCCTATGAATATGCGCGTTATTATTCGTCTACGTACAACAAGATTACGATTCAAGGTTTTCCTGTAACGATTGATTTTAAATCCAATTTGTTCTTGAGTAAAATGGCCGCTTTTGGTCAGGTGAGCAAAGCATTTTTCAAGGATAAATTGAATGCCTCACTTGGTTTAAGAACCGATTTTTCGAATTACTCCAAAAGTATGATGAATCCATTGGATCAGCTTTCACCAAGTTTGGCCTTATCTTACCGAATTACAGATCAAATTGCCTTGAACGGAAGTGTGGCAAGGTACCACCAATTGCCTTCTTACACTATATTGGGGTATCGAAATGCTCAAGGAACTTTGGTCAATCAACAAAATGAAGTGAAGTACATTCAAGCAGATCATTTCGTTGTTGGAAGTGAATTCTTGACAAAAATGAATTCTCGATTTACCTTAGAAGGGTTTTATAAAAAATACAACCATTATCCTTTCAGTTTGAAAGATTCTCTTTGTTTGGCGAATGTCGGCTCTGATTTCGGTGTCATTGGTAATGAAGAAGTGAAATCAATTTCACAAGGTAGATCTTACGGAATGGAATTCCTATTTCAACAAAAATTATTCAAAGGTTATTACGCCATTCTTGCTTATACCTTTGTGAACTCGGAGTTCCAGGATAAAAACGGTTCTTACGTGCCAACAGCATGGGATAGCAAACACATCATTTCCTTAACTGGTGGTAAACGCTTCAAGAATGGATGGGAATTGGGAATGCGTTGGTTGTTTTCGGGTGGATCACCCTACACACCATATGATGTAGAAACGTCAACCTTGGCTCAAAACTGGGACATAAATGGACAAGGAATATTAAATTATTCTTTATTGAACACGCAGCGTGAGTCTAGTTTTCATCAATTGAATGTCCGTGTAGATAAAAAATGGTACTTGGAAAAATTGACCTTGAATTTCTATCTGGATATTCAAAATGCCTACGGATACAAAGCCAAACTAGCTCCGATTATGCTCGTGGAAACTGATTCCAATGGAACACCAATTATCGATCCGGCCAATCCTGGTCATTATAAGGCTAAGTTCATTGCGAACTCTAATGGAATTGTGCAACCAACATTGGGAATCATCGTTGAATTTGCTAACAAGAAAAAATAACACGGAAGTAATCTAGGCACATGTTGGATCACGAAAAAATCCATACCTTTGCATCCAAATTAGAAAAAAAATGGCAACGAACCGAACTTTTACAATGCTTAAGCCCGATGCAATCGAAAACGGGCACATGGGAAAAATCATTGACATGATTATCTCAGCTGGATTTCAGATTAAAGCGATGAAATACACCACTTTATCTGATGATCAAGCAAAAAAATTCTACGAAGTACACGCTGAGCGTCCATTCTACGGAGAATTAGTTGAATACATGACTTCTGGTCCAATCGTGGCTGCAATCTTAGAAAAAGACAATGCAGTAGCAGACTTCCGTACTTTAATCGGTGCAACTGATCCAGCTGATGCTGCGGACGGAACGATTCGTAAGTCATACGCAGAAAGCAAAGCGAAAAATGCGGTTCACGGTTCTGACTCAGATGAAAATGCAGAAATCGAAGGAAAATTCCATTTTACAGCGGCAGAGATTTTTTAATTTCTGAATAAGCATATTTATGAAAAGACCGCATTGCGGTCTTTTTTCATTCCATAGCATACCATGAAGAATCAAGAAGCCATTGAAAAAAGAAGAACCTTTGGGATTATTTCACATCCCGATGCAGGTAAAACGACGCTAACGGAAAAGTTGTTGCTTTTTGGAGGTGCTATTCAAACAGCCGGAGCCGTTAAAAACAACAAGATCAAAAAAAGCGCGACTTCGGATTTCATGGAAATTGAAAAGCAACGTGGAATCTCCGTTGCCACTTCCGTCATGGCATTTGAATACAATGGAAAACAAATCAATATCCTCGATACACCTGGACACAAGGACTTTGCGGAGGACACCTTTCGAACCTTAACGGCTGTTGATAGTGTGATTCTTGTCATCGACTGTGCAAATGGGGTAGAGGAACAAACACGCAAGTTGATGGAGGTTTGTCGCATGCGTAAAACGCCGGTGATTATCTTCATCAATAAAATGGACCGCGATGGTAAGGATTCGTTTGAATTGTTAGATGAATTGGAGCAAAGCTTGGACATCAAAGTTCGTCCGCTTACTTGGCCAATAGGAATGGGAGACCGTTTTCAAGGAGTCTACAACATCTATCAAAAAGGATTAAACTTATTCTCTGCCAACAAAACAAAAATCTCTGACGATGTCGTGTCAATCACAGACATTCAAGATGCAGCCTTGGATGAGATTATCGGTGAAAAGCCTGCCGAAGAATTGCGAGAAGAACTAGAAACAATTGAAGGCGTGTACGACGCTTTTAGTCGCGATGCATACCTTGCAGGTGATATTGCACCGGTTTTTTTTGGTTCAGCCGTGAATAATTTCGGAGTCAAAGAATTGTTAGATACCTTCTGTGAAGTCTCACCGTCCCCACGTGGACGTGAAACGGACAAGCGTATGGTGGAGCCAGGAGACGATCAATTCTCTGGGTTTGTCTTCAAAATCCACGCGAACTTAGATCCAAAACACCGTGACCGCATCGCATTCTTGCGCGTCGTTTCCGGCAAGTTCGAACGAAACACCTTTTATCAACATGTACGTTTAAACAAAAAACTAAAATTCCCGAATCCAACGTCCTTCATGGCACAAGATAAAAGTGTCATTGATGAAGCCTATCCAGGGGATGTGGTTGGATTATACGATACCGGTAACTTTAAAATTGGCGATACACTGACAGGTGGCGAGGTGATGATGTATAAAGGAATCCCGAGTTTCTCCCCAGAAATATTCCAGGAATTGGAAAACTTGGATCCATTAAAGTCGAAGCAGCTTGAAAAAGGAATCCGTCAGTTAATTGATGAAGGTGTCGCGCAGTTATTCGTACAACAACCTGGAAACCGTAAAATTGTTGGAACGGTTGGACAACTACAATTTGAGGTCATCAATTACCGTTTGATTCACGAATACGGCGCGAATTGTCGTTTCGTTCCGAGAAATTACTTCAAAGCGTGTTGGATCACTTCGGATAATGAAGAACAGTTGCAAAGCTTCATGCGTGCAAAATCGAATTACTTGGCAAGAGATAAAGACGACAATATCGTTTTCTTAGCTGAAACAACGTTCTTATTGCAGATGGCAGAGCAAGACTATCCGGATTTGGTTTTTCACAAAACGTCGGAATTCAAATTGGAACTTTCTTAAATTAAACGCCGAAGTAATCTTTAGATTTTAACCGATTATTGGTCAAACGATTTTACCAACTAGAAAAAACAAAAGACCTAAGAGCATTAGTAATAAACCGAGGTAAATACTAATGATTAAAAGAAAAAGTAATCCAAGAATAATAATTATCCATCCGATTTCTTTTAAAGCACTATTTCCACCATCACTATTGGAGGAAGAAATTTCTTGTTGTTTGTTTTTTTCTTTTTGTTGTTTCCACAATATATTATATTTAAACATTAATACATAAAAACTCCAACTAACTTTATACCTATTATCGGTTCACTTTATGCTGACGATTTACATTAGTTAAATCTACCACTTATTAATTTAGACGCTAGGCTTATGAAATCACTGATTTTATCAATACTTGTATTTACTTACTTACCCCTATTTTGCCAATTTAATATCCCTTCACCCATAATAAATGTTGGGAATTATTTGATTACTGATACCGTTTATATGGATCCTCAAGGCAGTGATTCTAACCTTGGGACATTTTCTTCTCCTTTACAAACATTTGCTGCAGCTGTTCAAATGTTGCCATGGGGAACTGCAGGAATTAATGGAGGGCATGCCTATGGCTTAATTATGTTGAAGCCAGGATTTTATCAGACCACATTAGGATTTCAGCAATATGCCAATAACTGGCAAAATAATAGTGTCTATAAAGATATCAGCGTCGAAGGAATAGGTAACGTTATCATTGGTGGCACAGCGGCCAATTTATCAACTGGGCACTTACTGCAGTTAAGCGGTGACCATATTTTTGTGAAAAATATTAAATTACAATATTCTTCAGGAATTGGACTTTTAATTGCAAGAGAAAATCCTCGTCAACGAAATATATTAATCGATCATGTTACGGTAGACCATGTTGGGTCTTTTTCCATGTTGACAAAAGGAATAGATACGATATCCATCATAAATTCAAAGTCTCTGTATGCAAGTAGGATTGGGTTTGAAAATTCAACATCTCCTTGTCAATGGCCCAGTGGAATTAAATTGTTGGACAATTCAACTTGTATTGTAAACAATTGTGAAGTAGCGTATACCCGCGGGGAAGGATTAAACTTTCAAAATAGTACCCTATGTAATGCTTACAACAATAAATTACATGATAACAATTTGAATTTCTATGATGAAAATTCATCCAAAATTATGTTTCATGAAAACTTGATCTATAATACACCGAACATCGGATCGCAATATTGGCGAGGCTGTCTTGCTGATACAACAGCTATTTGGTCTGGAGATGGAATCTTAATTGCAAACGAAGGGTCCTGTTCAACTGGATCAAATCCAGTATTTGAAAATTGTAAAACAAAATGTAGCTTCCCCACTGTTTATTACCCTAACGTCGATAGTATTTTTATTTATAATAACATATTACAGAAAGTAGGTTCAGGGATTTCTTTTTGGGAGGGTGTAACTAGCATTGTCGGAAATAATTGTGTCAAAAATGTCTTTGTTTTTAACAACACTTTCATAGAAACAATGGGAATGCCCGGGGCTAGCAATAGCGGTTTTGTTAAATTTTTCTTTCCAAGTTATAACCTTATTGCTAATAGCTTTTATGGAAGTATGGAAAACATACAAATTTTTAATAATATTTTCACCTTTGACACATTGACTTATGCTAGTATGCAGCCATTTAAAAAAACGCTTCACCCCAATCATCCAACGCCTAATGCCATTTCCTTTTCAAATAATTTATGGATCAAGACACATCCTTCATTAGGACTTGGAGATGAGGTGAGATCAACGATGCCCATATCAAGTTATTCATTACTGGATTCTGTCAATTCTATTACTCCGTGTTTTGATCAATCGTATTGGGTAAAGGCGGTTCCTGTAACCATGTCTTTTTTAACCAGTGATTATTTGGGGCAAGTTAGAACCAGTCCAACCACCAATGTTGGCGCCATTGAATATAAGCTTAATTGCTCTAGTCTTGGAATCAACGATTTTGCTACGACCATTGAGAAACCGCTCTTATTTCCTAATCCTTGCCTTAGTTGTAATAGCGTTAGGATTCCTAATTTACCAGAAGATAAAGTTTTATCGTTTGTCGTATATAATTCCTTGGGCTTGGAGATTTTGACTGGGGTACTAAAAAATAATTCATTTGAAACAAATCTATTAACCTCAGGTGTTTATTATGTTCAATTGAGAGGAGAAAGTAAATCGCCATTTCAAAAGTTAATTATTCAAAAATAATTTTGTGTGTGTTTACGAGTACAAGCTCGACTTTATTGGTTATGCTTCGGAACATTAATAAAATTCCTATTAAATACGTACTGAAAAGCATCATTACTCCTTCTAAAAGATCAAGTGAGGCTTTTAGATAATAGGTACCATTGCTTTGTTTAAGTTGAGATAAAGCACCAAAACGCTAAATGGTATGAATGCTAGAAAATCAATCATTGTTATTTGACTAGCATTCAGTAGGGCTAAGAGCAAACAAAAGCTTAAGTATTCCATCATTTTTTTTGTGCGAATCAGCGCACCAAACAATACAATTAATAGGAGAAGATGCACCAACCTAATACATCTGGCCAAATGGAATCTTTCTATTTCGCTGGGATTACGCTGGCGCGTATTCTGTTTATGTGGCTCAATCCAAACAAAGGTCCACTTTGCTTCGCAAAGCTCGGACTTTTGTTTGTTTTTCCGGCTTTTTGAGATGGATTTTAAACGCTTGAATAATCATGGTGCGCTGGGATTACGAGCAAGCTCGTTTTCCCTGAATGGTGGCTCAATCCAAACAAAAGTCCCCTTTGCTACGCAAAGTTTGGGCTTTTTTTGTTTTCTCCGCTTATTGAAATAAATTTCAAACGCCGTTTAAACAAAAAAAGCCCACTTCTTTCGAAGAGGACTTTTGTTTGTGATCCCTCTGGGATTCGAACCCAGGGCCCATACATTAAAAGTGTATTGCTCTACCAGCTGAGCTAAGGAATCATTAAATTCGCGTGCAAAGATATGATTATTCTTTTGTTATCCCAACATTATTGCAGTAAATTTGATTTTATAGATTGAAAAAAAACCAACGAGTTGATTTTCAAGTAAAAATAGGATTTTGAAGGGTATGGTTTTTTTAGTTGGGATGATGGGAGCAGGGAAAACGAGTCTTGGAAAGACCTTGGCAAAGCAAACCGGACTTCCGTTTTTCGATACAGATGCGTACATTAAGGTTCAGACAGGGCAATCGATTTCTGAAATTTTTAGCGCCAGAGGTGAAGGTGCTTTTCGTAAGATGGAAGAAGAGTGCTTTTACACATTGACAACGAAAGCTCAATGGATCGCAACAGGTGGTGGATTTCCTTGTTTCAATGACTTAATGGCGAAAATGAAACAACTTGGTACCGTAGTTTATTTGAAATTGACACCCGAAGAATTAGATGCTCGAATTCAAAGTTATGCGAATCGACCCTTGTTGCAAACGAGTCAACCTTTAAATGAGTTAGCACGAATACTTCACGAACGAGCGGAAATTTATGAGATGGCAGATTTCGTGATTAACGGTAATCAATCCATCAATAACTTGGTGAAAGAATTTCAGCAACTTGGTCTAATATAAGTCTTTCCTAAATCCAACATTGAAAATAAAGAAGATGTTGGATAATAATTGACTGTTATATGCGGTCTGATTACTCGCTTGTCCGAATAGTAAATATTCTCCACTTAAATCTGCATAGATAGTGCCAATTGCGGGAAAGGTATATTTAACTCCTGCTTGTAAACCTACACCAATACTAAGAACAGTTCCTTCGAGTTCTTCACCTGGACTAAGAGAATAGTCGTTTGACCAGGTATATTGACCGGTTGCATCCAATTTTTGGTAATTATTTTTGACTTTGTTGATAATCACCATGAAGTTTGAACCGGAATACCCGGAAAATCCATAATCATAGTCGTTCCCAATATACCTGCGCGTACCGCCTTCAAATAAAGAATAATTCGTGGTGCGGTCGTAATTGACAGTAAGATTATATGGATTAACAGTCGCATTATTCCCCGTGACATAAGTAGACAAGTTACTGCCTTCGTTTACCGGAAAAAAGTAACTGAAACGACCATAAATTGATTGATCTGTTGATCTTGGAACTTCTATACCTAAATGCACGTTTGCAAATGATTTCGGTGCACCAAATCCTTTTAATATTCCAGTCCCACCATCAAAGCTTACTTGTGCAAATGAGAAAAGTGGAGTCAAAAAGAGAATGCTGACAATTAATATTGATTTCATAGTGTTTTTTTTAACGGAGAAACATCGGACAATCCTCATCATGTGCACCCTTCAATAGGCCAATGCTGAATAAGAACTCCTTCACAATTTCTACACCAACAAATTTAAAGTTCTTTTTGAAGAGTTGAACCCATTCACTCGTATTTTTTATCCCTTGGCACTCAAGCCATGCTAAAAATGACCCGTATTCCTTTTTTATGGCCATAATTTGACGAGCATTGTAAATTACCGCCTCTATTTTTTTTCTATTTCGAATAATTCCTGGATTGTTCATGAGAAATTGAATATCCGTTTCTGAATACTGAGCAATCAATTCATAGTTATAGGCGTCAAATGCATTTCTAAAATGCGCTTCTCTTTTAAGAATGATGTCCCAACTCAATCCAGCCTGGTTTATTTCTAAAATGAAACGCCCAAACAACTCAAAATCATCGGCTATTTTTTGACCATAAACGGTGTCGTGATATACGCGGTGGATATCACCTGGCGGGAGTTTTAAGCAATATTCACAATAAGTCATGAACAATTTTTTGTTGGATGATAAAAATACGCGAATTTTCCTTTAAATTTGTTGGAATCATGAATAAGAAACAGTACTTCTTTTCCTTTGTTTTAGCTACAATGTCCTTCATTGCAGCACGCTCTTTGCAAAAAGTAGGGGTGGAAAATTACTACGTGAAAAAAGCAAGTAATTTTCAAAAAGAAGATGGTTATTTTGATTTGATTCATCCCAATTCGGTTCAAACTCTTCCTATGGGTGTGCAGCCTTTTTCAGACATCACCTTATTGGATTCTACTCATTTGATTGGTTTAGATCCTCAAAGTGGTTCCTTGTTTGTGTATGATATGAATGCGAATAGCGTTGCGCCTTTCTTACCTTGGGAATTCGGATCAAGGATTTGTAATATTTCTACTGTAGATTCCACTTTGCTCTTGGTGGATGATGCAAAACACATTCATTTTCTTTCTTCTCCTTACGATTCTAGTTCATTGACCACCCTGAATTTGGAAAATGAGCTATTCGAAGCCACAAGTGTTTGCGTGCATCAAGAGTCTCATCGCTTGTATATGATTGCTGCAAATGAAGAGCGAACGGAGGGATACAGCAATAGTTCGGTTTATGCCTACAACCTAAATCAACACAAGTTGAATTCACAGCCATTGTTTTCCATCTCTGCGGAGGATGTTGAGTCTTTTGCCATTCAAAATAATTTAATTATTCCACATACGGATTTAGGTGTGATGGTTGATTCGAATCAAACGATGGATTTTATTCCTTCCGCAATTGCCGTTCACCCAAAAACCAATGAGATTTATGTGCTGTCTCAATCCGATCGTTCACTCGTTGTCTTCAATCAATTTGGTGAAATCGTGAACTTTACTTCCTTGGATAAAACCACTTTTTCGAATCCATCTGCCATGACTTTCAAAAAGAATGGTGATTTAGTGATTACCGATGGAAACTTGATGAATCCTACGGTGATTCAGGTAAAATGGAACAAATTATTCCAGTCAAAAGCGGGACACGGATTAATCTTCGGTCGCTAAAACCCACTTTCTGCAAAACGGACCTTCATTAAATAGGAGGTCAATCATGGATAAATTTGACGTAAAAGGCTTATCGTAGGAAAAAACCTGTTGATAGGAAGCTAGCGTCCAAGAATCATGTTCCAAATAAGCATTTTTAGAAGAGTCCCCACTGATTCCATGGAATGCTTCTGTATATTGAATGCATAACGGTTGATTTAGCACATCTTCCATTAAGGATAAACAACGTTCGTTCTTTTCCCACAAATACGTATCATCAGAAAAAATAATCGTTTTGATTTCCTTCGCGTAATCCTCAAAATAAGGGGCTAGGGCATACGCACTAGTGATCGCTCGCCAATGATCATTTTTCCATGTCCCGGAATGATCAATTTTCAATTCTTTCAATGGAATTTTACGTCCACTTTCATGAAGGGTAGGGATGCTCAACCTCAAAATTCCATTAGCGGTAAGAATTTCACACCTCGAACGAATCGTTTGCTTCTGAAAGTGTTCATGCATTTCAATGCGAGGTTCATTCGCGCGTAAAAAAGTTCGCAAGTATTGTATGGAAGGAAAGTAAGCTGTTGGAAAAACAGTCATCAATCTATCATCTTCAGAATACGGTTCCAACGTATTCCCATGTATGAGCTTTTGGAAAACCAAACAAGTGAAGCTCTACCGACGATGTGATCTTCTGGTACAAAGCCCCAAACACGGGAATCTGCAGAATTGTAGCGATTGTCTCCCATTAGCCAATAGTAGTTTAATCCGAAGGTGTAACCAGTAACTTTTTTCCCATCGATATAGATTCCAGACTTCGTCTCTTTTAATTGATGTCCTTCATATGCGGTAATGATGCGACGGTACCATGCGATGTTTGCTGACGTTAATGGAATGCGCTGTCCTTTTCTTGGAACTTGAAACTCCTGGAAGTCTGTTGGAGTGTTATTCACGTTGAAGTCCTTCGGAAAGTAGCTGAGGTTGGCAATGCGCTCCATGGAAGTTGGTACATACCCTTTTTTGTGTCGGTATGCTGGCATTAAGTAAGTGGAAAGTTTGATGTGAAAATCCTTTTCGATGCGTGTTTTTTCACTTTTAGTAAGCGTCAAAACATACACATCAGCTTCACGCGTTTCGAAATCCGTACGTGTGCCATCCGGAGCGTTCTCTAATCCGTATCGTGTCATCATTTCGCTTGCAGATGGAAATTGAACTTTGGATTTTTCAATGGTGTATTTCAAGCATTGACCGGGAGTTATTTTTGATGGTTTCCCATTCACGTACAACACAGAATTCTCTACACGCATGATATCACCCGGAATTCCAACACAACGTTTGATGTAATTCTCACGCTTGTCTACTGGTCGAAAAGTAACACCGCCATGCTTTGCAGGTAATCCAACATGATCTTCTGGTCCACCAGGAAATTCTCCTGCGGCCAATTTAGCTCGTGCTTTCTTTTTCCATTGTGCATGGGTTTCGATGAATAAACTATACATCTGCGATCCAATGGTGCTATCAATTTGCTCAGCGGAAACATTTCGTTGTTGCATGAGGTTTCTCATTTGCATTACCTTGGATTGAATTTCTTCTGAGGATTCGAATAAATAACGCGCTTCTTCATTTACAATACCATGGTAATCATGTCCCATTAAGCCATTTGGTGTACGCGGATCTACAATTGCTGTATCTCCTGAAGGATAATTGAAAACCACGACATCATTCCGATTGATTTTCCGGTAACCAGGCAACCTTGTGTACGTGCCTTTTTCTAAGGTGGTATAAGATTTAATGTTTACAAATGGAACGATATTATGTACCAAAGGATAAGATAATGGCGTCACTGGAACTTTGGGACCATACGCTAATTTGTTGACGAACAAGAAGTCACCTACCAGCATCGTTTTCTCCATGGATCCTGTTGGAATTTGGAACGGTTCAAATACATAAGTTCGAATCACACTCGCGGCAACCAATGCCCATAAAAAGGAATCTCCCCACTCTTTTACACGTGTTTTTTCTCCAGGTTTGTCGCGACTCACCATGTCAAACCCCAAAGCGAGTATATGTCCAACCACAGGTAAGCACATGAATAAAACGATATGATCTCCCCATTTACGATTTTCGGCTTCACGAGAATTGGACCAATTTGTTTCATTTCCAAATGTTGCTTCTGAATTGGCAATTTTTGCCATAATTAAATACGGAAAAAAGATTCCTTGTAACGTATCAGCAAAGGAGAAGTATCCAAAGCGACGAATGTAGCTGACGTTTGCTACCATCCACATTGCTAAATGAACACCTGGAAATAACAGCAATAAGGACCACCAAGGTTTATTAGAAGTGATTTTAAATACAACGAAATAATTATATCCCGGGACCAATGCTTCCCATGTTTGGCGACCTGCCTTTGGAAAACTCTTCCACCACATTGCTAGATACGGGTGAACGATAATCAATAAATAGAAATAGAAAAAACTCATAATGTCTTTATTTTAGTACGTCTTTCATCGTGTAAACTCCTTTTTTCCCCATTAGGAATTCGGCAGCTAAAACAGCTCCTAGGGCGAATCCTTTACGGTTATGGGCAATGTGTTCGATGCGAATCGTGTCAATCTCCGATGTGTAACTCACTTCGTGCGTTCCTGGAACATTCGGTTCGCGTAGGGCATTAATGGAAATGCTCTGATTGGAAACGTGCTCTGCTACTAACTGCCAATGAGTGTATTGTTCATGTTCCACGATAATGTCGTTTGCCAAGCTAACAGCTGTACCACTTGGTGCATCTAATTTTTGTACATGGTGAATTTCTTTCATGCTCACCGTGTATTCCGGATGGCGGTTCATGATTTCCGCCAATTTCCGATTGATTTCAAAAAAAATGTTCACTCCAACACTGAAATTACTCGCGTGCAACAAAGAGCCATTTAAATCGGAAACCAATTGATTGACTTTCGGTAAATCTTGTTGCCAAGCGGTTGTTCCAACGACAATAGGAGTATGGTTTTTCATACAGATTTCCATATGCTGAACGGCAAGGTCAGGTTGAGTGAATTCAATGGCTACATCTACATCTTCCCAATTTACTTCATGAATCGGGTGATCACGATTCACACGTGCGGTGATTTCATGTCCACGCTCCAAGGCAATTGTTTCAATTGCTTGTCCCATTTTTCCGTAACCAATCAATCCAATCTTCATAGGAACAAAAATACGTTTTTCACATTAACGAAATTGAAACTTCAGGTGAATTCCTGCGGAACTTGGTCCAAACATGATTGGGCTTGCTTGCAGCGATAGTTTATCTGTGACATCAAAATGTAAAAAATGTGCTTCCACACCAGCTTCCGCAATTTGAATAAAATAAACTGCGGCACATCCCAGTATCGACATATCGCGTTTGTTTAAATAAGACTGATACAAACTTAATACTGCTTGATCATCATAAACGGCCCATGTAGGATTTAAATTGCCCGCATTATTGATGCGGTTGTTGTATTCCGTTTTCAATGATTTTTGCGTTTGATTGTTGACGGTTAAAAAATATCCTGTTGTCCCCAATGCTGCATAAATCAACGGGACCTTCCAAAATGCATGTTTCGGGCCATTTTCCCTGTGAATGCTGTTGTAAACTTGTCCTGCTCCTGGAAGAATCGCTGAGTAAATCATCACTTTCTTATGTTCTGGAAAAAGGGAGTCCTTGATCGCCAGTGGCTGACACCAAGCAGACAAGCTAGACAAAAGAAACAAAATGAGTAGGCGAGACATTATTTTTTTAATAAAGCCATCACTCGATTCAGTTCAACTTCAGAGGAGAAATGAACGACAACTTTTCCTTTTCCGCTTCCAGATTTATCAATGGAAACCTTTGAGCCAAGTTTATCGCTTAAAAAGGCGGTAAAAACTTGTTCGCTTGAACTCAGTCCAATTTTCTCTGTTTTTGACTTGGGTATGCTTGTTTTGACTGTTGGTTTCACTAATTGCTCAACTGCTCTCACGGAAAGGGATTCATCAATGATTTGTTGAAAAGCAATTAATTGCTCTTTTTCGTCAGTGATGCTCAATAAGGCACGCGCATGTCCCATGGTTATCACTTGGTCACGCACGCCAGCTTGAATCCTTGCTGGTAATTTTAAAAGTCGGATGTGATTGGCAATATGAGACCGCGATTTAGCCACTTTTTCACTCAATTGCTCCTGAGTCAATTTGCACTCATCGATCAAACGCTCATAGGAGAAGGCTACTTCAATCGCATTCAAATCTTCGCGTTGAATATTTTCCACCAATGCCATTTCTAGCATGGTTTGATCGTTTGCAATACGAATATATGCAGGGACTTCGGTTAATCCAGCGAGTTGAGAGGCGCGAAAACGTCGTTCGCCAGAAATTAATTGGTAGCGATCACGTCCCAATTTACGCACGGTTAAAGGTTGAATAATACCATGAGTTAAAATGGATTGACGTAATTCCTCCAGGGCTTCTTTCTCAAAGTGTGTGCGTGGATTGAAGGGATTAGCTTCAATGAGGTGAATATCGATCATTGAAACGGATCCAACCGTTGCTCCGTTCATCGAAGTGATGTCTGTCTCTGAATTTTGCAGTAATGCACTAAGTCCTCTTCCTAATGCCGGTTGTTTTTTCGAATTAGAGCTCATGATCAATCTCAATTATTTTATCGTCGTTACCAATTTTTGTCAAATCGTTTTTCTGTAACAATTCGCGTGCAAAGTTAAGGTAATTAATAGATCCTTTAGAGGATGCATCGTGCATGATGACGGTTGTCCCATGACTGGAGGCCTCGCTCAACGTCGTATTTCGGTGAATCACCGTATCGAAAACCAATTCTTGAAAATGGGTTTTTACTTCGTCCACCACTTGATTCGCTAATCGCAAACGTGTATCGTACATCGTTAAGAGCATTCCTTCAATTTCCAATGTTGGATTCAGACGTCCTTGCACGATTTTAATCGTATTCAACAACTTACTTAATCCTTCCAGCGCAAAGTACTCACACTGTACTGGAATCATTACAGAATCCGCAGCAACCAGTGAATTGACCGTAATCAATCCAAGAGAAGGAGAGCAGTCGATTAGAATAAAGTCATAATCGTCTTTCACTTTTTCCAAGGTGCTTCTCAATAAATACTCTCGGTTTGGGAGGTTGATCATTTCCAATTCGGCACCAACTAAATCCAAATGGGAAGGCAGAATATCTAAATTTGGGTTATTTGTCGGCAAAATAACATCCTTTGGATGAAGACCATTCACCAAACAATCATAAATGTTTCGTACGGTTTTTGGATCAAAGCCTGTTCCGGATGTCGAATTTGCTTGTGGATCAGCATCAACGATTAAGGTTTTATATTCAAGTACACCTAAACATCCGCCTAAATTTATGGTAGTCGTTGTTTTTCCTACGCCACCCTTCTGATTCGCTATTGCTATTATTTTTCCCATTCGATTTTTCTGAAAGATAAAAGTACGAGTTGTAGTCATTTGTTCGACAATTTCGAGTAGGAACTTATTAACGAAATGCTATTTTTTTTGTCAATACTAATCGACTAGGCTTTGTTTTGATGGAAATGCGGGCAGTTGATACGCTTTTTGTATCTTTGATCAGAATTTACATACGAATACCATGGATAAAATTCATCTTCGTATTGGCAGCGCAAGGGACAATCAATTTGTGATTGATTCGATGGACGTCGCACCTTATCATTTAGAGTTATTTTGTGATACTTCCGGAAATGTTTTTATCACGGATCTAGGTTCAGAACAAGGCACCTTTGTAAACAAAAGAAGGCTCGACGGATTTCAATTATTAAAGAAAGGTGATCAGGTTCGTTTTGGTCAAAGTCATGTGTTTAGATGGGAGGAATTTCTTCCGGTTGAGAAGAATCAATATCAAGAAATAGCGGAACCAATTATGCCCCCAAAAACACCTCAAAAAATCAGTGCTGTTTCAAACGTTAGCAACAAGCAATTGTATGTCATTTATGGCTGCATCCTATTTCTAATTGTCCTGATGTCCTTGTATCTATAATGGCGTTAATCGGATTGTTTTTCTTTCTTGTGATTCCATCTTTGTTTAAAAAACATTTAAATTGAAAAAATCGATAAGAAATTTATGTAAAAAATGGTTGCATTCAGAAAAAATTACTAATATTGCACCCCGTTTCTGTTTGAACGGCGAAAAAATTGTGAAATGAGTATTATTAGAGAAATTCAAAAAGAACTAACAGTAGCAAACGATTTGCCTGTTTTTGGTGCAGGAGATACCATCATTGTTTCTTATAAAATTGTTGAGGGTAACAAAGAGCGTATCCAACAGTTTCAAGGTGTTGTTTTACAACGTCGTGGAAATGGTGCTACAGAAACGTTTACCGTTCGTAAAATGTCAGGAAATATTGGTGTTGAACGTATTTTCCCAGTGAACTCTCCGTTTTTAGCTGGTATTACCATCGTGAAAAGAGGAGCTGTACGTAGAGCACGTATATTCTACTTCCGTGAGCGCACAGGTAAGTCTGCACGTATCCGTGAGAAAAAGAAATTTACTGCATAAGCTGCAGCAAAATATACAGAAGGGGATTCATCGAATCCCCTTTTTTTATGTTCAATTATTTGAGTGATGCAGGACTGCATCGCAGGATTTGTAATCCTGTGTACTTTAAAACGTTCATTATTCCACAATCTCGAACTCCGTGCGACGATTCATCGCTCGACTTTCAGCATCTTCATTGGGTACACGTGGCATGCTTTCCCCAAAGCCACTGGCAGTCATACGATCGGCTGAAATCCCTTTATCTGTTAAATATCGCTTCACTTCTTCCGCACGAGCTTGCGATAGCTGCAAATTACTGTCCTCGTTTCCTAAATCATCGGTGTGACCATTTATGCGGATGTTTAAGTTTGGATTGGAAAGTAAATACTTCGCGAATCCATTCAGTATGACCTGCGCTGCTTTGTTTAATTCGTAGGAATCGGTCGAATACAGAATGTCGGCGATCGTGTAGGGTTTTCCGGCAACTAAACTGTCGACTTGCATCGCTTTGACTTCCACATGTCGCTCACTGCGGTTCTGCAATTGATCACTGCTCACGGTTTGTGCTTGAAAAGCGAAATTTTCTTTATTAACGGAAAGGGTGATATCCTGCTTTTGGTCCACTTTCACTACCGTAGCGTATTTCCCGTCCTCCGCATTGACCTTGAAATTGACCGTTTCTCCAGTTTCGTTATAGGTGATGTCAATACTTGCGTTGCTCACCGCATTTCCGGATTCATCTTTTAATTCGCCACGTAGAATGACCACTTCCTTCGGACGAGCGTCCTCATATAAGTCAAAAGCATAAATGTTCCAATTGCCATCCTTCGCTGTAGAAAAATAAGCAACTTTTCCACTTGTTGAAACGAAAAGTCCAAGTTCATCTTGTGGAGAATTGATGGGATAACCGATATTCTTTGGTTCGGTCCATTTATCGCCATCTTTACGGATGTAAAAAATGTCCAATCCACCGAGACCTTTCCGTGAATTCGTGCTCGTCGAAACAAAGTAAAGTGTTTCTCCATCTTGATGGAAAAAAGGACTCTTGTCCTTCGCTGCTGTGTTTATCACATCAAAGGGTTTCGCGGCACTCCATGTTCCGTCCGCTTGTTTTTCGGAGAAATAAATGTCATTATCCCTCGATCCTTTGCGCAAAGTGGCGAAAAATAAAAGTTTACCATCTGCGGATAGAGAGGGCTGAGCTTCCCATCCGTCCTTCGTATTGATGTTTGGACCCATATTTACTAACGGTGTCCATTTGAAATCATTCCCACCTCTGCCACTTCGGGTATAAGTGGTCGTATACAAATCACAATTCAAATAGTCTTTATTGTACACCTTTTCCACTTTACAGGCACAAATAATCATCTCGCGATTATCTACGGACAAAGAGGCTGTTCCATAATTGTAAAAGCTGCCATTGTTAAACGGTTGAGGTAGGGGAGCTCCAATAGAGTAAAGGACATCCGATGCGCCGCGCTCTGAAATGGTGAACTCTTCGCGAATGTTCGTGGCAATGTCCCCTAAATTGGTGCGGTCTACTTTGCGTGTGTAGAAAAGCAAATCGTTGTCCGGAGAAATCATGGGGAAATATTCATCCAATTGGGAACTGACTCCTCCCACTTTTTTCGGAATAAAGGGTACAGGATTTTCTACAAGCTCCTGTTGAAACTTCAGGTCATCCACAATGTTTTTTATTTCAGCTTTTTGAGTCGTGTAGCTCTCTGAAAGTCCGCTCGGATTGATGCTATCGAAAACCAGGAATTTCTCTAAAAACGGAAGTGCTTTTTGGTCCTCGCCATAGTTGTACAGAACTTTTCCGCAGTAATAGTAGCAATCTGAATGAAAACTTGGACACTTTTGCGTCGTTGTTTGGTAGAATAAAATGGCTTTCTTCAAAAGTCCTTCTCCTTCAGCTGAATTCGGATCGACTTTCAACTTGAAACTCGCTTGCTGGTAGCACAATTGTGCATAGTAGTAATAACTTTCCGCATGATTGGGATATTTTCGCATCAGCTCGCCAAATTGAGTGGTTTGACTATTGAAATCATTAGCCGCTAGTGCTTCCGTCAAAAGTTTCCGAATCTTTTTATCATTAGTACCACAGGGATCATCTTGACTCCATGAAACCAAAGTTAGTCCAAGCAATAGAAATAAAAAGAAATGTATTTTTTGCATCATAACGAATTTAATGTGCTAATTGCTCTCGCTCTCGCTCTCCGCTCCGTTTCTCAATCTGTAATCATTCCAATCTTCTCGCACGTAAAATCAATATTCGATGAAGAAACATCGAGGTGTGTCACGAATCGTAGCATTCCCGGACCAAAGGCCATGGCGAGAATCCCAAATGACATAAACTGTGCCAAGATCTCATCTCGTTTAGCGGCATTTTTTAATTGAACCACAACGATGTTTGTTTCCACGCCAAGAACGTTTTCCACCCAATCTTGTTTTAAAAAGGTTTCTTCGAGTTGCTTTGCATGATGATGGTCCTCGGTTAGTCGTCCGCGATGGTGTGTTAAGGCGTAAAGTCCACCGGCTGCAATAATTCCAGCCTGACGCATTCCTCCGCCCATCACTTTTCGAACGCGACGTGCTTTGTGAATAAATTCGCGTGAGCCAACAAGCACAGATCCAACGGGTGCACCGAGTCCTTTGGATAAGCAAATACTGATCGAATCAAATGCGGAGCCATATAGTGCAGAATCCATTTGATTTACAGCTAATGCATTACAGACTCTCGCTCCATCAAGATGCAATGGAAGTCCAAGTTTATCGCACAGGTGTTTGATTTCGGTAATTTTTTTAAAATCATAAACAGCACCACCACCGCGATTGGCGGTATCCTCCAAAGAGACCAGTTGCGTTAATGGAAAATGTACATCCAAGGGTGGATTTATCCATTGTTCTATTGTTTTCGCGTCAATGCGTCCACGATCGCCTTTTAATAAACGAACAGAAGCACCGCTATTTTTAGCAATTCCTCCACCTTCATATTTATAGATGTGACTTTCTTCGTGACAAATAACCTCTCCACCTGGTTGCACATGAACATTAATCGCAATTTGATTGGTTTGTGTTCCGGAAGAACAGAAAAGTCCGGCCTCTTTTCCAAACAACCGAGCGGCATACGTTTCCAGTGCGATAATGCTTGGATCTTCTCCAAAAACATCATCCCCAACTTCTGCGGAAAACATCGCATCCTTCATGGCTGCACTCGGTTTTGTCACCGTATCACTTCGAAAATCAATCATTCTTAATATTTTTAACAAAAATAAGGAAAATGGAAAGTGAAATCAGTATTGTAGTGGTTTGTTTAATAGGATCTTTTGCGACCTTTTTTTCAGGCTTCGGTTTAGGCACGATTCTTTTGCCTGTTTTTAGTCTGTATTTCCCTATTGAGCTTGCTATTTTAGCTACGGCAATCGTTCACTTTGCCAATAATGTCCTCAAAATGTCCTTGATGTCGAAACACCTAGATTTCTCCCTTTTCAAGCGATTTGGAGTTCCAGCATTAATCGGGGCGATTTTAGGAGCGAGCCTGTTGTTATGGGTAGGAAACGCAGGAATCTTTTATTCATCGCCGATTTGGGAAGGAAAAGACATCAGTTACGTTTCTTTCTTCATCGGAGTACTCATGCTTATCTTCGTTGTCTTTGAATGGAAGTCTATTCGATTTCCCTTTTCCAATTCCCGGTACTTTTTGCCTTTAGGCGGACTCTTAAGTGGGTTTTTTGGTGGTTTTTCCGGACATCAAGGTGCATTACGTTCTGCTATCTTGTCCAAAGTAACCATAGATAAACAGCTTTTTGTTGCAACGAGTGTGCTGATTTCCCTGTGCATCGATGTTTCGAGAATTTCCATTTACTCGACAACCACAGATTGGAAGGAGTTAAATTTTTCCTTTTTATTTCTTGGAGCGATTTCAGCATTTCTTGGATCTATATTAGGGAAAAGATACTTAAATAAAGTTTCTTATGGATTCATCAAGTGGATGGTGGCTTTGTTTTTAAGTGGAATGAGTGTACTTATTCTACTGGGTGGGATTTAATGTTCATCTATTTTTTCATCGGAAATTTCAGCAGCCTTTTTTGGACCTCCTTTTTTGGGTTTTTCGATTTTTTTGAAAAGTTCTGTTTTCACTCCAAATTGGTCGATGCTAAATTCTTCTAATTTTTCACCTTTACTTGAGTAAAGTGCTTGATATTTTAATTTCCCATCGGGATAATACTCTGAGTGTTTCCCATCTGGAATGTTATTCTTAAAAAAGGATTGTTGTAAAATCATTCCTTTTTCATCGACGGTTTTAAATTCCCCATTTTTTAAACCATTTGACCAATTTTCTATGTGCGCATCTTTGCCACTTTCATAATAGTAAATCCATTTCCCGTCTTTTTTTCCTTGTTTGTAACTCAGACGCATTTCAACTTTTCCAGAATCTGTATAGGTAATGTGTGGGCCATCTTGTAGACCGGACTTGTAAAAAACCATTTTTCCAAGTTTGGATTCACGGTAGTAAAACTTTTGAACGCCATCCATTAAGTTGTTTTTGTATGAATGTAATTCAATGGTGTCGTTTCGTTCATTGTCCTCGAAAAGAATGTAAGTGCCTTGAAGTAAATTGTTCACATGGTTGATTTCTCGTTCCTTTTTCCCTGACTCATAGAAAACGGTGCTCTTCCCATTTAGTTTTCCCATGGAGAAGGACTGTATGGATTGTCGGCAGCCATCGCTATAATATGATGTATCAATTCCATGGCGAAATCCATCAATGATATTCAAAGATTCCTCAAGATTCCCATTTTGATGACAGGTAACACATGTCCCAGTATATGGTGTCGCGAAATCGCGTTTCATGACATACATGTTTCGCTGATCATCAAAAGAAAGTAGACTGTAACAGTTTTTAATCGTTCGAAAATCACATCTATGGATTTTATTTCCACAAGGACTCTCATCCTGACTATAAAGGGATGCAGTGCGCAGGAAGCAAATGAAAAGAAGCACGCAATGTTTCATTCAAAGAAGATTAAAGCCAAGAGAAAGTTACGCTATTTTTTGAATCGCTTCTTTCATTTTCTCAGGAATTTCGATGGTCGACTGTGTCTTAGAATTAAAAGCTACCAAAACGGATAATCCCGTTGTGACAAGTTGGTCGTTTACCATGATTTCATAACCTAAAGTAAAGCTTTTTGTTCCCATTTGAACTAAATGCACCTTGACAAAGGGTATGTCGTGAATCAAGATAGGTTTTAGGTATTCGACTTCGTTTTTTACAAGCACAACTCCCTCCTCCATCCAATTCCAATGATTACCAACCAACGCAGAAAAGTAATGCATGCGTGCAATTTCGAAATACGTTAAATACATAGCATTATTGACGTGGCCTAAAATATCCAAATCAGTTAAGCGGACGTGAATACGCGCTGGAGAGATCATTTGTCTAGTTTTTGATATTCGGAGTTGTTACTGATGAATTCAGGAACAATCTTTTTCATTTGAGTAACAATCGCCGTATTATCTTGCTGAACACAAAGTTCTACCAGAGTTTGTATACGTTGCATCTGTTCGGCTGTTTCGACGCGGGTATTAGCAATCAAGATTTTCTGATGGTGGGTTGGAATGGTATTTTCCTCATTCGCTAATAACTCCTCGAATAATTTTTCACCTGGACGTAATCCAGTAAATTCAAGTTCAATATCTTTTCCAATTTCAAGTCCAGAAAGTTGGATCATTTTTTTTGCAAGGTCCACAATTTTCACCGACTGACCCATTTCAAACACGAAGATCTCTCCACCTTTCCCCATTATTGCCGCTTCTAGTACAAGTTGACAAGCTTCAGGGATTGTCATGAAAAACCGGGTGATACGCTCGTCTGTAACGGTCACAGGGCCGCCATTTTCAATTTGTTTTTGAAATAGGGGGATGACGGAACCATTGGAACCCAGGACATTTCCAAAGCGCGTGGTAATGAACTGTGTTTTTTGTTGTTCATTTAATTTTTGAACGTACATCTCTGCAATGCGTTTTGATGCACCCATCACATTTGTTGGATTCACGGCCTTATCCGTAGAAATCATGATGAATTTCTTTACACCAAACTCCATCGATAAATCGGCAAGAATTTTAGTTCCTTTGACATTTGTATGTGCGGCTTCAGCCGGATTCAACTCCATCATTGGGACATGCTTATAGGCTGCAGCATGAAAAACGATGTCTGGCTTAGTTGTTTGAAATAGCTTGTACATTCGCTCTTTATTACAAATGTCTCCCATGACGACTTCGAATCGCAGGTCTGAAAAATGTTGGTTTAATTCAAATTGCAAATCATATAACGGCGATTCAGCTTGGTCTAATAGAATAATTCGTTTCGGATTAAATGAAGCAATTTGTTGAACTAAGCCACTTCCAATGGATCCGGCTGCTCCACTCACTAAAATAGTGGAAGTAGATATTTCTGCAGAAAGTTGCTTATTTGGTAAGTCAATGGTTTCTCTACCAAGCAAATCTTCAATCCTGATTTTTTTTAATTGACGTGTACTAAAGGAACCATTCGTCCAACTTTTTGGATTTGGCACTTTTTGTACCTCCATCTTTAGGGAAATGGCTTTGTCCAAAACCCTTTGAAGTTTTTCTCCGTCTGGATTTTGAATGGCAACAATCAAGGTGTTCGCATGGAATTCCTCTCTGATTTTAGCTAAATCTCTTGTGCTAAAAACGCGGATCCCTTCAATTCGAGAACCATTTAATTTCTCATTATCGTCGATGAAGGCAACGCTTACTTGCTGGTTTCTTGTATCTTTTTCTAGGGTGCGCTTCGTAATTAAACCGGATACCCCAGCTCCATAGATAATCACAAATTCTTTCTGCCCTTTATCTTTCATCGTCTCTAGGTACAGCAATTTGATGACAAATCTTCCACCGACAATAAAAGTCACACTTGCCAAGAACTCCATGATCAATACCGACATAGGAAAAAGGAAGACACCATCCAGTTGAAACAAACGAATCAATCCAGCAATTAAAAATAACACGGAGCACGTTAATTCTGCCAATAATATTCGTTTCAGGTCTTCCGTAGAAGTATAGCGAACGAGTCCTTTGTGGATCTGAAAAAGGTAAAAAACCAAGAGTTTAACCAGGACAATGAACCAAAGGGATTTAGAAAGTATTTCCCACTCGGATTGAATCAGAGAAATGTCCGCCTTTAAATCAAAACGGATTACATAAGCAAATGAGAGCGCAAAAAGGTGGATAATTAAGTCGAGGAGAACGATTACCCATCTTGGCGTATTTTGTTTTAGTTTAAGCACGTGTAAAGATAGGAATTATCGCGAATTACTCAGAACGCACTAATGTTACATTTCCTTGTTTTACAATTTCATTTCCTCCATTAGAAACGGCTTTGACGATGTAGAAATATACTCCTTGTAATATGTCATCTCCAGATTCATCTTTACCATCCCACATAAATGCTGGATCATCGTATTCGCGAATGGTTTGGCCCCAACGGTTTAGGATGGTACAACTAAATGTTTTAAGTCCATCAAAGAAAAGTAACTGAAAATAATCATTTGTACCATCTCCATTTGGTGTAAATACATTTGGTAATTCTAGATCACAGAAATAGAATTCAATGGTTGCAGAATCAATGGAAACACCACACATATTTGAAGCGGTAACCATATAATTCCCTGTCTCTGTTACGCTGATGGCAGAAGTTGATGCTCCTGTTGACCAGAGGTAATCAACATTTTGAGGTTGCACCAACGCATTAATAACGTGTGTTTCTCCAATACAGAGTGTTGTATCGAGAATCTTTGTGAAAGGATCGGCAACAAAGGTTAGTTGAAATGTTTCCGAAAAGTTACACACACTATCTGTTAATGTGATGGAATAAATACCTGCGGTGTCTGCCGTTATTATCGGGTTTTGTGCTGCAGCATTAGAGAAATTAATCAAAGGAGTATTCGCGGACCAATTTGAACCTGTGTACGAAAGCACATCGTTTATTTGGAGTGTTAGGTTACACAGTATGGTATCTTGAAGTGGCGCAATCGGCGCAGGGATTGAATCAACCGTAACAACAACACTATCCACACATCCAATTTGGTCGATCACTAATAGGCTGTAATTTCCGGATTGCAATCCGGTAAAGTTCCCCGTTCCATTGGTTGCAATCAAATTGCTTCCTTGATAAATAACGAACTGGTAGGGGGTAATTCCCAAAGAAGTTGATGAGCTGATTTCACCATCCGAAAGACTACAAAACTCCAAATTTGAACTGAAATTGTCGATATTTGGATTCGTTGAAGGGAAAATCTCAATGGACTCTGTATCGAAGCAACCATTTTGATCTACTACGTAAATGGGGTAAACTCCTGGCGGCAAATTAATAAAGTTGATCGTTGAAGAAAAGGTTGTATCCGCATAAATACTGTATTGAAAGATAGGAGTTCCGCCTACAACATCAAAATCAATGACACCATTATTTAGTCCACACGTGGTAGTAATAGAGCTTAAGTTGACAATTTGCAAGGAATCTACACCGTCTAATGTGGCGATCATGGTATCAGAACAGTTGTTTTGATCGACCATAATAATGGTATAAACTGCTGTGTCCAAATTAGTAAAGGTTCCAGAGGTCTGAAATGCACCTCCGATACTGTAGGTATACGCACCTGCACCACCTGAAGATGCAGCTGTTAAACTACCATTAATACTTCCACAAGTTGGATTGATTGTCGTTGTGGTGTCAATTTGTGGATAATTAACAGTAATGGTAATTGTATCATAGCAAGTACTAATACTATCCGTCATCATTACGACGTAAGATGTTGGTCCTGTAGGACTTACAGGTGTTGGGTTATCACCGTTATAAATCCCTTGGCCGTATGCATAACCATCATGTAACCAGGTAATGTTGTAATTGGGAACTGTCGCACTAATGACAACATTATCCAATCCCCAATGGTCATTTAATGCACTAGAAACACTTAATTGAGTCCATCTGAATTGTGTGGCACTTGTTTGAGCAGCAGGCGGAATGGTGACGCAATAGTTTTGCCAATTCGTTAACATGGGAATGTTACCAGGAAAAGGGTCCCAATATTGAATCGTATTCCAAGTCGCGCCAGCGTCAATGGAATATTGAATGTAAACGCCTTCGCTATGTAAATCAGGTCCTTCACATGGTGAAGGTCCTGTTTGTACAGCATACCGCATATCGAAACAAACAGTTCCGCCAGATGAGACATCCAATGGGAGCGTCGCCATTGTTCTAGGAGCAACAGATTGAGATCCCATCCACATAAAGTCACTTCCGTCAGGTGTTGGAACTCCGCAAGTGTTATTGGCAATCGTAACGACTTGGGAAAATTGCCAACCAATAGGTTGGCCATTATTAAAGTTCTCTTCAAACGCCACTTGACTGGTTCCACTTCCGGAAACACTTAAAATCGTGGATCCATTACAAGGTATGATTGTATTTTGAGCACTTGCAATGACCGTGCATTGTGCGTGCAGCGATTGTAAGGAGGTAGCTACAAGTGAAGCTATAACAAATAAGTTCGTGAATTTCATACGTTTTATTTTACCACTACGTTTTTAATATTGAAATCTGTCAGTATGGACTTCGATAAATGCGACGGCATATGGTGGAAAATTGTTAGGCCGAAATGTGTATGATCTAGGCACTCACCAACCAATACTTCATAGGCCTGAAGTGTTTGGGTATACGCATATTCATCTGTGTCGCAGGTTGAACAAACTCCATCATAGAATAATTCCAAACGATAGGAAACTGTTTTTTCAGAATTACTCAGATTTTCAATGGTTAATTGAATTAAATCTGACTCGTATCCTTCAGCTGGGACATGACAATTGATTTGTTTCGTACTGATTTTAATTCCATTACTTTCCATGTTCTTTTGAGCATTTACACCCAATCCAAAGAAACAAATGGACAGAAAAGTTAAACTTAATTTCATGTTAACTATTTGAAAATTTCACTTCACAGGATGCCGTACCTTCTCATTAAGTTGCATCTTTGGTGAAAATTATAAAAAAAAGTGAAGTAATGCTAGAAATCGAACGAAAGTATTTGTTGAAATCGATGGATTGGTTAAGTGAGGATGTTAAATCAACGCATGAAATTCAACAGGCTTACTTGTTTCAAGGTGAAGAAAAATCCCTTCGAATCCGTTTAAAAGATACAAGAGCTTATTTAACGATTAAAATGGGTAAAGGAATTTCTCGTCATGAATTTGAATTCGAAATCCCACAAACGGATGCCATTGAAATGATACAAGTAGCCGAACTGAAAAGTTTGCGAAAAACGCGATACGAAATTCAATTTTATGACCACATATGGGAAATAGATGTTTTTAAAGGTAAACACGACGGATTGATACTCGCTGAAATTGAATTGACCTCGGAGAACGAAAGGTTTGCCATACCTCATTGGTTAGGAGAAGAGGTAACGCATGACCCGAATTATTTAAATGTAAACCTGTTTAAAACTTTATAGATCCAATTCTTCCAAGGTTAAATCTGAATCCAATAAGTCTACTACCATAATGCCCAAATGAGCTTGGAAATAATGACGAAATTGCTCGTTGTTTTTAATTTTGGGCCATTGATCTTCGTCTACACATATTTCAGCGCATTCTCTTTTGATTATTTTTTTTCGGTATTTTTCTAACACCAATTCATCCTCCCAAAATTCTTCTTCAATTAAATACACGGAAGGCTCTGGTTTTTCTGAATAATAAAGCTCTTCTTTACTGTGCTCCATTGCCCAAGCCTCGAAGTTTTTCGTTGGAAATATGACAATTTGTCCTCGGTTTAAAATATTCATTGTGCAGGGATTAATGTTATTTTTTTTAGGTCATACGAGTACCAGAGCGCAGGCTTGTTCTTCACTTCTTGACAAATATAAATAAAGCGGACCTTGTTTTCCGTATACTGAATGAATCGCAGCCATTTCAATAAATCAATTTTTGAGCTGCTACTGATGACATGAATGCTTTGATTACTACAAATAAATACAAGGTTTCCTCTATTATAAAGGTATTCACGGCTGTAGATTTTAACGATTGCATTCCGCTGGCAAAATTGTTGGTCGAACCAATTGTAAAAAATGTTTTTTACTAAATTGGAATCGGCTTTAAACCTCCAGAAGCGATGATTGAATGTATGTTGATTGGAGTCGGTTAGATTGAATCTGTCAGATTTCTCAAAAATAAATTGATCAAGAAAGGATTCCGAGGTATCTTTAATGATACTTGAAACACATAAACGAACGGAATCTTGGTTATACGCATTTAACATCTCTTGATAAATCGCTGATTTCACAATAGGTTTTGGTTTGGAATGATACTTGGATGTAGATCGAATAGAATCTAAATTCTGTATTTTTCCAGATTTCGATTCTTGACAAGAATTTACCATCGCTCCAATGAAACTTAAACCGATCATTGTTAAAAAGTACTTTTTCAGATTTTCCATTGTGATTTTCTGTAAATTTGAACAAAATTACGCATTATGAAGAATATCATGTTTTTATTTTCAATGAGTATTGTACTCATTTCATGTGGTGTTAAAGTTCCTTACACGACGCAAATTAGGGACGAATTCACATTGGATTCTGACGAGAAAATGCGCCAAGTTCAATTCTATACGTCCCACACCATCATTTTGAATCAAGAAAAAAGAGATGATAGTCAAAATACCACTCAAAACGGAACTCTTGTAGCAAGTTCAAGTAGTGAACGAGAAAGTGTTGTAATTCCAGCCTTAACAAAATGTGTTTTTGAAGGATTTGGTCCAAAAGGTGAAGTGCAAGTTCGCTTTGAAATGGGTGAAGCTAAGTTATTGACTTTTGCCACCAAAACAGAAGGTAGTTCCGTTAAGCGTTATTACTTTGATGCAGATTGGAATAGTCAGGGAGGTCCAAAAATTAACTATGGTGAAAACACTTATAAAGTTGATTTAATGCGCGGAGCACCTCGTTCTGCTCATCTATTGGTCGTTAAAAAGAGATTACAAAAGACGAAACGCAAAGAACGTGTCGTTCGTGGGTTGAAAGTATAAGTCTAACCCTGTCTTTCATTTTCTCATATTTCCATTTCCAATTTATTTTGGTTCAAAAACCTAAGGCATGCCACAAATTTCATTCAACAGAGATGGCTTTTCGGATGAAGAGTTAAAAGGAATTTATCTGAAGTTAGTTCGGCCCAGAATCATTGAAGAAAAAATGCTCATTTTGTTGCGTCAAGGGAAAATTACCAAGTGGTTTTCCGGTTGGGGGCAAGAGGGGATTTCGGTTGGATGCGCTTATGCAATGAATGCTGATGAATACATCCTTCCGATGCATCGTAATTTAGGTGTGTTTACTACGAGGGAAATCCCCCTCAATCGACTATTTTCTCAGTTTCAAGGAAAATTGAACGGCTACACAAAAGGCAGAGATCGCAGTTTTCATTTTGGAACACAAGAGCACAAATTGGTGGGTATGATTTCCCATTTAGGTCCGCAACTTGGAATTGCTGATGGAATTGCATTGGCGAATAAAATAACGAAAAGTCAAAAATCTACCCTCGTTTTCTCAGGAGATGGTGGCGCTTCCGAAGGAGATTTTCATGAATCATTGAATGTTGCTGCTGTTTGGGATTTACCTGTGATTTTTGCGGTGGAGAATAACTGCTGGGGACTTTCAACGCCATCTATCGAACAATTTCGTTGTAAACAATTCATCGATAAAGGAATTGGTTATGGGATGAATGCGGTTCAAGTGGATGGCAACAACATTCTGGACGTTATTCGAACAGTTAGAAAAATAAATGATGAAATTCGAATTGACCCGAAACCTTATTTATTGGAATTAATGACCTTCCGAATGCGCGGCCACGAAGAATCCTCTGGCACGAAATATTATCCAGAAGGAATTCAAGATGAATGGGAGAAGAAGGATCCGGTTTCCAATTTTGAGTCGTATTTGATTGAAATCGGTTTGTTAAATGAAGCTGAAATTAAACACATCAAAGAAACCATGAAAGAAGAAATTCAACATGGTTTTGATGAAGCTCATGCAGAACCAACGATTGAAGCATCTATCGAATCGGAATTAAGTGATTTGTTCGCACCACATATTCAACAATTAATCGAAGCAACTGGACCCAAAGAAGAAAAGCGTTTTATCGATGCCATTCAAGATGCGTTAACGCAATCCATGGACAAACATGAAGGCCTTGTTTTGATGGGACAAGATATTGCTGAATATGGAGGCGCATTTAAAGTGACAGAAGGACTCGTAGAGAAATTCGGAAGGGACCGCGTACGAAATACACCAATTTGTGAGTCTGCGATTATAGGTGCAGGACTAGGTTTGTCCATTTCTGGTATGAAAGCGATGGTGGAAATGCAATTTGCCGATTTCGTCACTTGTGGATTTAACCAAATCATCAATAATTTAGCAAAAATGCACTGGCGCTGGGGTCAAAATGCGGATGTTGTTGTTCGAATGCCTACCGGAGCGGGAACTGCTGCTGGACCATTCCACTCACAAAGTAATGAAGCATGGTTTTTTCACACACCCGGATTGAAAATTCTTTATCCGTCAACACCATACGACGCGAAAGGATTACTAAATGCAGCCTTTGAAGATCCGAATCCAGTATTGTTTTTTGAACATAAATTCCTATATAGAAGTTTAAAAGAAGAAATTCCTACGGATTACTACACGGTGGAAATTGGTAAAGCGCGAACCGTTTCAAGCGGAACGGACTTGACGATCATTACATATGGATTAGGGGTGCATTGGGCGACAGAAACCATGGCTAACTATTCAGATATTTCTGCGGAAATTCTGGATCTCCGAAGTTTGATGCCTTTGGATAAAGAGGCAATATTTCAAGCTGCCAATAAAACGGGGAAAGTGATTGTGCTGCATGAGGACTGTTTGACTGGTGGTATTGGTGGTGAATTAGTTGCATTGATAACCGAACATTGTTTTGAACAATTAGATGCACCAGTTTTACGTGTGGCTTCCATGGACACACCTGTTCCATTTGCGGTCTCTTTAGAAAAGCAATTTTTAGCATCTGAACGATTGGGTGAGGCTATTGAGCGCATCATGAATTACTAAATTTATAAAAAATCTTGATTAAAACGAGTCTAAAAATCCTTTTTCCGTTAGCCATTGTATGGCTGTTTTCAGGTGTCTACCGCATACTTTTGGTTGCCATGAACAGCAAAAAATTTCCTGATATTTCTTTTCAGGATTACTTGATTGGAAGTGGATTTGATTTAGTGACGATTGCTTTGTTTTTCTTGCCATTCATTACGGTACTATTTTTTCCGCTTCCAGAGAGACTTGAACGCTTTCGTTTTTGGATGAAATTGCTGCTATTTAGCTGCGCAACGTTTTTGGTTTTTGTTTTTAATGGGTGGGACATCGCCTATTTTTCCTATACGGCCAAACGCACGAGTTTTGATTATTTCGTTTACATGCTGACGAATACGGAAACGTCTAGTTTAGCAGGAGATTTTATCTTTGAGTTTTGGTGGTTAATCGTGTTTTTTACCTTTAGTTTATTTTTTTCTATATGGAGTTTTGTCAAACTAAAGGCAGGTCCAATCTCATGGAAACTTCGAAGTAATTGGATTCATTTTCTTTTTGTCCTGACAACGTTTGTGATTATTGGTCGCGGTGGATTTCAATTGAAACCTATCGGTATTATTGAAGCGACAAATTACAGTAGCTTATCCAACGCACCCGCTGTCCTAAACTCGGCATTTACCATCATTAAAACAATTGGGATTAAAGGTCTAGAAGATGTAAAATACTTTGAAGAACCTGAATTAAATGCGATTTTTAATCCGATTCAACAAAGTCATGCACAAAAGATTCTCCCGAAAGGAACGAATGTCTGTTTTATTTTATTGGAAAGTTTTGGCACTATGTATGCTGGTCCAAATAGTCCGGAAAGTTATACACCTTTCTTGGATTCCATTTTAAATCAGTCCATGTTTTTTGAGGATGCGATTGCAAACGGACGCACTTCGATGGATGCACTTCCTTCCATCATTTCGTCCATTCCATCCTATACCAATGAGTCGTTTATTTTGTCGTCTTTTAGTGCAAATCAATTTCAAGGACTTCCAACAATCTTAAAAAAATCAGGTTACCACTCGGCCTTTTTTCATGGTGCAAATAACGGTTCGATGCGTTTTGATGCATTTACCTCCGCTGCGGGGTTTGATGCATACTATGGACGAGATGAATACCCAAATCAGTCGCATTTCGATGGTAATTGGGGAATTGAAGATCACCACATGTTAAGTTTCGCTATAGATGAAATGAATCACTTTAAAACACCTTTCTTCTCCATGGTGTTTACTTTGTCATCTCATCATCCGTATACGATTCCAAGCACCTATAAATCCAAGGTGAAGGTTGGTTCCGAGCCACTCTGTGCAACAATCTCATACGTCGATTTCGCCCTAAAGGAATTTTGGGAAAAAGCAAAAAAACAAGCTTGGTTTAAAAATACCCTTTTCGTTTTTTGTGCAGATCATGTAGGTCCAACGAAACGATCAGATCGCTGTTCTTTGGAGTGGACATACCGCATTCCAATTGGGTTTTATCATGCATCTATGACATTGCCAAAGGTGAAAAAAAGAAAGATGTTTCAGCAAATAGACATCATGCCTACTATCATTGATTTATTAGGAATACATGCTGATTTCTATTCGTTTGGAACCTCTTACTTCAGCAAAAAATCGATGCCGAAAATGATTTGTGAACAGGGGAATTTGATTGCATTAGGCTCATCCGAAAATGGATTGGAAACGACCGTTTGGAATGAGCGCATGCAGCAAAACCGAAGTTCACATGAGCTGCAAATTATTCGTCAGATGAAAGCATTATATCAGCATTATACGCATGATATGATCACAAATCACTTGACTCCTAACTCCAAGAAGTAGCTAACACTGCAGTTAAGCTCGGCTCAGCGCATCGCCATTTTGAAGTATTTTCCCTACCTTTGCATTCAATAAATGGAGCTATGGCACAGAAATACGTAACGAGAGCAGAAGATTATTCTAAATGGTACAATGAATTGGTTTACCGGGCAGATCTAGCTGAACATTCCGATGTTCGCGGATGCATGGTGATCAAACCATATGGTTATGCTATTTGGGAAAAAATGCGCGACATTTTGGATGTTAAATTCAAAGAAACGGGTCACTCGAATGCTTATTTTCCTTTGTTTATTCCTAAATCTTACTTGAGTAAAGAAGCGAGTCATATCGAAGGATTTGCCAAGGAATGTGCGGTCGTTACTCATTACCGTTTGAAAAATGCAGAGGATGGAAGTGGTGTTATTGTGGATCCAGACTCCAAATTGGAAGAGGAGTTAATTGTACGTCCAACCTCAGAAACCATCATTTGGAATTCCTATAAAAATTGGATTCAGTCCTATCGTGACCTTCCCATCTTAATCAATCAATGGGCAAATGTTGTTCGCTGGGAAATGAAAACACGTTTGTTCTTGCGTACAACAGAATTTCTTTGGCAAGAAGGACATACGGCACACGCGACGAAACAAGAAGCCATCGCTGAAGCAGAACTCATGTTGGATGTGTATGAAGACTTTGCGGAAAATTACATGTCAATGCCGGTGATTAAAGGAAGGAAAACGGCGAATGAACGATTTGCTGGTGCGGAAGACACCTTGTGTATTGAAGCAATGATGCAAGATGGAAAAGCACTTCAAGCTGGAACCTCACATTTCCTTGGACAAAATTTTGCCAAAGCTTTCGAAGTCAAATTTGCGGATAAAGAAGGGAAGCTAGATTACGTTTGGGCTACATCTTGGGGTGTTTCCACCCGTTTAATGGGTGCTTTGATTATGACGCATTCTGACGATGAAGGACTAGTCTTACCACCAGCTTTGGCTCCGATACAAGTGGTAGCCGTTCCGATTTACCGAACGGATGAGGAATTGGCCGCGATTTCAGAGAAAATGGCGGAATTAGCTTCAAAATTAAAAGCAAAAGGTATCTCATTTAAATACGATGATGACGAAAATCGTCGTCCAGGATGGAAATTCGCCGAATACGAGTCCAAAGGAGTTCCAGTGCGCGTTGCGATGGGCCCACGTGATTTAGAAAACGGAAAAGCAGAGGTTGCGCGTCGTGATACGAAAACAAAAGAAGTAGTTGATTTTGACGGATTGGAAAATTACATCGAACAATTGCTTTCGGAAATTCAAACTAATTTATTGGAGCGTGCGAAAACATTCCGACTTGAAAACACACGTGAAATTGATTCCTACGAAGAATTCAAAAAAGAAATCGATAAGGGTGGATTCTTTTTAGCGCATTGGGATGGAACTTCGGAAACCGAAGAACGCATCAAAGAGGAAACGAAAGCAACGATACGTTGCATTGCCTTGGATCGCAAAGAAGAAACAGGAGTGTGCATGGTGACAGGAAAACCATCTGCGGGACGAGTAATATTCGCTAAAGCCTATTAAATTGACCATCTTTCGCTTTCAGCAGTTCGACATTCAACAGTCAGACAATCCGCTCAAAGTGGGAACCGATAGCATGGTATTTGGTGCCTTAATTTCTGCACTTGGCAAAACTCGTGCATTGGATATTGGTGCAGGAACAGGAATCCTGTCTTTGATGGCTTTGCAGCAAAATCCCAATTTACAGATCGATGCCATTGAAATTCATGATGCGGCAGCAAGAGAATGTAGCTTGAACGTGAAACACTCGCCGTGGCCATCATCGGTTATTGTTCATTCCTTGGACTTTTTCTCCTTTCAGCCTTCAGAAACGTATGACTTGATTTTTAGTAATCCCCCCTTTTATATGGATGGATTGAAATCTGGAGTGGAGGAACAGGATCAAGCAAAACACATGAGTCGCACTTCATTTAGTTCCTTCATATGTAAAGCAGCAGTATTACTATCCGACCAGGGTATTTTTTCCATAATTATCCCGGGTGAACAACGAGCATTTCTTCTTGAACTTGGGGAGCAAAACGGACTTATTCCAATACGAATCGTCTCCATTCATGCGAATGAGCAAAAGTTAAACAAGCGTGTTATTATAGAATTCGGGAAAATTCCTTCAGAGTTGATTTCAAGTGAATTGATCATTCGAAATATGGACGGCAGTTATCATGATTCTTACATCGAACGGACAAAGTCCTTTCATTTTACGGACCTAAGTAAGAAATCTTAGTTCTTTTTCCAATTACTCAGTGCTGAGCTTAATCCAATGGAGTGAATGGTTCCCGCTTTGGAATAAAACTGAATTCCGTAATCCAAATTGAACTTTTTTAGTTTTAGGGAGAATCCCGTCGAAAATCCTGCTAAACCTGGATGATCAGTTAATTTCAATTGCTGACGACGCATGTAGTTGAATCCTGCGCGCATCTGAAAGGATTTTGAAGACAATAATTCGACTTGAAAATTAAAGTGGTTGGCAATTTTAGAACCGATAGAGGGTGTGTAAACAGGAATCGTGTCACCGGTTAGGGGATCATACGTTGGTTTTGCTAAAGGATCTAGGTAAATATTACTGAAGTGATTGAGTTGGTGCGCTTGGAATCCGAAGCGAAAGGGAGCGTGTTTGAGTTTATAGCTCATGCCTATTTGCACATCAAGTGGCAACTGAGATTGACTTGTTCCAGTATAGTCCTTTATGGTTAATCCGGCATTTTTCACAAGGAAAGTCGCGCAAAACAATTTATTTGGGTGTACAACTAATCCACTAAAACTAGAAGTTACAGCAAATGAACTGAAACGGTAAAGATGTGATCCAAGAACGGATAAACTTGCCCCAATACTCAATACTTCGTTGATTTTACGACTGTAACTTGATCCAATAGCATATTCAGCCCCACTAAATTCTCCAATCGAATTTCCGACTTCATCGGTTTCTACAAATTTTCCATAGCTGAAATAACGGACACTTGGTGCAAAGGTACCTAGTTTGGTATGTAAGGCATAACTGACATTTCCGTAGTTGACAGCGGCAGGATACATTCCGTAGGAATATTGAATTTGTCCATTCATTTTTTCATTCAACAAAGCCGGATTATCCAAGGCGAGCCCTAAATCATTGTCGTAAACACTAATCAAACCATTTCCCGCTCCGGCATTACGCGCAGAGGTTGAGGCGTTCAGAAATTGAAAGGTTTGAGTACCGCCGTAATATTGAGCAAGGCTCAAAAATGGAAGGAAGAAAATTAGAAATACTAATTTGCGCATGATTCAAAAACGAGGATAACGTAATTTAATTGTGAAATTAAGGCTAAAAATGTGTTTTAAGTGTAAAATAAACCATGATTTTTCAGAATGCCTGTATTTTGGACTGATTTTTGTTTCGTCAAAAAACGATGAACAGTACACGACATACAATGTTTTTTAATGAGTTAATGACTCAGCACGGATCCTTTTTTAAGCATGTCATGCGCAGAAGCATTCCTATAGCTGAATTACCCGATACATTCCAAGAGTTTTCGATTCATTTTTTTCAACTTATTGTAGATCGTTATGATGCACAACCAGAGTTGTTTGCCTCTTATGGTTGGTTGAAAACGGTGACACATCATTTCTGTATTTCAGAAATCCGAAAAAGACAATCGAAAAAGAATCAAGTTTGGGAAAACACAACTTCGGAGAAGGTCATTGTTCAGGAGCATATAGTTTATGATCAGGAGGAGTTGATTTCTCAGCTATTTGAGGCGGTTATCGGTTCTGTGAATAAGCGCGATGCGTTGGTCTTAAAAATGAAATACTGTTATGATAAACCTTCGAAATACATCTCTGAGAAAATGGGCATCAAGCACGTTGATATGTACATCACACGCATCAAAGAGAAAGTACGTCGTCAAACTGGGAATGTTAACCTAGATGAGTGGCTCAATAGTAAATCTTAGAAGTCGATGTGACGTTCCTTTTTATCAGGATAAATATCCGCTATTTTCACGAGAATTCCAGTTTCCTCCACATTACCAAACTCCGCATTAATAGCCGTATCGAAGGTCATCATGGTTGGTGATAGATTCATATAGATATTCATCAATGGGGGTATGAACTCTCCATGTTCTCTCGTATAGGTATTGAGTACTTTGAATGCTTCTTTGTAGTCTAAGCCCATGATTAACTCCTCAAAAATTACGGGATTACTTTGGATTTGAAGTGGGTGGAAAGCTTTCATAAGTCCACTTTTGTCTGGAAAAAAACGGTGAAGAAAGAACAATAAGAAATCGCGACAGGATTCGTTGTAATTGGCATACATGGTTACCTTACCAAAGAAATATTCAATCTCTGGATTAAAGCGAATCAAAGCACCTAATCCGTCCCAAATGTTATCCAGGGCGAAAAGTCCTTTTCTTGGATTATTGCTTGGTTGAAAATCAGGTTGAACCCAACTTCTACCTAGTTCAATTGTTTTTGGTAAGTAATCGCGAGTAAATGAAGCATCGAAATCAAAATAATGTGTAGTGGATAGATGGATGTTCTGCTGCTCATCGATAGCCTCGATGCATTTTTTAAAGCGATAACCTCCAATAATGGCTTCATCTTCAACGGACCAAACGATGAGTTGTTCATAGGCATATTCCCCTAAATCGAAGGAATCCAAATCGATGGCTTCTCCGGTTCCACCTCCTGCAGCACGAAAAGTAACTTCGCGTAGGCGTCCAATTTCTTCCAAAACATTCGGTGAATTGTGACAATTGACCACATAAATTTCATTTTCACCCTTGCGTGTTACTCTAAGAAAACGCTCAGCAGTTAATTCAGCTTTCAGTAATGCTGTTTTTACAGCTTCTCTGATTGGTTTCATTTCGTATTTTTTAATTGATAAACATTCGATTTAAACCAATTTGCTGCTGTGAAATCATCCATTTTTGGATCAATATCTGCGCCCATGATTGGTTCTCCAACGGTATAGGTGATGGTTTTGTTCTTTTGATTCAGCATTTCATCAGCCAAGTAAAACATCTCTATGTTTGCTTTGATCCCTAGAAACACACGAAGTTTGTATAAGCGATAAAAAAATGGCGAGAGTTTTCCACTGATATGAATGGGAACAATCGGACGGTTTAATTCTCTTCCGTATGTCATGAACGTTTTTTTCCATTCAAAATCTTGAATGATTCCTTCATGAACACGGCTGACCATTCCAGATGGGAAAATACACAGGGCATGGTCTTCGTAAAACGCTTGCTTGATGCGTTCTCTAATGGATATTCCATTCGACCCATGTTTGTTGATTCCAATGAAATAGGAGTTCAAGTTTTCAATATTCAGTAAAATATCATTAACGATAAACTTTAAATCTTTACGGTGATTTTTTAAGGCCACAATAAACGCAATCGCATCAACACCACCTAAAGGATGATTCATAGCGATAATAATTGGGCCTGTTTTTGGTATCCGATCAATGTTTTTAATCTCGAATTTAAAATGAAAATAGTTTGTAGCTGCTTCACAAAATTCGAGTCCCGATAATTCTCCGTGTGCTTGAATAAACGCATTTATTTCTTTTTCACGCAAGGTTCTTCGCAAATAACGAATAACGAATCCAGGTAAAAAACGCAATAATTTTGGATTTTTACTTCGGATTAATTCTCTAATGTCAATTTCTTTGGGTGCTTGCACGGTTCGAAAGTACGATTTTTCAAGTTTCTAAATAGTGAGAAACTTGATGATTTATTCACATTTGGTTTGTTAGAACTCAAATTCAAATTTCATTCCGTCGTACAATAAGGAAACATTTTCTGGAAGTTCGGTCAAAATATCCTCATGCTTCCCGAAGAGGTGCGAAATGTGCGTGAGGAATACTTGCTTCGGCTGTACATCATCAATAAATGCAAGTGCTTCCTCCAAGTTAAAATGTGAAATATGCGGAAATTTATGTAGTGCATTCACGATAAGGATATCCACATTTTTGATTTTTGCGCGTTCTTCTTCGGAAACGGTTTTCGCATCCGTGATATACGCAAAGTTTCCAATACGAAATCCCAAAACAGGTAATTTGTAATGCATAACCTCTATGGGAAGGACTGGAATCCCATCCAGATCGAATGGATTCTTATCGATTGAAATCAAGTTTAGTTTGGGTATACCGGGATAATCTTTTTCATCGAAAATATAATGGAATTCTCTTCTTAATGCAGTATCCACGCGCTGTGAACAATACACATTTATTGGTTTTTTGGTAAAGAAATTAAATGCCCGAACATCATCTAATCCAGCGACATGATCTTTATGTTCATGTGTAAAAAGAATGCCTTCTAAATGTGTTACTCCTTCACGTAATAGCTGATAGCGAAAATCTGGTCCTGCATCCACACAGTAATTTGCGCCATTCAACTCTAATAAAATCGAAGCACGAAGTCGTTTGTCTCTTGGGTCTGATGAATGACATACCTCGCAGCCACAGGCAATCATTGGGATTCCTTGAGATGTTCCTGAGCCTAAAATGCGAACGGTTCCTATCATGTTTCTAAAGTTCTATAAACTGACAATGCGGTGCTGTTTGTCCTTGCGTAAAAACAAATTTATGATGGACTTATTGTCTCGATTTTCAGCTTCTAATTGAATGTAACGCATCCAATGCATGGGTTCTTTTCCATGAAAATGAAAGGGGGCAAATCCATAGCCTTTATACGTTCCACGGTCTATCCAAATGAGGCTTTTTTCTCCTTTGTTTCGTCCTTTGTCAATGATGAAGAAGGAAGATCCTTTAAAATTTAAATGTTCCAACAATTCATCGATACGTAGGTTATATGATTCGGCACTTTCTTCCTGAACACACGCGCCTTTGCACTCCTTGATTGTGTAATGGAAACAAGCAGATTTAGTCGGGTAGAGGTGACATAATTTTTGGCAGAGTTCAAATTTTTGAACCAATTGAGATAAGTACTCAGCGCCTTCTTTTTTGGAACTAAATTGAATGATGGCTTGTGCATCTGTTTTTTCCATGGAAGCAACGTTCAGTTGAACATACCCATTTTCATCTACTTGATCAAAAATCCCAAATGGAAAAAAACTTTTCCTCAATTTTCGGTTGTAAATCGGCTGGTGTTGTTTAATAAGCACAGACTCTAGTAGCATAGCAATCAATTCACTTCCCGTTAATTCGTGTTCGATTCGACAAATATCTTGAATCATTTTCAATCCTTTTGCGGTTTTAGTATTCCGCAGGTGCTGCTCGATGCGTTTTTTAATGTTGATGCTTTTACCAATGTAAATCAACTGATTGAATTCATTATATAACATATAAACTCCAGTTTTGGACGGGAGATTATCGATGATTTCTAGGCTTAAATTTGGATGGATGGACTTTGGATTCAGTTCTTGCTGAATGAAGGTACTCAGTTGGTTTGGATCCTTATGGTAAATCAAATGAAACAATTCTGTTGTCGCCTTTGCATCTCCATCGGCACGATGTCGCGCGTTATTGTCTATGCCGATTTCCCGACACAATTTCCCAAGACTATAGCTGGCGTGACCGGGTATAACGTAACGCGAGGCGCGAACCGTACACATGTGCGGAAGACGAAAATCGAAACCAAGTCGTCTAAATTCACTGCGAAACATGCCGTAATCGAAAGCGACATTGTGTGCAACAAATACGCAATCATTCGTAAATTCAATGATCTCTTTTGCGATTTCATAAAATTTGGGTGATTGAGCGACCATCGCATCGGTGATGCCAGTTAAACGAACAATAAACTCAGGAATGGCTTGTTCCGGGTTGACAAGTGAAATATATGAATCAATGACTTTTTCACCATCGTATTTGTACATCGCTAATTCAGTGATTTTGGAGTCTTTGGTATTTCCTCCGGTTGTTTCCACATCGACAATGACAAAATTCATGTCTGCGAAGTTAGGAAAAGGATTGATATGGGATTTTATCAGTATATCAAATTTGTGTAATTTTGAAAAAAAGAACAAGATGAAATTGATGATAAGTATACTATTCTCTTTTGTGTCCGTGGTTACCATAGCACAAAGTAACTTGACCATTTTTAATAACGGTGGACAACAATTTTATGCCATTTTGAATGGAATTAAACAAAATTCTCAGGCACAAACGAATGTGTATATTTCTGGAATCAAAAATGGTGGTTACTCCTTGAAGATTATTTTCGCTGATGGAAAAACCGCTGATGTCGACAAAAATTTATTTATCGATGCTCCAAGTGATATAACCACACGAATTACCTTCAAAAAGGGGAAAGGGAAGTTACAGTTAGTGAGTTTAGTTGCTTCAGAAGGTGTGATTACTCCCGGAGCAGTTGTGTATCGTCCATCTGACACAGCAGTTTATTCAGATGCAGTAGTTCAAACAACAACTGTTCAGACAACTACAACTCAAACCACAAATGGCACGGTAAATACACAAGTTCCTACAAATGGAAATGTGAACATGAATGTCAACACAACGGGAATGAATCAAACGCAAACGACTCAATCCGGAAATGTGGGAATGAATGTCAATGTGAATGCAACGGGAACAGGAATGAATCAAAATCAATCCACTCAAAATGGAAATGCCACGTTTAACATGAATGTTTCCGGTGACGGAATGGATCCAAACATGCAAAATGGAAATGTTGGCATTAGCATCAATGTTTCTGGTATGGATCCCAATATGCAAAACGGAAATATGGGGGTAAACATGAATGTCAATGCAACGGGAATGGAGCAACAACAAGTCGATCCAAATATGAACGTGAATATGAATTCAAATGCCACACAAAATTCCTATGGTAATAATGGTAATGTTCAGATGAATGTAAACTCAAATGGACTAAATACGCAACAAAATTCCGGACAAACCACCATTACAACGACAACAACGACGACCACCACTAATTCAGGAGGAAATGTGAACTATCAAACAAGTAATCAACAGAATCAAATGAATGCACAAGCAAATTTGAATACTTCGAGTGCATTAATTGCTTGTAATCGTACATTGAACAATCTTCCAGCATTTATCGAGGAATTGAAAGATCAAAGTTTTGAAGATGATCGCATAGAGGCAGTGAAGTTAGCCTTAAAAAATACGTGTTTAACAACGGAACAAGCGGGTAAAATTGTCGAATTATATACATTTGATGAAAACAAATTAGAAGTAGCGAAATTTTTATCTGATCGTTTGTTAGATCGTGAAAATGCTACTTCTCTAGCGAAACTCATGACCTTCGATTCCAACAAAATGGAATACAGAAAGTATGTAGCAAGTCATTAATTTTAACATAATTGAAAAAAAAAGTCCCTGACAGAATCGTCAGGGACTTTTTTCGTTTAGATATTAATCTCTTTATCCTTTGAATGTCGGATCTTGTAGTCGAAATCAATTACTTTGTTTTCCTTCGGTTTAAGGTTGAATGACCATTCAATTACACCAGTTCGTTCGTTCAAGCGTCCTTTCGCTAAATTCGCAGATTCAATGGTGATATCCGTGTTTTGTGTAATTGGGATTTGATCTTGAATGACAATGTCGATGGAACTGGATTTACTATTTCGTACTTCAATCGAATAAGCAAAAGTTCGTTCCCGTTTATCTTGAATCACTTTGTCTTTGCATTCTTTCTTCAAAAGTGTTCGTTTTACCACAATGTTTGGGTCTTTTCCTAAAGACAAGTTTAGGGTGTCTTCCATGCGAGTTGGATCGATGTACGTTTCACCAATGTAGGATCCGTCAAAGAATATGTTTGCTTTTGCAGGAATTAATTGAAGTTCATCCAACTTCGTCATTTGAGCAACAAGGTAAACTCCTGGGTCCAACTTCGGAACTGCGTAATACTTGAAGGTAGTTGCTAAGTCGGTTTGTTTGATAAGAACCATGTGTTGGTCGTTGTTGGAAGGAATCGAATAAGGTAAATCGATTTTAAATTCTGCTGCGATGAGCATTTGAACAACTGTCGTGAAATTTGCGGCTGTTAAAGCATCATCCATATTCATTTCTTTTTGCGTAAAAGAGTAGCCCATGTTCATCGCTTGCGTGTTGATGAGTCCAGCATTTGTTCCAGAACAAACGGTTGATTCTTGTAGTTTTCGACCGTAAGCTGCTTGATAATCGATGTACCATGGATTTAATTCTGGTTTCGTTTTGTTAGCATATGGATTATTCGTGGAAATATTCAAACGGACATCGTTCCAGTCCAAACCTGAATTCTGTCGCACTTGTGCTTTGTAGGTTAAATTAATTTTCCCCGTAGAAGAATCACTGCGCAAATCATAGAGTGGTGTCCAGCCAGCTTGTGAAACGACATACGAAAAACTGAGTTTTCCCGAAACGATTTCGTTCGATGAAAGGGTGATCACAATGCGCGGAATGGCTTTATTGATTTCTCTATTCAGTCCATTACCGTTTTGGTAATTTCTAAGTTCTTCCAAACGTGCTTCCATTTCTTGTTTCGCATCCACCTTTTGCGCCTTTTTACGCTGTAAGAACAAAAGTTTCTTGTTGATTTCATTCATCTTCAAGGCATAGTAATCCACTGCGGATTTTAACAATTGAATGGAATCATTTACTTTTCCAGATCCCTTCATAGATCCGTTATTACTAATGATGTATTTCGTGGCATTCAGCACACCGATTTCATCATCTATTTCTTGGATGTCGAATCCCCAAGAACGCAAAGAATCCTCAAGAATGGAAATACTACGTTTGATTTTTAATGGAATTCCATCTTCGGTAACTTTTGTGGGTTGGGGATAATAAAGCACGTATTTTGAATCCAAAATTACCACGTTACCCGTTGCTTTCACCTGAATGCTTTTGGGGTCAATGTGCGGACTGATTCCTTCAATGCTTACTTCGGTTACGCCGACTTTTACGGAGTAATTGGCTTTGTGATGTAATTGAGCACCCTGCGAATACACGGTTACTTCGGTTAAACTTGCCTTAATGAGGTCTTTTTCGGTGGCTTGCGCTTTCCAACTAAAAGTCGCTAATGCCGTTAATAAGAAGATTCTTTTCATGTTTATCTGTTTTTCCTTGCTTACACGTGTCCTGGAAAAAGGTTCATTTCCCAAAGCAATTGACTGATTGATGGCTCTTTCCAACAGAAACATGCTTACCTTTGTTGCATGAAATTCAAGGACTATTCCCTTATTGATGAAATCAAAGACCAACTTGACATCCTCGGATTCAAGCGTCCAACCGATATTCAACACCGCGCCATTAAACATATTTTAGATGGTGAGGATGTGATGGCGGTTGCTCAAACAGGTACCGGTAAAACGGCTGCCTTTGTTATTCCGATGATTCATAAGTTCGCAACAAAAAAACGAGGATCATATAAAGGAATTCGTGGATTAGTGCTCGTTCCGACAAGAGAATTAGCCAAGCAAATTTCGGATGTGGTGGTTCAAATTGGTGCCAAAACTCCAGTTAGTGTTCTAGGATTATACGGAGGCGTTGAACAGGAAAAACAAATTGATCGTTTAAAGGGTAGTTTGGACGTGCTGGTATCAACACCGGGACGGATGTTCGATTTAATTGCACAGGGATTCATTGATATTTCCAAATTGGAGGTTCTTGTTTTGGACGAAGCAGATTTAATGTTGGACCTAGGTTTTACGAAGGATATCCACGATGTGTTAAAAAAAATACCGAAAAATCGCCAGACCTTGTTTTTTACGGCAACGATATCTAAGAAAATTAAATCATTGGCTTATGATGTCGTAAAAGATGCCATACGTATTCAAATATCGCCTAAAAATCCAGTGTCGAAAAATGTCACACATGCGGTAGCTTTTATTGAAATGGATGACAAGCGTTTCTTCTTAGAGAACATGATCAAGGAATACCCAGAATTTAAATTCTTGGTGTTTGTCCGAACAAAAGTCCGTGCGGAACGTGTCGTCTCCGCAATGGAACGAGTAGGAGTGAAGGCCGAAGCCTTACATGGTGGAAAGGAACAAGAAGATCGTTTTGCGATCTTAGATCGTTTTCGTTCAACAGAGAATCAAGTGTTAATTACTACTGATGTTGCGTGCCGTGGAATTGATATTCCCAATATGGATTACGTCATTAACTACGATTTACCCGATTCCCCGGAGAATTATGTTCACCGTTGTGGCCGAACTGGGCGTGGACAACAAACCGGACAAGCATTATCCTTCTGTAGTGAAGAAGAAGTAGCATTTTTGGATGCGATAGAGGCGTACACAGGAGAAGAAATCTTGCGTTACGATATCGATAATAAAGATTACATGTCCATTATTGAGGATACCGAAGATTTAAATTACAATTGGAAGAAACTGATCGAAGAAAATTCTGATCCAAATGAATGGGCAGATTAACATAACTTTGGAAAATTAATTTTCATTCCTTATTTTTGAGAAACCAAAAAACTTAATTATGAAAAACTTAACCTTACTTCTTTTCTTATTTATTGGATTAGAATCTTTTGCACAAACAAAAACGATTAATGGAGTGAAGTTTCCGTTGACGGAAAAAATCGGTAAAAACGAATTGGTTTTAAACGGTGGTGGATTACGCGAAAAATACTGGATGGACTTATACGTTGCTGCGCTTTACTTAGAAGTAAAAACAACGGATGCAAGTAAAGTAATTTACGGTACAGAAGAAATGGCGATTCACATCAAAATTATTTCTAGTAGTGTAACGCGTGAACGTTTTCTTGAGTCAGTAAACGAAGGATTCGCGAATGCTACGTCCAAAGCATCAGCAGAGGATAAAAAGAAATTCATCGGTTTCTTTTCAGATGAATTTAAAATCGGTGATGTGATTCATTTCGATTACACACCAGATAAAGGATTGAAAGTAACGAAAAACGGAGTGGTAAAAGGAACAATTCCTGGTTACGATTTCAAAAAAGCACTTTTCTCCATTTGGTTCGGTTCAAAACCGGCCGATGAGAACTTGAAAAAAGGAATGTTGGGCAAAGGATAGTCCATGGAAAATAAAAAAAATGAAAAGACATCTTGGGATGTCTTTTTTTGTTTTAACAAGTTTCAAATTTCAATTTGTGACTTATATCACCTTTTGATTTGAATAGGTACTTTATCTTTGTACTGTAAATAACTGAAAGCATATGAAAATAGAACAAATTTATACCGGATGCTTAGCTCAAGGAGCTTATTATATTGTTAGTGGAAACGAAGCACTCATCATAGATCCTTTAAGAGAAGTAGAACCTTATTTAGCTCGATTAAAAGAAGATGGTGTGAACCTAAAATATATTTTCGAGACACATTTCCATGCTGATTTTGTTTCGGGTCATTTAGATTTAAGTAAAAAAACCGGTGCAGCAATCGTTTATGGTCCATCAGCTAATCCCGCTTTTGAAGCAATCGTTGCAACAGATGAACAAGTATTTGAGATTGGTTCTGTTAAAATCAAAGTATTACACACTCCCGGACATACCATGGAAAGCTCATGTTTCCTGTTAATGGATGAACATGGAAAAGATGTGGCATTGTTCTCTGGGGATACCTTATTCTTAGGTGATGTCGGTCGTCCAGATTTGGCGCAAAAAGCTGCCCACATGACGCAAGAACAATTGGCAGGTCTTCTTTACGAGAGTTTGACGAATAAAATCATGCCATTGGCGGATGATATTACCGTTTATCCGGCGCACGGAGCTGGATCAGCATGTGGTAAAAACATGATGAAGGAAACGGTTGATACCTTAGGGAATCAGAAAAAAATGAACTACGCCTTGAATCAACCAAACAAAGAGGCATTCATTGAGGCGGTTACAGATGGGCTTCTACCTCCTCCGGCTTATTTTGGATTCAATGTAGCGATGAATAAAGGTGGTTACGATCCTTTTGATGAGGTGAAATTACGTTCAATGACTCCACTTGCTCCTGAAGCATTTGAATTAGTTGCTGAATCGACAAATGCCCTTATTTTGGATACACGTCCTGCAGCCTCATTTACCCTTGGATTTGTCCCAAATGCCATTAACATTGGAATAAAAGGTGATTTTGCCCCGTGGGTTGGCGCATTGATTGGAGACGTAAAACAAGAAATATTATTGGTGACAGATCCAGGAATGGAAGAAGAAGTGATCACACGATTAAGCCGTGTTGGATTTGACCACGTTGTTGGATACCTCGATGGTGGATTTGACGCTTGGAAGTCTTCCGGAAAAGAAGTGGATCAAGTAACCCGTATCACAACAGAGACATTTGCAAAACAGTTTGAGTTGAATAAATCACTAGTGATCGATGTGCGCAAAGAAGGAGAATACGCAGCTGAACACGTATCAGAAGCGTTTAGCAAGCCGCTTGCGTATATTAACGAGTGGACAAAAGACATCAATCCAAACGAACATTTCTTTTTACATTGTCAAGGTGGATACCGTAGCATGATTGCCGCAAGTATTTTACAAGCACGCGGATTTAGAAATTTTTCAGAGGTTGATGGTGGATTTGTTGCAATTGCAAAAACAGCCGTTCCAACGTCAGATTTCATCTGTCAGAGTAAAGTTCTAAAATAAGTGGAGCTTTTTGGATATGTGGCAGCGGTATTAATTGGACTTATTCTGGGCTTAATTGGCGGGGGAGGTTCTATTTTAACTGTCCCCGTTCTTGTTTATTTGTTTCACGTTCAACCGGAACTAGGAACAGCGTATTCGCTTTTTATCGTTGGTATAACGAGTTTAGTAGGTTTCCTGCCCAAGTGGCAACAAAAGGAAGTGGATTTACGAACAGCGTTGCTTTTTGGACTTCCATCCATGTTGACTGTGTTTAGTACACGCAAGTGGATTTTGCCAACAATTCCAGATCTGATTTTTTCATCAGAACACCTTGTTTTGACAAAATCGAATGCGATGTTGGTTTTGTTTTCGGTTCTCATGTTATTTGCGGCATTGAACATGTTACGAAAATCAACGGAAATAGAGCAAGAAAAAAAAGCGTTTGAATGGAATAATTATCCACTCATGTTTCAAGGGGCAATCGTTGGTGTACTTACCGGACTTGTCGGAGTAGGAGGTGGATTCTTAATCGTTCCTGCTTTGGTCATGTTTAGCAAATTATCCATGAAAATTTCCGTTGGAACATCTCTACTCATTATCGCGGTAAATTCGTTGGTTGGATTTACAGGAGATGTTTGGATACAAGGTTCGCTGATGGATTGGAGATTTTTAGGATTACTCACCTTACTGGCGGTGATCGGTATTTTGGTCGGCGGAAAACTTGCCAAAAAAATGGAAACGAACCTTCTTCGAAAGGGATTTGCATGGTTTGTCCTGCTGATGGGCGCCTTTATTTTCTACAATGAGTTTCAAGTCATGTTGCGTTAACATAAAAAAAAATGAAAAAAATACTTTTTTTACTCGTTCTTGCGAGCAGTGGAATCTTTGCTCAAACAACCCAGTTTCCATTCGAGATTAAATTGATTCCCACTTCCTTGCTCGATCTTCCTGGACTACATTCCTTTGCGAGTGCAGAGCTGAATGGGAAATGGATCATCATTGGTGGACGAAAAGATGGCTTGCATGCACGTCAGCCTTTTAACGCATTTCCGGCTAGTAATAACAATGAGTTGATCTATGTCTTGGATAAAGCAAATAATCAATATTGGACAGCTTCAGTGAATACTTTACCTGTTGGATTAAAGGAACAATTACAATCTACCAATATGAATGAATTTCAAGTAGGAGATAAACTTTACATTGCTGGTGGCTATGGTTTTAGTCCGAGTGCGAATGACCACATTACTTTTCCAAAACTTACTGAAATTGATTTAAACGGATTAGTCAATGACATTTTAAACGGAATGGATATCAGTCCTAATTTTATTCAACTTACGGATGAGCGCTTCGCTGTTACGGGTGGAAATCTTGGAATGATTGATTCTACTTTCTATTTGGTTGGAGGACATCGTTTTGATGGACGCTATAATCCAATGGGAGGAGCAACGTATGTTCAAACTTATGTTAGCGCTATTCGAAGCTTTCAGGTTTCCAACGTAAATGGTCAATTGGCTATCTCGAATTACAATGAGCAGTTGGATCAGGTTCATTTACACCGACGTGACTACAATCTATTGCCGATGAAGTATCCGAACAATGAATTTGGATACTTGATTTCAGCGGGAGTTTTTCAACTGAATGCAGATTTACCGTTTTTGTATCCTGTGGAAATTCACGCGAATAACTATGTGCCTCGAACAGATTTCAACCAATATTTAAGTCACTACCATTCGGCAAAAGCTTCGTTCTATGATTCGGCTTCGCAGCAAATGCATCATGTTTTCTTTGGTGGAATTAGTCAGTATTCGTATGTGAATGGTGTTTTGACAAGTGATGCGAATGTTCCGTTCGTGAAGACGATTAGCCGTTTGTCCATGACACAAAATGGACAATTCGAAGAATCCATGTTTTCGATAGAAATGCCAGCGTTAACCGGTTCTTCCGCGCGTTTTTTTAACGATTTTTCGGTTCCATCTCTAGGGAACGAAATCATCGATTTAGCGCAAATTACGGCAGATTCACTGCGTATAGGTTACATAGTTGGTGGAATAAAAAGCACCGAAGCAAATCCATTTTCCGTGAATAATACCGGAGTGACTTCAGCGCAGTCTACAATGTTCGAAGTTTGGTTGGTTCGAGCAAGCACTGGACAAGCATCCGTCATTCCCGGAGCTAATTTATTTGATGTCAATGTATTTCCCAATCCATCACATGGTGAAATGGATATGAAGTTTCAATGTCCATATAAGAGTAACGTAGAATTATTTGTCACCAATTTGGAAGGTAAAATTGTGATGGAAAAATATTACGAGAAACAAAAAACGGGAGTGAAAGCATTTCGCTACAACGATGATGCACCGTTGGCGAAGGGTAGTTATTTTTTTAATTTCATTTTTGACGACAAGTATACACGCGTTGTTCAAGTAAATATAGATTAATATGCACGTTGAATTTTGGAATGAACGGTATAAAGAAAAAGTGTTTGCATACGGGTTGCAAGCAAATGATTTCCTACAAGAACAAAGCTTTCCAGAAGGATCAAAAATTCTCTGTTTGGCAGAAGGAGAAGGTAGAAATGGTGTGTTTCTAGCAGAACAAGGTCATGATGTTACTTGTGTAGACTATTCCGAAGAAGGAATAAAAAAAATGAATCAATTAGCGGAAATGAAAGGTGTGCAAATTCAAACGGTTTGTGCGGATTTGAATGACTTGGATTTAGAGGCTAACACCTGGGATGGAATCGTGATCATTTTCGGGCATTTTCCAGAGAAGTTGCGTAAAAAAGTACATGGACAATTATTCAAGGCCTTGAAAAATGGCGGAAAATTGGTCATGGAGTCTTATCATAAAGACCAAGTGAATTATAAAACAGGTGGTCCTATGACAACAACGTTGCTTTATTCTGAAGAAGAATTAAGGTCTGACTTAAGCACGTTTCCTTCGTTGAAAATAAATCAAACAATTCGAGAAGTACACGAAGGTGAGTTCCACTTTGGGAATGCTGCCGTTATTCAAGTCATTGCAGAAAAGTAGGTTTGTCGCTCTCCCCGCCGCGGCGGCCTCACGCTCACTCCCACTCTCATTTTCGGTGAACTTTATTAAGTTTGTGTTGTATTTGAAGTTCATGAAGCATTTTTCCATTTCTAATGCATGGCTGTTTTCGTTTTTTTGGACGAGTCAGTTGTTGTATGGACAAGATAACTGTACCTTTCAAACACACATCAGAAAAGGCAGTAATTACGTCTTCTCGACCTATTTGGCAGGAGATTACAAAACGCCGTTGGAAGGAAAATGTGAATTCTTTATTCAAGGTCAACTTTATGAACGACGTGAGTTTCTACATGGACATTTGATCTCCGAAGAGGCAAATTTTCAAGATGGAAAACCGCGCATCATTCTAAAAACGTATGCTGATCGTCCAGATGGGATGCTTGCAGAACTCCGTAGCTATTGGGAAAATGGACAGCCAGCCATGTATTGCGTGTATTATTTGGATGAATCTGATCGTCGCTGCATGAAACAAACCGATTATCATTTGAACGGAAAAAAACGCTTCGTTCAATCATTTGCCTTTGTGCGTTTGAGTGAAATTAGCCAATATGAAATCAAGAATCATCCCCCACATACGGTCGATGACGATGGATATACTTCGCTACTCGTCCAATTCGGAGACGAAGAGAATTATTCAACCGAGGGAGTGCTGATTAGTAGGTTTCACCATAAATTGATATTGAGCGAATTCTCACGTGACTCATCTAAAGATGGACCCTTCACGGAATACCATGAAAATGGAAAAGTGAAAACGAAAGGCCGCTACAAGGATGGGAATCCTGATGGAGCATGGGTGGGATACAATTATCTTGGAATGAAAAATGTGGAATTGACGTACAAAGACAATATCATACAAGGATTTTACCGCACTTGGTTCGATAATGGTCAATTGCAAACAGAACATTTCTACGACGTGACCTCCAATCATCCGTTTCAACCAGCAAAAAAGGAATGGAACGAACAGGGAAAATTGCTTTTGGATTTAGTTATCGACAAGGAAGGTAATGGCTACATGAAAAAATGGAACAATGATGGTGTTTTACTCTATGAAACATTGATTCGCGCGAATGATTACAAAAAAGAAATCGAAATAGAGAAGTACCCTGATGGGAAAATAAAATCCATCCTGAATCACTTGCCGAATGCCGACACCACCTATGTTGCATATTTCCCGAATGGACAAATGTCGATGCTTCATTTTGAGGAAGGATCGAAAAAGTCCGCCAAGGAGGGAAGAAAGATTCAGAAAGAATGGTTTGAAAATGGCGTTCTTGCACAAGAGGTAGAAATCGAGCAGACGGCTTATTTGACCTCCTTTTTGCAAAACGAATACTATTCCAACGGAAATAGTAAAAGTCTAGTGATTCAAAAGGAATTTCAACAAAACGAGGAGGTCAAAGGCGAAAACGGACTTAAAACCCTGATTCCTCATAAAAAGTCCGATCGCATCGAAGAATTATACGCTTCGAATGGCATCAAAATCCGTACGCGTCATACCGAGGATGGAAAACTAGAAGGACCTTATCAGGAATTAGATAGTTTAGGGAATGTACTCGTTTCGTATTCCTATGCAAATGGATTAAGAAATGGTGTTTGCCGTCGATATAACACGAAACAAGAATTGATATTCTATCAAGAATACGATCATGGCTGTCCGATTCAAGCAAAAACCAACATCAATAACAAGCGTAAAATATCGATATTAGGTGTTAGTGAACGCACGTATGTCTATGGATTGGCGCATCAGCAAATCATACGGACTTTGAAGGAACATTACACGCGTGAAGAAATAGATTCTTTGGTGCAATGGTATTCCTATATCATTGATTGCACGCCGTTTTCCAGTTTTACTTTTCCTAGTATTGATGTCGGCGAACAATTATTATTCCTCCGTCTTCCAGAAGCTGCTTTTCCCGGATTGTTAAGCGCAGACACCACGAACTACCGTGTGAAAGAGATTGTAAAGTCCTTTGCCAAGTTAGGTTGGGATTTGCCAAAATGGAATTTGGAAAATGGAATCTATGTGGCAAAAATCCGTTTAGAAGGCTTGTATTCACATCAAATCTTTAACACCTATTTTCCATTTTGTCAAAGTTGGATGGAATTCGCTTACACCAAAGAAAATCCACGGGATCGTCAAGTCTATCCGCAGACAATGGCGAAACGCTACCAAAGACAAAATTCGATCAATCTTTCCCGTGTGAACGCCTGTCTGATGAAAGCAGCACTCACCATTTCGTTTGGATCTGTTTCACTGCTCATTTATTCGGATGGCGAAGTAGAGGTAGAAAATCAACAGCATACGAACGAGGAGCTATTAAAAGAAAATCCAAACATGATTCATGAAATTGGCTGGGACTAAATTCGCGGCATTACTCATAAGCATCCTGTTTTCCGGGATGAGCTATGCGGATTTGCGCATGCCAGAATTGGCGATGCAATTGATTTTAAAGAAATCGGTGCATCAAAACCGCGAAATCATTCAGTTCGAAGTGAAATTTACCAATCAAACGAATCGCGATTTGAGTATGATTATTCCTGGAAGTCAAAACAAAGGAAAGCGTATCCTTCAACTTCAGGTGTTTTCGGTGAATAATGCCACCAACTTTTACACGAAAGTTTTTGAAAATCCCTTGGAATTAGAAATGGATACATCGGTCATTGGTTCCGTCTACTTTAAGCGATTGCGAGCACGGGAATCTGTTAGCATTCCCTTGTTTGTCAATGACAGCAGCAATGCACGAAAGTATATTTTCTCCAATTATTTTTTTCCGGATTTTCCAGATGGGAAGTATGAGGTAATTGCGTATTACAATCCCTTTGGTGAATCTTTAGCTCCATATGTCTTTCAAGCCTATGATGACCACGGACGAACCATTGGTGATTCATTGAATCCCGAAAAAATGCAGATCGATGCTTACGGAATTTATAGTAACTATGTTCAATTGACTATTGATTCTCATATGGCAACAACTTCAGAGGAAGGCAAGCAAGGAATATGCTCAGGTTCTTGTCACTTTTGTCGTCACATTGAAAAGCAACAATGGCATCGCGTAAAAAAGGACATCATTCATCGGGTAGATGACATTGCGCAACATCGGAATGTATTATTCCTTTTTGATGGTCCAGATGCCGTTTTATCGAGTTTACCATCCTATTATTCGCGGCAAATTGTTTTAGAAACAAAAAACGGAATTGTCTACAAAGAATTAACGTGGCAAATCGGTAGAATCTTTTCATTGAGGAGTACCATTCATAAGTGGTGCTATTGGATTTTCCGCTGGAATGCACCCATGCGTACATCCTCCACAAAATACTTTCATTTAATCTCTGTTCGATAAGCAACTTAGCTTTGAGTTTAATCGTTTGGACATTAGTATTTCTTATATTTGTATTTCATTAATCAATCAACACATGAAAAAAAATCTACTTAAATCACTTTTTTTGGGATTGAGCATCTTGTTCTTTTCTCAATTCTCCTTTTCACAATTAAACATCACGCCAGCGAGTGGACCAAACGTATGTGATGGAACAGCAGCACTTAGCAATCCGTCTCAGGTTATTCAATCATCCATCACTTGGTATGGAAATGGCGCGGTTATCGCTTCTGGTGTTTATCAAATCGGAAATTTATGTCCAGGGAATTATGGTGTTTATTATAATCAAAGCAATCCTGCAGGTGGAATTGATTCTATGGCTGCAACCTTTATTATTTTAGGTGGTGGACCGAATCCATGTGCGAATTTCAATGTGACCTTAACAACAACTCCTTGTTCAACAGTGAGTTCAAATGATGGATCTATCTTGACTAATGTTACCGGTGGAACTGCACCCTATTTTTACAATTGGAGTACGGGTAATTTGGCTACAAATCTGTATAATTTGATTCCAGGATACACTTATTGTGTCAATGTAAGCGATGCGAATGGTTGCCAAATGATGGTATGTGATTCCATGACCGTTTCTGGAGCAAATACGGGAGACACCTTAGTCGTTAACAATGCAAATTGTGGTCCAGCAGCTGTTGGGAATTTCGTTCAGCAATACGAAGATTGTAATTTTTACTTCAATGCATGCACGGGAGCTTCTATGACCTCGTCAACTATGATTGGAGTTGATACCTTGCAAACTGTTTGGACATTTGTTGATTCAATGAACTTCACGATTGCAACATATACGATCTATTACTACATTCCAAATGGAATGGCTAATGGTTGTGTGAACTTGCAGTTTATCTTGTATTGTCCAATTAAATCGAGCAATGTAAAAACAATCGTTGTAAACGATATGGTACAATTAAGTGGGGTGAACGAAATCGTTAAGAATCCATTTAGTGTGATTAATCCAATGGGGAATGAGTTAGCCGTTCAATTTGATGAGGTGACTTCGGGAACGATGCGTTTGTACAACATGAATGGACAAGTGGTGAAAACACAAGCCTTATCGTCTGTTCAACAAGCAACAATCGCTACATCGAATGTACCAGCTGGAACGTACTTCTTCCAATTAGAGGTTGGTTCAACGGTTTATACACAGAAAGTGATCAAATAAGAATCAATCGAATAGATTTAATGCCCTGGCGAGTTCGTCAGGGCATTTTTTTTGATTTTAAGTAAAATGACAATCCTCAATTAATTATACTAATTTTATATCGTGAAGAATAAAATTATTTCCGGATTATTATTGCTCACCTTTTTCGTGTTGCTTACCCCACGAGATTGGTGGCATGAATGCGATCACAAACAATTCTCCACGACTTCATTAAGTGAAAGTCATTTCGATGATGGTTCCTGTGACATCTGTGACATCAACCTGGGATTTTTCACGGTTCAATCGATTCTTTTTTTCCGTTCGGATAAACCGACACTTCCAACAGTTGTTTCTGCCGGAATTTTGGATAAAGAGAACACTCCTTATCTGTCTTTTTCACTTCGAGGACCACCTCAAAACGCTTAATATTTGATGGATGCACCGTTGACAAAAGTCAATAGGTGAAGATTCATTTGTATGGACTCTGCGCCTCTTCTTTTGGATCGTATGATGTCCCATGGATTAACAGCATCTATCCTTTAGCCTAAAATGTATTTTCGTGTTCATAAAGACGCGAGAATTCATTACCAGGAAGTATTTATGAAGTGTCTAGAAGTAAATCACACATGAAATTTATTGCATTACTCGTAGCCTTTGTTGCCTTGTCGACAAACGCACAAAAAGAATTATCAGGTTTTGTTAAAAGTAAATCAAGCAACCTTCCGATTGCCAATGCGCGCATTCACATAGAAGAAACAGGGGAGACGTCTATTTCGGATGAAACAGGAGCCTTTATGTTTCTTGGGAATTTTCCGGAAAGCATCCATTTGCATGTTTCGGCCATCGAATTTGAATCAAAAGTGTTGGCATTCACACAATCTGCACAAGCACTAGGACGACAGTATCTAGTGGGGAGTAAAATTGAAATCTATTTAGCAGAAAGGCATTTGGACCTTGAAGAAATTACCGTGTCAACCGGAATCAATGTTCAAAAAAATAAGAGTCCATTTCTGATTGAAACCCGAAAATTGTCCGATTTGAATGGAATTACCACCATCAACATGGGAGAAGCGTTAGCAAAGATTCCGGGTGTTTACCAATCCAGTTTTGGAAATGGCATTTCAAAACCGGTCATTCGAGGATTACAGGGAATTCGTGTAGTCAGTTTATTGAATGGCATGCGTATGGAAGGGCAACAATGGGGCGGAGATCATGGAATGGGAATTTCTGAAGTCGGAATTGGTTCTGTGGAGGTAATTAAAGGTCCAGCGTCTTTATTGTATGGTGCGGATGCCTTGGGAGGTGTTTTGTATTATTCAGATGAATCGTATGCTGCTGTGAATTCTCAATCTGTAAAGGTTCAGTCGATATATCACAGCAATACAAACGGAGGAACACTGCGAATGCTTTACAAGCAATCGAATCAGAAATTCCGGTTTTTAATCGGTGGAAGCTATGCCAATCATGCCGATTTTCAGTTGCCAAACCAGAAATTCGCTCAAAATTCGCGTTTCAACGAATCGGTTTTAAAGACAACTCTTTCGTGGAACGGAAAAAACAAGGTGCATCACCTACGTTATTCGTTTAATCATGTGATGAGTGGTTTGCCTGGACACACACATGACTCCATTCTCAATCCACTTGAATTCCAGTCCGACATACAACGGCGAAAACAAACGATTCCAGCTCAATTTTTCGATAATCATTACCTGTCCTTTGAAAACAAATGGTTTTTAGAAAGAAATGAAGTGTCGCTATTGCTTGGACAAACCATGAATCAATTAACCGAATACGATGAGAAAGTGACTATTCCAGGAATTCAAATGCGTTTGTGGAATTCATTGTACACAGCTAAATGGACGCATACCTTTAGTGAAAACCTAAAAGTAGTCAATGGAATGCAGGGAATGTTTCAAAACAACGTGAATGCACCTGATGCTACCGAGCGTTTATTGCCAAATTCCCTTTCTTTCGATAATGGACTTTTCTCGATGTGGATGTATTCCATGGATCGCTGGAATTTTCAAGCAGGATTGAGGTATGATTTGAGATACATCAAGACGTTGGAGGAATTTAAAGTGAAACAAGCGATTTCAAAATCGTATGGAAGTCCAAATGCATCCATTGGTGCCATTTATTCGACGGACAAGTTTACCTTTAGAACGAATGTTTCAACGGGATATCGAGCGCCACATCCATCTGAATTGTTGGCAAATGGCTTTCATCACGGTGCTTTACGCTACGAAATTGGTGATGAACAACTGCGTCCGGAACGAGCAAGTCAGTTGGACTTAAGCTTCGAAGTAAAAAGAGATCACTTGGTCTTGATTGTGAATCCATTTTTGAATAATATCCAACAGTTTATTTACCTGCAACCGATTGATTCAATGGTGGATAATTTACCCGTGTTTGCATACAAGCAACTGAATAAAGTTCTTTTTTACGGAAGTGATTTCGGAGTGCATTACCATCCTCATTTTGCACATGATTTACACATGGAAGCAACGTATTCCTATTTAAACGTGCTGACTTCAACTGATAGCAGTGTGTCGATGATTCCACCGGGTCGCTTCATGATGAGTTTCCGTTACCAATTAGATCTAGGTAAAAAATTGCAAATCAAGGATCTGCTTGTTCAATATACGCATATGAACAAGCAAAACAAGCTTGCGTTTAATGAGACAGCGAGTCCATCTTATCAGTTGCTCGACGCTTCTGTACAATTAAAATGGAATGGAAAAACACCAGTTGATGTCCAATTTGGTTGTAGAAATATTCTAAATACGTCCTACATCGATCACCTTTCTCGACTTAAAAACATTTCGATGGCAAGTCCAGGAAGAAACATCTATATCAGTATCACTTTTAATATTAATAATAACCTAAAAAAACAAAACGTATGAAAAAAGTAGTTTTATTCAGTGCACTTGCACTCGGTTTTCTTGTAACATCAAGTTCTTGTGGTAAAAACAAATGCCACGATTGTCATTACGACAAAGCTGGCGCTGAAATTGAAATGGGTGAATACTGTGGCGACGATTTGAAACAATTGGAAGCAATAGGAACCTATACAGATTCAACAGGTATATACACTGTTCATTGTCATGAACATTAATCAAATCGGTTAACTTTTAAAAAGTGGCATGAATGAACTCGTGCCACTTTTTCTTTTTTAAGAAATTTCGATACCGAAAGGAATGAGGAGTCCAGTTAATCCTTCTTGACTGAATTTGGCACCCTTCATTCGATTGTTCGATGGATCAATGATGAATCCTTGCGCACCTGTAAAATTCGCTTTTTCTAGGTTGCTCATTTGAAATACAGAACCAGTGAGCTGACATCCTTCAAAAGAGACACCTTCTAGTCCAGCCTCGGTGAAATCAACTTCCGTTAACCGGCAATTCGAAAATTTTGTTCCTTTTAACGGACATTGGTAAAAGAAGGAATAATCCAATGTGCAGGATTCAAACGTGCATTTTAGTCCATAGGGATTACAGTCCTCAAAATGAATTCCCATCAACTTACAATCACGAAAATAGGCATCGCGAAAAGATGTTTTTTTACTGCGGATAGAACTGAGGTCACAGCTGATGAATTCGCAATCGACGAAGGTGAAATTCGATAAGTCAGCGCCATTCAACTGGCACGATTGAAAGACACAATTTTCGTATTCCGCTGTGGATATTTTCTCAACCGTTAATCCTTCGAAGGTTTGATCGGTAATATAATCCATTAGTGTACCCGTTGGATGAGTACGTAGTGATCAAAATCAATACGAATCATGAAAATGTCTGGATTATAAGGAAACGTAATCGTTCCGTCAGAATTAACCATGTGTGACACGGGGATTTTTTGTCCGGCAAGGTTTAGGGCTTCGATGTACATTACTTCGAAAAGTCTAGTTTGACAAACCAAATCACCTTGTTCATTTTGATAAATGTACGGCCATTGTGTCGTGATGTCGTCTAAGGAAACCGTATTCACGGTGATTTGTTGTTGAACCGTATCCATTCCACATGCGCCACTCGCGAAGAGCGTTACGGTATATGTTCCTGCAACATAAGCGTGTGTTGGATTTTGTCCAAAACCGAAAGGACTTCCGTCTCCGAAATCCCATACGAGGTTTCCAGGTGAACTTGTCGTTGCAGCGAAAAGCACATCGTATTGATTGACACCAGCTACAAAAGAAGCATTGAACAAAGAATCATGGTGGACCAATTTCCACGTTGGGATGCTGTCAAGAACGACACTGCTCGCTACTTGTTGTAGAATGGCACAGATTTGAGGATTTAATCCAGCCGTATAACTTGCGCCAACGGAAGATTTTTGGAATAAAGAACTGTAAAAGGTACAAGCCGCTAAATACGATCCTTCCAGGCTAGGGTGGGAGCCATCTCCGGCGTATAAGTTGATTGCTGGATAATTGTCACGCACATATTTCCACGCAACACCGACAGGTGAAACGGAAGCGTTCGTTGAATCAGCGATGCGTAAGTATGCATTTCGCAAGCGGGTATTCATCTTATCAAAGGTATTGATGGAATCCCATTGCGGATCTCCAACTTGACGTCCCCAAGTCATGTAATAATTCACCTGTGAACAGCCGTTTGACGCATAAACGCTATCGGAAATTTGTTCCGCATAAGGTAATGATTGTTGATTCACTTGATCGTAGGGAAAACTAGGTTCCTGACTTTGTCCTTGGAGCACAACGAAGTTCCATGGTTTCGAATGAATTTTATCATAAGTTGTTGCATCGTTGGCATGAGATTGAAAGGTGAATCCACCATTCATTTTGCTATCAATGAGGATGTTGTCGCCTAAGGAGTTGGTTAATCCCTGAACCATTTGAGGTAAATTGTTTACGCTCAAATAACTATTTCCGATAAATAAAACGGAAATGCTGTCTTGTGTCCATGAGAGTTGAATCACCAAAACAAAAAAGATACTTGCTATTAATTTCATGCGACGAATTTACGGATTTTTTGGATGAGCGGTAAGTGCATAAACCATAGGGATTTTATTCACTAAATGTTTCACTTGAAAACGATTGGGTTCTACTTCAATCAGATCGTTCATGCAATCATATGGAGAGAATTGATATTCCGAGAAATGATTGATTGTCAGTCCGGCGCATTGCAACGCTTGATACACCTCACTTAATCCATGATTCCAAGTGATGGTCGTGTCGGTGATTTCAATTTCTTTGTCAGCATAGGAGGTGGATACTTCTTCTACGATTGGACTTTCCTGAAAATAATTATAGGCAACCTGCTTAAAATCATCATCGAACATCCAAACGACTGGATGAAAGTCGACGAAAATGAGTTTTCCACTTGGCTTTAAACGTTCGGCAATAACCTTTGCCCATTTATCGAGATCTGGTAGCCAACCAATCGTTCCGTAAGTCGTGTAAACGATGTCGAATTTCTCTGTGATATGTTCTGATATGCTATAGACATCGCAACAGATAAATGTCGCGTCGATAGATAATTCCGCAGCGAGATTTTGTGCTTCTCTAATCGCTTTATCGGAAAAGTCGATGCCTGTTACAGATGCTCCCATGCGTGCGAGGGAGAGTGTATCCTGTCCGAAGTGACATTGCAGATGAAGGATCTTTTTACCTTTCACATTTCCTAAAAGAGCCAATTCAATTTCTTTCAAGGAACTTTCTCCCGCTCGGAATGCATCCATTTGATAAAAGTCGGAAGTTAAGTGTCCAGCAACACGATTGTTCCAATTTTTACGATTTAATTCTAGGTAATTTTCTTCCATTTTTATTCAATTGAATGAAGGGGGCATTTCTTTTTACTTACTTATTTTCCAAACTTGAGGAAGTCCCTTGCGATCGTATAAAAATACATTTGAAGCGGACTTTTTCAATTTATAGTGAGTCGAGGAACCTAAAGTCGTGAGTTCTTTTTTCCCACTGATGTTCAATTGATTTACAGGTAATTCAACAAACATGACTTCGAAATCAATGGGAATAAATAGCGCAAACAATTCCGATTTGTCATTTTCTGTGAACACCCATGTTCCTTGCTCGGTTTTCACTTCATAGGGTGCAACGGGATGTGTTCCGTAAATCGCTGAACCGTTGATGTTCATCCAAGCGCCGATTTCTTCTAATCGTTGATAGGCTAGCGGATCCCATTCGCCTTGTGCGTTTGGCGCGATGTTGAGCAGGTAATTTCCGCCTCGTGAAACGATTAAGCATAAATTCTCCAAGATTTTCGCTGTGGACTTATATTGGTCGTTGGGAACGTAACTCCAACTGTTTGCCATCGTCATGCAGGATTCCCAAGGATAGGGGAGGGGTTTTGCGGGAATTTGTTGTTCCGGTGTGAGGTAATTCTGATTTGGACCTTCTACAGCGCGATCGACAACGATTAATCCTGGTTGTAATTTTCGTGCTTCTTGGACCAAGGAATCCATTTTAATGTCCTGATTCACGGGTTTATATCCCCAGCGAGGCGAAGTTTCGGTCATTGGTTGAACCCAGCCTCCATCGAGCCAAAGCAAATCGATTTTACCGTAATCGCGCATTAATTCCATGATTTGATTGTGAGTAAATTGCACAAATGCGTCCCATTTTTTTGGTTTCTTGGTCAAATCGTAGTTTGGATTTCGGTCGTACGGTGGGAAAGTAGGGTCCCAGTAGTCATCGTTACTCCAATCAGGTTTACTGAAATAAGCGCCAGTCCAAAGTCCTTCTTTTCGAAAAGCTTCGAACACTTTCAGCGCAATATTGGCATTGGGATTCGTTGAATACGGACAGTTTTCATTTGCGACTGTATACTTGGTGTATTTAGAATCGAACATACAGAATCCATCGTGGTGTTTCGTCGTGAAAACCATGTACTTCATCCCCGCATTTTTCGCCGCTTTCGCCCATTTTTCAGCTTGAAATTGAACTGGATTAAACGTCGTTTGCAAGTTTTCGTAGTTTTTAACGTAGCCGAAATAATCATTTTTGTATGGACCACGTCGAATGCACCAGTCTTCATCCTCCGGACAAATACTCCAACTTTCAACAACGCCCAATTGAGAATAGGTTCCCCAATGCATGAGGATTCCAAATTTGAAGTCCTGCCATGTTTCTAACTTTTCTTGTACGAATGGATCACTGGGAGGAAAATAGGTTTGTTCGTGTTCTTGGGCGTGGAAGTTGAAGATCTGACAAATAAAAAGAATGAAAATGGCTTGTTTCATATGTTCTGTTTAATGAAAACCACCTTTCCCTCGGTAGAGTTTCAAAGGTGTTTTAAGTTGGATTTTAATCACAGAAATTTCTGGATCTAGGGCTGAAATTGGAAGTTCCATGTAGATGGTTCCAGGAACATAGCTCCAATCGATTTTACCGACAACTTTGTATGGAACAGTTGTTTTCGTTCCAAGTACGGTGATGCTCTCTATTTCGGACATCAGTCCTTTCAGCTGGACAGTTACTTTTAAATTCGATGTGGCTAACGGAGAACTTTGAATGTTTCCATACTGTGATTCTCTGTTAGCTTGATTTGATGTATCGATTCCAACAGCTGGAACAAATAAGTAAATGGACATCGAATCCTTGGAGATTGTACTGTTTCCGTGGAAGTGTCCAGCGGGTAATCCAGCGAGCGAAGCGTAAATCGCTTCTTTGTGTTTGGAGGTCCAGCGTCCCAATGCTTTCAACAACTGAACTTGTTCCTCCGGAATGGTTCCATCAGCTTTTGGACCTATGTCTAGAAGTAAATTCCCACCCATTCCAAGGCATTCGGTGAAGATTTGCAGGACTTCGTTCACTGTTTTCATGTTGTGGTCGCTAGGACGATAGCCCCAATTGTCGTTACTGGTCAGACACAGTTCCCAGGTATTTCGATCGGGATGAACGACAGGCATGTTTTGTTCGGGCGTATCGTAGTCCCCGAAGGATTTTAAGCGTCCGTTTAGGATGGCGTTTGGATTACTCGTATGGATGATTTGGTCAATTTTAGCTGCTTGCCATTCTTCTTCAGAATGTTCCCAGTCTCCATCAAACCAAAATAAATCCGGTTTAAACTGCTGATTGATTTCTTGTATTTGTCCGTGCATGAAGGATAAAAAACGAGACCATCGAACAATGTCGTCCTTGATTTGATAACGGTTGTAGTCTTTTAGGAACGTTGGGTAATCGTCATGTGACCAATCCAACAAGGAGTAGTATGCACCAAAATGCAATCCTTCCTTTCGAACAGCTTCGACGAATGGGGTAATTAAATCGCGTTTCGCAGGCGTCTGGTAAACAACACTCAAAGGCAGTTTTTCCTTCCAAAGTAAATTTTTCTCATATTTTTTTGTAAGCGTCGGAAGTGCCCATCCAAATTGTGGAGCTTTGGTGTGAGGTGTTTTTAATTTCGTATCCCAAAGTGCAACGCCATCGTGGTGTTGTGTAGTCATTACCGTGTACTGTGCGCCACTTTCCTTGATTAACTTCGCCCATTCCTCTGGATGGTAATTTTCCGCTTTAAATCCATTCAATTGTGACATGTAAGTAGGATAGGGAACACTTTTATTATGAAAAGCCCAACTTTCGGATGTTCCGTCCACCGCATAAATCCCCCAGTGAATAAAGATACCTAATTTGGCGTCAGCGAACCATTGAATGGAATCTGATTTTGCTGTTTTTTGTGAAAAAGACAGCGTGCTATAAATCCCAATAAATAAGATAAAGCCTAATTTTTTCATGTCGTGAAGTTACTAATTCTGTCCTGAATCCTTATAATCTTCCTTTCAAGCATTGCAATTGGGAACTAATCATTCATTACTTAACAATTTTATCATATGCTTAGTCGAATTAATTCGGATAGTTAGCGTAAATTTGTTCGGAAGTTCAGCATTGAACTCCTTGAGGTGAACTTTAGGTTTGCACCGAAACCAATGCAGAACGGAAAGTCGAACGATGACAATGAATAAGTTTCTAGTATTGAGTTTGTTACTGCTCTTTTCAAAAAAATGGAATGCGCAGCAATTAATCATCAATGAAGTTTCTCAGGGTACAGGATCTAGTGAATATGTGGAGTTTGTGGTGATCGGAACACCAACATGTGTCACACCGGTACCAAGTTTGGATTTACGCAAAGTCATCATTGATGACAATAATGGGTATTTCGCAACTGGATCCGGAACGGGAATCGCAGGAGGTGCTGTTCGCTTCGCAAATATTCCATTCTGGCAAAATATTTCACAAGGCACTTACATTGTTATCTACAATGATGCAAGTCCAAATTCAAGTTTACCACCTGATGATATCTCCTCCACAGATGGCAATTGCAGATTGATTATCCCATCTAGTTCCATGTTGTTAGAGAAAACGACAACAAGTCCAAACACTACTAATCAAGCCTATCCGCCAGATGCCAGTTGGTCAGTTGGTGGATCATGGTCGCCATTAGCGATGTCCAATACAGACGATTCGTTTCAAGTGCCAAATATCCCTTCAACAGGCGTTCCTTTTCACAGTGTAAGTTGGGGAAATAATACGAGCAATACCCTTGTTTATTTTGCAGGTTCTGCAGCTAGCAAAGTGTTTTCGTTTACAAATACCACTTCGAATGACTGGAATTTAGTAGCGAATTGGACCAGTGCGGATGTAGCAACGGGACAAACACCAGGAATGCCGAATAATGCCGCGAATGACTCTTGGATTGGCAGCATGAATCCACTTTGTAGTGTGAATCCAGGAATGACGGTTACTCCATTGATATTAAACGAAACATGCGTCAATACCTGTGATGGTTCCATTGAAACGACCGTAACAAATGGACTTGCTCCCTACACGTACAGTTGGTCTAATGGTGCTACCACAAGTTCTATTTCAAACGTTTGTCCAGGTTCGTACACCGTTACCGTAACCGGAGCGAACGGATGTTCTGCCATAGAAACATTTACCGTTTCAGCAGGGTCAGCCGGAGTAAATGCCGCTATTTCAGCAGCTGGACCATTCACAAACCAAGATGCGACACAACAAATTCAAGCTGTGAATTTGGGAGGAGTTTGGTCATCCACTTGTGGAACTTGCTTATCATCCACGGGAGTGTTTAATCCGCAAACAGCCGGAACAGGATCTTGGCAAGTATGTTATGCTTTGGGATCTGGAAACTGTGCGGATATGCAATGCATCACCATCGTCGTAACGAATGGATGCACCCCACAAACCACAACAGAGTCCTTAACGATTTGTCCGGGTGATTCAGCCTTCATCAATGGTGTTTGGGAAAATACCCCAGGACAATATTCAGCGGCTTTTCAGGACATCAATCTTTGCGATAGCACACATATTGCTACCTTAAGTTTGTATAATGTCAACCCATGGACGGAAAACATCTCGCTTTGTGAATTTGATTCGGTTTTGATCTTCAACCAATGGATTTATGGTACACAGACCTTAACACAAGTTGAGCAAAATGCAAACGGTTGTGACTATGTACATACCGTAAACGTTCAAATGGAATCCTGTATAATTGAACCCTCGGTTATTTTCATACCGAACGTTTTTACACCGAACGGAGACTTGGTGAACGACACCTTTGAAATCATTATACAGAATGGTAAAGTTGAGCGCGGTTGGATTTTCAATCGATGGGGCAATGTAATCTGTACGTTTTCACCGACTCAGTTGAAGTGGGATGGGAAAGATGAGCGTTCAGGTATGCCAGTTCATGATGGTGTGTACACGTATCTCGTTTATTTTAATCCAGCGGATACGGTGAATGAATTGTTCCAAGGGTTCGTAACCGTTGTTAAATAATTAGTTTCAGGTATCTGTGATGGATACAAAAAACATTTCGAATTTACTCGTATCTTTGTAGCTCAATGGGGCCGACCTTGGATTTGACAGCGATAGCGGTAGTCAAGTGTCAGCATGCAGAGGGTTGAGGTGAACCTCTTTAATATCTTGTCTCGAACAATAATTGACAATACGTCATACGCACTTGCTGCTTAATTAGCTGAATGTTAATTGGCTTAATCTGACTGAAGCATAGTAGGTCGGACAAGTACTTTCGGTAGATCGTCGCCTAATCGATTTACCACTCGAAAGTTCATCCCATTAGGCTAGTGTTTGCGACGGTACTAAGCAAATGCGAAATTCAGTACCTAAGTTCAGGTTTTGGGTGTTCTTGTCCGTGCCTGGATCGAAAAATAACCGAGGAATAAGCATGTAGAAAGCTTGAAAACTCGTCGTTTGGACGAGGGTTCGAACCCCTCCGGCTCCACTCTGATCAAAAAGCTACTCCGAAGGAGTGGCTTTTTTTTGTGAGCGCAAATGAGGACTCGTCCTCAAATTTGGGCAAACAAAAAAAGACAGCATCGCCTTGCGATGAAGCTTTTTGATCCATTGCACGTTACCCCGAGGGGAAAGCGCAGCTAACCCCTCCGGCTCCACTCTACAGGAAAGCACACCAAAATCGGTGTGCTTTTCTTTTTTTTATTTTTCCGAAACCTTTACCAGTATTGAAAACTAGCGTGGTCACTTTATTGACTTCGAGGGTTAGAACTGATTTTTTTCCATAATACAAGTTCGCAGGAAAAATCGAACTTATTATACGTTGTTTTGCCGCTACATCGCAATGCTGATAGATGTTTTTGAGGTTCGATATGATTTTGATTGAGTTATTCACTTTTTCTTTTGCGTTATCGATTATCGTTTGAATATTTGATTGTTTTCTTCTTAACTCTTTAATTGAATTTTCAATCTCAATTTTCATGTCTTTATATTCATCTGATGAAATTCCGCCATCTAATAAGAGGTATTTTGCATTTGAAATACGGTTCTGATATTTTTCAATTTCTTTAAGAATATTCTCTGAATCAGATTTTGATGTTTTATTCCTTTCAGTTAGTTTATCTAGAGGTGATAATATCAAATTAGTTGTATTTTCTTTATGCATCTTTAAAGGGAATTATTTATATTTAAAAAAAAAACGTGCTCTACAGAATTACTGCTTACCTAATTTTCTTTTTTGGATTGTGCCAAAACTGTGGGGCACAAGCTATTCACGATGTTGCCCGAAATGGAACGGTTGCCCAAATGCAAGAAATTCTAGCGAAAAAACCGGACGCCCTAGATGAATTGTCTGAAAGAGGCATTACTCCTCTTATCTTGGCTTGTTACAGAGGAAACAACGAAGTCGCCAAATACCTTATGGATAATGGAGCTAATGTTTCCTTTTGTGCTGCTGAAGGTTCCGCAATCTATGGAATGATCTTTAAAGACAACACAGAAATGCTTAAATACATGTTGCTCAAAGGTAATTCGCCCAATGACACCTGTCAATTCAATCAATTCGGTTCCCCATTGCATATGGCCATGAGCTTGAAACGTTATGATATAGTCGATATCTTATTGACTTACGGAGCAAACCAATCGCTTCCCAACCAAGAAGGAAGTACCATACAGCAGCTTTTAACACGCTATGCTGACGAAAAACTTAACGCTATTTTTAAACGCCATGAAAAAAAATAACTTACTTATTATCTTCCTTGCCTGTACATTCGCAACATTTGCCCAAACGTACACCACAGGTACGGTTTCACTATCTACTACTGCGGGTTTAGCTATGTCGGTAAAAATAGATGTTGGAACGAATGTTACACTTACCTTGGGTGGTCCCGCTGACCGTTGGTTTGCTGTTGGGTTTAATGCTAGCTCCATGGCGGTTGGAACTGATGTGGTTGGGGTTCATTCTTCAGGTACATTAACCAATTTTGACGCATCTCTTTCAGGATACGCGGCACCGGTTACGGACGCACAACAGAACTGGACGATTTCTTCGAATCAAGTAAACGCAGGAGTACGCACCATTATTGCAACAAGGGCACTAAATACGGGAGATGCAGCAGATTATGTTTTCACCGCAGGACCTGGCTCTTTATCGTTGATTTGGGCAAGAGGAGCCACACCGAGCAGCTACTTGTACGCCTATCATGGCAGTTCGAATAGAGGTATTACCAATGTTACATTTAGCCTTATGCCTTCTCCTCCTCCGTTGACTGTTACACCGACAAATACAACAATTTGTGCAGGTGCATCAACGACACTGACTGCCTCATCTTCCCAAGGTGCTACTTTTCTGTGGTCTCCGGGAGGTGCTATAACAGCAAGTGTAACGGTGTCACCTACGACTACAACGACCTACACCTGTGTGGCGACGCTCAATGGAGTAAGTTCAACTGCGACAAGTGTTGTAAATGTGCTAGCTGCTCCGGTAGTAAACCAAGTATCCAGCACTGCGTATTGCGACAATCAATATGTGCCACCAACAGTGTTCTCTGGAACAGCGGGAGCTACCTATAGTTGGACAAACTCAAATACTTTAAATGGTGTGCAAGCATCTGGAACTGGTAATGTGCCTGGTTATATTGCTACTGTATTGTCAAATTCTCTTGAAACAGGGAATATCATAGTTACACCGAGCCTGAATGGATGTGCTGGAACCCCGATGACGTTCTCGATTTCTTTGATCCCTACTCCGAGTGCCTTACAGTTTGATTGGGATTGGTGTCATGGTCAAACAGCAACTCCAATTACGATTCTTGGAAATTACACAAGCGTTCAATGGACAAATTCCAATACGTCGATCGGCCAAGTGGCCTCAGGATCGGGAGTACTACCTGCCTTTACTGCCATCAATACGGGAACTTCTACTATCATATCTGTAGTAACAGTCACTCCTTATTACACATTCGGAGGAACAACCTGTACGAGTAATGCACCACCGTTTACGTTTGAATACCGCATATACCCGGTTGGAACGATTAATCCGAATCCAAACATAAACGTTTGTTCAGGATCAGTGATACCTGCCGTAAATTTCACCGGGAATACTACCCAGTTCGAATGGACCAATTCCAACCCAGCGATTGGTTTACCTGCTACGGGAATAGGTAATATTTCATCTTATACAGCCCCTACAGTTTCTAGCATTACAACGGCAACAATCATCGTAACCCCTCGTTATTTTACATCATCCAATTTCTATTGTGACGGAGTGGCCGATACATTTTTAATAACCATTTATCCTCCATTAACTTCTCAGACATTTATTACATCATGTTCTCCAGTGACATGGAACGGAAATACGTATTTAAGCAGTGGAAACTACAGCGTGAATTTGACGAGCGTATATGGATGCGACTCTACCGCTACCTTAGTTCTTACAGATGGAGCAACCATACTCGGTGGAGAAAGTGTTACGGCGTGTAATTCATATATATGGAATGGCAATACCTACAACTCCAGTGGTATTTATACCGATACACTGATAGCTACTAACGGCTGTGATTCAATAAGCACCTTAACGTTAACGATAGAAAATCCACCTCAATCACCACAGGTGAATATGATCAGCATGTCGGACTATGTCGAGTTGAACACCCAAGCACAACCTGGAGCAACATACCAATGGGTTATCTGTCCAACCTACGACTCTATACCGGGCGAAGATTCCACAACAATGATTGTTTCAACTAACGGGAACTACGCGGTGATTGTCACTAATGCCTGTGGGGCAGACACTTCTTCTTGTGTCACCGTTTCTACGTTTTTAGCTCTTGACGAAAACAGCAAGGAGCAACAGATATTTCCTACGGTATTGCACTGCAACGATTGGCTGAATGTACGAGCTGATCATTGGATTTTATACGACTTGCAAGGCAACAAGATGGCCACACTTTCTCCTGAAGCATCGGGGATGAAAATGTGTTTCCCTTCGGGAATGTACATCCTTTCGAATGCTAAAAAACGGCATAAAATTATCGTGCTGTAGCGCTCAGAAGGTGTTTGAATTATCGGTGTGGCAATTGGAATGACATCTGCTTTGCGCTCTTAATTCTTCTTTCTTCGGTATTTTCCTCTGGTTTGGTAATAATACCGCGAGCGGTTCTGCTCTTGACAAAAACCATAAACAAACAACTTCAACTCGATCTTCAAAAGGCCAACGAACAATATGGTGGATTTGAGTTGAAATCCTTTCACAAAAGTCACGACCGTTTTCTCATTATTGATGACTAGGAAGTCTATCATTTGGGCGCATCTCTTGAGGATTTAGGGAAGCGCTGGTTTGCGTTTTCAAAGTTGGATAAGTCCTCTGTTGATGGATTGTTGACAATGATGAAGTAACTTCATGTTAATTTAAAAATAGTTCTATTCATTCTAACTATTTTCGTAACTTCAAATAAATGAAGCCCAAATTGAATCCAGAACAACGCTCTCCAGCAGATTTTACCGAGCATTTTATTAACCAGACGAATCAGTCCATTTTTTTAACTGGCAAAGCCGGAACGGGAAAAACGACCTTGCTTCGTAAAATCATGGCTTCCACGCATAAAAATGCGGTGATCGTTGCGCCCACGGGAATCGCAGCCTTGAACGCAGGAGGTGTAACGATTCATTCCTTCTTTCAATTGCCTTTTGCGGGATTCATTCCGGAGTTTGGGGTGAAACCTGCATATACGGATTCGGTGAAGTTTGAAACGAAGGATACGCTCATGCGTCATTTCTCGATGAACAAAACGCGTTTAAAAATCATTCGGAATATTGAACTTTTAATCATTGATGAAGTGAGTATGCTTCGCGCTGATTTATTGGACGCAATGGACTGGACGTTGAGGAATATTCGACGGATTCACGAACCATTTGGAGGTGTTCAAGTTTTATTTATCGGAGATTTATTGCAACTTCCTCCCGTTGTGAAGCAGGAAGAATGGCAAGTTCTTCGCTCGTATTACGACGGAGTATTTTTCTTTCATGCGAAAGTCCTGAGGGAAATTCAGCCTTTATATATTGAATTGACAACGATTTACCGCCAACAAGACCAGGATTTCATTCAAGTCTTAAATAACCTACGAAACAATCAGATTACCGCGGAGGATGTCGATGTACTCAATAAATATGTGAATTCGGACTTTGATTCATCCAAAAATGATGGATACATTACCTTAACCACGCACAATACCAAAGCCGATGACATAAATGCGAAAGCTTTAGCAGCATTAACTGGAAAAAAAGTGAGTTACGACGCAGAAGTTACCGGTGAATATCCAAAACATTTATTTCCATTAGAAGAAACACTAGCGCTGAAAGTTGGCGCACAAGTCATGTTCGTGAAAAACGATTTGTCCTTCGATAAAAATTACTTCAATGGAAAAATGGGGAAAATCAAATCCCTAAGCGAACAAGAAATCACCGTTTATTTTCCAGAGGAGAATAAAACCATTGTCGTGGAGAAATTCGAGTGGAACAACATGCGTTATGCCATCAACGACGCTACGGGCGAGGTAAAGGAAGAAATACTAGGGACATTCGTGCATTATCCCTTGAAGCTTGCATGGGCAATCACCGTGCATAAAAGCCAAGGATTAACCTTCGATAAAGCGGTATTGGATGTGTCTGATGTTTTTGCTCCCGGACAAGCGTACGTCGCTTTATCCCGCTTGCGTTCATTGGACGGTTTAGTGCTCTTGAAACCAATGCGCATGAATGGACTTTCCAATGATAAGCAAGTTGTGGCGTTTAGTCAGAACAAAGCAGACGAGGCGATGTTGCCGTCGTATTTGGAACAAAGTATGAAGCATTACTTAGTTGCATGCTTAAAACAAGCATTTGACTGGTACGACCTCGGCTCGAAGTGGGGGAGTCATGAGGCCAGTTATCAATTGGTTGGACTGAAAAGCGAAAAAGGAAAAAATAAAAGTTGGATTGCCATGCAAAACCAAGTGATTCAGTCAACGATGGATCCAGCACGTAAGTTTTGTCGACAGTTAGATCAGGTTTTACAGGCGCCAAAGTTCGATGTCCACTTTTTAAACGAGCGCGTTCAAGCGGCATATCTGTACTTCTTTAAATTGTTGGACGATGTTCTTTCCTCGAATTTGAGAAAAATAGGAGAGTTAAGTCGTGTCCGAAAAACCAAGCAATACGCGGAGGAATTAGAAGAGTTGGATGAAGTCCTCACGGAAACCATCCTTCGATTGAAAAGAGCACGCCTGCTCATCGGGGCAGTTTCCGCTGGTAAGGAAATTACGAAATCCATTGTTTGGAACCATGAAATAGCCAATTACAAAATCGGAAAGTTGGCAGTCATCAAACAAGAATTAAAACAAGTGCCATCATTGTTAGATGATCCAGAAGGGGAATATGATGTAATTTTTACAAAAACAAGCAAAAAACTGAGTGCGGCCAAGAAGGAAAAGAAATCTACCTATGAATTGACCTTGGAATTATTGGAACAGGGAAAAGATGTGGATGAAATCGCCCGTATTCGTCAAGTTTCTTCACAGACCATTGGGAATCATTTTGCCTACTTGATTCGAAGTGAGAAAATTGAGTTAACGGATGTCATGTCACCTAAACGCATCTCGGAATTAGCAACTATGTTTGAGGGCTTTGAAGGAACTTCTTTATCGCCACTGAAGGAAAAGCTCGGAAACAAAGTCACTTGGGAAGAATTGAAACTCTATCAAGCTCATTCATTAAGAGATTAATCCTTTTTGATTTCGTGCAACCTATCAAAAAAGGAGGCGTCTGAACCTTGAATTAATTTCTCCTCGAATGAAAAAAATCTACTTTTTAAGTTTCTTTTTTAGCCTTTCTCATTTAATGACCGCACAAGTTACTTCCATCAATTTATTATACAATTCCATTCCTGGGATTGGATGTCACTCTAACATGTCTGTATGTACAACAACTGGTGCGTTACCGGAGTCTGGTGCGCAGATTGTAGTAGATTGGATGGATGGTACATCAGACAATATGATGGTGTTTTCAGCACCCAACAGTCAAAACTGTTATGTTTTCGAGCATGATTATACTCAAGCGGGTGTTTACAATGCAATAGTGACCGTAAACAGTGGAACGTCTGGTCAACTTGCCGGAAGTACAACCATAGAGTGGGTCATCACCAATACAAGTAATTGTGGCTTTTTCAATGTGATTTCTTTGTTGAATCCATCTGCTACCTTCTTGCAAAATATTCCTTATGATGTGACCAATGGTTCGGGAGTAACTACAACGATTTACCCACAAAATTCTTTTGGAAATGCGTATTACACTGAATTAGATGTAACTGCAACTCCATACACGGTGAGCGTAAGTAATGCTTGGCTTCAAAACAACGGGTACATCCAAACTTCGTCAGATTTCGTTATCAATTCATTTGACGCAACTGGACATGCACTTGGTGTTCCGATGAACATGACACTCGAATGTGGAGGAAATGGATTAGTGCCGAATCTCGAAGTGACTTCTGCTGCCGCATTTCAATTTATAGCGCCCATTGAACAGGGAAATGTGAACGTACAAGTCTGTAATATTTCTTGTGGAAATTATGCAAATAGCACGATTAAAATTGCGGTTCCGGCTGGAATAACGCCAAATATTAGCAGTCTTCCAAATGCCACTTTCGCTAACGACACCGTTACCATCACTGAAGCGTATTTATCCGGATGCATTTCTTATGGTTTTCCATGCACCTTCGCGGGAAATACACCTGCAGGAACACTCTTCGATTTTTCGGTTGAGGTTTCAGCGCAAGGAGAGCAAGATTTTCTGTTTAATCAATCCTCATTTGTAGCGACGGTGTTGAATTCCTATGATCCGAACGATAAAGAATGTCACTTACCAACGTTCATTAAACCAGACGTGCAAGAAAAACTCCAATATACCGTTCGTTTTCAAAATGACGGAAATTATCCTGCCCTGAACGTAGTGATTCGAGATACGATTTCAACGAATTTAGATTTGTCCACTTTTCGATTTATTGGATCTAAACATCCTGTGAGTTATTCAATTGATCCAGTTTCTAGGGAAGTGGTTTTTCGATTCAGTGGCATACAGTTACTTCCTTCGGCCGATAGTTTAGAAGGAAGTCAAGGATACTTTACCTACGAAATCAAGGAATTGGCGAATTTGACCTTGAATTCTGAAATCACGAACACCGCTTATATTTATTTCGACTTTAATCCAGCGATTATCACGAATACAACCTTGAACATTAATGGATATGTTGGACTTTCGTCTCCAACGCAGGGACTTGTTGATTTGTATCCGAATCCTTCAAATGGAAAATTGACTATTGAAGGGCTGGAAGAGGGTGAAGTAGTAATTTATTCGATCACAGGTCAGAAAATGCTGCAACATCATTACACACGTGGACAAGAGCTCGATTTGACTAAATTAGATGCTGGAATGTATGTCGTTTATGGAAATACTGTCAACGGTGACTTTGTTGAAAAACTCAATTTACAGAAATAAGTGGACAGTAGGTAATCCCATTTCTCAAAACATCATGAGTAAAATAATGTACTAAAAATCACGTTAGCTTTAAGAAACAATTCCTCTTAAAGCCATGAAAAACGAATTGATGTTGTATCAATCTGATACATTGAACGAATCCATTGAAGTAAAAATTGAGGACGACACCGTTTGGTTGTCCCAACAACAAATGTCCAGTTTATTCAAGCAGACCAAGCAAAATATTAGTTTACACATTAATAATTGCTTCAAGGAGAGCGAATTAGATAAGGATTCAACTGTCAAGGATTCCTTGACAGTTCAAAACGAAGGTGGCAGAAAAGTGAATAGAAGAATTGAATTCTATAATCTCGATGTCATAATTTCTGTCGGTTATCGTGTGAAGTCAGTTCAAGGAACTCATTTTCGGATGTGGGCAAATCGCATATTGAAAGACTATTTATTGAAAGGATACTCATTAAATAATCGAATGAATCGATTAGAAGATGATGTAGAATCAATTTCTAAAAAAGTACATGAAATCGATTTACAGATTCAATCTGCATCTTTGCCAAATCAAGGAGTTTTTTTTGAGGGTCAAGTTTTTGATGCGTATTTGCTTGCATCGAGAATCATTCGGTCTGCAGAAAAACAAATTATTTTGATTGATAATTACATTGATGAAAGCACTTTAACTCATTTATCCAAAAAAAATCATTCTGTACAGGTTGTGTTGCTTTCAAAATCACTCACCAAATCAATAAGTTTAGATCTTTCTAAAGCCAAGCAGCAATTCGGGAAATTTGAATGGATTCGTTTTGAACGCAGTCATGACCGGTTTTTAATTATTGATGGAAAAAAGATTTATCATTTAGGAGCCTCCTTAAAAGACTTAGGGAAAAAATGGTTCGCTTTCTCTGAATTAAATTCAAAAACGATGAGTGAAATACTTCTTTCAATAAATCAAGTCATTAAAAATAGCAACAAGGAAAGTAGCTTATCATGATTCGCTTCATTTCTTTCCGTAACTTTGCGCAAAATTTTTCCCCATGACTTTTCGTGACTTAAACTTAAAGAAACCGCTTTGGAATGCATTAGATGATTTAGGCTACGAAACGCCAACAACCATTCAAGCTGCAAGTTTCAATGTGATGATGTCTGGAAAAGATACCATTGGAATTGCGCAAACAGGAACGGGAAAGACCTTAGCGTATATCCTTCCATGTCTATGTATGTGGAAATTCTCAAAAGATCCGCATCCACAAATTCTGATCATTGTTCCAACACGTGAGTTGGTTGCGCAAGTGGTTCGCGAAGTCGAAAAATTAACACCGTACATGAATGTAGCCGTTGGTGGTGTTTATGGTGGTACGAATATGAATACACAAGCAGCCATGGTTTTGCAGGGCTTAGATGTCCTTGTTGGAACACCAGGTAGAATCCTCGATTTGGCGGCGAACGGATCCTTGCAATTAAAGCATGCGAAGAAAGTGGTCATTGATGAGGTGGATGAAACCTTAAGTTTAGGTTTCCGTGCTCAGTTGCTGCGCATCTTTGAATTTTTACCTGTGAAACGCCAAAACATGGTGTTCTCTGCTACATTATCGGAAGAAGTATCTGATTTTCTCGAGGCCAACTTTACGGTGCCTGTTCGCGTAGAGGCGGCTCGCTCCGGAACTGCTCTCGCGCAAATTGACCAAATAGGATATCACGTCCCTAACTTTTTGTCGAAAGTTCAGATGCTACATTATTTACTAGAAAATACAGTTGATTCCTCGAAGGTTTTGGTTTTTGTACAGTCCAGAGCTTTAGCAGATATGTTGTTTGAAGAAATGGAAACTTCTTTGCTCAATAACGTTGGGGTAATTCACTCCAATAAAGCGCAAAATTTCCGTTTTAACAGTGTGCAAAATTTCCAAACGGGTGTTTTTCGCGTATTAATTGCCACGGATCTAATTGCGCGTGGAATCGATGTAACGGATGTTACCCACGTCATTAACTTTGATATTCCTGAAATTCCAGAAAATTACATTCACCGAATCGGTAGAACAGGTCGTGCCGATAGAAACGGTGTGGCCATCACCTTTGTAAGTGAAAAGGACGCCGATGCATTGTCCAAAATTGAAACCTTGATGAAACAGGCACTTCCTTTTACGGATGTCCCAAGTGAGGTTGAAATGACAGAAGAATTATTGGAATTTGAAAAACCAGCAGCGCAAATACCTGGAAAACTTCTGAAACTTGCCAAGCGCGAAGTCGGTCCAGCATTCCATGAAAAGAAGGCCAAAAACAAAAAAGTAAATGTCCGTTACGACCATAAGAAGGCCATGATGGACAAATACGGAAAACCGAAGAGAAAACGGAACTAATTTTTTTCTTAATCAAAGGCATCTTTTGTAACTTTACCGCGTCAATAAAACGCAAAATAATTAAAAAAAACAAAAAAAAACACTCACATGAAACTAACATTAACCTTTCTGATTGCATCCTTCGTTGGTCTAGTATTTGGACAAAACGTTAAATCAGAAGACATTACCTACACGTATATTAAATTGCCAACGAATCCACTTCAACCTAAAGTTGATAATTACTACTCAACAATTACTTCTTCTTCAGAAGCGGCAAATGCGAAGTTAATGGCGGAATTCGAAGCTGATAAAGCACGAGCGGAAGCTGATTACCAACGTGAACTTGCTGATTATCCTGCGAAAGTAAAAGCTGCAGATGATAAGTTTGCAAAAGAAATGGAAGTGTATAATTCGAAATCTGTGGCAACGAAAGTCATTGAAAAACAGTTGTTGAACGAAAACACGAAACCCGTTAAGGATTACGTTGCGCAACCTTACCGTAGAACGATTTCTCAACCTGTATTGAAATCTAGTTACGATTATCCATCTTTAGCCGCGACTTATTTAGTGTTGGATGGATTTACGAAAGCACAGGTGAATGCACTTTCTTACTCCGTAAATATTGAAGGATACGAGCATTCTCAACCAATGATCAAATCGGAAGTGAAAGATGAGGTTTCGGTTAAGGATGGTGTAAGAACAACGTACAAAGTAACCTACTATTGGGTCGAATTCACTTACCGCACGCCAATGTCCGTTCGTATTGCAGGAATGAATAACCAAGAAATTTTCTATGTGGCTCCAGCTGAACTTTCAGCGTTTAAAACGTATAAATCATCTTCCTCTAAAACAGCGCCTTCCTCTGACTTTTCTATGTTGGTTAAATCAACAGAAGAAAACTTATTGAAAGAAAACTTGAAATTCATCAATCATTTGGTAAACGACCGTATTGGTTATGAAGTAACAACACGTGCGACATCTTTGGACTATGTAAAATCTAAAAACGATGCTCATGCTGACGTGATGGAAGCATACAACAATGCTACCATTGGTTTAAAAACCTTAACAACGAATGAAGCACTGGCGAAACAAAAGCTAAGCGCTGCAATCGACGCGTTCAAAGTGATTTTAACGGAATCTGATGTCTACGACAAAAAAGCACGTATCGATAAAGATGTAACAGTTGCCGTTTATTTTGATTTGATCGAGTGTTATTTCGCGATGAGAAATACCGTGGATGGCGAGGCGGCTTTAAAAAGTCTTGGTCAATTAGATTTGTCTAACCGCGACAAAAAACAAAAAGAAAAAATGGACGAATTGTTCTTGGATTTGACCCTTCGCAAAGCAGCGAATGGCTTATAAGAATGAAGTTATTCAATGAAGAAAGGCTTGTGGATTCACAGGCCTTTTTTTATGTCAAATTTCTTATATTTTAAACAAGCGCTTAATTTTTTTTCAATAATTAAACAAGTGTTTAAAATAAGTGCTTAAATTTGCACCGCGAAAGATGATTTCATGAAAAATGACTTAAGTACAGAAGAGAAAATCAAGGATGCAGCACGTAAGGTGTTCATGACGAAAGGATTCTCTGGTTGTACCACGCGAGAAATCGCGAAATCCGTAGGAATCAATGTGGCTTTGCTGAATTATTACTTCCGTTCCAAAGGCAAATTATTTGAGTTGATTTTAGAGGCGGCCCTCACTGATTTGATCGATGGAATGGTAGAGGTTTTTCATCAAGACATGACCCTTGAAGATAAAACACGTTTGATCATAGATAAAGAATTTGAGTTTTTGAAAAAATATCCAGAGTTCCCCTTGTTTATTCATGCTGGACTGAATCAAGAATCCGATACAGAAATGGACCTATCAAGTTTCCTTGGACGTTTGCATACAACAGGGATTTTTGAGCAGTGTGAAAAAGCGCAAGCAGCAGGAAAAATGCGCAAAGTGAACATGATCAATGTTACCCTGTTGTTTATGTCGAATTGTCATTTCCCAATTATGAGTAAAAAACTGATTTCGGGCATCTATCAAATCTCGGAAGAGGAACACGAAAATCTCTTAATAGCACACCAAGAAATCGTCAAAGAAATGTTAATCAATTATTTATTTCCTAATACCAATCAACATGCGTAAATCTCTTTATTTCATTGGACTATGTATTTTACTTATTCAGTTGAATCCTTTACAGGCACAAGTACTTGATTTGCCAACCTGCATTCGAATGGCGGATACAGCCAATCTTCAAATCCGAAATGCGAATTTGGATGTATTAATCAACGAACGTCAGCGCGAAGCATACCTTGCTTCTCGTATGCCTCAGTTGAATTTTAATGCGGATTATAAGTACAATGCAGTCATTCCGGGACAAATCATTCCTGCATCGGCTTTTGGTGGTCCTGTGGGAGTATACAATACGGTGAAGTTCGGTGTGCCATACATTTTGTCGAATAACCTACAGTTGACACAAATATTGTTTAACTCTCAAGTCAATTATGGCCTGGCAGCATTAAAAATCAATACGGAGTTAGTTGGGACACAACGTGATATCGCCATACAAGAGGTTCGATACCAAGTCTCCAATACCTTTTTTGTCTTACAAGGGATTTACCAGCAATTAAGTTTCATCGATGCCAATATCCTTCATACCAGAAGTATTTTGAAAAACATGGAGGCGACACTTGCGCAAGGACTCATCATTCCAACGGATGTGGATAAAATTAAAATCAATGAATTGAGCTTAATGAATTCCAAGTCTAATTTATTGGCAACGAAAGATCAACTTGAATATTTACTGAAAATATTAACGGGAATTCCTGCGAATGCTACCCTGCAATTGTCGAAAGATGTTATGGTGCAAAAAACCATCTTGAAAGAAGTGAATACCCCTAGTTTATTGCCCTTGTCTTTGTTGGAATCCCAACGTAAGATGAATGAAGAGGAGGGAAAAGGAATCCGAATGAGCTATTTGCCAAATTTGAATTTTTATGGCATATACAACTACAACATCAACCTGAAACCATCGGATAATTTGCGCGTTGGAATTCCAGGAGCGTATGTTGGACTTCGTATGGACTGGAATTTGTTTTCCGGTATGGAACGCGTAAACAAAGCGAAAGTCAACCAATTCAACTTGGAGAAAATCAATAACCAATACGAATTACTGAATCAGCAATTGGACTATGCCATCAATAACAGTAAACGTCAAATTACGGTGAAAGCGGAATCTTTGGAATTAAGTAAAGAACAATTACGCTTGGCAGAAAATGTCCATGCGAATGCCAATGTAAAGTACAAAGAAGGAATGATTAGCTCTAACGACTTAATCATGGCAGAAACTGGACTGGAACAAGCACAGTCAAATGTCGTAACCGCTTACATTCAATTGCGTCAAGCAGAACTAGAATATTTAAAATCAATCGGAAACATAAAATAAGTAAAATGAAACGAATCATCTCCATCGCAGTAGTTGCAACAGTCGTCATTGCCCTTTTGGTCATGAAGTTGCTGGCCAATAAAAAAGCTGCAGAACAAAAAATCTTTATTTACGATGCCAAACAAGCGATCTTAGTCGAAGGTGGACATCCAATCACACATACCTTTGAACGTTCCATGAGCTTTCTAGGGTCATTCGAAGCAAATCATCAAAACAATATCGCTTCTGATGCATCTGGAAAACTGGTTGAATTAACGGTAAAAGAGGGTGATGTTGTTGCGAAAGGACAAGTATTGGCTAAATTGGATAATGAACTGGTTCAATTGCAAATCGAGAATGCGAAATTAAACATTGCGCAATTGAAAAATGACAATAACCGCTTTTCGAACCTGCGCAAAGATCAAGCAATTTCCGCTGTAGATGCAGAAAAAATGGAATTAGCGTTGAAGTCGGCAGAGGTTCAATTGAAACAACTACAAAAACAATTAAAAAGCACTGCTATTTTGGCGCCGTTTAGCGGTGTTGTAACAAAGAAATTGGTGGATTTAGGTTCCATGGTGATGCCTGGGTCTCCCATTGTGGAATTAACCGATATTTCAGCGTTGAAATTAACCATTTCCGTTCCAGAACGCGATGTGATGAAATTCAAAAAAGGACAACAAGTGATCGCGAATGCGGATGTTTACGGTTCTGAAGAATTCAAGGGAAGTGTCAGTATGATTGCCGTTCAAGCAGATGCAGCACATAATTTTAAAATTCAAACCACTATTCAAAACAGTGCGAAAAATCGAATCATGGCAGGAATGTATGGATCGGTTTCATTGTCAAATTCAACCAGTGTCACGGCACTGGCAGTTTCTCGAAAAGCATTGGTTGGTTCTTCGAAAAATCCTCAGGTGTATGTCGTTAGAAATGGAAAATCAATCTTGGTTTCGTTTACGGCAGGGACATCAGACGGGGAGTACATCGAGGTAGTTTCTGGCTTGACGAAAAACGATGTGATTGTCGTGAAAGGACAAGTGAATTTAGAAAATAACTCGAACGTTAAATTAGCTAAATAAGCACCGATGACACTGACAGAACTCTCCATTAAACGTCCATCGTTTATTATTGTCATATTTACCATTTTAATCGGTGGTGGACTCATCAGTTACAACCAACTCTCTTACGAGTTATTGCCTGATTTTTCTCCGCCCTTATTAACGGTAACCACCACCTATCCAGGAGCTTCTCCTGCAACTGTGGAGACGCAAGTTTCTAAGCCCTTAGAAGATGCCTTGAGCGGTATTGAAAACATCAATGAAGTGACGTCTTTCTCTCTGGATAACGCATCGCTTTTATTGTTGGAATTCAAAGCATCTGCAAATATTGACAAATCCCTAGAGGATGCGCAACGCAAAATCAATAATGTACTTAATAATTTACCTGAAGGAGCCCAAACGCCGGTTATTGCGAAAATTGAACCAAATGCTTCTCCTGTATTGCAAGTAAGTGTTGTTGCAACGAGTATGTCCGACCGTGATTTGATGGAATTAATGGATGACCAAATTCTACCTCAAATCAAGCAAACCAAAGGTGTGGCAGAAGTGCAAGTGATTGGTGGTGAACGTAGATCATTCCGTATCAATGTGGACAAAGATAAGTTGAAACGTTACGGCATGTCACTTTCTACCATCAATCAAGTGATTGCATCGGCGAATGTCGAGTTTCCAACCGGAAAAGTGAAGGGGCAAGGGGAACAGATGACCGTTCGATTAGCAGGGAAATACCAAAGCATGTCGGATATAGAAAATTTGATTCTCTATTCGAAAGGCACGTCAAATGTGAAATTGAAGGATGTTGCCGAAGTGATGGATGCAAGCGACGATAAAATTGCCGTTTCTCGTTTAAATGGAGTCAATGGAATTGGACTACGCGTAAAAAAACAAAGCGATGCCAATGCAGTGGAAATGTCTAATGCAACGAAAGAACGCTTTGGTATTCTTGAAGAGAAATACAAGAAAGAAGGATTGAAATTCACCATTGCAACGGATACTTCTCGTCCAACAGTTGAGTCTGTAAACGCCGTTATTCACGACCTTGAATTGGCGATTATTCTCGTGGCAGCGGTGATGCTGTTGTTTTTGCACAGCATGAGAAATGCAGTAATCGTTTTGGTTTCTATTCCTGCTTCATTGATTTCTACGTTTATTGCGATGTATTTATTGGGATACACCTTAAACCTCATGACTTTATTAGCTATGTCATTGGTGATTGGTATCCTTGTGGATGACTCGATCGTGGTTCTAGAGAATATTTACCGACACCTACAAATGGGTAAAAAACGACGTCAAGCAGCCTTGGATGGTCGAAATGAAATTGGATTTACGGCCTTGGCGATTACTTTGGTGGATGTGGTGGTATTCTCTCCGGTGGTGTTCATCGAAGGAACGATTTCAGACATCCTTCATCAGTTCTCCATTGTGGTAGTTGTTTCCACCTTGATGTCCTTGTTTGTCTGTTTTACATTAACGCCATGGTTGGCTTCGCGCTTTGCGAAAGAAGTGGAATTGAATCCGAAGAATCCTTTTCAGGCATTTTTACTTTGGTTTGAGCGACGCGTGACCATCTTTACGAATCGATATGTGAAATTAGTAGGCTGGTCATTAAAACATAAGTTAATTATGGCCGGAGTGATTATTGGTCTATTCGTGGCGAGTTTTTCTACCATGGGACTTGGAATCGTTGGACAAGAATTTGTGGCTCAAGGAGATCAAGGAAAATTCATGGTGAAATTGAAATACGATAAGAGTACCACCTTTGAAGAAAACAATGCCGTAACGCTTGAAATTGAGCAGTTTTTATTGGCTCAAAAAGAAGTGATTGAGACTGTGTTTGCCAATGTTGGTGGACCAAGTTCAGGAATGGGAGCAACCTCTTTTGGTTCTGAAAATCGTTCTGAAATTACCGTGAAAATGAAACCCGGAATGCAGAAAAAGTATCCTACTCTTAAATACATGGATGAAATCAGCAAGCGAATTAAATCACAGCACGCTGGAATAGAAGTGAAGGCCTTGAATATGGGTATGGTGGAATCAGAAGAAGCGCCCATTGAAATTTTCCTTTCATCTGATGACAATGACTTGCTGATTAAGGAAGCGAGAAGGTTAAAATCATATTTGTTGACGATTAAAGGTGCGAAGGATCCCGCTATTTCAACCGATGATGTCACACCTGAAATTCGCATCGAATTAAACCGCGAGAAAATGGGACAACTTGGATTGCCCATTGCAGTAGTTGGAATGCAGCTTCAAAATGCATTATCCGGAAATGATGACAGTCAATTCGATGTCAAAGGTCACGAGTACGACATCCGTGTGATGGTTGATGCTTTTGACCGTAAAAATGTCGAGGATGTGAAAAACATGTCCTTCAATACTTCGGATGGCAAACAAGTGGAATTAGGTGAATTCGCCGAGGTTTCTGTGGAAAATGGAAATGGGACATTGGAACGAAAAAACCGCATTCCAAATACGACTTTGCGTTGTTGGGTACTGGGTACGGCCGCTGGAAATGTATCAGCAGAGATTGATAAGTATTTAGAGAAAAATCCATTGGATAAAAACGTCCGATTGACTTGGGGTGGTGAGATTAAACGTCAAAAAGAATCGATGGGTGCACTTGGTACGGCAATGGGAATTGGATTGATCCTAGTTTATCTAATCATGGTGGCACTTTACGATAATTTCGTGTATCCATTTGTGGTTTTATTCTCCATTTTGGTTTCCCTCATCGGTGCGATTTTAGCGTTGGCCTTGAGTTCTTCGAACATGGGAATCTTTACGATGTTGGGAATGCTCATGCTGCTCGGACTCGTCGCCAAGAACGCCATTTTGATTGTCGATTTCACGAATCATTTGAAGGAAAAAGGGATGTCGACCTACAGCGCGCTCTTGGAATCTGTTCAGGAACGTATGCGACCAATCTTGATGACCACGATTGCCATGGTGGTGGGAATGATTCCAATTGCCACAGCTACTGGTTCAGGTGCAGAGTGGAAAAATGGACTCGCGTGGATTCTGATTGGTGGACTAACCAGCTCCATGTTCTTGACGATTATCGTTGTACCGATGATGTATTACACCGTGGACCGCATACAAGATAAATTTCGTGCGAGAACGAAAAAATTGATCGTTGATCTAGAAGATTAAGCGGAATTTTATTGGCATAAAAGCTCGTTTCGGTATTCACTGGAACGAGCTTTATTTTTCGTCATAATGAAAGCGACATTTGAGTATGATTAATTCGTCGTTTGAAATGTGGTAGATCAATCTGTGCTCCCCGTCAATTCTTCTAGACCAATATCCCGTATAATGATATTTTAATGGCTCTGGTTTACCAATTCCTTGAAATGGACTACGCGAAATATCTTTTATTAATTCGTTGATTCGTTTCACTTTCTTTTTATCATGTTTCTGCAAATAGAGGTAATCTTCCCAAGCACTTTCAACGAATTTCAAGGTCATTACTCAATTAGTTTTTTTGTTTCGGTTTTTCCTGTCTTCATCTGCTCAATGGCTAGATCCAAACGTTCTTGATTTCGTTTTGACGACAATTCATGTTGTGTCGCGCAAAGGGAATTATATTCTGCAAGCGAAATGATGACAATACCATCGTCCTTCCCACGATGTATAATAAGTGTTTCAAAATTCTGACTGACTTTGTCTAAATACCGTTTAATGTCTTTTCTGAAATCGGAAATACTGGCTGTAAGCATAATTGTTTGCGTTTATGTACATTAATAAGTACAAATATATGTACAAAAAACGAAAGAATCAGTTTTTTGTCAATCAGTGCAATATGTAAGGATTCCTTAATAACTGAATTCATGGCGCTCACGCTCTGAATCTCGCTCACGCTCTGATTCTCGCTCTCGCTCTGGCTCTCGCTCTGAATCTCGCTCTGTTTCACTCGCTCTATTCCTTTATCAGCTTCTCCATTTTCCTAACTTCATTGCTTTCCAATGAAAGGAAGTAGGTTCCGCTTGGAAATGCACTCAAATCGAAGAGGGTAGTACTCGTTTCTATCTGTTTTATCTCAAGGGAACGACCGTTTAAATCCATGAGTACAACAGTGGATCCAAGCATCTGTTCCTCCACTTGTATCGTTAGTAAATCCTTCACGGGATTCGGGTAAATCAACCAGTGTAAGCTTGCAGATTCATCGATGGAAAGCGCCAGTTGAAAATCACTTGTCTCATAACTACAGCCGAATGGATCGGTGATTTGAGCGCTGTACGTTCCATTTACGGGTGAACTCAGAGTGTCGTTGTGTTGGTTTGGAATCAATACACCATCTAAAAACCATTCGATGCTAGAAGATGCTGGGTAATTTGTTAGCACCAATTCATTCGCGGCATTCATCGCAATAATTGGACTCACAAACGGACTGCAATACACAGCTGTTAAGGTATCCGAGAAACTCACGCAACTCGTTGGATTAATCGCCACGACATCATAGATCCCACTGAGGTAAACGACATGGTCTGGATTCGTTGCACCCGCGATTGGACTCCCATTGAAATACCATTGGTATGCGTAACCTAAATCAGGAGTACTGAGCGTATGACTCGCCTGATCATAGGAAATACTCGGTGTTGGTGGATAGCCATAGACATGAATGGTGTCCTGGGCAATCACCGTCGGACTAGGATAAATGATTTGGTGGTTGATCGTGTAGTTGAAATTCGATGTTCCAGCACCACAACCGTTACAGCCATTGATGTTCATGGCATGACTTCCCATGAAATCATCTGCACCAAGGATTGGTTCAGCAAAACTTTCGTCCGCTTCCCAAATTTCAAAAACATAGGAGTTGGCGGGATTTAAATTAATGCTGGTGGTCCATTCTACGGGTGGATTCTGGTCGCCAATGATGTTCGATTGATAGATTAAGTTTCCGTTTTGGAACAATTTGAAATACGCATCGGCGTTGTCATAGGAAGGGAAAGAATTTCCGTAGTTGCTCATGCTGTTGATGTGCACATTCGTTAAGGTATACACATGGGTGGTGTCCGTGTTGTTCCAAGCAGTGTAATGCACAAGGTAATCCCCCGGTGTTGTATAGACTTGCGGTGCAGGATTTTCACTCAGAGAAATATTTCCGTTGCCAAAATTCCACAGATACGATAACATTCCCGGGTTATTGTTCGTGAAATTCACCGTAATAGGAGAACATCCCGATGAGCCAATCATGTCAAAGCCATTGTTGGAAACACTCGCGGTACTGGGCAGTACTTCCATGAAAATTTGAAAGGTAAATGGGTATCCTTGAATAACGGTTAAATCCGCAATGACGGTCACATCGATCGTATATTGTCCAGCGAGTAGGGGAGTGCCACTAATGTGAACACAACCATGCTGACTCACTTGTGGGTTGTAGTCGCAATTGTTCGCCGAATTATTGCATTGCCAGGAGAGTCCAACCGGAAGCGAAACGGATAAAATGTGGAAATTGGTAAAATTGTAGCCCAAGGTATCGAGGGGCATCACAAAAGTGACATCCGTGCCGTAGCTTTGACCAACATTACCAGTGGGCAAGGTGTCGGGATAGATTCCAGTGACGGTTTGACCAAAGTCGATGTTGCAGATTTGAGCGTGAACAAAACTTGTTAAAAACAAGGCGCCACAGATGAGGATTTTTTTCATAATGAAGTAGTTAGGTTAACCGAAAGTAGAAAAAAAACCAAGTCGCACAAAATCTACGGGATGTTCAATCCGAATTTAAATGGATATAGTCGTTGAGATCAGGCTTTCAAGCCCTTGGACCTAGTTCGATCAATTCGAGGTCGTGAATGCGTTCATCGGTGATGCAAAAACGGAGCATGGTTTTGACCTGATGAAAGCCTTTGTAGCCGCAGGCGCCAGGATTCATCCACAGCATATTGAATTTCTGGTCCATTTGAACGAGGGTAATGTGTGAATGTCCACAAATAAACAATTGAGGAGCGCCATTTTTCAAGAGTTCTTCGAGCGCAGGTTTCGCGTACTTCCCGGGTCGACCTGCGATGTGAGTCATGAGCACCGAAACCCCTTCGACTTGAAAACGCAAAAACTCTTTGGTGTCTTTTCGAATCAGGTGATCATCGATGTTCCCCCAAACGGCTCTTGTTGGTTTAAACGTACGCAATTCGTCCAAGGCTTCCAGCGTACCAATATCCCCTGCATGCCAGATTTCATCTACATCCGCGAAGAGTTTTTTGATTTTTGGATCAATAAATCCATGGGTGTCGGAGAGTAAACCAATTTTCTTCACGCGGCTTCATTTTAATTCGAAATTAACAAATTTGGGAGACTTGTTAACATCTTTTTCATAATTCCTTAAATATTCGATGAAACAAGCTTAATACTCATTCAAAACATATTTTTATTCATAATGACCGGATAATTTTTCAACATTTTTTTTCTTCCCTGATTTAATTTGTAGTTTTAACGACCAAAACTTTATTTGTACCAATTTTTATACATTATGGAACAATTTTATTCTCCTATGAAAGCAAAAATGAATGAGTGGAATCTATTTACTTCATTCACAAACGTTTTCAAAAACAAAATTCAAGTGAAATCTATATTTCTGGCTTGCTTTACCTTCTTATCCTTGTTTTTTTCAGGTTTGAATGTATCATGGGGTCAGATTACACCAACAACCTGGGATTTTAATGCGAATTCAACAGGTTGGACAGGAACAATTACAAGAACTACGCAAACAACAGCTTGTGGCTCTGCTTCTATGCGAAGAAACATGTTTGGTTCTGCGCCTACGGGAACTTTAGTTTCACCTATTTTACCTGGCACTAATAATGGTGGAACCATTACACTTAGTTACAAATATAAAGTAGCCAATTGGTCAGCAAACACGGTTGGAACAAACCCATGGGGAAATTTTAATGTTCAATATGGCCCATCAGCAACTGGTCCTTGGACAACATTTGCCAATGTAACCAACCAAACCCAAAATGGAACTTGTATTACAAGGACCCATACTTTTACTCCTCCAGTAGGAAACGTATTTATCAAGTGGGATTGTTTCTGGCAAACAGGAGATTATTACATTAATTTCGATGATGTTGTTGTTTCACAAGGGGCTGTTTCAAATTGTTCGGGAACACCAAATGCCGGAACTGCGAGTATATCACTGTCATCTGGTTGCGCTCCAACCACAACAACATTGTCAGCATCAGGTTTGTCTGTTGGAGGTGGAATTTCATATCAATGGTTCAGTTCTTCAACTTTCGGTGGAACATATGCCGCAATTCCTGGTGCGACAACATCGACCTCAACTGTAACTGGGGCAGTTGGTCAAACATTTTATCAACTTGTTTCTACATGTTCTAGCGGTGGTGCAACAAACTCTTCAAATATTGTTTCTTTTAACGGTGTTTCATGTGGTTCTCAAAATGTTCCAGCTTCAGGTTCAAACATTGTTGCCTGTGGTACAAGTACACTCTTATATGATAATGGAGGATCTGCAGGTAATTATGTAGGCAGCAGCAATGGATATACTGTTTTGGATAATTCAGGTACTGGTGTTATTAACATTTCTGGTTCGTTTACTTACTTGGAGACAAATTGGGATTATTTGCGAATCTACAGCGGAATTGGAACAGGTGGAACTCTTCTTTATACTTACAGTAACTCATCTGGTGGAACCATTACTCCTTTTTCAAGTCCAGCAGGTACACCCCTAACAGTTCAGTTTACCTCAGATCCATCTTTTAATGGAGCTGGTTTTGCTATGCAAGTAGTATATACAGGTGCTTGTGCAGTTTGTCAGGGAACACCAACGCCAGGAAATACCTTAGCAACTGCTTCCTCATTACCAGTTGGTTCATCAACAATCTTGTCATTGCAGAATTTCACTATTGGTCAGGGTGTTTCATACCAATGGCAAACAGCAAGTTCAGCAGCTGGTCCATGGACAAATATTACTGGTGCAACCTCAGCAACCTATTCGTTAACTTTTTCTGCGATGGCTTGGTACCAATGTGTGGTTACTTGTGCTGGATCACCTGGGTATTCAACGCCGATTCAAATTACTCAAGGTCCTTGTGTTCCAACAAGTACGTCTTCTTATCACTTGACCAATGTTACTACAACTGGTGGAATTTCCAATTTCTCAAATGCTACAGGACTAAGTGCCGGTGGATTCGGTAATTTTTACAACACACAAAGTGTATCGGAATTACCAGGTTTGAGTTTTACTTTAAATATGAACTCTAATTTTGGTGATGATTACTTCCATTTATGGATTGATTGGAATAATGATTTTGACTTTACCGATGCTGGTGAGGCTATATTTTTGGGAACAGGATATACGGCAAATGCCTCAATAACTGTAAATGTACCAGCTGGTCAAACACCAGGTGATTATCGAATGAGGTGTGCAAATGGTTATTTTGGAGCACAGACTTCTTGTGGTCCTTCTACTTCGGCGGAATACGAAGATTACAAACTAACCGTATTACCACCACCTGTGACTCCATCCATTAACCAAAGTGCTTTTGTAAGTTGTGCCGCTGGTGTTTCTTTAACACCTTCCATAGCTGCACCAACAAATGTGGTGTATTACTGGCAAACAACGGCAACGGGTACAAGCACATCCAATGCAGTCAATCCATTTGTGGTATATGCAAACGGTACGTATTTCTTGCGTGCACTTAATACACTGTACAATATTTGGTCTTCGTCATCAACTTCAATAACAGTCACTTCATTTCCAATAGTAACCGTTCCTACGGCAATTATTGCCAACAACCCAAGTTGTCCTTCTGCTTCCTTAACCATGGGTGCAGCGCCTTCAGGTACTACGTACTACTGGCAAGGAACAAACCCTGTTGGATTCTCAACAGCTGATGCGGCAACAAATGCTTACACAGCAACAGCGATTGGTACCTATTACGTACGTGCTCAGGACGCTGCAGGTTGTTGGTCGGATAATACGTCTCAATACATCTCGATTTATACGCCTCCAACCGCAACGACATCTGTTCTTTCACCTGTCAATTGTGGCGCCAATGGGTTGATTACCTTTAATGTTCAAGGTTCTGGTACTATTTTCTTTAGCGACTTTAGTACTCCAAACTTACCTGCAGGTACCGTCAGTGCTGGAAATGACTTTTCAGCGAATGATAATGGTAATGGAAGAATGCGTTTGACATCCTCAGTTGGTTCGAGAAATGGAGGGGTAGTGATTCCGAATCAAACGGGATTAGCTTCGAATGATTTCCAAATCGACTTTGACTTTATAACCACACCTGGATCGGGTGCCCCTGCCGATGGTCTTAGTTATAGTTATGGACCCGATGTAGTAGCGATTCCAACAGGAACAGCTTTAGATAATACAATCGTAGCTCCAGGTGCAACCAATCCTGAAAATGGATCAGGTACGAAATTGAAACTTTCGTTCGATGCATACAATAATGGAGTGAACTTAAATGGTATTTACTTAATGTACAATTGTCCGCGAGTAAATCCTGCGTCGACCTTATCTCCTGCTGAAGGACTATACTATTATTCAAATAACACCTCATGGAGAGGTGGAGCTACAACCCACGTAACCATAAAAATTACATCCAATGGTGGAAATGCTTTCTTGTCTTTGTGGTTGAATGGAATCCAAGTATTGAACAATGCGGGAATTCCTGCTTCTTACTTGACAGAAGACAAAAGTACCTGGAAACATGCTTTCACTGCCAGAACGGGTGGTGAATGGCAAGGTCATTACATCGACAACTTAGATGTTCATTACAACATTAACGAGTACTCCATCGATGGTGGTACTACTTGGACAACAGACAATCCTGTTTCAGCGCCTGTAGGATCGTATAACACCATGGTGCGTTACATTGGCATCAATAACGGTTGTTCTGCATCCGCTGGTGTTGCAACTGTAACGGCAGCGCCTTTACTAGCTGGAACGGCAACAATCAATGGCCTAGCTGCGACGACCTTGTGTACTGGTTTACCTTACACGGTGAATGCAAGTGGACTTTCAACGGGTACTGGCTTTACTTTCCAATGGCAATCATCCATTGATGGTGGAACAAACTGGGTGAATGAAGGAACGTCTTCTTCATCCTATTCTCCTTTGACAGGAACAGCATCTGTCAACAAACAATTCCGTATGAAATCAACGTGTGTGACAGATGTTTATTCTGTTCCAGTGATATTAACGGTGACACCTACACAAACCTTTACCCTTTCTGCCGCAAATAGCGGTATCTGGTGTGATGGCTTTGCTGGTGCGAGAACCATTACAGCTTCCAATGCGGCATTAACGTATGCATGGACTCCGGCTTCCTTTACAGGTACTGGTCAAATGGTGACATCTACGGCTGATCCATTGTCTTTAACCACTTATACCGTAACGGGTTCTGCGAATGGTTGTTCATACGTTCAAACCATTGCTGTTGGATTACCATTTGTGAACATCAACTCAAATATTTCTAATTTCTGTGGTAGTGGTAGTGCAGCTGTTTTAACAGCTACTTCTAATGCGACGAATGCTACCTTTAGTTGGGCGAGTTTAACTCCTGCCGCAACGACAAGCTTTGTTCCGAACGGTGCAACGGCAAATGTCAGTGTAAATGCGACAGCAGACTTCCAAGTTTCGATCGATTCATACAATGGAAACGCAGCTTGTGCTTCAGTTGGTTATTATTCTTTAGGGGTATATCCTTTACCTACTGCAACAGTGACTGCGCCAAATGGTGTATGTCCGGGTACTGCAGCAGTTATTAACTCTGGATTAACGAGTGGTAACTTTACGTCAACTGCTATTCCATTCTCGCCTTTAAGTGCACCTTCGAACGCGAGCGTTTTAGTAACGGGTGGAGTAATGAATGTGACTCCTGATTTATCTTATGGCTTTGCTGGTGATTTAGATGATGCTGGTTGGTCGAACATTCCTGTCGGATTTGGATTTAATTTCTTTGGCACAGTATATAACACTGTTTCAGTTGGTACCAATGGAACTGTTTTTGTTGGTAACGCAGGTAATGTAGCTGATTTTACGTTTACAACCTTGCCAAGTGCAGCGGAGCCATTTAATATGATTGCAGTTCTTGCGATGGACAATAATTTAGCTGGTGTCGATGGTGGAACTATTAGGTATTGGACTCAAGGAATTGCACCGAACAGAAAGTTCATTGTAAGTTATACAGCTGTGAAAGAATTTGCGGACACTAAATACAGTACCGCTCAGGTTATTTTTTATGAGACAATTGGTACGATAGAGGTTCATGTTACAAGCTCTACGAATGTAGATCGCAACAAACTAGTGGGTATTAATAATGGCAATGGAACAATAGGTGTATTAGCCTATGCGTCTGGAACAACTGCTTCTGCAACGAATCCAATTACAAATCCATTTGCGTATAGATTCACACCTCCAACCAACTATACAACAGTATGGACAGCGACAGTTGGAACATCAACGTCAACTGTAGCGAGTGGTACAAATATCTTTAGTTTGAATGTGGCACCACCGGTAACGACTACCTATTCCATTTCATACACGAATCAAACGACCGGTTGTGCAAACGCACCGGGATCTGCGCAGGCAACCATGACTATACTCGGTGTTACCGCGCCAACAGGCGTTGTGGCTAGTTCTTCAGTTAGCTCCGTTTGTGCTGGAAATTTATTTAATGTTTCAGCAAATTATACGGGACCAACAGCTGGATTGGCATACCAATGGCAGTTATCAACAGATGGTGGAATTTCATGGATAAACGCTCCGGGTTACATCAACTTAACAGCAACATTCTTACAAACGGTTTCTACTTCGTATCGTTTAGCAATTACTTCGTGTGCTGGGAATCCATCCTACTCAACGGTTGTCTTTGTACCAATCAATACGGATTGTTTTACTGTTCCTTCAAGTGGTTCAAATTCAATGACAACATGTAACGGTTATTTATATGACAACGGAGGCTTTGATGCCAATTATGCAGTGAATAGCAATGGGTATACCGTTATCAATCCTGCAACGACAGGTTATGTTGTTCAGGTACAAGGAACGCAAGATTCGGAGTCTGGATACGATTTTCTTTCCATATACGATGGAAATGGTACAACCGGTACCTCTCTATACAATGCATCTGGAAACGCTACGGTTAATCCAGTGACATCAACTTCTGGAGCATTGACCGTTCAATTTACCTCAGATGACTTTTTTGAAAATAGTGGGTTTGCATTATCAACTTCATGTGTACCTCCAGCACCAGTTATTTCATCGACATTAACCAATGGAAACCTTTGTATTGGAAGTTCGACAACATTAACAGCTACATTATCTTCATTGTTGCCTTCGACCTTTGCGGGGACAGTGTATTGGTTTTCTGGTTCTTGTGGAACAACGGGTCAAGTAGGAACAGGTTTAACCTTAACGGTTACACCTTCTACAACAACGACCTATTACGCACGCTTATTTGATGGAACTATTTGGTCTGCTTGTCAACCGTTTACCGTGATTGTGAACCCATACCCAGTTGTAAATGCTGGTCCAGATGTAAGCATCTGTGCTGGTGTAAGTACCAACTTGTCAGGATCCTATGTATTTAATTCTTCTTGTAATCATACGATTACATTAGGTGACACATATGGTGATGGATGGAATGGTTGTTCTGTGACGGTGAATGTTGGAGGTGTTCCTGTATTATCTAATATTACATTGGCAGATGGATTCGGTCCATCCTCATTTACATTCCCAGTTACCAATGGTCAGGCGATTCAAGTTACATTTACAGCAGTTTCTTTTCCTACAGAAACATATTTCTCCATTACAAATGGTGCAGGTACAAATTTGGTAACGAATTACTTCCCATGGGTATCAGGAACATGGAATGGTATTGCTGCGGGATGTGCTGGACCAAATATCCTTTGGACACCATCAACAGGATTGTCTGCAACGACGACCTTAAATCCAACGGCTACGCCGCCAAGCACCACAAACTATACGCTATCCGTATCGTCTCCGGTGGGATGTACCACAACGGATCAAGTGCTTGTAACGGTTCAGCCATTGCCAGTAGTGTCCATTGCGAATCAAACGATTACTTCGTTCTGTGATGGTGGAAGTGTAGTGATGACATCTACGCCAGCTGCACAAAACTATGCATGGAGTCAAGGTACAACAGCGGTTGGTTCCGCAGCTTCATACACAGCTACTACTTCTGGAAACTACTCGTTAGTAGTAACGAATTTCTATCCACTGAGCGGTATTTCTTGTAGCAGTGTTCCTTCGAACGCGATTACGGTAGCAGCAAATCCAATTCCAAACACGGTAATTACGGCTTCAGGTCCAACAACGGTTTGTCAGGGTGGAAGTGTGACTTTAACAGCAAGTGCAAGTAACTCAACGGGTGCATTGACCTACTTATGGTCAAATGGTGCAACTACACCGAGTATTACTACGGCTGCTTCTGGATCGTACACGGTGACGATTACCAATGTATTTGGTTGTTCAGCTCAATCAACAGCAACGGCAGTTAACATCCTTCCATTGCCAGTGGCAACAATTACTCCTTCAGGATCTACAACTTTCTGTGCGGGTGGATCTGTTTCATTGGCAGCTTCTGCAGGAACATCTTATGTTTGGACGAATTCATCGGCAACGACTGGAACAATCAATGCAACCTTGCCTGGTAGCTATGCTGTAACGGTAACAAGTTTAAATGGATGTTCGGCTACTTCAACACCGATTACCGTGAATGTGCTTGCAGTTCCTGCAAATGCACCTATCGCAGGTCCATCGGCCTTGTGTGTAGGAAATACCATTGCTTTATCCAATCCAGTTTCAAATGGAGTTTGGTCAAGTTCGAATTCAGCTGTTCTCAATGTAAATGCAACAACTGGTTCTGGAGTCGGAACTGGTGCAGGTGCAGCTACAATTACCTATACAACAACAGGTGCGAACGGATGTACTTCCGCTCAAACAGCGGCAGTTTCTGTAACCGGAACACCAGTGGCGACGATTTCAACATCGGGAGCGACTGCAGTGTGTATCGGTGGTACAGTAACATTGACAGCAAACGCTGCACAATCATACTTATGGAATAATAATGCAACAACACAATCCATTACAGTATCTAATGGTGGCGCTTACTCTGTGATTATTTCTAATGGCCCTGGTTGCTCATCTGCAGCATCAGCGCCTACAACAGTAACCATTAATCCATTGCCAATCGCTGCCATCAGCGCAAATGGTTCAACGGTATTCTGTCAAGGTGGAAGTGTGAACTTAACGGCATCCGGCGGTACAACATATGTATGGAACAACAGTGGTGCTGGTGCAACAGGAGCAACTCTTACTGCAAATGCTGCGGGTAGCTATTCTGTTACGGTAACTGATGCGAACGGTTGTACGGCAACATCAAATACGGTTGCGGTTACGGTGAATGCATTGCCAACAGCGAGTATTACCGCAAACGGACCAACGACTTTCTGTCAAGGAGGTAACGTAGTCTTAGCGGCAGCAGGTAATGGAGCGATTTCTTGGACAAATAACCAAAATACGCCAGCCATTACGGTGGCATCTTCTGGAAACTTTGCCTACACCATCACCGATGCAAATGGATGTTCATCGACCTCCATACCTACAACGGTAACCGTTACGGCATTGCCAGTAGTTCCTGCAATTTCAGGTGCGAATAGCGTATGTTCAGGTGCAACTACGTTATTTACGAATCCAACATCAGGTGGTGCTTGGTCAAGCTCGAATACATCTATTGCTGCTGTTGATCCACTAGGATCAATAAACGGAACAGGTGTTGGTTCAGCAACGATTTCATACCAATTAACAGCAAACGGTTGTTCGGCAACTTCAACGAAAGTCATTAATGTATTAGCGAATCCTGTGGCGACTATCTCTGCGGTAGGTTCTACAAGCTTCTGTATTGGTTCAAACGTAACATTGGTGTCCTCACCAGGTGTAACATATGCTTGGTCAAATGGTGCAACAACACAAAACGTTACCTTAAATACCGGTGGACCAATCACGGTTGAAGTAACTGGAACGAATGGTTGTTCAACTACATCTGCGCCTCAAACAATTACGGTGAATCCACTTCCAGTGTTGGATCCAATTGCGGGAGCAAGTGTGGTTTGTGCTGGATCAACAGGAACATTAACGAATACAACATTCGGTGGAACATGGTCAAGTGCCAACGCAAACGTTGCAGTAGTCAACGCTGTTTCGGGAGTTGTTTCCGGTAACACAGCGGGTACAGCGAACATGACCTATGCGTATACCAATGCGAACGGATGTTCAGCATCAGTAAGTGCACCAGTAGTTGTGCAAGCATTGCCAAGTACGGCAACAACAGTAGCTGGTTCAACAGCCTTCTGTCAAGGTGGCTCGGTAACCCTTACTGCACCAACGTCGGCATCCTACTTATGGATTCCAGGTGGAGAAACAACGCAATCCATTGCAGCGAATGCCTCAGGATCGTATGCTGTTCAAGTATCTAATGGAGCTTGTTCTGCAACATCTTTAGCAACAATCGTAACTGTACATGCCTTGCCAGCAGCAAGTATCTCTAGTGCGTCGACAACGATTTGTCAAGGTAGTTCAGTGACATTGACTGCAGCACCAGCAACATCATACGCATGGAGCAACGGAGCAACAACACAATCGATCAACGTAACATCCGCAGGAAACTACGGGGTAACGGTATCGAATGTGTACGGATGTACCAATACTTCTCCGCTGACAGCAATCAGTGTGAGTGCATTGCCAGCATCGTTTATTTCAGCTGCGGGACCAACAACGTTCTGTAACGGAAGTAGTGTTGTCTTGTCTGCAAACACAGGTAATTCTTACTTATGGTCCAATGGAGCGACAACTCAAAACATCACAGCGAATACAAGTGGAAACTACTTTGTGACCATTACGAATACAGCGGGATGTTCGGCAGCTTCCAATGAGATTGAAGTAATCACACAGCAAACGTTTACGTCAACAGCGACAGCGGTTGGACCAACAGCGGTGTGTGACGGAGCATTTGTTACCTTGGTAGCATCTCCAGGAACATCTTACTTATGGTCAAATGGAGCAACAACACAAGGGATTAATGCAGGAGTGAATGGTAACTATTCAGTTACGGTAACGGATGCATTGGGTTGTACATCGACTTCTGCAAACATACCAGTATCGATTTTACCGGTTCCGAATGCAGCAATTACAGCAAGTGGAGCAACAACCTTCTGTCAAGGTGGATCAGTGGTCTTAACAGGAACAGGTGGTAACACCTATGTTTGGAATTCAAGCACCAATGGTTCATCGCTTACAGCAACGCAAAGTGGAACATACGTGGTAACTGCATACGCAGCAAACGGATGTTCAGATGCAGCGGAAGTAGTGATTACGGTAAATCAAGCTCCTTCGGCTACCTTGATTCTAAACGGAAATAACGTTCTTTGTCCAGGTGAGTCTGTTGTGATTTCTGCACAACCGAACAACACCTATGCATGGAGTAACAACGCGACGACACAGTCGATCACAGTAACTACCCCAGGAACATATTCTGCGGTATTAACTGGACTGAATGGATGTAGTACAACTTCAAATGTAGTGAACGTAACAGCGGGAGCAGCGACGTCAAGCACGATCAATGCGAACAGCAACACTAGCTATACATTGAATGAGGTAGTGTATACAGAATCAGGAACGTACACACAAATCTTGACAAATGCAGCAGGATGTGACAGTACGATTACCTTAAACTTAACCTTAACAGTAGGAATCGAAGAAGGCAGCCTAACAGGTGTTACTTTGTACCCGAATCCAACAAGTGAGTCCTTCACGATTAAAACTTCCGCACCAGTTTATGGCGCCTTTAGTATCTATGATGCACAAGGTAAATTGGTGTTCGCAGGGGAGATGACAGGAACAGAAACGAATGTAAATATCTCTAGCGTTGCTCGAGGAATTTACTACCTACGTGTTCCAGAATTGTCAGAACCACTTCGTGTAGTGAAAAACTAAAAACGTTTAAACGTTAAAACCCCGACATTCATCTGAATCGTCGGGGTTTTTTTATGCTTCAAATTCCGATCTTCGCTCTCTCCGCCGCGGCGGACCCGCACTCTGCACTGTTCACTGTTCACTGAGCACTGTTCACTGTAACAACACTGAGCACTGAGCACTTGTCACTGAGCACTGTTCACTGTTCACTGAGCACGGTTCACTGTTCACTGTTCACTGAGCACTGTTCACTGATCACTGAGCACTGTTCACTGTAACAACACTGAGCACTAGGCACTTGTCACTACTCCACTAATCCCCAATACTCGACAAACCCCTAACAATAATCATCGGGATTATATCAATATTCGATGAAACCCCCTTCTTGTTTCTTTTCAACACGCCTTTGTTCATTGTGTTTCATTTTCCGTATTTTATTTTCTAAATTGGGGCTACCAAAACTGTATTTTAAGAACCCAATACTATGAATTTGACAACTATTCTCCGCACAGCGCAAGCTTCGATCAAATCACATAAAATTTTTACATCCTCTGCAAACAAGGCAGCCTCATCGCGTAAGTCAAAAATGACTTCGTTCTTGTTGGTGTTCAGCTTGCTTTTTTCTTTATTGAGAGTTGAGAGTGGGTGGGGGCAAGTGAGTGCTTATGTTCCAACCATTACATCTGGTACTTATTTAGCCCTTGGAACTAGTGGATCACAAATAATTGTAGCCAACACAGATGATGGAAATTCTGCAGCTACAAATATTGGCTTCCCATTTATTATGGGTGGGCAGGTTTTTACCCAGTTCGTTGCCAATTCAAACGGACACATCAGGTTAGGTGGAACTGCAACAACAAATGCTAATGCTTATACCCCAATATCAAGTACTGCAAATACTTACGCTATTTCAGCCGCAGGAACTGATGGAAGAGCTACTGGAGGGGTTAGGTATTTTGTTTCTGGTACAGCTCCAAGTAGAGTAGGTATTATAGAATATTTAAATTTTGATTTTCCTTATAGTTCTTTTTCACGCAGAGTGTCTTTTCAAATTAGGTTAAATGAAGAGACGAATATTATAGATATAATTTATACGGGTGCAACAGGGACTAATGCAACTGCTTCATTACAGGTAGGTTTAAGAGGTACAACAACAGCTACGGATGTTAGAAATTATTCAGCTTCGAGCAGTGGTTGGGCGACATTAACAGCAGGAACAACGGCCGCCAGTACTGTTCCATACGGTTCATCTCAAAATGCAACAAGATCTATGCCTTCAAATGGGCGTATTTTAAGATGGACACCACCACCAGCATTAACTTCTTTTTCTCCTTCCTCGCAATGTAAAGGTTCTAATATTACCATTACTGGAACAAATTTTAGTTCCTCTGCTGTAACAGGCGTAACTATTAACGGTGTTGCTGTTTCTTTTTCAGTGGACAATTCTACAACAATCACTGCAGTTACTTCGGCGAGTCAAACCAGTGGCGTCGTGGCAGTTACTTATTCCGGCGGAAGTTCTAGTTCTTCTGCATCCCTAACCATGAATGATTTACCAACGATTACTGCAAGTGGCTCGGTAAATGCAGTTTGTAGTTCTAGTTCATCTCAATCGTCTACTTTTAGTTATGCCGCAGCAGCAAATTCACCAACGAGTTATACCATTGATTGGAATGCTGCGGCAAATACGGCGGGTATGAGTGATGTCAACACAACTTCATACAGTTTTATCGCTGGTGGAGGATCATTCACTGTTCCAATTGGAGCCAATGTACTTCCAGGAGTTTATTCAGGTGTGCTATCCTTAACCAATGCAAATGGATGTACGGGGACAACTTCGATTAGTTTAACAATTACTCCAATCCCAACATTAAACGGTGTTGCACAAACATCAAGCCTTTGCTTTAGTGCGGCTAATGGATCAACCAATGCAAGTGTTCAATTGTCTGGATTGTTAAATAGCACTGCTCAGACTGCTACCTATAATATCAATGGAGGAGCACCGCAAACAATTAGTTTTACTTCAGATAATTTAGGTACGGCATCATTGTCCATTCCGGTAACCATGACAAATAATGGTCAAACGCTGACTGTTGAAAGTATCAACTGTGCTAATTTTACATCAAGCAATAGCTGTGTGTTGAATATTATTCAAGCACCAACAGCTCCAACCGTTTCTCCAGCAACACTTACTGTGAACGTTGGAGCATCTGCAACTTTCACAGGAACACGCAGTGCCTCAGCAAATACAATGACTTGGTGGACCGCTGCATCTGGTGGGACAGAAATTGATCCAGATGGGCCGGCACTTTCTGTCGATTCTGTTTTCAATTCTTATGATGCGGTTGTTTTACCTTCGACGTCAATTGACTTTTGTACCCCTGGTTTAATTGATGCTTCCACAACAACTTATAAGTACTACGTTCAACAGTATGATGGAACATGTCCAAGTGCTAGAACGCTTGTTCAAGTATTTACTAACCCATTGGTTTCTAGTAGTAGTACAAATAATTTAATTTGTCAATCTTTGGCTTCTATAACGCTCACGGCAAACGTTTCACAGGCTTCGGGAAGCTCTATTCAATGGACTTCTAATACGAATGCTACTGGATCTTTTTCCAATCTTTCAAATTCGAATCCTTTAACAGTTACGCCTTCAATTTCGACCATGTATCAATTAAACACGGCCTTATTGATGCCTTTTGGATGTGACGGCACAACCTTTAATACAACGATATCAAGTCCTGCGAGTACGCAACAAAATGTATTGGTTTATCCTTCTTTGGACTTCACACCATCTGCCGATCCAAGTTCGGTTTGTATTGGAGGAACAACGAGTTTAATTCCAAACACGCCAAGTGGAAACTTTACAGCTAACTGTATTCCACCAATTTCGACATTAAGTACACCTCCTGCGAGTGCAGTTACATTGTTTTCTGGTGGTGCAGTTCAAGCGTTGCCTGCTGGATTAGCGCAAGGAGGTTTTGGGGTTGATGATAATTACATTTCAAATGTACCAATTGGATTCACTTACAACTTTTTTGGACAAAATGCTTCAACTGTTTATGTAGGGACAAACGGAACGGTTGTTGTGAATGTTCCTGGTTCAGTAGGGTCATCCGCTTATGCATTTGTAGGTGGATTCCCTAGTACCGCAAATCCTGCAAGTACCATCGCTGTTTGTGCGCGTGACTTGAATTTGACGGTTGGTACTATAAAATATTGGACGGAAGGATTTTCGCCAACACGTCGTTTTATCGTGCAATATGCAGGTTGTCAGGAATATTCCGGTACTGGAACTCAAAGTGCTGAAATGGTGTTATATGAAACGTCAGGAATTATTGATATTCGCGTCATTCAAGCAACCAACAATACAGCATGGGCAGCTTCTTTAGCGAAATACATCGGTTTACAAGATGCGACTAGAACCATAGGTGCAACTGCACCAAATTGTGCAAGCACCCCTAATCAAGCTAATTATTGGAATGGTATCAACAATCAAATTACCACTCCATTGGCATGGCGTTTTTCGCCACCCGCAAACTATAACATAAAATGGTATCAAGGAACAACTATTTCTGGAACACAATTGGCAAATTATCCATGGGTACTTAATGCGGCAGCGTCAACTTATTATTACAATACATTATCTAGTCAATCTGGATCTGCTGGTCAATTGAATTATACGGTTTCTGCAACAAACACGAATACAAATTGTCCTTCGGCTCAAACTTTTGCAATAACCGTAAATGCTCTACCTTCCGCACCAATTTCTGGTGGTGATGTGGTGACATGTGACAATGCATCTTCAACCACCTTAACAGCAACGACAACTTCAGAATGTACGGTTGAATGGTACTCAAATTCCAATGGAACAGGTACTGTTTTAGCAACGGGTCCAGCCTTTACCTTTACACCTTCCGCATTAAACCTTACTGCTAGTAGCACCCCTTATATTTTTTATGCCTTTTCAAAAAATAATACCACCGCATGTTCAAGTTCATTGGGTACAGCGATTCTAGTAACAGTGAAGGCATCACCCGTTTCGCCATCAACAACTGCGGCTTTATCCTATTGCCAAGGTGCGAATGCTCCCATATTATCTGCTACGCCGATTTCCGGAAATCCATTGACCTGGTACCAAGGTGCGAGTGTATTAACCGGCGCGCCAACTCCTGTGACGAGCGTAGCGGCAACTTTGAATTATTCGGTAACACAAACAGAGAATGGATGTCCGAGTAACCCTGCGAACATTACAGTTACCATAAATGGTACCCCTACAGTGACCAATGCCAGTTTGTCACAAACAATGTGTAGCGGAAACTCTAACGCTATTACCTTTACCTCAAATATACCGGGTACAACATACGCATGGTCTGGTACGGCAAGTTCAGCAAGTCTCACCGGGTTTACAGTTTCCGGATCAGGGATTAATATTCCTAATATTCCTGCAATGAACCTTTTGAATAGCAGTAGTTCCGCTCAAACTGTTACCTATTCAATTATTCCAACGAATACCGTTTGTCCTGGTCCTGCTGCAAGCTATACCATTACGGTGAATCCAACCTTAAGTGCTTCGGTTTCTATTTCCGCAACAACCTCTTCAGTGTGTTCAGGTGGTGCCATTGCATTTACCGCAAGTCCAACAAATGGTGGAACGAATCCAACATATCAGTGGTTCTTAAACAATGTTCAGGTTAATGGTGAGACTACATCCACGTATAATTTAGCTACGCCTAATGATTTAGATGTAGTTTATGCAAAAATCCATGTGGATGTTTTGAATGCTCCATTATGCTGGGATCAATCCAATGATGTACCATCTCCAAGTATTAATTTAAATACTTTACCTGCAACACCTGCAGTATCCATCATTCAAAGTACTCCAACTACAACCATTTGTGCCGGTACGAATGTAACATTCAGTGTTGCTTCAAGCGCCGCAATGGGAACAAATCCAGGCTATCAATGGAAATTAAATGGAGTCAATACGGTGACAACAGCGAGTTATTCCACCACATCATTGGTCAATGGTGATGTCGTGAGCTTAGAGATGACCACGAGTATTATTCCGAGTTGTGTGACTGCAACGACTGCAACTTCTACGGGAATTACCATGACGGTAACACCTGTTACAAGTATTACCACTCAACCAGTGGGTGTGTCCGTTTGTCAAGGTTCTTCTCCCATACTGAATGCAGCTGCTAGCGGAACGGGATCTTTAACCTATCAGTGGCAAAGTTGCACGAGTGCTTCTGCTACGACAGGAACGAACTTATCAGCTGTTTCTTATCCTACTGCTTTAACCACTGCCTTAACCACTCCTGCAGCAGGTTCTGCTCCAGGTTATTACCGCATGATTGCGAGTGGTACATGTGGTAGCGCAAGCTCTGCTATTGCGACCATTTCCATTAATACACCAACGGCAATTACGACACCGCCAGTGGCACAAGCGGTTTGTCAAGCAACTACGGCAACATTTAGCACTGTGGCTCAAGGACAAGGAAGTATTTCTTATCAATGGCTATTTAATGGTTTAGCTATCTCCGGAGCAATTAATGCAAGTTATGCGATACCAAACCTACAAGCTTTGAATGCGGGTCAGTATGCTGTTGCCGTGAGTGCAACCTGTGGTACAGTGACATCACCTGCTGTACAGTTAACAATGAATCCATTAACAACGATTTCCGTTCAGCCTTTAAGTGCTAACTTATGTGAAGGAGATCCTTTGAGTTTGTCCATTCAAGCATCTGGAACACCCACGGTAAGTTACCAATGGAAAAAAGGAGGGGTAGCAATTCAAAATGAAACAAATGCTCAATACCTCATTAATTCCAGTGTTGTTACTCAATCCGGATTGTATACTGTGGATGTCCAAGGTGGATGTTCCAGTCTTACATCTTCTGTAGCAAATGTGGTGATTAATCCAAACACATTAATTACAACGCAACCGCAATCCTACACCGGTTGTGCCTTGAATCCAACTGCACTTTCTGTTTCAGGTCTTGGAGCAAACCTACAGTACCAATGGTACCTTGGTTCAACTCCACCGCTATCTGCGATAACAGGGGCAACGAATGCAACTTACAACTTTTCAAATCCCTTAACCAGCAATAGTGGGTCTTATTCCGTGGTGGTTACAGGAACATGTGGTGTGCTATCATCTAGTACTGCCTTGGTGACGATCAATGCAGTTCCCTCTGCAGGAACCATTTCAGGAGGAAACTCAGGAGTGTGTGTTGGATCGACCATCAACTTAACAAACTTAGCGAGTGGGGGAGTATGGACTTCTAGCAACCCAGCCATTGGAAGCATTTCTGCTTCTGGTGCATTAACTGGTGTATCTGCGGGAACCATCACAGTAAGCTATACCGTAACAAATAGCGTCACTTCATGTTTTAGTACAGCAACGAAAATAATCCAAGTGAAAGCAGTGCCAACCGCGCTGATCCTCTCTCCATTAGCCACTTCTATCTGTCAAGGTGAAGCGATGAACTTACAATCTTCCTCTGCCATTTCATACTTATGGAGCAATGGAGCAACCACCTCGATTATTGCTGTAAACTCAAGTACGATTGGAATAAGTAACTATTCCGTAACGGTAACGAATGGTTTTGGATGTTCAGCAACATCGGCACCATTAACGATAACCGTTATTGCTGCTCCAACGGTTGCAGCGATTACTGGAACTGGGAACTTCCCGAGCTTCTGTTTAGGAAATACCTCTAATTTATCCAATACCACCGCAAACGGAATCTGGAGTTCAAGTAATACTAACATCTTAACGGTGAATCCATTATCAGGTTCAGCAAATGCGTTAACCGTCGGAGCGGCAACCGTTTCTTATTATGTGGCAAATGTCCCAGGATGTTTGAATCCGAACCCAGGAACGGCAACAGCGAGTATTACTGTAAGTACACCACCAGCTGCATTCATTACATCAAGTGGTTCAACGACGTTCTGTCAAGGAGGTAGTGTGACATTGACTGCGCCTTCAGGAGCAGGATACAATTACTTGTGGAGCACGGGTGAAACGACTCAATCAATATCGGCATCGACTTCTGGTTCTTACACGTTGACGGTAACGGCTACGGGAGGGTGTTCAGTTACCTCTCTTCCTACTACAGTAACGGTTCTTCCGATTCCAACAGCGACAATTTATCCAACAGGTGCCATTAATATTTGTGCTGGATCCAATGTTACTTTAAGTACAGGGTCGGCGGTGTCTTATGCATGGAGCAATGGCGCAAACACACCAACAATATCTGTGAATACAGCAGGAAACTACTCGGTTACCTTAACGGGAACTAATGGTTGTACGGTTACTTCGGCTGTTTCAACGGTCGCATTGACACCGGTTCCAATTGCGGTAATTACAGCGAATGGACCAACGAATATTTGTGATGGTGGTTCGGTTGGATTAACTGTTCCAACTGCTGGATCATACTTATGGAGCAACGGTGCAACAACGCAAACAATCACTGCTACTTCTACGGGAAATTACTCCGTAACGGCAACCAATGGTGTTTGTTCGGTAACATCTACACCAGTATATGTGAACTTTAATCCAGTTCCTAGCTCAACCATAACTACGAGTGGTCCAACAACCTTCTGTCAAGGAGGAAATGTGACCTTGTCAGCGCCAACAGGAAACTCCTATAATTACCTTTGGTCAAACGGAGCAACCACACAATCGATTACGGTGTCTGCTTCTGGAACGTATTCCGTTACAGTTAGTAATTCATTCAATTGTTCGTCTACATCCTTACCTATTTCTGTGGTGGTGAATGCACTTCCTATAGCAAGCATCACAGCAGCTGGATCAACAACGATTTGTAGTGGAACTAGTTTAAGTTTAAATGCTGCAACGGCTAGTGGATATTTATGGAGTACCGGAGCGACTACTCAATCTATCAATGTATCCGTTGCAGGAAATTATACAGTGGAAGCAATTAGTGCTGAGGGATGTACCGCAATATCTTCTGTTATAGCATTAAACGTACTTCCTTCTCCTACGGCTGTGATTACTCAAGCCAGTGGAACTACATTCTGTCAGGGTGGAAGTGTTGTCATCAATGCTACACCTGCAAGTTCATACTTATGGTCAACGAATGAAACAACACAATCCATTTCTGCAACAACTACAGGTGTTTATTCTGTTTTTGTGACGGCAGCAAATGGGTGTACAGCAACTTCGAATTCCATTAATGTCAACGTATTAGCTGCACCGACCGCAGTTATTTATCCAGGAACGAATGTGGATATTTGTGCAGGATCAACCGTTACCTTGAGTACAGGAACAGCGGCATCTTATGCGTGGAGCAATGGTGCAAATACACCGACCATCACCGTAGGATCAGCAGGTACACATACCGTAACATTAACCGGTTCAAACGGATGTACGGCAACATCTGCCGTTACAACTGTAATCGTCAATCCAATTCCAGTAGCAACGATCACAGCAGCTGGATCTACCAATATTTGTAGTGGAACCAGTGTGAATTTAACG
>CAIZQH010000012.1 GCA_903935095.1 uncultured Flavobacteriales bacterium | reverse complement strand
AATGGTACGCTTCGGACAAAGTTTGTTGGCAAGTGATGTAACGATTAAACTGCGCATCAACAAGGAGTACAAAAACTTTGTTGGATCAGGAGAAAACGGCGGGAAACCAATGTACGGTTGGTCTATGGATGACATCGCAACAAAAGTTGGCTCGCAAGACCAGTTGAAAGAAGCATTGGCGATGATTAATGTCGTTCCGAATCCATATTTAGCTTTTTCCGAGTATGAGCGAAATAAACTAGACAATCGGGTGAAAATTACCAACTTACCAGAACGATGTACCATCAAAATTTACACTTCCAACGGGAAATTGGTGAAAACGATCAAAAAAGATAATCCCTTGACCTATCAAGACTGGACACTTACGAATCATGCAGATATCCCTGTTTCTGGTGGAATGTACCTGATCCACATCGAAGTTCCAAATGTGGGTGAACGGGTATTAAAAGCCTTCATCGCGATGCGAATGGTTGACCTTCAGAATATTTAACGAGTCATTAACACTCCTTCTCGTTTTTGGCCCTTGTTTTACTGTAACTTTGTCAAAAAACTTCGCATGAAAGCACTTCTTTCCATTCTGTTCATTTCCATGAGTACCTTGCTCTTCGCGCAAGAATTCAAACTGCCAGCATTACCTTATAGTTATGCAAGTTACGAACCTTATATTGATGCACAGACGATGGAAATCCACCACAGCAAGCACCATCAGGCGTATGTAACGAATTTGAACAAAGCACTAGCTGGAACCAAGTTGGCAACACTTAGCATGAATCAATTATTGATGGATGCAAGTTTTCGTTCGGACGTCATTCGCAACAATGCAGGCGGACATTACAATCACAGTTTATTTTGGGAGATTTTAGCACCCAAGGACAAGCAAACCACAGTCGTTCAAGCAGCCTTTGAAGCAGCCATAAAAGCGCAATACGGAAGCATGGATTCCTTGAAAAAAGCATTGACACAAGCCGCAAGTACACGTTTCGGTTCTGGATGGGCATGGTTAATCGTCACTCCGGATAAAAAATTGATGGTGACAAGTACAGGGAATCAAGACAATCCCATCATGGATGTAGCAAAAGACCGTGGAATTCCCATTTTAGGAATTGACGTGTGGGAACATGCCTATTACTTAAAATACCAAAACAAACGAGGAGATTATCTGAGTGGCATCTTCAACCTCATCGATTGGGGAATTGTTTCGGAGAAATACACTAACGCGCTTGTTGATCCATTGTTAAGTGAAATTGAAAAGGACAATTGGATGGCCTTAAAAGATTTCCATAAAGTGATGGCTCAAACCTTTCATCCATGCGAGGATGGAAATTTCGCTCCTTTAAGAACACGTTCCGGAGAACTTCTAGCAAAGGCAATTTTATTCAGTGCTTCAAAACCACCGGTGTCAAAGGATAAACCGAACGTTCACAAAGCGTTAGCTGATTTGGAAGAACAATGTGCGAAGATTCACGAATTGGTTGGGAAAAATACCAACGATGAAGTCTTACTTAAAGAAATGACCAAAGCACATGATCTTTTCCATCAAGTAGAGGAACTTTGCCACGATTAGAGGCGTTCATTTGTCCACTTAATGATTTCATAATCCCATAACTAAACCTTTCAAAGGCAATTCCGTATCTTTGTCAAAAAGTAGAACGTGCGTTTCGAACTGACCAAGGAATTTATTCAAATGCTGCGAACAAAAATCGCAGAGCAAGATTTATCTTGGATTCACGAAAACGTCCTTGAACTTCACCACGCAGAGGTAGCAGAGATCATCGATACCCTCACCAACGACGAAGCGAGATACGTTTACTTTTTAGTGGATGAAGAAACCCAGGCCGATATCCTTATGGAGTTGGACGAGGAAATTCGGGACCGATTCCTTGCTTCCTTATCCAGTAAAGAAATTGCCGATCAGCTCGAGAACCTCGATTCTGATGATGCCGCGGATATTCTTGGTGAATTAACCGAAGAAAAAATACGTGAGGTCATCTCTCAAATGGAGGATGATGAAGCCGCGGAGGACATCGTTGATCTATTAAATTACGACGACGATACAGCAGGTGGACTCATGCAAAAAGAGTTTTTTCAAGCACATGTTTCTTGGCCTGTAAACCGCGCAATCATTGAACTTCGGAAACAAGCCGAAGATGTTGAAAAAGTATATAACATTTTTGTGGTTGACGAACAGGATCGCCTTTTAGGTGTCTTATCCTTAAAGCGATTGTTATTCGCAAACGCCAAAACAAAAATTGCTGACATTTACCAATCTAAGAAAATCATTTCTGTCAAAGCGAGTGACTCCGCTGAAGTAGTGGCTATGGTGATGGAAAAATATGACTTAGTCTCTGTTCCGGTTGTTGATTACCAAAACAAATTGGTAGGACGCATTACCTTAGATGACGTTGTTGATTACATCAAAGAAGAGGCGGACAAAGATTTCCAGATGGCGACAGGTATTACGGACAGTGTAGACTTTGACGCCAGTACTTGGCGCATCAGTCGTTCGCGTCTACCTTGGTTGGTTATTGCGATGGTTGGTGGAACCATTGGAGCAAAAGTAATTTCAAACTTTGAAGGAAGCATTACAAAGATTCCCGCAATGGCTTTTTTCATCCCCTTAATCACTGCAATGGGAGGAAACGTAGGCGTGCAATCCTCTGCGATTGTTGTACAATCCTTAGCCCGAGGAGATAAAGATTTAGGTCGTATTTTGCCTAAATTATGGCGAGAAGCAAAAGTAGGATTGTTAAATGGACTATTTTTAGCATCCCTTATTTTTGGTGTAGCCTCGGTTTTTGAAAACTCAGAACTTGGCATTGTTGTGAGTATTTCCTTGTTTACAGTCATTCTATTCGCTGCGATTTTCGGCACCTTATTTCCTTTAATTCTAAATCGTTACAAAGTCGATCCAGCTTTGGCTATTGGTCCATTTGTGACTACATTAAATGACATCATTGGACTATTTATTTACTTCTCCATAGGACTTCTGATCTATGGTTCTTGAGTAATCAGAACTTTTCACTACTTTTGCAATCCACAAAATACCTGGAGAGGTGTCCGAGTGGTTTAAGGAGCACGCCTGGAAAGTGTGTATAGGTCTAAAGCTTATCGCGGGTTCGAATCCCGCCCTCTCCGCCAAAGAATCTAAAAGCTAGCCGTAAGGCTGGCTTTTTTTGTTTCCACTCGCATCAAAAGCTCGCTTTTGTAAGCGAAGTGAAACAAAAAAAGCCAAAGTTGCGCAGCAACTTAGCTTTTAGATTCTTTGAAGCTCCCCAAAAACCGGGAACACGAGCGATAGCGAGTAATCCCAGTTTAATGTGCTAATGTGCTTCCGCCGCGGCGGAGTGCCAATCTGCCAATGTGCTAATTTTACCAGCGAAATCATTCGTTGAGCTAAGCGAAACCAATATCAGAACGAACAACGAGAGCGGAGAGCGTTATTCCTGTAAAACGTTCTCATTTCTTGAGCTAAGCGAAAGAATGTGCTAATGTGCCAATCTGCCAATGTGCTAATTTTACTAGCGAAATCATTCGTTGAGCTAAGCGAAACCAATATCAGAACGAACAACGAGAGCGGAGATCGTAAATCCTGTAAAACGTTTTCATTTCTTGAGCTCAGCGAAAGAATGTGCCAATATGCCAATGTGCTAATTTTGTTGCAACGAAATCATTGGTTGAGCTAAGCGAAACCAATATCAGAGCGAACAACGAGAGCGGAGAGCGTTAATCCTGTAAAACGTTTTCATTTCTTGAGCTCAGCGAAAGAAACTATGTCCTCACCACAATCAACCGAGTATTGATCTAAGCGAAAGACACCGCAAATACCAATAACGAGTGTAAGAAGCGTAAGATCCTTTTCCCAAAAAACAAATTCGACACTGCGCACTAAGGACTCAAAAACTATTAATAAATATCCCTATTTTGTTAATATCAATCATCCGGAGATTGAAAGGTTCTAAAACGCAATCATTACCTTTGTTTTTATGCGCAATCTCATCGCCTTTTTACGTCGATTTCAAATCTTTTTGGTCTTTGCTTCCTTGCAGATCATTTCGTTGGTGATTTATGTGCAATTTTTAAGTTTTCCTAGGAGTCAATACTTAACAACTGCATCAAATGTGACGGCCAAAGTTCTCACTTGGGAAAACGATGTGACGAAGCATTTTGACTTAAGCAAAAATAACTACGCATTGCAACGTGAGAATATTCGTTTACGTGAACGACTGCCTGAGTTTATGTATACATTGAGTGCTGGAAAAGTAAAAGTAGATGACACTATTTTTAAGCAGCAGTACACGTACATACCTGGAATGGTGATTAATTCCTCTGTGACGAGAAGAAATAATTACTTCACCCTGAACATCGGAAGCAAACAAGGGGTGAGAACGAATATGGGGGTGTTTTCGGACAAAGGAGTTGTAGGAATTGTGCACAATATCAGCGAACATTACTGTGTGGTGAAGTCAGTTCTAACGAAAGACATCAACATCGATGTGATTATTGAGCCCATTCATTTGGCGGGGATTTTGAAATGGGATGGACATGATCCAAGACGCGGATCGATTGACGGTATTTCCAATGACTTGCGTATTAAACGATGGTCACGCGTGGTCACGCGTGGTGGATCCGGTATATTTCCCAAAGGAATCCCCGTTGGAAAAGTGGAGAGAATTGAGTCCATTGAAGGAGAACCTCTATGGAATGTGGTTGTGCGATACTCTGAAGATTACCGAACGTTACAACGGGTGTATGTAGTAAAAAATTTAATGATTGAAGAACAACAAGCATTGGAGGGTCAAATTCCACCTGATGAAGAAGAAGACATATTGAGATGAATAACCTAACGAAAAATATCATTCGCTTCATTGTGTTTGTCGTGCTACAAACCATTGTTTTCAATCAATTGGAGATTGGCTATGGTTTTCATTTGATGATTCATCCACTTTTTATCATGTTACTGCCATTTGAGTTGGGTGTCATCTCTTTAATGGGATTAGCATTCTTAATGGGAATCATCATCGATATTTTCTCAAATACTTACGGATTGCACGCTTCATCATTGGTGCTGATGGCGTATTTACGCCCGATTATTTTCAAATTCTATGGCCCACGTGAGGGATACGACCCCTTGAAAGAACCGAATGTTTTTGACATGGGAAACCGTTGGTTTACCTATGTTTTCGGAATCCTCTTGCTTGCCCATCACTTCTGGTACTTCCTTGTGGAAATTTTTCAATTCAATCAGTTCTTTTTTATCCTACAAAAAACCATCTTTAGTGCTGTACCATCCTTTTTAATTTGCTTGCTATTACAAAGCTTCTTGATTAAAAAATCCAAATCGAAATGAATTTTGACATCCGACGTTATGTGATCATGGCCTTCATTATTTTGGTGGGATTCCTTTACACATTTCGTTTATTTTACATGCAAGTCATCGATGATACCTGGACACTCCGTGCACATGAGGTAGCGGAAAAACGCATCGAAATTACACCGCCTCGTGGCGTTGTATTCGATCGAAATGGAATGAAAATAGTTTCGAATCGTACATATTTCAACTTGATGATGGTGGAAGACGAAATCAAACACCTCGATACTGCTGCTTTTGCAAAATTAATTGGGTGGACCGTCAAAGATGTGCGCAATCGATTTAAGGAAATTGTCAAAGGAGAAGGAACGTATTACAACAAAAGTTCTGGCAAACGCACCTCGAATTACCAAAAAATACGCAAATATCCATTTTTGAAGGAGTTGACCTTGGAAGAAATTTCCCGCATTGCCCCGCACCTTGAAAATTTCCCTGGTTTCTACGAGAAAGTGACCAGTATGCGGAATTATCCGTTTAAAAGTGGCGCAAATATCATGGGATATTTATCCGAGGTCAACCGCGAGGAAGTTGATGATGATCGCTTTTACAGGCCTGGAGATAATATTGGTCGATCTGGAATCGAAAAATTCTATGAGCGTGAATTACGCGGTAGAAAAGGAATCAAATACATTGTCACGTCCGCGTTGAACAATGCCATTGAACCATTTGCCGATGGAAAATACGACACTACTGCACGTCAAGCGGACCCACTGAAACTCGGCATGGATATGATTATTCAGTCCTACGGTGAAAAATTAATGAAAAACAAAAAAGGATGTATCGTTGCGATTGAACCATCCACCGGAGAAATCTTAGCCATGGTTTCGGCTCCTTCGTATGATCCGAATATGTTGGTGGGGAAACGAAATATCAGCCAAAACTATCCGAAACTTGCCTTAGACAAAAACATGCCCTTGTTCCCTCGTCCACTACAAGCAGAATATCCACCTGGATCCATTTTTAAATTGGTGCAATCGTTAATTGGATTGCAAGAAGGTGTCATCACGGAGGAATCCGGTTTTCCCTGCGATAAAAGCATGGTTGGTTGTCACAATCACCCGTCCGCACGTAATGTGGCAGAAGCCGTTCAGTTTTCGTGTAATCCATACTATTACGCAGTGGTGCGACGTATTATTCAACAAGGGAAGAAAAAAAAATTATTTGCTGATGCTGAATACGGACTTAATAAATGGCACCAATACATGAATAGTTTTGGATTAGGAAAATCATTAGATGCCGATATTTCTGGACAGCGTCCTGGGTTAATTCCTGATGCAAAATATTACGATAAATGGTATGGACATCACCAATGGGCCTTCTCGACCATTCGCTCGATTTCCATTGGACAGGGAGAAGTAAAATTGACTCCATTACACATGGCAAATATTGCCGCTATTATTGCAAACAAAGGTTGGTATTATGTTCCCCACTTTGTAAAATCAATCGGACGAAAAGGTCCATTAATCGAGTATCGCACGAAGAAAAGAACAATGGTGAACGCCAAACATTTCTGGCCAGTGATTGAAGGAATGCGACGAGTGGTGAATGAAAATGGAGGTACAGCTAGAATGGCGCGCTTGGAAAACATCATGATTTGTGGTAAAACCGGAACCGTACAAAATCCACATGGGGAAGATCACTCCGTATTTATTGCATTTGCGCCTATGAATAAACCAAAGATTGCTATTGCAGTATTTGTTGAAAATGCCGGTTTCGGCGGGACATGGGCGGCGCCTATTGCAAGCCTGATGATCGAAAAATACATCAAACGAAAAATTACTGACAAGGAAAAAGAGAAGCGTATTTTGGAAGCGAAATTGGCCTACATAACAACTCCAGGAGAATGAGAAAAGAAGAAGGTTTAATTTCCCATTTGGACTGGCCATTGTTCATCACTTTTATGGTGATGTTGGTGACTGGAATGGCTACGCTATATTCCGTAGCCTACGATGATTTACATCCTGCCATTTATGATGTTTCTATGATGTATGGAAAACAATTGATTTGGATTGTGGTATCCTTATTCCTTGGACTGATTGTGTTTTTAATTGATTCAGATATCTACCGTCGCTTTGCCTTTCCCATCTATTTATTTACCTTATTTCTACTCGTTGTTGTACTCTTTATGCCTGCTGTACATGGTGCGCGCGCTTGGATTGGCATAGGTACTATGGGGATTCAACCTGCAGAATTCGCCAAAATTTCCACCGCACTTTTGTTGGCTAAATACATCAGTGGAATTAGTGTCAAGCAACAAAACATTAGTAGTGTGATGACAGCAAGTGCGATTTTACTCGTTCCAATGGCACTCATTTTACTACAACCGGATGCCGGTACATTTGTTGTTTTTACATCTTTTCTATTTGTAATGTACCGTGAAGGACTCACCTTCGATCCCATCATTTTGAGCTTTGTGAATAGTATTCCAGGTGTTCGTTTCAAGGAGACATGGGTGGGAAGTCACTTTATTCCGATACTATTTGTGATGATCTTTATTAGCGTCATCACACTCTTGTTGAATTCCGTACAATTAGACTTCTTCTTTTTGCCATTTCCTGTTTCTGGTTCGATTGGAGTAATTGCTACTATTTTAATCTTCTCGGTATTATCGATATTATTTTTACAGCGTTTTTCAGCAAAAAGGGAACGTACAAGAGGAACCGTGATCATTATCTTGGGATTCATTCTTACAAGTAGCTTATCCTTTATTGTGGATAATGGCTTTAACAGTTTGGCCACACATCAAAAAGATCGAATTGAATTGTTTTTAGGCTTACGGGAAGATCCAAACGGAAAAGATTACAACCGTAACCGAGCAATGGCAGCAGTTGGATCAGGTGGATTACTTGGAAAAGGATACAATAAAGCATCTGTTTCCAGCGTGGAAAGTAACCACGTTCCAGAAAGTGAAACCGACTTCATTTTTTGTCCATTTGCAGAAGAATGGGGATTTGTTGGAATCATTTTCCTGTTTGGAGGCTATCTATTCATGTTGATCCGCATCATTTTCATTGCGGAACGACAACGGTCGATTTTTAATCGTGTTTACGCCTATTGCGTTGGGATGATTTTATTTTATCACTTTGCGATTAATATTGGGATGAATATCGGTTTTGCTCCAGTTATTGGTATTCCACTGCCTTTCTTTAGTTACGGAGGTTCCTCCATGATGTCCTTTTGTATGATGATGTTTATCTTACTAAAATTGGATAGTCAGCGGAAAGATGTGTTACGATAATTGTCGTTAATTTTGAGTTATGAAAAAGAATGAGCCGAAAATGTCAGAAGAAGAAACGAAGAAGTTTACCAAAATATTCTGGGGACTGTCTTTGATTCCATTTGTATTGGTGACCGCTTTATTGCTGTTACAATCGGAAAGTGTGCTTCCATCTGTTGCCAGTCTGGATAACCCACCTGAATTACAAGCATCACTAATCATTGCGAAAAAAAGCGTGAAAGAAGATACGGTTATTGGACGTTTTTGGGCCGTGAATCGCACCAGCGTGAAATACCGTGAAATTTCCCCGTATGTCTTTGATGCCTTAATTTCCACAGAAGACGAACGGTTTTACAGTCACTCTGGAGTGGACTTTAAAGGATTGGTAAGGTCTTTTGCAAGTCTTGGCCGCAAAGGCGGTGCTTCTACCATTACACAGCAGTTAGCGAAATTGATTTATACCCTAAAACAAAGACAATTAGCGGAGTTGGCCCGTGCAAACGGTGAAACATTTGATTTGCCATTAGGTGGTATTCTTGGGAAATTCCGTCGTTTGAATGAAAAAGCGCGGGAAAATATCATTGCAAAACGCTTGGAAGAACGTTTTACCAAAGAGGAAATCATCACGATGTATTTAAATCAATTTGACTTCTTATATAATGCAGTTGGAATTGAAAATGCTTCCCGAGTTTACTTTAACAAAAGACCAAAAGAACTTTCCAAAATAGAAGCCGCGGTATTGGTGGGAATGTGTAAAAATCCAGATTTGTTTAATCCCTACAAATACAAGATTAAAAACTATAGAAACAAAGCGGCTGAGCGTGCTGGAATTGCTCCAGAAAAGGTGACATTCGATCAAATGGCTGACATTCGAGCGGAAGATTCTCTGCGTGCGCTTTCTCGAAGAAACCAAGTGTTGTTTCAGTGGTTGAAAAACAGTAAAGGTGAAAACGAAGGCATCAAAAATAAATTAACCCAAGAGGAATACGACCGCTTGAAAGCTTTGCCAATTGTTATTCAATACAAATCCTTAGATCACAAGGAAGGTATGGCTCCGTATTTCCGTGAGTCCTTGCGCAAAGAAGTCACTCAAATTCTACAAACGAAAAACGAAGATGGTTCCTATAAATATGTCAACGAAGAGGGAGAGCCTTTCGATATTTATAGCGATGGATTGAAAATCTACACAACCTTAAATCCTTCCTTGCAACGCTACGCTGAATATGCGGTTGAACGTCACATCAAGGAGGAATTACAGCCCCAATTTGACCTGAACAACCGTCGCGTAAAAAACTATCCGTTCTCGAATGCCATTGAGAGCAAAATGGTGAATCAGATCATGGAGTCTGCACGAACTTCTTCTGGTCGTTTTCAAAACATGACATTAGCTGGCTACTCTGATAATGACATTAGAAAAAGCTTCGATACTCCGACCACAATGACCGTTTTCTCGTGGAGCGGAGAGCGGGACACGACCATGACACCAAATGATTCTATCCGTTATTACAAAGCGTTTTTACACGCTGGGCTTTTATCTATCGATCCATCCTCTGGTTTCGTCCGGGCATGGGTTGGCGGTGTGAATTTTAAGCACTTTGGATACGATCATGTACGTCAAGGTAAACGCCAAGTTGGATCAACGATAAAACCATTCGTTTACGCGGCAGCACTGTCCATGAAAGTGGTGAATCCATGTACCACTTTTTCATCTGGTGAGTATTGTGTGGATTTGGTGGATGATCACAACAAAGTCGTTGGTCAATATTGTCCCCAAGGAACGCCTGCTGGTTCTGTGAAAGATGGATTAGCTCAATCTTCCAATCCAACAACTGTAGCAGTGATGGCCCGAATGGGCGCATTTAATCCAGTTCAGAAAATTGGTGGGCCCTTTCAAATTGAGAAATTATTGAAGAAAACGGAAATTGAATTAAATAAAAACGATGTCGTTCCATCTATGTGTCTTGGTAGTATGGATCTTTCTTTATACCAGTTGGTAGCGGCACAATGTATCTTTCCAAATAATGGAATCTATGTAAGACCTACAACGATTGAACGTATTACTGATCGAAACGGAAAAGTGATTTATAGCGCTACTGAACACCGGGAACAAGCCTTAAACTCGACCGTTTCCTATGAAATATTAAAAATGATGAAAGGTGTTGTTCAGTATGGAACAGCAGGAAGTTTACGCAGTGGAAGAAGCTGGGGAGGAATTACTGCTCCGACAGCAGGTAAAACCGGGACGACACAAAACAACTCCGATGGATGGTTTATTGGAATTACTCCGGAACTTGTGACAGGAGTTTGGGTTGGAGCGGAAGATCGTGCAGTACGATTCCAAAGCATGACTTGGGGACAAGGAGCACGCATGGCATTGCCGATTTACGGGTATTATATGCAACGCGTGTACAAAGATCCTGTCATTGCACTTTCTACCAGCGATTTCGTTCCACCGGAAGATTATGACGAAGAAGCTTATGATTGTACAGATGTCCCTCAGCCTGAAACCGTTGATGAATCTGAAGTCCCATTTGAATTTTAAGCGATGAACAAAGTTGTAAAGAATGTAGAGGAAGCGTTAGTAGGCATCGAAGATGACATGACGCTGATGTTGGGTGGATTTGGTCTTTGTGGCATTCCTGAAAATTCCATTGGACAGTTAGTTAAATTGGGAACGAAAAACCTAACGTGTATTAGCAACAATGCTGGTGTGGACGATTATGGAATTGGACTGATGTTGCAAGCCAAGCAAGTGAAAAAAATGATCAGTTCATATGTCGGTGAAAACGATGAATTTGAGCGTCAAATGCTGAGTGGTGAACTCGAAGTTGACTTAATTCCACAAGGAAGTTTAGCTGAAAGATGTCGAGCTGGTGGTGCTGGTATACCCGCATTTTTTACGCCAGCAGGATACGGAACCGAAGTAGCTGAAGGAAAAGAAGTTCGTGTATTTAATGGAAAGCCACACATTTTAGAAAGTGCATTAAACGCAGACTTTGCCATCGTGAAAGCATGGAAAGGCGACACGGAAGGAAACCTCATTTACAAAGCTGCTGCACGCAACTTTAATCCCATGATGGCCATGGCTGGTAAAATTACCGTTGCAGAAGTCGAAGAACTTGTTCCAGCTGGAACCTTAGATCCTAATCAAATTCATACACCGGGTATTTTCGTTCAACGAATTTTCCAAGGGGAGAAATTCGAGAAAAGAATCGAGCAACGAACAGTTAGAAAAAACGCATAAGCACAACGGTATGGCACTCGATAAAAACGGCATCGCACAACGCATTGCACAAGAATTAAAAAACGGATGGTACGTTAACTTGGGAATTGGAATTCCAACGCTTGTTGCTAATTACATTCCTCACGGTATTGAAGTAGAATTTCAATCAGAAAATGGCATTTTAGGCATGGGACCTTTTCCTTTTGAAGGAGAAGAAGATGCTGATTTAATCAATGCGGGGAAACAAACGATTACTACGGTTCCTGGAGCTTCTTTCTTTGACTCTGCAACTTCATTTGCGATGATTCGTGGACAACACGTTCAATTGACTGTCCTTGGAGCCATGGAGGTTTCTCAAAATGGTGATATTGCCAATTGGAAAATACCAGGAAAAATGGTAAAAGGAATGGGCGGCGCAATGGACCTTGTGGCATCTGCAGAAAACATCATCGTTGCAATGATGCACAGTAATAAAGCAGGAGAATCTAAAATACTTAAAGAATGTACCTTGCCATTAACTGGTGTTGGCTGTGTGAAAAAAGTCGTGACGGAATTAGCCGTATTGGAAATCAAGGACGGAAAATTCCACTTAATCGAACGTGCACCAGGAGTAAGCGTCGAGGAAATCATTTCAAAAACGGAAGGTGACCTTGTTGTACCTGATGTCGTTCGAGAAATGCACTTTGATTGAATCCATTTCACGAAAAATACATCGCCGCCATTCATGCGAGTATCGCTGCCTCGGAAGCGATTATGCAGATTTATCAAAACGATTTTGAAGAAATCATCAAGGCAGATGGTTCTCCTTTAACACAAGCGGATCTTGCTTCATCTGATATTATTGGTCAGCACTTAAGTCCTTATAAAATTCCCATCACTGGCGAAGAAACGGAAAAAATGTCCTTCGAGGAACGTGCCCAATGGACCGAATGCTGGTGTGTAGATCCACTAGATGGAACAAAGGAATTCATCAAAAAAAATGGGGAATTCGCGGTGAATATCGCATTAATCAAGGATAGCAAAGCACATTTTGGACTCATTGCCTCACCCGTGCGACGTGAAATAATCATAGGATCTGAAGAAACAGGTGTCTACATTTTTTCATTCGACGAAGCACATAATTATTCTACTTGGAAAAAACTTTCTATTCCTGATAAACACAATAATCCAATCGTGCTCATAGGTTCAAGAAGCCACCATTCCGGATCTATGCTTGAAATCATTGAATCCCTACAGTCTATTTCTACAGAAATCGAATTTTCCCAAAAAGGTTCTGCTTTGAAGTTTTTCGATTTAGCCCTTGGAACCGCAGACATTTATCCGCGTTTTGCACCAACCATGGAATGGGACATCGCTGCCGGACAAGCCATTTTAGAAGCGCTAGGTGGATCTGTAGTTCATGCGGAAACGGGTGAAGCCCTTCGTTATAATAAAGCGAATCTATTGAATCCGTTTTTTGTTGCGAGGACGGCTACTCTTTTGTCAAGCGACAAATAATCTCCTCATGCTGTGGATATTGATCCAATAATTCTTGTCTCGAAAATAATTCAAAATCCCGGAACATAAATCCCGGTGCTACCGCACAGGAAACCAGTGTATAGCCGCCTTCTTCTTGTACTTCACTGCCAAATATGTCTTGTTTTTTAACTAAGTGGTATGGACTTTGTCCCGCAGATAAATCGAGTCCAAGTCGTTTTTGCTCATGACCGTTTTCCCCTATGACGTGAACAATGAGTGGACTCCCTTCATGAAAATACCAATGTTCATCGCTTTGAATACGGTGAAAATTTGAAGAGTTTTCGAAGGTGAGTAAAAACAAAATAGACGTCATCAGAGACTGTTCTCCATCCATCGTTTCGATACTTCGATACGTTTCTTTGTAGTAACCACCTTCCGGATGTGCAAGTAGTCCGAGTGATTGAATGAGTTCTTGGATACGTTGAATATGTTTCATTTTAGTGAAATTAAAATCAATAGTTCTGTTCAATTAGTAATTCCAAATCTATTTTTTGCAGATAGGATTTCGCAAATTTTAAGTGAGCCATTTGCTTATCTTCCGTCATCTTGTCGAAGCTATGAACCAACATTCCTATGCGTGGATTTGACAGGAAAAAAGTTCGCTGTTTATCCATAAATTGCCAGAAAAGTCCATCCCATGTCGTTTGCCACTCGCCTTTTTCGTAATCACTCATTTTCATCAAATAATTACTTCCACTAATGTACGGTTTTGTTGACATGAGTCCACCATCGGCAAATTGACTCATCCCATAAATATTTGGAACCATCACCCAGTCGTAAGCATCGATGAACAGTTCCATGAACCATCGGTATACCTCATCAGGATCAAATTCGCACAAAAGCATGAAATTACCAAGAACCATTAATCGTTCAATGTGGTGACAATATCCAGTGTCCAAAACCTTTTTTATGGTTTCATCAATAGGTGGAATCCCCGTGTTTCCTTGCCAAAATGAAGCTGGAATCTTTCGGGAAAATCCCCAATAGTTTCGCGTTCGCTCCTCACTACCTTTCAGTTCATAGACCATGCGAATAAACTCACGCCAACCAACGATTTGACGAATAAATCCCTCAAGGGAATTCATAGGGACATCATGTTCAGCTGCGTATCGAATGGCTTCGTCAACTACGAGTTGAGGAGTCAATAAGCCAATGTTTAACATCGGACTAATCACACTGTGGTTGAGTACCAATTCCTTTTTCAGAATGGCGTCCTCATACGTTCCAAATTGCGCAAAACGATTTACGAAAAAAGCATTCAGGAATCGCTTGCTTTCATCAAATGAACTCGGATAATTCCAAGAATCGTTCAAAGAACCTGGATTTGTAGAGAAGTGTTTCTCTACATATCGATCGGCTTCTTCATCGAAAGATGATTTCTTTGGCACGTCTACTTCAGGTGGCTTGAGTCCTTTTGGATACCGTTTGCGGTTGTCCTCATCAAAGGACCATTTTCCACCTTGGGGACCACCATCAGCAGCCATCAACAAGTTGCGTTTCGTGCGCTGTGCTTTGTAAAATTCGGTCTGAAACAATTTTTTTCGCGCGGCAAAAGCAGCAAAATCATCGGTGTCGTTCAAAAACAATGGAGAAGGGTGTTTTTCTAAGGAAACATTGAACGTAGTGGCTGTACTTTGCAATCTTTTCTCCAACCAATTATCTGTCGGGTCTATATAGTGAACAAGGTTCATCTCCTCAGTTGATAAACGCTGAATCAATATGCGAATATCTGATCGTTCATCGTCCGTATCAATATACCGAACCGTAAATCCTTTTGATTGCAGAAAAAACTCATACTGCTTCATCGTTGCACGGTGGTAGGCTAATTTTCGTTTGTGGAAAGAAAATTGACGGAAAAACAAAAATTCTTCCACTAAAATCAATACATCGCAAGCAGTGAAAACAGATGTATCCTCTATTAATTGATGTGGGAAAATTATGCCGACATTCTTCATCATTTTGCTTTATTCATACGACATTTATCACTGCAATATTTTACTTCATCCCAGACTTTCTCCCATTTCTTTCTCCAAGTAAAGGAACGCTGACAAGTCAGACAGATTTTCTCCGGTAAATCGCTCTTTTTTCGTTGTTTCATTTGCGCGGATTAACGTGTTTTTTCACAATGCGTTTTGCGTCCTTTTTCACGGCTAGTTCCTTACGGAAGGACCAAACCTCTTCGCTCGAACTTCGCTGAGTTTCTTCTAGGTCAACAATTGGAGCAGGATAATCAGTTCCAATTCGGAAGGAATAAAGCGTTTGTTCCATCTCACTTAACAACCAGGGTTCATGAATAAATTCGACTGGAATTTCCGCCAATTCAGGTACCCATCTTCGGATGAATTCCCCTTCAGGATCATGCTTTTTAGAATTCTTAATTGGATTGTAAATGCGAATGATATTCATGCCTGTTAGTCCAGCTTGCATTTGAATCTGTGGGTAATGGATTCCTGGTTCGTAATCCAGAAAGAGTCGCGCAAGAAAATGAAGTTCACGCCAATCTTGTTTTAAATTAAAGACGTAAAACGAGACCAACATCGCCCTCATTCGAAAGTTGATGTATCCCGTTTCCATCAAGCAACGCAAACAGGCATCTACAAGGGGAACACCTGTTTTTCCTTTGTGCCAAGCGTCCATATATGCTTCATTTCTCTGTTTTTCTTTTCCGATATACGCCCGGTTAAACGGTTCAAACTCAATCCGACATTCATCCTCGAACTTTTGAATAAAATGACAGTGCCAATGCAAACGAGAAATGAACTGCGTCAAAGCGCGTTTATACGTCGACGTTTTATAATGCTGCATCGTGTATTGATATACCATACGCATGCTGATATTTCCATAGCTCAAATACGGAGAAATTCGGCTACAACTTTTACGACTCAATGCTGGTTTTGAAATGTGATTGGCATAATTCACACTTCGTTTTTTCAGGAAACTATCGAGGTATTTCCACGCAAAAGATTCCCCTCCAGGTTGAAAATTTGGATGATTGGTGGTGATGTCTTCAGACAAAGGAATTCCCTTTAATTGCGCATAGCTCGTTTCATTCAAGGATAGAATGTTCCAATCGGTTTCGGAAACCAAAGTAGGTTCTTTTTCCATGATGGACTTCCATCTTTTTTCCCAATCCAAGCGAGAATTCCCACCGCGTTGCACGGCATTGTGGGTATACTCATTCCATGTAATTTGATGTTTGTCACAGAACTTCTGCATGGATTTATCCCGCTGATAAGTTAGGTTGTTTCCCACCTCTTGATGAGAATAAATCGTGTTAATGATGTATGATTCCCGTAAGGCATCAAACAGTGGAAGCGTTTCAGAATGAAACAAATATAACTGCGAATGAAGTTCCGATAGTTTCTCATTCATTTCCCGCAAAGACTGATAAACAAAGCGCCAATGACGAACATCACTATCGTGGTGCTCCATGACAGAAGGTTCAAAGCAGTACAACAATAAAATTGGAAGTGATTGCTTTTGTGCGTGAAACAAAGCCTCGTGATCCGTAAATCGTAAATCACGCTTAAACCAAACAATTACGATTTCTTGTTTTTCTATAGTTTGTTCGGCCATTTATCTGTTTTTGCATAGGATAAACGGTTGATCAAACGCGATTCATAATAGGCATCCAATCCTGAACAGCTTAATATATTCGCTTGTTCTAAGTGCACAAAGCCATCGGGAGAAACGAGTTTTTTGTCGATATCAATAAAGGAAATACTGCCAATTACGAGAATTGTTCCATTTATGGAAATGTCTACTTTTTCTTCGAATTTCATTCCTATTTTCACCGGCGCTTCCGAGATAAAAGGAGCAGAAAATCCTTCGTAAAAACTTTCACCAAACCCACACGCGTCAAATTCTGATACATCAGCATCATATTTTGCGGAAGTTTGATGTGCCTTTTCGGAATCTGAATGCAAGACAAAATTGAATGAATATTCCCTCGTTTCCAAGATATTTTGAAGGGTGTCACGTTTTACTGTATCGGGACGACACATAAATCCCCATAAGGGTGGATTCGCACCAATATGGATCAAGGAATTAAAAATCGCCAAGTTTGAGTTTCCAGCGGAGGATTTACTGCCGATCAAAAAAGCCTGTTTCACACCAGCCAATGAATTAATCAAGGTCGCACGGTAACGACTATCTTGTGATTTTAGGTTTTCGCTATCGATGATCATGCCTCGTGTAAATTACTGGTTAATTGCTTTTTTACGTGTTTCCAATAAGCAAAAAAAGAAGGGTAATATCCAGTAACTTCCGGACAAATCCAATCCCTTGGTTCGGAAATTCCTTGAAAATGTTTGGTTAATGGATGTTCTTTGAACACGCAGTTTGATAGTCCGTATTCATGGACTAGTTCATCAAACGAACCAACGTAAACTTGAATTCCCGGTATATTCTCTCGCAACTTCAGTAAAAAATCAAGGCACTTATCGCTTACTGGATACTGTTCGAATAAGGAAGGTTCCAGCAATAAAATGCGGTTGCTGTCAATCCCTTGGTGCCATGTTGGATCCATGTTGTAATAGGTATACAAGTAGGTAGGAAGGTTGGTGTTCACGTTAAAAGTGCTCTGCGATGGAAGTTTCACTGGGAAGCTTGTCACTTGCGTTATAGACAATTCTTTCGGTACAGACATCGACTCGAAAGAATCGTAGCTTCGATCCATGTAGGTCCCGTGTTGGTGGGTGGACATATATCGATTGATGTTTTCTTGATTGGCATAGTATTTCTTACTGCTATTTGATCCAGCGACCCACTGCCAACTGCAGGCGTTACTCGCAAAATCTCCATCTAGTAAATGGTAATACATCCATTTGGACGGTAGTTTCCAGCGAGATTTGGCCACATTACAAACGACGGATGCCGCATACATTCGCGCATGATTGTGCATGTATCCATGGGTATATAAATCTCGAATCGCCTGATCAATTCCTTCAATTCCGGTTTCCGCGGAGACAATGTTACTTGGAATTTCATCGTGAAGTACATCGTACTGTGGAAATTTTAAATCCTCTTGGACATCCTTAACTTGCGCCACACGTTGGAAGTAATCCCTCCAACACAATTCTTTCGCTAAACTTTCTATTTCTTCGAGTTGAAATCCTTTTGCCAACATAGCTTCTAGTACCATCTTTGTACTGATAACACCTCTAGAAATATACGGCGACAAATAACTGACGTCTCCTGTAAGGTAATTCCGTGTTTCGCCATAGCGAATCGGATCAAGGTCCTGGATACGCTGTAGAATATCTGAATATGTGGTAGTAAAATTCATCAGCGCTTACTGATTTTGTTCATCGAAATACTTGTTTGACGAGAACATTTAAAACGTGTAATCTCCGGATTGCGTTTTTTTGCATGTTTTATGCTCACACCACTATTCACACGGTCGCGCCAAAGTATAAAACTACTTCGCTTTAATTCCTTGCGCATCAATGCAATCACCTGTGTTTCCGTTTGTCCGAATTGCATAAATATTGCTTCGAACGGCGTCCGGTCTTCCCAAGCCATTTCGATAATGCGATCGATGTCAATCGGATTTAGTTCTTCTGTGTTCAACATATTCACATACATAACACCGAAAGACAATCAATTGTTTACCTCTTTTTTAAGAAATTTTAGTGGAAAAAGGAGCAGTTTATGCCTTCTTTACAAACTCTGATTTCAATCCCATCGCTCCGAATCCATCGATTTTGCAGCCAATGTTATGATCGCCAAACGTCAATCGAATGTTTTTCACTTTGGTTCCTGATTTTATGGATTTTGGCATTCCTTTCACAGGTAAGTCTTTGATGACAACAACTGAATCTCCGGTTTGTAATTGAACACCATTGCAATCCATAACAATCAATTCATCAGAAGATGTTGGTGTTGGCTCAATAGTCCATTCAAAAGAACATTCTGGACAAGTATATTGATTTTCTCCTGTTGCGTATCCATATGGAGACTCACATGATGGACATTCTTTTAGTTCTTCTGACATCGTTGTTGTATTTCTTGCAAAGGTAATACTTTAAGAATAGGGATCTACGAATCAACAATCCATTGATTTATTGCTCAAAAGTACTAAAAAAGAAAAAGGGCAAAAACGAATTCGTTTTTGCCCTTTCCTTAATTAAGTAGATGTGTTTAGTCCTCTTTTCTGCTTAATGCATAAATAACCAAACCGAATCCGATTTTGTTGATCGCATCTGCGATGTTGTAAACGATATCCATCGCTTTAACAGCCGCTTCTGGATCAGAAACTAATTTAATTCCAAATAATCCACCTGGAGTTCCAAGAATATATCCTAGTGGATAAATTGCCCATCCAACTAGTACAAACCAAGCAAGGATTTTAGTTGCTTTCGCAACTTGTGCTCCAGCTGATTGTGCTAATTGAGCTACTTCACCGAACCAAACTAGGTAAGCAATGTAGAAGTAAGCTGCTCCTGAAAGAACACCCCACATTACACTGTTTCCTCTGTCGATTGTTTCTCCAAAGTATCCAGTTACAAGCATCACTAATGAAGCGAAAATTAATTTCCAAAGTAAGCCGATTTTAGCACCTGCTTTTTTGGTAATTAAATAAAACTCAACACACATTAATGGCACTGTTAAGATCCAGTCAACATAACGGAAGAATGTTGGTGAATCTCCTGTCTCTAGATTGTACCCTCTCATGTAGTAGTAATGTACTGCTGCAATGAAGGTAATTAGTCCAGAGACTAAAACTGATGTTCTCCATTTTTGAGGTGTGTTGTTTAACTCAAAAAAGAAGAATACTGATGCGGCCATCATGGCCATTGTTCCGATAAAAAACGTAAACGCTACGTAATTATCACTTGCAATCTTTAAATGTTCCATAGTAAATAGTTTAAGTTAGCCCTACTCTTAAGGATTTTCGGTTTCTCCATAATCAAATGTTGGTTGGAACTCCAACAAATTGAATAACAATATACTATCTTTTTTGTTTATGAACAACAAAAAAAAGTTCAACAAAATTATTTTTTATAAAACTTGTGCATCCAAATAATGTGAGGAAAGCTAATGCAGGAAAGGAATATAAAGAATTTCGAAGTGATTTCAGCATTATTTTTTACGTGTAAAATATTTTCTGATGACCAATAAAAAATAAGTAATAATGAGATGGCACCGAGATTAAATGGCAAGGATTTTACAAATAATTCCTTGTTCGTTGTGTGAAGACCCAATTTCAAATGACGCCATCCATTTAAACTATGTTGACCAATAAAGTACAAACTAAATGCGCTCAATAATGGAAGGAATATACCAACACTTAGCATACAAACAGACAAGAAAAAAGCCGCTTTCCTTTCATAGATGCTCCATAAAAAAGCAAAAATCAAGATAGAAGACGTACCTATGGAAACTTGATCGGCTGAAAATAAAAATTTGAAGGTGTGGAGACTCGATAGAATTGTATTCGTTTCTGTTTGATGTCCTATTAGTAATATTCCGAATAAGATTGTTCCCCATAGTATGTTTTTAACAGCGTTGGAACTTCCTGGAGACCATTCTCGAAAATCACATTGGCCAAAATGCCATATTGAATAGGCTAAAAAGCTTATCAATGCAGCATTTGGAGATAGATACCAGAGACATAGGAACGCGAGCGAAATTCCAATGTACTTCCATAGAAAACTAAGTTTGACACCTTTCGTATGAATGCCACTTTCTAATAAATGATCAACAGCCCCATGCGGTAATCCAACGGCCAAAAATCCAAGCGAAAAAATGATGAGTTGTATGGATGAAGAATAGCTTGACGCAAATGTTTGAATCAATAAAAGTAAAATGGACAGACACAAGGTGAAAATTGGAACGAGGAGTCCTTTGATGGATACGTTTAATTCTGTTCGCAGAACACGCAAAAAAGGTCTAAAAGGAAGGGAAAGTAAAATACGAATATCCTGAAGAATGGTCGTTCTACCTTCCAGAAAACGGAACACTGAAAACACCTTGTTTTTTTTAAACAGCATCGTGAAAATTTGCCTGCCTAAATTCGGTTGATGAAAGAGAATCATCAGCAATAAACGGTCATAGAACTGAAAACGCTTTGACTCCACTTTCAATGGTGTAATTTGCTTCTTCCTTACCAGCTGCTCTGCAATGTGTTCTGCTGCTTGATACATTTTTTTGAATGCATAACCCGTACTTGGCTTTATCGCTCCTGATTGCCCACCAATTGGAATGAGTCCCGCCATATTTTCACGTACAATTTTTGCCGTGGACATTGGAATTGAACCCTTTTCGGTATCAATCAGTTCATAATCTCCGAATCGCTTTTGAATATACTCGGATAAAACAGGCTCTGCCACACTTGCCGTTATTTGTTCTGAGCCAAAACGGGTCATTTCAACGAGAATGCGGTTGTTTGACAATGGCAGGACGTACATGAATTGCGTGAAGCCATCTTGAGGAATGCCAAAGTCCATTAGATCTACACAATCTAAACGCTCATAAGATATGGCTGGAGAAATGATATGACCAATAAATGTTTGCCATAATATCACTTGGTTTTTTGCTGGTGGAGCAAAAACGGGTGGTCGACTATCAAAAACGATGTTCGCCTGAAAAACTCCTTCAGTCGTTTTAAGTTGGACGCCATTTTCTGCCTTGTGGATGTCTATTACGGAAGTGAACATTCGTGACAAATCATGCTCTTTCATTATTCTTCGACACTCATCGTAAAGTGATAGACTCGGAATATGCACATAGCGAGAATGATCAAGGGACTCAGGTTCTTGGCGATTGACACTTATTTTCGACCATGATTGAGAGAAGAACTGTTGACAATCCTGTGCGATGGATTCATCCATTGATGTCCAAAAACAGTAGGTTTTGTCATTGTTGGTTTTGTCATCCGAATCTACCAGCGCAATTTTTTTATTGGCTAGTAATCCGCGGGACTCTAAACTACGCAACAAGAGGGTTGATGAAGCGCCTGCTCCAATGAAGATGTAGTCGAAATTCCCTTTTACTTCCAAATTATGAATTTTACTGTCTAACAACAATTGATCATTGCTTAATGTTTAAACGCCACCGCGTACTTTGTTTATTCCTGAATTACATTAAAGCAGTTCGATGGAATTGGATTTAATCAACACTTTGCAAGAAGACACTTCTGCGGCTTATCCACAATATAAAAACGGCAACGAGCGCTCCAAGAATAATGGTAATGATTCGCTCCCATCCCTCCAAAGAAAAAGAGATTCGCGTCAAAAATGTAGCCAAAACATATCCTGAATTCCGAATGACCAAAATGGTGTTTTTCATGTATCTAGCACTACTTAGCAGCAATAAGACATCCACAAACGTTAATAGGGTAAAAAACTCGGTGTAAAAAATGTGAGAAGGGTCTCCAAGCGTAGTTTTATTTGAAGAGAACTGAACTAGGTCGCTAATCCATGTAGAAAATGAATAAACGGATAGTCCAAAAAACACGACCATCAAGAAGACTGCTAATCTATCCTTCAAGTTGATGAATTGTTTGCTCATCTCATATTTAATCTCGCTGCGCTTAGCATCTAGGTGATAAAACAGCCATACCAAAATAAGAATGACGATAAACCCACTTAAATCCTTTACTAATTCACTGTTCAAAAGCGAAGTGTGTCCTTCAGTTAAGTGACCCGTATCCTTAAAACAGTTTCGAAGTAAAATAAGCGCCATTATTTCTAATTGTTTCGCTACACTTTTCGTATAGCTAATACGCAAATAATAAATCAATAAATAGACCTCATATACCAATAAAGAACTGAAAGGAGAAAAAAGTGCGGAAAAAGGATTGCCAAATAAGTTTTCGGGGAAGTATTGAATGCTTAATAATCCGATTTTGATTGCCAATATGAGTAGAACATGTATGACGAAGGCTGTTATACCAAAATACAAGGTGATTCTTTCTATACGGGATTTAAACGATTCTGTAAACATTTACCGTGTTTTAATGAGTTGAAATTAAGTAATTTAATTCAACAATTACACAATAGAAATGTTCTATGTGTAAAGCGAATGACGTATCAAATACTTGGGTTATCACCTCATGATTTTGTCCATCGCCTTTCCATTGGCTAACTCATCTACCAATTTATCTAAATAACGCACGTTACGCGTTAAGGGATTTATTAATTTTTCCACGCGATAGCCACAAATTATTCCGGTAATTAGGTGTGCATTTGAATGCAGCGTTGCACGTTCGAAAAATGTTTCAAAGGTCACATTCTCTGCTGCTAGTTCATTCAGTTTAAGCTCATCAAATCCAGTAAGCCATTCAATGACTTGCAACAACTCCGCTTTCGTTTTGCCTTTTCGCTCCACTTTATTGATGTAATACGGATAAACAGAGGCAAAGGTCATATTGACAAATTTCTCGTTGTGTTCTGGCGTAGTTTTCATGAAATTAAAATTAGCAGTTTCATTTATGTTGGAATCAATCTACAAAAATTTCCCCAATCACCTGTTTACACGATTTGATTTCTTCTTCTGATAAAAATCCAAATTTCTTGATAATGCGAGCCTTGTCAATCGTCCGGATTTGATCCAAGACTACCCATCCAATTTGATTATTATTTTGAACCTGTATTCTGGTTGGATAATTTTTATTTGTCGTGGATAACGGTGCAATGGTAATCGTGCGTAAATGATGATTCATTTCGTTTGGTGAAATGATGACACATGGTCTCGTTTTTTGAACCTCACTGCCAATGGTTGGATCCAACTGTACCAACACTACTTGATATTGATTCAATTCCATTCGTCAAAATTTTCATCGTCAAAAACATCATCTATCAACAATTGATCATCACTAGAAGCATGCATTTCCTGAAATGCCTCACTCCAACCTTTTCGAGGTTCTTTGAATGGACGTAAAACAATATGGTCATTTTCTAAAATCATTTCCATTTTTTCCTTGATTTGATATTTGTCTAATATAGTTTTCGATAGCCGTAATCCTTTAGAATTCCCTATTTGAATGATTGACACTTCCATGATGTTGATTTAAGTAATTACTTTTTGTCTATTTAGGTGTCATTCATGAAAAAAAGCGACCCGAAAGTCGCTCCTTTTTCTTGTGCACGTTTGGTCGATATTACAAGCCGATGATCTGACGTACTTCCACTTCTTTTAAACTGCGTTGAATACCGTTTTTTGTCAGATACGTGCGCTGTACCAAGCGACCATGGATGGCGATTTTTTTTCCCTTCTCTCCATACTGCTCAATAAACTGAGCCATATTTCCCCAAGCAAAAAGCCGATGCCATTCCACCGCCGCTGTGTACCTGCCATTATTTTTACGAAGACTCTTTTGTGTCGACAATTGAAATCGTGCAACACGTTGTCCGTTGTCAAATTCTGTGATTTTTGCATCACTTCCCATGTTACCAACCAAGGTAACGAAGTTTCGAATGGTGTTCATTTTTTACTTTTTAAGAATTACATGACTACAATATCATTCACCTCCACCTCGGAAACGAATTTGCGCTGACCCTTGGATTGGTAAAATCGTGTGACCAATTTTCCTTCAATCGCTAACTCGGACCCGACTTTCCCAATCTCCTCTAGGACTTTCACCCAACGTCCCCATGCACTAAGTACATGCCAGTATCTCCTTGTCTTTGTAATACCGTTCGCATCTAAGTATTGTTCTTTCGTGGAAAGCGTGAATTTCGCGATGCGTCTCCCATTTTCTAACTCCATTATTTTTGGTGTTGAACTTATTTTACCAATTAAATTCACATGATTCAAATCGTTCATTATTTCTCTGGTTTTGGCGTTAACACTAAAAATTCACTTGCTTCAATGATGGTCGTAAATCGTTTCTCTCCGCTTTTAGTCTCATATGATTGATTCACTAACCTTCCTTCGATGATGATTTCTTGTCCCTTCTTTAAAAGTTTCTGAACCAAGTCCGCTAGTTTTCCCCAAGCATTAATTGTGTGCCACTGTGTAAGCTCATGCCACTCGCCTTTTTTATCCTTGTAATTTTCGTTTGTTGCGAGTGTAAATCGAGCAAGTGTTCGGCCGGTTTCAAATTTCACTAGCTCTGGCTCAACGCCGAGTCTTCCGATCAATTTCACTTTGTTTTTTAATGCATTCATTGTTTTGTTTTTAAAAAGTTAAAAATTGTTTTTGTCGCTCTTCCATTCGTTCGTTGAATTCGACTCTGCAAAGTTTCCTACACCGCCATTTTTTATTCGGTTGTTTGTCGCTTGTTTTCGATAATTAGTTGTTTGTAAACGACAAATTCGCGCTTTGACAATGATTCACTTAGGATTCGTGAAATTTTGAAACACAATAAAAAAAGTGCACCTTCGTTGTAGATAAAAACTACCTCTTATGAATAAACTAAAATCAAACCTCTACTTTAAAATTGGAACCATCGTTATCATTGCCATGTTGTTGTTAATTCCAACATCAATGATCCGCGGAATTATCTACGAAAGAGAATCTACACAAGAACAAGCGATACAGGAAGTGAGCTCCAAATGGGGCGAAGCTCAAACCATTAAGGGGCCAATCATGAGTTTGCCTTTCATGCGCTACGCAAAAGAAACGGATAAGGAAACTGGAAAAGAGAAATTGGTGACCGTTCATGAAAAACTGCACATTCTTCCGAGTAAATTGAAAATCGTTACCGAAATGAAACCAGAACGTCGCTACCGTGGCGTTTATGAAATCGTTGTATACAATTCCATTATCAAGGTCAGTGGTGAATTTAATAAATTGAATTTCGAGGAATTAGATATCCCTGCAAGTAATTTCGATTTCACGAAAGCACGCTTAAACGTAGGCATCGATGATCTTCGCGGCATCGAAAAACAAATTGAATTATCTTGGAATAATTTAAGTTTTCCGTTTAGTCCTGGTGTTTCTACTTCTGACAATTTCACATCTGGAATCAATGCGCAAATTGCCTTAAGTCCGACAGATAATCACATTTACACTTTTTCTTTTGAATTGAAATTGAAAGGAAGTCAGCAATTGTACTTCACGCCAGTTGGAAAAGAAACGGATATCAACGTTTCCTCCACTTGGACCACTCCTAGCTTTAATGGTTCGTTCTTGCCAGATGAAAATAAGGTAACAAAAGACGGGTTCACCGCACATTGGAACGTATTGAATTTGAACAGAAACTATCCGCAATCATGGGTTGGAAGTCGTTACAACATCAATTATTCAGCGTTTGGTGTGGATTTAATCTTACCGGTTGACAACTACCAGAAATCGCATCGTTCGATTAAATACGCCATCCTTTTCATCGGATTAACCTTCTTGGTTTTCTTCTTTATTGAAGTGTTCCAATCGGCATTTATTCACCCAATTCAGTACATTTTAGTCGGAATTGCCTTAGTGATTTTCTATACCTTGCTCTTGTCTATTTCAGAATACTTGAAGTTCAACATGTCCTTCTTTATCTCTGCACTAGCCACGTTGATACTCATCTCTGGTTACGTCAAAGCGATTTTAAAATCAACGAAATTGACAGCATTCATTTCCGGATTATTGAGCATCCTTTACATCTTCATTTTCGTGATCATTCAATTGGAAGACTTCGCGTTGTTGATTGGAAGTATCGGCGTATTCATCATCTTGGCATTGATCATGTACTTCTCCAGAAAAATCGACTGGTACAGTATTGGAAATAATGGAAATAACCCTGCGGCTTAACGCGGGGTATTCCAAATTTCCCAACTTTTCAAGGCTTGATGCTGTAACATGGAAAGTCCGTTCATGGACGTTGCTCCATTCGCTCTACCCTGTTTCATGAACAAGGTCTCCTCTGGATTGTAGATCAAATCAATCAGTAAATGTTCCTCACTAAGCACCTCGTAAGGCATCACTGGTGCTGCATCCACATTGGGAGACATTCCAAGAGGCGTACAGTTGACAATGACTTTACACGCAGCGATCATGTGCTCGTTGACATCCGCATACGTGAAGTGATTGCTTTCGGTTGATTCCGTTTGAGAAACAAAAATCACATCGATTCCGAGGGACTTAAACACATATGAGACGGCTTTCGACGCACCGCCTGTACCGAAAATCAAGGCGCGCTCATGGTGGAAAGTTAAAAAGGGTTTGATGCTTTGCTGGAATCCGAAAACATCGGTGTTGTATCCCTTTGTTTTTCCGTTTTCGAAGGAAACAACATTCACTGCTTGAATTTCTTCCGCAAGCGGATCCAATTCATCTAGAAATGGAATAATCGCCGTTTTGTACGGAATCGTGACATTCAATCCGCTAAAATCATGATCCTTTATCAATTGGGGGAAGTCCGAAATTTCTTGAAGCTCATACGACGCGTAATGTGCATCAATTCCTTGTTTTTGAAAAAAATCCGCGAAAAATGACGGTGAAAAAGAATGCGAAAGGTGCTTGCCAATGAGTCCATATTGTTTCATGACTCAAAGGTAGGGAAATTTAATTTCCACTTTGATGCGCTAAATCCGTTAATCCACCACAAACCTAATCGGCAAGCGAACATAGGTACGAACTGCTTTTTCGTTTTTTGAGCCAGGTTTCCATTTCGGCATGTTTTTTACAACGCGAATAGCCTCCCGATTACAGGGCTCACATTTCCGCAAGCGCTCTTCAAAAACAACATTACTCACTGTTCCATCTTTTTCAATGATAAACCGAACAATCACTCTTCCACCCTCAAATAAATCTTCTTTGGGAACTGATCTTTTCTTTTTAGGGTTTGAAACGCCTTCTAAATTCGCTGTGATATACTGGGCTAAAGCCTCAAATCCACCATCGTATTCTGGATCAATTTCCGGTTTGTTCACAACCGCTGTATCGCTATTCGATTCAGTTACTTGCGCATACGACAAGGAACTAAGAACCAAGGATAAAAAAAGGAAGAGTGTGTTTTTGTACATACATCAAATTTATTAATTTTTTTTCTTGAGTGTTGCTTCTCGCTGTTTGATTAACTTTGCATCCATGCACGGAATCGTTTTAAAATCAACGGGTAAATGGTATCAAGTCTTGTTGGAGGACCAACAAGTCGTGCAAGCTAGTATCCGTGGGAAACTGCGCATTGAAGGACTCAAAACAACGAATCCAATTGCGGCCGGTGACCGAGTAATTCTAGACGAAAAGTCAGACTTTATAGAAGGACGTGAGGAAAACTACACGATTCGTTCGATTGAAGACCGACACAATTACATCGTGCGAAAGTCCACCAATCTGAGCAAACAAATGCAAATTTTGGCAGCGAATATTGATCGCGCCTACCTCGTTGTGACCTTAAAATCACCTATCACTCAAATTGCGTTCATCGATCGTTTTTTGGTGGCGGCTGAATCCTTTCGAATTCCAACAACACTTCTGTTTAATAAAGTGGACCTTTACTCCGATGAGGAAAATGTGCAATTTCATTACTTGAAAGAGGTGTATGAGAAAGTAGGATATCCCTGTTACCCGATTTCTGCGAGAGATGAATCCTCGGTGGCGTTTTTACGCGATGAAATCAAAGACCATCAAGTCATGATTTCCGGGAATTCTGGTGTGGGAAAAACAACATTGGTCAATGCATTAGATGACAGCCTTGATTTACGCACGGGAGAAATTTCCACAGCACATGAACAAGGAAAACACACCACAACATTTGCAGAAATGCATCCCCTTGCAACTGGTGGATTCATCATTGACACCCCAGGAATTCGTGCCTTTGGGATTGTCGATCTTGAAAAAGCACATTTCGCACATTATTTCCCTGAAATGCGGGAATTATTGGGTGAATGTCGTTTCAATAATTGCCAACACATCAATGAACCGCATTGCGCCGTGAAAGACGCCGTAGAAAGTGAAGAAATTGCCCCGCATCGCTACAACACCTATTTGCAGTTGATGCACGAAGATGCAAGTGACCCACATCGAAGAAGTGATTACTAATGAGAGTCGTACTTCAACGTGTCAGCGAAGCAACCGTGAAAATCTCCGGTGAATCAGTCGGTGAAATCCAACATGGATTCCTCATTTTACTCGGCATTGAAACCGAAGACGACAGGTCGGACGCCGATTACCTCATCCAAAAGATCAGTCAAATGCGCGTGTTTTCAGACGCCGATGGAAAAATGAACTTAAACATTCAAGAAGTGGATGGATCTTTCCTCGTGGTGAGTCAGTTTACCTTACACGCCTCCACCAAAAAAGGAAATCGACCAAGTTTCATTCGCGCAGCACGTCCAGAGCAAGCCATTCCACTTTACGAGTACTTTCTACAGCAACTTCAAACGATGTTCCCCAGTAAAATCGCTAGTGGAAAATTCGGCGCAGATATGAAAGTCTCTCTCATCAATGATGGACCCGTGACGATTATCATGGATTCGAAGGAGCGTTTGTAAATTCCTATTTTATACGTATATTTGAACATATCATTTATACGTATGAATACAAAGCTCACACTTTCTATTGAAGAAGAAATTATCATTAAAGCAAAAGTTTTTGCCAAAGAAAATGGGAAAAGTTTATCGCAATTAATCGAGAATTATTTAAGTGTTTTGGTCAATCACTCTGCTCAAATCGTTGAAGAACCTTCCGTGCTTTATGGCTTAAAAGGATCGTTCAAGGATCCTGATTTAGTTGATTACAAAAAGAAACTGAACGACGCCCTTTCTAAAAAATATTTAAACAAATGAAAAATATTCTTTTGGACACGGATGTCGTTCTAGACTTTCTACTTGATCGAAAACCATTTTCAGATGACACATTACACATCTTACTGAAATGTGAAAAGAAAGAGATGAACGCATTTGTTACACCTGTCATTGTTGCAAACACTTATTATTTACTTCGGCAAAAAGCATCACACAGCTATGTGATTGAACAATTGAAAATTCTATTGAAAATTATTTCAGTATTATCCATGGACCAAAAACAAGTATTGTCAGCATTGGATTCTAAATTCACCGATTTTGAAGATGCTTTGCAATATTTCAGTGCGCTCCAGAATACGAATATCGAAGCTATTTTAACTCGAAATGGCAAAGACTTTAAATACGCTGAATTACCCGTTTTTACGCCCAAAGAATTTTTAGCAACCCTCTAAACAGCATCCCCCGCCAATAACAAATGCTCTTTCAAAGAAGCGAGCGCATGATCGATGATAAGCGTGTAAAAATCGGTGCTATCGTGATTTAATTGTACTTTTTCAAGTGCTGCATAATAAGCCAAACGATTTTCAAGGTTTCCTTTTAAATTGGCGATGGTGTAGCCATTTTGCAATAAGATAAAATTCATCACCAAACGCGAAGTGCGACCATTTCCATCGATGAATGGATGAATCGTTACCAAACGCTCATGCATTTCTGCTGCTAATAATACAGGGTGCAAACGCTCGCGGTTTTGCTCGTAGTAGATAAAATAATCTTCCATGAGTTTATCGAGCATAAATGGCGCTGGAGGAGTGTGCTCACTCCCAGAAATCATCACTTGTATGTTACGGTATTTTCCGGCATTGCGCTCGTCTATTCCTTTTAAAACGAGGTGATGAATTTGCTTTAAACGGAACTCATTGAAGGGAACTTCATTACTCACTAAATCGTGTAATAAGGCTACGGCATCGCCATGGTTAATCGCTTCTAAATGCTCGCGTACGCTTTTGCCTCCGATGGTAATTCCCTCATTGACCACTAAATGTGTTTCTTGTAAACTTAAGGTGTTGCCTTCAATGCGATTCGACTCATAGGTATACGCGGTGTGAAAATACTCTTGTAGTTTTTCTAATTGAACAGCATCAAGTGGCTTGATTGTACGCCAACGTTTAGACAAGGCACTTAATTCACTTAATTTTTCTTTAAGGCCAATGCCAATTTCGATGTTTTCAAATCGGTCATCACTGAGTAAGTAACTCACGCGCGCTTCTGCCATGACTAAGACACTTTGTGCCAATTGCGGATAATCTTTTACGATTTTCACCACCTCACTGGACAAATAATAAGTCAATAAATCACTATACGGAAGATCTAATGCCTCCGAAATCTTCTTGATTTGAATGTCACTTGGCTTGCGCTTATTCGCTAAAATGCGACTCATTAGACTTGCGTCAATGCTCAAATGCTTTGCTAATTCATGGATTTTAATCCCTTTTTCTTGAAGTTTTTGTTGAATGATTGTTTTCATGCCTATTTTTGTCATGACTAAATTAGTCATTTTTTATCAGCCTTAAAAACTTTTCCTAACTTTCTTTCTTCAATAACTCAAAAACTTCCTCTCTTGACTCCATATGCGACATATGTCCTGCATTGGGAAGGAAGTAAACCCGAATACTGGAAAGACGCGACCTCATCTGTTCGCTTGAAACGAGCGTATCCAATTCTCCATGGATAAAGACATATTTCTTGGGGTTCGCTAATACTTCTTCTGTATAATCCGTGCGTTCACGCATCGCCAACGCCGCATATGCAATCGCATCCGCGTTCATGTGATTGGCTTCCGCAATTAACTGCTTGATTTCTGCTTGAAAATCGTTTGGTCTCCCAAATAATCCCGGAATGGCTTCGCGGATAAAGTGTTTTTTTGATGAATAGACCAAATCAGCTACGCGTAATCGATCACGACGTTTTTGCTCGTCGTCACTCCAGCAATTAGAGTTTAAAAAAATGAGTTTTTGACAAGGTGTCAATTGACACAATTCTAATCCGACATATGCTCCTAGTGAGTGTCCAACGAGGGTGAATTGAGTGATATTTAACTCCTTCAAGATTTCAAGAACTTGCAATGCCATAAAACGAATACTAGGTATTTCAACTGAATCCGTTAACGGAGATTGTCCGTGTCCAGGCAGATCGACGAGAACACAATGAGCATTTAGCTCATTCAATGGCAAGTACGACCACATCGTGCTAGATTCCAAAAATCCATGCAAGAAAACAAGGGTTTCGCCTTCACCAAAAAAACGGTAATGCAACATGAACTATGCGTTCATCAAGTCTTCAATCGCCTCTGCTTCAATTGGAATATCGCCCATTAAGTTAAATGGCGCACCGCTCGATTGAACAACCAAGTCATCCTCTAAACGGATGCCAAGTCCTTCCTCTGGAATGTAGATACCTGGCTCACAGGTAAAGACCATTCCGGCGGAAATCGGTTCGTGCCAAATTCCAACATCATGTGTATCAAGTCCCAAGAAATGAGAAGTTCCATGCATGAAGTATTTTTTATACGCTGGCCAATCTGGATTTTGTGTTTTGATATCATCCATGGAAATTAATCCAAGTCCAACTAATTGTTCTTCCATCAATGATCCCACTTGTTTGTGATACTCCGCCATGATGGTTCCTGGAACCAATAATTTTTGCGCTTCGTTTTTTACGTGTAAAACGGCATTGTAAACCGCTTTTTGTCGAGCCGTAAAGCGTCCATTTACAGGTAAACAACGGGTAAGATCCGATGAATAATTCGCGTATTCCGCACCAACATCAAGTAGAATGACATCTCCGTCCTGACATTGCTGATTGTTTTCAATGTAATGCAATACACATGCATTTTTTCCAGAGGCAACGATGGGCGTATAAGCAAATCCTTTGGAACGATTGCGCAAAAATTCATGCGCCAATTCCGCTTCGATTTCGTATTCCCAAACACCTGGCTTGATGAACGCTAACAAGCGTCGAACACCTGCTTCGGTAATTTTACAAGCACGCTGCATTAATTCCAATTCCACCGCTTCTTTGATGGAACGAATTTTATGCATGATCGGTGCTGACTTATGCAATTGATGTGCTGGATAATCTTGTTTCACTTGTTTGATGAAGCGATCCTCACGTGTTTCAACTTCCGTATTTGCACGCAAATGTTCGTTCGTATTCAAATACATTCCTTGGGCTTCCGCCATCATTTGTTTAAAGATGGTAGGGAATTGCTGCAACCAATAAACGGTTTTTATACCTGAAGTTAAAAAGGCGGTTTCCTTCGTTAATTTCTCTCCTTCCCAAACGGCAATCAAATCACTCGTTTCTTTCAAGAACAACATTTCTCTGTGAGCGGGATTACTTGCGTTTGGAAAAAGAACTAAAATCGATTCTTCTTGATCGACTCCTGACAAATACAAAATATCACGGTGCTGTTGAAAAGGCATCGTGCTATCTGCACTAATTGGGAAAATATCGTTGGAATTAAATACCGCTAACGTGTTAGCTGTCATTCGTTCGGTAAATTTCTTTCTATTCGAAATGTATAGATTGGAGTCGATTCGATCGTATTTCATAGTACTCAAATTTGTTGAGTAAAATTACGATTTCTCCTTCAGAAAGAAAGAAAAACAAAGGAATTATCGATTAAACTGCTTATTTGGAAGCGAGATCTTGCTGTTCAACAGTTTGTGAAAGACTATAGGATTCACACTGGACTTTCTTTGAGCCTTTGCACGCATTTAATACAAGGAATGCACCAAGTGCGCAAATGATCGTTGTTAGTTTGGTTTTCATAATGAATCGTTTCAACGTTTAAGTTAGTCTTTTTTCTCTTTAAACCAACCGGAATACATGACGTAATTATTGGAAATGCGTTGCACCTCACCAGCAAATAGCTCTGGACTCAAAGTTTTGACTTTTTTCGCCGGAACGCCAGCGTAAATACTCCAAGACTCGACACGTGTTCCTTCCAATAGAACTGCGCCAGCAGCAATGATGCTATTCGCTTCAATGTAACAATCATCCATGACTATGGATCCCATACCTATGAGCACATTGTCTTCTACCGTACAACCATGCACCAAGGCATTGTGTCCAATGGAAACGTGATTGCCCAAATTCACTTTGGTTTTTTCATACGTGCAATGAATGACCGCGCCGTCTTGCACATTGACGCGATTTCCCATGCGAATGGAATTCACATCCCCTCTCACCACCGCATTGAACCAAACGGAGCACTCAGATCCCATGATCACATCGCCAACAACTGTTGCATTTTCTGCGAGGTAACAATCCTCCCCAAATTGTGGCGTAAATCCACGACATTCTTTTATTAAAGCCATGTTTCAAATTTAGCGATTCTAGGTAAACGCGATTGGTTTTTCGGGAGAATTCTCCATCAACGTAACTTGTTTGCCACATCTCAGTATAAAGCCCTGTTAAACATCGAATATGCGCGCCTTTTTTCAGAAAAAATGGATTAAAATCCCTTACCAAATTACCCTTTACAGTTTTGCGATTTATGGATTTTTCTTGATAGGAACTTATTTGGCTATGAAATTCAAGTGGACTAATGACGCTGGACTAGTGGATGTCAATACGCGTTACTACCAACAAATTCACGATAAGTACAACCAATCATTTAAAATAGATAGTTCGAATATTGTTCAGTACCGCAGTGAAATCCTTGGACGCATTAACTTGTTGAACGAGTACTATCCAAAGAATGCTAGTGACATCATGGATGCTTGGGTAAGCTCGAAGGACGAAAAATTGGCTTTGCAAATGTTGTCGGCCATCGATTTGAAGCTGAAAGACAAAAAATCCTACCAAAAAGCCTTGCAACGCATCATCGCCAATCGCAAGTTAGACGCCAAAGCGAGCGGACTCAACGCTTTCGATTGGATGAACATCATGGAATGGAAATACTTCAAAGAAGCCGTCGCTAAGGACAAACGCTACATCGATTCCGCCGCAAAAGCAGCAGGAGTAGAATCACGCATGATTGTTGCCTGCCTTGTTGGAGAACAAGTTCGACTTTTCAACTCAAGACGTGAACGATTCAAAACCTTTGTTGCGCCGTTGAAAACCCTCGCTTTAGAAACAAATTTATCTTACGGAGTTACAGGAATCAAAGAAAACACCGCGCAACGCATTGAACGTTATTTAAAGGATTCCACTTCAATGTATTATTTGGGAAATAAATATTCACACCTTTTGGACTACGATTCTACCATCAATTACAACAACCAACACAACGATACCATGAGTGTCCGAGTGAAACGCCTGGTGCAATACAAAGATCACTATTACTCCTATTTGTACGCCGCGATATACATCAAACAGATCAAAACGCAGTGGGAAAAAGCAGGATTCCCGATTGACAATCGTCCGGAGATTTTGGCTTCGTTGTTCAACTTGGGCTACCAAAAATCCATTCCGAAAAAGAATCCAGCCGTAGGAGGTTCGAACTTTAAAATTCGTGAACAGGATTATACATTTGGATCCGTTGCCTACGAATTCTATTACTCTGGAGAAATGTCCAACATCTTTCCCTACAAAAAGGAAAAATTTAAGGATTGACTCTAAATTCCGTTAGTTCAGACATCAGTCGTTCTTGAGACATCGGAATACTCACCGTAATGTGTCCGTTTTCGGCTAATTCTTGGCTTACAATAGTACATGGATACGCTTTTAACGTTTTCATTACGCCAGGCATATCCGCATAAGAGAACTGTAATTCCCACACCACTTCCTCTTCACATTCAATGATTTCTGCTTGTTCCAAGGCATCTTTTGCTGCGGAGCGATAGGCCGTGATGAGTCCACCGACGCCTAAATTTGTTCCGCCGTAATAGCGTACCACGGCAATGAGTACATTGCTCAAATCAAAGGATTGAATTTGTCCCAATATGGGAGGTCCGGCGGAATTCGAAGGCTCGCCATCATCACTTGAACGGTACAAGTTCTTGTCACTTCCCAGGCGAAAAGCAGAACACACGTGAACAGCTTGATGGTGTTCTTTTCGTTTGGCTTGAATAAACGCCTTAACTTCCTCCTCCGTCTTACAGGGCACTGCGAATGCAAAAAACTTGGATCCTTTTTCCTTGTAGAATCCTTCGCTAATCTTCGCTATGCTCAAGTATTTAGACATCCAACAAAGATACTGATTCGCGTGAGCAAATGAAAATTCATGGATTTCACTTATTTTTAGGCCAAATTTACATCCGATGATCCGTCACTTAATGCTCCTTACGTGTATCTTATGTTTGCAACAAGCATTTGTCCTCGCGCAAGCAAAACCAAAAAAACCAGTCGTTTACGACATTGTGCACTTGAAAACCGGGAAGGTGCTGTATGGTGAAATCATCGAGTTTGACCAAAATGACGGTGACTTAACCTTTCGTGATTCCTACAACCGTAACTATTCGCTTACGCGCGAGATGTACGATTATTTCGAAGAGAATGTGACCTATCAAAAACGTGTGCTCGATACACTTGTGCGGCCAAGAAAAAGCGACGAGTTTTCATTCACCCTCGGACTCACACAATTTGCAGCTGGAACAGATAATGGATTCGTTCCCGATGATTATTACATCTGGTCATCAGGTAACGGATATTTTTACGACTTGCCTATTTGTATGACTGTAGGTGCAGGAAAACACCTAAGTCGTCAGCATTTCGTTGGACTAAAGGCGGATGTGAAGTTACTATCTGGCTTAGATCAATTCTATTCCATCGGAGCCAACTACCAATTTCAGTACGATGGCATGAAATCCAATGTCGCTAAATACATTCCGATTCGCCTAAATTACGGGGTACGCAGTTCTACTGAATCGGTCGACGTTCAGGATTTAACAATGCCTCCCTTCACGAACAACATTCAAGAAAGATTCGACATCAACATGAGTTCCATTGGACTCGAATTCGGACATGGTTTCTCGTTTATTGGCAACAACAAGCATTCCTGGAACCTCGAATTTTGTTTCTTTAAGAACATCGTGATCAATCAAATCGTCACTCCATTGCCTTTGGGTTCCGCAGGTCCCAATTTCAATTTCTCACAAGCAGGTGCGAAGTTGAGTTTGACGTTTAATTTCTAAATTATACAACATGTTTAAAACCATCCTGTTATTCTCTATTTGCTTGATACATGGATTAACCGTTGCGCAAGTAGACCTATCGAAATTATACAAAGCCCAACCGACTGATTTGGACTTTTCACAACCACTGATGTTAGATGGCAAAACCATTCCGGTATGTCTTTCAAATGGACGTCAGATTCCTGCGGACAGCCTTGATTTTTATTTAGGGACAGGCAATCTCATTCCTGAGCCATTTATCAATGACCGAAAAGATGTCAAAGCATTCGTTCTTCGAACTGCATCAGAGCAGGAAAAAGGGATGATGATGCGAATGAATGCCCCAATGGAGAAGGTTGATTTAGCAAACGAGTTCATTCCTGCAAATCTTCCTTTGCGCACCTTAAAAAACAAAGAAGTTCAATTGTCAGATTTCAATCCCAAAAAGGAAAAAATCACGGTAATCAACTTTTGGTTCATCGAATGCAAACCATGTAAAATGGAGATTCCTGATTTGAATGTGTTGGTCGAAAAATACAAGGGATACGACGTGGAATTTTTAGCCATCGCCTTAAACAAACCGGATCAATTGAAAGACTTCTTAAAAACGACCGATTTTAAGTATCAAGTTTTAAGTATCGCAGAACAGCAAACCATTGAATTAGGAATTCAAGGATATCCCACACACTTCATCCTTAATCGACAAGGACAAGTTGTCTATAAATCAACGGGGCTCGAACCGGGGTCTATAGACAAGTTAGATAAAGCGATTGAAGGACAGTTGCATTAAATCCCTCACTCCTTCCCTTTCAGAAGCGAATAGTATTCTTTGAGGATGGTATTTTCGTCGCGCAGTTTTTGTGTCTCTTCGGACATCTGTTGGTAAGAAGAACTGAATTGCATGAAAAAATCATGCGCTAAAACAGTACTTATGGTTTGTAGCAAACCGGTATCGATGGTCTTTCGGGTAAAAATGGAATAACAGTTCTCTCTGGATTTATTGATGCGCTTCGCAAACTCCGTCACAGACATTCCCTTGGACTCCAAAACAGCTTTAATCTGTGCACCAATATTGAATTCTTCCATGAAGCAAAATTCCACAATGCTGTGAAACACACACCTATAAAATAGGTTGTTTTATTTAACACTTTCGGTTGTTTTGTTTTACTTTTATTGTAGATTTGTTAGAAATACGCAATGATGAAAGAAAAATACTACAAAAAAAAGTTTCCTATTATAAAAAAAATCATTCTCTTCTTTTTGATTCTTAACTCATTCTATAGTTCAGCACAAAAACCAATAGTATTCGGTGTAAACTTTAATTCAAATTGGTATGACTTAACTAATCTCTCCGCACTTCAATACTGGACTCAAGATGAAGGAGCAAAACAACGGGGAGATGATAACGGTCTTTCATGGGTAATCGTTGAATTTGAATATTCAAAAAATAAATTAGATAAAAGACTACTTGATCTAGACTTAGATGAAACATATATGGGCTTCCGGAAGGGTAATTATTCGAATTTAAAATCTCTTAAACCTGAACTATTATTATTCTCTAAAATTTACAATCCAAATGAACGGTTCTACGAAAAAGCAGTTCAAGATAGAAGAATGTTAGAAAGAATGATTGGCTCCAACATTGGAAATGAAAAAATATTATTTGATGATGAAAATGCTTTTGCTGCAAAATGGTCAAATCAATTTGGCACAGCCATTTTAACATGCCGATTTGATGACCATGAAATAATTCTTATGTACCTTTTGAAAGATAGCAACAAATCATTGACATTAGATAAAAATGGTAGAATTATATTTAATTAATACATGAAATCATTTAGCCTCATTCTTTTCCTATTATTCTCGATTCTATCTTTTGGACAAATCGATAAAATTGGATTTTCAAAAATCGAAATTCTCAATTCTTTTGATGCGGGACCTTGTAAGTCAAGTTATAATGCAATATGGTTTTGTACTGAAAATGATGGTTTTATCAATTATACATTTACGAATAATAAAGTAAGTTCTGTATTATACATGTGGGCATTTAACTCAAAAATGGAGGCTGATTCAGATGTTCGAAACGAAACTAGTAAGTACACCAGAATTTATGGGAAACCAACGATGAAAGGAGATCAGGCTTTCTGGTTTGTTGGGAATTACATAGTTATGTGTTCCTATGGAAATACGAATGGAAAACACTACAGCACGTGGCAAGTTTCAACTCGTTAAAATTCAATATCACCATGGACAAAAATCAAAGAAATCAATTCTTCAAACAAATTATTTTATAATAATAGTCATGTCAACAGTCAATCGAAAACAAGCATTTAACTTTCTTAAAAAAGCATTAGAAAATTTCAACTTCGCGCAGAAATCTGAAAACTGTGCAAACGAAGCGCAAACCAAGAAATTTCTAATAGACCCTTTTTTTAGTTTGTTGAACTACGCACACGATCAACTCATTCCAGAATATGATGCGGATTTTGGCGATCGAGTGAGTAACAAAGTTGATTATGCCATTCAATTGACAAAGAAGGATTTGATTATTATTGAATGTAAAAAGTTAACAAGTAAACTGACGGACAAAGAAGCCGGGCAATTAAGTGGCTATTTTCAACATGCAAAGAATTCACGTATTGCCATTCTGACAAACGGAAAAGAATACCGCTTTTATTCCGATGTGGCGCTTCCGAATACCATGGATTCAAAACCGTTTTTTGTTTTCGATATTGAAAATTATACGGACCGAGATATCGAAGAATTACTCGATTTCGATGCACGTTTGATTAAAGTTCAAGAAATCATTTCGAAAGCCCAAGAATTAGTTTTTATCGATAATTTCGAACATACCTTCTTCAAGGAAATGACGAATCCGAGCAAGGAATTCTTGAAACTCATTCATAAAAACATGAGCTTCAAAACGAAATACAACGAAGAAGCGATGAAAGCTTTGATGAATTCTTCCTTATTCAAATCTTTAACGGATAAAATTATCCTTCACGAAATCAAATCAAACTCGAAATCTGCAGGTATTATTACTACGGACGAAGAAATTCAAGCGTACCATACAATTCGCACCTTGCTCATTCAAAACAAAAAGATCTCTTCTGATAATGAGCGAATCGGTTACCGTGATCAAAAAGGCACATTCAATATATTGGTAGACGATAACCAACGCAAGATTATTTGTCAGTTGAAATTCACCGACAATTCAAAGAAAATAATCATCGATAACCACGAAACGGATCTAGATTACTTAGATGATTTGTTGAAATTCAAAACCCAACTTACCGATAAAACGATAGGCTTGTTGGAGAATTAATTCTACTTTCCGATACAGGAACTGATAATAAAAGATAAAGACTGAATCCCTTTATTAATAAGGCTTTTTGTCATTTTCGCGAGCAACAAATGAGCAACAACTCATCAGATTTCGGCTTCTTTGAGCAACAGATAAGCAACAAAAAAGAACGACAAAACGAAGATAAAATAAATTTTCAAAAGTTGTTTTTTCTTATCGATATTTTCCGATTTCTACCTCACTCATTTCTTCAAAAAAGTACCCCGGTGAACATTGAACAAATGAATAAATGAACATGCGCTTTTGCGCTTTCTGATCTCCATTTTTAAACTCCTTCCGTACTATTATGTCCAGAAATGTCCAAAGTTTCGTGACAAATTCAGCCAATATGTGACAGCCCTTTTTCTTTCGGAAAAATGATTTTACTTTAGTCCTCTATGGAATCAGAAAATAGTAAAACCATCACCAACGAAATGATCTTCGAAGAGCTCCAAAACATAAGAACTCAAATGGAGAAAATGCAAGCCGATATCGAGAGCCTCAAAAACCCCGTTGGCGAATTCACTTCAAAATGGGTTGATACCTATGATGTGATGCGAATGCTACGTGTGAGTCGCAGAACTATGGATAATTACATTAAGGAGGGGAAGTTAACTCCAACCCGGATAAAAAAGCGCAATTATTTTGAAGTAGCTCAAGTAAAAGCACTCATGAAAATTCCGGATGAAAGACTTCTATCTTATGGAGTCGATGTCCCTTGGTTGCGAGAACATGTCCGGCCTTTTTTGGAGATGGGGGATGATTAATTGTGGTTTTCTATTGAGATTTTGGAATAAATACTAACGAATCTAGGTATTTGTACCCTTTCGATTGGATGATTTATTTGATAGATTTGTTGGGTTTTGAGATTTGTTTATTGTCTCGAATTAAGGTGAGCATTTATACAAGTTAGCTAAAGGCATGACGACCGTGCCACCCTTAACCGATAGATACAAAATAAATAAGAACATGGATTTTTTAGAAAGAAACAAAAAAGATTGGATTGAAATTCAGGAAAAAATATTCCCGATTGGACTTCCCGAAAAATGTGAATGGACTGATAGGCATGAGATAGTAGTTGTTTTAAAGACAATTGGCTCTATCAGAAATTCTAATCACATGTTTTACCCAAGAGGTGGCGGACTTGATGTTGAAGGGGCAGATATTTCAGTTGAGGACAATTGTATTGAAATAGACACTGGTGGTTTAATTGACATCGTTAAACCAACCCGACTAATCTTTCATTCATTCAAAGCAGAACAACAATGGAATTACTTTCGACTTGAAACGGCAGATCTGAAACCATCTAGAGTTTATGAAACAAACGATTATTCTGACGAGGAACTTTGCGAATTAAGTCCTGGAAACTATGTTTCCAGAGTTCATTGGGACGAAGGAGAATATAGAGAAGAAAAATTACCTAAATCAGCAAGAGTAGTAACAAGACACTTTAGAGGTTCATTTGTAATATTTCAAAAGACTTCAATCTACAATAAGAATTCAAGAACATACGATGGTAGGCACAACAAAATGACTGACGTTGAATTTCGCAATTACATTCAAAGTGCTATTAATCAATTAACAGGGCCCGACTGGAATGGCTAATAGAACTATACCCAGACAGGTTTACAAAACTCTTTTGGCACGGTCAGGAAACAAATGTGCTTTCCCTGGTTGTAAAAAACCTCTTTTCAATCAACGATTTGAATTTATTGCACAGTTGTGCCACATTGAAGGTGTAAAAGGAGAAAGACATAATCCCAAGTTATCAAACGAAGAAATAAATAGCTACGGAAACATAATGTTTATGTGCTATGAGCATCACACCGAAACAAATGATGAGAAAACTTACACGGCGGCTCTTCTTAAACAAATGAAAATAGAACATGAAGCAAAATACATCTTATCCCCGATGGTTGTTGACATGTCCCATATTTATTCATTACGCAAAGAAACAGAGGGATATTGGAAAAGAGTTGAAGTTGTTCATACAACCGAACATGTTGTTCCTGAGTTAAAAATTGACATTAATACTCAAGCATCTTATGATGAGTTAAACAATGAGCTTCACTCATCATTACAATCTTTGGACAATTTGTTTTCTTCATTTGACAAAGCCGATAGGGACAAATATTGGGAAACTTTTAATATTGGTTTCCCTAATCATATGACAACGGCGAGAGTTTTAATTGAGCAAATGAGAATAAAATTTTATGAGGCACATTTAGCAAACAATCCTCACGACAACTCAATCAAGGACAAACTTGAACAGTTCCGAAAAGAATTTATTGAAAACACTGTTAAATCAGCGGGACATGTTGACTAATGGACGTAAAACGAAAAATAGCCCAGCCGCTAACTGGCGTTTGGCTCAATGGCAGATGACGTAGTTAATTGAACAATCTACCTCACATCAACTTTTGTTTTGTATCGAACAGTTTTATACACCGAAATCTGGGCGAAAGCCAGACTGCCGGTCGTTACAGGATATTTTAAAATACAAGCTATGAAACAGATAATTCAAGAGACCGAAGAAATTTTTTTGCTCCGCCATAGATTTGGACGGATAATTGAAATATGGACAGCTTACAATGTTTTTTTAAAAAGAGAAGTTAAGGTTGGTGATGAATTTACTTGCTATGACCCATTTGTTGTGGAACAGACAACTCATACACTCTTGATTACTTACTATTCTTATTTATATAGTTTGTTCGACCCAAGCGGGACAGATTTTATAACAGCGACTGAACCAACAGTTGACCAACTTTCAGAAAGAGCAAAAGTTGTAAGACAAGAAGTTCTCGACCACTGGGACAAAATAAAAGAACCGATTAATAAAATCAGACACAACATCGGTTTTCACGGTGGCAAAAAAGTTAAAAATTCAACGAGTGGTTATTCTGCGTACTTGGACAAACAACTACATCCTTGGTCTCCTGACTATATTTTACAATTGTTGAGGGTTTTCTTTCGTGACTTTGACAAAGTGGTATCTCGTACAGAAAATTATTATTTACACCTAGCAGATGAAGACACTGAAAGGATTTATGAAATAGCAAAAAAGATGAAGAAAGATATGGATGAAATGCCAATAGAAGGACTTTTGAAAAAATTTATTGAACATTTAAATAACACCCCACAAAAATGACATTGGTAATTGCACATAGACTGAATAACCATATTTCGCTATCATCAGACTCAAGAATAAGTTTTGATAGAGCGGGTCACATTGACTATGGAATAAAAATATTTTCAGTTCCCATTAAAATTTACTCCCCGACAAGTTCAGAAACAAATATGACAAACCTTGACTACAACTACAAACTTGGACTTGGAGTAGTTGGAAGTGCGATTAACGCTTACACAGTAAAAGAATCTGTATATGAAATCTTGCAAAATTTACAATACATACCAGGTTACACTGTCCTTTCAATGGACGGAATAGCAGGTTTGGTTTTTAAGGTTTTCAATAAAACAACTTTAGACTTGGGTGGAATTATTCAGAATGGTGGAATTTGCGAATTAGTTCTTTCGGGTTATTGCCCAATTAAAAATATCATTAGAGTTTTTAAATTTTCCTGTGACACATCTACATATCCAATTAGACCTTTCCATAACGAAATATTAATGAATAACGGCATGGAATTTTTTGGAAGTGGTAATAATGAAGCAGAACTTATATTCAAGGGAAACACAAGTCTATCACCGCTACACATAATTAGACAAGTAATTAAAGAGGGCAAGGTAAACAGCGTTGGTGGTGGACTTCAATATGGAGATTTTGTAATTAACAACTTTACAATATATGGTGTTGAAGACTACGAATTAAATGTAGACGGCTCTTTCAAAGAATATTTATATACGCTCCGAGGAATAAATATATACAAGGACGAGTTTGAAAGAGGTAACGATGGATTTCATGTAGCATATTCATTCAAAAGACCTTTTGAAAAAGAAATTCAAAATATTTGGAAACAACAGCTTGGTGAAGACTAAAAAAACGGACGAACGGAGAAAAATGCCCTATAACAGACCCTGCCCAAAAGGAGAGTTTCACATTCCGAAGCCAGTTTTATGTCAATGGTTCTTCAATTAGGGTGGTTTCGAATCGTCCCCCGTTCCTCTACCCAGCACGCATACCTCATCCACTTAATAGGCAGAATCCAGTAACTCCCCTTCCCAAAATATTCTCACCAGCAACCTTTAATGGATCTTTTTCTAAAGCTATAATAAATAGTACTTGCAGATAACTCCCGATTGAAAGGGTCGGACGTCAATGCACTATTTTATTGATCGCTTTTCTAAACGTACCTTTTCACTCCCACATTTGTTCTGAGCAAATTCTACTTGTAATCCAATCTGCATGATTTTTTCCTTTTTTTACATGCATTTCAAAAAAAGTACTTTACATTTGTAATGAAGTCATGGAACTACTCCGTCAACATATAAAGCAAGGTGAAGTATATCGCCGTTCTGACCTGGAATATTATTCCACGGCCATAGATCGGCATTTAGCGACGCTTACTAAAGACGGAACATTGGAGAAATTGAACCAGGGCTTGTATTACGCGCCAAAGCAATCTAAATTTGGGGCTGTTCCACCGGATGATCGTCAAGTAGTAGAACGTTTTCTGAAGGACGACGATTTTCTTTTGGTTTCCCCAAATACTTTTAATTCATTAGGGCTTGGGCTAACCCAGCTTTACAATACCACATGGGTTTACAACCATAAGCGTAAAGGGGAGTTTCAACTAAATGGAAAAACCTTTGAGTTCAAACTAAAATCCGCTTTCCCTAAACATATCTCCAGGGAATATTTACTCGTTGATTTATTAAATAATTTAGATACCCTAGCGGAAGATCAAATCTATGCTGTATATAAATTACCATCCAATGTACGCAATTTCGATACGGATGTGTTGATGAAGGCTACTCAACAATATGGAACAGGCAAAACAAAGCGGACTTTAAAATCCATCGTTAGAAACGTACTGCAACATGCTTGATTTTATTCATAACGACCCGGAATTCAAGGAACTTCTCTCCATCGTATCCTCGAAAAAAGGAATTGATATTACATTAATTGAGAAGGACTATTGGATCATGCATGCGTTGTTTTCCATGCAACAACAGGGAATTGAGTTTGAATTGAAAGGAGGCACTTCGTTATCGAAAGGATTTGGCTTAATTCATCGCTTTTCAGAGGACATCGACATTCACATACGAACCAATTTTGGTTTAGAAATCGAAGGAAAAGAAGATAAACCCAAAGTAAGAGCGGCACGCAAAGAATTTTATGATGTGCTCGCCAAATCACTTTCAATTAATGGAATTATTGAAATTAAGCGAGATCATGATTTTGATGACCCCGAAAAATACCGCAGCGGGGGAATTCGCTTGTATTATCAAAGTTACACACCAACACTTGAAGGACTTAAAGATGGTATTTTACTCGAGGCTGGTTTTGACACAGTAACACCCAATCAGCCAATCGATATTTCATCATGGATTTGGGAACACCTTGTTTCAATAAATGCAAGCAGTAATTACATCAACAATACAGCCGTTGGCGTTCAATGCTATCATCCTGGTTATACCTTGATTGAAAAACTGCAAACGATCATCAGAAAATACCGCAACAAAGACAATCCTGGTGCTTCTGATGATAAAAACTTTATGCGCCAATACTATGATGTATATTGTTTATTGGGTGATTCTGACATCCAATCATTCATCGGTAGTGCTGAATACTTAGCACACAAAGCGGCAAGAATTAAAGGAGCCGACAAGCAAATACCACTACGTGAACACCCCGCCTTGTTATTAATTGAAACTGAATTTCGAGAATCATTCAAATCCCGTTATCAATCCACTTCAAAGCTATATTATAACGGTCAGCCTGATTTTGAAGAGGTGCTAGCCAGAATAGCCATGTTCTTGCCTAAACTTTGAAAAACGGTCCTTATTTATGTATGGAAAATGCATTTTCTATACATATTGATCAATCAATGTATAGTTTTTAATGTTTTCTATCATTCATGGCGTTCAAAAAGTGAAGAGGCTTATGCATGACCTGAAATTTTCAAGTTCGTCAACAATGCTGAATATGCGCAAAATTTGCAGTATCGGTTTGAGAATGGTGAATTTGAAGAAGGTTGATTTGAATAGGACTTTCCTCTTGACGAAAAAATAGAATAAGTACTAGTATTTTAGGGTATAATTACCGTTTTGTTTGGTTTTGCAATGTGTAGATTTGTTAATGTTGTGATATTTGCTTTGTGTAAAAAATCATTGACGCAAAGATGCAAATACAAACAAGTTATGCAACATAGTTGAACGGACATTTATCTAGATTAAAACTTGCAGAAAAATTATGAAAATAGAATCAGTAAATATTCTCAATTTTGATAAACCGATTGACGACTTGCTTTTTACTCCTATTTACCGAGTGTTTTCACTTGAAAAATTTCTGACCTCACTAAATTCTAACCAATTATTTCTTTTTAAGGCTAAACACTCCGAGGATACATTTGAGGCGTTCCTTTTGAAACAATTAATTTGGAAAGAAGATGGCTCAGAAAATTATCCTTTTAGCGAATTGCAATTAGAGAACTTTTTTATACAAAGCTGGACATTTCTTGAAGAATCATATTTATTATGGAACGCGTATGCTCCGAATAGAGACGGAATAATAGTGAAATCTACAATCGGCAAATTGGTTGACCTGTTTTTGAAAAACAGTGTTAGTTGGGGCGAATTTTATTTAGGAAAAGTACTCTACTGGACAGAAGATGAAATAAAAAAATACTATGAAGAAAAGACGGTCGTTAAAAAACTAATGTCTGACAATGGAATGGAAGTTTTATTAAAATCTTTATTAATAAAACGTAAACCATTTATGCACGAAGACGAAGTTAGATTACTCTATGTTAGTAATAATGACCGTGGTAAGGAACAAAAAATATCAATGCACGGCTACACATTTGATAGCAAACACTTGTTTAATGAACTTGCTGAAGAACTTGTGCTTGACCCCCGCTTAGACCCAATAAGAGGGGACTCAATCATTTCACTCATTAAAAAAATAGGTTATACAGGACAAATAAGAAAATCTACATTGTACGACATGCCATATTTAAAATTGCGGGCGGACTAAAAAAGCTGTGCCTACAACTATTGCATAACATGGAACTAATGACATCAAAGACATTTATCAAAAGACTAAACTCAAGCATTACTGTTGAAGGACAGAATTTAATTAATGAATTCTTTGTTACATTCTCACGTTTTGAATGTGCTTTAAAAGCGGCAGGTTTTGCAAATGGTGACAATAATAAAGTCAGTCCAAATTGGGGCAAATTTACAGCCTCAATTCGGGAATCGTTCGACAATGAACCAAGACCTGAAATATTGATTACTGCAATTGAGTGCCTTTCAAATCATCCACCAAGAGTTCAGAATTATGAAAATGATCAATTAGGCTGGCGTGAAAGACCGTTTCAACCGAATGAACCTCTAATCAATAAATTAAGCTTATCAATTAGAGATGTTCGGAATAATCTTTTTCATGGTGGAAAGTTCAATGGTAACTATCAAGAAGATGTTTCAAGAAATTTTATTCTCTTAAAACACTCAATTGAAATACTTAATCATTGGCTAAAGTTGAGTCCAATTGTAAGACAGAAATTTTTAGAACCGATTGCTTAATAAATGCCTAAAGAAAGACCAATATCAGCTGAGACTTTAGAGAGCATTTGTAAAGTTCTTGGAAACCAAAATACTGGTTCTCAAATCGAGTATTACTTGGCGCAGACAGGAATTACAGATACTGACCCAGGAATTACAAAATGGAAACGACTCTATAATGCATTTGTTAATTATCAGAACAAAAACCAAGAATCAAATAAGGTATTAATCTTTATCCAAAAAACACTGAGTCCTGTTCGATACGCAGACAAACACCAACAATTTGAACAATTCCGAACGGACATTAACAAACGAATTTTATTTATTGGACTTGAACTCCTTGACAATGGAAAATTTCGGAAAGTTCTAGAAGCCAAAACAATTCCAGAAGCACAGCAACGGGCAGACAACTTAAAAGTTAAACTAAAAGACAGACAAGTTCACCCTGATGTTCTATTGTTTTGCAGAGCAGAACTTTTACAAGACAATTATTTTCATGCAGTATTTGAAGCAGCCAAAAGTGTTGCTGACAAAATTCGCGATAAATCAGGCTTGACAATTGACGGTTCAGACTTAGTTGATAAAGCTTTTGGACTTGGACAACTCAAAAATCCAAAACTTGCATTTAACACTTTGACGACAGAATCCGAAGAAAGTGAACACAAAGGATTTATGCACTTAATCAAAGGACTTTTCGGTATGTTTAGAAATACTACTGCACACGCCCCTAAAATTAAGTGGACTATTCACGAACAAGATGCACTTGATAGTTTAACACTTGCTTCGATGCTACATAGAACACTTGACAAATGCGTAAAAACAGGATGCTAAAATTATAGAATATGACAGCAATTGAAGTTTTACCAATGAATGAATTTTCCGTTTTAAAAGTCATTCAAATTGAAGGGCCAGAATGGAATTGGTTCACAGGATATTTACCGTATTTAAGGACTTTCAACCCTAAAGTTTATAACTCACAAAAAGGCGACTTTCTCGATGAGAAAATTCTCGAAACGGTGAAACAAACTTTACCAAAGTCCTTCTTGAGATTCAGCGAAGAAATTTTATTTAAAGGACAACTTAACGACAGATTAAAAACTTTAGAAGGTGGTTCAAGAAAGAATGTTACAGTTCAGTTTTTCCCTTTAATCCCTTATGAACAAGCACCGACAATGTTAGGGAGACAATTTACTGCCTATCCAATGAGCTTTGACATGCGACTTCTTTTCAATGAAGGCAACGAAAAAAAACATAATATACTTGACTTCTTCCTTTGCAACCTGCCGTTTGATAAAATTGACGATATTGTGAAAACAATTAAACCAATATGATGACAAGAAAAACGGCATATAACAGCACCTACCCAAAAGTGGCGTTTCAGTGGTTCAATCAAGCCTTGTACTTCTATCAAGTTTCTGCTTGGTTGGCAGTTTAGTACTTGGAAATCGCCACCTTCGGGTAGTTGCAAAACGTTATCGCCAACCTTAGAAACCAAACAACGACATATGAAACAAGGAATATTTATAAGTTATTCGGACTTCGATAAAAACAAAGTTGCACTGATCGTTAAAGAACTTGAAGGTAGCGCTAAATTTTATCCGATTGTAATTGCTTCAAATCGTGAAGCATTAAAACCTTTGGCTCAAAAAGTTGCAGACGGAATTATTCATTCCAAAATTGTCCTTCCAATTTTGACAAAAAACTCAGTTCCGACACAATGGATAAATCAAGAAATTGGTTTTGCAACAGCGTTGTGCAAACGCATAATGCCAATAGTAGAGAGCGAACTCATTGACAAATTAAAAGGGTTCATTCACAAACAAATTGATCTACCCTATCATTATCATTCAAATGAACAAGACAAATCCCAAGAGGAAAATGACTTTATTAAACAAGTAAGGAATTTACTTGCAGATTTAGAAGTGGGATTTGATAAACTAGCTACTACTGAAGAGCTTCCTGAAAAAACATTATTTGAAAAAAGTTTGGAGCAAGCAGATAAATTAAATGAAGAATTAGAATTTCAAACGAAAAGAACGTCTTATTTAAACTCTCCTGACGCTGTAGAAGTTGCAAAAACAAAAGTTTTGAATATGTTTGCTGATATAGAAGAAAAAATCAAGAAACTTCAAGAAAAGAAGTTTCACTTTGGCCTAGAGAAGGAAGTTCATAAGCCTTTATTTATTTTGAAAAGTGAGGGCTTTAGTTTCAGTATCGCCTGGGAACAAAAGTTTAATAATTCAAATGAAAATGCAATATTATTCGTGAGAAAATGGAAAGGGCATTTAACTAAAGACAGCAGTGCTTTTTACTTTCCCGGTGATGAACCCAAAATGGTTTCAGATAACAAATATAGCTTCGCAGAAATAGAAATTTTAAATTTTGTTGGTTAAATGAAATTGACAATAAACAGTATGAATCAGAGCAAATTGTTGACGACTGCCTTGCTTGGTTAATAGAGCAAATTTCTAATAAACGACTAAAGAGTATTTGAACCTATCACTTATACAAAAGGTGGCCAACAATATTCAATTGATGTATTTTAGGTTGCAAAAATACATGCAAGCAAAATCACTTCTTGGGTTTTAGAAATAGCTATGAAACATGAATTATCAAAATAAATCTAATATATTTTTTGTAAACTAAAAACATTCAAAATGAGAGATTACATGGAGTATAAACAATTCCTCGATCATTTAAAATTAATTTTTAAAATTAAAGAAGAATGCAGAGAACTTGGAAAATCTGAGTTATTTACTACTAATGACGTTCGAAACACATTCTATTCACAAATAATGAATGTAATTAATGACTATTACTTTGGAATGTTGTCGCCTTTTTTTATTACAAGGCTTGATAAACCATTTAGAGACGGCGTTTTAAGGCCCTATTTTACAAACCTCGATGAAAATGATCTTTTCTCGAATTTAGGATTTCTTTGCGAAGAAGGTTATTTAAAGACTTGGATTGAATTAAAAAAAGTTTCATTAGTATATAACTTATGGATTGTGTTTGAAGATTCTATTGACTTGATTTACAATAGCGTTATATCTGATCAAGATAAAGAATTAAATCTCAACTCAAATTTCAATCGGATTGAGAAAATAATACATGGCAAACTTAGTGAAGCAGAAATTCATGAAGTTAAAACCAAGCTCAAATCCACATACATAAGTATTAACAATAAATATAACTTCATATTAAATGCATTGGAGTTAGAAAAAAATCAAATTAAACAGCTCTCAGAGATAAGAGAATTCTTGCAATTCTTTAACATTATGCGCAATACGTTACATAATAATAGTAGGCCTATGAAAAACTATAAATTCTCATTAAAAATGGGAGAGTTTAAATTTGAGAGAGATAAACATATTGACTTTTTCACCATTGACGTAATTTTGGAAAGTATAGAAAAATTTGTTTCTATTTTTAATTTAATTAGGGAGAATTTAAATTTCAACGAAGAAATATTCAACCCAGTTTCAAATATTAATAAAAGTGTTTCTTAATCTGAATTAACTCTTCAGATTATTAGAATAAATGATTACGCTCTACCCCATCTTAAATAGTAAAATTCTTTTTCCTATACTGTTTCTTCCATTCATGTATATTTTATTGCCTGAAAAACATTCTCCCATTCTTGTTTATCATAAAATCACTTTTAGAACTTCTAGTATTTTTTATTAGCAATCTTCATAGTAAGGTGTACTCGGAAGAATTATAGTTTTGGAATCTGTAATTGTTGCATTCTGTTTTATGCAACATAATATTTTCTTAACTTAAAAAATATCATGTTTTATCACCGAAAAATTCAACCTATTTTATTCAGTTTTCTATTAATCGTCTTGACAAACTTGAACTCATTTGCTCAAATTTCATATTTAGACAAAGAATGGGAACAAGACTATGGGGTTACTTTCAATAGTGAACATTCTGATTTTGTGATTGACGCTTCTGGCAATTTATATTATTCTGTAATTGATAACAACATTGTTAAACTCTTTAGCGCAACCCCAGGAGGAGGAATTATTTGGAATACAATCGTATTGAATCCTTCTGTAAGTGCAGACATTGTAGATCTCGAATTAACTTCCGATCAGAATCTGTTATTGTTAACACAAGAATACAACGGTCAGGACATCGATATCCATGTTCATAAATTCAGTTTGACAGGTAACTTAATTTGGGATAATTCCACCAATTTACCACTGAACACCAAGTTTTTAAGGATACAAGAATCCAATAATAAAGTATACATTCTTGGTTCAAAAAACAACCTTGCTTCTGAACAATTATTTATAAAATCATACCAGTATTCTAACGGACAAAGTGCTTCTGAATATACCCAGGCGCTTTCAAATAATGATTATCTTAAACCTATAGATTTTTCTATTGACTATTTAGGTAACCTTATAGTTCTTAGTAAAAAGCAAACGAGTACTTCATCATTCTCGCACATTCAGAAATTTTCGAATACACTTTCTCTTATAAATCAAATCGATATCGAAAATTCCAATGGACTACATATTCCAAAAGCCATTCGAACATATATGGATTATTGTGTTGTAGTAGGACAAAAAAATGAAAATGGTTTCAATGGAGTTGTTCATGCAGTAGAACTAAGTAGCATGAACGTATTAGGATCTTTTATTAGTGACTTACCAAAAAGCATCTATAAGGATATTGAACTTATTAATAATCAGATTTACATTACTGGTAATTATATCGACTCTCTTGGAAATCAAAAAATTGTCGTTGAATCTGTTTCCATGAATTTCGCGAGTCTTTGGAGAAAAATTATTGCTAGTCCAATCAATGATGTTGATTTTGGAGGTATTGACATAGTTGAAGGCGCGTTCAATAAAATATACATTATCGCTGAGGGAATTGTTCATGAGAACTCATCAAAAGATTGGTTGATTTATGAATTAGATAATTCCGGAGAAATTACAGGTAATTACCGTCTTGATCGAGCCGGGGAATTGGATGTCAATCAGAAAATTATTGCATCGCAATTAGGGATTTGGGTTTCAGGAGAAACTACAGAGGCAAATTCTGTAAAATCAACAATTATTAAGCTTCAATCTTATCAAGTTGATACAATTCCAAATATTGATGGTGAAATTCAACCTGTTTACTACGGTTATATTAAAAATAACGGTCAACTAAAATCGTTTTCTTCCTCAAATGATTACTCGGATAAAGTTGCATTTTATTCCTCTGGTTTAAAATATGTTGACGGGATAACAAATGAACATATTTCCTTTACGCAAATGTCACTCGTAGATTCCATCCAAAAGTTATATGATGTGAATCGATCCGATTTAATGTTCATAAATGGGAATTTGAGCAATCTCGTAGAAAGAGGGCCAAATGAGTTAAAAAGAAATTTTTTCAGCAGTAATAATAGCAAAGGAATTGTGGAAGTACGTGAATTTAAGGACATTTACATTCCTAAAATTTATCCATATACAGATTTGAAAATTAATCACAACTCTTCTGGCATTAAGTTAACTTTTGCGAAGGGTAAAAGAGGTGATTTAAGTAATATTGAAATTAATTGGAACGGAATAAGCTCCTTCGAAATATTGAATGAAAAATTAATCGTACATAATAGTATTGGAATCATTGACTTTGAGCAACCAATTGCCTACCAAATATCTTCAACGAATGTAATCACCACTTTTCAAGCAAACTATTACATAAATGCAAATGGAAATATTGCAATAAATGTTTCCGGCTACAATCCTTTTCAAACCCTTTATATTGTCATGAAGGACGGAAATCAATTGGAAGAAACAGCGAAACTTTTAGGGGATAATCTTCAATGGAGCACTTATTTTGGTGTAAATGGCCAAACAAGCTCGCGAGATGTTTGTACAGATAAATTTGGGAATGCTTACTATAGTGGAGAAACAAATGAAGTAAACGTACTAAATTACCCTGGGGTTACTTCATCCATTCCATATACTGGAGGATTAGATGCATTCATATTGAAATTCAATAACTTAATTGAGCCTGTATGGTTTACATTTTATGGAGGTGAAATACCCAACTATACTTCCCTTGAATATTACCCAGATGAATCAGGTGCAAAGATCGCTTGTACTGAAAATGGCACGAAAATCTATATTTCGGGAATTACCAGATCAACGGATTTACCTATAGCCAATATAAACCAAACCGGTTATATCGGCGATCAAAGTAATACATGTGGGGCTATTTATCAAAATTGTCTTGATATTTTTATTGCCCATTTTAACCAAAATGGGCAATTAATTTGGAGCAGCTACTATGGAGGTGATGATCGCGAAGGTGTATTTGATATTCATTTAGATCAAGCAGAGAACACTTATGTGGTAGGTTCAAGAAGTTCCTCAACAAACCTTATTCCACTTGCGAATGCCACTAATGTTACAACAGGAAAAGGAATGCTTTTGAAATTCAATTCTTTAGATGATTTGAATTGGGTGAATGGTTGGGATTGTGAGCAAATATCCTCCATCACTTCAGACAATTCAAATAAAGTTTATATCGCTGGAACTACCAAAAGTTTAACGATGCCAGTGCTCAACAATCCAGCAACAATACCTCAAACCCAAGCGTTCAATGGTGGCGTAATTGATGGTTTTTTCGCAGTTTTATCAGAACAAGGAACATTAACCCATAGCATGTATTATGGAGGCAATTGTGGTGACGGTATCACAGGTCTCGATTCTGATAATAGCGGCTCAGTATATGCCATTGGTAAAACAGCATATCCTCAAATTGGGAACAGTATTTGTACCGGAAGTACTAATTTACCTGTCATTGGGAATGGATTTTCAATTCCACCTCATTCTGGCTCCAATCTTAATCATTTCATTTTTAAGACAAGTCCAATTACTGAAGGATTACCAATTGTCATTTCCGATGCCGGATATTTCGGTGGTGGTGGAGAAGAAATGGAATTAACAAGTGAATACGGATTATCGTACACAGAAGCCTCAATAACAGTAAGTAAATCAGGGATTTGTTCTATTTCTGGTGCAACGAACAGTTCAAGTCAATATAGCCCTAAAATTCAAATGCCAACAATTCAACCTCAAGACTTTTATGTAAGTAATGATAAAAATTTATCATCATTCTTAGCTTTGGATGCTTATATTGCCGTCTTCGACAAAAACTTTGACTTAAAATATAGCACCTATTTTGGAAATGGCAAGTTCTCCGATGGTCCAAGTGGAATTAGTTACTCGGAATTTGACAATCGCTTATTTTACGCTGGAAATACACACACCAACAATGGATTAAACACTCCTCCAACAGATTATTTATTTTTAGAAGAGTACGACGACAATACTTCGTCAAACGACTTTTTCCTAGGAAATTTAATTGGTCCGACTACTTCAATGTTTCAAACAACATGGTTTGCGATGTTTGAATTAGACGGTTTAGAAATTCCAAGTACAGCGTCAAGTTCAATTACGGAAATTGACGGTAAAATAAAAATATTTCCAAATCCTACTGAACATATTTTAATTTTGGAAACGGATGATACAGAATTTACACTCTCATTGTATGACTTATCAGGTAAAACAATATTCAAGAATCACTATAAAAATAATAAAGTGGAAATTGACCTAAACAATTTTTCTTCAGGAACATACTTGATTAAATATCAATCGAATACAAACATTTTTGACAAAATAATCATTAAACTATGAAACCATTAATATGTCTTCTATTTTTTAGTCACATGTTACAAGCTCAATGGAGCCCTGTGAAAACATTTGATGTATCATCTCCTATTCATTCTATAACAGATTTCGATTTTATCAATGAAGAACGAGGATTTCTTATTTCATATAGCAATAATACAAATACCTTTTACCGCACCATTGATGGTGGAATTACTTGGGATTCTACAACAACTGTGGAAGGTTATTTTATAAATATTGTAATGGTATCGGATTCCATTATCTACGCTGCTGGTAATTTAATTGTGAATCCCGGTTCTTATCAAAGCAAACAAATATATCGTTCAATGGATGCAGGTCAGACTTGGAGCCAACACGAAATATTCAACACTTTGGGCATTTTAGAAAGCGATTGCATGGTATTTACAAATGACAGCACCGGATTTGTGAGTTGTTATGATGGGATGTATTTCACAAACAATTATGGCACGAATTGGTCATTGCTAAACACCAGCTCTGGAAAATTCCTTGTCAATTTAGGTACAGAAGTGGCTTCTTTTTACAACAATGACGTGTATTTTACGAATACATCTTCCCTTACTGCACAAACAAACGTGCTAGAATGCTATGGCATCGGAGGAGTTGAATCTACGGGATCTTACGGAGATACTTTAGTACGAATTAATCACTGTAATGATGGATGGGGAAACATGTTAGACGCTCTTACCATTTCTGAACTTGGGGGTAACACAAGTGTAATTCACTTCATAATCGGAGGTATTTCCAAAGTTGCCATCAATGCAAGCGGAATTTTCGGAATCAACCAAAGGCCATTGCGCAGCATGGATGGAGGTCAAAGTTTTTTCAAACAGGTTTGTACCTTACCGTCTGATTCATTGCTTTTTTTCACTCGATTAGAATTTATCGATAACGATATCGCTTACGCTTTTGCTGTTAACCAAGATTCGGGTATAATTAAGTTGCTAAAAACCACAAACGCAGGTGGCATCACCACGAATTATGTCACGCAACCGCTGCAAAACGTTGGTTTAACAAACGACCTTGATGGATTCTCCCTTGAAGTTTATCCAAATCCAGCGGTCAACGAACTTAACATTGAATCAAGCTCCTTACTGGACCAATTGGAAATCTGTGATTTATCCGGACGCCAATTAGCCACTTTCACCGATATCCAAAACACACATTTCGCTGTCGATTGTCAGTTCTTGAGTCCAGGTAATTACTTAGTGAAGGTCAGTAGCGAAGGTAAAACGGCGGTGAGACAGATTCAAGTGCAATAACCGTATAATTTTACCTTTTTTTTAAATTAGTACTTATTCTAAATATGATTACCAATATTCCTATTATCAAACAATCTTATTACCTAAATGAACTTATAATTTTAATTTCGTGTCGAAAATAATTTATTTCTAACTTTAATAATAATACTATGTCTTTGAATGGAAATGAAGGTGAATTTATCACCTTGGAAGAAGGGTCAGAAATGACTTCACGTTACAGAAATTCGGTTCAACCCGGTGAAACAATTGCAGTTAATTTTTCCAAGCAGATTCTTAAGGAAATATTAAATCAAAATGAATGTCAAGGGTTGAGATTTTACTTTGCAAAAAACGATGCCGGAGCAACCAACCTCGTTATTACAGGAGTCGATAGTTTAGGGAATGACCTCTACCAAGGAATTCTTGCTGACCGCGGTGCCATTTGTCCTCCTTATTGTTCAGGGAAAAATCCATTGAATTCTTGAATACAGTAATATTACTTTTTTATCTTTCTATTATTTCAAGTGCTCTACCAGTTCTTATAAATATCCTTTATTATAAATCTATTTCCTTTAATCCTTCTGATTTTAAGTTCTGGTATCAACTATTAACATTTGAAAGGTTAATGTCAAATATTGGAATTTTAATTTTAATGTTTACCATAAAAAATTCAATTCCGATTTATCACTTTTCGGTTTTAATTGAATTTCTTATTATATCCAAATTATTTGATTTAGAGAAAAGGATAAGTATATTGAATTTACTAATGTTCTGCGCTTTTTTAGTGTTTTTATCAGATCTTTTCTTAACGTCCGATTTAACCCACTTGAACTCACTAAGCGCTATTTTTACCTATAGTATTATTATTGGATTAGGTTGGTATTATCTTTATTTCAATAACTCACCAAAACAAAAATCCACTCCTCTTATTTCAGTTTTTATATACTATTTGGCATCTATTTTTTACCTGCTTTTTGAGCAGTATGCAATTGCTAATGAGAAAGCTTTTGATTATGGATTTATCGTTTTAGCCACTTTATCCGTCCTATTTAATTTATCCAATACTTTTACAATATGGTCTCTCCGGAAGAAATAGGATTGATAATAGCCCTAAGTATGGGTTTTGCATTTTTAATGGGATTAGGAATGGTTTTACTTGCTCGTAAAAATCAAGTGATACATGAACTTGGGAACCGGTTGATACAAGAAGAAAAAGATAAAAAAGAAATTGAGCTGTTACACAATACTATTACATCCCAAGAAACAGAACGAAACAGAATTGCGCGTCGATTACACGATGAAGTTGGCGCGCTTCTCTCTATTGTCAGTAAAAATTTATCCCATGTGGAGGACAGCTTTAAAAAAGGGCAAGTAAACAAAGAATTTTTTTACAATGCAGTTGAACTCTTGGACGAAGGAACTCACAATCTCAGAAATTTATTCAAAGAGTTAATGCCTCATTATTTAGTCCGTTTTGGATTGGCTGAAAGCCTCAGGCGAATGAGTTCTCAAAAGTCCAAACATGTGATCAATGATTTTAAATTTATTGATGAACTACCGGAGGAAGTTGAACTTTCTGACGAGGTGATGATGCACTTCTTTTATATTGCTAGTGAACTAATTACCAATTTACTGAAGCATAGTCACCCGAATTCTATTTCCATAAAAATCTGTTTTGAAAATCAAAACCTTTTGCTCTGTATAGAACATGATGGTATTACCATCACCCAAGATGATTATTTGCGTTTATCTGAATATTCTGAAAATCTAGGCTTAGAAAACATTCGCTACCGACTCAACATGATTCAAGCTCAACTTTTCTTTAGCAGAGATAACAATACCGGTCTTATCAAACTATCGAAACAAATAGATTAATTTCATGGACATGATCAATCTTAAGCCCATTAGAATTGCCATAGTTGATGACCAACTTTTGGTGAGAACTGGAATCGCTAAGTTATTAAGCGAGTTCCGTAATCAATTTGAAATTGTATTTGAAGCTGAAAACGGTCAAGAATTTCTTGAAAAGTTGACAAGCCATCCAATCGATATTGTTTTGTTAGATATTGAAATGCCCATATTAAATGGAGTCAAAACTTTCAAAAAAATAGTTCGAGAAAATATTCCTGTAAAGGTTATCATACTTTCTATGCATGACGACCCAGAAATAGCTTTTAAATTGCTTAAAGAAGGAGTCTCGGCTTATTTACTTAAAAATTGCTCTATTGCTGAAATGGTTGAAGCAATAGAGAAAGTATATAAAGTCGGTAAACATCTAAGTCCTTTTGCGGAAAATACAATTTTCAGCGGATATGAGGAGCAAAAAAACATTGAACAAATAAAACAACACAATTCTCTTACGGACAGAGATTTAGAAGTACTCATGATGATTTGTGATGGACTCAGAAGTGAAGAAATTGCGGATAAAATCTCAGCCTCAAAAAAGACCGTTGACCTCACAAGAACAAAATTAATGAGAGCATTTGATGTTAAAACTTCAAACGCATTGATGCGTGTTTGTATCATAAATGGAGTATACATTCCACGCACAAACGAAGAAATTGAAGGAGGCTTTAATGCGGTTGAAGACGCTCGAAGAAATCGAAGAATGACACGACTAAGAGGTGAGATTTAGAATAAATAGTACTTCTCTGGTTTCATTTCAGCAAAATTGTTAGGGGCTTTTAATTTGCTGTGCTCCTACTAAGAAAATAGATTTGGTCAATTATTAATTAAATCTATTTATATGAAAAAAAAGTATGCAATTTATTTCGCGACCCTAGTGCTTTCTGCCATGTTGCAACAAACCTGGAGCCAAAGCCAACAACATGTTTGGTATTTTGGGAATCAACAAATCGATTTTTCTCATGGGATCAATCCTGAACTAAGTTCTTTACCGAATATGGGGGATGCCGTTCCACAATATTTTAGTGATGGCATTCATAGTTTAAATAATGAAATGCTTTTCAGTTTCTCAGATGGTGAATTACATGACCGTAATGGGTATTATGTAGATGACATACCTGAGGACTTTTTCCAAGATCCACCGCCAATGATTGTTCCTTTTCCAGGTAATCCATGTAAGTATTTTCTTTTTACTACCGATTGTGGTTGGGGTGCGTCTACTACCACAGTAAAATTAATCAATTTACAACAAACGAATTCCCCAATTATTTCAACCGTAACTTCTATTTCAGGTTCTCAAGTGAATTATCGAAATATTGCCGTTAGTAGGGAAAATACGAACCAAGAACGTTTTATTTATTTGGTTGATGCCAATAACCACAATATACCCATTACTCTTAAAGTATATAAGATTTCTAATTCAGGAGTAATATCCTTTGTTTCGAGCAACAACTTGAGTAATCTAAGCATGACAAGTTCTAGTATTTTTTATGAAGTGGAGTTGTCCTTCGATGGTGATCAATTGTGTTTTGTGAATGGAACAAATAATATTTCTCGAGTTCAAATTAATCCAGAAAACGGTGAAATAGAAGGCTATGAAAATTATCAACTAAATGGTTATTCAGGTGTTAAAAGCATCGAATTTAGTGCAAATGGCGAAAGATTGTATTTTACCAGTTACAATGAACTCAATGAATATTTTATAAGTTACACTGATTTTAATAGTGAAGATAATGTTTCAATGTCTTCAGGTTATAGCTTTACGGATGCACATTTAGAATTAACTTACCTAACTAATAATCAAACTTTAGCCTGTTTGACAACAGATAATCAATTATTTTTTATTGATGACATAGAATTAACTCCTTCATTGAGACCAAATGTTATCATTCAAATCCCTTCTGGACATGATGGTGTAACGGACTTTGTTCATTTACCAAAACAAATTGACGGAGAGGATTATAGTGCGCGATTCATTAATACTGACGATTGTTGCCCCATCTATGTAAATACAAATCAACGTGTTAATTTAATTTCATCAAATACAGTATGGGAAAATAGTTTGTATTCGAATTTCGCTGATGTCTGGCGCATTCAACCAGGGGTAACCTTGACAATTCAAAATTCGACCATCAAATTTGAGGATTATGCAAAAATCATTGTATCTCCAGGTGCAAAACTAAAATTGGACAATACCATTTTGACTTCAAGTTCATGTGGAACGATGTGGGACGGAATTGTTTTAGAAGGGAACGCAAATTTTGCTCAAACACCAATCAATCAAGGCACGGTGGAAATGATCAATCAAAGTGTCATTGAAAATGCGCTTACGGGTATTCGAGTATATGGGTTAAATTCCAATGGCTCTACTGATTGGTCTAAAACAGGGGGCATAGTTTCAGCGAAAAATTCAACTTTTTTGAATAATTACCGCGATGTAGAATTCTTATCTTATAAACATGAAAATTTTAGCCTTTTTGAAAAATGTCAATTTAAAACAAATGCTCAATTATTAAATAATAGTACCTTAAAGTGGCATGTCTCCATGTACGATGTATCAGGAATAAAGTATTTAGGGTGTGAATTTTCCAATGAACTATCGAATGTTTCGTTCATGGAACGAGGGGGTGGAATAAAATCAGTAGATGCAGGTTATATCGTTTCTGGCCTTTGTGAATCGATTGGCATTTATGGAACTCCATGTCAAGATATGACATATAGTCAATTTACTAATCTGGCTTTTGGAATTGATGGTACTAATCCTGGAGTACTTCAGACCATAGATATATCTTATTCAACTTTTGATAAAGTATTTAGAGGAATCCAAATGTATAAGGTAGATCTTGTAAATATTCACGATAATATACTTCAATTAGATAACTATCAGAATACAACAGGAATTAATTTAAATCGTTGTTCTCAATACAATGTTTCAGGAAATGAATTTGAAGGTTTGGATGACCTTTCCATTACTACCAATGGAATTTTCATAATCAATAGTAATCAAGATGGATTTTTGACTTTTGATAATGAGATTTATAGAAATACGTTTAATAAGGTGACTCATGGCATTCGAGCTCATGGATATAATGGAAGCTTACCTGCTACACCTGCCTTTCCTATTGGTGAACATGGACTTACTTTTAAATGTAATCGATTTGTAAACGGAGTTAATTCAGATATTTATTCGTCTGGGCTAATTAAAAGCCAACAAGGGAATTGCCTAACTATTTCTGGTCTTTCGGATTTATCACCTGCAAGTAATTTATTCTCTAACTCAAGTACACTAGTTGCTGATTTTTGGCATGAAGGAACTCAACAAATAGACTATTGTTACAAACCATTTACTGATTTAAATAACCACAGTGTACCATCTATTGGACTTTTTAACTCATTGAATACCCAGATTAATTCTTGCGACCAATTACCTTCCTTTAATTTTAATACATATTGTCCACAGTTACGTTTTGACCTGGTTCAAAAACCATTGAAACAATTGCAATTGGATTTAATTGAGATTGCGGATCAAATCCGAGATAGTATTAATGGTGGTGACAAAGAAGCAATTTTACTGTTAATTGAAAATGCAGATCCAATGGTGGTTAATGCTCAATTGAATCCATTGGCAGGTAAATTAACACCCGATGTACTCGTAGCTGTATTAAATGAAGCTCCTCGAATTCCATACGGAATGATAAAAGATATTTTATTGTTGAATACTCCTTTAAATGAAGAAGTGAAAAATGCCGTGTTGAATTCCGAAATGCCAGCTTATTTAAAATCATCATTAATCATCCCAACAGGCAAGTGTCAAGTTGACGTGCTATTGGGAACGATGTATGAATATGAAAAAGAGGCAGCGCTAGTAGGCAACGAAATATTACGCAAGATAATGCGTGATACGACAATCGTAAATTCCCTTGATTCTTTAGCAAAAGCTTTAAATGAAAATGCGCTCAATAATGCAAACAGAATACAATTAGTTGATGTAAACATGAAAATGAAAAATTATGTTGCCGTAGACTCCATTTTGACAATCCTAGAGTTAGAAAATGGATTTGAATCATATTGTCAATTGCAGCGTCTTTTTCTACAATTGGAAAGTGTTCCGGGACATTGTATGGCGGCAAAAACTGACTCGACAATTATGTGGCAATTGTCAGGGTTAAGCAATCTTGATCCAAACTCATTAGAGTCTCAAGTGGCGACAAAATTAATTGAGTTTGCCATGGAAATTAATGCTTTTGATGAAATCCCACCAGTGGTGTATACTCGTTCAGCTATGGCTACAAAAGAAACGACATCATTAGATGAATTCTGTGGGCTTTCTATTTTTCCAAATCCAAGTGCTGATTTTATCAGTTTCAATCTAGGTTTAGAAGATCAAGATAAGGCACAAATCAAAATTGTTAACATGGGTGGTCAAGTCGTTTACGAAGAAGAAATTGGTTCAGATAAATCAACAATTGATATTCGTTCTTTGCGTAATGGCATGTACGTGTTGAAAGTGGTTTATCCCAATGACCTTCAATTAGAAAGTCAGTTCACTAAATATTAATCGGTTAATGCCCCGAAAGGGGCATTTCTAAAAATATCAGCTATGAAAAAACCACTTTTAGTTTTATCCCTGATGATTTATTCAATTGCTTTCACACAACAGACCAATCACCCCGATTACTTTGAGAAATATTGGACCCCATCTGCTGGCTTCGTCACTCAAAATTATAATGATTATTATGTCTTTGGATGCACTGCGTTAATTGCGACAGATTCAACCTATGTTGGTGCTGGACTCTTAGGTTTACAGGGAGGTTGGCAGCCTAAATCTTATACATTTTCCATTGATGAAGAAACAAAGGGGTATAACTGGGACAAAATTACAGAGGTTAACACTTTGGGAATGCTTCTTTTAAATTCTTATTCTTTGATTAAGACTTATGATGGAAATTATGTATTTGCTAGTCAACAACTACAACCAGAAATCAACGATGATCCCGCTAATTTTCAATTGGTTATCACCAAATTCTCGCCAAATGGAAACATTCTGTTTAAAAAAAAATACTTTGATTCCAATGACAACAAAATCCAAGTATATGATTTGAAGGAAACAAAAGATAGTTCAATCCTGTTAAGTGGCTTGAATAATGTCGACTCTTTAGGAGGTGGCGTTTTATTAAAAATTACTTCAGAAGGAGAAATCATTAACAATACTTTTTTTCAACCCAATCTATGGCCCATGGGTTGGCAGCCAATTAAAGTTCGTAAATCATTCGAATACAAAGATTCCTCTATTATTTCATTTGTTGATAAAAATGCAATGTTTGGCAATCAATCTTATTGCAAGACAAGGATTTTCACAAGTAAAAACGGCCAGATTTTGTCTGAACAATTCCTTACAGAATCTGATACTTTACATGCTGCTATCGTCCAAAATGTCTATGAAGCAAAAAAAAATGAGTTTATTACCTTCACTAGAGATGATGATTATATGAATGTAAACGGCCAAGTAAGTTTTGGTCCGATTAAATTTGTTTTGAGATACTTAGATTCCAACCTTCATGTAAAATGGACAAAAGATATACGCAATTATAATACCTTCCCTTTAGATCAATTTGTAATATCAGCAGAAACATTCGTTGTGGATACGGTCATGAAATGGATTTACGTTTCAGGAAGTTATAGGAGAAGCGATTATAGTTTATACAAACATTTTTTTTTCAAATTAGACTATAACGGTCAGTTTATTTTTAAGAAATATTTTGATTTAAATTATTCAACAACAAAAAATGTTGACTATGCAACTTTGATGGCTGGCAGCCTTTGCCCTAATGGTGACATCGCTTTTAGTGGTCAACTAACGTATGAGGATACTTATGAATCCCCACCTATTTTCATCATACGATTTACTCCGGATGGAATCACCAAATATGCTGACTATCTTGATATTGAAGAGACGCAAGTCAATCAAAACGAGTTGGGTGTTTACCCAAATCCATCTACAGGTATTTTTCATTTAGAAAGTTTGTCTGAAGAACCAATGGAAGTTGAAGTATATGATCAACAAGGGTCAAGAATTCAGTTGGAAGATCAATTTACAGCAACCATTCAACTAGAAAACCAAGCTCCAGGAATATACTTTCTACATGTAAAACAAGGCGATCAGTTTTGGGTGAAGAAAGTGGTGCTGCAATAAGTTTGTATAATTAGGCTGAGCCCCTGCGAATATTTCGCAGGGTGAGTGGCAATGGGTGAAGAAGTTGGTGTGAGGTAGGGGGAATACTGGAATTGAATTTTAATAAATCCGCATGTATAAAAGACAACTATAATATGAATGCAATTTTAACTAAACTGAACGAGCTGAGCTCGGATGACATTAAAGAAACTTTTATTGAATTAATCGCTGAATATATGAGTCCTGCATATGGCTCCATGTCGAAACGTGATTTTGATATTTTACTCTTTATTAAACTGCAAAAGCTCGAGGTTTTTAAAAAGAATCCAGAAATCTATGATCTTGTTACTGAATTAAGAATTACGAGGTCAAAAGCACGCAATCTACTTTATGAATCAAAATTGAGACAAACGAGTAAAGAAGAGCTTGACGACGAATTAAAGGAGCATCTTTTAAACCCAATTCTACTCAAAGGTATTGATAAACAAATCAGTATTGAAATTGGAAATCCATTCCTAGCAGATCATTTAAAATCAAAATTAAAAGAACTGAATCACATTACAGACGGTTCATTTTCTTCCGAAATTGTGAAATTAACAACAGAAGCGTATTTGGCACTTTTTACATCTTATTTACCTGACGAATCTACGACTGAATTAAAGAAGTTGTTTGTTGATCTTGGTGTCATGACCGACACCACATTAACTGGTTTCTTAAAGGGTGCTTTGAAAAAAATAGGTTCAAAAATTGCGGATGAATCGGGTGAACATGTGGCTGATTCGGTCTTTGAATATTTAATGCCAATTATGAGAGGTGATATTGGTTTGGTGAAGGAGAAGTTTGGACATTTATATGATTTATGACAAAAGTAAAATATGAACTTTTATTATTTTTGAAATTACATCAAAGTGATATCAAATAAATGTACTTAGAAGAAAAATATGCCTCAATTCCTTCATCACGAGAATATCAAAAAGGAACTCCTTAATTTATTCAAAGAAGCAGAAGAAATTCTTTTTTTAGTTTCTCCATTTATCCAGTTAAGTGAAGAGATGAAAAGATCTTTGAGCCGAAAGAAAAACGATGTGGCCTTTGAAATAGTTGTTTTGTTTGGGAAAAATGAACATAATTTATCCAAGAGCCTTTCTCGAGAAGACATGGAGTTTTTTAAGCAATTTCAAAATGTACAAATTTTCTATCAAGCAGACTTGCATGCAAAATATTACGGGAATGAAACGAAATCAATTGTAAGCTCATTGAATTTGCATCAATTTTCCGTGAAAAATAACATCGAAATTGGGATTCTTTTAGAACGGAAATTTTTGAGTCTAAATGGAGACAAGCAACTTGATACAGAAATATTTGAGTACATTCAAAAAGTAATTGAGCATTCAGAAATTGTATATGAACACACTACAAAACAGAAAAACTCATTTTTTGGACTTTTAAAAGGTGATATAAAAAGAAAAGTAACCTATGACGCCACAGAAATTGTTTATCAAGATCAAAAACCTCAAGCTAATAAAAAAGGTTATTGTATTCGAACAGGGTTAGAAATTCCGTTTAATTTAAATGTGCCTTTTTCCAAAGAAGCATATATCAGTTGGTCCAAATGGAAAAACAAGAATTTTAAAGAACAATACTGCCATTTTTCTGGCGAACCTACGCATGGGGAAACTTCATTTGTAAAACCAGTTTTACCAAAAAACTATTCCGCTGCAATGCGCTTGCAAAAAGAGATGTTTGATTAATTTTTTTGAATTTATACGCTTGCGAGAGATTCAATTAGTGCTTTGTGATTGCTTTATAGAACTTCCATATGTAATGAAGTAAAAAAAGCACAATAAACGAATAGAAAAAATAATTGCTAAGATGGAACATTCGTTCAATTTTTTCGGATAAAACCCATAAAATGATTAAACAAGTCATGGATGAATAATATATCAAATTATAGAGATTGAAATTTGGAATTTGAATATTTAATGACCGTTGTTCTGCTTTCTTTTCCATTTTATATTTCCATCCCTTGCTTTGCAAATAAGCAAATAAGATCAATATTCCTGCAATTAAAAAGAAAATGGATGCGAGTATAGTCAGAATTATTCCATCCAAAAAGACAAATGATAAGATTAAAGAAAGACCAAGTAAAACACCAATATTTTCAGCATGATCATTTAATAATTGCATGAATTTCTTTCTCATTTTTTTTGTTTTTTAGAGGCTTAATGAATTATTTAGATGAAGTTTAAAACGTAATGATAAATCAGGTTTAAAGTATTTATAAATTTATTCAACACTAATATATGCAACATTTCGAATGTAAATTTGAGAATACCAATCTTCATCAGTTCAATAAATGTATCCAATTTGCAATGGAGACAATCATACAAGCAAACGATTCATGTGAATTCAAGGTGATAAGAATTGATAATCCTAAACAATTAAAAGAACATCAAGGCAGATTTACTCAATACGGTATTTATCAAAATGAAAAAGTAATTGGTTATTTAGAAACATTCGTTGAGCATAATTTTAAGTATGTCGAAATCTACACAACGCCTATTTAACAAATCCTTAATTGCTTTGCATAGTTGTTTCGAAACATGATGTGAATATCGCCATTCATCCCGAAATTGTTGACGAATATTTGGAGATAAAAAAATATGGGAGCTAAATTCAAGTGATTTAGAAGACTTAAAGTTAATTTGGGAGTCTTAACCCGTAAGTTTTCTGGAAATTAAGGTAAAAAACATGAAAAGTTTACAAATCGATGGGAATTTTACGGGAAAATCAACGGAAAATCTCGGAATATTCAACAAAAACAGGAATCTTGATGTAATTTCGTTGGAATTTTCAGGAAATTCTTAGGAATTACCCGGAAAAAGATCTCAAATACATGGCAAACGTACTTGATTCGCTAGAAAAACAGCTGCAGAACCACCAAATCTCTACTGATCATCCCAAATTTCACGGTCAACCTCTACCCTGTTATCTCACACACACTATCATTAGCGTGCTAAATCTTCGTTTCCTTAAGTTCTAGTGCAAATAAACCTTTCGGAAAATGCACTTGAACGTTATTTTGGTATAAATACTAATTAATTCGGGTATTTATACCATTGGATTGGTGGTGGGGAGTGGGTATATTTCGATTTTACTGCACACGCAATACGCTTAGAGCTGAAACACACCATTTAAATAGGTAAACATATTGCAACTAATTAGATTAAAGCACATTGCAGTACGAAAAAAAATAGATTGATTTGTGAGGTGATTTAGAGAAATTAAGCTTTCATAATTGGAAGAAGCGGAAAACAATTAGTGAACTATTATATGACCCTCAATCAAAAAATAAAATAAGTAATTGAGGATATTTTAGTAGTAAGGAAAGAATGATCACATAAAATATAAAATGACACATCTTGAATTTTTAGAAGCTGGACTTCATAATCGTCATATTCGATTTGTTATTGGTAATAAAATATTATCTGGTATTGTCGTCGATGATGTATTTGATAAAAAAGGAAAAAGTAAAAGCTCACATTACACTTTTATCGAGAGTAAAAATATAGTTGATTGGAAAGATGCAGAAAAGACCAACGACAGGGAAAAAATGAGTTCGCTTTCAACAGTTGTCGATATTGAGAAAATAAAATGGGGCGAACCATATTCAAACCACAGAAACCTGCCTTTTAGGGGATTAGAATTTGTTCAATTCATTTCAGAACTGATTCATAAAAATGAAAATTTCAAAAATCTCGTTGTAGAATCTCCTTTAGAAAATAGTCGTTATAGGGCAGACTTAATTACGGAAAGAAAGATAAATACTACTTGGGAGAAATTATTAATAGAGGTAAAGGTTTTTCCAACCTTTACAGAAAGACGATTACGTGAAGTTATTGAAAAATTAAAAGAATTTGGGAAATATGCGAAAGGGTTTCATCTAGTTTTCGCATTCCCCGGCATTCTTTCAGACAAAGACAATGCTCTAATTCAAAGTAGTGGTATTGAAATTTGGGATATCAATTATTTTGCTCAGTTTTTTGCTAAAGAAATTGCGACAACTCCTCATCCACTTTTTCAAGCTCTCTTCACGGCTACAAAATATGTTGCGGCTCATGACAAATTAATAGTTGAGTTAAGGTCCATTCCTGCTGGTAACAAGAATAATGATTGGTCGAAATATCAAAAGCATATTGAAAAAGTTTTAGATTATTTATTTGGTTCAGATTTATCTTCACCAATTACTGAACATTCGGACCATTTTAAAATTAATAGACGCGATTTCATTTTAAGAAACTACGCTGAAACAGGTTTTTGGGCACATTTACGTAATAGATATTTAGCCGATTTCATAGTCTTGGATGCAAAAAATTACACCAAAAAAGTAACAAAAAAAGAAGTTCTTCAAATAGCCAATTATTTAAAAGTTCATGGTGCAGGACTATTTGGAATAATCATTTCTCGAAATGGCGGTAACACCGGATGTTACTACACTTGTCGGGAAGTCTGGGCGATGGATAAGAAATTAATTATCGTTTTGACTGATGAAGATATAATAAAAATGATTATTGCAAAAGCCGCAAACAATGACCCTGAAGAAATTATCAGACAAAAAATCGAAGAATTTAGATTATCAATGTGAGAGTTAAACCACTACTAGAAAATAGCCCAAAATATGAACATAATGAGATGAAGACTAAAACTACTAGACAGTCCTCTCAAAAAAAATTAAAAGATGAATTTTCCTTAATTTATATTGTAATAATCTAAATCACGACCAATAAAAATAAAGGATCATGATAAAATTTGACTTAAACGAAATATCTGACCATAAAAAATTTGAGGATCTAACGGTTTCCTACTTTGAAGATTTAAAATTCGAAAAGGGACATAATATCATAGACGTTGAAGTCAAGCCCACTGGGGTTGGAACGGACGGGGGTCGAGATATTTTGGTCACATTTAAAGTCTCTGACAGTATTGTGACATTTGAACGAAGATGGGTGATTCAATGTAAATTTCATAATTCAGACATCTCAACGGATAAAATTTCAGACATAAATATTCCAACCTTATTAAGTTCATATATGGCTTCTGGTTATCTATTAGTTTGCAAACAAAAACCGACATCTAAATTGACGGAGCATTTTGAGAAGTTAGAATCCAACAATGGTCTAAAGCAGAAATATATTGTATGGAGCGGCGAACAATTCAAACGCCTCATTCTTGTAAAGTCCAAGAAAGAAATATTACAACAATATTTCCCTGAATATTTTAATTACTGCATAACCAATAAATTATTTGACAAATGAAAGCATTCGTTTCATATAGCGTTTCTGATAACAACGAGTATATTTTGACTTTACTCTCTTCAAAGTTGAGACAGAAAAATTTTATTGTAAATACAAGTCAAAATTTTTATGGCAATATACTCGACTTAAATACGATGAATGAAATACATGAAACGCATTTATTCATTGGTGTTATCACTGGTTTAGGAAATGAAAAAAATAGAGTTTTTGAAGAATGGAAATATGCAAGCTCTAAAGGGATTCCCAACTTGTTACTTATTGAAGATTCTATTCAGATTCAAAAGAACTTTTCAGGTAATTTCATTCTATTTAATAGGGCAAGCCCTCAAAAGGCAATAAGTGAAATTTACAATAGAATGAATCCATCTAAACAATCAAAGATTAAAAACTCAGAAGATATTGTCCCATGGCTATTGGGAGGGGCTGCTTTAATAGCAATTTTAGTGCTATTGTCAAATGAGGAAAAGATCTAATGAAATTTTATAATTACAAATAAGTAAAACTTAAGAGTGGGTTATGGCTTTGAGAATAACGAAAAATTTAGATAACAGTCAACATGACCCTTGAACTACGATACTTAACGATAATAAAAATTAAACAATATGAAAATAACTAAACTCCAAATAGAAAATTTTCGACTGCTAAAAAATTTATCAATGGATTTGAAAGAAGACCTTTCCTTAATTATTGGTAAAAATAATACAGGAAAAACCTCGATTCTTTCGATTCTTGATAAATTCTTAAATGAGAAAAATAAATTTTCCTACGACGATTTCAATTTAGATTTTAGGAACGAATTAGAAAGTCTAATAAAATCCTGTGATATTCCTGACGAATTTCAGCCTAAGGGAATCAAATTAAAGATATTTATTGAATATAATGAGGAAGATGATTTATCTAATGTCAGCAGAGTATTAATGGACTTAGATCCTGACAACAACAATATTGTATTGGGATTTGAATATATAATAAACTATTCTGATTTTCTAAACATTAGAACCGATTATGCTGCTTTTAAAGCGAATGAAAAGGCCAAGTTAGAAGAGAAAAAGAAAAATAAACCCAGAGAATTAAATGAATTTCTAAAGCAAGAATTAGATAATTATTTCCATACTCATAAGATGTCATTTGAGTATGATATATGTACTAAAACAGTCAATCCCGCTAACTTTATTGATCTGGAAAGTGAAGGTATTCGTATTAAAGATATAATTTGTTTCAAATATATTAGTGCAAGAAGAGATGTAACTAATAAAGAAAATCAGAATACACTCTCTAAACAAACGTCTAACCTTTATAAAAAGAAAGAAGACAATAGTGACAAAAATCAAGCTACTGAAAACTTTAAAGACCACCTTTCAGAAACCGATAATACACTAAGTGATATCTACAAAGACCTGTTCAGTGATGTAATTAAAAAAATACAAGATTTTGGAGGAATAAAACTGAACGATACCGAAATATCAATAATTTCCACATTGCAACATAGGGAATTACTTGAAGGAAATACAACCGTTGTATATACTCATGATGATCATAAGCTGCCAGAACATTATAATGGCTTAGGCTATATGAACCTTATAAGTATGATTTTTGAAATTGAAATTCTTGTTCAGGATTTTAAAAGGGATAGAGATAAAAACCCAGCAGATATTAATTTGTTAGTCATTGAAGAGCCTGAGGCTCATACTCATCCGCAAATGCAGTATGTATTTATTAAAAATATTAAGAAATTACTTACTGAAGGTATCAAAAGAGATGACGGAATAAGTAGACCTCTTCAATACATAATTACAACACATTCATCTCACATTGTTGCAAATAGTGATTTTGATGATATTAAATATTTGAAAACGGAAACAAAGAACAATGTAACTGCAAAAAATCTTTCTGATTTGGGGAAGCAATATGATGCCGACCCAAAACAATACCAATTCTTAAAACAATATCTAACGATTAGTAAGGCTGAAATATTTTTTGCTGATAAGGTTATACTGATTGAGGGAGATACTGAAAGAATCTTGATGCCAACTTTCATGCATAAATTTGATTTGGAAGAAGCGGCACGTTTAAACGCAGCAGGAAACCATGATTCATACTTACCACTTCTATCACAAAATATATCAACTATCGAAGTTGGGGCATATTCGCAAATATTTGAGAAGTTCATTGATTTCTTAGGTATAAAGACATTGATAATAACAGATATCGATGCAACAAAGGTAACAGGTCAAAATGCAAAAGGTCATGACGAGTGGAGTGCTTGTCCAGTAAATGAGGGGACTAAAACAAGTAACTCAGCAATTAATCATTTTTTATCAAATGTAACCTGGAATGATTTAAAAGCATTACCAGTTGGTGATAGAACAATTGTTGTAGGAAGTTCTACAATTTGTATATGTTATCAACAAGAAGAAGATACTTATCACGCAAGAAGTTTTGAAGATGCTTTTATACACTTGAATAGAGCATTCGTAAAAGGAAATAAAGATACGTTCCAAGGAATAAAAAACGCTGCTGATTTCGATGACGAAGAGAAAAGCCCTTATGATTTAGCGAATAAATGTGTTAAGAAGAAAACCCACTTCGCTTTAGATATATTATATCATAGTGATGAATATTTTAGAAATTGGAAGATTCCAGCATACATTAAAAATGGTTTATTATGGCTGAAGGAAGATTAAATTTAGAACCGGAAGTACTAGAGATATTTCAGTCAATTGATAAAGGCAGGAATTTTCTATTAAGCGGAGGTGCAGGAAGTGGAAAAACCTATTCCTTGGTAAATGTAATTCGTCAAGCAATAGCTGAAAATCCAACAGCTCAGGTTGCTTGTATGACCTATACTAATGCCGCAGTTAAAGAAATTGAAGAAAGAGTAAACCATAAAAATCTTAACGTATCTACTATACACGATTTCTTATGGGATAATATCAAGCATTTTCAAAAAGAGCTTAAAGAAGCTCTTATTACCTTGGCAAATAATGAGGAAGTAACTAAAATTTCTATTGAAGAAATCAAACCCGTTCCAGATAATTATTTAGCGATTTTGCCTGATGGTGTACAATACAAAGAGTTTGTCAGAATTCGTGAAGGTATTATATCTCACGATGAATTGCTTATTGTAGCAAACTATCTTTTTAAAAAATATCCCAAACTTAGCAGTATCGTAAAAGATAAATATAAATTCCTTTTCATAGATGAATACCAAGATACAAGCAAAGCAGTTGTAGAGATATTTCTTACGTATTTTAATAAAAGTGAAAGAAATAACATCATCGGTTTTTTTGGAGATGCAATGCAATCAATTTATGAGGATGGTATTGGTAACTTAGACGATTATAAAGGATATGAAGCCGAAAAAGTAAACGAAATTCCAAAGAAGCAAAATAGAAGAAATCCAAAACTCATTATTGATTTAGCGAATAAACTTCGTACTGATGGTATAACACAAGAACCATCTGCCGACCCGAAAGCTCCTAATATGGTAAATGGTGTTATCAAGCAAGGCACTGTTTTGTTCCTATATTCCACTGATGGAGACATCAAAAAAGTAGAAGATTTTTTAGCAGCAAATTATGCTTGGGACTTTAATAATTCAAAGGAAACTAAGGAACTTAATCTCACTCACAATTTAATAGCAGGAAAAGCAGGTTTTAGAACCTTGATGGATATTTATGATAAAGACCATGTATTAAGTTTTAGGGATAGAATTAAGAAGTATATTAAAGATAACAATGTTGATACTGACTTTTCAGAAAGCACATTCGGAGATGTAATTGAATTATTACAATTAGGAAAAGATGGTAGAGAGCTCAAAGAAGTTCTCCCTACAAAGGCAATGCAGACTTTTATTGATGAAAATACTGGGTTATATGATTATGCTAAATCCTTAAAATATTTTGACTTTTCTAAAATGTATGTTGACAAAGATCAATTATTAGATGATAAAAAACGAGACGAAGATGATGATAATAGGAAAGGTTCCAAAAGAGATAATCTCATCAAACATTTATTCAAAATTCAGAATAATATTTCTCTGTATCAGAACAAAAAGTACAATGAGTTTTTAAGAGCTACTGATTATAAATTTAAAATAACAAGTATCGCAAGTAAAAAATCCTTAAAAGAGAAAATTGAAAATCTTGTGAATGTTGGAGATAAAACAATTGAACAAGTCATTATTGATGCAGACGAAAAAGGGATTTGTTTGATTGATGATAAGCTAATTGATTTTAAAGAAAATAAAGAGTATTTGTATAATCGAGTGAGGTATGTTAAGTTTAGTGAATTTCAAAAATTATATGAATATTTAGAAGGTCAAACTCCCTTTTCAACGCAGCATAAAACCAAAGGAGCAGAATTTGATAATGTTTTGGTTATACTTGATAACGGTGGATGGAACAATTATAACTTCAGTAATCTTTTTTTAGAAACAGGTTCAGCAAGTGTATTCGATAGAACTCAAAAAATATTTTATGTTTGTTGCACAAGAGCAAAAGAAAATTTAGCAGTATTCTTTCACAACCCTGATGCACAGGTAATAGCTAAAGCTAACCTATGGTTTGGGGAAGAAAATGTGATTGCTATATAATAAAATGAAATAATTAAGAATTTCAAATAACTTTTTAAGTGAAAATTACAATAAACCGCCCTTTTTTTTAACCAATGTAAACCTAACGTAACTTTTGCAATTCCATGGGGCTTATGTGGTGAACCATTTTGAAAACCTCAGAAAATTAATGAATTCATGGATTCCCACAAGAATACCCGAGTAAATTAAAAGTAATTACTTGGAAGCGGAATTAAACCGGCCAGGAAATGTAGTTGATTCAATTGAAAACCTGCTGTAAATCGAACCAAGAAGAATCACATCCCAAAGTAATTTATTCTACCCTATCATTTAAATTCTTTAATTAATAGGGCACATCCGTCTATTTTATTCCGTTTCAATGAATCAAAACATCTCGAAAATGCGATTTGAAGAAAACAAATGATTCTTTGTAATGTAAATGTTGGATGTCTAGATATACTAGTTAACACATCTGAAAACTTCTGATTTTCAACTTCCTATTTTAAATTGAGTTTAAATATTGCAGGCAGTCTTCTTTCAGTATATTCAGGTAGTTCTTCACAGTATTTTCTCAAAGCAAAGCTATTTTCAGCGTATCGTTCCATCTCGAATAATAGAGCTGGTAGAGCCTCTTGCGAATTATCAATGAAAAGCAGATAATCAAAATCTGAATAATGTGAGTTTATGTTTTTATACCCTTCTTTCCACTTAATCCCAATTGTTCTATCATCTACGAAATGTCCATCATTTTTAACCCGAATTGCTACGCGATCTCTTGCCAATTGCTCTGTGGCTAAACAAAAAAAATACATCTCAATACGATAACCCAAATTCTTTGCTTTCGTTATTATCCAATCCGGATAAGGCATCATTAGGTTAGTCTCAAAGGTGAACGATCTTCCCGTACTGAAGGCATTATCTAATTCGCTCGTAAATTCATCAGTTGTTTTATTTATTGCTATTTGCTCGCGTAATTCCGAATCAGGCATAGATCGATAACGTTCCAAAAATCGTTTATCATAATCAAATGGCACTGTATCTTCAGAAAATAACTTAGAGTACGTGGATTTACCAGCACCGTTGCAACCTGCAATGATTTTTAAACAGGGTTGTTGCATTTAACTACAGAGGATGAATTTTGAATTGATTTTGCTCTGTTTATTTGAGTACGCACATCTTTTGTGAAAATTCTACGTGCATTTTTTTCAAATGATGACAAATCTATCCTTCTTTGGGATTTGTCATTAGCTAATTTGATGATTATTTTCATTTTACCAAATTATTTGTAATTATACAAAGATAGAGAATGATAATAAGAATTAATGAATTGAAATTAAAAATATTTACTGCATCTCATTCAACTATTGCTCAAGCTGATTAAAAATTAACGTTTGCTGTATATCTTGATAAGTATTTCAATCCCCCAATGTTCATTTATTCATTTGTTCAATGTTCACCGCTCTCTGGTTTGAACACTTTGCGGTAGTTTGCTTTGGTAATCCGTTCGAATTGGCCACCCAATAAGTAGCGGCGGACAGATGACGGTGACATTCCGAATTGCTTTCCTGTTTCTAGTGCTTGGGCCCAACTGAATTCATTGGGAAGGGCCGCAAAAAAGCGCTGCTGCTTGGCTTGTGTTTGAATGATTTTACTTCCGTCTTTCATGTCAGCGATGAGCATATTAGCATGGTATAATAGCGTTAAGCTGATCTTTTTGGTAATCACTAAATCTGCTTGTTGTATTTTGACAGTAGGCTGGTTTTTTCGTTTCTTAAAATGGAAATAGCGCACCATGCTCATGACCATCGCGATACGAAAACTAATAAGTCCAAGGCGGTGAATGGTGGCTAAAATAGGGGCACCTGAACCTCGATGTGCAACCTCTGTTACTTCACGAAAAAAGGCAATAAAATCGGCTTGTTGTTCGGGTAAGAAATACAGTTGTATGGGTTCAGATTGTGCTTTTAGAAATTGGTACATCTGCTGGGCCAACTGTCCCAATTCACGAAAAGTGTGTCCCGGATCTGTCCCATTGTGGGCAAATACGTCCCGGAAACTTGGGACAGCTGGAAACGAATAAAACATGAAACGACTAAATAATCCGTTTTCGGTGTTCGGTATCAAGCGAAAAACCTGTCCGCGTGTCCCGGTAAGAAGTACCGATAGACGTGGATGTTCTACTGAAAAGTGTTCGCGGTTCTGACGTCGTTGCATCTCTACTGGTTCATGATGAAATGCGCCACGCAAAACATCACTGAAATTTCCCCAATCTTGCGCTAAGGCGTTGGCGAGTGTATCGGCTTCAGTTGAGAAGAGAATCCCTGCCCCTTCGTTTTCACTGAGGGTTTGCACCACCGAGCTCGCACTATTGTTGGCAGGAATAAAAAGTAGTTTATATGGTGGTTCTTTCAGTTGTGCTAGATCCTGATCTTTGTTCTTGATCTTCTCTTTCTTGAGTTCATCGAATTGTTGTTTGGCCAAGCGTGTCTCTTCCAAAAGCATTTTATGGATTTCCATGCCGATTAGACGTGTCCAACTAAGCACACCTTTCCCTGAACCTGCTGGTGCTTCAATAAACGTGTAGAGGTTAGGAGAAACCCATTTACGGTCATAGAAGCCAATCACATTTGGCATGCAACCCGACAAAACGGTGATTGAGCCAAGTAATAGGATATCTCGTTCATACGGATTATTGATGTTTTCAAACAAACTCATAAGTGGATCGGGCAAATGCTTGTATATTTCTTCAGGAAAGGTGGCGCAAAGCTTGTCCTGGTATTGCGGTAATAAGAATAAATCTTCTTGCTCGACATTGAATGGTTTTGAATGCATGATTAACGTCTTAAAGGTTTATCCTGCACATACCTTAATGCCTGTCGCTGAATGTTTTTCTCTTGCTCGTGCTTTCCAGCATCAAGCCATTCTTCTAAATCCCCTCTTCGAAAAAGAATCTTTTTTCCATGCTTATAGAAAGGGATTTTTCTTCTACTCGTCATGGAGTACAAAGTCTGTTTGGCAATATGCAGAAACTCTGCTGCCTGGGTGGCATTGAGTACTTCCGCTTTTTGATTGTTCTCGGCCAGTTCTGTAACTGACGTTTCTTGATGCTGTTCTAATGCGGTCTGAACTGCTTCATTCACCAACTCTGTGATGAATGCTTGTAAATGAGTAATACTTTCTTTCATATAGATTTGTTTACTCACCCTGCATCAAAAAAAAGACCGTGCCTGTACTTATTGTTTCTGTGTTTTATTTATCGATTTTTTGTAGGTTCATTATGCTAAAATCTCCGCACACTTTCAGTGCCAGAATGTGCCAAAGTGTGCCAAATTGCGGAGTAAATCATTGAACTGCGCAAAATCGAGAAACGTAGGTTCGAATACCTATTGCACTGATTATCTGTCACTTTGTCACTGCCATTTATTCGTTTTCTTGTTGTTTGTTGTCAGTTTTGATGCCCAATTGAATACTTTTCATTGCTTTTGTTTTCGTTGTATCCATCACCTTACCATAAATTTGAGTGGTATGAATATGCTTGTGCCCAAGTAATTTTGAAACGGTATAGATATCGGTTCCTTCCGCTAGTTGTAAGGTCGCGAACGTATGACGGAAATTATGAAAGGTGATCTTTTTACGAATTCCAGCTCTGAGTAACCAATTATTTAAATTTGCATAGTCACGTTGGAATTGATACTCCCCAAAAATGGGAGCCTGGTTTACTTCAAAATCACCGAGTAAACTCAAGGCTTCATCTGAAATGGGCAAGGTCTCCATCCCTTTGGTTTTGCTTTGTGTAAATCGAATGAAATAGCCCATTCCTTCTGAATGTTGAATTTGATCTCCTTGAAGTTTGATGACGTCACCCAAGCGCAAGCCTGTTAACGCAGAAAACATACAGGTGCGTTTCAATACATCAGAGCCGGCATCCGTATGGTAAAGTTTAACCAATTCTTCTTTGGTTAAAAACTCTCGGTAGGTTTCTGGTTGTTGGATCCCCTTCACAGCATCAAAGGGATTACTGATCAAATGACCATATACCATTGCTTCACGAACTGTTGCCCTCAGTTTGTTGTAATAAGTGTAACATGAATTGGCAGAAATGCGCATTTTAGGTGAGTTGATTCGAGTGGCTTTCTTCTGTAGGAATTCCTTGTACTCATTGATGAACTGTGGTGTGATATCACCAAAGTTACAGTGCCCATTACAAAACTGAATAAAGGTTTTATAGGATGCGACCCAGCCCCCATGTGTATTTGGATTGCCCACCCATTTATTCATTTGTTTTTCATAAAATGGAAGGAAGTCATCAAACTGAGAACTTCGCTTAATCCCAAATTTCCCCGCCAATCTATCAAGCTGTCTTGTGGAGGCTATCGAACGTGCCATGGTTTCCATATCACGGTTATGACGTTTTTCCATTTCATTTCGCGGCGGACTAAACAAAAACATATCGAGGTATTCCCACCGGGTAATTTTTCCACTTTCTGGATGCACAATTGGTGGGTAGTGATCTAGGTAAAGGCTGATTCGGCCTGTCTTTAATGGACGCATTCTAAGTGTAACTCTCATTTCTATTTGGTTTTAAAAAGATTATCTAATTCTTCTCGGAGGATTAAACGCCTAGTTCCGATGGTAAAACTTTGGATTTTATTGGATTTAAGCATGCGTTGAACCGTCCATCGTGAGACTCCCAGTAACAAACTCACCTCATTCACACTCAAGACCTCCCTTGCTTGAATTTGAACTACCGGTGCGATCAATTTACTTTTGATCTCTTCTTTATTTTCCAGGACTTTCTCCTGTCTTTTGTTCTCTTTATATGCCTTAGATGCACAGGAGGTTGTACAATAAAGAGTGGTGCTTTTTCTTGCCACGAATACTTCTTGGCAAAAAACACAGATTTTGGGAAAAGCGTATTTACTAGCAGTCATTTTCATTTGTTTGTTATGGTGCAGCGTGGTGCATGATGGTGCAGCATGGAGCACAGTGGTGCAATTACATTTATTTACGTTCTGATTTTGTTGCTGACATGTTGCTCAAAAAATCCGAGCAACAAATGAGCAACAAATCTGATGCAAATTGCCAAAAAAGTCGAAAAATGAAAATTGATCTAAAAACGAAAAATCCCTTGACTAGCAAGGGTTTCAGTTATCTTTTGTTGTAGATGGTTATCGTTGTTTATCGGCGTTTATTTACCGATACAAAACTTACTAAATATCGACCCCAAAATATCCGTGTCCACATCGATGTGACCCGTGATGTTTCCTAAGTGACGCATCGCCGTGCGGATGTCCATTGCGATGAAGTCGCCGGTGGTTCCGATGTGCAGTCCTTCTTGGGCTTTACTTAAGGCTTCGTCGGTATTCTGTAAGGACTCAAAGTGACGTGCGTTGGATACAATCGTCTCTTCTTGGATGTTGAAATCACCCAAAACACAACTCACTAACTGTTCTTTTAATTCGGTGATTCCGGCTCCAGTTAAGGCGCTGATTTGTAAGCTATCTGTCACACGCGACGTGTCCAAATCAATTTTGTTGGTCAAGAGCAAAATGTGCTTTTCGGGATGTGTTTCACGTAGGTCTTTTACCCACGCTTCGGTTTCATCAAGGTTTTCGGAGTCGGAAGCATCAGCTAAACACAGGACAATATTGGCCTGTTGGATTTTCTGCTGGGAACGTTCAATTCCCATCGCTTCGATGGTCTCCGTAGTTTCACGGATTCCTGCGGTGTCGATTAAGCGAAATAAGATTCCGTCGATGTTCAAGGTTTCTTCAATGACGTCACGTGTTGTTCCGGCAATGCTGGAGACAATCGCACGCTCTTCGCCAAGCAATTGATTCAACAAGGTACTCTTTCCTGTATTCGGTGCGCCGACAATGGCAACTGGAACACCGTTTTTAATCGCATTTCCTAGTTGAAAGGAAGATGCTAAACGTCGGACCATGTGCAGGACTTCTGCAACCATGTTATTCAAGGCGGTGCGATCAGCAAATTCTACATCTTCTTCGGCGAAATCCAGTTCCAATTCAATCAAGGAAGCAAAGTGAATCAACTTCTCACGCAATTCTTGTAGTTCACTCGAAAAGGTTCCGCGCAATTGTTTCAAGGCGATTTCGTGCGCGTTTTTCGATTGTGAGGCAATCAAATCGGCTACCGCTTCTGCCTGTGATAAGTCCATGCGGCCGTTTAAGAATGCCCTTTGGGTGAATTCTCCTGGTTCTGCCATGCGGAATCCAACGCTGCTTAAGGCTTGTAAAATTTGCTGCTGGATGTAAATGGAACCGTGACAAGCGATTTCGACGCTTTCTTCGCCTGTAAAACTCTTGCCGTCATCAAATAAGGTCAACAATACCTCATCGATGTGCTCACCTGCCAAGTTTGAAATCCATCCCAAATGAACCGTGTGCGATTTTTGTGCGGACAGATCTTTTGAGCATAACTTGGACACTAAGGATTTCGCTTTTGGGCCTGATGTGCGTATCAAAGCAATCGCTCCTATGCCGTTCGCGGTGGCAAGTGCACAAATTGGATCCTGAGCAGCAAGTTTCATGGCACAAAAATACGGAGGATTCTTGACTTATTGGTTTAAATAACTCACATCGACTAGGCTATTGAAAAAGGCTTTCAACTGCTTTCTTTCTTGAGGACTCAAGGTAAATGGAACAATGGTTTTGTTCTGTAATGGATGTCCATTTCCACCTTTAACGTAATGATCAAGTACCTCATCTATTGTAGCTAAACTACCATCGTGCATGTAAGGGAAAGTCAAGGGTAAATTTCGCAAGGAAGGAACTTTAAATTTTCCGATATCCGAGGAGTCATAGTGAATGCGGAAACGTCCTTGGTCGCTTTTTCCTTCGTAGGATGCATAAAGTCCATTGTTCTCCGCAACATAGGTCGTAAAATTCGGCGGTGTATGACATTTCGTGCAATACAAGGTTTCAGAAAACAATTTCCATCCGGCTTTTTCCGTTGCATTGATCGCATGTTGCTTTCCTTTTTGGTATTGATCGAAACGGGAGTTCATGGAAATCAAGCTGCGCTCATAGGCTGAAATACTGCGGGTCAAAACCCACGCATCAAAATCACGGCCGTAAATTTCTTTCGCTGCTTTTTGGTATTCCGGATCTTCTCTCAAGACTTTCATCAAGTCCTTCATGTTGTGACCCATTTCCGTTTTCTCTTGTATGGGAACGATGACTTGCAATTCCAAGGTTGCTAAGTGCGCATCGAACATGGCTGTTTTTAAAAAAGCTGAATTTAAGATGCTGGGTGAATTACGTTCTGTGTGCTGTCCTCGAATTCCTTCACTTACTGTTAAATTGTCCGTAAATGCTCTTCCGGGCTTGTGACAGGTCGCACAAGAAACGGTTCCATCGATGGAAAGGCGTGTGTCGAAAAACAATTTTCTTCCAAGTTCGATCTTTGCAGCTGACTGTGGATTATCACTTGGAGTTGGAACGACAATTCCCGCGTTTAAATTCAAAGGACTCTTGCACTTCGTGAGGGAAAGTCCCATCAGAAGCAACAGTAATAATGGCCCGGAAAAACGGATGATTTTCATCAGAATACAAGAACTTGTCGACTTTGTTCTTTCCCTTGCTGATCCACATATTGAATGAAGTACATTCCAGGATTCAAGCTAATCCACGTGAATTGTCCTGCTGAATTCCCTAAGGTTTGCTTACGTATTTGACGTCCAGACTGATCTAAAAGCATGATTTCTGTTTCAGAATGTTGTCCGACCCACGCACACTGAATCGCGCCTTGCTGTGAGGAAAGTTGAACTGCCGCTTGATCCACAATCGATACTCCCGCTGTTGCAGGTTGCTCGAAAACATCTTGGGTATTCACGTTTTGCATCGCTGTGATGTTCAATCCTGTTTCATCGTGTAAAACACCAAGCGTAGCGAGATTCATTCCATTCAACCAGCGATCGATGTGACAGTCAAAATTTAAATCCACTTGATTGGCATTTGGATTGGCTTGAATAATATTGTTTTTCGTTACCATTTGCTGGTTATTGTTTCCAAGGTTGTGCAATTCAAAATACGATTCCGGAACATTGTCATTGTTCCCATCTGCCTTGCCTCCTGTAATCATGTGCATGTATCCCGAAGACCAGCCCCAATACATCGAAGGAGATTGAAAACTCAATGCGTTCGAAGCGTCATAACTTGAAATGTCTTGTGCCAATGCTCCTGACTGTGTATTGAATCGTTTCGGCACACCAATTAAGAAATTCACTTGTTCAACAGTTGTCACCGGATGTGCGCCTAAATAAACCGTGTAATTCACATCGTCAATCAAATAAACGGTTTCTCCCAAGGTTAATACTTGTCCACCATCGTGAATAATCGTGATGTCCGCCAAGTAATATTTGAAATAATCCAGCGTCACTTCTTGTCCATTGTTGCCTGAGTAAACCGTTTGTGTCTGAAAGGACTGCGTATCAAAAACCGGCTTCAATTTCAAGAAAATATTTTTTTGTGAAAGTCCCAAAAAGGGCAAAAACAACAGAAAAATCAGCTTTTTCATGGCTTATGATTTATGGAAGATGTACAAAACTTCATTTTTCATTAAACGGAATCGCTCGATTTGTTCAGGTGTAAAATGCTTGTTCAAATCGAATTCGCTTACCGTAAATCCTGCTTTTTCCAACCACTGTGGGTAATCTTTCCCGAATAATCGCACGTGATCTTTTTGCCAGAAGTGCTTTTCGCGTTCCGCCGGACTTGTAATACTGGGATCTTCATAGGTTGTGTCACGTGAGAAATCTTGAGGTACTTGCATGATTGCCCATCCACCAGATTTCATCACGCGGTAAAGTTCACGCATGCACTGCAAAGGATCATTGACATGTTCCATTACATGATTGCAAAAAACTACATCAAAGCGGTTGTCCTCTAGGGGAATGTGGTGCAAATCGAAATGAATATCGGCAAGCGGAGAAACCAAATCTCCTGTTAAATAGTGCAGATTTTTCTGCGATCGAAAACGATCGATAAAACATTGCTCCGGAGCCACATGAAGAACGGATAAATTTTCCGCTGTAAAGAAATTACTTTCTCGTTGTAAATACAACCACATCAAACGGTGACGCTCCAAGGTTAAGTCATATGGACAAAGCACATTTTCTCTGTGCGCCACGTCTGAACCGTAGGATAAAAACTTCGAAAAAGAACGTTCACATACGGGACATTCCACCTTATTCCCTCGATACAATGTCGGAGCAAAAAGACGGAAAACATAACTCAATCGGATGAGTAATGGACGCGGTAAACGATTCAATAATAGCTTGTACAACTTCTTCACTATTCAAAGGTAAAATATAAAAGGCAGATATTGACTAAATTTGTGCAATCTCACCCACAGAATGACTTGTTTTTTGTCGTTAGAATGTACTTTTTATGTCCAAAAGACCAATACTTACTGAACCCATTGCGACAACAGTTACTCATGTTTTAATCGAACATGGACACAAACGCAAGGATCCCTATTTTTGGATGAATCAACGTGATTCGAAAGAAGTATTAGACAACTTGCAAGAAGAAAATTCCTATTGCGAAGCGTATTTTGAACCCATGCAAGACTTGGTCGATGGACTCGTAAAAGAATTCGATGAGCGCATTAATCCGAACGATGTTAGCGCACCCTTTATTTTACAACAGCACACCTACCAAATCAGGCAGCAAGAAGGGAAAGACTACGCGATTCTTGTTCGCTGGGAGAAGGATGCAGAACAGGTTTTTTTGGATGAAAACATACGTGCTGATGGGCATTCATTCTACGAATTAGCCGAATGGAGTCCATCGTTGGACGATCAGACCTTGGCTATTTCGGAAGATTTTGTGGGACGCCGTAAATACGAAATTCGATTTCGCAAGAATGGGGATGGAAGTTTCTACGATGACCTCATCCAGGATACCGATGGCAGCATTGTTTGGGCGAACGACCATCAAACGATTTTTTACATTAAAAAAGATCCTGAGACACTCCGTGAATTCCAAGTTTTTCGTCACAAACTGGGAACCACAGAATCAGAGGACATCCTTGTTTTTCAGGAAGATGATGAACGCTATTATGTAAGCATTAGCAAAACCATTGACAACGCATTTATTCTTATTGCTTGTCACAGCTCAACAACTTCTGAAATTTCATGTGTCGATGCGAATAAACCAACGGAAAAAGCACAGGTGTTTTTGCCGCGCATTGCCGGACACATCTATGAAGTCAGTCACCACCAAACAGGATTTTACCTCTTGAGTAACGATCAAGCTCCAAATAAAAAAATACTATTTACCGCAACGATTCCAAACGAACTAAGTGAATGTCAAGAAATTGTCGCACATGATCCACAGATACTCTTGGAGGATATTTCTGTTTTCAAAGACTTCCTATTGATCGAAGAACGTCAAAACGGGTTGCGCAAATTAAGAATCAAAACCGAAAAAGAAGAACGCTATATTTCCTTCAAGGAAGAAACGTATTTTCTTGGATTAGGGGTTAATGATTCCTATGAGACAACTGACATTTTCTATACATATAATTCAATGACCACTCCATCAAGGGTGTATCGCTATTCCGTCCTTACAGGCGAACAAACGATTTGGTTTGAGAAAAAATTACTGGATCCCAACTTTGATTCAAATGACTACCAATCAGAACGGATTTGGGCCTTGGCCAATGACGGAACACACATTCCCGTTTCCTTGGTGTATAAAAAAGGAATAGATTTAAAGAATGCTCCTTGCCTGCTCTATGGTTACGGTTCATACGGATATACACTGCCGGATGTATTCAGTGCAACACGAATAAGTTTACTCAAGCGTGGATTCATCTATGCGGTTGCGCACATTCGCGGGAGTAAGTACATGGGTGAGCACTGGTATGAAGATGGTAAATTCACCAAGAAAATAAATACGTTTACCGACTTTATCAATGCCGCTGAATATTTAAGTATGAAAGGATATGGCGATGCGTCAAAGTTTTATGCGCAAGGTGGATCTGCCGGTGGATTATTGATGGGTGCTGTCACAAACATGGCTCCATATCTCTGGAAAGGAATTGTTTCCCAAGTGCCTTTTGTCGATGTGGTGACTACCATGTTAGACGTCAGCATTCCATTGACAACCGGAGAATGGGAAGAATGGGGGAATCCACAGGAACAAGAATTTTATGAATACATGCTGAAATATTCCCCTTATGACAATTTGCGTTCCATGAATTATCCAGCGATGTTTATCACAACTGGTTATCATGATTCGCAGGTGCAATATTGGGAACCAATGAAATATGTAGCAAAGTTAAGGGCCTTGAGAACGAATAAAAATCCATTGGTTTTTGAATGTAACATGGATGCAGGTCACGGTGGTGGATCTGGACGAAGTAGTGAACGATTAGAAATTGCAAAAGTATATGCCTTTATCTTGGACCTTGAGGACATTCATCAGTAGTCTTTGTCTTTTGTTTACATTGAATTTGCGTGCGCAATCAAATCCAAACATCTTGGATTTTAGCGATTCGAAAATCATTTCAGCAGAGACCGGCTATACCTCCGCTCCATTTAGTTTGCTTTATCCGCTAACTTCTGGATTAGATAAAATCAGCTTTAAAAACAACCTTGCTCCTTTTTTGCGTTTGGGATTCAATTACAAGTGGTTTGTACTTCGTTTTAGCATTCCAAATATTGGAAACATCCGAGATGTGAGTAATTACGGAACGACGCGACAATACAATTTAGGCATGGATTTTAGCTTTAAGAAAGTCTATTACGATTTTGAGTTTAAATACATCCGTGGTTTTGCCATACAAGATGCGAACCGCTGGGATAGTAGCTTAAATGAAATCCAACGAAATTCCATTCAGCCGAAAATACAATCCTTGAATGTTTCCGCTAATGCCTGGTATTTTCACCACAAAGATTTCAAAATGGGCGCGTTATTGGGGAAACGCTCCTACTACACAAAACTTGTACATACGTGGTACGTGAAAGGAACCATGAACTTTTTTGGGGTGGACACGAAAAATGACGGACTTATTCCCGCGGTTTTACAAGATGAACAAAATTCTAAAACGATGAGTAGTACCTTTTCGGCCTTCGATCTAGGATTTGTTCCGGGATACGCTTACGTGAATCGTTTTAAGAATTGGCAAATAGCTGGCTGGGCTGGATTCGGCCCTGTGTTGCAAGCAAAGTACTATCAATTCAACGGAGATTTTCGTGGATTTTTAGGACTCGCTCCGCGCTACGATGTGCGACTGATGGGTGGATACACCACACCAAAATTTTTCTTGTTTTTGGTGACCGATTTCGATAATAAGTCCATTCGTTTCAATGAATTGATCTACCGTCAATATTTCTATACCGTGAAATTGGTTGGTGGATACCGTTTTCCGCGAAAGGAGAAGAAACAAAGTGAATCCTCGGAAGGAATTAAATTGTAAAACTGAACCTTGTTTTATTTTTTCCAGATTCAATCACCACTTCATACACCCCTTTTTTCGGGAAAGACAAAATGAATCCATCATAAAATGGACTGGGCGAAAAAGAATTTCCGAATGCATCTTGAACCGTTATCTTTACATCTGCAGGACTGATCCCATTGTAAAGCATCTGATAGGTTCCCGCATAACCAAGTTCGGTATTCGTTTGAATTGGAACCAAGGATAGGAATCCAAGTTGCTTTGAAAGATTCTTCTTGTCGTAAACAAATCGTACTTTTTTCTTGATGCGGAACTCTGAATTTGATTCCGTTGCATTGACTACCACCGGGTATTTCAATGTAGTAATCGTACGCTGCGCTCCCAAGAACATCTGGTCTTTATATTCGTTGTCTGAAACCAATTTCCACACACGAATGTAGTCCACTTGGTAATCAGCAGGGAATTTCGTTTCTGCATTCGGACCAGGATTAAACGCAAATCCATCACGAGCCACCGCCATATTCGCAATGACATTCATGGGCGTGTCGAAGTCTCCTGCATAATGTGAAACAGGTATGCCATTGACATAGTAAGTCAAGGATCCGGGAAGCCAAACACCTGAATAAGTGACGTATTTATCGGCAAGCTGCTGATTCATTTTTACCCATCCACCCCAGTTTTGTGGCAATCCGAATGGTTTGGTGAAAACCTTTTCACAGGAATCAGGACAATGCACATCAATGTGTACTTCATTGGGACGCTCTCCCTTCATTTCCATGAAATCAATTTCATCTCTTTGATTTTGTCCATATAGCCAAAATGCTGGCCAAAGACCTTGGCCTGTGGGAACTTTTGCACGAATTTCAAAGTACCCATAGCGAAACGCTTGTTTGCTCCAAATACAAGAGGTCACGTAATCTAATTTGACTGAATTCCCTTGGACTTCCAGCCCATGTTTTTTCGCTTCTTCATGGTTGATCATCCAATCTTCCACTGGATAAAATCCTTTGCTATCACTTACGTTTAAATGAAGGATTCCACCAGACTGGCTGAGCATTTCTGGCGATGCATATTGCTTTTGATCGGCTAACAATCCGCCCCAAGGATAACGCTTGTGCCATTTCGACTCATCGACATTTGCTCCTTCGAAATCATCTCCAAAATGATAATTCCACAAGACAATTTCATCCGTCTTGATTTGAAACATGCGTGGTTCCAACTGGGCGGTCAATTGTCCAGCGAAAAACATACAGAACAGCAGCTTTTTCATTCGTACTTGATAAAAATATTTTTTGCTTCCGTAAAAAATCGCAGTGCCTCCCATCCGCCTTCGCGTCCAACACCCGAGGCTTTTACTCCTCCAAATGGCGTCCTTAAATCGCGAACAAGCCAAGCATTCACCCAAACGATGCCGGATTGTAATTCGTCCGCCACACGGTGTGCGCGTTTCAAGTTGGATGTCCAAATCGTCCCTGCTAGTCCATACTCTGTTGAGTTGGCCATCATTAAGGCTTCTTCTTCGGTGTCGAAAGGTGTGATGGTAACCACTGGACCAAAAATTTCCTCTTGGTTGGTGCGACAATCGTAGGAAAGTCCTTCAATGACCGTCGGTTCAATGTAATATCCTTGGTCGTGAGGTGCGGGCAAATAAACCCGTTTGCCACCTGTGAGCACCGTTCCTCCTTCTTCCTTCGCTAATTCAATGTAGGATAAGATTTTCTCCATGTGAGATTCAGAGACAATTGCTCCCAATTTCGCTTCCGGGTCACTTGGAAAGGAAACTTTAGATCGGGAAACCTTTGCAACGAAAGCTTCTTTGAATTTCTCGTAAATCGGTCGTTCGACGAAAATACGTGATCCACACAAACAAATTTGACCTTGATTGGCAAAGGACGAACGAATGGTCGTACTCAACATATCGTCGAAATTGCAATCAGCAAAAATGATGTTTGGATTCTTTCCGCCTAATTCTAAGGACAGTTTCTTAAACATTGGTCCGGCAGTACGCGCGATGTACTCACCCGTTTTCGTTCCGCCCGTAAACGAAATGGCTTTGATCTTCGGATGTCTGACAATGGCATCGCCCACTTTTGGTCCTGTTCCGTGTAGAATATTTAGCACGCCTGCAGGCATGCCAGCTTCTTGAGCGATTCTTCCCAATAAATAAGCTGTGTATGGAGTAATTTCAGATGGCTTCGCAATGACACAATTTCCAGCTGCTAATGCTGGAGCGATTTTCCATGAAAACAAATACAAGGGCAAATTCCAAGGTGAAATACATCCAACGATACCGATGGGTTTACGTGTGGTGAAGTTGATGCCAACTCCTTCCATGTGATGAGATTCCGATGCAAAATGAGTAATGGCTGTTGCAAAAAAATGGAAATTCGAAACAGCGCGAGGAATGTCCACGTGGGCTGCTAACGAAACGGGTTTTCCATTATCTCGACTTTCTGCTTGAACAAATTCATCCATGTTATTTTCGATTCCTTCAGAGAGTCGAACGAGTATTTTACTGCGTTCTTCAATCGACATTTTAGACCAAATGGGGAAAGCAGTTTCTGCTGCTGCCACTGCCGCCAATACATCTTCTTCATCCGAATCCGGAATTAAAGCGTAAACTTGTCCCGTTGCCGGTTCATAGTTGTCAATGTATTGTCCATTCTTCGGCGGAACATAGCACCCATTGATGAAATTTTGCAGTTTTTCCATGTAAACAATTTGAACTACAAAGTTGGAAAAAAGAAACGGAAAATAAGGGGAATATTCGTGTTCGATTCCTTTTGACTAATTTTAGTCCCGATTATGACCATAAAAGAAGCACAAAAAACGATTGACGAATGGATCCAGACAGTTGGTGTTCGTTATTTCGACGAGTTAACAAACACGGCCATTCTCATGGAAGAAGTAGGCGAAGTTGCCCGAATCATGGCTCGTAGATACGGAGAACAAAGCGAGAAAGAAAGTGACAAGAACAAGGACCTTGGCGATGAATTAGCTGATGTGCTTTTCGTGGTGATGTGTCTTGCGAACCAAACAAATATTGATTTAGAACAAGCGCTCAAAGAGAATTTAAAAAAGAAAACAATGCGAGATGCCGACAGACATCTTTCCAATAAAAAAATCAATCCATGAGCGAGCTAATTGACCAAGTAAATAAACAATTAAAATCAAGATCTTCGGTTGTGGTGCATGCCGAACCCGAAGAATACCTGGATTATCTTTGGCCCATCGTTGACGATATTATTCCTCATCCGGAAGAAGGTTCTCCACGCGCCATTATCGTTTGCGCAAACAATGAAGACGCACGTCACATTGAAGAATATTTTCAAAAGGCAGCAAAAGCGAAAGACCTCACGGTGGATTTAGTCGTTGAGAAAGGCAATAAATTAAAGCAACGCAACGATTTATTCGATGGCACAGAAATCATCGTTGGTACAACACGCCGTGTATGCGAAATGTATTTTCAGAATGGATTTAACATCAAGAAATTAAAATTATTCATTGTTTTATGTATGGATGATCAAATGCGCGCAGGTCAGAAAGGATTCGTTGCGCGGTTGGCAGAGAGTTTGCCGAAATGCAAGACTGTTTTGTTTGCTCGAAACAGCAATGATGAACGCATGATTTCTTACATGGAAGAATTTCTTGTGAACCATTCTATTGTTGAATTACCTGAATTAGATGTCTAGAGAAACCGAACAACTTCAAGACTTACGTCCGGAAGTATTTACTGAAAATGATCATGCTACACCCATCGAACGGTTCCAAAACGAAGTATTGCGGCCCATTTTAAAGTTTCAACATGACTTATTTGTCGCTGAATCGAAGTCAAATGTCATTTTGGATCATTGCTTTAAACGCAGTATTCAAGAGGAACAACGCGCTGAAGTGAAGCATGTATTCGCGAAGAATACTGGCATCAAATACCAGTTTATCGGCATGGTGACTGGACTCATGACCAATGAAGAATTCCAACAATACCAATTGAATAAGTCCGATTTCGACAAACGAATTACGGCAATGGTGATTGAAAGATTGATTGATTCCCGGCGATAGATTTAAATCATATCAAAGGCTGCCACATAGATTGGTTCCTTCGGTTCGAATGCTCCGCGAACGACCACATCAACAGGAGAGACACCCAAAATTTGGTGCAAGATTCCCCAATTTACCTTGTTTTTTACCTGGCCATATAAGTCATCGCGTTCATCGGTCCACCAGAGCATGGTGTGACGTTCTTGCATGTAGAGCACTCCAGACAGAAACTCCGTTAAAAGCGCTGCATTATTTTCCAATATACACATAGCTTCCGGAACCAAGAATTGGTGTTTTTTGGGCTGAATCATTTTCCTTAAAACGGGAATAAAAGGCAAGGCTTTCACTAAAAATCCTCCCATTTTCCCAGGTAAGCGGCTTATTTCCCAGGTGACATTCGTGAATTTTGCGAGCGCCAATAATGTTCCTTCCGCCGAACGAAGGCAATGAAGTTCACCTTGATGCAAATAATGGTCAAAATACGCAGTATACTGCTCGTACTTACTTTTGATGAGTGACAAATGTTCTTGTGTCAGAACTTCCTTCGAAATACGCATTGACTTTTTCGGAAAACGTCGGCTGAAGGTTTGCGTCGCCAGTTTTGCTTTGGTTTGAAATCCAAATTGCTCACTCATCCATTTACTTCGAGCATTCCGTGCATCAATAAATGCATAACACATGTTCATCGTTCCAGGATGTTCCTTTGAAACGTTCTTAAAAACTTCCTCGATTTCCTGCTTTAATGTAGATTTCTGGATGGTTTGACGTGCTTTTCCTTTGGATTGAAAGCGTTTATCGAAGGCGAAATACCGTAAATATAATCCAAAGTCGCGTTTGCAAAAGGTAATGTTCGCCAACAAGTGGTCATTTCTTCGTAAGGAAAAGCACAAGGGAGAATCCGTTTGATAAATGCGCTCTGGCACATCTAAATGTCGGTACATCGCACCATTCGTTCCAAGAGTGGTTTGCTCCAAAAGCTGAACCAGTTCCGGTGTAATTGCTTCCGTATATTCAAATTTCACTGTTCCAAGGTTTGAAAAACATGTGTTTGTAAATATGCATCCAACTCGAGGGTGGAACCATCTTTCAAAGAATAATAAATGGGTGTTTGATGACCACGTAAAGCTGTTTCGGTGGATTGTCCCCAAGCGATGCAACGGGCATGGATAGGAAGTACATTGATTTCGAAAAAAGCATGCACATTACTTGGACTCGAAAATACATAATAATCGCAAGGAGGAATAACAATTGGATTTGGCAAAGTTCGATAGACAACAAGTTCCGTTTTTTGCTGCCTTGGAATGAGCGATGAATAGGTGCGTAAACTTTGTTCGCTCATAGGGAAAAGCGCCGTTCGATCTTTCAACCAATCTTTAAATTCTACTGCAGCTTGCGTTGGATTCCCGGCTTCATCAGCAATGTAAGCACACTCAATGTGAAATTGATCCGTCAGTTTTCGCGCTGTTTCTGCACCTGCGCAAGCGAATAGTGCATTCGGTTTGGCGTGGTCTTGAAAAAAGAAAGAAGCCGCTCGAATACTCGAAAAAAAGACTACTTCACAAGAAGAAAACTCATCCATTTTTACACCTTCAAAAGTAATGAGTGATTGGGCATAAAGTTCTCCTCCATTTGCTTCAAATTGTCGCAAGGCGGAACCTATTTGATCCCTTGATCGAGAAATAAAGATGGCTTTCGGAGTCACTTTTTTAAGTCCTGAACAATGTGTTGAGCAAGTTCAACTTCTTCTCCCTCTACATAGTCGTAAACGGAGTTCGTAGCTGCATGTGTGGATGATCTCGAAAAAGAAACATACACCTGATTCCCTTCACAGAAAACACCTAATGGCAATTGACATCCGCCGTCCATTTGACGAAGAACGGAACGTTCGAGTCCAATGCGTTTTGCGACAGCGGCATGGTGCAATTTTTGAAGGATTTCTGTCGAGACGTGATCATCAACTCTTGTTTGAAGGCCAAGGACTCCTTGAGCAGGCGCAGGGATGAACGAAGTAGGATCTAAAACGACGGTTTCCAAATCCGTCAAGTCTAATTCCAAACGGAGCACGCCCGCACGCGCCAACAAGATGGCATCGTATTGACCTTGACGCAGTTTATCAATTCTCGTTGGGACATTTCCACGTAGTTCTTTGATTTCCAAATCTGGACGCTGAGCCAAAATTTGCGCTTTGCGTCGCGCGGAGGAAGTTCCAATAATGGCCTGCTGTTTTAAGGACCAAGGTTGATAGCTGTCCATGGAGCTTTTGCGCATCAACAACAATTCGGAAGCATCTTCGCGGTAAGAAACAGCAGCGATGTGTAATCCTTCCGGCTGTGTCGTTTCTAAATCCTTGTGTGAGTGTACCGCTAAATCAACTTCACCCTTTAATAAGGCTTGTTCAATTTCTTTAGTGAAAAATCCTTTCCCTTCTAGTTTATCAAAACTCAAATCTTGAATACGGTCTCCTTGCGTGACAATGATTTGAATACTCACGTCACATCCAATTTCTTCCAATTGTCGACGAACGAAATGAGCTTGCCATAGAGCGAGGTCACTACCGCGTGTCCCAATGCGGATTTTAGGATTAGTTTGCATTTTTTAAAATGATTTCTTTGGCTAATTTCATGGGGCCACTGATGTATTTTTTCTCCATGTAACCGATGATTTTGTCAAGTACTTCTTTCGCATGTGGATCCAATTGATCAAGGTCCTCACGAAAAACCGTCTCGTACGCCATGTGTTTGATTTCCTTTACTTGTTGCGGGACATCCTTCATCGCGATTTCTACTTTACGCTCTTTGAATAAATTTTCAAATGCTTCCATGGAATCCGCAATGATTTGCTCCACGTGTAAAATTTCTTTGGAACGTTCTTTCAAGTTCTCGTTGGAAATCTTTTGCAGGTATTCAATCGATAAATAATTTATCGGATGTGTATTTAATATAGTAGCGTCTAAGTCCTGCGGAATAGCTAAATCGATGACTACGCGTTCATGTGTTTCATCTTGCAATAAAAACGAATACAATGTTGGAGTCAACACGTGGTGCTTCGCAGCAGTGCATGTGATGATGACATCAAAGCCTTTATCGAAGTTCGCTAATTCGGAAAGAGCATATGCCGTTCCCTTTATTTCTTCCGCCAATTTCTCTGCACGTTCAAGCGTTCGGTTGAAGACATGGAAATTGCGGAATCCATGTTTTTTCAAGAAGCGACACATGGTTGTATTTGTCACACCTGCACCAACAATCAAAATGCGCGCATCCATTGGAATGTTCATTTTTTTCATGTGGTGATATGCAAGAGAGACCACGGATACTGGTTTAGTGGAAATTGATGTTTCCGTATATACTTGTTTGGCACACTGAATTACTTGCTTCATCAACAAGCGAATAAAGTCCCCTGTGAATCCTAAGTCTCTACTATGTTCGAAGGCCAAGCGCACTTGAGTGATAATTTCGCGTTCACCAACAATCATGGAGTCAATCGATGATGCGACAGACAAGGCATGTTTCACCGCAGAATTACCCGAGTATGTTTCTGCACGATGCACAAATTCTTCCAATTGAATGGGGACTAATTTCGGATAAATCAAGGAAAGGATTTGGTGAACATAATCCGCATCTAACTTGTGTTGTTTGACGAAGGTGATTTCCACACGATTGCATGTAGACAAAAACTGAAGTTCATCCAGTTCTAATTCATTTTTTAAGCGACTTAGTTGTTCGAACTGGTCTTCTTGTTCAATATGAAGCAACCCAATTTTATTGACGTCTAAATTTCGATGCGTAAATGCGATAATATGTAAGTCCTTCAACACAATCGGTAGCTTTGATCACAAAAGTACATGCCCAATGAAGGTGTATTGTCATGGTAATGTCATGTTTGTTTATTTAGAATTCATTCAAATAACACAATAAGAAAGTATCTTCGTCTTATGAAAGACAGAGAACTCATTTTGTTCGACTTAGGCGGAGTGCTGATAGATATTGATTATCAAGCAACTGAAAAAGCGTTCATCGAATTAGGCGTGGAAGACTTTCAAGAACGATACACACAATTTCAGCAAACCCAACTCTTTGACTCCTTCGAAACTGGACAAATTTCGGTGCAGCATTTCATCAATAAATTACTCACGATCACCCGAAAAGGGACGAGTCCAAACCAAGTTGCTCATGCATGGAATGCGATGATTCAATCTTTTCCGAAAGGAAAGGTGGAGTTATTGCAGCATTTTTCTCAAAATCATCGAATGGCCTTACTTAGCAATACGAATGAACTGCATATGATTCAAGTATTGAAGGAATGGAAGAAGGTTTGTGAAGTCCCTTTTGAGTCTTTGTTTGAACAGGTGTTTCTGTCTCATAACATTCATCAACGAAAGCCACATCCAGAAACCTTTCTTTGGGTTTCTATGCAATTAAATGTCTTGCCAAAGGATGTTTTATTCATCGATGATAGTCCACAACACATTCAAGGAGCAAAAGAAGCAGGATTACAAACGTTTTATTATCAGGATGAGGCAGCTTTTTACGCGCTTTTTTCCTGACATATTTCCACCAGTAAGGATCCGGTAGATTTTGGGTGTAAAAAGGCAATGTGCTTATTGTCGGCTCCAGCTTTAGCCACCTCGTGAATGAGTTGGAATCCAGCGTTCTGAAGTCGATTTATTTCGGCTTCTATGTTTTCAACTTCAAATGCTACATGGTGAAATCCAGGTCCATTTTTACTCAAAAATTTAGCTATAGGAGACGTTTCGTTTGTTGCTTCTAACAATTCGATTTTAGATTCGCCGATTTGAAAAAATGCGGTCATTACGCCTTCGGATGAAACACCTTCTCGTTTATAACAAGGCGTATTTAATAGCGCCTCATACAAGGGGATGGCTTCTTCTAAATTCTTTACGGCTATTCCAAGGTGTTCAATGCGTTTCATTATTCAGCGATTTTAATGAATTTTTCTGTTTGATTATCAAAGTTGATGAAGTAGACACCACTCACTAAATTTCGGCAATCGACCATCGCAGCAAAGCCTATTTTCAATAAATTGCCATAGGCATCATACACTTCGAACTTAGTTTTCACATCAGTAATTCCTGCTCTGAAATACAAATTATCACGCACCTTTGTTGGCGAGATTTTGGGAGAAGGGAGTCCGGAGTGAAAAAAGATCGCCTGAGAACTTCGTTTGTCCCCCGTATTGTCGATTTGAGAAACACGAATTTGATTTTTCCCAGAATGCGGTATGATTTGGAAATGATAAGTATTCGTTTGTTTCGTTCCATTTCCTTTGACTTGTCCAGCTTCCACCCAACGATTCCAGCGGTATTGCTCAATGATAAAGTCCAAGGATCCCGATTCATCAGTGGTGGTCCAATTAATCATACCTGACTTATCAGCTGTGATGGCCGCACATTTGAAGGAGCTTTTTGGAAGGAGAATTTCCGGATTAACAAACCTCGGTTCGCATCCGTTCGCATGTTCCAAAACGACAAAAACACTCTCCCCTTTTTTTAATTGAAATAGTTGAAAATTGATTTCAAAATGTGCCGATTGAATTGCTGCTGGTAAAATTTCTCCATTGACGAGAACTTTGGTTACACAAAACCCGAATCCATCCGACTGAGAAGGATTATATACTACCAAATTTTTGTCCTGATAGGTACCGTCCAAAGACAAAAGTTTTTCTTGTGCCTTGGACTGAAAAACGAAAAACAAGAAAATGAATGTAGGTAAAATCTGTTTCATCTTTAAAATGGATTGCTTCGCAAAATATTTGGAAACGAAAATACAAATATACCCTGAATCCGAGTGAATCAATTACTTTTGTAAGCATGTTATATATCAAAGCATTACACATCATCTTTATGGTCAGCTGGTTTGCTGGACTTTTCTATATGGTGAGGTTGTTTATTTATTTCGTAGAGGCAGGTGAGCAAGAAGAACCTAAAAAGAGTATTCTGCAAGCACAATTTGACATCATGCAAAAAAGATTGTGGTGGATTATCACCACGCCTGCGATGATTTTAACAGTTGTTTTTGGTACATGGATGATCCTCGATCAACCCTCCTATTATTTGTCTCAATCCTGGATGCACATGAAGCTAGGCTTCGTTTTCCTCCTGATTATTTATCATTTTTATAGTCAAAAAATGATGAGGCAATGTCAGCAAAGAACCATTAACTGGTCCTCCGGAAAACTGAGGTTGTGGAACGAAGTAGCAACACTCTTGCTCGTTGCCATCGTATTTCTTGTCAGCATGAAAAATTCATTGAATTGGATATACGGAACACTTGGATTCTTCGGCGTAGCAATTCTCTTAATGATGGGAATCCAGCTCTACAAGAAATTGAGGAAAACTCGTGGCTGAATTGTTCAAAAAATAAGTTGTTTCTTTGGAAAGTTTGCCTAACTTTGCAAAAAAAAAAATTAAAAATCGCTTAAAGAATCGCTAATGCAACATTTCAGCAAACTTTCAATTTTCATGCGAAAAGTCACTATTTTACTCCTCTTTATTGGTATTTCAGGCTTTTCATTCGCAAATAAAGAGAAAGAATTCAATGTGAGCGAGATGATTATGCACCACATTAAAGATGCCCACGAATGGCACCTTTACGGTCCAGAGCATGGTGGAACAAGTATTTATTTACCGGTTATTTTGATGGACAATGGCTTGAAAACGTTTAGTTCAAAGCATTTATACCATGGCGAATCTGTTGAAGTTGCAGGAAAAGAGCAAGAAATCAGTTTGCATTATGTGAAAGGCGTTGGTCCAGCTTCAGGTTATGCATTGTATCACGAAGAGATTTACAAATTGAATGGCGCAGGTGAATTGCAATTCGATGGTGAACACCCACACAATCCTCAACCCTTAGACTTTTCGATTACAAAAAATGTGATGTCCTTATTAATGGGGGCTTTCCTCATATTAATAGTGATGTTTAGCGTAGCGAAATTCTACCGCAAAAATGGCGCAGTAGCACCAAAAGGAATTGCGAAATTCTTCGAGCCCATTATTGTGATGGTTCGAGATGATATTGCAAAAGAAAACATCAACGAGCATAAGTATAAAAAATACGTTCCTTATCTGTTAACCATATTCTTCTTTATTTGGTTTAATAACATGTTAGGATTGATTCCTTTCTTACCCGGAGGCGCGAATTTAACAGGGAACATTACTGTTACCTTATTTTTGTCTGTTTGTACCTTGTTGGTTACTTTATTCTCTGGGAACAAAAACTATTGGGGACACATCTTTTGGATGCCTGGCATTCCAGTTCCAATGAAAATCTTCATGATGCCAATTGAGATCATCGGTATCTTTACTAAACCATTCGCCTTAATGATTCGTTTGTTCGCCAATATTACGGCAGGACATATCATTGTTTTGGCATTGATTGGACTCATTTTTATTAATAAAAATATTGCTTGGGCAGGTTTATCTGTGCCAATGGCTTTATTTATTTCAGTTTTAGAGATTTTGGTTGCGTTTTTACAAGGATTCCTTTTTGCGATGCTTTCCGCATTGTTTATTGGAGCAGCTGTAGAAGAAGCGCATCATTAATTAGTAACCTTTTAAATTAAATATAATGACAGGAATGTTCGGTAGTATTGCAGCAATCGGTGCTGGTTTATCAGTTTTAGGCGCAGGCATTGGAATTGGTAGAATTGGTGGTTCTGCAGTAGAAGGTATCGCTCGTAACCCAGAAGCAGCGGGTAAAATTCAAACGGCGATGATTATCATGGCGGCACTTATTGAAGGTGTTGCGTTATTCGGTGTAGTAGTTGGACTACTAGGCGCGAAAGCATAATTCTGATAAAGGAAGTTGAAACGGTTGGTTTCAACTTCCTTTATATTAACACTTAATTAAAAAAAAATGGATTTAATATTACCTGACTTAGGTTTATTGTTTTGGACAGGAATTGTATTTTGCTGTCTATTGTTTTTACTAGCGAAGTTTGCTTGGAAGCCAATTTTGAATGCTGTGAATGCACGCGAGCAAAAGATTGCTGAGTCCTTAGAATTAGCGGTTAAAACGCAAGCTGAAATGAAGGCGTTAAAAGCGGAGAATGATCAAATATTGAAAGAAGCCCGAGCTGAGCGTGACAACATTTTGAAAGAAGCGAAAGATGCTGCAAATCATATGATTGAAGATGCTAAAACGAAATCGAAAGTGGAAGCACAAAAAATCGTTGAAGCAGCTCGTTTGAACATTAACAGCGAGAAAGCAGCAGCAATTGCTGAGATTAAAACACATGTAGCAACATTAGCTATCGAAATTGCTGAGAAAGTGGTTCGTGGGGAATTAGCTTCTGATGAGAAACAAAAAGCATTAGCAGAAAAACTTGCTGGTGATATTCAAATGAATTAATCAAATGAAATCTACGAAAGCAGCAGGACGTTACGCGAAAGCATTATTGGAACTAGCCTTGGATCAACAAAAAATCGAGGTTATTGAAAGTAATATGCAACAAATTTTAACCGTTGCAAACGAAGCGCATGATTTCCAAGTGTTTTTAAGTTCTCCATTAATTAAGGTAGACAAAAAGCTTGAAGTCATCAAATCTATTTTTAGCAACTTTGACGACTTATCCATCTCATTTTTAGAAATGGTGGCGGTAAAAAGACGTGAGGCAATGATTACAGAAATTGCCGCAGCGTTCTTAAGCCAATTGAAAGATCATAGAGGAATTGTTTCCGTAACAATTATCAGTGCAAAAACATTAGACGCTCAAACTAAAGCAGAAATTACCGCTAAAATCAGTGCGTCCGTAAAAGGCACATTAGAAATTACCGAAAATGTGGATGAGTCATTAATTGGTGGATTTATTGTCCGAATGGGCGATCACCAAATTGATGCTTCGGTATCCAATCAATTGAATAGATTAAAACAAGAATTAGTAAAATAGTCAAACGACACAATAAACAAAGTAAAAATGGCAGATATTAAACCAGCAGAAGTTTCCGCAATTTTAAGAGAGCAACTTTCTGGATTTCGCTCTGAAGCAGAATTACAAGAAGTAGGTACCGTTCTTCAAGTAGGAGATGGTATTGCACGTATCTATGGAATGAATGGCGTTCAATACGGAGAATTAATTGAATTCGCAGGTGGAATGCAAGGAATTGCATTGAACTTGGAAGAAGACAATGTAGGAGCTGTATTATTAGGAAGATCTTCTAGTGTAAAAGAAGGTGATACCGTTCGTCGATTAGGAAAAATCGCTTCTGTAAAAGTTGGAGATGGAATGGTTGGACGTGTCATCGACACTTTAGGTCAACCAATTGATGGTAAAGGACCAATTGCTGGTGAATTATTTGAAATGCCTATCGAACGTAAAGCACCAGGTGTTATCTTTCGTCAACCAGTAACGGAGCCTCTTCAAACGGGTATCAAAGCAGTTGATGCGATGATTCCAATTGGACGTGGACAACGTGAGTTAATCATTGGTGACCGTCAAACAGGTAAAACAACTGTTGCGATTGATACCATTATTAACCAACGTGAGTTCTTTGACCGTGGAGAACCTGTTTACTGTATTTATGTGGCTATTGGACAAAAAGGTTCAACAGTAGCAGGAATTGTTAAAAAATTAGAAGATGCAGGTGCTATGGCCTATACAACGGTCGTGGCTTCTAACGCATCTGATCCGGCGCCAATGCAGTTTTACGCGCCAATGACGGGTGCAGCTGTAGGAGAATACTTTAGAGATTTAGGTAAACCAGCCTTGATTGTTTATGATGATTTATCAAAACAAGCAGTTGCTTACCGTGAGGTATCTTTGTTATTACGTCGTCCTCCAGGACGCGAAGCATACCCAGGTGACGTATTTTACCTCCACTCTCGTTTATTGGAGCGTGCAGCGAAAATTATTTCTGATGATAACATCGCGAAACAAATGAATGACCTTCCTCCTTCATTGAAAGATAAAGTAAAGGGTGGTGGTTCATTAACAGCACTTCCAATTATCGAAACACAAGCAGGTGATGTTTCTGCATATATTCCAACGAACGTGATTTCCATTACTGATGGACAGATCTTCTTGGAAGGTGACTTATTCAACTCTGGTATTCGTCCAGCAATTAACGTTGGTATCTCTGTATCACGTGTTGGTGGATCTGCACAGATTAAATCGATGAAAAAAGTTGCTGGAACATTGAAATTAGACCAAGCTCAATACCGCGAGTTAGAAGCGTTTGCGAAATTTGGTTCTGATTTGGATACGGCAACTAAAAATGTTTTGGACAAAGGAGCTCGTAACGTGGAAATCTTAAAACAAAAAGAAGGAGATCCATACACCGTTGAAAAACAAATTGCGATCATCTACGTCGGAGTAAAAGGATTAATTCAAAACGTTCCGATTAACCAAGTGAAAAACTTCGAGAAAGATTATTTGACAGTATTAGAAGCAAAACATGCTGACACATTGGTGGCATTGAAAGCGGGTAAATACACAGACGAAATCGAAGCTGTTTTAACGAAAGTTGCGAAAGAAGTCGCTGAAAAATTCTAATTGTTCACCATCATTTGATTGAAGATAAACATCAAGAATGGCTAATTTAAAAGAAATACGTAACCGAATTACCTCTGTAGGCTCAACGATGCAGATCACTTCAGCAATGAAGATGGTTTCTGCTGCGAAGTTGAAACGGGCCCAAGACGCTGTTACGCAAATGCGCCCATATGCTGGAAAACTGAAAGAAATCTTAGAGAACCTTAGTGCGACTCTTGATCTTTCAGAAAATGCATATGCGGAGCAACGCGAAGTGAAAAATGTATTGCTTGTTGGAATCACTTCAAACCGTGGTTTGTGTGGTGGATTTAATAACAATATTATTAAACGAGTTGGTGTACTCATCCACGAAGATTACAAAGATGCGAATGTTCAGGTATTGAGCGTTGGTAAAAAAATCAGAGATGTATACAAACGAACTGAATACAATTATGCTAATGTGAAGATTGAGCAAATGGAAGACGTCTATGCGAACCTTCGCTTCGATGTTGTTGCTCAATTAGCAGAAGAAATTATTCAACAGTTCCAAAACAACTCATTCGATAAAATCGTTTTGGTTTACAATCGCTTCATCAATGCAGCGTCGCAATCAATTGAGTCAGAACAATTCTTACCTATCGTTCCTACTGTGAATGAAGGGGAGAACACAAGCGACTATTTATTCGAGCCATCCAAAATAGAAATTGTAGACGATTTGATTCCTAAATCATTGAAACTTCAATTATTCAAAGCAATTCGCGATTCTTTTGCAGCGGAGCATGGTGCACGTATGACAGCCATGCACAAAGCAACGGACAACGCAAATGAACTTCAAAAAAGCCTTAAATTAAGCTACAATAAAGCGCGTCAAGCGGCTATTACAAACGAAATCCTAGAGATCGTTGGTGGTGCTGAAGCCTTGAACGGATAAGAAATATTAGCTCAAAGAAAAGCCCCGACAGAATCGTCGGGGCTTTTTTTATGTCTTTACTTATTTCGTTTTTATAGTGTGAGCTCCCAGTTAAAACGTTTGTTGATTACCTCAAATACTTTTTCTTTCACGGAAGGGACAGTAATTTTATCCAATACATCGGACATAAAAGCCGTTAACAGTAATTGTGTTGCACCTCTTTCTGAGATTCCTCTTGCACGTAAATAAAATAATGCTTCATCGTCTAATTGACCTGTAGTGGAGCCATGGGAACATTTAACATCATCCGCATAAATCTCCAATTCTGGTTTGGAGTTTACACCAGCGTCATCACTGATCAATACGTTGGCATTTGACTGAAACGCATTCGTTTTCTGAGCATCTTGACGCACAAATACTTTTCCATTAAAGACGGCGATGGACTTATCATCCATGATGCCTTTATATAATTCATTGCTTTCACAATTTGCGACTTGGTGATCTACCGTCGTGTAATTGGCCACATGTTGCTGTCCATTGAGCATGTACATGCCATTCAAATGTGTTTCTGCATGTTCGCCTTGAACTTGAATGTGTAAGTCGTTACGAACCAAATTCCCGTCTAAGGTCAACGTGTTGATTTGGAAAACGGAATCTGCTCCTTGCCAAACTTCCTCATCTGAAAAAGAAAACAAATCACTTGATTCCATCTGCACTTTTTCCATGTTGAAATGTGCACGTTTACCCACCTCTATGGATGTATGAACATGAGAAAAACACGCTTTTGTCTGTTCCGATACATAGGTCATCACCACCTTTGCTTGCGCATTTTCACCTATGAAGATCTGATTGCGGGTGAATCCGGCATAGGAACCAGTACAAACATGAACAATTTCTATCACCGAATCTATCACCGTGTTTTTTGCCACATGAACAGAAACACCTGACTGAGCATGGAGTACATTCATGGCAGCGAAAACATCTTTCATGCTAGATGAGGGCAATGACTTTGCGGAAGAAATGTCTTCAATGATTAGTCCATTTGGCACCTTGATTTCTGGTAAGTATACGTGTCCATTCACGACAAAAATCGCAAGCGCATCTGGACAAATTTGATGTTTTCGGAAGTCAGAAATGGATGTTACAGCACTCCCATCAAATTGTGCATTTGACAATTTTGTCAAACGAGTATATTTAAAACGTTCTACTCTTGTGGTAGGGAAGTCATTTCCTGACAAAAATACACGAGCGGAATTCGCCATTGAGGAGAGTCCATCGATTTCGGTTGAAGGAAATCTGCTAGTGAATTGACTTAATATATTCAATTTTTCCATTGCTGTTCCTTACGCGTCAATTGACTCTTTAATCCAATCGTAGCCTTTTTCTTCTAACTCCAATGCGAGTTCTTTTGTGCCGGTCATGACAATACGACCGTCATACAATACATGAACAAAATCCGGAATGATGTAATCCAATAATCGTTGATAATGTGTAATAACGATGGTTGCATTTTGATCCGATTTCAGGGTGTTCACCCCATTTGCAACAATGCGCAAGGCATCGATATCTAAACCAGAATCTGTTTCATCCAACACTGCTAATTTCGGTTCTAACATTGCCATTTGGAAAATTTCATTGCGTTTTTTTTCACCACCAGAAAAGCCTTCGTTCACTGCGCGAGAAGCTAATTTACTGTCTAGTTCAACAATAGCTGATTTCTCACGTACCATTGCCATAAATTCCTTTGCGGAAATTTGTGCTTGTCCTTTGTATTCGCGAATCTCATTCAAGGCTGTCCGAAGAAAGTTGATATTCGAAACACCAGGTATTTCTACCGGATATTGAAACGCTAAAAACAATCCTTCACGTGCACGATCTTCTGTTGACAATTCCAACAAATCAGTGCCATCGAAATCAATTGATCCCGCTGTTACTTCGTAGTCCTCACGTCCAGCCAGAACACTTGCAAGTGTACTTTTTCCAGCACCGTTTGGACCCATTATCGCATGAATTTCTCCCGCTTTGACTTCTAAATTCAATCCTTTTAGGATTTCTTTTCCATCAATACTTGCGTGTAAATTTTCAATTTTAATCATCTCTTCTATTTTCTTTTCTAACCAACGCTGCCTTCAAGACTAATCGCTAATAATTTTTGTGCTTCAACGGCAAACTCCATCGGCAGTTGATTCAATACTTCTTTACAATATCCATTTACAATTAAGCTAATGGCTTTTTCCTCACTGATTCCTCGTTGCATGCAATAAAACAATTGGTCTTCACCGATTTTTGATGTCGTTGCTTCGTGTTCTATTTTGGCCGTAGGATTCTTACATTCGATGTACGGGAAGGTATGTGCTCCACATTCATCCGTCATCAATAGCGAGTCACATTGCGAAAAATTACGTGCATGATGTGCCGCTTTATTGATTTGTACTAAACCACGGTAAGAATTTTGTGATTTCCCTGCGGATATTCCCTTGGAAATGATCGTGCTTTTGGTATGTTTACCAAGGTGTATCATTTTAGTTCCTGTATCTGCTTGTTGGTAGTTGTTTGTGACGGCTACAGAATAAAACTCGCCAATAGAATAATCACCTTTCAGAATGCAAGATGGATACTTCCAAGTAACTGCAGAACCGGTTTCGACTTGTGTCCACGAAATTTTTGCATGAGATTCACACATTCCTCGCTTGGTCACAAAATTAAAGATGCCACCTTTTCCCTCTTTATCTCCTGGGTACCAGTTTTGAACGGTAGAATATTTAATTTCAGCATGATCCATGGCGATTAGTTCGACTACGGCAGCATGCAATTGATTTTCGTCTCGCTGTGGAGCTGTACAACCTTCCAAATAAGAAACATACGAACCTTCGTCGGCTACGACAAGCGTACGTTCAAATTGTCCTGTTCCGCCGGCATTGATTCGGAAGTATGTAGATAATTCCATTGGACAACGAACCCCTTTCGGGATGTAACAGAAGGATCCATCTGTGAATACAGCGGCATTCAGTGCTGCGTAAAAATTATCCGTCATTGGGACAACGGAACCCATGTATTTTTTAACCAGATCAGGATGATTTTGTACCGCATCTGAAAAAGAGCAGAAAATCACCCCAAGTTCTCCGAGTTTTTCCTTGAAGGATGTTGCTACAGAAACGGAATCCATTACGAAATCAACAGCAACACCTGTTAAACGTTGTTGCTCCTCCATCGAAATCCCCAATTTTTTCATGGTTTCTTTCATTTCTGGATCTACATCATCCCAGGACTCGTATTTTTTTGTTTGTTTCGGGGCTGAATAATAGGCGATTGCTTGAAAATCTGGTTTTTGATAATGCACATGCGCCCATTCAGGCTCCGTCATTTCCTTCCAAATAGCGAATGCTTTAAGTCGGTATTCCAATAACCAATCCGGTTCATTTTTCTTGGTGGAAATTAAACGTATAATCCCTTCATTCAGTCCTATTGGAACCGTATCCGCTTCAATATCTGTTACGAATCCGAATTTATATTCTTGATTTTCGAGATCCTTCGCTAATTCATTTTCAGTATATCCTGCCATTGCTTTTTCTTAAACAGAGAAAGACTCTCCACATCCACACGTTCGATCTGCATTCGGATTTTGAAACACAAATCCTTTTCCATTTAATCCACCCGAAAAATCTAAGGTCGTTCCAATCAGATACAAGAAACTTTTTTTGTCAACCACTACTTTGATACCGTTATCCTCGAAAGATTTATCCCCTTCCAAGTCCTGGTTATCGAATGTTAATTGATACATTAATCCGGAACAGCCTCCACCTTGCACTCCAACGCGGATAAAGAGCCCATCTTTGCCCTCATCTTCCATCAATCTCAGTGCTTGCTTCTTTGCATTGTCTGTTACTGTTATCATAATCAGTTTTTATTTAGATTAATTATAAATAAACGCTAAATCGTCCACAAAATTACCACTTTTATGGTATGTGCACAAACGTTTATTTGTTTATTTGTAGTTCAAAACACAACTTCTACACTAATTATTTCGTCCATATCTATGAAAATCGTATTTTTCAACTTAATTCACACAAATTCATCCATTATGAAAGCAATATTACTAGGTGTTTTTAGTCTTTTCACTTTTGCGTTATTTAGTCAATCCATCAAGGTTGATTCAAAAGAATACCAAACATTGAAATCACAAGGATTGATCACCAATCAAAGTTTGATAAACCTCATGAACCCTATTTATCCAAACATTCATTACGCCGGTAAAGCTGCAAAATCAGGCGTATGTGATTGTTTAATCCCATTGGATTCTACGTTTATGTTGGCCATGCCAACAAATGACGATGGTTTTTCCAACATCATTCTACTTCCGTTCAACTTTAGTTTCTATGGGACAACTTATGATAGCTTGTACATCAACAATAATGGGAATATTTCGTTCACCACTCCTTACAACACCTTTACCGCATTTCCGTTTCCGGATCCGACTTTTAATATGATTGCCCCATTCTGGGCAGATGTTGACACGCGTTCTACCAATGGTGGAAATGTCTGGTATAAGTTGAGTCCTCATTCCCTTGTAATTGTCTGGGACCATGTTGGTTATTTCCCTATGATGGAAGATAAATTAAATACCTTCCAATTAGTCATTTCGGATGGACAAGACACCCTCGTTCCTACTGGAAACAATGTATCCTTTTGTTATGGCGACATGCAATGGACAACGGGTTCAGCATCTGGAGGAAATAATGGATTCAACGGGTCTCCAGCAACAGTTGGGGTAAACATTGGCAACGGCCTTGATTATTTTCAAGTTGGACAATTCGATACACTCGGAACAGCGTTTGATGGGCCTTACAATACCATTGATCAAGTTGATTTTCTCGATAATCAAGAAATATACTTCAATCTAGCTGGTTCAACAACTAATATTCCACCTCTTGTGATGAGTAGCCTCATTTGTGACACGATTGATGTCTACACAGGTGACACCTTGCACAAAAGTTTAAATGCTATTGATTTCTCCATTGGAGTGAGTACACCGGAAATTGGACAAGTATTAAATACCTCGATTCAGTGCGTTTCAATGCCAAGTGCCTTGAGTTATTTTGCCGTTTCAAATGGTGAATTCACTCAATATGATATAACGTTTGACGCTACCAGCGTACAGCCGGGAATTTACTCCATTGAAATGGATGTAACAGATAACGGAATTCCTGTGCAAACCGTTCATAAAACCATTCCCATACGCGTGATGTATGATTCAAATTTAAGTGGTCTGACCTCACTAACAGAAGAAGGACTTGTCGTTTATCCAAATCCTACTTCGTCTATTTTGAACTTGGATGGGTTACATGCTTCGGACAAAATTCAACTATTGGATCTTCAAGGTAAATTAATCCAAAGCGCAATCCAACAGTCCAAATCGTTGGATATTTCTACACTTGAAAAAGGAGTCTATTTACTTCGTGTCACTCGTGAAGGAAAACACATTCAAACAGTAAAAATCGTAAAGGACTAAATCAAGCTAAGAATAACGGGGATTTTTAGAAGAATTCAATTCATTGTTTTTAACGAATATTGTCCATTTAAATGAAAGATTCGAAACAAGTTGTTTACTTCAAGAATATAGATATTCTCAGATTTGCCGCCGTTTTTTTAGTTTTATTTGCCCATGCCTATGAAGGATGGTGTGGTTGGTTTGGGAAGCCTGGATTTATGACTATTGGCGAGAACCATACTGATTTCAGCAATTTTGGAAGTTACCTCAATACTGCTTTTACAAATGGAGGTATTGGAGTGGACATCTTTTTTCTAATTAGTGGTTTTTTGATTACCTATTTATTACTAACTGAAAAAGAAAACACCGGTAAAATCTCCATTGTAAAATTTTATCTTCGGAGAATATTACGGATTTGGCCAGCTTATTTCCTTCTAATCGCCCTCACTCCGCTTTGTGTTCATTTAGCGAATGGCAAAACACCTGATTACTTACCCAATGTTCTATTTTACAACAACTTTCACGCCATTTCAGTAAAAATATGGCAATACCCTTATGCACATTTATGGTCTATCTGCGTAGAGGAACATTTTTATCTTTTCTGGCCATTTGTCGTTGCATTTATTCATAGAAAGAACTTAAAAACAGCCTTTATTTTATTGATTGCGATGAGTTTTCTTTTTCGAACATACCTGTTTGTTATTCATGCAGATTATTGGCAAATTTACCTAAACACCTTTAGTAGAATTGACGTTTTGGTCATCGGAGGGCTTTACGCCCTATATTACAAGGAAAATGGTTTTCAAGCAAAACTCAGCAAATCAACACGACATATTTTATATAGTTTATTCATTGTCGTCTACGTCCTTGATCCTGTTTATACTTTCGATTCTTTTTTTGATATTGTCGTAAAAAAATATTTTTATATCAGTATTTTAGGATTAGGAATGATTCATTTCATTTTTAATGAGGAACGTATTTTCAATTTACCCTTTCAAAAATCACTAAACTATTTAGGAAAAATCTCCTACGGCATTTATTTATTTAGCAATGTGTTGATCCCTATCATTGTTATTCGTTTGATGTATAAATGGGGTTCTTCTAACATGTATTTGTATTTCTTTTTAAATATTCTCCTTTCTATTGTCATTGCAACAATTGTATACGAGCTGCTAGAAAAACAAGTGTTGAAGTGGAAAAAGAAATTTGAGGTGATTCATTCTAAGAGAAACTAAAAAGAACACTGTAAAAAGTAGGATTGGTTTTTTTCATTCTTAAATAACAAGTTAGTCATAGTTGCTATTTGAAAAAGATAAATAGCTTGTATAACTGAAAAAAGACTGATGATAATGCGTATTTTTGAAGCATGAAAAAACACCTCATTACGTTCATTTTTCTCCTTTTTGGGCCCTTCCTTTTCGCCCAACAAAAGCATGATACATTCAAAACGAAGTATGTGGTGATTTTGGTGATTGATGGTCCAAGGTTTAGCGAAACCTACGGCGACTCTAACTGCCGACTAAGTCCAATTTTGTGTGATTCACTGCGCTATGAAGGCACTTTTTACGAGAATTTCAGAAATAACGGTCCTACGTATACCGTCCCTGGACATGCTGCTATCGCCACCGGGACGTACCAACGCATATCCAATTCCGGAACACGTTTACCCAAAAATCCATCCTTGTTTCAGTATTATTTAAAGGCAACAGCAGCAGCAAAAAATGATGCGTATATCGTGGCGAGTAAAGGAAAGTTAGATGTACTAGCAAATACAGAAAATAAGAAATGGCATGATCAATTTGTCGCAACAACATATTGTGGTCCAAATGGAAATGGACTAGGGTATGGAAAAGATGAGAATACATTTGCAAAAGTGACTGAATTGGTCACGAGTCCTGACGCACCGCATGTCCTGTTGATCAACTTACTCGCTGTGGATGTTTACGGTCATGCGAGCAATTGGGGGAAATACCAGGAGTCAATTACTGCTTGCGATGTTTACGCTTCCACCCTGTGGCAAATGGTTCAAAGCAATCCTGTCATGAAAAATCAAACAACACTTTTCATCACCAACGATCATGGCCGTCATTTAGACGGAGTAAAATCAGGGTTTGTAAACCACGGTGACCGCTGTGAAGGATGTAGACATATTTCACTTTTAGTTCTCGGTCCAGATACACCAAAGGGATTGTCAATCAAAAAAGAAGGTGAGTTAATCGATTTATCGAAAACGATTTCCACACTCCTTCACTTCGATATGCCAACGAGTAAAGGACGCTTTCTAGAAGAAGCTTTTAAGCCTTAAAAGATATCCTCCAATAATTGATCGTCGACCAAAGTAGGCAACGTGACTTTCAGATTTGGTTCAATTTCCATAGCCCGTTTGATAGCAAAAATGGCATTTTCGTTTCGTGCCCAATTGCGGCGAGCAATACCATTGTTAACATCCCAATGCAACATCATTTTTAAATTTCGATCTGCATCCGCGCTTCCGTCCAATAGCATTCCAAACCCGCCGTTGATGACCTCTCCCCAGCCAACACCACCGCCATTGTGAATAGATACCCATGTTGCTCCTCGGAAACTATCACCAATCACATTTTGAATGGCCATGTCAGCAGTAAATCGGGATCCATCATAAATATTGGAGGTTTCACGGTAAGGAGAATCTGTTCCAGAAACATCGTGGTGGTCACGTCCTAAAATAACGGGACCAATTTCACCATTGGCAATTGCCTGATTAAAAGCCTTCGCAATACGCATTCTTCCTTCTGCATCTGCATAAAGAATTCTAGCTTGTGACCCAACAACCATTTTATTTTCTTGTGCACCTTTAATCCACTGAATATTATCAGCCATTTGTTGTTGGATTTCCAGTGGGCTATTGACCATCATTTCTTCCAATACACGACAAGCAATGGCATCTGTTTTCCCTAAATCTTCCGGTTTTCCTGAAGCACACACCCATCTAAATGGACCGAATCCATAATCAAAGCACATTGGCCCTAAAATATCTTGAATGTATGATGGATATTTAAAATCGATCTGGTTTTCGGCCATCACATCACCCCCCGCTCGCGAAGATTCTAAAAGAAAGGCATTACCGTAATCAAAGAAATAGGTTCCTCTGTTCGTGTGCTTATTGACTGAAGCTGCGTGGCGTCTCAAACTTTCTTGAACATATTCCTTGAATTTGTCAGGATCATTCGCCATCATTTCATTGGATTGATCAAAAGTGAGTCCTGCAGGATAATAGCCGCCAGCCCATGGATTATGCAAAGATGTTTGATCTGATCCTAAATCTACGTGCACTCCAGTTTCGTCAAATTTCTCCCATACATCAACGACATTTCCGAGGTAAGCGATGGAAACAACTTCTTTGCCTACTTGCGCTTTTTTCACGCGCGTTACTAATTCGTCTAAGTCTGTGATGATTTCATCTACCCAACCTTGTTCATGACGCGTTTTCGCTGCTTTGGGATTCACTTCAGCAGTGACAGAAATAACTCCAGCAATATTTCCAGCCTTCGGTTGTGCTCCTGACATTCCACCAAGTCCAGCCGTTAAGAATAATTTACCTTTAATGTCGTCTCTATTTTTCGCCAAGCGTCGAACTGCATTAAGCACGGTAATAGTTGTTCCATGTACGATTCCCTGTGGACCAATGTACATATAGGATCCAGCAGTCATTTGGCCGTATTGGGTTACGCCCAGCGCATTGAATTTTTCCCAATCATCTGGTTTCGAGTAATTGGGGATCATCATCCCATTGGTGACAACTACTCTTGGCGCATTTTTATGTGAAGGGAATAATCCCATTGGATGTCCTGAATACATAACCAATGTTTGTTCATCCGTCATTTCAGACAAGTACTTCATGGTTAAGCGATACTGTATCCAATTTTGAAAAACCGCTCCATTTCCACCATACGTAATTAGCTCATGTGGGTGTTGCGCTACGGCATGGTCCAGGTTGTTTTGAATCATTAACATAATTGCGCGGGCCTGAAGTGATTTTCCAGGGTATTCGGAAATAGGGCGCGCAAAGATGGAATGTGTTGGACGATAACGGTGCATATAAATGCGTCCATGCGTATTTAACTCTACAACAAATTCCTTCGCTAATTCCGCATGTTGATCTTTAGGGAAATACCTCAAGGAATTGGCTATTGCCAACTTTTTTTCTTCTTTCGATAAAATATCCTTCCGTTTAGGAGCATGATTGACGTGCAAATCCCAAGGCTTTTCTTTTGGAATACGTACAGGTATTCCTTCTTGGATTTCTTGAGCAAAAGAGAGATTTGACATAGTTGTTCAATTTTGAACAAAAGTAGTCAATCCTAGTATTTCACAACGACAAATCCGTGTTTTTGTATTTTTTCGCCGCCTTCGAAAACGGCATCAATGCGATAGAAATAGGTGCCTTCTTCCACTAAGTCACCCGTACTCGTTCTTCCATCCCAATGTCCAGCAGGGTCTGAGTATTCATAGATGACATTTCCCCAACGATTGAGAATATAACACTGGAATTCCGCAAGGCCATCATAATCCACATAAAACAACTCATTACCCGCTGGTGAGGAAAGGGAGATGATATTTGGTGCTTCAATGTCACACGGTTTTATCTTTATTGTGGCAACATCAGATACTGTATAACATACATTTGACAAGTAGAACGTATAATCTCCAGGTTGACTGACAATCCTTGGAACAGTAGTGTATCCATCCCACCAAACAAAGGTTAGCAATGGGTTGTATCCAGCCTGTAAAGGTTGAGAATTGACCATTAATGGACTCAATTCAAAATTAGCATTTTTACAAATGGCGGTATCCAATAACTCCGTATAGATATAGGGTTGGAATTCAATTTGAGAAATAATGGTGTCATTGCATGAATTATCGATGTACATAACGTTGTATATCCCCCCAACCTGCATGGTACTAATTATTGGATTATCGAACAAATTATTGGGCAAGAAATGAACGGAGGTATCTGCACAAGCCCAAACTCCACCGCTGTATGACACTGTGTTTTGTACTTGAAAAGCATAATTACAGGCTAATGTATCGTTGAAAATTACAGGTGTAGGTAAAACGAATAACGTGACGGTCGTGTCATACTGACATCCAAAGTTATCCGTGACATTATAGGTATAATTTGTGTTACCTGTTACGCTTGGCTGAATAACAATCAAGGTATCTGTTTGACCGGATATTATGGAAGGGTCAGAATTCCAGAAGTCACTCATGACAATATTTTGGTATCCTTCAGATTCCGGATACAATGAAGCGTTAAAATAAATCGCCCACTGGAAGATATATCCATCATCGATGCCTTGATTATCTTGAACAGAAATAGTCCATGGTCCATTTATTGGACAACCTGCAAATTGATTAAAATCTCCGTCTGGTAAATACACCCCATTTGGATTCATGGAAGCGTAGCCATAAGAATTGATAACGGTATTTAACGCAGCATTTTCCGCGCAAATGGTTCCTAATGTTGCGCTTGTGGGAGAAAAACAATAAGTCCAGACTGGTGTTCCGGGGGCCCCTCCATCTAAGTTTGTGTCATTCCCCAAGAAGGTGCCGATGGAATTTCCGCAACCACCTGGTACAAGCTCATTCCAACCTAACGGAGTTTGATTGTACGCATTCATCAAGGAAACAGTTGTTCCATTCGGACAGGTTAAAGCAATTTCAATATCACCGATATATGAGTGTTCGATATCAATACACAATTCATCAAAATCATTTGCAGAAGTAATGACTGCTGTTGAATCAAATCCAGACATAGGTACTACTGAGGAGTATGTTTGTCCTGCTCCATCGGGTAAGAACGTTAGCCCAGCAAAGACTCCGCCAATTTGGAATTGTCCTCCTGGAATATCGATTCCAACCGTGTCCGTTGCTGTAACACCTCCCAATAAATTCGTGTTTTCTCCCAAACAAACAGTGTCTTCAACAGGACCCGTACCTGTAAATAAAGGAGTTTGGGAAACACGAACTTTACAGAAAATATTCGCTTGATGAGGGAAAGCATCTTGAACTTTTAAATCGACATAATATCCAGATTGAGCTGGAGGAGTAAACCAAACAGAACTTCCGGTAAATTGTCCAACTCCGCCGATGGTCCAAGTATAGTTGCAGTTCGCTACTGTTTGTGAGTATCCTGTGTTCGTGTTTTCCAATGAATAAGGGAAAATTGGCGTTGCTGTTAATAAAACAGAATCACCAAAACACAAGTCAACATATCCCGTATCTAATGGATTTAACACATTGGCACCTACCCCATTTTTAAACGCTTCAATGTGAGGTTGAATGGGTTGAGGTGGATTTCCACAAGCAACATTTGCTACCCATCCTGTCCCTTCACTTACCCCATTGGAGCGAAACCTTAGGGTTAAACATCCTGAAGGATTATTAGCAAAAGAAGCCTGCACATAGAATCCAACTGGATTTGTGCCAGAATTATACGCCCCCAATAATGGAGAACTTGTAGATGGACCATCATAAATATATAATGTGTCTGTTGGATGAATGTTAAATTCAAAACCAATGTTGGTTGCAAACGCAATCGAAACTTTAGATCCTTGTGTTAAATCTGGACAAAGAACCAATGTTTCATCTGTGTTGGGTAAGTAATTCCCAGCGCCATCAATAAAATTTGTGCCTCCCGTTGGAATAATTCCTGCACAGTTTAACGGATTAGTTTGACTGTAATCCGGATCTGTTATCGTCAAAGTGACTTGAGAAAACCCCAAATGAGCAACTAAAACGAATAAAAAAGAAAGTATTTTTTTTGTCATTATTTCTTGTTTTGCATTTCTAACCTAAGAATGTTGATAGACTTTACCACTAAAAGCTCATTTGTTCCTTCGATTTTGAAATATTGAGTGTGGTCTTTGATTTTTAATTGATAATCCGTGAATCGAATGTCTTTATTGGAGTTCAAAGAAATCGTTGGAAATTGACTCACCTCTTTCCCTTCTGGGATAAGCACGGAATAACACGCATGGTCAATGGCGTAATTAAGGACATTGATGGTGCCTTGTACATCTTGCTCAAATGCCTGTAATTCCGTCTTTGAATAACTATTGGATAATGCTGGACTTGCTTTTTGTGCAACGAGTTGCTGTGTAAGTACAAGTGAGATAATTAGTAAACACTTTTTCATGAAATCAGTTTTGTGTCCTCAAGACGTTATTAATCGTTGAAAAGTTGTATAAAATGTTCAAATTTTTCGATTTAAAGCTAATGTAATAAAAGTTAGTTTTGCTCAAACATAATTCCTTAGTTAAAATTCATGGAGAATTCAGCATTAGAAAAAGTCGCTTCTCAGGTAAGAAGAGATATCGTTCGTATGGTTTCGGCCGTTAATTCAGGACACCCTGGAGGTTCACTTGGTTGTACCGATTTTTTAAGCTTTTTATATTTTGAGCAAATGAACTTCCATGCCGAAACTTTTGACATGGATGGCATCGGTGAAGATTTATTTTTCTTATCAAATGGACACATTTCACCTGTTTGGTATAGTGTGCTAGCAAGAGTTGGATACTTTCCGGTTGCTGAATTAGGGACATTTAGAAAGTTGTCTAGTCGCTTACAGGGACACCCTTCAACCGATAAAAAATTACCTGGGATTCGAATGGCCTCTGGTTCTTTAGGACAAGGTCTATCCGTTGCAGCAGGAGCTGCGCAAGTAAAAAAATTAAATGGGGATAGCGGGATCGTTTATACCCTTCACGGTGATGGAGAATTACAAGAAGGACAAATTTGGGAAGCGGCGATGTATGCGGCTGCAAATAAGGTAGATAACCTCATCGCCACCATTGATTATAACGGTCGTCAAATTGACGGTGATGTGGAAGATGTGATGTCTTTAGGAAACTTGGCACAAAAATGGGAAGCGTTTGGATGGGAAGTGTTGGAAATGGACGGACACCAGTTCGAAGATATCCGCGCGAAAATGACAAAAGCCAAAGCGCTATGTGGAAAAGGAAAACCTGTTGTAATCATTATGAAAACGGAAATGGGTCAAGGGGTTGACTACATGATGGGGTCCCATAAATGGCATGGTGTTGCACCAAATGCAGAACAACTAACTGCGGCATTGGCTCAATTGGAAGAATCGTTAGGAGATTATTAATGAAAAAATGGATGTGTGTATTGTTTATTTTTAGTTCTAGCTTCGGTTGGACACAAAAAAATACGCGCATATTATTTATCCTCGATGCTTCAAATAGTATGAATGTCGATTGGAACAACAACCAGACCCGCATGGAAGCAGCCAAGGAAGTGTTGATTCAAGAAGTCGAAAAATTAAGGGGGATTCCAAATTTGGAAATTGCCCTGCGTGTATACGGACATCAAACTCCGGTGACAAACACCTATCAAGATTGCAACGACACCAAATTGGAGGTGCCCTTCGGAATCAATACCGTAGATGCCATAAAATCGAAGGTAAAATCTATACAAGCAAAAGGGTCTACGCCTATCGCTCGTTCACTTGAAGCTGCAGCTGGAGATTTTCCAGATACACTTGCGAGAAATTACATCATTTTAATTACAGACGGTCTCGAATCATGTGATAACGATCCATGTATCGTTGCACGTAAACTGAAAGATAAAGGCGTCAAAGTAACACCCTTTGTAATTGGCTTAGGCATGGACTTGTCTTACCTCGATAAGTTTGATTGCATCGGTGCCTACTCCGATGCTGAAAGCAAAGAGTCATTCCGAAATGTGTTGGCTTCCATCGTTTCCAAAACGCTTGTTAATACAACGGTTCAAGTAAACTTGAATGACATCACAAAAAATCCACTAGAAACGAATGTTACGCTGTTCTTTTACGAAAGCGGAACGTCCACTTTAAAATATACATTCACGCATACACTCAACCGTAAAAACCTTCCAGATACCTTGGTGCTAGATCCCGAGGTGAAATATGATTTAGTCGTGAATACGCTGCCAAAATTGGAGAAAAAAGGAATTGCTCTTCAAAAACACACGCACAATACCATCATCGTTGATGCTCCTCAAGGTTACCTGAAATTTATAGCAACTAAAAACAACCTAAATCCGAATTTTCAAATGCGTGTTACATTAAAAGACGATAGTAAAACATTGCATGCTCAGAATTTAAATTCAACTCAGAAGTACCTTGTTGGAACTTACGACCTAGAGATTTTTACCTTACCGAGAACATATCAACGCGTGGAGATTTCCCAAAGCAAAACAACATTCGTTGACATTGTTCCAGCGGGAATATTTCAATATACGGTAGCGAAGGCATGCGTCGGACAAATTTTTTATGAACGCCAAGCCAATCAATGGGAATGGGTCTGTAACCTTGATGAAGGTCCTTTGGAAGGAAAATGGTCCTTGCAACCAGGGAATTATAAAATTGTTTACCGCGAAAAAGGCCAGAAGTCGAGCGCATATACCAAAGAAAAAAAGTTTAGAATTGATTCAAATAAAACACTCTTATTAAATTTATAGTTATGGAATTTGAAATACTAGGAAACAAAGACACGCGATCAGGATTTGGAGAAGGTTTAGCGGAATTGGGGCGCACGAATCCAAATGTAGTCGCATTGTGTGCTGATTTAACTGGTTCATTAAAAATGGATGCCTTCCAAAAAGAAAATCCGGATCGTTTTTTCCAAGCGGGAATCGCTGAAGCAAACATGATTGGATTAGCTGCGGGGATGACCATTGGTGGAAAAATTCCATATACTGGAACATTTGCTAATTTCTCTACTGGACGTGTGTACGATCAAATTCGTCAATCAGTGGCCTACTCGCAAAAAAACGTGAAGATTTGTGCATCTCACGCCGGACTTACCCTAGGTGAAGATGGAGCGACGCATCAAATTTTAGAGGACATTGGAATGATGCGTATGTTGCCAAACATGACGGTAATCGTTCCAGCAGATTTTAATCAAACAAAACAAGCCACGATCGCGATTGCTGAACATCGTGGGCCTGTATACCTGCGTTTTGGTCGTCCAGTGATGCCGATTTTTGTGAAACCAGATGCGAAATTTGTGATTGGGAAAGCAGACGTGTTGGCAGAAGGAACAGATGTGACCATCATCGCATGTGGACACTTAGTTTGGAAATCCATTGAAGCATTAGCCATCTTGAAAGAGAAAGGGATTTCTGCGGAATTAATCAACATGCACACCATTAAACCTTTAGATGTTCAAGCAATCTTAAAATCAGCAGGAAAAACTAGATGCGTAGTGACCGCGGAAGAGCACATGATGAATGGTGGATTAGGGGAGGCTGTTTCACAAGTATTGAGTAGAGAATTACCATGTCCACAAGAATACGTGGCTGTAAACGATTCATTCGGTGAAAGTGGAACACCCATGGAATTGATGACGAAATACGGGATAGATACCCAAGATGTAGTCAACGCGGCGTTGAAAGCTATTGCCCGAAAATGATAGTTTATTCTCGTAACCTATGTTGCTTTCAGAACCAATAACATCCGTACATTTGGTTTATGAAAAAAAACATGGGAAACACGGATCGTTTGATTCGCATCGCAATCGCTGCAGTACTATTAATTGTGTCATTATTGGACTTTCTTCCATCCACACTTAACGCCATTGTGTTAATCTTTGCGGCAATTTTAATCTTGACATCCTTTACGTCTTTTTGTGGGCTGTATACCCTTTTTGGCTGGAATACCTGCAAGATTAAATCTTAATTGATTCTTCTTCGATGAGTTCCTTTGCAGCTTTCAAGGTTGATAGCGCTGGGTAACATGTGCCTTTTGCACAAACATAAATTCCGGCAGCATAACTTGCTGACATGGGAATTTCTTTATGGTGAGAAATGAGGCTGTTCTCTGGCCAAGTGACGAATTCACTCGTTTGGACATCCATTAGGTGGACTTCCGCAAATCCTTGATTCATTTCCAAAAGGAGCTTTGCCCAATTGGAATACCCAGAGCCATAGGTTTCCATTCCATCGTAGATGTTGGCCAACATCTGACGTGCATTTTCAGTCCACCGTTCTTCACGGAAATATGTACCTAATTGGAAAAAATTGCGCGCCATTACAGAATTACTGGAAGGAATAACGTTGTCATGGATTTCCATTTTCCGGACAACAAGTTCCGTATCGTGCGAAGTGAAATAACACATTTTACTATCCGGGTGCATGAATTCTTTTTCAACCAACAACGCAAAATTCTTGGCATGTTCTATCCAGGTTAGTTCACCTGTTCGCTGATACAACTGAATAAACGCATCGATGGCGTGAGCATAATCCTCCAGAAATCCATCAATACTTGCAACACCATTTGTATTCACATGGTATAAACATCCATTCGACTGAAGTTGATTTGATAGAATCCACTTGCCTATTTTTCGAGCTTCTATCAAAAATTCTTCTTGGTGTAATGCGTTAAACGCTTGACACATTCCTTTGATTAACTGTGCATTCCAAGAGGTAAGGCATTTATGGTCTAGTCCAGGAGCAATGCGTTTTTGACGTTCAGACAAAAGCAACGATTTCCAATCGGATACTTTCCTTTCGAGCTCAGCTATACCGATGTTCCATTTTTTCGCGCATTCCGAATCACTTTGTGTTTTCAGCAAGATGTATTTTTCGTCCTCCCAAAAACCACGATTTGAAACAGCGTAGTAATCAATAAAAAGGTCATAATCTGAATGAATCATAGATTTTAATTCAGCTTCATTCCAACAATAAAATTTCCCTTCCTCCCCTTCACTATCTGCATCCAAAGCGCTGAAATATGCACCGGATTCATCCTTCATTTCACGCTGTAACCAAGTAAAAATCTCTTGAACGATTTGCTTATAGCTGTCCTCCTGAAAGGCTTTATAACCCAAGGCATATAATTCCATCAATTGGGCATTGTCATAAAGCATTTTCTCAAAATGGGGGACCTTCCAGATCATGTCCACTGAATAGCGTGTAAATCCACCGCCAATTTGGTCATAGATCCCACCATACGACATTTTGTCTAAGGTCAAGCGCACGTATTCTTTCAATTTTTCATCCTTGAAAAATAGACTATGTGCTAACAGGTAGGAGTAGTTATTTGGCATTGGGAATTTCGGTGCTTGACTCATTCCGCCTTCCAACCAATCGAATTGCTTTTTCCAACGTGCGACCAACTCCACTAATTTTTCGGTTTGAAGATTTGGTTCGGTTTGTGGAATGGCAATTAATTCATTGACGCTGAGCCCCTCGTGTAATTTCGTGGCGTATTCTTTCACTTTATCCACATCGTTTTGAAAGGTATAAACCAAAGACTTCAGCACATGAATCCATTGTTCTTTCGGAAAATATGTCCCGCCATAAATTGGACGTCCATCAGGCAGTGTAATGCAGTTCAAAGGCCATCCTCCTCTTTGGGTCATGAGTTGCACTGCAGCCATGTATACTTGGTCTACATCTGGACGTTCCTCACGGTCTACTTTGATGTTGATGAAGTGCGCATTCATTAAATCAGCCACTTCTTGATCTTCAAAACACTCATGCGCCATTACATGGCACCAATGACATGCGGAATACCCGATGCTAATGAGTACCAATTTGTTTTGTCGTTTTGCCTGTTCAAAAGCAACTTCCGACCAAGGCACCCATTGAATAGGATTATGAGCGTGCTGAAGTAAGTACGGCGAAGATTCGTTTATAAGTGAATTGGAAGCTGTCATCATGATGAATTGAAAACAAAGAAAACTTATATTTGTTGAATAGAACCATTCCGTGCAAAATTTTCGTCCATACCAAGTACTTCTTTTTATCCTTTTAGTACTTTCACTTTTATTCATTCCCTCTTTTCTATTGCCGAATGGCGGCGTAAAATTCCTTGGGGTAAAATGGCAGTTTTTGTCCTTTGAAGAGGTTTTACATCCGAAAAAACAAGAAAAAAAGGACATTGCAAAGATCATTCAGAAAGTTGACACCAGTGATATCAACGAAAATTTGGTCAAGCATTTAGGAAAAACATCCGGAAAATTAGGCTTGGCAGCAGGTGGTGAATTAAGTACTGAAAGTGCAACATCACTCCATATGAATGAATTATCGGCTCAGAATTTATTCAGGTTCTTTGCCCAATTGCAAACCGCATCCGATGAAGGACGTAAAATCTCCATTTTTCATTACGGCGACTCACAAATCGAAGGAGATCGTATGACCGGTTACATTCGTCAGCGCATCCAGAATCAATTTGGTGGAAATGGTCCCGGAATGATTCCAGCGACAAATGTGTACAATACGCAAACATTTAAACAAACATTCTCCAGTAATTTCGAGCGATTGACCTCGTTCTGGGGCAAAAAATTGAGCACGCGAAAATACGGCGCAATGGGATCTGCCTCGATCATTCTTGTCGATACAACCAAGTCAAATCGTGGAGAATTGACCGAAGGATGGATTGAAGTGGAAGCGTCAAAAGCTGCGTTTACCAGAGCAAGGGATTTTAATCAAGTACGCTGTTTCTACACCGCTTGTTTTAAACCTTGCGCTGTAAAAGTGTATGAAAACAATAAGTTAATCCATGAAGATTCCTTGATCAAAGATGGACTAGGTCACTCACTTGATTTGAGTTTTCCTAAAACACCTGGAAAGTTAAAATTTGTATTTAGCACCACGAAAAGTCCCGTATTCAATGGATTTGCATTGGAAGGAGATATTGGTGTTCAAGTAGTGAACGTTGCGATGAGGGGGTCCTCAGGACATGCTATAAGCGCGGGAGATGCCGCATTGTTTCGCAAAATGCACAACGAATTAAATACCGAATTAGTCATCCTTCAATTTGGCGGAAATTCGGTTCATTCCTTCCGAGATAGTAGTTCTGTTCGGAGTTATATGCGCAGTTTTAAAAGTCAAATACAATTCATTCAAAGAAATCGTCCTAGTGCAGCCATTTTAGTCATTGGACCAAGCGACATGTCTCAAATGGTCAATGGAATTTTCGAAACCTACCCCTATCTTTCTTATTGTGTCAATCAGATGAAAAAATCCTGTGATGAAACAGGTGCCATATTCTGGGATTTATATGCCGCAATGGGCGGAAAAAACTCCATGCCCTCCTGGGTCAGTCAAGGATTAGCAGGGAAAGATTACATCCACTTTACACCGCGTGGAGCAAGTTATGCCTCTCAATTATTTTACGATGCCTTTATTGCTGAATATGCGAAATGGGTTGGAGGACATACAAGTCCTAAGAAAGATGCTGTGGAATGATACGTAGCTTCCTTTTATTCATGCTATTGTCGCGTTCTATTTTCTCTCAAACAATGGACTTAAGAACGATTGAATCTGCCACCATTTCGAGCGATGACAGCATGATTTCTGCAAAATATCCTTTTATCAACAGTGACTGCAATCGTTTTCAGTTTTTTTCTGAAAATAGTCCAAATTGGATGTATTTACATGAACAAATGAGCCAAATGATTTCCTTAAAGGACCGTAAATTGAATTTTTATCACATTGGTGGATCACACATTCAAGCGGATATTTATACGCATGATTTCCGTACCTTTTTACAAACGAACTGGCCAGGATTAAATGGTGAACGTGGACTCGTTTTTCCGTTTGGATTGGCAAAGACGAACAATCCATCGAACTATTATTTCTCTTCACCAAACGCGTGGAAATCTTACCGAAGTGTCAATGATCATCCGGAGGACTTAGACTACGGATTAACAGGCGCGACTATTCGTTGTGCCGATTCGGTCATTACCATCAACTTCAAGCACATGCGAACCATGGTGAAGCCACCCTTTAATAAATTGCGCATCTACCATAACACCGGTGAATTTCCTTATGATTTGAATTTTGGTGGACAAGAACTGCTAGTGAGTGAAACTTTTCACCACGACGAGCTGGGATATTCAGAAATCACCTTTACCGATTACATCGATTCCTTGGATTTACAGTTCGTGAAGAATGCTGAAACAACAGCGCTTCTTGAAATTTATGGTTTTGAGCTATTAAACGAATTGCCTGGGATTACCTATAACGCCATAGGTATCAATGGAGCTGGGCTTTATACGTATTTAGGGAATGAGCATTTCCTGAGGGACCTAAAGATTCATCCGCCGGATTTATTTGTGTTCTCCGTAGGAACGAATGATGCCTACACGAGTTTTGGGAATTTTCGGCCAGACGTCTATAAAAACAATTTGGAATCCTTGATGAAAATCATTCTTTCCGTCAACCCAAAATGCGCCTTGCTTTTGACGGTTCCCAATGACAATCAATTTCATGGATCACCAAATAGAAATACCGTAAGTCAGCGCGAAGTTATCATTCAATTAGCCGAAGAATACCAGATGGCTGTGTGGGATTTTTATGGCATTATGGGAGAACTTGGTTCTTCGATCACATGGAAGAAAAATGGATTGATGCAAGGAGATTATGTTCATTTTACCGCAGAAGGATATCACCTCAAAGGAAAATTATTAATTGATGCGTTCATGAAATATTTAAGCGCATTTGACGAACTTAGTAGCCACTAACTATGGATAGAATATACCAGCTTTTTTCATTTAATGTAGAGGAACCACTCATTTTTACGCAGCTTGACTTTTGGCTGTTTTTCATTTTGGTGATGGTTATTTTCTCGGCCATTCACAAACATTTTTTGGTGCGGAGTATCTTCCTAACGGTCATCAGTTTGTTTTTTTACTTCAAAACATCTGGACTATTCGTTTTACTACTCGGACTAACACTGGTCGTTAATTTCGCTTTTGGTGTACGCGTTCAAAAAGCAGAAAAAGACCGAACAAAAAAGTGGTTTATTGCAGCAACGGTCATTTTTAACTTGTTGTTACTAGGTTATTTTAAATACGCCTATTTCTTCACGGATTCTTTCAATCAATTATTTCATACCAAATATGAAGTCGTGAATCAATTTGCGCTTTGGGGCAATGGTTTTTTTGGCTCAGGAACCTTTGTGGACAAAATATTGATTCCCATCGGAGTATCCTTTTTTACCTTTCATAACATTAGTTACATTGTCGACATTTACCGCAAAGAAATTAAGGTCAGTAGCTTTTTCGACTTCACCTTTTATGTTACTTATTTCCCCCATTTGGTGGCAGGACCAATCGTAAGAGCGAGGGATTTTGTTCCTCAAATCAATCAACCCTACACCTTAAGTAAACAAGATTTTAGTTGGTCATTGGTGCAAATTACCAAAGGATTATTCAAGAAAATCGTTTTGGCCGATTACATCGCCGTTCATTTCATTGATAAAATTGCCGATTCTCCTGAAGCTTATCCTGGTTTTGTGAGTGTTTTGGCGATGTGGGCATACTCCCTACAGATTTATGGGGATTTTTCAGGGTACACAGACATTGCCATTGGAATTTCACGTTTGATGGGATTCACTTTATTGGAGAACTTTCATTCGCCTTATAAAGCAGTTTCCGTTGCCGACTTCTGGCGCAGGTGGCACAAATCCCTAGGTTCTTGGTTGCGCGATTACTTATATATTCCCTTAGGGGGAAATCGATCTGGAGGGATCGGCACCTACATCGCTTCCACCATTATTTTCGTGTTTTTGATTTTCATCACCCAATGGTATGAACTCGTTTACGTTTACCTAGGTTTGATGCTCCTCTATTTTCTCTGTTGGCATCTCTTTCCAAAAGTCAAAAATTACCTAAATCGAGATTTGAATTTATTGATCACCATGGTTGTCGGAGGACTCTGGCATGGAGCGAGTGAGAATTTTGTGATTTGGGGAACAATGAACGGACTTGCGCTGATCTTTTACCAATATTGGAAGAAAATTAGTCCCTACGAACAAAGTTCGGCTTGGGGAGTCCGAGCATGGCGCATATTCCTCACCTTTAATTTCATCACCTTTACCCGTTTATGGTTTCGTTTAGATGAAGCAGGTGAACCCATAAAAATGCTTAACCACATGTGGAATCATTTCGATTTCTCTTGGACGGTTTTCGTGAAAGTATTAGAAACATATCAAGCCGTATTTTGGATTATCTTAAGTGGATTTGTATTGCATTGGGTGCCACAAACCTGGAAAGACAAAGGGACACAAGTGTTTGCAAAGATTCCGTTTTTCCTTCAAGCTGTCCTTATTGCATGCAGTATTTTCCTCATGTATCAAGCAATCTCCGATACTTTTAAACCATTTGTTTACTTCCAATTTTAGGTTGATTTTTGAAGATCATCAATCTCTAAGAGATAAGTATGGATAAGAAGAAATAGTGCTATTAGCGGCGAAGGTATTCGGCCTCTGAGTTTTTAAAAAACCAGATATCAAAAAATAACATTCTCCAGTTAAATGAGTAAACAAACGATGAAAAACACAAGGATATTTACACCCAAGTCTTCCTCAAACTACGATTTTGTTAAAGTCATGTCAGAAATAAAATGGCAATGACTTATCGCAATTTCTTCCAATGATTTCTTTGAGAACGAATCATCCAAGTTAATTGATTTTAATTCATCTACGTTGCCTTCTCTTAATGTTAATTCCGTAATTGGAATATTTAATTCTTCATATATATTTTTGTAGTCGTAGATTCTAATTCTGCTTTGAGGTTGGATTGAATTATCTATCCAATTCCATTGTCGATCAGAAAACTGCAGAAAATTATAGATGTTAATTGATTTATCAAAGTGAGCAAAATGATCAGACATATCTATAAAGTGTGACATTACGCCCTTTTCTTTTTTAACAATTCTTCTAAACTCTTTAAGTATGGGGATTAATATTACTGGATAAATGTGTTCAAAAGTGTTATTTGAATTGATCAAATCAATTGAATTATCAGGCAATGAAAGTTTTCTTGCGTCTTCAATAAGGTAAGTTATTTTTAGAAGTTGCAGCATTTGGGATAAATCATGATTTTCTAAATCAGAAAGAATTAACTGAATCACATGAAATCGTTCAGGTTGGAAATTAAAAAAGTCATTTATTTTACCCCCATCAACAAGTTCCACAAACTTTCTTAACGTAGTAGCCAATCGTTCTTTCGAAGTCAACATTTTAATATCTACAGAATAAATCGTTTCTGAACCCAATAAAAAAAAGCTAATTGGTACGACAGGATACCATCCAGTTCCGATTTCTAAACACGAATTTGGAAATATGTTGCCTGATATTTTTTGATAGTGATGAATATGTTTTTTTGCGTGATTAAGTCTATCTAAGAAATACTCATCGTTCAAATTTTCGCCTTTGGTCACATACTTTTGGAAGAGATAGTTTATGTTTTGACCAAAAGGTAAGTAAGAAATTATTTTTTGAACTATAGCTTTCTGTTTCCACTTTTTCATAAATCACTAATCCAAACTATGTTTACATTTATCATATACGATTTTAACGTCGGTCATCGCTAAAATTATATGGGAAAAGACCTAAAAATATTTGTTCTTTGTTAAAAGTCCAATCCTGTTAAGAACGAATATAGCATGTTTAGCGAAATGAATGGATTTTCTTTCATAATACTTTTCAAAATTTAGTAACTGCACATCCAAATATATTAACTCGTCAGATGAACTTTTAAAGGCGCTTTATGAAGAGAAATGTCAACCTAGTTGTCACATATAGTTCAGAGTAATTTGAATGTGATTCAACCGTGACTTTGTAAATGAATGAAAAAACCAAAAAATATATAAGGATACATAATAGGGGGTTTTTGATAAAGTTAAATGCGGAAAATGCTGATTTTTGTCAATAAAATCAAGCAAATTGAATTTAGTTGGCTATTTACTTGACAAACGGGGTCTCGATGTCGTACCTTTGCGCCCTACTTTGAAGAAGTAGGTTAATATTCAGCTTATGAGCAAAATGAAATTATCGGAGTTCGACTTCGATCTTCCCGAAGAGTTAATCGCAAACTATCCAAGTGAAAACCGTGACGACGCACGATTAATGGTGATTCATCGGGAGACCGGAAAAATTGAACACAAATTATTTAAAGATGTGTTAGATTATTTCTCAGAAGGTGATGTCATGATCATGAACAACACACGCGTTTTTCCTGCAAGGATGTACGGAAATAAAGAAAAAACAGGTGCCAAAATTGAAGTTTTCTTGCTACGCGAGTTAAACCGTGAGAGTTTACTTTGGGACGTACTTGTGGACCCTGCGAGAAAAATTCGTATTGGTAATAAGTTGTACTTCGGAGAGGACGATTCATTGGTAGCAGAGGTGATTGACAATACGACATCACGTGGACGCACACTACGATTTTTATTTGATGGTCCATATGAAGACTTTAAGGCGAAAATTACTGAATTAGGTGAGACACCACTCCCTAAATACATTAAGCGCGAGGTTGAACCGGAGGACGAAGAACGCTACCAAACCATTTTTGCGAAAGTAGAAGGAGCTGTTGCAGCACCAACTGCTGGACTACACTTTTCTCGTCAATTATTAAAAAGACTTGAATTAAAAGGGATCGAATTTGCAGAGGTCACACTGCACGTTGGACTTGGTACATTCCGATCCGTTGAAGTAGAAGATTTAACCAAACACAAAATGGATTCTGAGCAAGTCATTATTTCGCAAGAGGCTTCAGATATGGTCAATAACGCAAAACGCACGAAAAAACGTGTATGTGCTATTGGTACGACTGCTATGCGCTCTATCGAATCATCCGTTTCTACTGATGGGTATTTAAAACCATTCGATGGATGGACAAACAAGTTTATCTTCCCTCCTTATGAATTTAGTATCGCCGATTGCTTAATAACGAACTTCCACACACCGCTTTCTACCCTATTAATGATGATTTCTGCTTTTGCAGGACATGATCTAATGTTGAAAGCATACCAAGAAGCAATCAAAGAAAAATACCGTTTTTACTCATATGGAGATGCCATGTTGATTTTATAAAAACAGCTTTTATAAAACAAAAAAGAGAAGGTGTTGCCTTCTCTTTTTTTTTGCTGGATCATATGTATTAATCGACAATGACTAAAATATAGTTGTTCTTTTTCCCTTTACCTAACAAGACATAGTTGTTGTTAATTAAATCTGACGAACGTACGATAAATTGTTCATCCACTTTTTCCTTGTTTACAGAAATCGCGTTTGCCTTTAGTTCGCGGCGTGCTTCTCCGTTAGAGGACAAGAATCCCGTTTTTCCTGCTAAGGCATCCACGATGCTGATTCCCTCTCCAAATTCCACGCGGGAAATGGTCGCTTGAGGAACGCCCTCAAAAATGCTAAAGAAATCTTGTTCCGATAATGCTTTCAGGTCTTCTGAAGTCGATTTTCCAAATAGGATGTTACTCGCACTGATGGCGGTTTGAAGAGATGCTGCACTATGCACACGAACAGTTATATCTTCTGCTAGTGCTTTTTGAAGGACACGCAAGTGCGGTGCTTCTGCATGTTCTTTTTCCAAGGCTTCGATTTCCCCCCTTGTTTTCAAGGTGAAAATTCGAATGAAATTCGCTGCATCTTCATCCGCAGCGTTTAACCAATATTGGTAGAATTGATAAGGTGATGTTTTCGCTGGGTCCAACCAAACGTTTCCACCTTCGGTTTTGCCAAACTTCGTTCCATCCGCTTTTTTAATGAGTGGTGTGGTCACTGCATAGGCTTCGCCCCCACCTTTTCGACGGATTAACTCTGTTCCTGTCACAATATTCCCCCATTGATCTGACCCACCTAATTGAACGATGCATCCTTTGTGTTGATTCAGATAGTAGAAATCGAATCCTTGAACCAATTGGTAAGAGAATTCTGTGAAGGACATCCCTGTTTCCAATCGGGATTTTACCGAATCCTTTGCCAACATGTAATTCACTGAAATGTGTTTTCCTACATCGCGGATAAACTCCAAAAAACTCATGTTTCGAAACCAATCGATGTTATTGACCATCTCCGCTCCGTTTTCACCTTCAAAGGACAAGAATTTTTCCAATTGCGCTTTTACACACGCTACGTTATGTTGCAATGTCGCATCATCCAATAAATTTCGTTCCTGTGATTTGCCAGATGGATCGCCTACCATTCCAGTTGCTCCACCTACTAGGGCAAATGGTTTATGTCCCGCTTTTTGAAAATGGACCAAGGTCATGATCTGCACCAGGCTTCCAATATGCAAAGAATCGGCGGTTGGGTCGAATCCAATATATCCGGACGAACTTTTCTTCAACAATGCTTCTTCTGTTCCAGGCATGATATCGTGTATCATCCCTCTCCACTGTAATTCTTCGATAAAATTCGTTGGCATCTTATTTTGTTAATTCTTTAAATACTTCTTCTAATGATTTTTGCTCGATGTTCAGTGTAAGAATCAACCAATTTTGAGCTTGTGCATATTGTGCCACTGATTTACGTAAATCCTCTGGTGCAATCGATTCAATCAACCATCCTTTATCCAAGGTTTCCACCTTGCTCACATTTGGAATTTTCGCTAATTGTGCTTTCGTTACGGCAGAATCAAATTCGACATAAACTGTTTGATGTTCTAATTCTTGCTGTAAGGTTTTTGCTTTATCGTCGGCTACAATTTGACCTTTTGATAGAATGATGACACGGTCACAAATCGCTTCTACCTCTTGCATGATGTGCGTCGAAAGCAATACCGTTTTTTGTTTCCCGATTTGACGGATCAACTCACGGATTTCGACCAATTGATTCGGATCTAGTCCTGTGGTAGGTTCGTCGAGAATAAGCACTTCTGGATCGTGAATGATGGCTTGTGCTAATCCAACACGTTGACGGTATCCCTTGGATAAGGCTCCGATTTTTTTGTTTTGCTCAACGTCAAGTCCAACCGCATGAACCATTTCTGCTACGCGCGACTTTAGGTTTTTGACCTTATAAATTCGCCCAACGAATTCGAGGTATTCACGGACGTACATGTCCACATAAAGCGGGTTGTTCTCTGGCAAATACCCAATCATTTGACGGGTTTTCAACTCATCGATATCCACTTTGATTCCAGCGATATAAACTTCACCCGAACTTGCAGGAATGTATCCGGTCATGATTTTCATGGTGGTAGATTTTCCAGCGCCATTTGGCCCTAAAAAAGCTACGATTTCACCTTTGTTGACAGAGAAACTTACATCCCGCACTGCGGCTTGTTCTCCATAATATTTAAACAGGTTTTTTACTTCTATTGACATCGCAAAGCGAAGTTAATAAAAATCAAGGACGTATCTACTTACTTGTAATTTTCCTTGAAAATACAGCGTAGAATAGCGCGAACATTGTGATGCCCATTTGTGATTCAAGGGTGTCTTCAAATAAGAAGGTCACCAAGGCGATAATGCCAAAAAGAAAACCAATCCACTGCTTCCATTTCCATTGTTGAATGATGAATTTGAACTGGAAATAAAGAAAGAATCCAAATCCAAAAATACCGAAAGTCAAATAGTACGTTAAGTAAGAATTGTGCGCACGCAATCTGCGTTCTTCTGTTAACGAGGAATGACGTTGGTCATACATCTTTTGCATTTCATCATTGACATCTCCTGTTCCAACGCCTATCAAAAAATGATTTTCAATGATGGCCCAAGCATTTTTCCAGTATTCAATGCGCTCCAAAATGGAATGTCCAGATGGATTTGAAGCATGGTGAAGTTGGTAACGAATGTCTAATAATCTCGCTTGAATCCCACCGTATGTTTCATGAACATCCGCAAATCCTGTTTCAATGAATTGAATGTCCTTATCCGTTAATTTTTGAACTCCTTCGGTATTAGCGCAAAGTCCTTTGGAGGATAAATACCGTTCTAACGTAGAAGCAACGGGTTGTTTGCGTTTATCCAAGCTATCGTAATTCAAAGGGGAACGTTCATTCCATGCGGATTCGATTTGGTTGTATTGTTCGATACATGGAGTCGGATAAATGATGGGTTGAGACAAGTAGTAGCATAAGCCAAGTGAAGAGAGGATAACCAATAAAAACGAGGAAGCTAAAATAAGGTATTGTTTTCGCATGACAAGGATAAAAACCAGTAATCCGATGAGTACAATACTTACCGCGATTAAACCAGACAAGACTTGACTATAAAAGGAGTAAATCAAAAAGAAAATGGCGCTGAAAAGATACCCATTTCTGTATTTGGCTCCCTGGTAAATACGCTCCAAACAAAAAGCCAAACCGATACCCAAGAGGATGCCATATCGAATATGGGAACCGAAAAGGGACATGTCACGAATGTCGATTAAATGCAGTTTTTCAGCGAAAAAATGATAGGAAATAAAATTGATGATGGCTGTTACCAACAATGTCAAAATAAAAAAGTGGATGAGTTTCGTCCATCTTTTCAGACTTAGAATTGGATGTGCGCCAATGATAATCGGGATCAACAATAAAGATGTTTTCTTACGGATATCATCGAGCCCATATTCCCAATTACTCGTCCAAATTAATCCAAAGAGATGCAGAACATAAAAAAACACGACAAGAAGAATGAGTTGATTCTCTCGTAAACGTTGAGCATACGAGCGAAAATTTCCTTCCAGCAAAAGATTTAGCGCTCCCAGAAGGAGTCCCATGGACATCAAAAATTTACTGCATACGACCCCAACGATGAAAAGCGCAAGTACAAAAAAATGTACTCGGTGATGAATTTGCGGTCCGAAATAACGTTTCAACATAGGAGTCTAACGCTTATTTCTTCAAAATAGTATTGTACTCCGATACATTTGTCAAAACTTCCAACGCGCGCTGTACTATCAGGTCATTTTTAAGGGAGGCCACTGTTCTGCCTTTTTGAAAGAAATACCTCGAGATAATTTCACTCTCCAAAATTTCGCTTATTTCCGATTTGAATTTCATAAGGTCCCTTTCTTTCGAAGGGGTAACTTTAGAAATCATATCCTCATAATCAGCTTTTATTTCTTCGAAATAACCTTCTTTCACTGCCGTTTCCTTCATCTTCTTCAAGGATTCCTCCGAAGCAGTTGTGTACTTAAATTCTTGCGCTAAAGCATATTTTTGAAACGCTTCATATTCGGAATCGGTTAATTTAAACTCCTCTGCTTTTGCAATCGTTGGATGGCTTAAGACATAATCCGTCGTGTAATTAAACACACAGTTACTCGTAAGTAAAACCGCAGTCAAACGACTTAAATCTGGACTTTCGATTTTTAAATCTGGTTCGATGCCTCTACCATCGATTACATTCCGTCCATTTTTTGTTTGAAAGGTCTTCAATAAAGAGTCAGGTATTTCCTTTGCTTTGGCATTGTTTTCTTTGTCGTAATACTCCAATCGTTGCACACAGCGTCCAGACGGTGTGTAGTATTTAGCGATGGTGATTTTGATTTTAGAACCGTATTTTAAATCATAAGTTCGTTGCACCAATCCTTTTCCAAAACTTGTTTCACCAATGATCACCGCGCGATCTAAATCTTGCAGAGCGCCTGAAACAATTTCACTCGCTGAAGCGGATCCACCGTCCACGAGTACAACGAGTGGCATATCTTGTACAAATGGTTCTTCCAATGTTGTGTACACACGGTTTTCCTCTTTGACACGCCCTTTTGTGGTCACCACCACTTGATTCTTAGGAACAAAGAAATTGACTATTTTCACCGCTTCGATCAATAGCCCACCACCGTTTCCTCTCAAATCTAGCACCAACTGTTTCGCTCCATCAGCCTGTAATTTCTGAATGGCATTTTTCACATCGGCGGAAGCTGTTTGCGTAAAGCTATTCAATTTCACGTAGCCAACTGCGCCTTTTAACATGCCGAAATAAGGCACATCTGGAATTTTAATTTCATCCCGTGCGATGGTGATTTTCTTTTTACCTTCACCTTTGCGTTCAATTTCCACTTCGATGCTTGTTCCTTTGGGTCCTTTCAAGGCATCTGAAACCTCATCCGTGGATTTTTTCGCCATGTTTTTTCCGTCTATCGTTAAAATTTTATCCCCAGCTTTGATCCCGCTTTTTGCTGCCGGACAATCCTCATAGGGTTCAGAAATAAACGTATAGTCTCCAATCTGACGAATCAAAGCGCCAATTCCACCGTATTGTCCAGTGGTTAAAAGGCGGTAATCTTCAATGTTCGACTCATGGTAATAAACCGTGTATGGATCCAACTCTTTGAGCATGGCATCAATCGCTGTTTTCGAAAGTTTTCCGTTTTGAGGTTCATCGACAAAGTATAGGTCAAGGTTCTCATAAATTTGATCCATGATTTCCAAACTTTTCAGGGTTTCGAATCCATTGGACTGCGTCCAAGAGGTTTGGAAAGTAAAGCATGTTAGCATGATCCAAATGATCATATGAAGTTTATTTCTCATCTTTGATTTCGCTTATTAATTTTGTGATAGCCTCTAGCAATTTTTGTTCCAATTCTAAGTAAGGTATGCGTTCCTTCAATTGGTAAATTAAGGCAAAATTGATTTTTTTACCGCACTTTATCAAGTGATTTTCAAGTACGGATTTATTTATTCGCAGTATTTCGCGAAAACAACGTTTGATATAATTACGGTCATGCGCATGCTTCATTCGTTTTTTCGGTACCGAAAAGATGACTTGAAAGGTGTGTTCCATTTCCTCTTCGGTTTCTTGAAACATGACGGTAACAGGGTATGTTTTTAATCTCTTTCCTTCGGAGAACAATCGGTCAATTCGTTTGACACTACATAATTTATACACTTTCCCGAAAGTAAATTCCATGGTATCGCTTGCTTAGTTTTCTGAAGGTGATTCAGAATCAAATAATTCCACGATTTCATAGCGGAAATCGGTCAGTTTTTTTAAACTCGCTGCATCTTCATAAGAACCTTTGAAATCCATCATGAAACTTGCATACAAGGTTTTCATCGTACTCAGGCGCGGGTGCATTTCCATTTTTTTATAGACACCTCCGGATAAAAACCCAGGTTTTTCACCCATGACCAACTTCGTCAAGGAATGGATAATGTCATTCGATCGTTCGATTAATTCTTTTTCATCAAAGTGTGCCATTATTACGAAAGTTTATTGTCGTCAATTTCTTCAAAATCATCAAATGAATCATCTGATTTTCCTTGTTTTGTACCAAATCCTGTTTTCACATTTACCAAAGGTTTTCCTGAAAGGATGTAGTTAAGGGCATTGAGCATTTTAAGGAACATCCCGATTAAAAAGAAAAACCCAATCACTTTAAATACAAATCCAATCAACACGGTATTTTCAATGTCCAAAATACTCTTTTGAAACCAAGCAGATATGACATTTTCAGAATACTGCGGATAACATACAAGTCCAGCAAAGGTGAGGCCACTTAGCACAATTAAAGCCAATTCCCACTGCCGGTTAAATGGGGCCTCTTGTAAGCCCTGCATGAAGTTTGTCATCATTTGAATGCGCTGTTCTTTCTGTTGAAGTTTCCCTAAGAAGTACACCATCAAAATAATGAAGCTTGGTACCAGATTCAGGTAATTCACTTGAATAACAGGTTCGTCCATTTGTTCCAAGCAAAAGAGAAAGGTCACGTTTACGAGAAACAAGTACTTCACTGTTTTGATTAAGTAGATTTCACCTAGTGTACGCTTGCGTCCACCGATGAGTAATTTCATTCCCCATTCGATGAAAAACCACAGGAATCCATAGATGGCAAAGAGCACTCCGAGTCGAAAAATAAGGTTGATGAGTTCCAAAATTCTTGTTTTACACGAAGGTAGGAAATAGTTTCAAGTCAAGGCCATCTTGACAAAAGGGAATCTTCATTTTTCACCTAGTTCAAGCACTTGCAAGGTGGGTCAAGCAAGAGTTGTACGTTTGGAAGTTTGCGTTTCAGGTCATCAGCGAAATTGGTTCCATACATCACTCCTTCGATGTTCAGGATTCGTAATTCCTTCAACTGAAAAATGCCCGTTCCAAACTCAGCAATGAGGTTATCGTATAAATCAATGATCTCCAAATGCATACAATTTTCGATTTGATTCGGGATGGACTCAATGCGGTTTCGAGATGCGTTCAATTTCTTCAAATTGGGAAGTTGGCAAATCACCATGGGTAAAAAGGTGAATTTGTTTTTTGCAATGTTCAATTCCGTCAGTTGAGTAAGGTTTTTAAAGTCGTCTGGTAAGTTGGACAATTGATTTTTTTCGAGGTTTAAATACGTAAGCTGTGTAAAATTCCACAGTTCTTTCGGAAGGGAATCCATTTTCATTTTTTCGAAAGAAATGGCACGAATGGTATCCGGATTGACGCCGGAAAGTTCATTCCACATATACACGCGTTCATGATTGAGCTGCGCACCACTGAAAAAACTAAGAAGTATGAAAAAAATTGCGAATAGCCACTTCATCTTGTTGAATTTGAGCTTTTAACTCCTCTAAGTTAGGGAATTTATGTTCGGGTCTGAAAAATTGACAAATCTGGACCTTGCAAAGTGCTCCATAAATTTCGTTGCGAAAATCAAAAATATGCACTTCGATTTTGCGTTTAAGCTTTTCTTCTTCCACGGTTGGACGCCATCCGATGTTCATCATTCCTTTATAAAGTTCGCCATTCACATCGATTTTCACCGCATATACGCCATTCGCTGGAATGATTTTGTGTGTGTCATTTAATTCCATGTTTGCAGTTGGATATCCGATGTGGCGTCCATTCTGTAAGCCTTGCGTAATCGTTCCTCTTAATTCAAAAGGCGCGCCTAAACACGAATTCGCAGTGGACATTTCTCCGTCCAAAATGGCATTTCTGATTTTCGATGAAGAAATATATACCTCATCGATTTGTTCAGCTGGGATTTCCATTAATTCAAAGAAACCTTGATCAGCATACCTCTGTAAAAAAGCTAAATTCCCTTCGCGTTGATGTCCAAATTGATGGTCATAACCAATGATAATCTTCTCCGCATGAAGTCCCTTGATTAAAATTTCCTCCACAAAATTTTTGGCAGATAAATCAGCAAACTCTTTTGAAAAGGGATAAATCACTACATTTTCAAGTCCAATACTGGTCAACTTTTCCATTTTCTCCGCTTGCGTTTGCAATAAAAGCAAGTCCGAATTCTCTGGGGAAAGTACCATTCTCGGATGCGGATAAAAGGTCAATAGCACGCTTTCTCCCCCGATTTTTTTTGCCTCTGAAATGACCGTTCTAAGGATTTCTTGGTGACCTAAATGCACACCGTCAAATGTGCCAATCGTTACGACTGCATTTTTGATGTGGGATAAATCAGAAAGTCCTTCGAATATTCGCATACGGTCAAATGTGGCGCAAAGATACGTAATTATTGTGCTTTGATTTTGCTATTGTGTCTATCTGAAATCGTTGTATCTTAGCCACTCTAAAATCGTAGCTATGAAATTGATCCTATTGCGCGCATCATTATTGTTTGTGTTGATTGCCAAAATTTTTGTCGCACAGGCGGAAGAAGGCATGCTCATCCCCTCTTTAATTGCTGCGTTTGAATCAGATATGAAAGCGAAAGGCATGAAACTTACCGCGGCGGATATTTACAGTGTTAATTCAACAAGTATCAAGGATGCCATCTTACAATTTGGTGGCGGATGTACAGCAGAATTGGTTTCAAGTCAAGGATTGTTGTTGACAAATCACCATTGTGGTTACGGACAAATTCAATCACATTCTTCACTGGAACACGATTACTTGAAAAATGGATTTTGGGCAAAAAACAAATCAGACGAATTAACGAATCCTGGTTTAACAGCCATGCGCATTGTGCGCATTGACGATGTAACGAAAGATGTGTTGATGGGAGCAAGTTCCAAAAGTGATCAAGCAGTGATACAAGCGAACATCAAAAAATTATGTGCAGCGGCAATCGTTGGGACGCATTACGAAGCAGAAATTAAAGCTTTCAATTACGGAAACGATTACTATTTAATGTTGAAAGAGGTTTTTCAAGATGTGCGTTTTGTGGGAACACCTCCAAACTCGATTGGGAAATTTGGTGGAGACACCGATAATTGGGTTTGGCCACGTCATACCGGAGATTTCTCGGTATTTCGCATTTACGTCGGCAAGGACAACAAACCAGCGGCTTATTCCCCGGATAATGTTCCTTATACTCCGTTACATTACTTGCCGATTTCTTTTCAAAACCGTCAAGAAGGCGACTTCACCATGGTGTATGGATTCCCTGGTCAGACAGAGCAACACGTTGTTTCTTCCTATTTGAAATTCATCATTGAGAAAGAGCGTCCGGCACGAATTCACATGCGTGACCTTTCCTTAGCCGTGATCGATGATGGAATGAAAAAATCAGATTTAACCCGTATTCAATATTCAGCGAAACAAGCGAGTATTGCGAATGCATGGAAAAAATGGATTGGTCAAATTGAAGGATTAAAAAACCTACAAGCCGTACAACTCAAGTTGGAAGAAGAAAAAGCCTACAAGGAGTTGGCGTTGAGTAAGCCCGAATGGACGAAATTTGCAGAGGTGGTCAATCAATTGAACGCATTGGTGGAAAAAGACCAGCAAATAGAATTCAAGTATGCAATGGGCGCAGAATATTTTTCTTACGGACCAGAATACTTCAAACTGGTGCGTGGAATGGAGGATTTGGTGACCAATTACGTGAAATATGCCGAGAATGGTGAGTTGGCGAAAGTCATTGAGAAAATGAAAGTATCGGCGGAAGGATTCTTCAAAAATTTCAACAGCGATGTCGATTTACACATTTTCACGGATCAAACAAAGGCCTACCTCGACTACACTGAACAATGGAAGGAAATCACCAAGGATGTGAAGTATTCTGTGGCCAATGAATGGTTTGTCAATTATGTCAAAGGAATCGCAACAGATATTTATTCGCAATCCATTTTCACCAATCAGGAAAGATACATGGCATTTTTAGGTTCGTTCTCGGATAAATCCATTAAAAAATTGAACAAGGATCTTGGTTACACACATTTCTATCAGTATTTCCAATCCTTTAGAAATGAAACCGTTCCTGCTTATCGTAGCTTCCAAACAAGCGTCAACAACTTGATGCAAGTATACGTGGAAGGAAAATACACGATGTTTCCGGATAAAAAACATTGGCCGGATGCGAATTCAACCCTGCGCATTACCTACGGACAACTAGAAGGATCGGCGCCAACAGATGGGATGCGTTACACGGAGCACACAACCTTGGATGGAATTATTTCCAAATACAACACAGGAAATCCGGACTTTGATTTATTGCCAAGAATGGTTGAATTACATGCTGCGAAAAACTATGGTCCATATGCACAAGGCAACGAACTTTGGGTATGTTTCACTGGGTCCAATCATACAACAGGTGGAAATTCTGGATCGCCTGTTTTAGATAAAAATGGCTACTTAATGGGCTTGAATTTTGACCGTTCATGGGAAAGTACTATGAGTGATTATTTGTTCGATCCAAACCGTTGTCGAAACATTGTGGTGGACATTCGATACGTGCTTTGGGTCATGGATATTTACTCCGATGCCAAACACTTGGTGGACGAAATGACATTAATGAAAGAATAAAATTATATTTGCTTTTTTTTACATCTTTTTTCCGCTCACCAATGAGGAATTTTTTCTTGCTTATCGCGCTTTGTGTTTCGACGATCAGTGCACATGCTACAAAGGACCCAATTCAGTTTTCTAAGAAAATTAAAGGGTACTTAGTTGACTATAAAACCCACAATGAAGTGGAAAAAGTGAAAGTGAGTTTAACCTCAACGATCACCGGTAAAGTGTACACGACCGAAACAGATGAAAATGGGGTGTTTACCTTTAATCAAGTTCCTATTGGAAAAAATACATTGATGCTCATCGATGAGGATTATCGTCCAGACACCTTAAAAGTGTTCGAAACAAATGCCAAAGAACACCTCATTCACTATACATTTAGTAAAACACAACCATTTACGGCTAATTTAAAAGTAAGTTGGATGTTCAATTGGGGCGATCGCAAAGTTACCGAAAATGGAAAAACATATGTAAAAGAACATTATTGGTCACATGTCATGGCGAAAGTCATTCTTGTCATCTATGGAGTCTGTCTACTGTTGATCTTCTATTACAGTATGGTACAATTGTCTCTTGCCTTTGCTTACCGGAAACAACGCAAAGCACAACAAAGTAGAGTTGAACCAGCATTCGATTTAGCAAACGCTCCAAAAGTAACGGTGCAATTACCGATGTATAACGAGATGTATGTCGCTGAACGCATCATCGATACCATTGCTGAATTTGACTATCCAAGAGATAAATTCCAAATTCAAGTGTTGGATGATTCTACGGATGAGACCAAAGATATTATTGCTAAAAAAGTGGCGGAAGTTGCTGCACGTGGAATCAACATTCAGCACATTCACCGCATAGATCGCACTGGCTACAAAGCGGGAGCACTTGACTCTGCTATGGATCAAGTAGAAGGCGATTTCATCGCAATTTTTGACGCGGATTTCGTTCCAGACAAAGATTTCTTATTGCGCACCATGCCTTATTTCAATACGGATAAAATTGGTGTCGTTCAAACACGTTGGGGACACTTAAATAAAACGTATTCCCTTTTAACAGAATTGCAAGCATTTGGATTAAACGGACACTTTGCGATTGAGCAAGGTGGACGAAATGCACAAGGACATTACATCAACTTCAATGGTACAGCAGGTGTTTGGCGTAAAGCGTGTATCGAAGATGCAGGTGGATGGGAACATGACACCATTACAGAAGACTTAGACTTAAGTTACCGTGCACAAATGCGTGGATGGAAATTCAACTATTTGGAAGAAGTAGAATCTCCAGCAGAACTACCAATTACGATGTCGGCTTTAAAAAGTCAACAACACCGTTGGATGAAAGGTGGCGCAGAGGTATTCATTAAAATGTGGAAACGCATTGTGACAACAAGAGGATTGAAATTCACCGATCGTTTACATGGATTGGCGCATTTATTCAATTCATCTGTATTTGTCTTCATCTTGATTCTTTCTTTGTTGAGCTTACCGGTTCTTCACATCAAAGATTCCTTCTCAGATTTGAATTTCTTTATTCAAGTGGGAGCATTCTTTTTATCCAGTACGGTATTTCTGGCATTTTACTATTGGAATGCTTACAGAGATAAAACAGGAAATTTCTTTAGTGATTTATTCCGCTTTGTTGGTCGCTTCGTGCAATTCCTAACGGTTTCGATGGCACTTTCATTGAGCAACGCGGTTGCGGTAATTGAAGGCTACTTAGGGATTAAAAGTTCGTTTGTTCGCACACCGAAATTCAACGTGGCGAAAAAAGACGAATTCACTGGAAACAAATACGATAAGAAAAGTTTATCCATCATCAATATTGCAGAGGGCGTATTAATGGTGGTGTTCGGATTTACTGCTGTGAATCGTGCGATTTATGGAGACTTAGGAATGGTTCCATTCCACTTGATGTTGACGATGGGCTACGCGGTGATCTTCTTCAATACCTTGAAAGAAAACAGAGGTCAACAAGGATAGTTACTCGTTGGTTATTGACAAACTTTCTAATTTTCCGGTGCGGAAATGAAAAGTACTTCGGAAATTTTCACCCTTGGAAGTGTAGGTTCCTACTGTATAGTTGTCTTCTCCTGATTCTTTTCCTTTGAACTTAAACACGAATGATCCTTTCGGGTACCTCGTGAAAAATCCTTGTAAAATAAGCTCTGCTTGTGCAATCGGGTATACGGATTCCTTTCCCTGAACATTCAAGGAAATTTTCTCCTTGGCTAAATGAATAATCGTTTTAGCATCATTCAACTCCATGGAACGTTGAATGGTCGCGTAGGGAATATCACTTTGAAATTTCAAGATCAATAGGAGTCCCGTAAGAAAAGATAACATCGAATTCATAGCGCAATTTTAGCAATAATAGTGCCGTAAAATCGCATTAACTGACTTTTTTTGAGGATTTCGGGCAATTCCAGCCGTTTTCTTTGGGAAAATGTGCCGGTTTGCATGAAGCGAAAGGAATCAAGTTCGAAAGACTTGGAACTTTTCGCTAACTTTGTTCTAATGCAATTGCCCATGAAAGATCAACAGAAAAACGTAGTGATTTACAATAGTATGAAAGGTGAAAAACAAGCCTTCATACCCATTCATGAAAACTTTGTTGGCATGTATGTCTGTGGACCAACGCTGTATAGCGAGCCACATATGGGGAACATGCGCACCTTCATCAACTTTGACCTCATCTATCGCTATTTACTTCACCTTGGATTTCAAGTGAAATATGTGCGAAATATTACGGACGCTGGACACATCACCAACAGCGCTGGAAACGAGGAAGACTCCATCGGTAAAGCTGCGCGCGCTGAGCAATTGCAATCCTTGGAAATCGTTTACAAATACAATGTTCGTTTTCAAGAACTACAACGCATTTACAACTTATTGCCGCCGAGCATTGAGCCAACAGCAACCGGACACATTCAAGAACAAATTGAAGTCATTGAGCAAATTATGGACAATGGCTACGCTTACGTAGTAAATGGATCCGTTTATTTCGATACCAAACGCTACATGGAAGATTACAATTACGGAATCTTGAGTGGACGCAAAGTAGATGAGTTAGAAAACGAAACGCGTAATTTGAATGCGCAGGACGAAAAACGATTCTTTGCGGATTTCGCACTGTGGAAAAAAGCGAATCCAGATGACATGCAGATTTGGCGTTCTCCTTGGGGAGATGGAAATCCAGGATGGCACGTGGAATGTACGGCGATGAGTACGAAATACTTAGGTAAACAATTCGATATTCACGGTGGTGGAATGGACCTCAAATTCCCGCATCACGAAGATGAAATTGCACAAAGTTGTGCATCCGTTGGATGCAATCCCGCGAATTACTGGATGCACGCAAACATGCTAAATGTCAATGGACAAAAAATGAGTAAGTCTTTCGGGAATTTCTTTTTACCGAAAGAAATCATTGAAGGAACCACCGAATTATTTGACAAATCTTATAGTGCGAATGTGCTTCGTTTCTTCATGATGCAAGCGCATTACCGCAGTAACTTAGACTTTACACAAGAAGCATTGAACGCTTCAGAAAAAGGATTTGCGCGTTTAATGGAAGGAATGAAAACATTAGAAAAAGTTCCAACATCCACTTCTTCCTTTGACGTCGGTGGATTGATTGCTTCTTTTTACACCGCGATGAATGACGATTTCAATGCGCCGATTTTAGTCGCGAACTTGTTTGAAGGAGTGAAATACATCAACCTCATCAACGATGGTAATGCAACTATTTCTGCAGAAGATCGAGATGCTTTAAAACAAGCGATGCACACCTTTGTCTACGATGTTTTAGGATTGATGTCTGAACAAGAATCAGAGAACGGGAAATTAGCACCAGTGATGGACTTAGTACTCGACTTGCGTCAGCAAGCACGTACGAACAAAGATTGGACAACTTCGGATAAAATCCGAGATGGACTAGCAGCTGCGGGTATTGTCGTGAAAGACGGTAAAGAAGGTACGACCTGGGATTAATCCTCGTTCGATGAAGCAAAAGACGGTGTGGACAAGCCGTTCCATAATTGAATGCGCATTTCCAAGGCCTGTTTCGCACATTCCGTTGCTTCGTGCCATTTTTCTTCATCATCACCGCAAATTTCATCCATCATACGCAGGGAAATTGGGCCGTGATCACCCCCATCAATTTCTATGTGACGCTCAAGATAGTACAACAATTTCGAAGTGTTTTCTTGTCCCTGTGCGCTCATCTCACGTAGAATTTCAATGAACATATCTGGAATCAAGTCCTCGCGTCCAAAAGTGAATAAGGCAGCGATTTTATGCAATTCTTCCGTTTCGATGATGGAGAACGTAAAACGAACAAATTCCTTTGTCTCTTCGTTGATGTCCAATTGATACAAGGCTTCTTCCACTGTTTTTCCATAGGAAATCCACTCTGTTAGTTGGTAAATAGGTAAGGTGTTTGCGCCAATTTGTTGCATCGCTTCCAAGTACATTTCGAAGTGACTGGAAACTTTTCCATCCGCATCTGTATCCGATTCTTCCCCAAGAACAATTTCATTGATGAATCGGCGGGTTTCCGGACTTCCTTTTGGTGACCAAGGAACTTCCACACATGTTAGTCCGCGTTGTAAGGCCTTTAATAAGCTCATGAAGTCCCAAACCGCAAAAATATGCTGTTCCATAAAGGATTGAAAATCCTCTATCGTTTGGATTTGCGCATAAAGTGGGTGATCCACCAATTGCTGTCTTAAATCAGCGATTTCTGCTTGTAATTTTTCGATGCGTGCGTTCATACTGAGCTGGTTAGCAATGAGAATAAGGGAACTTATGGTACAGTAAAATTAGTAGAAGCACGAGTGACTTCCTATCCAATCTAACAAACGTTATGCACAAAAGTTGAGCGAAAATTCAACAATTTTTCAACTTAGGACAATTTAATCCCTAATTCTTTTAATTGCGCGTCGTTTAATGGGGATGGTGCATCAATCATCGTGTCTCGACCACTATTATTTTTCGGGAAGGCGATGTAATCACGTATGGACTCTGATCCACCCATGGTTGCCACCAAACGATCTAATCCGAAGGCTAATCCACCGTGTGGCGGCGCTCCGTATTCGAAGGCACTCATCAAGAATCCGAATTGTGCTTGCGCTTCTTCCTTCGTGAATCCAAGTAAGTCGAACATACGAGATTGGAGATCGCGGTCGTGAATACGAATCGATCCACCTCCTAATTCCACACCATTCATGGCAAGGTCATAGGCATTCGCACGAACTTTTCCTGGATCTGTATTGATTAAATGTAAATCTTCTGGTTTCGGTGAGGTAAACGGATGGTGCATCGCATGGTAACGCTCATTGTCCTCATCCCACTCTAATAAAGGAAAGTCAAATACCCACAATGGAGCGAATTCATTTGGATTTCTCAAGCCAAGTTGCGTTCCCATAAACAAACGAAGTTCGTTCATTTGCTTTCTAGTTTTCGCCGTTTCACCGCTTAACAATAACAATAAATCTCCAGGTTGAGCTCCTGCTTTTTCAGCCATGGCTTTCAGGTCGGACTCCTCGTAAAATTTGTCCACGCTGGATTTAAAGGTGCCGTCTACATTGTATTTCACATACACCAATCCTTTGGCGCCGATTTGTGGACGTTTCACCCATTCGGTTAACTCGTCTAATTGTTTGCGCGTGTATTCCGAACAGCCAGCTGCGTTGATTCCTAGAACGATCTCTGAACTATTGAATACAACGAATTCCTTTTGTTGTGCGATTTCCGTCAGGTCAACGAATTCCATTCCAAAACGGATGTCTGGTTTATCGGAGCCATAGCGTTCCATCGCTTCTGCGTAGCTCATTCGTGGGAAAGCTCCTTCGAAGTTTACGCCGCGTACTTCCGCGAACAAATGTTTGATTAATCCTTCAAACATTTCTAGGATATCATTTTGTTCCACAAAGGCCATTTCACAATCGATTTGTGTGAATTCTGGCTGACGATCGGCACGTAAATCCTCATCGCGGAAACATTTCACGATTTGGTAGTAGCGATCGAATCCACTCACCATCAACAATTGTTTGAAGGTTTGTGGTGATTGTGGCAATGCGTAGAATTGTCCTTCATTCATGCGACTTGGTACGACGAAATCCCGCGCGCCTTCCGGTGTCGACTTAATTAAGACTGGTGTTTCGACATCCAAAAAGTCTTTGGCGTCTAAGTATTTTCTCGTTTCCAATGACACACGGTTACGCAAGCGTAATTTCTCCAAAACTGGATTACGGCGCAAGTCTAAGTAACGGTATTGCATGCGGATTTCATCTCCTCCATCGGTATCGTCTTCGATGGTAAATGGTGGAAGTTTCGCTGCGTTTAAGATTTTGATTTCGTTTACGTTGATTTCAATCTCTCCAGTAGGCATATTGCGGTTTTTGCTGCTGCGCTCAATGACTGTACCCGTCACTTGAATCACAAATTCACGTCCCAACTTACGTGCTTGCTCGCCTAATTCAGCGTTTACTTCCATGTTAAATGCCAACTGAGTGATTCCATAACGATCGCGTAAATCCACAAAGGTCATCCCACCTAAATCGCGGGAACGTTGTACCCAACCAGCTAAGGTCACGGTAGTTCCTACATTTTCCATTCTTAATTCACCACAAGTGTGCGAGCGATACATAACATTGATTTTGAATGGCAAAAATACAAAAGATATCCCTAAAACGAAGGTCCGGCGGACAGAAAGCGAATGACAAAAGGAAATTCTGTGGTACTTCTACTTAAGTTACCTTTCTAAGCAATAGAAATGTGTAAATTTGTCCCACAAAACCAAGAAGTATGTCAACAATCGGATCAGAAGAAATGAAAGGGATTCTAGCACAACTAGGAATTCAGTCAACAAATTCAGGTGCTTCCACGGGGAGTAACTGGATGAATACAACCGGAGCAACCATTGACTCTATCTCACCAGTAGATGGAAAATTAATTGCTTCCGTTCAATCTGCTACAGCAGCAGATTACAATGCCTTAATCGAAAAAGCACAAGGTGCTTACGTTGAATGGCGTAAAATTCCTGCACCAAAAAGAGGTGAGGTTGTGCGTCAATTGGCAGAGCGCATTCGTTTTTACAAAGAGCCACTTGGGAAATTGGTTTCTTACGAAATGGGTAAATCACTTCAAGAAGGACTTGGTGAAGTTCAAGAGATGATTGACATCTGTGACTTTGCTGTTGGACTTTCTCGTCAGTTGTATGGATTAACCATGCATTCTGAGCGTCCAGGACACCGCATGTACGAACAATACCATCCACTTGGAATCGTTGGAATCATCTCCGCGTTTAACTTCCCAGTTGCGGTATGGAATTGGAATACGGCTCTTGCGTGGGTATGTGGAGACGTATGTATTTGGAAACCATCTGAGAAAACACCTTTGACAGCCATTGCTTGTCAACGCATTACACAAGAAGTATTTGAAGCGAATGGCGTTCCTGAAGGAGTATCTAACGTGATCATCGGAGACGCTGAAATCGGAAAATTAATGGCAAACGACGGACGTGTTCCGTTAATTTCTGCAACTGGATCAACACGCATGGGTAAATCTGTAGGAGCAGCAGTGGGCGAGCGTTTAGGTCGTTCTTTATTGGAATTAGGAGGAAACAATGCTATTATCATCACGCCAAGTGCGGACTTGAAAATGGTTGTTCCAGGAGCGGTATTTGGTGCAGTTGGAACAGCTGGACAACGTTGTACATCCACACGTCGTTTGATCGTTCATGCATCCATCTACGATAAAGTAACGGAAGCATTGACATCAGCATACAAGCAATTGAGCATTGGAAATCCATTGGATCAGAACAACCACGTTGGACCATTAATCGATCAAGATGCGGTGAACAATTACCTGCATGCAATTGAGGCAGCTCAAAAAGAAGGTGGAAAAGTATTGGTTGAAGGCGGTGTGTTGAGTGGTCCAGGTTATGAATCTGGTTGCTACGTGAAACCATGTATCATTGAAGCAGAGAATCATTTTGCGATTGTGCAACACGAAACATTTGCGCCGATTCTTTATGTGATGAAATACAGTGGTGACGTTTACGAAGCGATTGCTTTACAAAATGGCGTTCCACAAGGACTTTCTTCTGCCATCATGACGAATGAGTTGAAAGAATCTGAAGCATTCTTAGCAGCAGCAGGATCAGACTGTGGAATCGCGAATGTCAACATCGGAACATCTGGTGCGGAGATTGGTGGAGCCTTCGGCGGAGAGAAAGAAACAGGTGGTGGACGCGAGTCCGGATCTGATGCATGGAAAGTGTATATGCGTCGTCAGACAAATACCATCAACTATTCTGACAGCTTGCCATTAGCACAAGGAATTAAATTTGACTTGTAAGAAGTTACACTTCTAGAAATAACAAAGTCCTGACGGAAACGTCAGGACTTTTTTGTTTATAGGGATTTTGCTCTTAATTCTTCACCACTTGAATCGGTTGATTGGTTCCAAGGGATATCCAATACGTTCCGCGTGCTAAATCGGAAAGATTTAATTGAAATTGTTCGATGTCAACACGGCCATTTAGCACGTGACGTCCGCGGATGTCTACCAAATTCCATTGGCATCCGATAAAATCGACCGGTACTTGAACTGTCAGTAACTCATTCGTTGGATTCGGGAATACGCTTACACCGTTGCTCGAAAGTGTCTCTAACCCTACGCTATTCACTGTGCTGCATGCTGAAGTGTCCGAACCACAAGCGTTGCTCGCAACAACCGCATACACACCATTCATAGACGCGGTAAACGTTGCCCCCGTGGCACCAGCAATTGGGGTTAAATTGGAACAATTAATCCATTGATATGTCACATTTGCTTGCGTAGGTGTCGTCATTGTTACGCCATTTGTCAAAGTAATGACTGGCGTAATCGGTGAGAAGTCCATGTTCAAGTTCAAGGTGATGGTGGAATCACAGCCCGAAGTATTTGGAATTATTTGTTCAAAGATTCCTGACTGAGAATATGTTTGGTTATTCAAAGTGTACGTATCGCATGAAGATGCCGAGATGGAGCTACTCGTAGGTGAACCAACCGTGATTAATACTACATCAGAATTGGTACAGCCATTTACATCTGTTCCTATCACGGTATAGCTATTTGTGCTTATTGGCAAGAATGAAATACCATCAATAACCCCATTATTCCAAACATATGAATGAGCTCCGCTTCCATTTAAAGTGATGTTTGCCCCAGTACAAATAGTTTGGTCGCTTCCTGCATTGACCATAGGGGTCGGGTAAACATTGATGAAAAAATCAATTCCGTTGCCTGTACAAGTCAGTCCATTTGATTCATAAATCGGTGTTGTAATAATGTGGGACATAATGTTTTGTTGTGTTGCATTTGTGAGGGTCATGCTAGGGATGTTATCCATTCCTGAGGTAGGAATCCCTGAGTCTGTAAAGTTATTTGTCCATAAAAATGAGGTAGCATTCCCCGTAAATGTAATTCCAACAAAATTACTTGGATTACAAAATTCTAAATTGTTTACTTGATCAACAAATATGTTACAAGGTAACACGGTAACCGTAACAGATTCTATGGATCCAATACAACCCTGAGTACTTATTGGAGTAAGTAAAAATAAAATTGATTGATCGGTTAAACTGTTATTGACTGGTAAGAATGAAGGAATGTTTCCATTTCCTGAATTTGGAAAACTCGACAATAAAGGTGAGTTGGCAATACTTGTCCAACTTAAAGTTCCAGGAAGATTGCTAATTAAACTAATTGGAGCAGTTGCGCCTTGACAACAAACAGTTTGATTATTAACTGGGGAAACTATTGGTAAAGGATTGACAGTAATAGAAAATGTTTGAGGTGCACCTACACACCCGTTACTCAAGGTAGGTGTTACTGTAATTAGAGATACAATAGTCATATTTGAATTATTCTGTGTTAAGAAGGAAGTTATATTTCCATTGCCAGATGGACTAAGGCCGATGTTTGAATTTGAATTTGTCCAAGCAAAACTTGAATTAGCTGTACCACTAAATAGTATATTATTACTCGATTCATTTGCGCAAAACGAATAATTAGGAATTGGATTTATCGTTGGGGCAGTATTATTCACGTTAACCGTTACCTGATCTGTCGTTGAACAACCACTGGCAGTATTTGTCGTTGTCAAAGTATAAGTAGTCGTTAATGTTGGATTCGCAGTTGGGTTAGCAACCGTTGCGGAACTAAGTCCGGAAGTTGGTGTCCAAGAATACGTGTTTCCTACAACTGAAGTTGCACCGATACTAGAACCACTTACATTAGAAATACACGTTTTGGTGAAATCTAATCCAGCATTGGAAATCGGAGGTGTATTATTCACGGTTACTGTAACTTGATTAGAACCCGTACATCCATCCGCATTGATAACACTTAAGGTGTAGGTTGTTGTTGAACTAGGGTTGGCAATAGGATTTGCACTTGTTGCAGAGCTTAATCCGATTGTTGGGCTCCACGAATAGGTATACAAGGGATTTGGATTAGCGCCAATTTGGGTGCCTGAGGCATTTTGATTACATGTAATGGTCGCATCTGGACCAACATTAGCGACAGGGTTACTGAAGACAACTACTTGTTGAGGTAGACTTGTTGCGGAACATCCTTGGGCGTTTGTGACAGTTACACTGGTTGTTTGAGTGCTTGAAATATTAATGCAACTTGTTGTGCCAAGATTTCCACTCCATGTGTAAGACAATCCTGTTCCAATCGGAGCACATAATTGGGTATTGCCACCTGAACAAAAAGAAGTGGCGCCGTTAACTGTTACTGTAGCACTCGGTAATGGATTTACGGTTACTAGAACGTCGTCTTGACTACTACATCCTGCCGCGGATGTTCCTGTCACCGTGTACGCTCCAGAATTGGCAGGAGTGAACGCAGTTCCATTTTGAACACCGCCTGTCCAAGAATACGTGCTTGCACCAGTTGCTGTTAAGATTGCGCTTGTACCAGAACAAATTGTTTGGTCAGGTCCAGCATTCACATTTGGCAATGGATTCACTGTAATTGTCTGACTCGAAGAACATGATCCATTGGCATCTGTGACTGTGCACGTATACGTTGTGGTACTTGTAGGTGAAACGGTAATGCTCGGCGTTGTTGCTCCGCCTGGTGACCAAGCGTAAGTAGTTTGGCCTTGCGTGTAGAGTTGTTGGATTTCAGTAGTAGTTAAAGCACGGTTCCAGATGCCGATGTCGTCGAGTTGTCTTGCCGTAAAATTTGGAGCACTTGGATTATCCCACAATCCAAAATAAACAACACCATTATTACAATTAAGACTTCCAGAATATAATTGAGACGCTTTAAGTATTCCGTTTAAATAGATTTTAATTTCAGAACCATTATACGTAGAAACTAAATTGCACCAACTACCCAATTCAGATTGATTGGACAAGAAAGAAATTGATGCTGTCCCTGCTAAAAAAACAACTGCATAATTATTATTACCATATGCAACATTATTCTGATCAATTGCTACGTCAAATCCTGTAGAATATGCAGTACCGTGTTTAACCAAAGCCAAAGAACTATAATTAAATTGAGATGGTAGTTTTATCCAAGTAGAAATTGTTTTTTCAAAATTTGAGAGGGCGGGATTTACATTTGAAATAGTAATAAGGTCATTTAGATTATTCAAACTATACGCACTATTCGCATTTCCAAAGCGGTCAGTTGTCAACGTTGCTCCGTTGACCGTTCCATTATTACTATTCCCTGAAGCATCATTTGCATTCCCACAGAAAGGCCAGTATCCCACAAGTCCTGTAGCAAGTGAACCACTCAAGTTTGCACATGTATTCGGAGTGGAAGTGCTCCCCGCCGCCGCAGTCAAGGTTGTACTTGCTCCTTCACAAATACTCGTGTTCGTTGCGGTGATTGTTGGAGTAGAAGAAACATTAATCGAAACCTCATCTGTAGCCGAACATCCATTACTCGTTCCTGTAACCGTATACGCTCCAGAATTGGCAGGAGTGAACGCAGTTCCATTTTGAACAGCGCCTGTCCAAGAATACGTGCTTGCACCAGTTGCTGTTAAGATTGCGCTTGTACCAGAACAAATTGTTTGGTCAGGTCCAGCATTCACATTTGGCAATGGATTCACTGTAATTGTTTGACTCGAAGAACATGATCCATTGGCATCTGTGACTGTGCACGTATACGTTGTGGTACTTGTGGGTGAAACGGTAATGCTCGGCGTTGTTGCTCCGCCTGGTGACCAAGCGTAAGTAGTTTGGCCTTGCGTGTAGAGTTGTTGGATTTCCAATAATGACAATTGTCTATTATAAATTTGAAATTCATCTAGCTTACCGTTAAAAAAAGATGTTGGAATACAACTAGTTTTTTGAAATCCAAACCGATTAATCCCTGTTCCACACGTTCCACTTGAACTAAAACCTATTGTTGAATTGGTTATACTAGATGTGACATTAGTTTGCAGAATATTGTTTAAATAAATTTGTCCAGAATTATTAGCAACTACAATTACCACATCATACCAAATATTGTTCAATATTGTATTACTTGTAGTTTCAATTCCACTATAGTAATTAGGATAAGCCCAAAATAAGCCTAATTTGTTATCGTTCGTTATATATATTGAAGTTTCTAGCCAACTTCCATCTTTATTCCACAAACAAAAATTACCGTTTGAATTTTTAAGAAATCGGATTCTAAAACTTGTACTAGAACTTGGCTGACCATTCAAAAAATCATTTGGAATTGAAATATAATCAGAAGTTCCGTTAAAACTAAATGCTGAATTTGGATTTCCTAAAGCATCTGTTGTCAGAGTAGCGCCAGAAACGACTCCATTATTACTATTATTTATCATATTATTAGGGTTGCCGCAAAAACTATAACTTTCCACTATTCCTAATGCTAAGGAACCATTAAAAGTAGGGCAAGGATTAGAAGTGCCTGCAACTGTAGCAGCAGTTAAAGTTGTACTTGCTCCTTCACAAATACTCGCGTTCGTTGCGGTGATTGTTGGAGTAGAAGAAACATTAATCGAAACCTCATCTGTAGCCGAACATCCATTACTCGTTCCTGTAACCGTGTACGCTCCAGAATTGGCAGGAGTGAACGCCGTTCCATTTTGAACACCGCCTGTCCAAGAATACGCGCTTGCACCAGTTGCTGTTAAGATTGCGCTTGTACCAGAACAAATTGTTTGGTCAGGTCCAGCATTCACATTTGGCAATGGATTCACTGTAATTGTCTGACTCGAAGAACATGATCCATTGGCATCCGTTACGGTACACGTATACGTTGTGGTACTTGTAGGTGAAACGGTAATGCTCGGCGTTGTTGCTCCGCCTGGTGACCAAGCATAGGTTGTTTGTCCCTGCATATACAGTTGTTGGATTTCAGTAGTAGTTAAGGTTCGATTCCAGATGCCGAAATCATCTATTTGACCTTTAAAATAATAATTCCAAGCACCTTGTAATCCGATATAAAAATTTCCTGGTGAACCGCTTAAAAGGTAAGTATCAGTAACTGTAGAAATAAGAATGCCGTTCTGATAAAGTGAAAGATCATTTCCGTTTTTGACTAAAACAAAATGATTCCATTCATTTAAATTCAATGTTGTTGTCATTGCTGAATTTCCAACATAGAAATCATCATCTTTAAAAAATTTCAACTTATTATCAGGCTCTATTCTAGCGGTACACCAATCATATCCAAACCCCTGCTGATGCCTTTTTGAAAACACAGGATAAGCAATGTTAGGAGTAGGTATATCCGAGGTTTTCATCCAAAAATTATAACTGACAATGGAGGGGTTAGAACCTATGCTTGTTAAACTTCCTAAATCAATAAATTGATTTACCCCATCAAAACTATACGCACTATTCGCATTTCCATAGCGATCGGTTGTCAATGTCGCGCCATTGACCGTTCCATTATTACTATTCCCTGAAGCATCATTTGCATTCCCACAGAAAGGCCAGTATCCCACGAGTCCTGTAGCAAGTGAACCACTCAAGTTTGCACATGTATTCGGAGTGGAAGTGCTCCCCGCCGCCGCAGTCAAGGTTGTACTTGCTCCTTCACAAATACTCGCGTACGTTGCCGTAATTGTTGGGGCAGGTAACACGGTAACGGATGTCGAACTTGTGGTAGAAAGACTATTTGCTGTAATCGTACAGGAATAAGTGGTGGTGCTTGTTGGTGAGACAGTGATAGAAGGAGAGGTAGCGCCACCGGGTGACCAGGAGTAGGTTGGAGAGTCGTTGTTTAAGGTGTATAATTGTTGTACTTCAGCAGAAGTTAAGGCACGGTTCCAGATGGCGATATCGTCAAGTTTACCATTGAAAAATTCTGTTGTTCCAATTGATCCAAATCTTATAGCTGAAAGTTGATTCAAAGCAGCAATACTAGAGATTGACACCTTGTCCAATATGCCATTGACATAATATGAATATTGCATATTGTTTTTTACAATTGAGATATTAATCCAATTATTTTCTTGAACATTGTTGTAATTCAAGGCATTGGGGGCAAAAATATTCCAGGAACCTACACTCGTGTTTTCATTTTTCCAATGGCATATTTTATTTGGCGCTGCACTATGATTCCAAACAATCGCTTCTCCATCGTGTGGAATTGTATTAAATAACGCCTGGTGCTGTTGACTTAAGCTTGAAGTATTAAACCAAATAGATATCGTTGAACTTGACCAGCCATTATCATAGAAATTAGGTGAAACCACTATTTGATTTGAACCTATAAAACTATACGCACTATTTGGATTTCCATAACGATCCGCTGTTAAAGTAGCACCATTCACCGTTCCATTATTCCCATTTCCAGAAGCGTCGCTGGCGTTTCCACAGAAGGGCCAATAACCAACTAAACCTGTTTGTAGGTTGCTCGGTAAACTTGTTGCTGTACATGCACTTGCGCCACTTGTTGTATTCGCAGTCAATGTTACAGGTGTGCCAGGACAAGATGCCGTGCTTGGCGTTGCTGCAATGGATAATGTTGGTGGAATTGGTGTAGAATTGTAGATGCCTGTAATTTCAGTAGGTGTTAATGCTCGGTTCCAAACTGCAAAATCATCTAAGGAACCCTTAAACACTTCATGACCTGAACCCAAGGAACCAATTATCAAACTTGATGTTTGAGAATAATTCACCGAATTTGCAACAACTGAAGATCCCTCAAAACTTGAATTTAAATATAACGTATAAGTAGTATTAGATTTTACGAAAACAACATGGTACCAAATGTTATTTTGAAAATTTGTAAATGTTCCCTGCGCATAAAGCAAGTCCCAACTGGTGCCGGGACCAACAGCATAAGATAACTTTGTGGGAACATGCTCATTGTTAAGTTCAACTGCAGAACCAGCCAAAAACAAAAGTTGCTGATACTTACTAACATCTATGGATTTCATCCAACACGACACTGTGTAATCTTGACCAAGGTTAATAAACTGATTATTTACATTGATCTCTTGCGTAGCGTCAGGTGTACCACAACAATTTACACCATTAAAGGAATAAGAAGAATTCGCATTTCCAAAACGATCAGTGGATAGAATTGCACCATTTACTGCACCATTGTTCCCATTCCCACTCACATCATTCGCATTCCCACTAAATGGCCAGTAACCAACGAGGCCAGTTGTTGGGACATAGTTAGGGACTTGTGCCGTAGAATGAATGGAGAGTAAGATTAGGAGGAGTAAAAGTATTGTTTTCATAGGCGGTTTTGATTAAACATTTTTTCTATAATTTATATAAGATTTAAGAATCCAGTTATTCTTGTTTTGATTTCATTCAGCTTCAAAACCTGAATCGGTTGGAGAGCATTTACTTTTCCATCGTTCTAACAATCTTGAAGTTTTTCGTTTCATAGCCAATTTGATCAATGAGGTCGTAAATCAATTCATCACTCATTTCTTTCTCCTTTGATGTGTAAAAATGCAATTGCATTTCTGCATCTTTCGCTATTTCCACTGCTCCCTTTTTAGCCAGTAAATCGATTAATTTTGGCGATAAAAAAGGGCACATTAATGCGTGGGCTTCGGCAGAAAGGGTGTAATGAATTTTGGATTGACCAAAACTCGTCGTGCTCAATAAGCAGATGAAACCAAAAAGTATCGAACGTAATTTCATGTGATTTCGTTTTTATTATTTTATGATCGTAATATGGCCATGACTCACAGAATCGCCACTTGTAATTTTGTAAAAATATACTCCTTCTAAAAGTTCATTGTCGGATAGATCTTTTCCGGAGAAGGCAGGACCTTGTTCGTTCGTCTTAAAAATGACATTTCCCCAACGATTCAAAATGATGATTTCAAATTCCAAGCATACATCTAATATTTCCGAAAAGTTGATTTCATCATTGATTCCATCATAATTCATGGTGATGACATTTGGAATCGTTTGCTCTTCCAGGGTTTCTTCATAAACCAACGTGATTATTTTTTGGGTGTTGTATTGACATGGGTAGTCATTTGTAATTGAAAATTCGACCATATAATTTCCGGCGCCTGGAAATCCATGTTCCGGTGAAAGGTCATTTGTGCCGAAATTTGAATTTGCATACATCCAATAACTTGACATTACGGTTTCATTCACCGGCACAATGCTTTGAAAACTCGCGATATAATCACAGAGTTGCACATAGTTAAAATCAAGGTTTGGATTTGTGGGTACTTCAATTATTTGGGCACTCGAATCTTTACAAAGGCCCAAAAGTGTGGTTGAAACTAAGGATACTGTTGCGTTTCCTGATGAATTAAAATCATACGTAAATGCATTCATGCTAGAAGAAATCATGATTCCGTTTAAATACCAGACATAATTTAATTGATCGCTATATAAATTTGTAAAGGACGTTTGATTCGTTAATTGCACATTCGTAGAATAACAATCAACCAAATAGTCGAAATCCGCCATTGGCAAATCTTGCACGGATAAAAGGAGTGTATCCAAGCCAATACAGAAATTAGCATCTTCCACTTGAACAATTAAATTTTGATTTCCGGCAATGGGCGCTGTAAAGCCTCCGCCATTTGGTGTATTTGTATTCCATTGATAACTCACCTGTTGCGGAGAAAGTGCATTCAGATAAAGTATATCTCCCAAACAAATTAATGTGTCAACTCCAGCATCAACGGTTGGGTTCTCTACGATTGTTACCAACACGGTGTCCGTTTGTGTACAACTATTATTGTCTACTTGAGATACCACTAACGTTTGTATGCCTAAAGGAAGAGAAAATAAACTGCCATTCGGGGAATTTGGAAGCCATGTGAGTGTTCCTTGACCTGATGCATGGGATACATAATCTATCCCTAAACATAATAGGGTGTCATTCCCTGCTGATAATGGAGCGACGGGGAAAATGGTATAAGAGACATCATCACTTGCGGAACATGTCGATTGTAAATCTGTCAATTGATAAGTATAAGTCAAAACAGCATTTGTCGCGTTGATATTGTCATACGCAAACGTTGGATTGCTGATTGTCGTGCCTGATAAATGCGTGCTTGGACTCCAAATGACACTCGTATTCGGAGAATTATTTCCTTGCATTACGTAATTCGATTGATAACAAAAAGATGTGTCTAGCCCTGCATTGACATTGGGCAAGGGCCTGATTTCAATACTATCCTGAACCGTACAATATTGTGGAATGGTAAAATAAATATTTTGATATCCTGTACCTAATCCATTACATGAAAAAATGCCTGAATTGGAAACACCGTTACCCGACCAAATGCCATTACTTAAGTTTGCTTGTAATTGCAGTGGCTGAGCACCTGTGCATAGAAAATCTGGACTTGTAATTTGTGGTGCAATGACCGTTATCGTTTTGATTGTTGTATCCGAATTTACCCCACAACTCGAATATAAATAAATGGTGTAGGTTCCAGGAGTGGAGAAAGTCATCACCGGATCGATGGTGCCATCTATTGAAATTCCATTTACATTCCATTGCTGAAAACAGGTTAGGCCCACCATCGTTGTATTGGAAAAATATACGGAGTCATTCACACATACGGTTGTATCTGATATGGTAAATTCAGGTACAGATGTACAGGTCTGACAAATGTATTGATCACTCGGAAGAAAATCGATGACACTAATTGCGGGAACATCACTCGCAATGGAAACCGGATTTACAGAACCTCCTGTAGCCGACGTTAAGCTAATGCTATTGACAATTAACGCCGGTGTAAACATCTGACATCCAACAAATCCAATACTATCCGTTTTAATAAATAGGGGGTCAAAACTATCGTCTGTGTTCCCGAAATAAGGAGAGGTTGTTATGGCAGAGATGGAAAAACCATTGTCATTATTGTATTTGACTCCGATTCCTTTATCTCGTTCAGAGCCGCCATACGTTCTTGCCCAATTAAGTTGGCCGTTATGGTTTACTGTAAAAAGTAGAATGTCTTTCTCCCCTAATGCTTCGTAAATTTGGTTGCTTGGATTTATTGAAGTTGGAAAAGAGCTTGTATGGCCAATAATTGCATATCCTCCCGGATATTTTGCGATATCCCTTGATTGATCTCGCCCATTCCCGCCGCACACATTTGACCAAATGACATTTCCATTATTTAAAGATAATTTAGCTAATAAAATGTTTTGATCAGACAAACCACCGGAAAGGGTTAAAGAAGTGATGATAACACTACTATCTTGCATATCAACCAATCCTTTACTTGTCCAAATGGAATGATCGACATCAGACCAACCTGAACCTCCATAGGCTTTCATCCATATTGGATTTCCACTACTGTTTAAACGGCCAACAGAAAAATCCTTACTTATGGAATTATTGACGCTTGTATAAATGATGTCTCCATTAGCGAGTTCATCTAACCACAAACCCGTATCTCCAAAACCGGTAATCTGTTTTGACCAAATAATACCACCGTTTGAGTCCGTGCGCATAAGAAATAAACTTCCCGTATTTTTTCCCAAACTGATGATATCCCCATTTGCCGCTTCTTTGGCATAGAGCATCCATTCAAATGCATACCTTTTGATCCAAATCATATTGCCATTTGCATCAATTTTCATGTTAAAGGCACGATATGTTCCCGATCCTGAATAAAGCCCAGAAACGAGGAACCCACCGTCATTTAACTTAATAATACTTTTGCCTCCCTCTTGCGCGCCTGTCCCATAAAGTTTAAACCATTCAATATTGCCGCATACATCCAGTTTGTAAACATAAATATCACAATCTCCGTGTGAACCACTTCCTTCGTGTTGACCTGTTGCAATAAATCCTCCGTCATCGGTTATTTCTAACTGAAGGGCACCTTGCATTCCAGATAAGTTGTACTTTCTAAAAAAGGTGTTATTTTGTCCGTATGTTAGATTCAATGCTAGTGAGAAAAGCAAAAAACACAAAAATCTGAAGTTCATCTTATCGGTGTTCGTTTATCTAATCAAATTCACATGTCCGCGGAATTCCATGATTTCTTGCGATTGTAATGTTTCTAATTTAAGTTTCCAAGTATATGTTCCTACAGGGCAATCAATCACTCCCTGTCCATAGGTGCCATCCCAACCATATTTCGGATCATGGCTTTCAAAGACAAGTTCTCCCCAGCGGTTATATACATAGAACTCTAAATAATTTCTTTTCATCCCTTGAGAAAGCACTGGATAGAACGTTTGATTCTTTTCATCATCATTTGGCGTGAAGGAATTTGGCACATAAAAGATGAGTTCTTCGTACACATGTATATCAACCGAAGACGTATCGAAACATCCTACTTCATTGAAAGCAGTCATGAGCACATGGTAGTCTGCTCCTTCCATTGGATATGTGTATGTGGGGTTATCATCGTAACTAATGTTACCATCACCCATTTGCCATATATAGGAGATCGCATTTTGGGAATAATTAGAGAATTGAACAGTAGGATCTAATGCATTGACGTTCATAGGTGAAGCACCAATAAATGCAATTGGATTTTCGTAAACACACACGTAGTCAATATAGGACTCTTGAGCCACACAGCCTTCAGGGCTAGTGACGGTCAAGGTCACATCATAACAACCAGCTTGTCCGTAATAGTTGGTCACATTACCTACTTGAGTTAGGGTTTGGCCATCACCAAAATCCCATACCATGTCGCTCGTAGCTTGGTAATTAGCGAAGAAGGTAGCGTTCAGATTTCCACAGCCTATGGTATCTAAGGTATTAAAATTAGCATCTGGAGATTTATTTACCACGACCATCGCTGAATCAGCAGCAGAACAATTATTGAGTAAGTTAGTTGCTACCAACATCACTTCATAATTTCCGGAATTAGTATAGATATGGTTCGGAGAGTAGGATACGGATGTTCCACCATCTCCAAAATTCCAGTCAAAATCGTATTGGGTCGGGGATAGATTTGTAAACTGAGCTTGATTATTCGTACAAAGTGGATTCGTATTAACCACAAAATCCACCGTTGGTTGGTCGTGAACAATCACTAATATTGAATCTAGGGGTGCTGGACAACCATTCGCTGTTGCTTGTATTTCATAGATAAGGGTGACATCTTGTCCTGTGTTATTTACCAAATAATCATTGATGTAATTTCCTGAAATATTCGCAGTTGTTTCGCCTTGAATACCCAAATTAAATACCCCATTCCAGACGATATTCGATGGGATATTCGTTGCCAAATTTATGTTTGTATATTCCCCTGAACAAATCGTTGTATCTTGATTAAGTACTAACGGAAGCGGTAAAACATTCACAATGATTGGTAGGTCATACGCTTGACAGTTTGAGGTTAAAGCTTGAACATCGACTGCATAGAATACCTGTTCGCTTAAAGCAGAATTATTAATGAGCACATCGTTTATCAAACTTGTATTTTGAGTCGTGGTTGATTCACCTTGAACCACACCATTATTCGTGGCGGACCAAGAGAACGTAGCATTAACAGTAGCCGCTAGGTTTGCATTGAGTTGATCACCACTACATAAATTGATATTCGTGGCATTGGTCAACTGAATAGCTGGGAAGACCTTCATAGTTATGATTTCAGGAATTCCAAAACAACCGTATGGAGATGAGATCATATCAATGGAATAATTGACATATTGATTAAATGGCGTGTTGTTTACCAATACATCATTAATATAGAAGCCTGTGGTTGGCGTGGTCGTTTCACCTAAAACATTCGGGTTCGTATTAGCATGCCATGTAAGCGTTGCAGGCAAATTGGTTTGAAGGTAAATCCCTGTCGATTCTCCGCTACAAATCGAATCAAATAAGGACGTAAGTTGTGGGTCAATGACAATATCCGGAATAACTTCTACCGTAAAGTCTTGATCTACACCAACGCAGTTTCCGGTGATCGAAGTTGGGATTATCGTGTAATACACATATTGTATAACTGAACTTGAATTTTGAAGTGTGTTATACACCAAATTAGAGTACACAGGACCAACGGATTCGCCATTCACATTCGAGTTGCTCTGAGCTCCCCAACTAAATGTAGCAGGAATATTCGAAGTGATGTTAGCCGATACAATGCCATTATTACAAATGGTTAAATCATTGATGTTGTTAATCACTGGCTCTGGTTGAACCACAATTTGTCCGATTGGCCCAACTGTTGTACAGCTATTGAGCGGTGTTGTCACCGTTCCTTGGAACGACATCTGCTGTGGACTTGTACTAGAGCTAGATAAGTACATGCTTGGAATCTGATTCGTTCCTGTCAAGTTCGGAATCCCTGAAATCGCCAATGGAGGATTGAGGATCTCCCAAGTAATTGTAACTCCTGGATTTGGGGAACTTATTGTTACAGCTTGACTATTGGTTGCTGAACATATTGCCTGACTCGGTAAATTATAAGTGATGGAAGGAATAGGTTCCACCGTAATCGATAATTGATCTGGTACACCAGCACAAACAAAACCATTATGAATGTATTGTGGTGTGACTATTATATTGGATGTAACAGTCTGTGGACCGGAGTTTGTAAGGTTAAAGGAAGCAATATTTCCACTTCCATTTAAGGCAAGTCCGATGTTTGAATTATCGTTTATCCATGCATAATTGTTAGCCGTGCCATTCAAGGTCCAATTCAATGGATCAGTAGATGTCCCTGCACAATGTAGCTGATCTGGTAAAGAGCTAACCACAGGTATTGGATTTACATTGACTGAAAGTGGCAACGACTGTGCACTACATCCGGTAACGGATGAAGTTGCGCTCACGGTATAAATCACTTCATGCCATGTATTGGAAGTATTTAACAAAACGTCATTTAAGATCGGGGTGTTTTGGCTTATGGTAGTTTCACCCGTAACAATTGCATTATCCGTTGCGTACCAACTAAATGTTGCATTTTCCGTTGCTGTTAATGTCAAATTGAGTGGGTCACCACTACAAACCTCCAAAGGAGAATTATTGGTTACGGTAATCTCAGGATGTACTTGAACATTAATTACTTGAGGAATTCCAAAACAAGCATTTGGATTCGATGAAACTTGAATATTATAACTGACCACTTGATCATACGAACTATTGTTGCTTAAGACATCGTTGATGTAAAAACCACTTTGTTGATTACTGGTTTCGCCTTGAACATTCGGATTATTATTGGCAACAAATGTGAATGACCCCGGTAGATTAGATTGTAAAGTGATATTGGTAGGCTCTCCGCTACAAATTTCATAGTCTAAAACACTGGTGATTTGAATATTAGGAACAACCTCAGCGATAAATTCTTCGGGGAGACCAATACATCCCAATGGAAATGAAGTTGGAGTTACCGAATAAGTGATGTTCTGTAAAACAGGTGAATTGTTTTGAAGTGTATTATAAATTAAATTGGAATTAACAGGATTTGATGGTTGTCCAAGGATATTTGGGTTACTGCTAGCTGTCCATGTAAAGGTAGAAGGGATACTAGCTGTTAGATTGTAATTAACTAAGCTATTACTACAAATAGTAAGGTCATTCAATGGCTGCATAATTGGCGCAGGATCGACAGTGATCGTTCCGATCGGACCGTAACCCACACAAGAAGCAAGTGGTGTGGTTGCCATTCCTTGGAAATTAAACTGTGTACTTCCATTACTCGAATTGACTAGCGTCATACTTGGAATATTTCCTATTCCATTCATGGAATTAATACCTGATATATTACCGGATGGATTTAATATATTCCAAGAAAAGTTTACCCCCGATGTTTGCGAACTCAAGTTGATCACATTCGTACTTGAGCCGGTACAGATTGCCTGTGCAATTTGGCTATACTGAATGCTCGGTATTGGTTCTATTGTTATCGAGAAGGATTGAGATCCACCGACACAAGTTGTTCCAGCATTGATGTATTGTGGCGTTACTTGAATTTGAGCTATTGCATTCGATTGGCTATTGTTTTGGGCAATAAATGCTGGGATTAAGCCATTCCCAAAAGATGACAGACCAATACCTGTATTGCTATTAACCCAAGAATAATTGCTTGCATTACCCGTAAAATTTACCGGTAGCGTTTGAGTTTGACTACATAGAATTTGATTATTTGGCGCCAACATGCTCGGTGTCGGATTAACAGTAATTGTAAAAATTTCAGGTGTCCCAGAACATGTTTGATTTCCTTGTCCGGTTTGTGGAATTACCGTGATTGTTGCCTGAAGTGGATTACTACTAGTATTGGTATTGGTAAATACTGGTAAATTTCCGGAACCGTTTGCTTGAAGACCAATAGAAGGATTTGAATTGGTCCAATTAAATGTGTTTGCCGTTCCCGAGAAGGAAATAATACCTGACGGATCTCCATTACACGCCACTATATCTTGAACGTTGTTGATCGATGGACTAGGTAAGACCGTTATTGTCGTTGTCGTTGGAGTACCTAAACAACTTGTATTATTATATACATAAGTTGGAGTAACGACAATGTTCGAGGCATTATTTGTAGCCGCTGCCTGACCATTAAATCCAGAGATATTTCCAACGCCATTTGCCGCTAAACCAATACTAATATTATTGTTTATCCACGTATATGCCGTTGCATTTCCTGTAATGGTTATCGGTGCTGTCGCGAAATTATTACATACCGTTTGAGCAGGAATTGGATTAACCGTTGGTGTAGGCAACACATCAAAAATAAACAAATCGGTTGCGCCATAACAAGTCAATCCAGCATTGGTATAGGCCGGGGTTACGCTAATATTTGCGGTGGCAACGGACGCTAAATTATTTTGGGTTACAAAAGAACTGATATTTCCGGAGCCGTTTGATCCCAAACCGATCGCTGGATTACTATTACTCCAATTGAAACTATTCGCATTTCCTGAGAAAATAACTGCAGGAGAATTGCTCTGTGTACAAAGTACCTGATCAGAAATGGGGCTCATGGTAGGTGTAGGATTTACCGTTATGGAGAAGTCTTGAGACGAAGCCATACAGGTGAGTCCACCGAAGTAATTAAGCGGTGTTACCGTAATAACCGAACTAATTGGGTTTTGACCCGGATTAATCACATTAAATGATGTGATTGAACCAGAGCCTATGGCATTCGTGCCAATTACAGGATTGCTGCTAGTCCAACTAAGTTCATTGGCATTGCCGAGAATTTGAATTAATCCGGTGGCTTCACCATTACAAAACACTAAATCTTGCATTGGTAAAACAGAAGGTGTAGGCACAACGGTAATTTGAGCATTCTGAACCGAACCCGGACAAGAAAGACCTGCATAAGTATAGATTGGCGTTGCAGAAATTGTGCTGATTGTATTTGATCCCGTTGCAGTGGTCATGAATGCTGGTATATTGCCCGTTCCGCTTGCGGTAAGTCCAATCGATGTTTGATTATTGTTCCAAACAAAACTTGTAGCAGTACCAATTAAATTGATCGTGGCTGTCAAGTCACCACTACAGACAACTTGAGTATTCGGCGTGATTGAGACATTTGGATTAGGTAAAATCGTAATAGTAAAGGTTTCAATGTCTCCCGGACATGTCGTAACTGCATTAAACGATGGCGTAACACTAAGATTGGCTACAATTGGTTGGGTTCCGTTATTTACGGCTAAAAATGCTGGAAGCGTTCCTGATCCGGAAGCTGGAATTCCAAGCGCAGGCAGATCATTCGTCCAGTTGTTAATTAATGCAGAACCGAAAAATTGAACACCATTCACCCCTGTTCCGTGACAAAGAACGAGGTTTGCAGGATCCTGAACATCTTGATAAGGATTAGCCATGATCACGAAATCGAATGGTGTACCGGAACACGTTGTATTTAGTGTCGTCAATTGAGGGGTCACAGTAATATTTCCAAGGATTCCAAAATTGTTCAGGTTGGTAACTTGAAAAGGCATGATGTTACCAAATCCAGCTTGAACTAAACCTATACCCGTGTTGTCATTGGACCAAATGTAAGTGGTTCCAGAAATTGGCCCTGAAAACACAATCATATCTGTCATTTCTGCATTACAATAAAGATAAGGACCAACATTGTCAACAATTGGCAATGGCATAACAATTACTTCCGCTAAGTTGGATGTCTGTACGTTACAACCATTTCCTGATAGCGAAAGGGTTACATTGAAATTGAACGTGCCAGCGACATTAAAGCTGCTTGGTAAATATGTTGGATTGGTTGCAGTAGTAATTGGCGTATTATTTGACCCATTCACAAGATTCCATTGATAGGAAGGTGTGCCATAACCACCAGTATACGAAATGTTAAGTGGGGTATTTAGTGTCGTTCCAAAACAGATGGCTTGATTTGTCAATGGCTGCACTGATATAATTGGGTCCGGATGAATAGTTACCTCACCCGTATTAGAACTTATGGTCGTACAACTGATCGATGGGAAACTAATGACACAATAATAATAGCTTGTTCCTGCAATGCTATTTTGAGGTAAATAGGACGCTGCATTAGCTCCTGGAATTGGAGTTCCTCCAGTATTCGCATTAGATGCATTACTAAACCATTGATAACTTGGACTCGTATTTGCTCCAGTATAACTCACTGTAAGGTTGTTCAAGGTTCCGCCGACACAGGCTGTTTGAATGAGCGCTGGATGAGCACTAATAGCAGGAGCTGGCGTTGTGGTAATAAGGGCTGTTGCGGATGAAACAGCGCACCCCGTATTCAGAGCGCCTTGATTTACTTCGCAGTAGTAATATACCGAACCATTCGTTGAAACAGATGGTGTATACGTCGATGAGATGGCTCCTGGAATAAGCGATCCAGAAGTATTTGAATTAAGTAAGTTGCTATACCATTGGTATGCATAAGCTGCAGTTAAGCCACCGCTAGCTGTAACGCTCAATGCTTGTACGGGCGAATATCCATTACAATAAGTAGCTGAATTCGGTGCTGTAACCGTAGGATCAGGCAAGGCGATTATTTGCGCATTGTTCGATTGAACCATATTACAACCGCTTCCGCTAAGACTTATTTGAACCATATAATTGTAGGTTCCTGGAGTAGCAAAAACCGAAGGCAAGTAATTAGCTGCAGTGGCACCAGATATTTGGGTATTTGTTGATCCATTTACACTGAACCATTGATAGCTTAATGTTCCCGTTCCACCACTATACGTTACACTTAGGGCATTCGGAATGGACCCACCACCACAAATTGTTTGGGTGCTTAATGGTTGAGTGGTAACAACTGGGTCAGGCGTTACGGTTATTTGTGCACTATTTGATGTGATTGACGAGCACCCACTTAAGGTAAATGTTATGACGCAATAATAGTAGTTTGTTCCTGCAATAGCAGTTGAAGGCATGTAACTTTGACTCGTTGCACCTCCTATTGCGACTCCACCAACGGTAGAGTTTATACTGTTGCTATACCATTGATAGGCAGGCAGTCCACTTCCTCCGGTATATCCTACACTCAAAATGTTCAAGGATCCATCCACACAAACGGTTTGGCTTGATATTGGTTGTGCATTAAATGTTGGGGCGGATGTAATAATGATTTGAGCAGGAGCTGAACTTACGGAGCATCCAATCCCTTGTGACACTACACAATAAAAATAAGTAGTTCCAATGACAGTTGCTGAAGGAATGTAGGAGTTCGAAATAGCACCGGAAATTGGGTTTCCAGTTGTGTTGTTGTTTTGATTTGACGCATACCACTGATATGAGTAAGGTCCAACTACTCCAGCAGATGCAAGCACATTTAATGCTACCGCTGTGCTCGAATTCAAACAATAAGATGTGCCTACCGGATTTGTGACCATTGGGTCAGCCACAACGGTAATTTGAGCATTTGTCGATTGAATTTGATTACATCCGGTTCCACTCAATGTTATTTGAACCATGTAGTTATAAGTTCCGATGGTACTCAATACTGGTGGAGTATACGTTGCCCCTGATGCCCCAGTAATCAAGGTATTTGTCGATCCACTCACACTATACCATTGATATCCTACTGTTCCTAATCCATAATTGTATAATACACTTAAAGGGGTTGGTATGATTCCACCTGAACAAATCGCTTGTGTGGCAGTTGGTTGGGCGGTAATAACAGGGTCATTCACCACCGTTATTTGACTGATGATAGAATTAATTTGGGAACAACCACTATTCCCTACAAATGAAATTTGGCAATAATAATAAGTGATGCCTGCAGTATTCGCCGCCGGAGGAGTAAAGGTTGCCCCAGTCGCCGATGCTAACGCAGTGCCGCCTGCATAAGCATTTAATGTGTTGCTAAACCACTGATATGTAGGCGTTCCAGTACCTCCTGAATACGAAACAAAAAGGTCCGAAAGTGTCCCTCCTACACAGACACTTTGAGTAGCAATAGGTTGTGTGGTGATTGTTGGTGCTGGCGTGACCGTAATCATTGCAGGGTTCGAAGTAACCGTACATCCAGAATTACTAGGATTCTGATTAAGTACACAGTAGTAATAGTTTGTTCCATTTGCACTGACTGGTGGAGTGTAAGAACTACCTGTCGCCAATGGAATTACTGTTCCAGAAGTATTGTTACTGACACTGTTAATGTACCATTGGAAGGTGTATGGAGAAGTGATACCGGATGAACCTGAAACGCTTAATTGTATTACATTCCCAGCATTCTGGCAGTAATTGGCCCCTGTAGGAGATGAAATAGTCGGATCACCAACAATGACAATTTGTGCATTGGAAGAATATGTACTTGCACATCCACTCACAGTTTGAGTGACTGAAACAGCATAATTGTAAGTCCCAGTAGCATTAAAAATGGTACTTGGGGGAGTATAAGTAGCCGATGTTCCACTCGTTGTGATTGGCATATAGGTACTT
>CAIZQH010000011.1 GCA_903935095.1 uncultured Flavobacteriales bacterium | reverse complement strand
TCTTGGTTGATAGCTCAAGTTTCCTTGCAGGTCATGCATCATTCTTCCATACATTGGAATTCCTATTTTTCGGATTTCATCCCCAACACCTACAGCGTCTAAGGCTGTCCAACCGCGAACAGATAATGCAAGATTGATTGATTTTCCTGCGCTTATTTCCGCTTTGCGAATATCGGAACGACGCTCATAAATGGTGACGTTATATCCAGCCTTGGACATATATACTGCCCAAAGTGATCCAACCAATCCCGCTCCAATAATAACGACTTCTTTTTTTTGTTCCATTTCTTGCTAATTAAGGTAATGCTAATCGTGAATCGTCTTGTTTGACTCTAAGCAAAGTTAAAAACTAAGTTGTATGAACCGACCAAAAGGCCTAGAATTTTCAACAGGTCATATCGGAAAACTATTTTCCTTTTAAAAAGGTAATATTCCTTTTTAAGCCTTGAAATTTGGTTCGTTTAACCGCACTGCGCTGAAAGAGTACTTGAAATCCTTCTTCTTGGAGGTTCTGCCAATCATCTTTGCTCAAATCCAATAATGATGCAGAGGGTTGAAAGCGTTCTTCGTTGTGCAGTACAGAAAATCGATTCCAAGGACAAACGTCTTGACAAATATCGCAGCCGAACATCCAATTATCCATTTTTCCCGCAAATTCCTTCGGGAGCAACTCGTCCTTAAGTTCAATGGTGAGGTAAGAAATGCATTTAGAGCCATCCACGACATATGGTTGAACAATGGCGTCTGTGGGACAAGCATCTATGCAACGTGTACAGGTTCCACAAAAATCGGTAATGGGACCATCTGCTTCCAATTCTACATCAATGATTAAATCGGCAATAAAGAAAAAACTTCCCTGTTCACGAGTGATCAAATTGGCATTTTTCCCAATCCAACCGAGACCCGCTTTTTTTGCCCAGGCTTTATCCATAACGGGCGCCGAGTCCACAAATCCACGTCCATTAACCTCACCGATTTCCGCTTTGATAAAAGCGATCAATTCCTTGAGTTTATCTTTCATCACATAATGGTAATCTTCTCCGTAAGCGTATTGGGAAATTTTTGGCGCTTCGGGGTCTACTTGTTTTTGATCAGTGTAATAATTGAAAAGCAGTGAAATGACTGTCTTGGCATCATCTACCAGCAGACGAGGATCGAGGCGTTTGTCGAAGTGATTTGCCATGTAGGACATCTCTCCTTGGTAATTTTTGGAAAGCCATTGTTCTAGGCGCGGAGCTTCTTCTTCTAAAAATTCTGCTTTTGAAAAACCAATATGAAAAAAGCCTAATTCCTTGGCTTTTTGCGTAATCAATCGTTTTGCGTGAAGCTTTGACATGTTACTTAGAAAAGTCCTCCTTGGGTCCAGCCGATATCTTTACCTAAATGACGGTATGTTTTTTCGGTTGCTTTACGTCCACGTGGTGTGCGCATCAAGAATCCTTCTTGGATTAAGAATGGTTCGTAGACTTCTTCTAATGTCCCCGCATTTTCTCCAATTGCAGTAGCGATGGTCGTAAGTCCGACTGGTCCACCACTAAATTTATCGATGATCACCTTTAGTATGCGAATGTCCATTTCATCTAATCCATTTTCATCCACATTTAATGCTTTTAAGGCAAATTCTGTAATTTCTTCGTCAATTTTACCACTTCCTTTGATTTGCGCAAAATCGCGTACGCGTCGGAGTAATGCATTTGCAATTCTGGGCGTACCTCGACTTCTACTTGCAATTTTAAAGGCCGCACTTTCATTAATTTCGATGTTCAGTAAATGAGCAGAGCGTTCCACAATGGAAGTGAGTGTTTTTGAGTCGTAGTATTCTAAACGTGAATTAATGCCAAAACGAGCGCGAAGGGGAGAGGTAAGGAGTCCAGAACGTGTTGTCGCTCCAATTAAGGTAAATGGATTTAAGTTGATTTGAATACTTCGAGCGTTTGCACCAGAGTCCAACATGATGTCAATCACGTAATCTTCCATGGCGGAGTATAAGTATTCCTCAATGACCGGACTCAAGCGATGGATTTCATCGATGAATAAAACGTCACCAACGCCAAGGTTGGTTAATAGTCCTGCTAAATCTCCTGCTTTATCTAATACAGGTCCAGAGGTCACTTTAAATCCAACTCCTAATTCATTGGCAATAATGTTTGCTAAGGTTGTTTTCCCAAGTCCTGGAGGTCCATGCAGTAAAACGTGATCAAGCGGTTCGTTTCTTAGTTGTGCTGCCCGAACAAAGACTTCAAGGTTTTCTACGACGGATGGTTGTCCCGCAAAATCACTAAGCGTTTTGGGACGCAGAACTTTATCAATTTCCTGTTCACCATTTTGTTCTGCTTCGTCTCTGTAATCAAAAGAATCTTCCATCTAGTTACAAAAATACAAAAGCATTTCTAACGGAGCTCAGTTCTATTTCTGTATTTCCAATAAGAATTCAGTCATTGTAACAAACTGGAAATCAGCAACAGCTAATCGAGGGTTTGGAAAATGTGTTTTTTCCGGTATACAGACTACTTTCATCTTCGCTGCAAGTCCAGCAATGACGCCATTAAATGAATCTTCAATGACCAAGCATTTGTTAGGTTTTACCTTCAGTTGATCAGCAACTGTGAGGTAAACAGCTGGATGTGGTTTTCCAAAAGCTTCTGTTTCTGCAGAATGGGTGTAGTCAAAATAATGTCTGATATTCAATTCCGTTAAAACGACGTGAATAAGTCTACTTGAGGATGAGGTTCCTAAACCAATCTTCAAGCCCTTACTTTTTAGAAAATCTAAGGTTTCGATAACTCCTTCAAGGGGCTGTGCATTTTCAGAAATGAGTGAAATCATCTTCAAAATAATGTCTTCTTCCACATCCTTTTCATTTTCTACGCCCCAATTTTCCTGGTGATTCCAAAAATGAACAACTTCATCAATACGTAATCCCACCGTTTTTTGAAAATCTGCTTTGGTCAGTTTAGAGCCTAAGGAATGAAACACTTCTTCCATGGCGATTTTCCATAGTGGCTCGGAATCGATCAAAACGCCGTCCATATCAAAAATGACTGCTTCGTATTGAGAGAGTTGGATCATGGTAGTTTTAATAGTTTTAGTTTCGCTGGACCCAAGAATTTATGATTCTCGTTGGAGATGAAATAGGAACGATCTTCCAGGCAGGCACATGCTTCGACTTGTTGAATATGAGGATATTTGTAGATGTTAGATTTGCTTAATCCCTGTTTTGGAAAATCTAGTTTAATCAATCGATTGTAGGTGGAGAGAATAATGGAATGTTCATCCGCACAAGCACTCGTAACCGCATCTTTCAAATAGGAAGTTTTGTTTAATTTCAATTCGGCCGTTTTCGAAAGTGTTTTTGTTTGATTGGCTTCAAACTGAACGGTATAGATATAAGAAATCCCATCAAACGGTTTGGTACTGTTTTTTGTAAAAATCCAAAGTTGTCCCTCAAAAAAAGTCATGGCTTCAGCATCGAAATAGCGTTCATGATCATTTGGGGGAAATTCTTTTTGTTCTCGATAGGAAATGGACATTTTTTCAGCTGTCACCTCGTTCAAAGTAGCAATGTCACTGCGATTGACCCGGTAAAGACACATATCTTTACGTTCATTCATGTTGTTACCAAAATCGCCGATAAACAGGTAGTTTTCATCAATTGCTAAGGCTTCCCAGTCGATGTTAGTCGCATTTGAGACAATGATTTTACGTGTAATTTGTCCACTTAAATTGAGTAAAAAAAGAATTGGATCATTTCCACCATCATTGATAGCGATTAAAGTAGAATCATTCCATTTTTCTAATCCAGAAATTTCGGATAATTCAGAAGGAAGTTTGAAGTCTGTTTGAGCAAAAACGAACGAACTAAGAAACAGTGTAAGAAGTCCAAGCGTATAGTTCATTACGATTCAATAAAAAGTCGAACAGTTTCAATTTTACGGTCACTGACCTCTTCTACAACAAGTCTGTATTTGTCCAATTGTACGCTATCACCTTGAGTAGGAATCGATTCAACGTGGTAAATGATCAGTCCAGCTAGCGTGTCATAATCCTCTGATTCCTCTAAGGAAAGTTTGAATGTTTCATTCAAATAATCGATATCGATTCGAGCAGAAAATACATATTCTGCATCATTGATTTTTTCTTCCAGCCAGTTTTCCTTATCGTGTTCATCTTCAATTTCGCCGAAAATCTCTTCAATCACATCTTCTAGGGTAATGATTCCAGCCGTTCCGCCATATTCATCAGTTACAACCGCTAGATTCCCTGCTTGTTTCGTAAATTTCTCCAACAATTCTTTTCCGGAAATCACGGTTGGCACAAAACTGATTGGTTTTAAAATTTGTTTGATGGATTTTGGTTGGGAGAATAAATCAAAGGAGTGGAGATACCCGATAATGTTGTCAATGTCATCTCGGTAAACGATCAATTTCGAAAGTCCTTTGTTGATGAGTAATTCCTTTGCTTCTTCGATGTCGTCTTCAATTTCGACACCGATGATTTCTGTGCGAGGAATCATGCAATCACGCGCCTTTATATTGGAAAAATCAAGGGCATTTCTAAGGATGAGCATGTCATTGCTAAATTCTTCTTCATCCTTAATACGCGCACTCAGTTCATCTACATAATGTTCCAGGTCAACTTTTGAAAATACGCGGGCCGATTGTTCTTGATTGGAGCCAAACATTTTTAATATGAGGTAACTAAAGAACAGGACAAGTTGTGTAGGCACATACAAAAGGATGTAGAGCACCAACATTGGGGCTAGGGTCACATCCAAAAATCGATTCGGATTGATTTGAACGAGTGCTTTTGGCAAAAACTCAGCGGTAACAAGAACGATAATTGTCGAAGCAACCGTTTGAAGAATGAGCAGCAGTACCTCATCTGAAATCCCAAATCCGATGAAGAATTTATTTAAAACGCGCGCTGCAGCAATTCCATACATGACTAATGCAATATTGTTCCCCATTAAAAGGGAAGCAATCATGGTCGATTCACGGTGAAAGAACAAGCCAATAATACGGCTTTTGAGTGATCGATTTTTCTTCATTACTTCAATCCGCAAACGGTTAGAAGAAAGGAAAGCTAACTCCATTGCTGAAAAGAAAGCAGAAGCGAGAATCGAAATGAGAATGATGATTAAATCTACATTCATAGTTGTGGGAATAATACCGGTATCTTAGCGTACATCTTGTCCGATGTCCTTTCGATAGTAAGCTCCTTCATACGTTATTTTCGAAATGGCATCGTATGATTTTTCTAAAGCGACCTCGAGGTTTTTACCATAGGAAGTAACCGCTAGTACACGTCCACCAGCTGTGAGAACAGATGGTCCATCTGCGCTCGTTCCAGCGTGAAAAACGATGCTGTCTACAATGCTGTTTAGTCCAAAAATTGACTTCCCTTTTTCGTAGTCACCGGGATACCCACCAGAAACCATCATAACGGTCGCGGCGCTTTTATCGATGAACTGAATATCTCTTTCGGAAAGTGTATTGCTTGCCACTCCTTCAAATAAATCGAGGATATCTGATTTCAATCTTGGAATAACTACTTCTGTTTCTGGATCTCCCATTCGGCAATTATATTCAATCACGTAGGGGTCACCTTTTACGCTAATTAACCCGAAGAAAACAAATCCCTTGTAGGTAATTTTCTCCGATTTTAATCCTTTAATGGTTGGGACAATGATTCGGTTATGTACTTTGTCCATAAAGCTTGCATCCGCGAAGGGAACGGGTGAAATTGCTCCCATGCCGCCAGTATTTAGTCCGGTATCACCTTCTCCAATTCGTTTATAATCTTTTGCTTCTGGTAATAATTTAAATGATTCGCCATCTGTTAAAACAAAAACAGATAGTTCGATACCATCAAGAAATTGTTCAATGACCACTTTGCTACTTGCGGCACCAAATTTTTCATCGATCAACATACTTTTGAGTTCGCTTTTCGCTTCGTCAAGGTCCGAAAGAATCAAAACGCCTTTTCCTGCAGCAAGCCCATCTGCTTTTAGAACGTACGGCCCTTTCATTGACGACAAGAATGCCAACCCTTGAGTAATGGTCTCCGCCGTAAAAGTTCCATATTTTGCTGTTGGAATAGCGTGTCTTGACATAAATGCTTTCGCGAAATCTTTGCTGCCTTCGAGTTGTGCCCCGTATTTACTTGGGCCGATAACGGCAACTTTTCTTAACTGATCATTCGCTTGAAAATAGTCGTAAATTCCATTTACGAGTGGTTCTTCCGGACCAACAATGACCATGTCAATTTGTTGAGTGATCACAAACTCTTTGATGCTGTCGAAATCAGTAGGAGCTAAATCTACGTTTTTACCATGTTTTTTGGTTCCTGCATTTCCTGGTGCGATAAACAGTTCATCGAGAATGGAACTTTGAGCAATTTTCCAAGCCAATGCATGTTCGCGTCCACCGGACCCTAATAAGAGTACTTTCATGAACAGTGATTTAAAATCGATTCAAACAGTGCTAATCCATCTTTGTTTCCAAGATGCGCATCTGCTGCTCTTTCCGGGTGAGGCATCATTCCAAATACATTTTTACTTTTATTGGTGATTCCTGCGATTGCATGAAGTGATCCGTTTGGATTGGCTTCATCTGAAACAAGGGCCTGATCGTCACAGTATTGAAACATAATTTGGTCGTTGTCTTGAATGGACTTTAGCGCATCAGCACTTGCAAAGAAACGTCCTTCCCCATGAGCGATTGGAATTTTATATGCTTGATTTTTTGCCAGGTCTATGCTTGGAGCAGCTGTTGAACTTCCCGGTTTTAAAAATACATTTTTACAAATAAATTTCTGGGTATTATTGTGCAACAAAGCTCCTTCCAGTAATCCTGCCTCCGTTAAAATTTGAAATCCATTGCAAATCCCCATCACATAACCCCCTCGATTTGCGTGTTGAATAACCTCAGTCATGATTGGCGAGAATTTAGCAATAGCGCCTGAGCGCAGGTAATCACCGTAGGAGAATCCTCCTGGAATAATGACCATATCGACTTTCTTTAAATCGGTGTCTTTATGCCACAAATGTTCTACTTGTTGTCCGAGCAAGTCTTTCAAAACATAAATCATGTCTTGATCACAATTAGACCCTGGAAACGTTACAACTCCAAATTTCATTTTATCTTAAATTATCGTTCAAAATTAATCAATTAAACCGCTTGTCATCCTGCGAAGTTTAGGAAAAATTTCACAAAAGAATAGAGCAAAGCTATATAGAAAAAAATATTGGCAAGAATACCTGATCGTTTGCTCAAAAAGGCATAGGCAAGAAAATAACTTAGGGGGATAATAGCCAATGACAAATAGCGAATTGAGCCAGAAAAGTAAAAATCTACAAAACCAAGAAGAAAGAGGAAGGATAAAAACAAGCCAAGCATTTGGATTTGCTTTTTCAGACGCAAAGATGATTTAAGTAGTCTGGCGCTCAGACTCAAAAGGCTAATAAATAAAAGAATAAGGTAAATAACGACAACAGGGTACAAGTGCCATGCCTTTTGGTAATCATGCATTTGCCAAGTTGGAAATTTCCAAGTGAAAGCAAGTTGTTCGCTTAAAAAAAGGTAGCTGAAATAGTAAATTAATGGAACGCTTAATCCGGCAAGACAGATAAAAAATTCTCTCCAGTTGAATGGACGGATAATGACAATCATCACTAACATAATGGGGATTAGCACGGTCAAATAGGGAAGTAAAATGAGTGCTAGGCTCATTAAAATGCCCGCATTAAAAATGGTGATTTTCCCGTCTGAATTTGGTTTTAAATGAAAAAGAACACCGAGGGTTGCAATCACAAAGAAATGAGCTAAAAGCACTGGGGATAAGTGATTTAGAGGAACAAACATCGGGGTGAGTACCACATAAATCAGACTAATGATGTAGGTGTTTTTATCTAAAAATTCATGACTATTAAATACTGCGTTTAAAAATACCGCATTCACCAAAAGAAGGAATGATTGAATGACATAACTCCAAAACTCATTCGCAGAAGTTTGACTAAAAAAAAGTCCGTCAACAGGATTCGAAGTTAAAGGCTCTATTCCTAAAACACCTCCGAGGATGTATAGGCCAATAAGGAAAGGCAATATGAATAAAACCGCTGTTCGGTTGTCTAAAAACAGTCGAATCATAGGACGAAGGTACTTTTTTCTAGCGGGCATCTTATACGATTGTGAATAACTCTAGTCAATTGTTCAAAATGACCCAATTAACGATAAATTAATTCCGAATAGGTTTTTGAATTTGACTAAAAATGATATATTTGCTTTCCCACGAAAAAAGGGACGCACTTACAAAGATTACAAGCATGAGTAAAGAAAGAAATAAGTTTTCAGATGCTGAACTCGAGGAGTTCAAAGAGTTGATTCTTCATAAATTAAAAGAGGCTCACGTGGACTACTCCTTGTTGGTGGGTTCTTTGTCGCACAATGACGATCATGGTACGGACGACACAGGAAGAACGTTTAATATGATGGAGGACGGTTCTGAAACACTTTCCAGAGAGGAAGTAGCTCAGTTGGCTGCTCGTCAAGAGAAATTCATTCAAAGTTTGCAAGCTGCACTAGTTCGCATTGAAAACAAAACCTATGGGATTTGCCGTGTAAATGGAACCTTAATTCCAAAGGAAAGACTTCGCTTGGTGCCGCACGCTACGATGAGTATTGATGCGAAAAATGCACAAAAATAGTGAGCAAAAAACTTGTTTACGTATTCTTCTTGGTCGCAGTTCTCTTGCTCATCGACCAATTCACCAAGATTTATATTAAATCGAGTTTTGAACCGGGTCAAACACAAGCTTTATTTGGTGATTGGTTCGTTTTGCATTACATTGAAAATCCAGGAATGGCCTTTGGTACAACGTTTGGATCAGGTATTTTGCCTAAACTAAGCTTGAGTATTTTCCGTTTTATTGCGATTGGTTTTATCATTTACTATTTGATAAAACAAGCAAAAAAAGGTGCTTCGTTGGAGTTCTTGCTCGTATTCGGTTTAATTCTAGCTGGAGCAACTGGTAATTTGCTTGACTCCATGTTTTACGACTATTTCTTTACGTTAAATCCATGTGATTCGTTTAATCATGTTTCCGGATCAGGAATAAAGGGCGTTTGCACGGACTACGGATTTAATTATCCTGTAGAGCTTAGGCATCAAGGATTCATGTTGGGCAGTGTTGTGGACATGTTCCAATTCAATGTCAACTGGCCAAAATGGTTTCCTGTCCTTGGAGGCGAACAAATTTTCCCAGCAATATGGAACGTAGCAGATGCGAGTATTTCAACGGGGGTTATTTTGATTTTAATCAGACAACGCGTGTATTTCCCGAAGAAAAAGGAGGTAGAAAAATCCCAAGATTAGAAATTCCACTTCATGTTGCGGTCATCCAAAATGGCAAAGGAGATCTTCCAGTCAAATGTTGGTTTGATTTGATTTCCATCAGAAATCACCCCGTATATTCCTACTCGAAGTCTTCTTTTAGACATTTTAAAATTCCGCTCAAGTCCACCAAGTACCTCGTAATGTTGCCAATCGTATTCTTTCACGTACATGGCCCCAGCACCGGCAACTAAACCTATGCGTGTTTTTTTGAAATAAGGAATTTTATTTAGAATTGCACCGTTGTCGTGGTGAACAACATGCGCTTGAAACACGTAATCAATTGTTGGCAAGGTGGTATCTAGTCCCTGAAAGGAATACAGTGGATTGGAGAACCAAATGGGATCACTTCTACGTTGGTATTTGTAGTCAGGATTATACAATTGACGAGCGCTGAGGAATTTACCAACGGAAATGCGGTAATTCATGGTGCCAAGTGTTGAGATTTTAAAAGATTGCATCGCATCAATTTGCAAATACTCATGATCCACATCGCTTCCAAATAGTTTTGGTATTCCACGTTCGTAATTCACGCTAAACGTCGGCCAAGCGGACCCCAACACCACTTTTCGGTACGGTTCACGCATGTACTTTTGTTTTGGTGTGTAACTGAATCCTAAATAGCCAATCAATGTTTGATACGGTTTGAAATCCGTAGGATCGTTATTTGGAATAATATCGTCAATGGTGTTGAGGAATTCAAAGTCTGTCAGACTTCTTCGTTCCGAAAATCCAAGGGAAGAGTAGGCGTAAAAGCCATTGAAAAGTTCGTAGTCAGCAGACAAGGTCATTTTTGTCGCTTCGATGAAATTGTCTCGTTTGTAAATTTGTGTGATCGCGTCATATCCTCGAATCACATCGAAATCATGGTTGATGGCGAAGCGGACGAAGCCAAAATGAAATGGATCAAATCGATACCGCCACCAGGTATCACCTTTCACGTCCTTATTTAAAAATCCATAGGAAATGCGCGAGTAAGTTTCCAAGGTACGTTCGTCCTTCCACTTTTTAAAATAATCGAAACTGGGATTTAATCGAGGTCCACCTAATCCAAACGGCTGAATGAAGGTCGCTACCGAACCTAGTGACCACTGAATTTTTTGTTCGCGATTTCGGTGGTCCACGCCAAACCATAGGATTTTTAGTGCGGTAATTTTATTGAAAATTTTATCGATGGAGTCAAGGTATTCCTTTCGATTGTAAAAATCGCGTATGCTATCTTTGATGATGATGAAACGTTGTTCCTCTGGACTAAGGCTTGTTTGACGGTTGTTTGACCAATAATTTGTGTCACGTTCATACGCCTCTTTTGTGGTAATGGCTAATTCCGTATTAAAGAATTTTTTACTGAATTCAGGATCGAAATTGTAATTGGAAAAGAGCGCTGTCGTTTGACAAGCAGAAGTTTCATTTTTGTATTTCACGCCATAGCTTAATACTTGTTTGTCAAGCACGCACATGGTGTCTCCGACAATGGAAAATGTTTGATCGATTTCAAAATGATCATAAATCAACAGATTTCCTTTGTTCATGGACAATTGAAGTTTCTGTACAAGGAACAAGGAGTCAATCACATAGATGTAGCCTTCCAATGTAGTGGTAGCTGTATTTCTTGGAATGATTTTTATCTTACAAATGGTGAGCCCATTTTCAACGTATGTTTCTTCAAGTCGATACTTATATGATAAGATACCTGGGACTGAAATAGGTGAACTTACCGGTGTTTGATGTAGGTCATCTAGGTGCAGCAGGTTTTCAAAGAAATTAAAATTGGATTTCACTGTTGTGGTGTAATACAACGACCTATCGGAACCGTGCAAGGTATACGCGTTGCGGATTTCTTTGACCTTATTGCCTGGGGCATAATTTCGTTTTAATTGGACTTCCAGCAAGTTCATGTTGTCTACCCAAGCCGGAGCTTTAGGTAGGCTCGCCTCAAGTGGATCATCCTCTTTCTTTGTTTCTTCTTTTCCTTCTTTATTTTTCGGTGTTTTCGTTTTAACATCTTTTTGTTCACTCGCTTTGATGTAGACATCTACCGCATGTGGATAATTCCAAGGATTCATTTGCTCCCTTCGCTTGACCACTTCGAGCATGATTTCTCGGCCAATATTCCCCTTTTTGGTATTGACAACAATTTCTTTGTAGTCCTGTTCCTTTTCGGGAAATAATTGAATATCGCGTTGTAAATCAATGTTGCTAATTGAAATATAGGTTTCGCGATCTTGAAAACCTAAGGCCGAAATCACAATAAAATACTCTCCGGGCATGAGTGAAAGTTCATAGGATCCATCGACAGTGGCAACGGTGCGTTGATCTGCCGTGTTTTTCACGTAAATTTTAGCGAATGGGATAGGGGATTTTCGCTCATCAACGACCTTACCACGGACAAAATTCTGAGCGAATAGACCGTTAGTTAATAGTAAGAAGAAGGCGAAAAAAAATAATTTCATACAGTACTAAGACTTGTTTTGTGCATTTTTGTTACACAAAATAGTGAATTACGCTTCTTTTTCGTTTGACTTATCCTTTAAGAATTGTTGGTGACTTCCCACACGTTTCATCATCCAGCGTTTCACGAAAAAGGTAGCTAGTGCAATGCCCGAGAAAACATAATTGGAAGCATATTTTTCAAAGCCCTCCTTAAAACATAAGTAGGTGACGGTCACAAAAGAAACGAATGCTACTGCTAACCAGAAGTAGCTCATAATGGTGTTGTATAATTTCATGTTATTTAAATTCTAATTCATTTTCCAATTGGAATTTCCCAACGGGTTTAATTATTTCATATTTACTAAAGTCCTGTTTGGTTCTGATGCCTTCTCCAAAAAGTGTGCCTTTCGGAGAGCGGACCTTCACTGCTGATTTTGAATAGATTGTACTGTCTTTTTGATTCCAAAACAAGGCCTCAGTCTCTAAGGTTTGTTTCTTTTCATAATTATACAGACGAACAGAGTCTTTCACCATCAGGGTTCCTTTGGTATTGTTTATTTCACCGTACAAAGCGGTCAATTTGGAGACGATTTCACCTTTTTCATTAAAGAAATGAACTTTCAAACTGTCCTTTATTTTGGTAATTTCTTCTTTACCACGGTATGTTTCGGCCAAGGCTGCGAAAATCTCTACACGAGCATATCCGTCCTCTGCATAAATCATTTTCAAATTTTTTGTGGTCTCATCCGGTGAGTTCGCATCAAAGCTAATACGCTCGATGGCGTCAAGGTCATTCTCACAGGAATAGATTCCTGCAAGAAAAAGACTCAGTAAAACGATTAGTCCAATTTTCGCTGTCGGAACCACTTGTCAAAATTGGAAGGTGCGAGGATAAAGCTTAAGTTGACAGAAATAAATTTTTCCTGTATCCCAAAACTTTGATTGCTTGTGCGATTACCCACATTAATGCTAAAGTTCACGGATGAAGCAGACATTTGAGCCATAATGGGAAGTCCCAAACCAAAGCTTAAGGCCGATTCTTGATATTGAATCGCATTGGTTGTATAGGGAAGCGTCTGTGTATAATAGCCAAATCGATACGTCATTTTTTCAATTCCCTTAAGCGTTGAAATATTTTCCATTAGACGCGATTCTGGATTAAATTGGGCGCCAAAGGAAAGGCGTTGAAAATTCGTCATTCCAAAATCAGGGATTAAATCTTGGGCATTATGTCCGAGTGCGCCAAATTGACTCAGCGATGCCATCAAACTTAATTTTGGGTGTAACTCCCTTGATTGACGTTTGATATTTGGTAATAAAATAGTGTAGTTAAGTCCAAGTTGGATTGTAGATGAATTCAACAAATGAATGGGGCTTCGGCTAAAGGCAATCGTGTCATAAGTTGCGCTCGAATTAATATTTGAAGCGGTGTAAAATTCATCTTGGTATTCACCTTTAATGGTTTGATAAGGAACATACACAGCGCTTAAGCTAAGCAATTGTTTTTTTCCTATTTGTTGCTGATAATACGCTCCAAATTCGTAGTGAAACGAACGGATGATCATGGAGTTTTTATTGAGACCACCTTGATTGGATCCGGAAGCGATTAATTTAGCTTGACGTTCATTGGTTACTGTCCCGAATAAATACGAAGCATTTGCACCTAAAGAGAGTTTCGTTTTTGGTTTGTAGACGAGTCCATATGAATACCCGAGAAACAATTCTTGAATTGCTCCACTTCCTTTGTAGGTATATTCCAATGAATCAGTGCCCGTGAACGATTTATCGATGATTTGATATCCCTTAGATGAAAAGGGCTTTAAACCGAATGCCATTCCCATTTTTTTCTTGATCTTTACACCGATGGCGATGTGATCGACCATACCCGCAAATCCGATTTGTGTTTTGGTTTGTTCGGAATAATTGGAAATTCTCGTTTGAATGCCATAAGAATAGAGCGTATTGCCTGTGCTCATCGTATTGTAAGTTGCTGGATTGTAAAAATTCAGGATGGTTGAATCGAAAACGTTGATGGTATTTTTCCCAAGTGCATCGAAAATTCCATGATTTTGAGCAGAACTTTCACCGAGTCCGTAATAGGAAGCTGGTTGATTGGTGGATGATTGCGACCAGGTTTGGGAGAAAACAAAAAGGACAAGGAAATTAAAGAGAATCTTCATTCAGACGGTAAATTTCTAGAATTCCTTCTAGGGTTAAATGTTCGAGTACAAAGATGTTACTTTTTTGCTCGAAATCAAAATATTGAGCGTCTCCTCCGGTGAGGAAAATGACTAAATCAGGAAATTGTTTTTGGTAATAGTGTATCATTTGGGTGATTTCAGCTACCCAACCATGAAAGACGCCACTTTCAATGGATTCCTGGGTGCTTTTCCCTGTTAATTTTGTCGAAACAGAAAGTGGAACGAGCGGTAGCTTGGCAGTGAACGCATTTAAGGCTTTCGCTCGCATGTTCAAACCGGGTGAAATGGATCCACCCTCATACACTTGATTTGCTCCTAAAAAGTCGAATTTAATGCATGTTCCAAGGTCCACAATCAAACGGGAAACTCCAGGATTTTTCAAAGCAATGCCCCCAATATTGCAAAGTCGATCAATCCCTAATGTTTCAGGAGTTTGATAAGCCAGTTGAAAGGGGAGTTTCATGTGAACAGAGATGTAGACCAGGTTTTGAAAGAAATCTTCCAATGAACGTTTCCATTCATCGCTAAGCACAGACGAAATCAAAACTGGAATGTTACCCTGAAGTGTATCCCAAGGGAAAGAGCTAATGTCGAAGCGTTTAACATCCGAAATTACGCCATTCTTCACAAACCCAAGCTTCACTTGTGTATTACCTGCATCCAGTAAATAAGCTGATCCTTCCACGTTCATTAGGTAAAGTTAAGCACCTTCAAAGAAAATTAGACGAGTTTTTGATTAGAAATAAAAAAAAGTATTAAATTTGCCCCACCAATAGCTGGTGCCTTAGCTCAGTTGGTAGAGCAAAGGACTGAAAATCCTTGTGTCCCTGGTTCGATTCCTGGAGGCACCACTAGCAGAAGTCCTGACGGAAACGTCAGGACTTTTTTTTTGAGATGTATTTTGTTTATGTATTATATTCCGAAAAGGCAAAGTGTAAGTATACTGGATATACTGAAGATCTCATGCGTCGTTTAAGTGAACACAATGAGGGATTATTAGGTAAGTTCACAAAAGGAAAAGGACCTTGGGTTTTGATACACCACGAAGAATTTACAACTAAGAAAGAAGCGATTATTCGAGAAAAGGAACTTAAAACGGGAAAAGGTCGAGATTTCATCAAGCAAAAGACTGGATATTAGTGTCCCTGGTCCGCCGCGGCGGAGATTCCTGGAGGCACCACTAGCAGAAGTCCTGACGGAAACGTCAGGACTTTTTTTTGTTCAGTTCCGCTTAAGTTGCACTGCTGCGGAACAATTGCACTGCTGCGGAACAATTTTCATAAATTGAAATCAATTCATAAACCATTTCCAAGTGCGAATTTCCTTTACTATTTACAAAATCGATTAACTAGCGGATTTCAGTTCCTTTGGGAAAATCAACTCCATTCCTGGAAAGAAAACATGTCCCATGAGAAGTGGATTGAAAACGAAATATTGGCATTTAACTAATTCCCCATTTGGTAGCTGGCACCAAAATTTATTCATGTCCATGTTTTCCATTTGACCAAATTCGTTTCGCTGTCCTTCTTTTGAGGTGATTTTGAACATGCGTAATTTAGTCGATGTCTCTTGTTTTTCTTTGACAGTAAGCACGCAGAACGGAGAAGAACGTTTCAAGCTGTCACATTGTTTTTTGCTTAATTCGTAATTCGCTAATTCAAAGTGAATTTTCTTGTAACCCTGCAAATAACGGTAGATGTTTAAGGTATCGACTCCAGGGATTTTTTTGCCATTTTGCGTCAATTTGAAACGATTTCCAGCAGCTGAAATATGGAAATTACGGTAACTTTCATTTGGATATTTGACATCTACACTGGCAATTTGTTCCATCTCCAATTCAAAAATATTGGTGCAAGCCCATTTTCTTGGGTCTGCAAAAAACCGTGGTTCAATGATGCCTGTCATCCCTTTAATTTGCATCATGACTGGATTCGAACTCTTGCCACCATCTGCTGTTTCCAGCAGCATAATTTGACCGTTATGGTCTTGTGATGAGGGACCGATATACCATGTTTTTGTCCATTCTCCATCTTGGAAAATCTCCACTTTCGTATGACTTGCCGACATCAACTTGATGAATTGTTTGTGGCTTTTATCTGATAAATAACCTTTCAATGAGATGTTTCCAAGTGCTTCGAGGATGTAATGTGCACTTGACTGCATGATACATCCACCATTTTGGTCTGTCCATTCATTGCCTTTTCTAACTAAAGTAAAGGTATTTGAAAAGGCATCCGAAATAATGATTTTGGAAACGGAATTGGTGTCCTTTACCGCAAACTCAATGTACTCAGAGTCGGAAACACCATCTTTGCGGGTTAAATCTACGGCAAACCATCCAAGAATGACCAGAACAACAACTAAGGAAAGGAGCGTGATAATTTTTTTCATGGGTTCTTATTTTCTGGCGTAGCGTCTTGTTCGAATGTAATTCATGATAATGCTTAAAAGAATGATAATCCCAAGTGGTAACAGCATGTTGATGGTTTTGTAGAAACCAGCAAATTTCTTCACTTTTTCTTTATCAATTTCTTTGATGTCAATTTGACGACTACGAATATCAAGTACGGAATTATCCCCCATCATGTAATCAACCATGTTTTGAAAAAATTCTTGATTCCCGTAGTACAATGAAATCCGACGTTGGTACAAGTCGAAATCCATTTTTAACTCATTGAATCCATTCGGACGGTACAAGTAGTTCAATCCTTTTGGATTCGGCATCGAATCGTAGGTATTGGCAAAGAAAGTACCATTTCCAATTACCAATACTTTTCCTTCCTTCTGGCTTTTCGATTGGAAAGCATATTTTTTCGGTAAATTTTTCACGAACTCTGGTGGAAGTCGGTTATTGTAGTGCGAATTAAAATACCCTTCCACCATGCCTCCTAAACATAGTTTGTTGATGGGGTCTTCTGGATTGTTGACCAGTTTAGGTGATTTCCCATAATTCAAAGGTAATCCGAGGTTTACAAAGGGTTGTAATCCGGAAGGAACTGAATTAGGAGAAGAGGTAATTAAACTGGTTTGTTTCAGGTTTGGTAAATCCACGAAACTAACTTCATTCGCATATTTCAGCAAAATTGGATCCACGTTTCGTGTGATTGGATGTTTGGAAGGAGTGGCCATCACATGGAAAAACCATGGAATGAAAGTCGATTCTGCGAAAGGAACAATTTTGGGTGCACATTGGACATCCATCATGTAGTTTTCATGAATTTTGATGCCATAATCAAATAACAATCGATCCAATTTAAGGTTTCTTCGCATGGAATGAGTCATCCCACGTGCCATAAGAGTATCTTCATCGTGACCAAGGGTATTCATGCACACCATTAATTTTCCGCCTCTCATAACGAATTGGTCGAGAATGTACAGGCTGCTATCTGAATAGGGTACGCGTGGATTTGCAATGATAACGCCATCAACATCGTTTAAAGCGGCGATGGAATCAGATAAATTCACATCTGAAAGCGTAAAATAGGGAGCTAGCAAGGCTCGGGCGCGCATGGTTTGCTGATACGTCAATTCACCATGTCCTTGAAGGAAAGCAATTCTAGGCTTATTGACTTGTGTCAATCGGCGCATACTTGAAATCAAATTATACTCCAAGTTATTTAAAGAGGTCTCGATAATTTCCGCCATATCCTCTAGGCTATTTGGATGTCCGGGTTGTGTTCCAGGTAGAAATTGAACCATGTTTTCTTTGGTGATTCCATTTACAGTGTAGCTCATGATTGCACCGGGAAATAACATCACTTTACTTTGCGTTCCATCCTTCATGTACGTTATCTCCAAGGGCATGATTCCTTTTCCTTTATCGTACAATTGCGCTCGCATGGCATTGACTTCTTCTTCTGACCCTACATTGATATCCGAGAATAAGTATTCAATGCGGTTGCCAGCGATGCGTTTAAAATCTTGAAGTTTATCTTTTAATGCTGTTTGAAAGTGTTTGATTTCGGAAGGCATGTTGCCCTCTAAATAAATTTGAATACTAATTCTATTTTCAAAGTTATCCTTGTTCGATAAGAAAAGTTCAGTACTATTTGCCAAAGAATAACGTTGATCTTTGGTCATATCTATTTTGTAATAGATGAGGGAGCCAATGACGTTCACTAAAACAATCGCCACAGCGACAAGTGCGAGAACGGTCCAGTTGAAAATTCCTTTTGTAAGATTCTTCTTCATGTTATTTTTTCAATGTTTTAATCACCGTCAGAGAGGCAAATAAGAACAACAAATTTAGCGAGACAAAGTAGATGATGTCACCGGAATCGATCACACCTTTTTTGATGGAATCATAATGGAAGGCAATACCAACATATTTAATAAAGTAGTCAAGTTCACCGAATTGACTAAAATTCCCCAACAAGTTAAATCCATCATAGAATACCCAACACATAAACATTGCTAGAATAAACGCAACAATTTGACTATTGGTGAGTGAGGACGCAAAAATTCCAATGGAAACAAATACTGCACCGAGCAAAATCAGTCCGACATAAGAGGTAATAGTGGCACCTGTATCGATATTTCCCGAAGGTTTTCCCAAGTAATACATGGAAATGAAATAAATAATGGTTGGAATAATAGCGATAACCAATAAGGCAACGCCGGCCAAATATTTTGCAAAGATGAGTTTGAAATCTGAAATGGGACGCGTTAATAAAAGTTCTATCGTTCCTGTTCGACGTTCTTCCGCAATCGAGCGCATGGTAATGGCGGGAATAAGGATAAAGAAAATAACGGGCGATAAATTGAAGAAAGGAATCATGTCCGCTTCGGTTCCTTCTAATAGATTGGTGTTGTAAGTAAGCACCCAGTGGAATAATCCACATGCAATCAAATAAATGAGGATAAACACATATCCAATAACGGAACTTAGAAAACTGTTGATTTCTTTAAAAAAGAGTGCGCGCATATGAATTTTTCAGTCCTCAAAAATAAGGATTTTCCACGTACGATGAACAGGGGCAATTTTTCCTTTCAACCGATTTTTTTTGAAAAGTTTATTCAAAAAAAAATCCCGCGAGATGCGGGATTTTAATGATGAGAATGTACTACTATGCTTTTTTTACATTGATTGCATTCAAACCTTTACGACCTTCTTGTAAATCGTACTCAACTTCGTCGTTTTCTTTGACTTTGTCGATTAATCCTGTTACATGAACAAAATACTCTTTGTTCGTGTCGTCTTCGATAATAAATCCAAATCCTTTAGATTCATTAAAGAACTTTACTGTTCCTCTACTCATTTTGTAATAAATTAATTTTGGGTAAAGGTAGACTTAATTACCGGTTATCCAAAAAAAAGTGAATTTTTTTGCCTATATTACTATTTAAGTCATTGAAATCCATCAAAGTATTCCCTTAAACTCCAGGCTTCTGGTTTCGCAGAGAACCATGGTTTAATGGTCGGCCAGATGGATTGAAATAGGGGAGATAGGCGGTAATTTTCTAGTGCTTCTTCATTTTTCCAATGACTGTAAGTCATGATCACACAGGGATTCTTTATGTCCTGAATTAATTTCATTCCTTGACAGCCTGGAAAGTTAGTAACAGACCATTTGACCTCTTCAAAGTGATCTAAGAATGCTTTTAAACGATCCTCTTGAAATTCAAGCTTAACAATTCGGGTAATCATTTGAACTATTCAAATAATGAGTCAAAGTCCTCTTTGGAGCCTTTTGGAGTAAATTCGATATGAACGGGATCCCCTTGTCTCATGCCAAAAAGTTTATTTGCTCCTCCCGTACTGCCATTTGCTCCTCGGTTAATGGCAATTTCTAGCAGTTCACTGCTATTGAACAGGGCCACACGTTCACCCATGGTGACGTTGTTATAGGTTTCATTGATTTCGTCGATGTAATATTCTTTGTTCAAATACTTAATGGTAAATGGCGTTTTTTCACCAAAACGATCAAAATCTGACCTACTGATGTTTGTGATTAAATTACCGTATCCATCTATGTGAATAACATTTCCACGGATAATTAAATGTTCAATAACTGGTTTTTGCATGAATGCACGCTTATATGCAGTTGTTGGATTCGCGAAACTACCTATAGACTCTCCTGCAGCAATCCTTTTCGCAAGTGGAATAAAACAATTTTTCGTTGGGAACTTCACCATTTCTGGGTGGTTCAGAATATCTGTGAATTGGAATAACTCATCTGGCTGCTCTTCATCTAAAAAACAACCAAAGAATCCATTGTCATTTGAAATAAAAAATTGTCCGCTGAATAACATGATGGTAGGAAAACTTGCTCTATCTCCAGATAAGATGGGTTCGCTATCTACTCCAATGATGTGAATTGTTCCTTTCGGAAAATCTCGGTAACAACAGCGCAATTGAAAAGCGGCATTTGCCACATCAAATGGACGTATTTGGTGTGAGATGTCGATAATCGTGGTTTGGTGCATTTGATTTAAAATGGCACCCTTCATTGCGGCCACATAGTAGTCTTGAAGTCCAGTATCTGAAGTTAGTGTTACGATTTGCATGTCAAACAGAAATGAGTGTCCGCAGAAATTTATAATTTTACCAAAAGTAATCTAAATAAGAGTATCACCCCTGAACATAGACTAAAATAAATTGAATACAGGAAATCGACATATTGAAATTAGTGGATTGAATCCCGCAGAGATCTTTGGAGTAAATGATGTAAATCTACGTCACATCAAAACGTTCTTCCCGAAGCTGAAAATTACCGCTCGTGGAAACATGATTACCTTGAATGGCGATGAAGAGGTCATGGATGAGTTTGAACGTAAATTCAATTTGCTCACTCAACATTATCAAAAATTCAATCATCTCACAGAAAACAACATCGATAATTTGATGTTGGACGATGGTTCTAAAATGCTCTCCACCGAAGATGGATCCGAGATTTTAGTACATGGAAACGGTGGGGCAAAAATTAAGGCGCGGACGGTGAACCAAAAGAAAATGGTTCAAGCGGTTGATAAAGACGACATGGTTTTTGCTGTCGGCCCTGCAGGTACAGGAAAAACATACACTGCTGTTGCCTTGGCTGTCCGAGCACTTAAAGCAAAAGAAGTGAAACGCATCATTTTAACGAGGCCAGCCGTGGAGGCAGGTGAGAATCTTGGTTTTCTTCCTGGGGACTTAAAAGAGAAGCTCGATCCATATTTAATGCCGCTTTATGATGCTTTACGGGACATGATTCCGGCAGAGAAATTAGCGGATATGATTGAATTTGGAGTGATCGAAATAGCACCTCTGGCGTTCATGCGTGGACGAACATTGGATAAAGCGTTTGTGATTTTGGACGAAGCTCAAAATACAACTCAAATGCAAATGAAAATGTTTTTAACGCGTATGGGAATGACAGCGAAATTCATCATAACAGGTGATATGTCCCAAGTTGATTTACCCAGTAAACAGCGTTCCGGACTAGCATACGCTTTGGATGTATTGAAGGATGTGGATGAAATCAGCGTGATTCGTTTGGGGCAAAGTGACGTCATTAGACACCGATTAGTAAAGAAAATTATCGAAGCATTCGATAAAGCAGAAATAGAAGCAAAAGCACAAAAAGAACTTAAAGAGAAACAAGCATGAACGCAATAACAGAGTCAAATTTTAACTTCAAGGGACAAACAAATGTATATCACGGCAAAGTTCGCGATGTGTATACCTTGGATAATGGATTGTTAGTTATGGTTGCTTCGGATCGAATTTCAGCGTTTGATCATATTTTACCGAAAGGAATTCCGTTTAAAGGTCAAGTGCTCAATCAAGTAGCCACCATGTTCTTAGACGCAACAAGGGACATCGTACCAAATTGGCTTGTTGCTACTCCTGATCCAAGTGTAGCTGTGGGATTGGCATGTGAGCCAGTTCGTGTTGAAATGGTGATACGCGGTTACCTAGCCGGACATTCAGCACGCGAGTATAAATTGGGAAAACGCATGCTCTGTGGGGTAATTCTTCCGGAGGGAATGAAGGAAAACGACCGTTTCTCGGAGCCGATCATTACACCAGCAACAAAAGCGGAAGAAGGACACGACGAAGATATTTCTAGAGAGGATATTTTATCAAAAGGAATCGTTCCTCAAGCGATTTATGAAAAAATGGAAGCGTATACACGTGCTTTGTTTCAACGAGGAACGGAAATGGCTGCTGCTCGCGGGTTGATTTTAGTAGATACAAAATATGAATTCGGGATTCGAAATGGAGAAGTGATCTTGATTGACGAAATTCATACACCTGATTCATCTCGTTATTTTTACAAAGATGGTTACGAGGAAAGACAAGCAAATGGCGATGCTCAAAAGCAATTGTCGAAAGAATTCGTTCGTCAATGGTTGATTGAAAACGATTTTCAAGGATTAGATGGACAACAAATGCCATTTATGCCAGATGAATTTGTTCAGACAATTACCGATCGATACATTGAACTTTACGAGAAAATTACGGGAAATGCATTTGTGAAATCAGAAACTACTGACATCACGCGCCGCATTCAATCAAACGTAGATTCTTATTTGAATTCCTTATAATTCCATCACCGCATTTACGAATTAGTAGATTCAAAGATTAAGCCTTAATTTTGCTTAAATGACGCTGATTGTTTGGTTCCATTGGAATCCGTCAGCTGGATAAACGAAACTATGTCAGTTCATTCAAACGTAAAAAAAGTAACGACGCATACCCTTCATGAAATGAAGAATGCCGGACAAAAAATCTCCATGCTTACGGCCTATGACTTTTCCATGGCGCGCATTGTGGATGAGGCTGGAATCGATGTGATTTTAGTTGGAGATTCCGCATCCAATGTAATGGCTGGACATGAAACAACCTTACCGATCACCTTAGATCAAATGATCTATCATGCATCTTCTGTGGTACGTGCAGTACAGCGTTCATTGGTTGTAGTGGATATGCCATTTGGATCCTATCAAGGAAATTCCAAAGAGGCACTGTCCAGCGCGATTAAAATCATGAAGGAATCTGGAGGTCATGCGGTTAAATTGGAGGGAGGACAAGAAATTATTGAATCTATCGGAAGGATTTTAACGGCAGGAATTCCCGTAATGGGGCATTTAGGACTGACACCCCAATCCATTTATAAATTCGGAACATATGTTGTTCGAGCAAAGGAAGACGAAGAGGCGCAGCGCTTGATTGAAGATGCCAAGGCTTTAGAAGCAGTGGGTTGCTTTGCAATAGTTTTAGAAAAAATACCTGCGCAATTGGCTGAAAAAGTCGCGCAAATGGTAAGCATTCCTATCATTGGTATTGGAGCAGGAAATGGCGTTGATGGGCAAGTTCTTGTGGTGCACGATATGTTAGGGATTAATAATGAATTCAATCCACGTTTTTTACGCAAGTACAATAATTTGCACGAGCAAATGATGAATTCTTTCCATGCATACATCAAAGATGTACGGTCAGGTGACTTTCCGAATGAATCTGAACAATATTAACTAGATGAGGTTTTTCTTGGTCATTCTTTTGGTGATACTTGCTTCTTGTTCCAATCAAACAACGCATCGTCAACAATCGGAATCAAAGGGAGCCAACCTCTGTCGGTATAGTAAATACTTAAGTGTTTTTAAAACGAAAAATGGGTACTGGATTTGCATTCAACATCCAGATCGGAAGAACGAACGTTTTCAATTGAAAATTTCTTCTCCAGCTAATGATTTAGCGGTTTTATCGGCTACTCATATCGGTATGTTATCGGCATTAAACGAAGAGCAACGAATCGCGGCGATCACAGATATTAGGTATGTCTACAGTCCAAAAGTCAAAAAACGATTCCAACAGAAACAGGTTATTGCACTCCAGAACGAACAATCTATGTCCGTGGATCAATTGCTGCGTTCGAAGTCTGAATATGTGATTTACAGTGCCTTCTCCGGCTCATTTTCTCAAGAAAAACGTTTGGAAAAATTAGGCATTCATTGCATTCCAAACTTTGATTGGCGAGAGCAATCGGCATTGGGAAGGGCGGAATGGATCTTGCTTTTTGGTGTTTTGAGTGGAAAAGTCCCAGAGGCAATTCAGTTATTTCGCACCATTGAACAAGCCTATAATTTTTCCAAGAATCCCAGCATAGTTTCAAGCGAAATGATTTCAGGAAACGTAACGGGGGATTTTTGGTATGCCCCAGCGGGCGAGAGTTTTATGGCCGATATTTTTAGAAACGCTGGATTGAATTACGTGTATCATCAAACAACGGGAACAGGAAGTGTAGCGTATTCCAGAGAGAAAATCTTGAAGGATGGGGAAAACGTGAAAATTTGGTTGAATCCAGGATTCCCAACTAAAAAAGAAATCATTCGCGTTCATCCAAAAGCTAAATACTTGCCTTTTTTCAAGCATTCAAAAATATTTTGTTACACGCACAACAGTAATAAGTATTGGGAATTGAGTACCTTACGTCCAGATTGGTTACTGGAAGATCTTGCTCGAATTGCAGCAGGAAAATCCACAAAGGACCTTCATTTTTATCAAGAAGTGAAATGAAAGATTGGAGTTTAAAATGGATGATGTTTTGTTTGCTGTGTTTTTTACCCATAGCCATGTACCTTCATTTAATGGCCGGTCAAATTGAGATTTCATTTGCTTCTTTCTTTGATTCGTTTTGGAATTACGACGCCAAAAACACTGCGCATGTACTGGTAAGGGAATTCAGAATTCCACGCTTAGCAATGGCTTTATTCGCAGGAGCTGGATTGTCTTTGTCGGGAATGTTGATGCAAACCTTGTTCAAGAATCCATTAGCAGGACCTTATGTCTTAGGAATTAATTCCGGTGCAAGTTTACTGATTGCCTTGAGTTTAATGACATCTATACGGTTTTTTCAGTCAAATTTTGGTTTAATCGGAACCGCATTAATTGGGGCATTTACTGCTGGACTCCTCATGATGGCGGTCGCACAGCGTTTAAAATCTCAGATTTCTTTGTTGTTGGTTGGATTGATGTTTGGAAGTTTTACCTCTGCGATTGTCTCCATCTTAGAATCCTTCGCGGGCGCTGAATCGTTGAAATCCTATACGATGTGGTCTATGGGCTCGCTTCAGCAAGTTGAATTCGGACAACTTGGATTCATTTCCTTGATTTTTTTAGTTGGAATCGCTGCATCATTCTTATTGGTCAAGCCTTTAAATATGCTAGTCATAGGGGAGAAGTCAGCCGCCTTATTAGGACTGCCAATTAAATCGATACGCATGTTTGTCCTGATGTTGACGGCTTTGTTTGCTGGATTAATTACCGCTTTTTGTGGTCCAATTGCTTTTGTTGGAATTGCCATTCCCAATTTGACAAGAATCTTATTTCAAACATCGAACCATCGTTATCTAATCATTGGAAATTGCTTCATAGGAGCTATTTTCCTACTCTTAACAGATGCGTTTATTCAAGTATTAGAAGACCAATTCAGTATTCCATTGAATGCGATTACTTCCATCATCGGTGCTCCTTTTGTTGTATTCTTATTAATGCGTAAACTGAGATGATACAATTACAAGAGCTGCACATTGGTTATCAACGTGAATTACTGCGTACTGAGCATCTATTTTTAGCAGCTGGAAAGGTCTATGCCTTGGTTGGTAGAAATGGAATTGGAAAATCCACCTTGATTCAAACAATGGCAGGTCTTCAAAAACAATTAGCTGGAGAAATCACCATAAATGGTCAATCCGTTTCAAGTTTGAATCCTCAAGAAATAGCAGAAACGATTTCCCTTGTGGATACGCGCTTCGAAGGTGTGGAGTTTTTAAAGGTGAAGGATTATTTGGCATTGGGCAGAGCACCCTATACAGATTTATTCGGTCGTTTAGGCGTGAAAGACTGGCAAATGGTGGAAAGTGTGGCGTCTGATTTGTCCATTATACATTTGCTAGATAAATTCACCGATGAAATCAGTGATGGCGAGCGTCAACTTTGTGCTGTGGGAAGAGCTTTTGTGCAAGAGACCCCTGTGATTTTATTGGACGAACCAACCGCTTTTTTAGATTACATCAATCGAAAAAAATTGTTGGCCTTGCTAAAACTCCTTTCAGCGGAAAAGAATAAGTGTATTGTATTGTCTACCCATGATTTGGATTTGTGCTTGGATCATTCCATTCCTTTTCTTTTAGCTGCTCATGGTGAAATTCGTATCCATGCAAGCCTGAGCAAAGAAGAAATCATACAAGCAATGTCGTAAAACGAAAAAAGACCAACAAGTGTAGGTCTTTCTTCTGAATGGTATGATTTCCGTTTACACGGTCATAATATCTTTTTCTTTGATTTCAACTAAGTCATCAATCTTTTTGATACTGATGTTGGTGATTTTTTGAACTTCTTCTTCTGCGCTTTTTGCCATGTCCTCAGAAAGTCCATCATTTTTCAATTCTTTGATCATGTCAATAGCATCTTTACGGTTGTTCCGCACACCAACTTTGGCATTTTCCGCTTCACCTTTTGCACGTTTTACTAATTCGCGTCGACGTTCTTCCGTTAATGGTGGAACAGTAATAATTAATTGCTCCCCGTTATTTTGTGGATTCAATCCAATATTAGCATTGATGATTCCGCGGGCAATCTCGTTCAACATGGCTTTTTCCCAAGGTTGAACCAAAATAGTTCGCGCATCTGAGGTATTTACATTGGCTACTTGTTGAAGTGGAGTCATGGAGCCATAATAATCAACCATCACGCCACCAAGCATCGCAGGGGAGGCTTTCCCAGCGCGTATTTTCGTGAGCTCAGTTTCTAGGTGACTGAAGGTTTTATTATTGGAAACCTTAAAGTCATCATAAATCATAGTTAGTTCTTCCGTCATCTTTTTTTAATTACAAACGATTGTTCCTACTTTATCACCAGACATTAATTTTTTCAAATTACCTGGGGTGTCCATATCGAAAACGATAATGGGCAAATTATTTTCTTTACACAGGGTAAATGCGGTAAGGTCCATGACATTTAGGCCTTTTGAATAGACTTCATCGAAAGAAATCTGATCGTATTTAGTAGCTGTTTTATCTTTTTCAGGATCCGCCGTGTAAATTCCATCTACGCGCGTTCCTTTTAAAATTACTTCTGCATTGATTTCTATGGCTCTCAGAGAAGCTGCGGAATCGGTTGTAAAGAAAGGATTTCCTGTTCCTGCACCAAAGATCACTACGCGCCCCTTTTCTAAATGACGAACAGCTCTACGTCTCACGAATGGCTCAGCGATTTCTTTCATTTCAATAGCAGAAAGTAAGCGTGTCGATACGCCATTGGCTTCAAGAGCAGATTGTAATGCCATGGAGTTAATCATGGTAGCTAACATGCCCATGTAATCACCATGTGTGCGATCCATTCCACCTTCTTCGGCTTGTACACCTCGAAAGATATTCCCGCCTCCAATAACAATAGCCACTTCAACGCCAATTTCGTGCAATTCTTTTATTTGAACAGCATAGCTATTGATTCGTTGGTTGTCTATTCCAAATTGTTTTGCACCCATTAGGGATTCGCCACTTAATTTTAGAAGGATACGTTTATAGGTCATATGAATAGGATTGAGCAAATATACAAATCGTTTAGTTAGGAAATTTAATCACAAAAAAAAAGCTATCAAACGATAGCTTTTTTAAAAAATTAACTTAAGGAGAATCGTTTAAAGTCGATGACTGTTAAATCTTTCTCTGTGCTGTTTAAGAATTGTTCTACGGTCATTTTGTTGTCGCGAACGAATGCTTGACTTAACAAGGTATTTTCCTGGAAGAATTTATTCAAACGACCCAAAGCAATTTTCTCAGCCATTTCAGCTGGTTTTCCTTCTTGGATAGCCAAATCTTTTCCAACTTCGATTTCGCGTTCAATCGTGCGTGCATCAACACCGTCTTTATCGATAGCGATTGGATTCATTGCCGCAACTTGCATGGCAACCTGACGTCCAGCCTCTGCGATATCGGCAGCAGTTCCAGAACTCAATCCAACTAACGTTGCCAATTGATTTCCTGGGTGATTGTAAGAAACAACGAAGTTTCCATTAATCACTGCATAAGCAGAAAGATCTAATTTCTCTCCAACTACACCCACTTGCTCAATAATTTTTTCTTCTACAGTCAAACGAGCGTCAAATGGTAATGCTTTTAATTCTTCGATAGAAGTTGGTCTTTTTTCCAGAGCGATGTCTACTAACGATTGAACCATTGCAACATAACCCTCCGTTTTAGCAACGAAATCAGTTTCGCAGTTTAAGGTAAGAATTACACCTGATTTCCCATCAGCTGAAGCTTGTGCCATAATCAATCCTTCCTTCGCATCATTGTCGCCACGTTTCGCAGCAATCTTTTGACCTTTTTTACGAAGAATATCTACTGCTGCTTCAAAATCACCATCAGCTTCAACCAATGCGTTTTTGCAGTCCATCATTCCAGCGCCTGTTTGTTGACGCAATTTGTTTACATCTGAAGCTGTAATTGCCATGACCTTTTTATTTTAAATATGAATTATTCTGCTGAATTTTCTGTTGTTTCTTCTGTTGCTGTTTCTTCGACTAATGGAGCTTCTTCAACTGCTGTTACCTCTTCAGTAACTGGAGCTTCTTCAATAACTGGAGTCTCTTCAACAACTTGAGTTTCTTCAACAACTGGAGTTTCTTCAACTACTGGAGCTGCTTCAACAACTGGGGCTGCTTCAACTACTGGAGCTGCTTCAACAACTGGGGCTGCTTCAACAACTGGAGCTGCTTCAGCAACTGGTGCATTTGCATCTGCTCCTTCTTCACCTGCTTTTAAGTTTTTTCGATCTTCTAATCCTTCACGAATAGCTTCACAGATATGGTCCATAATTAATGCAATAGATTTCGTTGCATCATCATTCGCTGGAATAGGGAAGTCAACTAATTTAGGATTGGAGTTTGTATCCACCATGGCAAAAGTAGGGATGTTCAAACGACGAGCTTCCGCTAATGCAATGTGTTCTTTTAAGATATCAATGATGAAAATAGCGGCTGGTTGACGCGTCATGTCAGCGATGGAACCAAACGTTTTTTCTAATTTCTCTCTTTGACGTGTTTTGAATAGTTTCTCACGTTTGTTTAATGTCTCCCATGAACCATCTAACTTCATTTTGTCGATCATGGCCATTTTACGGATGGACTTACGTGTTGTTTGGAAGTTTGTCAACATTCCACCTGTCCAACGTTCTGTAACGAAAGGCATATTCACTTTAGCTACACGCTCAGAAACGAGTTCTTTCGCCTGTTTTTTTGTTGCTACGAATAGTATTTTCTTACCAGATTTAGCAATTTGTTTCATTGCGGCACATGCTTGATCTAAATGAACGATTGTTTTGTTCAAATCGATGATGTGTATTCCTTTTTTCTCTTCAAAAATGTATGGAGCCATTGCTGGGTTCCATTTTCTTTTCAAGTGACCAAAGTGTACACCTGCTTCTAGTAAAGTTTCAAATTTTAATTTAGACATATTTTGTTTTTGTTTACGTTCCTAATATAATGAGTTAAGCAACGAAGGAGGGACAACCAATGATTGTAGGTACTCCGACGTTTGGATGCTAAACAACCTAATTCTTGAAAATTAACGTTTCGAGAACTGGAATTTCTTACGTGCTTTCGGTTGACCTGGTTTCTTACGTTCAACCATTCTCGGGTCACGTGTCATCAAGCCTTCTGCTTTCAATAATGGTTTGTAATCTGCAGATAACTCAACAAGTGCTCTGGAAATACCCAAACGAATTGCTTCTGCTTGACCATTAATCCCACCACCCATTACATTTACTTTGATGTCGAATTGACCTACAGTATCTGTTAAAATAAAGGGTTGGTTGATTTTTCCTTGAAGTACATCAATTGGAAACATTACCTTCATTTCTTTTTTATTCACAACGATTTTCCCGCTACCTTTTGACATGTAAACACGAGCAACTGCTGTTTTTCTTCTTCCTAAAGCATTAATTATTTCCATAATTCTTATTTGAGTGTATCAAGATTTAATAACTGGGGTTGCTGCGCTTCGTGTTTGTGCTCAGTCCCGGTATAAACTTTTAAATTGGTGTATAATTTACGACCAAGTGTGTTTTTGGGCAACATTCCTTTTATCGCTTTCTCTATTAAGCGCTCAGGGTGTTTTTTTAACATGTCTTCAGCTTTCGTGAAACGTTGTCCACCTGGATAACCAGAGAAACGTACGTATTCCTTGTCCTCTAACTTCGTTCCTGAAAATGCAACTTTCTCTGCATTGATGACAATTACATTGTCGCCACAATCCGCATGCGGAGTATAACAAGTTTTGTATTTTCCTCGGATGATTTTAGCCACTTTACTAGCTAATCTACCTACTGTTTGACCTTCTGCATCTACAACAAACCACTTTTTGTCTGCGGTTTCAGTGTTGCCAGATAACGTTCTGTAACTTAATGTATTCACGGTACTTTTTATTAAATAAAAAACGAATAAACCCTAAAATTAGGGGTGCAAAGATACAACTATTGTGATTAAATACAAAGGAAAAGTGAAAAAAAGAAGAATTTATTTCGCTTTAAATGCAGAAATCGCATTTCTTGTGAACTCACTTAATACGAGTCGACCACTAATTGCAGCGCGATCCATTAAAAGTTGATCCCAATGTGCTGTTCCTTGCCAGAAAATTTGCTTCAATTCGGACATCGCCTCTGGATTAGAAGAGATCAATTGAGTGATTAAGCGTTGAATTTCCAAATCCATGGACGCTACATCTTCATAAATATCGGTGTAAAGTCCTTTTTCTTTTGCCCATGCCGCTGATCGCCATTCCGTCGCGTTGATGGCTAATTCACTCATGGCTGCTAATCCGATTTTGCGCTCAACTGCTGGACCAACAACAAATGGACCGATTCCGACCGCTAACTCGGATAATTTCACTTCAGCACGTGTTGTTGCAAAACAATAGTCTACGGATGAAGCAATTCCAACACCACCACCAACTGCTTTTCCTTGTACTCTTCCGATAATGAATTTTGGACATTTGCGGCATGCATTAATGACGCCGGCAAAACCTGAGAAAAATTCATGTCCTGTTTGTAGGTCCTCAATAGCGATTAATTCATCAAAACTAGCTCCAGCGCAGAACGCTCGTTCACCTTCAGACTTCAATAGGATGACGCGTACGTCCATATTGTTACCAAGATCTGTAATTGTTTGAGCGAGCTTTCTTAATACCTTACCAGGTAATGAATTGCTCATGGGATGCCCGAAAGTAACCGTGCCTAATCCATTGGAGTTAATTTCTACATCAACAAATCCTTGTTCTCTTGCCTCCATGAGTTATTTTAATGAGAAACCATCTGTTCCGATCAAATTACCGTCACAAAAGATGCTCACTTTGTAAGCTCCTTTTTGTAATCCTTCGCCTTTGATACTGTAGTAAATCGTCAGGTCAATGGCTTCATTCTGGTAGTCAATTTCTTTGCGTTCTGAATATGCTACGCTACCGTTTTCCGTCTCCAATAGGTAGTTTGCCTTCGATTGTAGTGTTTGTCCATCTGGTGCTATAATCTGCATATAAACAACTTTTTTACCGGCATTTGCAAGGATGTTCTCCGAAAGGGTAAAGCTACTTTTGATTTGAACTGCATTTTTCGCTTTGTCCGTCGGCTCTGGCATGTTGTTTAGCTTCAGTCTCAAGGCCGTTGATTGAATGTTGTAGGCTTGTAGTTTGCTTCCTTTTTTAACTTGCTGCTGACTCGTTTCCGCTGCTTTTCGGTATTCATCTCGTTCCGAGGATGTCGAACTAAGCTTAGCCGATGTTTCCACCAATTCAGTTCCAATTTTGATGTTTAGCGTATTCAAGGAATCGATGGTGCGAACATAGCTTCGCATAATTCCTCGTAAGGTTTCATTTTCTTTGCGGACCTTCATTAATTCACGGTAACTCAATTTACCACTCTCCACTTTTTTCAAAAGGCCATTGATGCGGTCTTTCTGCTTGTTCAAGGAATCTGCTTTGGACGCATCCATTTGGATTAACTTGTCGTAATTATCGAGCATGTTTCGAAAATCTTTCTTCAAATCTTTGGAGAGATCCCCCACATTCACATATCCCCCAAGCATATCCTCCATGCTCGCCATGTCGTTGATTAATTGCGCATTTTCATTTTGGCATTGATTGAGTTTCGTTCGTTGAGCCGACCATGCGAAGGCTAATGAAGCAATTCCAATAAGTAAAATGAAAATAAATCCAAGGTATAAGCCGTTTGAATTTTTTGGTGTTTGTTGATCTTCCATAATAGAAATTTTACTCAAAATTACGATAAATCTTCTTTTTCAAGTTATGTTTTGTTGCTGAATAGTTACATACTTTTGAAATCGCAACATACTGTCTGTACCAACGGCTGTAAATCTTGCGTCACTGCTTGCTGGAAAAGGTCCGCCATGGTGCATTGTTTCCATTACCCGCACACCGGTTGGTACATCATTCAAAACAATTCGTCCTACTTTATCAGTGAGTAAATGAATCCATTCATCTACTAGTCCGGAGTGATTTCCATAAAATAGACTACCTGTCAGTTGTCCGGAAAGCGTTTGAATTCCTGTTCTTAGTTCTTCACTATTTTCATACCTAACAATTAGGCTAAACGGACCAAAAACTTCTTCGTGCATGGACTGCGATTGAAGAAATATGGACATTTCTGTTTCAGCAAGTGTACATCTTCCCTCAATTCCATTTAATGCTCCCTGATGTGTATGATGCTGCACGCCTTTCAATGAAATAACATCTATTCTGCGTTTATCAAAATTTTCGTGGATGCGTGGGTGTAACATCGGAACAGGTGAAATTTCACTAAATGCCTGGATGAGTAGGGTTAAAAACGACGATCCCATTTCTCCTTTGGGAATAAAAATTAATCCTGGCTTCGTACAGAATTGTCCTGCGTCGTTGCCAATTGAAAAGGCAAGTTTCTTAGCCGCGTGTTGCTGTTGATCTGTGCTCAAGTCTTGAAGTATAATGACTGGATTAACGCTTCCCATTTCAGCGAAAACAGGTATCGGGTTTTTTCGGGTTTGTGCTAAATCCATGAGCGCTTTCCCACCTTTAAAACTTCCAGTAAAACCGATTCCTTGAATGCGTTCATCTAGACACAGTTGTTGAGCAAGTCCAATGCCGTCATCCAAAATATGTGTGAATAATCCTTCGGGTAAATTTAGTGTTTTTCTTGCCTCTTCGATACATGCGGCTACAACAGAACTTGTTCCGGCATGCATGGGATGGGCTTTGACAATGACGCAACATCCTGCTGCGAATGCGGCAACGGTGTCTCCGCCAACAGTGGAATAGGCGAGTGGAAAATTACTCGACCCTAACACAAGTATGGGTCCAATCGGTAAGGCTGCTTTCCGCATCTGAATGGAATCAGTCGGTAAATATCCCTTTTTTTCGAACGACGGGTGACTTCGGAGGTATTGCTCAAAAAGGATAATTGTATCGAGTGTTCGCTTCCATTCCGTTTCAAATCTGCTCTCGGAAAGTCCACTTTCTTTGAGGTAGAAGTCTTTAATGATCCCCATCCTTTTTTGCAGTGATCGATGAATGGCATGCAAATAATCTGCACGGTTCAGGACCGAAAGACGTCTATACGAATCTTGGGCAGAGGGAAGAAGCTTGAGTTTTTGATTCACCTCGTTTTCAGAAGTACGCACATATACTTCATCATTCCAGGTGTTCAGAGTTGGATTAAAGGTTCGGAAACCTACAGACATCTTACGCCTCTGTAACCGTGAAGTGGAAACTTTCCATAATTTGATTTGCCAGCATCTTTTGACAAGCCAAGGTTACTTTCTCTTCTGCAGCTGCTTTAGAATCAGCTTCAATAAATAAGCGAATGTGTTTTCCGATGCGCACACCTTCAATTTCGGAAAGACCAATGTTTTTCATGGATTGAGAGACTGCTTTCCCCTGTGGGTCTAGAAGTGCATCTAGCGGCATTACATCAATTTCAGCTTTGAATTTCATGTTTTTTTACTTTGATTGTGTTCAATGATGGATAAAATCAGGTACAAAATTACAATTATTGGTATCGACCAGATAAAGAAAATGGGAATACTTATCAACGAAATGATAACAAGTATATAGCGATAGGTATTTTCTCGCCAGTGCCAAGATTTAAACTTCAATGCGATGAGTGGAATGGGTGCAATCATCAAAAAAGAGAATAAAATGCAAATCGCGGCAAGGGTATAACAATCAAATAAGCCATAAATAAAGTCGCTTTGATGTCCCCAGTTTTCTTTTTGATACCAAAAATATAAAGGAAAAAACAAGAAAAAGAAGGTGCTCAAGGGTGTTGGGACACCAATAAATTTATCGCTTTGACGTGAATCAATATTGAATTTCGCCAAGCGAAACATGGACAGGAAAGGAATCATTAATGCCGTAAAAGGAAGGTATTTTATGGAGGCTTGGAAGGTATTTTCCACGTCGTATGACAAGGAAGCAAACCAGGCCATAATTTGATTAAAAACAAAATACTTTTGTGTGTCTTCGACGGAGTTACTTAGTTTTAAATCAATTACCGCGCTGTAATCCACTCCCAAAACAATCATGACCATCATAAAGATTCCTGGAGCCACACCGAAAGAAACTACATCAGCCAATGAGTCCAATTGTTTACCCAGTTCACCACTCGTTTTGGTTAGCCTTGCAACAAACCCGTCGGCAAAATCTGCCACGACTGAAAACAACAAAAATAAGGCAGCTAAATCTAACCTTCCACTCAAAGTGAAAATAATTGATACGATTCCGCAACATAAATTCGCGGCAGTTAGTAAATTAGCAAGTCCAAACATGATTTATATTTGGGGTAAATTTAGAATAAATCTGAAATTTGATCTGAAATTATTGTTGGTTTTGTGTAAATCGCACAATTTTTAATAAAAAAACAAGTTATTGTCACATGAATCCATTCTGTTACACCGCGCTTTTATTCTGTTTGCTTCGCTCTTTCGCCTGGTCACAAGGAGATATCGCTCCCAAATATTCCAATGAATTTTTAACACTCGGTGTAGGAGCTGACGCATTTTCCATGGGAAACGCAGTCGTAGCGAGTACAGAAGGCGTAAATGCGACGTATTGGAATCCGGCCGGACTCCTTCAGCAATCAGCAAAAATGGAGGCGAGTTTCATGCACTCCGAATATTTCGCAGGAATTGCAAAATATGATCATGTCGCTTATAGTTATAAATTGGACGAAGACCACGTGGTCGGATTTTCGTTCATGCGATTCGGGGTTGATGACATTCCAAATACGACTCAATTAATTGACAACAACGGGGTCGTGAATTACGACAATGTTCAATTGTTTACAGCAGCAGATTATGCATTTATTGGATCTTATGCGAAACGCATGAAAGTTAAGGGAATGAGTGTTGGTGGAAACGCCAAAATCATTTACCGAAACATCGGTGATTTTGCACATTCCTGGGGATTTGGATTAGACGCAGGTTTGCAATACCATTTGCCAAAGCATTGGAAATTTGGGTTAATGGCTAGGGACATCACCTCTACCTTTAACGCATGGATTTTTGACTTAACTCCAGAAATGCAATCTGTTTTTCAAGCGACGCAAAATGACATTCCAACGAATGGCATTGAACTGACCTTGCCGCGATTCATTTTTGCTGTGTCAGGAAATGCGAACTTAGGAAAAAAAGGACTAAACCTAGCTGCAGAATTGGATGTCGACATGACGACTGATGGGAAACGTAACGTATTGCTACGAACCAATGTCGCTTCTTTTGATCCGCACCTAGGACTATGTTTGAATTATAAAAATCTGTTTAAACTGCGTGGAGGTGTATCCAACATTCAGCAGTTTACGAATTTTGATCAATCTCATTATTGGGGGATTCAACCAAATCTGGGGATGGGAGTGAAGTTGAAAAACGTTCAGTTAGATTATGCCTTTACGAGACTAGGGGATGTAAAGACCAACTATTACACCCACGTATTTTCGCTCCGTTTTCAGTTTGGGAAATAAACATCAGAAAAACTTGCAGCTGAATATCGCTGTATCATCTACATAGTTCAGTGGACCTTTCCAATCTTCGAGTTTCGAGAAAATGATGTTGTTCATATCCTCCATTTTTAAGGGAGAATAGGCTTGAACATTTTTGACGAGTCGTTCTACGCCAAATTGTTCACCTGCTTCATTTTCCAGTTCGACCACGCCATCGGTGAATAAGACAAAGGTGGTATTTGGATTCAACACCAATTTCCCGATCTTAATACTGGGAAGTTCGTCCAACATACCTAGTCCGATACAGCCGTCTTTTAACATCGTCACTTTCCTGCCGTTCAATAGAATAGGATGATTGTGTCCGGCGTTCACGTAGGTCATTTTGCGTGTATATGCGTTATAATGCGCTAGGAAAAAGGTAATGAACTTCTCGCCCTTTGCGCTTTTCATGACGAGTTTATTTAATTCTTCCATCAAAAACGACATTTCAAATCGCTGGTACTTAAACAAGGTCCGAATAGTCGCTTGGAAATTAGCCATCAACATGGCAGCAGAGATTCCTTTTCCGCTAACATCTCCGATGCAAATAATGTATTCTTCATCACCAAGTGGAATGAAATCATAGTAATCTCCACCAATTGCGTGACGAGGAATGTATCGGCCAGAAAGGTCCATTTTTCGATTGGAAGGCAATTCGGAAGGAAACAGCATCTTTTGCATTTCGGAGGCTAATTCTAGTTCCTTTGAAATGCGTTCCTTGATGATGTGCTGCTTCACCAACCTATTGTTTTCTACGGCAACCGAAATGATGTTCGCTAAGGTTTGCGCAAAGGAAAAGTGCGCTGGTTCCAGATCTTCTTTCTTGCCAATCGTCGAAATGAGCAAATATGCCAGTGGTTTACCTTGGTGACTAACGGGGATGACTGCTTGAAAATCACTGAGCAAACTGGAATTAGAAGATTCCACCAAGGTGATTTCTTTAAAACGGTAAAGTTCGTCTTCTACTAATTGAATGTCCACCCTTCCCTTGTAGCCAACCTTCACTGGACAATGCCATTCATCTTCTTGAATGAACAAGACAAATCGACTAAAGCTAAGTTGTTCCTTGAGAATAAAGGAGAATATTTTGAACAAGGATTCGACAGGTAAATTGGAATTGAGGGCATTGGTAATCTCCAACAAGGAATGAAGGCGATTGTCCTTCAATTCAAGTTGCGATAATAATTCTTTCCCCGTGTTGAACCTCATGGCGCTATTTTAGCTTGATTTCTCAGAAATGCGAGTTCCTTAAATTTATGTTTTACGGGTCCAGCAGGAGTCCCAAAAAATTCAGCTTCATCAGGAACATTTTTTGTCACCCCAGATTGACCAAGAATGGTCGCGTGTTGACCAATCTTAATTCCACTAGCCATTCCAACTTGCCCCCAAATGGTCGCGTTATCTCCGATTTCAACGCATCCTGAAATCCCACATGCGGCAGCAATCAGTACGTTTCTTCCGATTTGCGTGTCATGTCCGACATGAACTTGGTTATCTATTTTTGTTCCCATTCCAATGCGTGTTGTTCCGGTGACACCTCGATCGATGGTACACAATGCACCAATTTCCACATTGGACTCAATATACACGCCTCCACATGAAATCAAACGGTCAAAACCAGTTTCCTTTTTTTTATAATAAAACGCATCATATCCAATTACGGAATTTGGACCGATGGTTACATTTGCTTCTATGCTCGTGTTGTCCGCAATGTATACACCTGCATAAAGCACGCAATTTTCACCAATCTCTACGTTTTTACCAAGAAATACATTTGGCGCGATTGTCGCAGACTTATGGACAACAGGTTCATTCATTTCAACTTCCGTACTAAATGTTTGAACTAAGTAATTAAACGCGTCAAAAGGATGCGGGTGAATCAACAAAGATTTTCCTTCGGGACAAGCGACTTCTTGGTTGATGATGACTACGCTAGCAGCTGATTCCAGCGCTTTTTGAAAGTACTTTGGATGGTCAACAAACACCACGTCACCAGATTCAACCCTATGAATTTCATTGATTCCCGTGACAAGTTGTGCCGTATTCCCCATAACTTGACAATGGAGCAATGCAGCAATGGTTTGAATAGCTTGTGCGTCTTTAAATTTCATCTATTAATTCTCCACAAATGTAGTCGTCGAAATACCCTTGAGGTAAACGTTTTCCAGAATTTATCCCCTTTGAATTGTTCAAATGATAGAAAAAAGAAAGGATTTTTCCCTTTTTTCTTGTTTTTCAAAAAGAATTAGCTAAATTTGCAATCCATTTTCGAATAAGAAACTCAGTTAAATGAAAAAAGATATACACCCAGAAGATTACAGACTTGTTGTATTTAAAGACATGTCTAATGATTATATGTTTTTGTGCCCTTCATGTGCCATTACGAAAGAAACCATTCAATACGAAGATGGAAATGAGTATCCATTGTTCAAATTGGATATCTCTCACAAATCTCACCCATTCTTTACAGGAATTGCACAGTTTGTGGATACTGCAGGTCGTATTGATAAATTCAAAAACCGTTACGGACGTCACCTTAAATAAGAGGTTGATTTACTATATTAAGAAGCCATCAGAAATGATGGCTTTTTTTTTGTGCGCGAACTTTAGAGAATCTAATCAATCAAATTTTGCCGTAGCGCGCTTCAAGCGGTCGTTCATCGTTTTTCCCAGTCCAGTATTTGGAAACTCTTCAATAAAAATTTGTGTAAATTGACGCTGATCCATTTCGTGAAGTGCCGCATATAAGTTTTTGGCTGCTTCATTTAAGTCTCCGTCTTCACTTAAAAAATACGTGTTTAAAGAAGTTGTTAGAGCACCCTTCTTCGAAAATAGAATTGTCCCTTCTGAATCCTTGTATTCCTGATCCTGCTTCCTTAAAAAATGCAAGGGCGTCTCTGTGGCATAATGGTACTTGACCATTCCGCTAGTACGCACACCTTCATGTACTTCATTTTTTACTTCAGGGATATATCCTAAGCAATTAGTGAGTTCTTCTAGGGGAATTCCCCCTAAGCGGTACACAATGACTTTTCCCTCTGCTAAACCGATGATGGTGGATTCGAGTCCGGTCTGGCAAGCTCCTCCGTCCAAAATATAGGGAATTCGTTCGTTGAGTTGAGAGGAAACATGCTGCGCTGTGGTTGGACTAATTCCTCCATAGCGATTCGCACTAGGTGCGGCAATAGGAAAATCAATGGACCGCAATAATTCTAAAGTCATCGGGTGTTCGGGAACACGAACTGCTACGGTATCTTGTCCCGCAGTAATCAAGGATGGAACCAAAGTGCTTTTAGGTAAAATGAAGGTAAGTGGTCCTGGACAAAACTGTGTAGCAAGTTGAAGTAAGGTATCCGGAAATTCGGTGACATAGGGATAGATCGCTTCGATACTGGGAAAATGCAAAATCAATGGATTCGAGGTTGGACGTCCCTTTGCCTCGAAAATTTTCGTGATAGCATCCTCATTCATCGCATCTGCCGCTAATCCGTAAACCGTTTCTGTGGGTATGGCTACTGTTTCTCCTTGTTTTAAAAAGGAAATCGCGCAGGCAATGTCTTGTCCAATATCTGTTTTCACAAAACAAAGGTAGTTTCTTCCACTGAACTTGTGAATACCTTGTTGAAAATACACAACGATTTTTGCGTTTTGTTTTTAAATGTCCCGTACCTTTGTTTATATTAATTCTAAATAAGGTGAATTTAATTTTAGCAGATAGCAATGACTTAATCCGACTTGGACTTCGCACCGTTTTAACGGCGGAGTTGAATGTTGCCATAGTTGGAGAGGCTAGAAATGAAAAGGAACTGATGGCTCAATTAGCTGCCTTTGGCGCTTCCATTGTATTGATTGATTTCACATCAGAAGGATTCACCATTGATACGATTCAGCGTGTTTCCACCAAGTTTAAAACGGTTAAGTTTTTAGCGGTTACCGGTGCGCAAAGTGCGCAAACATTGGTTGATGCGCTTCGCTCTGGTGTAACTAGTTACGTGAAGAAGGACTGTGAATTGAGTGAAATAGTGAATGCGGTGAGTGAGACAAGTCGTGGTAACAAATTCTTTTGTGGACAAATCTTAGAGACGATTCAACGTGCCAATATTGATGTCAATGACTTAGACTTTGAGTCGTTCAGCTGTGAACCAGTTATTTTATCAGAACGTGAAAATGAAATCATTGTGTTAATTGCGGAGGGACAAACCAATGAGTTAATTGCAGAGCATTTGTTTTTAAGTAAGCATACCGTGAATACGCATCGAAAAAACATCATGGCCAAGTTGGGTGTGAAAAATACTGCGGGAATTGTGATGTATGCAGTAAAAACAGAATTGATTTCACCGAATAAATTCCTCTTTGCACCTTCTTTAAATTGAGATACTCAACTTTAGGTTGAATCGACGAGAGGTCAAGTAATTTGGAATCGCGTAGTATTTCCCTTCCACATCCTGAATCCATTGTTTCGAAAGGACGTTATTAATTCCCAATAAATTGAAGATTTCTAATGAAATGCTCGCCGCCTCGCATTTTTTAGCCATTGGTTTTCTCGATAGTTTTCCGCCTTTCAATAAGTCATAGGAAAGTGCGAGGTCAACCCGAAAATAAGACTTCATGCGCAAGGTATCCTTGTAGCGGGTAAAATCGGGCGGTCCATATGGAAGTCTCGATCCAAACTGCAAGCCCATTTGAACGGAAAATTGTTCGAATCCAGGCATTTGATCTTGAACCAAGGCACCAATGGTAAGTAATTGATCGGTTGGACGAGGAACATAACCAGGGAAAACAACGGTGCTATCCACTACGTTTTGGTCCTGACTATAACCAAAAATAATTCGCTCACCTGCAGCATTGAAATATTCCGTATAATGATCGTTTAAGATGTCTTCACGCGTACGCATCAATCCAACTTTGAAAAAGGATTCTATTCCTTTCACGAATTCACCATGAACATTCATGTCGATGCCATAGGCAAAAGCAACGGCATTATTATCCGCATAATACCGAGTACGAACGTTTTCGATTTCATATGGATTGACATCCCACAAGTACTTGTAGTAAAGCTCACCCGTAAATTTAAACGGTTTTTCCCTACCCCACATTTCAAAAAATAAGTCAGTAGCTGCCACGACATGCATGGATTTCTGTGCGCGAACATTCAGGTTTAATTTCCCGTCAAATGTTCTAAATTCCCGGTAAAAAGGCGGCTGATAATACAATCCGCTTGAAAGGCGATAACTCAAATTTCTTCGCACAATGCGATTGTTTTGAACCATATACGCTCTTGGGAAATAGGTTAAACTAAAGCGCGGTGTAAAATAAGGTTCGTGATTTACCGCTGTATATCCACCTCTTAAACCAGTTGCTAATGCGAATTTACTATTGGATTCTTTGATGATTTTGGAATATTCTTGAACGGACTTCACATCGCCTGATTTGAATTTTTTCAGAATTTTAACGGGATAGTTTTTTTTCGTTTTAGACCAAGTGAGGTTCCATTGTGTGAATCCACTCACTTTGTAGTTTATGAGATTTAGGTTTCCTTTGATTGTTTCGTACAGTGTCACTTCTTGCGGATTCGTTTGCGGCAAACTGTATCCCGCGGAATCAATCATTCGCCACTCACTCAGCACATCTGTAAAGAAATCTCGCTGGACTTGCGCACCCCATTTAATGCTCGAGGTTCGCGTATGCAATTGCGCATCATCTGTATACCCGTTGAACAACAAGATAGATCCGTTGTGGTAAGCACTTAAAATAGTCGCATTTAAACGATTTCGAGCATGATTTAGAAAAGTACCAACACCAAGTGTTGCAATCGAATCACCATATTCTTCTTTCGATGGATCGGTTTCCAACTGATTAATGTAGTATTGTCCCTGAACGTCAAAATACTCTCGTTCATTCGTATTGAAAGCTGAAAGATAGAAATCTAAATTGGTTTTTTTGTTTGGTTGAAATTTCAAAGAAGCTCCTCCCATGGCTGTTTGAAATTTGGTTGCTTCTTTACCATCATAATAAATCATAAGGCGATAAGCTTCATTTGCTGTTCCAAAATCGGATTCTGCGGATTGAGGACTAAATCGATATGCATTGGAAGAAAAATGCCCGAGTAAGCTAAACGTCAGCTTTTCTGTTATCGAATAATTGGTTAAAATTTGTGCGTCGGCAAATACAGGATTGTAGGCTCCTTTTGTCGGAAGAGAATTTAAGAAATAGCCATTCGATCGGTAGCGCGCACCGACCACGTAATTAAAGCGTGGTGATACGGATTGTTCCGTATGTGCTTCAACGCCTAAAAGTGACACCGTACTGCTGGCACGGGTACTATCTGGTGTTCGATAGGTAATATCCAAAACAGAACTTAAGCGGTCACCGTATTGTGCATCGAATCCACCTGCTGAAAAGCGCACGGATTCAACCAATGCGGAATGAATAAAACTCATTCCTTCTTGTTGTCCGCTGCGGGTTAAAAATGGACGGTAGACCAAAAACCCATTAACATATACTAAGTTTTCATCGTAATTTCCACCACGAACGTTATAATTAGAGGTGAGTTCATTGTTCGAGGTTGCAGCTGTTGAATAAACCAACGACTTTTCAACATTCACCATTTGGGTATATTTCAAGGGTGGAAGAATGTCCATTGTGAAAGGATCATTCAATCCATACTGAACAATTACTTCTCGGTTCTCCGTAACGGCAAAAATCACTTTTGGAATGATCTGGGTCGCCTGATTTTTAATGATTACCCTCACTTGGTCTCGTAAATCTTCAATGGTATATTGAATCAATAAGGTATCTCCAGCCTCAGCTTCGAACGCATAGTTTCCACCTTGGTCTGAGTGCAAGGAAAGCGATGGGTACTGTTTGATTTTAATTTGAACATTTTCCAGGGCTTTATTGAACTTGCCCACGCAGGTACCTTCTACACGTACCTTTTGGTTCCAAGCAAGATTGCTGACAACAAAGGTGATGATGAAGATCCAATAGTTCATATAGACAAAGTTACAATCCTTAACGCGGTTATCCGAGCTTTATTTTGATTTCTTGCAGTATTTTCGTTTTCACAATTATTCAAGTAAATTTGTTGTTCACCCATGAAAAAGGAAAAAGTTGTAATTGGTAGACGCGAAGTAGCTGATCTCATCGAGTTCGGTTTAAGTGATGTGCAGGTGAAAGTAGATACGGGAGCATACTCTTCGAGTATTCACGTTTCTCATTGCCAAGAGAACAAGGGGGTTCTAGAGGTAAAATTTTTAGATGACTCACACGCTGCCTATATTGACCGCATATTTTACTTCAAAGAATTCCGCACGAAAAGAGTGAAGAGCTCCACGGGACAAACCCAAGAGCGCTATTTCATTTATGTGAAAATTCACATGGGAGGAAAAATTGTGAAAACTGAATTTTCCTTAACCGAACGTAAGGGAATGCGATTCCCCATTTTAATTGGACGTAAATTATTGAATAACCGATTCATTGTTGATACCAGTCTTAAATACCTTCATCCATCTCTTCACGCCTTATGAAAATTGCTATTCTCTCTAGAAATTCGAATTTATACTCCACACGTCGACTTGTTGAAGCTGCAGAGCAAAGAGGACATGAAGCTCATGTGATTGATCATTTGAAATGCAACATCGAAATCGAACAGACGGGCCCTGCGTTGTATTACGGAGATCGTTACCTAAAAGGATTCGATGCGGTCATACCAAGAATTGGAGCATCAGTCACCTTCTTTGGTACCGCCGTTGTGCGTCAATTTGAAATGATGAACGTTTTTACCGCGGTAAATTCTAGGGGAATCATTCATTCACGCGATAAGTTGCGTTGTCTGCAAGTGCTTTCTAAGGAAGGAATTGGCTTGCCTAAAACGGTTTTTACGAATTACTCAAAGGACGTAAAACACGTGGTAAAATCAGCGGGAGGAGCTCCAGTGGTATTAAAATTACTGGAAGGAACCCAAGGATTAGGTGTTGTTTTGGCAGAAAACATGAATGCCGCTCAATCGGTACTGGAAGCTTTTAATGGATTGAAAGCACGTGTGATTGTACAAGAGTTTATCCGTGAAGCAAAAGGCGCAGATATTCGTGCTTTTGTGGTGGACGGTGAAGTCGTAGGAGCGATGAAGCGCCAAGGAAAACCAGGAGAGTTTCGTTCGAACTTACACCGTGGTGGTACCTCCATGGAAATTGAATTAACAACCGAAGAAAAATACACGGCGATTCTTGCTGCAAAAGCAGTTGGACTTGGAATTGCAGGTGTAGATATGTTGCAATCAGAAAGAGGGCCACTTGTTTTGGAAGTGAATTCGTCTCCAGGTTTAGAGGGAATCGAGAAAACAACACAACAGGATATTGCTGGAAAAATCATTTCATACATCGAACGCAATGTCAACCGTTAAAAAAGAGTTTAAAAAAATGGTGATTCTTGGACAAGAAATCTTGCCTGGAAAAAGTGTCCAATTGAATTTTGATGTTGCTCACCTTCATACGCGAACGCCGATTCTAGTTCCGGTGATTGTTGAACGAGCAAAGGAAGATGGTCCAACCGTTTTATTGATGGCAGGATTGCATGGAGATGAAATTAACGGAGTGGAAATTATCCGTCGTTTTCTTCGTAAAAAGTTACACAAACCAAGTAAAGGAACGATCATCTGTTTGCCCGTTTTTAACATTTTTGGCTTTCTGAATTTACAACGTGAATTACCAGATGGAAGAGATTTAAACCGTAGCTTTCCGGGAAGTTCAAATGGTTCATTAGCTTCACAGTTTGCTTTTCATTTCATGAAGGAACTCGCTCCACATTGCGATTACATTATTGATTTTCACACAGGAGCATCTCAACGAAATAACTTCCCGCAGATCCGCACTGTTTTTAAAGATGAAGAAAGTGTCGAATTAGCTAGGGTCTTTAATCCACCATTTATCTTAAATTCTAAATTGATTTCGAAAACCTTGCGCGAATCCATCGTGAAACGCAAAAAGAAAATCCTACTTTACGAAGGCGGAAAATCCAACAGCATCGATGAACACGTTGTGGAGGAAGGGTTAAATGGGGTAAAACGAGTGATTTCACACCTTGGAATGAGAAATTATAAATTTGACATTACAAAGGACCGAGAACCAATTTTACTCGTGGAAAGTAAATGGATGCGAGCGCCATCCTCTGGGATGTTTCAAGCACTTATTCAAAATGGAGCTGCTGTTTTAAAAGGAGACGTCATTGGAATCGTAACTGATCCTTATGGAAATTACGAGAAAAAAATTAAGGCAACGCAGGATGGATACATCATTTGTTCGAATGAGTCGCCGGTTGTTTACAAAGGTGATGCCATCATTAACATCGCTAAAAAATTAAATCAACCATTATGAAAAAACACCTTTTAACCGTTGTCTTAGGACTATTGACATCGGCACTGTCTGCTCAAAATTTTACTCCAGCTTCTTTTCTGGGTTATGAAATCGGGGAACGATTCACTCGTCAAGACAAAGTGGTTGCTTATTTTCAAGCCCTTCAGGCCGCCTTTCCTTCGACGATGAAGGTGGAGAAATATGGCGAAAGCTATGAACACCGAGATTTATTGTTGGCATTTTTTGGGACAGCAGAAAATTTGAAAAAACTGGAGGAAATCCGACAAAATCACCAAAATCATGCGGCATCCGAATCATTAGCTATTGTCTGGTTGAGTTACAATGTCCATGGAAATGAAAGCTCCGGTACAGAAGCAGCCATGCAAACGGCTTATCGTTTGTTAACGGATAAATCAGATTACTTGAAAAATACAGTTGTCATTATGGATCCATGTTTAAATCCAGATGGAAGAGATCGTTACGTTAACTTTTATCAGCAATATGGGAATACGCCAGCAGACCTTCATAAATTCTCCGCAGAGCACAAAGAACCATGGCCGAGTGGACGTCCAAATCACTATTTGTTCGACTTAAACCGCGATTGGGCTTGGATGACCCAGATTGAATCGGAACAACGCGTCAAGCGCTACAATCAATGGCTGCCTCACGTACATGTCGATTTTCATGAACAAGGAATCAATGAGCCCTATTATTTTCCGCCCGCAGCAGAGCCTTACCATGAAGTCATTACGAATTGGCAACGAGATTTTCAAAAAGAGATTGGGGGAAATCATGCTTCCTATTTTGATAAAGAAGGATGGTTATATTTTTCAAAAGAAATCTTTGATTTATTGTATCCAAGTTATGGAGACACCTATCCAACGTATAGCGGTAGTATTGGAATGACCTATGAGCAGGGTGGAAGTGGTCGCGCGGGATTAGCAGTGATAACAAAGGTTGGAGACACTTTAAGTTTAAAGGATCGCGTTTCGCATCATGTCACAACGGGATTATCCACGGTAGAAATGAGCGCGAAGAATGCAGCGAAATTGGTCAAAGAGTATCAGCATTTTTGTATGCTAAAAATTTACAGATATAAAACGTATGTCCTTCGTTCATCTCCAGCGAAGTTAGAGCCCTTGATGACCTTGATGAAGAAAAATGGCATTCAAGTCGAGGTAATTACAACATCTACACAAGAAACTTCAACGAAAGCATACCATTATCAAAATGGTCAAATCGAAACGCTGAAATTGGTGCAAGGCGACATGTTGATTCAAACCAATCAAGAAAAAGGAACATTGGTGAACGTGTTGTTTGAACCAAAAACGCTTTTATCGGATAGTTTAACTTACGACATCACTGCTTGGACGTTGCCATTTGCGTATGGTGTGGATGCATGGGCATTGGAAACGGCAAATTCAAAAGGAACGGTATTCAGTGGTTGGTCTTCGACCTTGAATCAAGTTTCATCACCTACCTGTTATGCGTATGTAGCTGCCTGGGAATCTATGAAATCTACACGCTTTTTGACTGAATTACAAGAAGCTGGATTGGATGTTTATTTTAACGAAAATGGATTCAAGGCACAAGACAACAGCTTTAAACCGGGTACCTTAATCATCCTTCGTGGAGAAAACAAACGTACAGATTTTGATCAGACCGTCCTTAAAATAGCCAATAAAAATGCAGTCAGTTTAACAGCATTGTCCTCCGGATTCGTGCAAGAAGGTATGGACCTAGGGTCATCATCGGTGAAAAAAATCCCCAATCATTCCATTGGATTACTAGCTGGAGAGGACGCATCTTCTTTAAACGTTGGTGAAATTTGGCATTTCTTTGAACGTCAAATGGGTCGATCGATTCATTTGGTCTTTACCGATGACATAGAAGAGGCATTGCCTCAATTAACGGTGTTGTTTGTTCCAGAGGGTGGAATTTCACTTTCCGAAAATGCGAAAGTAAAGGAATGGATTCAAAACGGGGGGAAACTAATTGTCCTCGGATATGCAGTTTATGACTTCGCAGGCAAAGATGGATTTGAAATTTCGACAGTAGAAACTAAATTGGATAGTGTTCGGAAACCCGTTACCTACCGTAAGCAAGAACGCGATCAAATCTCGAATACCATCACAGGTGCCATTTTTGAGTGTGAATTAGACCCAACGAATCCTTTGGCATTTGGCTATGATCATTATTACACGCTGCGTCAAGGAGCTGATCACTTAAAAATTAGTTCTAACAATGTGTTTCATTTGAAAAAGGATGCGAAAGCGTTGAACGGATTTGTTGGATCTCGTGTGAATCAACAACAGTCAGAAGCGGCAATTGCGGGTTATCAATCCTACGGAGATGGTGCCATCATCTACTTCATCGATAATCCTTTATTCCGTGGATTCTGGGAGAATGGCAAATTGATGGTTGCCAATGCCGTTTTCTTTGTGAATGAAAATTAAGCCTTATTGCAGGGATTGATAAATCACGTGTTGAATGCGTGTTCGGATATTCATGTCGCGAATTTTCCAATTATCTTGACTCGGATTGACCCGATTCGACAAGAAAATAAAGATCACTTTGTTTTTTGGATCTGCCCAAGCTAATGTTCCTGTAAATCCGGAGTGACCAAAACTCTGTGAGGAAGCTAATTCGTCACATGTTCCGCCGCCACTTGCATTGGGACGATCGAATCCAGCGCCACGTCGGTTGCCTGGAAATTGTTGTTTGGTGTATTCGTTGCATACACTCTCTGAAAAGAACTCCATTCCAGCGTATTGGCCTTTGTTTAAAAACAACTGCATGATGCTCGCTAAATCCGTTGCATTTGCGAAAATTCCTGCGTGTCCAGCAACGCCGCCTAACATTGCTGCTCCAGGATCGTGAACAAATCCATGAAGCAACTGCTTGCGAAATGCTTGGTCATTTTCCGTAGGAATGATATGAGATCTATCGAAATGTTCCAAAGGTAGGTAGCGCATGTAGCGAAGTCCCATTGGACGATAAATCTGTTTTTCTAAAAATGTATTTTGTTTTTGTCCAATCTGCTTTTCCAATATTTTTTGTGTGAAATAATAACACAAATCTGAATATTCATACTTCTTCGGACCCAATGTTGATTTCAAAATCTGCGCATACATGCTATCCGCGTATGAATCGTTGATGTACAATCCGGTAGCAACTTGATGTTCAAATCCAGCCTTCTTCGTCTGACTATAAATAGCCGTATTCCATTGTCCATTTTGAATGGTGCGTTTATAAAACGGAATCCATGGGGTGAGTCCGGCTTGATGCGCCATCATGTCCCGAATCAAGATATTTCCAAATGGACCATCTCCCGTCACTTCAGGAATGTAATCCTTCAATTTTTTGTCCAGCGAATATTGTCCTTTGCTTTGTAAATGCATCGCTAACAAAGTAGATGCGGCAATTTTCGTCACGGAAGCAATGTCGTAAACATCTGTCTGTTGAACGTATGTCGCTTCGCTCTCGTAACTTTGTTTACCATAACATTTGCGCCAAATAATCTGATCGTTGACAGCCACCAAAACTTGACAACCTGGATACGCACCCTTTTCAATCCCTTCTTGAGCGATGAGATCTATGCCGCTTAATTTCTTAGAGTCAACACCTATTTCTTCGGGACAGCTGAACTTTAAGCGTCCATTGGATGAGGTTTGGATCGCTTTTCCAGCCGAAAACACTTGATCTAAAGAATGTAATTCCTTTCCAAGTTTCGCTGTTGCGCCAATGCTTCCAAAGATTAATTGACTCACGCGTTCTTGTGCGATTTCGTGGTTTTCTTTTGCCAAAATGATGGCATCAATACGTTTGGTTGGAATTTGTGCAAGAATGGATTTGTCACCAAAAACACAAAGTATCACCTTCGCGTGTATAGGAATTTCATCAAAAATAGCTACATCGATGGAATCTATTTTCGTTTGATATGTGGCATGGATACTTAGAAAAACGACATCGTGCTGCGCTTGTTTGAACCATTCCTTTAACTCATGTGCATGCAGTCTCGGACGCAAAAGCTGATCACTCGTAACGTAGCGTTCAAGCCCATTATGAAAAACAATTGGATTTCCACCGATCGAAATGTGAGCGCTTTTAAAGGCCAAATTTCCAAGTGGGAGAAGTTGGTTTTTGTTTTCTAGTATTTCAATGGATTTTTCGTAGTCCAAGGACTGTTCAAACATTTTTTTTGCATTCAAGGAATCCAATTCAGTGGAATACCAAATAGCAGGTGCAACGGGAAAAATAGGTTCGAGCTTACGCTTTGCAGGACTCATGCAAAAAGCAAAAAAGAATCCAGAAAATAAAAGAGCGGTACTGCGGATCATACAGAAAGATTAATTTTTATAAAACTAAGAATTATTGTGCGATAACTTAAATTAATTCATCATTTCGCTGTGATAAGTGTTCCAATGACACTTACTAGAATATACTAATAAAAATGGAATTTTAAAAATTATTTTTTAAACAAGCAATCTCCGTATGTGTTAGCAAAAACTAATAAAAATCATATTTTAATAACAGGACTCCAAGTATTTTTGTACCTACAATGCACAACAGAAGTTGTGCCAAAAAAACGGACATGGAATTACAAGGGAAATTTGGTAAAAATGCAGATTTATCTGCTTCTATTGGACTGACGAATCTTGGATCACAGTTTTGGAATTTAAGTCCAGCTGAATTAGTAGAAGATTGTATCATCCTTGGAGAAGGCATGTTAACGGATACAGGTGCATTAGCCATCGAAACAGGTGATTTTACGGGCAGATCTCCCAAAGACCGATTTATTGTCCGAGATGAAAAGACGGAAAATGCGGTTTGGTGGGGAAATGTGAACATTGGATTCACACCTGCGCAATTCGATGCTTTGTATGATCGCATGACAGATTACTTGCAAGAGCAGGATGTCTATGTACGTGATGTGTATGCGTGTGCAGAAGAGAAATACCGCATGAACATTCGTGTGGTGACGGAATTGCCTTGGTCTAGTTTGTTTGCACACAACATGTTCTTGCGTTTGACGGATAGTGAAATTGAAACGTTTATGCCGGAGTGGCACATTGTATGTGTGCCAAGTTTTCAAGCAGATCCAGCAATTGATGGAACGCGTCAGGCGAATTTCGCGATATTGAACTTCACAAAAAAAATGATTCTTATTGGAGGAACAGGCTATACGGGTGAAATTAAAAAAGGAATATTCTCTGCCTTGAATTTCATTCTTCCACATGAGAAAAATGTTCTTTCCATGCACTGTTCCGCAAATATTGGAGAAGCTGGTGACACAGCCATCTTCTTTGGACTTTCAGGTACAGGAAAAACAACCTTATCCTCAGATCCCAATCGCCGTTTAATTGGTGACGATGAACATGGATGGAGCGACAATAAAGTATTTAATTTTGAGGGAGGCTGTTACGCTAAAACGATCGACTTAAGTCGCGAGAAAGAGCCTCAGATTTACGATGCCATCCGTTTTGGTGCCTTATTAGAGAACATTGGATTCGTTGATGGATCATCGACGCCAGATTACGCAGACGGATTCATTACGGAGAATACGCGTGTTTCTTATCCAATCCATCACATCGATCACATTGCTGTTCCATCAATTGGCGGAACACCAAAAAATATATTTTTCCTCACGGCTGACGCCTTTGGTGTTTTGCCACCAATTTCCAAGTTGACAAGAGCGCAAGCGATGTATCACTTTATGTCCGGATACACAGCGAAAGTAGCTGGAACCGAAGTAGGGATTACGGAACCAACGACAACCTTTTCTGCTGGATTCGGTGCGGCATTTCTTCCCTTGCATCCAGCGAAATACGCGAAGTTGTTAGGGGAAAAGTTGGAAGGAACCAATACCAATGTTTGGTTGATCAATACAGGTTGGTCTGGTGGATCATATGGCGTTGGAAGTCGAATGAAACTTTCCTACACGCGTGCTATGATTACTGCAGCCTTAACAGGTAAATTAGACAATGTTGCATTTGAACAAATGCCGATCTTTGATTTGGCTTTCCCAACTTCTTGTGAAGGGGTTCCTGCTGAATTATTGAATCCAAGAAATACATGGTCCGATAAAGCCGCTTACGATGCAACGTCTGCAAGTTTAGCAGAGAAGTTCGTAGCGAACTTTGAGAAATTCGCCGCAGAAACACATGAATCTATTTTAGCTGCAGCTCCAAAGTCAAAGATTTTGATCTAAGCCCTTTCCATCAATCAGCAAGAGCTTAGATAAAGCCCTGACGTTACTGTTGGGGCTTTTTTTTTCTTGAATCGCAGGATTTGCAATCCTACTTAAAACAACAAACAGCACTGCAGCATTTGCAATCCTGCCTAACAAAAATGCACTTACAGCGATTCCTGTATTGTAGAAAAGAAAGTTACGCGGGATTACAAATCCCGCGGTGCGGTGGTGCAGTTGCCCTTTTGCGATACTCCTCCGAAGTGTCGCAAAACAAAAATCCGATATAAACAAAAAAGCCCTGACGTTGCTGTCAGGGCTTTACATATCTTTTGAAAAAGAATTAACGTTTGTGGAAAGGTTCGTCAGAAACAGTTAATTTCTTTCTTCCTTTTTTGCGTCGTGCAGCCAAAACTCTACGACCATTTTTAGTAGCCATACGGCTTCGGAATCCGTGCTTGTTTCTTCTTTTTCTTACCGATGGTTGAAACGTTCTTTTCATGTCGTATCTTAATTATGTAATCTATTTTGGGTTGCAAAGATATTGATTTTTTTAAAATTTCATATTCTTTCGACAAAATTATTTAAAAAAACTATTTTACCGCCCAAAGCGACGTAAATTTGTAAAAAGAAATATTCGATGCTGAGACCAAAAAAAGAGCAAAAAGAAAAGGTAAAAATCACTAAATCAAGCATTAAGAAGGCGAAGGGTATTTTTACCTATCTAAAACCATACGCAGGAATTTATTTTATTGGGTGGATATTTTTGGTGCTTAGCACTTCCGCTGGACTCGTTTTTCCTTATTTAATGGGAAAATTGTTGGGAGCAGGTGCTTCTACAACGAACGTGTCAGACGCAATTGGACTCATCGATATGTCTAACATCAACAATGTAGCCATTGCGTTATTTGTCCTATTTGGCTTTCAATCGTTGTTCTCTTTTGTCCGTGTGGTACTTTTCAATAACGTGACTGAAAATGCCTTGCGCGATTTGAGAAATGACGCCTTTTCGAAATTGGTATACATGCCCATGGACTTTTTCAATCGAAACAAGGTAGGAGAGTTAACAAGTAGATTGTCCTCGGACATCGCACAAATTCAAGAAACCCTTCGAACGACCATCGCGGAGTTCTTTCGTCAAATCATCATCGTTGTCGGTGGAATCTTATTCCTCTTCTTTATTTCATGGAAATTAGCCTTGATTATGTTGGGAACCGTTCCGGTGATGGCAATTGTTGCGGTAATCTTTGGACGTTACATTCGTAAATTGAGCAAAGAAGCGCAAGACTACATTGCAGAGTCGAATTCCATCGTGGAGGAAGCCTTAACCGGAATTGCAAACGTGAAAGCATTTACGAACGAATTCTTTATTTTTAACAATTACAAGAAATCCACACAACAGACGCGTGACTTGAATGTCCGCAGTGGAATTTGGCGCGGTTTGTTCGTTTCCTTCATCATCTTCTGTTTATTCGGCGCCATTGTGTTCATCGTATGGAGAGGATTATTGATGACGCAAGGACCTAATCCAGAATTGAATACAGAAGGATTCTATCAATTTGTCTTGTTCACGATCATGATGGGTGCATCCGTTGGATCCCTGCCGGATTTATATGCAAGTGTTCAAAAAGCGATTGGAGCGACAGAAAATTTAATGGACATCATTCAACAGGATACGGAAGTTCAATTGAATCACGGATCTAGAAAAGACACCTTAACGGGAAGTATACGTTTTGAAAATGTCCGTTTTTCCTATCCACAACGAAGCGACGTCGAGGTCTTGAAAGGAATTTCCTTCGATATCAAGCAAAATCAAACCATGGCACTTGTTGGGCAAAGTGGATCTGGAAAGTCGACGATTTCCAATTTATTGCTGCAATTCTATACTTTGAGTGAAGGTGGAATCACGTTTGATGGAATTCCAGCGAAGGATTTCGAATTAAATGCGCTCAGAGAGCAGATGGCGATCGTTCCCCAAGAAGTTATCCTTTTCTCTGGAAACATCCGGGAGAACATCTTATTTGGCAATCCAGCGGCAACGGAGGAGCAAATCATCGAGGCAGCTAAGCAAGCCAATGCCTGGGAATTCATTGATGCTTTTCCGAATAAACTAGAAACCGAAGTAGGGGACAGGGGAATTCAACTTTCTGGAGGACAAAAACAGCGCATTGCGATTGCACGAGCGATTTTAAAGAATCCTACGATCTTAATTTTGGATGAAGCAACTTCTGCCTTGGATTCTGAATCCGAACGATTGGTGCAAGATGCCTTGGATAAATTGATGAAAGGTAGAACATCCGTTGTGATCGCACATCGTCTTTCTACGATTCGAAACGCAGATCAAATTTTGGTCTTGCAGTCAGGAGTCATTGAGGAATCCGGAACGCATCAGTCCTTGATGGAATTAAAAGGCTTGTACGCAGACTACGTTGGATTGCAGTCCATGAATCAATAAGCTTCGTAAAAATTGATGGTGGATTTATTCAGAGAACAAAGATTCAACGAATAATTTTCGGTCGAACAGTTGAAGGTCTTCCATTTTCTCGCCAATCCCAATGTACTTCACAGGGATTTTCATTTGGTCGGAAATGCCAATGATCACACCGCCTTTTGCTGTGCCATCTAATTTCGTTACTGCCAATGCGTTGATGTCGGTTGCTTGCGCAAATTGCTTCGCTTGTTCAAAAGCGTTTTGTCCGGTGGAACCATCCAATACCAACAAAATTTCATGAGGTGCACCTGGAATGATTTTTTCCATCACGCGTTTAATTTTCGTCAACTCCGCCATTAAATTCACTTTGTTGTGAAGTCGTCCGGCCGTGTCGATGATGACAACGTCCGCTCCTGACGATTTAGCTGATTGTAAGGTATCGAATGCCACACTCGCAGGATCTGCGCCCATACCTTGCTGAACGATCGGCACATCGACGCGTTTGGACCAAATAATCAATTGTTCAACAGCTGCTGCACGGAAGGTATCCGCTGCGCCAAGAACGACTTTCAATCCCGAAGCTTTAAATTGATGAGCAAGTTTTCCAATGGTCGTGGTTTTGCCCACGCCATTTACACCTACCACCATAATGACATATGGATTTCCATCCGCAGGTTTTTCAATTTCAAGATGTCCGTTTTGATTGGAATTATTTTCTTCGAGCAAGGCAATGATTTCTTCACGCAGGACTATGTTCAATTCCTCCGTTCCCATGACTTTATCTTTGGAGACGCGCGCTTGAATGCGGTCAATAATTTTCAAGGTAGTTTCTACGCCAACATCTGAGGTAATCAACATCTCTTCGAGCTTGTCCAATACTTCGTCGTCCACATGGGATTTACCCACGAGCAGTCGAGCAATCTTCGAAAAGAATGTTTGCTTTGTCTTCTCTAGGCCTTGGTCTAGTGTTTCCTTTTTAGATTTCGAGAAAAAATCAAATAGTCCCATGTTTTAAAGATAAAAAAAAAGCTCCCTGAAGTGGAAGCTTTTTACAAGGTTTTAGGAGGATTAGTTCTTAGCGAACCATTCTTTCACTTTATCGTTTAATACCATTTCCTCTTTAAATGTGTAAGAATTCGATTTATCGGATTTTACCATTTTAATCACTTTCGTATGTTCTTTACCGCCACCTTTTTGTAGGGAAGCTACAACTTTCTTTGCCATGTCCTAGTTATTTAATTTCTTTATGAACAGTCATTCTCTTTAAGATCGGATTGAATTTTTTGATCTCCATTCGATCCGGTGTGTTTTTACGGTTTTTCGTCGTGATGTAACGCGACGTACCAGCCATTCCTGAGTCTTTGTGCTCTGTGCACTCTAAAATCACTTGGATGCGGTTACCTTTACTCTTCTTAGCCATTTTCTTCTTATTTTATCTGTTTCGCAACAGTTTTATTTTAAAAAACCTTTCTGACGAGCTTCTTTGATACAAGCGGCAATACCTTTCTTGTTAATCGTGCGAAGTGCAGAAGTTGAAATTTTTAATGTGATGTAAGCTTCTTCTTCTGGAAGGAAAAACTTTTTAGTAACCAAATTCGGGTAAAATCTACGTTTGGTTTTACGATTGGAGTGAGAAACATTGTTCCCAACCATTACTGACTTACCTGTTAATTGACAAACTCTTGACATGTCTTTAAAATTACTTATAAATGTAAAAAAGCGGATGCAAAGGTAACAACTTTTTGAAATTCCACAAAGGATTTTAAGAATATTACCAAAAAAAACTTTTACCTCTTCTTTTTTGCTGGAATTACGCTTGAGAATTTCGTGGATGATACGATAAAATCGCATCGCGCAAGAACCGTTGATCGAGGTGTGTGTAGATTTCTGTTGTCGTGATGGATTCGTGTCCGAGCATCTCCTGAATCGCGCGTAAATTGGCCCCTCCTTCAATCAAATGTGTAGCGAAACTATGTCGAAAGGTATGTGGCGAAATGTTCTTTTTGAGTCCGATGGACTCCGCTAAATTTTTGATAATCGTAAACACCATTACCCGAGTAAGTTGTGCACCTCTCCGGTTCAAAAAAACGATGTTTTCACTTCCTTTTTGGATATTCAAATGGTTGCGAATGTGCTGTTGGTAAATGTCGATTTCTTTCTGAACTTGTTGACTCACCGGTACCAAGCGTTCTTTGTTTCCTTTTCCAATCACGCGGATAAATCCTTCCTCAAAAAACAAATCGGAAAAACGCAGTCCAACGAGTTCGCTGACGCGCAATCCACAGCTATACAAGGTCTCTAACATGGCATGATTTCGGTGTCCTTCGTTTTTGCTTAAGTCAATGGCAGCGAGGAGGGAATCGATTTCTTCAATGGTCAATACTTCGGGGAGTTTACGTCCCAATTTGGGCTGTTCCAATAACTCACTCGGATCCACTTTGACCAAGTTCTCGAGGATTAAAAAGCCGTAAAATTGTTTGATGCCGGAAATGATGCGCGCCTGACTTCGCGCACTTAATCCAAGATCAAATAAGGTGGACAAAAATTGCTTTAAATCATCATAATTCAATTGATCTGGCAGCTTTGAGGAAGCCGCAGCAAACTCCTTCAGTTTGTCGACATCGTTCTGATAGGCAAGAATCGAATTCTCTGCCAATCCTTTCTCGATTTTCAAGTATGAAACAAAATCCTTAATATAGCGTTCCCAATTCGACATCTATGAAAATTCTGATTGTAAACGGTCCAAATTTAAATTTACTCGGTTCCCGTGAAACACAAATATATGGGAATGTTTCGTTTGCAGACTTTTTAACGGAATTGAAATCGAAATCGAGTGCTGAAATCTCCTATTTTCAGTCCAATGTGGAGGGAGAACTGATCAATGTCCTGCAGGACGCTGACGTCGACGGAATCATCCTCAATGCTGGTGGATACACCCACACAAGTGTCGCTTTGCGTGATTGCATTGCGGCGATTTCCACACCTGTTGTCGAAGTACATATTTCCAACATCACAGCACGTGAATCCTTTCGCCACGAATCTATGTTAAGTCCAGTTTGCGCTGGCTGCATTTTCGGTTTCGGTATACAAGGATACGAGTTGGCGCTGGGGTATTTTGAGGCTTAGGGATTCAGAGTACTTCTAATTACAAATCTAGCAATGCGTTGTTGCAAAATGGAACTTATACTTAACTTCTTTACAATTTTCTCCATTCTACTGACAATAATCATCCCCTCCTTTCGTTAGATAACATGCGCTGAAAAGTGATTTTTTTAAAAAAAAAGATGAATCGATATGAATATAAAAGAAAAAAAAGTAATTTTGTATGGTATTGTCCATTGTGTGGGTTTTGTCACCTTTAGCCATGATGCTAAAGGATTCATAGCGACATCAACTAACTTTGGACATTTTTTTTGTTTAGATATATGAAGACCGCTATTTTAATCGATGGCGGTTTTTTTATTCGACGATATAAGTTTATTGAAGGCTTTCACGTGGATGATTCCGCTGAAACCATGGCAAAGAATTTGGTGTCTTATTGTTTTAGACATATACAACGGGTGAATAATTACCGGTCGAAATATCACCTGGAGCCGACCGAACTCTACCGAATCTTTTATTATGATGCAAATCCCTACGGTGGTGATTCTCATAACCCAGTTTCCAATAAGTCATTCAATTTTAAAAATACCGTTCAATACAAATTTCGACATGCCTTATTTTCGGCCCTGAAAAATCAACGAAAAATTGCATTAAGGCTTGGGTTTTTGAAAAATGCATCCAAGAATTGGGTGATCCGTGACCGCTTTACAAAACCACTATTGAATGGGAAAATGCGAATTGAAGAACTGACGGAAGCAGACATTGAATTCCCATTAAATCAAAAAGCAGTCGATATGAAAATCGGTTTGGATATTGCTACCCTGGCTTTTAAAGATCAAGTCGGTCAAATTATTCTCATTGCTGGTGACAGCGATTTCGTCCCCGCAGCAAAATTTGCACGTCGAGAAGGTGTCGATTTCATCTTGGATCCAATGTTGAATTACATTGACCCATCCTTAAACGAACATATTGACGGATTAATGACCATCAAAAAAATGTTTGGTTCAGACAAATCAGACCTATTCCAGAATGATTATTGAAATAGTTTCTGCAAAACTGAAAAAAATAACTTTCCCCTGAACCTTTTTTCTTCTTCGTTGTACCGGACAAAAAACAAAAGTCCAACAACGATGAAACAGTTCCTTTTTTCCTTTCTAGTACTCGCGGTAAGTCAAGTGAGTTACGCACAAATTAGTCCACGAAGAATCCAATTGGTGATTCTGTTTGATACCTCGAATAGCATGGACGGACTTATCGATCAAGCGAAATCACGTATTTGGGCAATTGTCAATGAGGCAAGTGGATTAACGTACCAAGGACAAACGCCGACCCTAGAAATAGCGATGTACGATTACGGAAATGCCGGATTAAGCGTGGAAAGTAATTTTATCCGTCAGCAGTTGCCGTTTACAAGTGATTTAGATTTGGTTTCGGAGAAATTATTTGGCCTTCGAACGAATGGTGGATCTGAATATTGTGGTGCTGTGATTTCGACTTCCTTGAATCAATTGAATTGGTCAGCAGATCCAGCGGATTTAAAAATGATGTACATCGCAGGAAACGAACCGTTTACTCAAGGTCCTGTTTCCTACAAGGACGCTTGTCGTATGGCAGAATCGAAACACGTGTTCGTCAACACCATTTATTGTGGATCATATGAGCAAGGTGTGCGCGAGAATTGGAAGGATGGCGCAACGTGTTCGCGAGGTGATTATTTCAACATCAATTCAAACGACCGCGTGGTGACCATTCAAACACCATACGATGAGCAAATCAACCAGTTGAATATCCAATTGAATCAAACGTATATTTCCTATGGTAGTTTAGGTAAGGAAAACCGCATGAAGCAAAAACGCGAAGATGACAATGCCATGTTGCAAGGTGCCGCTGTTTCTTCGGAGCGCGCCTTGGTGAAATCGAAATCGGTTTACTCCAATGGAAGTTGGGACATGGTAGACGCAGTGAAAATGGATTCAAGCATTGTTGGAAAATTGAAGGACGAGGAATTGCCAGATGAACTCAAAGGAAAATCCACGGAGGAAAAAGAAGCGTACATCAAACAGAAAAGTGAAGAACGCTCTAAAATCCAAACGGAAATTGGTCAATTAGGAAAACAACGCGAGGCGTTTATCCAAGAGGAGAAGAAGAAACAAGCGGGACAAACAACAAATGCCAAGGACGATTTCGGGACGGCGGTATCTAAAAGTTTGAAGGAAAAAGCTGTTTTGAACGGATTTAATTGATTTTTCGATGCAATTGATGCTTACATTTGTGTAAGAATCAGCTATGAAAGAACTCGAACATTACTTCCAACACATTGATCCAGTTTTTGCGGCATTTCTCGCAACAACCTTCACTTGGCTTGTCACTGCGGCTGGAGCTTCCTTGGTTTTCTTCTTTAAAAACATGCACCGTGGACTCCTCGATGGCATGTTAGGATTTACCGGTGGTGTCATGGTGGCAGCAAGTTTTTGGTCCTTGTTGTTACCATCAATCGAACTTTCCGAACGACTGTATCCTACAATGTCGTGGATGCCCGCAGCCGTTGGATTCCTAATTGGAGCTTTGTTTTTGTTCTTTTTAGATAAAAAACTCCCGCACTTACACATCAATTTCAAGGAAGAAGAATCCGAAGGAGTGAAAACGCAATTGCATAAAACAACCTTGTTGGTTCTTGCGATTACTTTGCACAACATTCCCGAAGGACTAGCAGTCGGAGTGCTTTTTGGCGCTGCCGCACATGGAATGGAAGGAGCAACCATCGCTGGTGCAATCGCATTAGCCATCGGAATTGGTATTCAGAATTTCCCGGAAGGATTTGCCGTAGCAATGCCATTGAGAAGGGCAGGGGCGAGTCGTTTTAAAAGTTTCATGTATGGACAATTGTCAGCGATCGTTGAGCCAATTGCGGGCGTTATTGGAGCGATTGCCGTGATCTACATGGAACCCATTTTGCCTTTTGCGCTGTCTTTTGCTGCTGGAGCGATGATTTTCGTGGTGGTGGAGGAAGTAATTCCGGAAACCCAGCGGGACAAATACACAGATGTTGCTGTTCTTGGTTTCATCGGTGGATTCCTCGTGATGATGATTTTAGATGTGGCCTTAGGCTAAATTTCAATACGTCATGATTTCATTCAAGTACTTTTTGATCAACTGAACTTCCTTTTCTTCGATTTTGCCAATGAGTTTTGTCAGTCGGTCTTTCGATATGGAGCGAATGTGATGTGTCAGAATTTCTGATTCGGTTGTAAGTCCGTTTTGCTCCGTTGGATGCAGTACTACATCACCTTTGTAATCCTTTATTTTTGTCGTCAGTGGACAACAAATTACCGTGTTCAAATAGGTGTTGAGTAAGTTTCCACTCACAATCACGACAGGACGTAATCCAGCCTGCTCGCTTCCTTGGACCGGATTCAAATTGGCAAACCAAAGTTCTCCCTGTTTCATAGTGATCCAGGATCTTTAAGTTGCTTGTGGTATTCGCCCATTCCTTCCTCGGCGATTTGAAAAAGATTGCTATCCTCGCTCATTTCTTTATACGAAAGAACATAGGCCGCTTTGTTCAATTCTTCCAAGTACAAAGTGAGTGCCTTTTCAATGAGTTTATTTTTAGGAATTCCGAATTCCTTCGATTTATCCTGCAATTGTTGCAAAAGACTTTCTGGAAGTGAGCTAGTGAATGTTGTCATAATATATTTATATAACCTAAATATAGTAAATTATTTTCAAAAAACAAAAAAGCCCTGACGATACTGTCAGGGCTTTTAATCATGTGAACGATTGTTCTTTTATCGACAAATCGTTTCTTCGGTTGCCTTAAGAATTTCACGTACTTCCTCCAATGTAGGAGCTTCTGCATACGTACGAAGAACGGGTTCCGTTCCAGAAGGACGGATCATGACCCAACGTTTGTCGTCGAAGAAATACTTGAATCCATCGATGGTTTTCAAGTCAGCTACTTGGTATTTCCCGAAGGACGTGTAATTATTTGCTTTGCAATTCGCAATGATTTTTTGTTTTAAGTCCTCGGTGATGTGAAGGTCGTTGCGTTCAAATTTAAATGGACCAACGATTTCATAGACTTCATCAATCAACTCATCAAGTGACTTACCAGATTTCGCCATGAATTCCCAGATGATTAATCCCATCCAAATTCCATCGCGCTCTGGAATGTGTCCTTTCACGGCAATCCCACCGGATTCTTCACCACCGATGAGGACATCGTCCTTCACCATAATGGTTGCAATTTCCTTAAATCCAATTTTTGTGGTTTGAATTTCGAGTCCATAATGCGCGCACAATTTCTCTACGCGAGGAGTCACACTGAAAGCGATGACTACTTTTCCAGTCATTTGTTTGTATTTCACCATGTAGTGAATCAACAAGAGGATGATGTGGTGAGAATCGATGAATTCTCCTTTTCCATTATACAGTCCAATGCGATCGGCATCACCGTCTGTCGCTAGGGCGCAGGATATGGTTCCATCTAGTTTGATGAACGCAGCCAATTCCTGTAAGTTTTTCGCAATTGGTTCAGGAGCTTGTCCGTGGAAAGATGGATTGTAATCGCAATGCAATAAGTGAGTCTTTGGAAGGATTAATGGCATCACGCGTTGGCCGGCTCCGTACATCGCATCGTACACCAAGTTCAAACCAGAATTTGAAATCGCATCGAGGTCAAAGTTCTTTTTCACGTGATCTACGTAGCGCGTTTCGATGTCTACGATTTCTATTTTTCCAGCTTGAATCGCTGCATCAATGTTTACGGCTTTATAATCGATGGTACACACATCCGGAATGATGTCTTCTACTTCTTGTACTTTTTCTGGTTCTAGTGGTCCACCAAAGAATGCTTTTAACTTGAATCCGTTGTATGATGGTGGATTATGACTTGCTGTCAAGATGATTCCCACTTCGCATTCAAATTGAAATGCTGCTAAGGAAATCATCGGAGTGGAAACGAATCCACGTGACATGCGCACTGGAATTCCTTGGGCGATTAAAACTTTCACGGCTGTTTCCATGAACAATTCTCCGGCGAAACGACAATCGTGACCGATGATGACACTTGGATTCCCGTAATTTTTCTTTAACCAAATCCCCGTTGCTTCCGTTACGCGAGCAACATTCTCAACGGTAAAGTCATCAGCAATGATTGCTCTCCATCCGTCTGTTCCAAATTTTATTTTCTGTACCAAAGTCTACTAATTTTGGCCAAATATAGTGGATTTGGTGCTAAACGGAAGTGATAATGAAAAGGATAATTGAGTGTTCTCCTATTTTTGGAAGTTTTGAATCGTTTTTTCGATGATTCCAACACATTCCATTAGTTGATTTTCTGTAATCACCAAAGGCGGAGCAAAGCGAATGATGTTTCCGTGGGTTGGTTTTGCGAGTAATCCATTTTCTTTCAACGCAACGCAAAGGTTCCATGCGGTTTGACTATCTGGAGAATCGTTTACTACAATGGCGTTCAACAATCCTTTTCCGCGAACTTTTAATATCAATTCATTGCTTTCGATGATGCGGTTCATTTCTTTTCTGAAAAGTTCACCTAAACGTCTGGCGTTTTGAATCAAATTTTCTTCGTAAACCACTTCTAACGCTGCAACTGCAACTTTCGCAGCGATTGGATTCCCACCAAAGGTTGAACCGTGTTGTCCAGGTTTGATGACCATCATGATTTCGTCATCCGCTAGAACTGCAGAAACGGGATAAACACCGCCAGAAAGTGCTTTTCCTAAAATGAGGATATCTGGACGATTGTATGTGGCTGTTTGACGCTCGCATTTGTGCTCGCAGGTACAGTTTCCACATGTCGCTAATAAACTTCCGGTACGAGCGATGCCCGTTTGTACTTCATCCGCAATAAATAACACGCCATTTTCAAGGCAAAGTCTTTTTGCTTCGGATAAATAATTTTCTGCGGGTGCATATACTCCCGCTTCTCCTTGAATCGGTTCTACAAGGAATCCAGCGACATTTTTTCCTTTTAACGCAGCTTCAAGCGCGGGAATATCATCGTAAGGAATGGATACGAATCCAGCAGGGAAGGGTCCAAAATTCTGAAACGAATCTGGATCGCTAGAGAAAGAAACGATGGTGGTTGTACGTCCGTGGAAATTCCCATCACACACAACAATTACCGCTTGATTTTCTTCCATTCCTTTTTTCTCGTATGCCCATTTTCGGCATAATTTAATCGCTGTTTCAACGGCTTCAGCACCTGTATTCATTGGAAGTACTTTGTCGAATCCAAAGGTTTCTGTAACAAATTTCTCGTAATGTCCGAGTGTGTCGTTGTAAAAAGCGCGCGAAGTCAAGGCTAAAGTTTGCGCTTGGTCAATCAATGCTTTCGTAATTTTCGGATGACAATGTCCTTGGTTCACAGCAGAGTAAGCAGAAAGGAAATCAAAATATTTTTTTCCGTCCACATCCCAAACAAAAACACCTTCACCTTTTGCTAGTACAACAGGTAGTGGATGGTAGTTATGTGCTCCGTATTGGTCTTCTAATGCGATGTGTTGGTTTGCTTGACTCATAATTGCGAATAAACGTTGATGATTTGTAGGCAAAGATAGGAATTAGAAATGTGAAATCTATTGCTGGGAATCATTCAAATCTTTTTATTTGTCTACCTTCGAGTATTCAATTGGGCATTAAATGGACAACTAGAGAAAGACGATAACGCTTCACTTTATTGCTCATTTCAAATTGAAAAGTTTTATTCGCATATAGAAATATTTATGAAGTTCATAAAAATCCTTCCATTCATCATTGGTTTAGTCTTGATAAACAAACAACTTATTGCCCAAAAAGTAATTAATCCACAAACACATGGTTGGGCGATGTATGTCGGCACACACAAACTAACGGAAAAAATCAGTTTGATGACCGAATACCAATGGCGTAGAGCGGATGGATTCAAGTCTTGGCAGCAATCACTATTGCGTTTCGGATTAGAATACAACGTGAATCCGAATGTTTCGGTGATGGCGGGATATGCATGGGTTAAAACCTATCAATACGGAGAACAGCCAATTCTTCACGAATTTGATGAAAACCGAATCTTCGAACAAGTAAACTTGAAAAGTAAAATCGGAAACATGGAAGTTCAACACCGCTATCGTATGGAACAACGATTCATGGAACAATATGCGAACGATGCAGCGAATAACATCGTTCAAGTGGATCCCGTTTTTCGTCAACGTTTGCGCTACAGAGCCATGGCGGTGATTCCTTTGTCACGAAAAGAACTCAGCGACAACACCTTGTTCATGAATGTGAATGATGAGGTATTCTTGGGCTTCGGTTCTGGAATTGGTAAAAACATCATGGACCAAAATCGTTTTATTGCCGCTTTGGGATGGCGTTTCGACAAGAATTTCAATGTTCAAGTTGGATACTTGAATCAATTCGTTGTAAAAACAGACGGATTAAAAATGGAACGCAATCATACTTTATGGATTTCAACAACCTACAATTTGGATTTCACTAAAAAATAAGCACTACGCTCCAAGCAAAGAATCAGCTGGTACCGTCAACGTATCGGCTGATCTTTTTTAGTATCTTTATTTTTTTAGTTTAAATATGGAAAGAAGAGATTTTGTTAAGGCTTCGACCTTAGCTGGAATTGGAGCCTTGGTGTTGCCAAATTCATTGTACTCATGTCAATTAATAACAGATCGTAAGGTTCGATTAGGTTTCATTGCAGTTGGTTTCCGCGGACAAGCACATTTGGGGGAAATGATGAAAAGAGATGATGTAGAAATCATTGCTTTAGCAGATCCTGAACCAAGAATGATGAGGGACGCATTGAGTTTAGTGCTCCGCGCGGGAAGAAAAGAACCAGCAGTTTATGGCAACGGAGACGAAGATTACAAAAACTTACTTCAACGAGATGACATTGACGCTGTTTTCGTTTCTTCTCCTTGGGAATGGCACCTGAAACATGGGATTGATGCCATGAAAGCAGGTAAAATCGTTGGAATGGAAGTGTGTGGCGCCATGAAATTAAGCGATTGTTGGGAGTTTGTGAAAACCTACGAAGAAACAAAAACGCCGATCATGATCCTCGAAAATGTCTGCTATCGTCGCGATGTCATGGCCGTTTTGAATATGGTTAAGCAAGGATTTTTTGGTGAGCTGGTTCACGGTCAAGGCGGATACGAACACGATTTACGTGGTGTATTGTTCAATGATGGTCAGTCAGCGAATAATTCCGGTGTTGAATTTGGTGAGAAAGGTGTCAACGAGGCCAAGTGGAGAACGAATCACTACGTGAATCGAAACGGCGAATTGTATCCAACTCATGGACTAGGTCCAATTGCCACCATGTTTGATTTAAATCGTGGAAATCGCATGCTGCGTTTAACATCGATGTCGAGTAAAGCACGTGGATTGAAAAAATACATCGAAGAACATCCGAAAGGAGGGAAGGATCATCCCAATGCAAAAATTGACTTCAAACAAGGTGATGTCGTGACCACTCAAATTCAATGTGCGAACGGAGAAACCATTCTGTTAACGCACGATACGAGTTTACAGCGTCCCTACAATTTAGGTTTCCGTGTGCAAGGAACTGAAGGAATCTGGCAAGATTTCGGATCGGGAGATGCGGAACAAGGACTCATTTATTTCGAAAAACAAATGGATCATTCTCATAAATGGGATAATACCAAAACCTGGTTGGAACAACACGATCATCCACTTTGGAAACGTTTTGCAAAGGAAGGGGAGAATTCCGGACATGGCGGAATGGACTTCTTTGTCGACAATGCGTTTATTGAATGCATCAAACAAAACAAAGAATTTCCTTTAGATGTCTATGATTTGGCTGCATGGTACTCGATTACGCCATTGAGCGAAAAGTCCATTAAGGAAAATGGACAACCACAGGATATACCCGATTTCACAAAAGGAGCATGGAAAACACGTAAACCTGTTTTTGGATTAACGGATGAATTCTAGTTCAAGTTTGGTCATATTAGCTGGTGGATTAGGTTCTCGATACAAAGGATCCAAACAAATCGATGTCATCGGAGAACAAAATGCGTTTCTCTTGGAATTTGCCATTTACGACGCTGTGGAAGCAGGATTCGGACAAGTTATACTGATTATCAATGAGAAAGTACAAGCAGAAATGAAATCCAAATTGTCAAATTGGGAATCTCAGGTTGCTTTGCATTTTGTTTTACAATCATTAACTACGGAACAACAGCTACAGGTTCATCCAAATCGCAGCAAACCTTGGGGAACAGCTCAAGCACTTTTGTGCGCGAAACCCTTTTTAAACGGTCCATTTGTGGTGATGAATGCAGATGATTACTATGGTCAAACCGTGATGAAAAGTGCGAGTTCTTTTTTTCGAAGCGAACGGAAATCTCACGGATTATTGTCCTACTCTTTGTCGGATACCTTAAGTGAACACGGAGGTGTTTCCCGAGGATTGTGTACCCTTGATGATGAAGGATTTTTGAAAAGTGTTGTGGAATGTCATGACATTTACCGCAATGCAAATGGACTACAATGTCAAGAAGCATATTCCCTGACAGATAGCACCCCTGTTTCCATGAATCTTTGGTTTTTTCAATCGGAGATACTGGAGCATGTGGCCTGGTATTTCGATTCGTTTTTTGAATCCAATCAACAAGAGCTGAGCAGCGAATGTTATTTACCATCCATGGTGCAATCGGGCATTGAAACAAACGAATTTACGGTAAAGGTGTTGCCTAGTAATGAACAGTGGGCTGGACTCACATTTCCAGAGGATAAGGAATCGGTTGAGCAGTACCTTCACTCGCTGACCGATAAAAAGTGCTACCCAAAATCCTTTTCCCATGAATAGGCAATTAGAGCGATCAGTAGCAAATGATTTTTTGAAGTCCTTGGGCACTAGAGTTCAGCGGATTAGTTTACTGAAAGGTGGACTCATTCATAAAACGTTTCTGGTAGAAGCAATGAATGATATGTATTTTGTCCTTCAAGGAGTGAATACCCAAGTTTTCAGCAATCCCAATCTCGTTGTCATGAATCAACAGCGCATTGCGAAGTACCTCGAGCAAAAAGGATATCCGAAAATTTGCTTAACGATGCTAGCGAATATCGATGAACGATTTTTGTTACTGGACCATAAAGGACAAACATGGCGTATGTTTAATGCTATTTTCCCAAGTAAGAGTTTAGAAGTATTGGGCAAACACTCGCAGGCGTTTGCAGCGGCAAAGGCCTTGAGTGAATTTCATTCCTACCTCATGGACTTCCCAAAAGATCAGTTGCAAGAAAGTATTCCTGGCTTCCTAGACTTTAAAAAGCGACGCAAAGATTACCGACATTCCTTGAAAGTTGCCATTCCATATCGACTCACGCAAGCGAATGATTTGATTCAGAAGCTAGGTGAGCACGAGGGAATTCTAACTAGGTATTTACAGCTTTTGCCAAAGTTACCGGTTAGAATCATCCATGCGGACCCTAAATTGAGTAATTTTTTATTTCAGGAGGATGGTGAAGAAATTTGTGCAATCATCGATTGGGATACCATTATGCCTGGAAGTATTTTGTATGACTTTGGGGACATGATTCGGTCGTTTTGTCAAGTGGGAACGGAGGACAGTCAACAGAAAAAAGCATTTAATCCTCAGATATTAAAGGAGTTATTGACAGGGTATTTTGAAGGGCCGATGAATAATTATTTGAGTGATTTGGAACGAGAAAACATCCTACTTGGAGCGAAGGCGGTGATATATATTCAAGGTTTGCGTTTTCTAAGTGATTACCTAATTGGAGATCAATATTACTGGGTAGAGGACGAAAATCACAACCTTCGTCGAGCAAGAAATCAATTGCAAATGTTAGCGGAAATTAGTTCTCTTGATTAAATCACCACTGATAGGCTTTTTCGCTCAACCATTTTCCTTGTACACGCAGTGTTTGTTCGATGAGGTCACGGACACAGGCTTTTCCACCATCAAATGGACTTTGATAGTCGACGACACTTTTTACATCGCTGACGGCATCTTGTGGGCAAGCAGAAAGTCCAGCAACTTTTAACACGGGAATATCTGGAATATCGTCACCCATGTATGCAATTTCTTTGTCCGTCAAGTTAAATTCCACTTTGATTTCCTCGTAACAAATCAATTTACTGTGAGCACCGAGATAGACGCGATTCATTCCAAGTCCGAGCAGACGATCACGTACTTCTGTAGAATTCCCACCGGTAATAGCGAAAATCTTATAACCCATTTTTGCTGCATATTGAACGGCATACCCATCTTTCGAGTTCAATGCACGAACGATTTCATCCTTCAATAAATACACTTTTCCATCTGTAAATACACCATCTACGTCGAAAATAAAGGTGTTGATGTGATTTAATGCATGTTTGTAGCTAGTCATGGTCCTTATAGGTGTTTTGAATGCTTCGAGAAAGTACTTCGTAGATGCTTAAAGCCTCACCTTTCAACAGCGCTTGATGTGTGTTCAAGGTGGCTTGATCGTTTCGTTTTGCAGGACCCGTTTGGGCATCGAAAGCGGAGTAGTCACCAAGTTTGTCAATGGTTTCCTCTAAAAGTGGCTTTAACAGCTCCCAGTTTAATCCGTTGTGAAGCAATTGTTCTTGCGCTTCATGAATCAAGTGATTGACAAAGTTGTTGACGAAAACGGCGGCTAAATGGTATTTTTGTCTGTCAGGAGATGAGCAATATTCAAATGTGAGTCCAGTGATTTCGCAAAGTCTTTCCATCTTCTTCCGCATCAGATCTGAATATGATTCGAGTAAAATCGGAATTTCATCTACTGTTAAATGCCTCTTTTCCGTAAAGGTTTGCAAAGGATAAAATACGCCACAATTCTCGCGCGTTAAATCGGCTAAATCGACAGCTCCAGCGGTATATGCGATGAATTTATCGTTACTTAAACTGGCACACAATGTTCGGACAGAGGTATCATTGGTAGCAAGGATGATGAGCTCCGCATCTAATTTGTTTGGATCTTCGACGAAGGGACAATCCAAGTGGGAGGCAAGCTTCGAACCACTCTCTTGATTCCTACTCGAAATTCCCGTAATCTCAATTCCTTTGAAGCGAAATATAAGCGCAAGTTCCGAAGCTACTCTTCCGGAGCCGATGAAAGCAATACGCATCTTTTTCACGTCCAACATTATTTACCGTGACATTGCTTGTATTTCTTACCACTTCCACACGGACACGCATCATTTCGATTCACCTTTGGTTCGGCAATAATCGGTTGACGTTTTTCCGGTTGAGGCATGGAGTTCGCGATCGCTTGATCGTAGCCCTGTCTTCCTTCGAAAGACGGTGTTGGAGTAGATGAAACGGATTGATTAGTTTGCGCTTGTTGGTAATTATTTTGACGCGCTTCCTGATTGGTACCTTGAACGGATTGTTCTACAGGAACATCCAGTTTCATCAATAATTCAACCGCTTCTTCATTCAAGCGATTCAACATGGTACGGAACAATTCGTACGATTCTAATTTATAGACAACAAGCGGATCTTTTTGCTCATAGGAAGCATTTCTTACGGCTGAGCGTAATTCATCCATCTCACGTAAATGTTCTTTCCACTCATCATCGATTTTGGATAAGATGACGTTTTTCTCAAAGGCTTTGGAAATGTTTTTCCCTTCAGATTTATAGGCTTCTTCGATGTTGACAATTAACTGCAACTCACGACGACCATCTGTCAATGGGAAAACCATGTCCTTGAATTTATCTGATAAATTCTCGTGCACATGTTTAATCTGTGGCAAGGCACGAGCAGCAATTTTCTCGCATTTACGTGTGTACGAAGCGTTCATCGAGTCGTAGATTTTATCCGTTAAATCCGAACGGCTGATGTTGGAGAATTCCTCCATGGTTACCGGTGATTCAATCCCGATGATGCGCAATAATTCCATTTCAAATTCATGAAATTCTGACCCACCGTATTGTTGAACGGTCGTTTCACACAATTCAAAGAACATATTGTCAATATCAATATCTAAGCGATCGCCAAACAATGCGTTTTTACGTTTTTTGTATATCGCTTTACGTTGTGCGTTCATCACGTCATCGTATTCCAATAAGTTTTTACGCACACCGAAGTTGTTTTCCTCCACTTTTTTCTGTGCACGTTCGATAGATTTAGAGACCATACCAGCAGAAATCACTTCTCCTTCTTTCAGTCCCATTCGGTCCATCAGTTTCGCAATGCGTTCCGAACCAAATTTACGCATTAAGTCATCTTCCAAGGAAACAAAGAATCTTGATGAACCAGGATCTCCTTGTCGACCAGCACGACCTCTCAACTGACGGTCAACACGACGTGAATCGTGACGCTCGGTACCAATAATCGCTAAACCTCCAGCTTCTTTCACGCCTTCCCCTAACTTGATGTCGGTTCCACGTCCAGCCATGTTTGTTGCAATTGTTACTGCTCCAGCCAATCCAGCATTAGCGACAATTTCCGCTTCTTTTTGGTGGTATTTGGCATTCAATACTTGGTGTTGAATTTTTTTCATTTGCAGCATTCTGGATAACAATTCAGAAATTTCCACGGTGGTTGTACCGACAAGAACCGGACGTCCGGCTGCAACTAACTCCTCCACTTCTAAAATGACGGCATTGTATTTCTCACGTGCAGATTTGTACACGAAATCATCTTGATCTTTACGTGTTACCGCTCTGTTTGTTGGGACAATGACTACATCTAATTTATAGATGTCCCAGAATTCTTTTGCTTCTGTTTCGGCAGTCCCGGTCATACCAGCAAGTTTGTGGTACATGCGGAAGTAATTTTGCAAAGTCACGGTTGCATAGGTTTGAGTAGCTGCTTCTACTTCCACGTTTTCTTTTGCTTCAATCGCTTGGTGTAATCCGTCGGAGTAACGGCGTCCTTCGAGAATACGTCCGGTTGACTCATCAACGATTTTCACTTTTCCTTCCAAGATCACATACTCTACTTCTTTTTCGAAAAGGGTATATGCCTTCAATAATTGATTGATGGAGTGAATACGTTCGGATTTAATCGAATATTCACGTACCAATCCATCTTTTTGCTCAAGGTAGTTTTCTTTCTCTAAATTTTGCTTTTGCAATTTGGCGATTTCATCACCGATGTCAGGCATAACGAAGAAATTTCGGTCATCTTTTCCAGAAACCAAATCGATTCCTTTGTCCGTAAGTTCAATTGTATTGTTCTTCTCATCAATCACAAAGAACAATTCTGCATCGATTTTCTTCATGTTCTTGCCTTGTTCGGCCATGTAGAAGTTCTCCGTTTTTTGCAGGTGAACTCTGATTCCAGGTTCTGACAAGAATTTGATGAGTGTGCGGTTTTTTGGCAATCCTCTGTGCGCTCTCAACAAAGCTATTCCACCGTCTTCTAGCATGCGTTTCGCTTCGTTTTTATCCTCAGGCGCTTCATTAATAACGGTCAACATTTTCTTCGCTTCAGCTAAGCATTGTTGAACGAATTGTTTTTGGGCTTCCACGACGCGTTCGATGCGCGGTTTCAGCTCATGGAATTCGTGTTCGTCACCTTTCGGAGTCGGACCAGAAATAATCAATGGCGTACGGGCGTCGTCAATCAAAACGGAATCGACCTCATCTACGATTGCGAAGTGGTGCTTGCGTTGAACCAAGTCGTCCACGTGTCCGGCCATGTTATCACGCAAATAATCAAAACCAAACTCATTGTTTGTACCGAAGGTAATATCTGCAAGGTACGCTTGTCTTCTTTCTTTAGAATTTGGACGGTGTTTATCGATGCAATCCACAGTCAAACCGTGGAATTGGTACAATGGACCCATCCATTCGGAGTCACGTTTTGCCAAGTAATCATTGACAGTTACAATGTGTACTCCTTTTCCAGCAAGTGCATTCAGGTAAACAGGAAGTGTTGCCACCAATGTTTTTCCTTCTCCCGTTTGCATTTCAGATATATTTCCTTTGTGCAACACAGCTCCACCCATCAACTGAACATCGTAATGGACCATATTCCATTTGATGTGTCCACCTGCTGCAGTCCACTCATTGTGCCAAATCGCTTTATCACCTTCAATCGTGATTCCGTCTTTTTTCTTCGCTAAGTCACGGTCAAACTCCTCAGCCGTTACAACCAATTGTCCGTTCATTGCCCAACGATAAGCGGTTTCCTTCACCACAGCGAATGCTTCCGGGAGGATTTTAATCAGTGTTTCTTCGATTTGGGCATCTACTTCTTTTTCCAATTTATCAATTTGGTCGAATAAATCTTCTTTTTCGTTGATGCTTGTTTCTAAACTTTCCGCTTTGATTCGAAGATCCGCTAATTGATGTTCTAAGCGCTCTTTTTCCTCCCCAATCTGGTGTTGAAACTCACGGGATTTTTGACGCAATTGCTCGTCTGATAAAGTTTTTATGTGTTCATGAGCAGCATTTGCTAACTCTACGTAAGGCCAGTATAATTTCTTGTCTTTCGCGTTCTTATCTCCAAAAATGGATTTTAAGATATCTCCAATCATTGTTTTCTCTTTAATGCAAGCACCAAAGTTAATCAATTCTACTTAATCTAAAGGTGATTAACTGCCTTGAATTACAACTAAATTGAAGAAAATGATTCAATGGACTTTCGAATGCTTTTACGCACAAAAAACAAGGGGGAACGAATCATGTCTAATAAGCAATAATGCTTATCTTTGCGCCATGCATGAAATGATATTAATTTTAGATTTTGGATCTCAATATACGCAGTTAATTGCGCGTCGAATCCGTGAATTAAATGTTTATTGTGAAATCCATCCGTGGAATAAAATTCCGGAAATTGGACCGAACGTCCAAGGTGTCATCCTTTCTGGAAGTCCGTTCTCTGTGCGCGATGGAGCCTCTCCAAGACCGAATTTAGACGCGATAAAAGGGAAATTGCCGCTGTTGGGTGTTTGTTTTGGCGCACAATATTTAGCGCATCATTTTGGCGGTGAGGTATTGCCTTCGAGTATTCGTGAATATGGACGTGCTCATTTATCTTACGTGGACGAAAGCCACATCTTAACGAAAGGAATGACGAACGGTTCTCAAGTGTGGATGTCCCATGGAGATACAATCAAAAAAATACCAGGTAATTATAAAATCATTGCCAGTACATCCGATGTAGAGATTGCTGGATATCATATTGAAGGGGAAGAAACCTACGGGATACAATTTCATCCAGAAGTGTATCACTCCACAGAAGGAAAGATTCTTTTGCAAAATTACATAGTGGACATTTGTCATTGCGCATGTGATTGGACACCTGATTCTTTTGTGGAAGAAACGACCGCACGCCTACGAGAGCAGTTGGGAGAGGACAAGGTCATTCTTGGGCTTTCAGGGGGTGTTGATTCATCCGTTGCTGCGGTGCTTTTGCATAAGGCGATTGGAGCGAACTTACACTGCATCTTTGTAGATAATGGACTTCTTCGCAAGAATGAATACCAGTCTGTGTTGGAGTCCTACAAAGGAATGGGATTGAACGTGAAGGGAGTCGATGCGGCAAGTCAATTCTATGCAGCTTTAAGTGGATTAACAGATCCAGAGTTGAAGCGTAAAGCAATTGGAAAAGTGTTCATTGATGTGTTTGACGAAGAATCAAAAAAAGTAGAAGGAGCGAAATGGCTCGGACAAGGAACAATTTATCCAGATGTCATTGAGTCGGTTTCTGCTACAGGCGGACCATCACAAACCATCAAATCTCACCACAACGTGGGTGGATTGCCTGACTATATGAAACTTCAAGTGGTTGAACCCTTGCGTTTACTGTTTAAGGATGAAGTGAGACGCATAGGACGTTCATTAGAAATTGATCCGCGCATACTTGGAAGACATCCATTCCCAGGTCCAGGACTTGGAATCCGTATTTTAGGTGAAGTAACCGCTGATAAAGTGCGTATTCTTCAAGATGTCGATGCGATTTTTATTGATGGACTGAAAGAAGACGGACTGTACGATGAAGTTTGGCAAGCTGGAGCAATCTTTCTACCTATTCAATCGGTAGGAGTAATGGGGGACGAAAGAACCTATGAAAATGCAGTAGCACTTAGAGCGGTCACCTCCACAGATGGAATGACTGCTGATTGGTGTCACTTGCCCTATGAATTCTTAGCGAAAATATCCAATAAAATCATCAATCAAGTGAAGGGGATTAATCGGGTAACCTACGATATTAGTTCCAAACCACCTGCAACCATCGAATGGGAATAATCTTCATCACATGAAAAAACCCTTGTTGTTCTTTTTGTTGTTGAGTGCCTTGCTTGTCCATGGACAACAATATGCTCAAATTACAGAGCGAGAGGGAAAGAAATGTTATGTTCATACGGTTGCCGATGGCAATAATTTGTATGGATTGCAGCAAATGTATGCCTGTCCAGCTGAAGATATTTTGAACATGAATCCCGGAATTGAGCGTGGACTAACTACGGGTGAAGTTGTGTTTATCCCCGTTCAGCGTCGGACGGTGAAGCACACTGTGGTTCAAAAAGAAACACTATACTTTGTATCGAAGTTGTACGATGTTTCGATGGATAGCATCATCAAATACAATCCGTCGACGAAAAACGGACTGAAGTTGAACCAACGTTTAACCATTCCCAACGCAATAGCACGTATTCAAACCGATGAGCTTTCCACCTCAGTGGAGGTGATGACGCAAGAAATCCCAAAGCCAAGCGAGGTCGCTCAAGCAAAATTTAACATTTCCTTTACGGATGACATCATTTCTCATGTGGTCTTGCCTCAAGAATCGCTATACACTTTGTCCAAAAGATTCATGGTTCCGGTTCCAGAATTGCAGGCCTTGAATCACCTAAGTTCAAGTCGTGTGAGTCCTGGACAAACCATTCGTATTCCGGTGAAAAAAGAAAAAGTAGCACACATTCCAATACGAGAGGTTCCCGATAAAAAGGTGAGTAATGCACTGAATGAACTTCGTTTTTCCGCTCGAAAATCCTATGAAGTGGCACTTTTCTTACCCTTGAATTTAGATTCAACAACGAGTTACAATCGCTTTGTTTCAGGGGCTGCCTTGGATTATTACATGGGGGCAAAATTAGCTTTGGATTCTTTGTCACACCTAGGATTGAATGCCGTCTTCCACGTCTATGATTATGAATCAGCCAATGAAAATCTTACGATGATTTTAGCTAGGCCAGAATTATTGAGCATGGACATTATTTTTGCTCCTTTGCAACAACGAGAGGCCGAAATAGTGAGTGCATTCGCTCGAAAAAATGACATCACCGTTGCATTTCCAGTTTCCATGAAGGAAAGTGAGTTAATTGGAAATCCGAATGCCATTTGTTTATCTCCGTCGACGGCCAATTTAATGGATCAATTGGCGTGGAGTGTTCATCGGCATTTTGTGAATCAAACCGTTGTTTTAATTAAAGGTGAGTCAGAAGTGGATAAGAAAACGGATCAATTGTTTTTAACGGCTTTTCGCAATGTGCCATCTTCTGTTTCCAAAGCAAAAATCATCGAGGCAACTTGGAAAAACTATCAGCAATATGAGTTTATGAATGATGAAATCATTTATATGGTACTCAGTACGGATAAAGCAAAAGTACTTCCCTTGTTGGAGAAATATAAGTCCAACGAAAAAGTACATGTGTATGGCTTGAAAGAATGGTTGGAATGGAAAGAGGTAAGCGGAACGATCGCGAATAAGTATGCGTTTACGTATGCTAGTCCAAGCTATTTTTCATATCACTCACCAAGTGTTATGACCTTTCACAAGAAATACAGAAAAACGTACTCGGCAGATGTGAGCAGAATGTCCTGCTTGGGATTCGATGCCACATTAATGATCTGCCGACAGTTGGTGAATCAAAGTAATAAACAAAACGGAGTCATTAGTAATTATCAACTGATTCAACAAGGAGTCGGAAATGGATTCCAAAATACTTCAGGGTTTGTTTTAGACTTTAAAGAATTTGAATCGAAGCCAGAATAAGTATGATGCGAATAGAAATTGAAGAAGCTTTTCGAGCATTACAGTTGCACATTTGCCATTCCCTAGAGGAAATTGATGGACAGGCAAAATTTAAGGAAGATCCTTGGGAGCGAGAGGAGGGCGGTGGTGGATTTACCCGAACCATAGAAAATGGAAACATCTTCGAAAAAGGTGGAGTAGCCTTTTCGGCGGTGCATGGACCTGTTTCTCCAGCGATGAAAAAGCAATTGAATCTAGAAGGAGAACACTTTTTTGCGACCGGCGTTTCCATCGTTTTGCATCCACGACATCCACGACATCCGATCATTCACATGAATGTCCGCTATTTCGAATTGGATAATGGCGCAGAATATTGGTTTGGTGGAGGAATCGATTTGACACCACATTATGTAGACCAACAATTAGCAACTGATTTTCATCAACAGTTAAAAGAGGTTTCTGATCAGTATTCAACGGACTTTTATCCAAAATTCAAAGAATGGGCAGATCGCTATTTCTTTTTACCACATCGTGAAGAATCTCGTGGAATTGGTGGTATTTTCTTCGATCATTTGGATGAAACCTGTGGCTTGTCCAAAATAGATATTTTTGACTATTGCCTTTCCCTTGGAAGGTTATTTCCAGTAGCTTACAAGCATCAAGTGGATTCCATTCATCTGAATGAGGCAAGTGAACAAGAATTGAATTGGCAAGCATTGCGTCGAGGACGGTATGTTGAATTCAACTTACTGCACGACCGAGGAACAAAATTTGGTATTTATTCTGGTGGACGAACGGAGTCCATACTCATGAGTATGCCACCCAGAGCAAACTGGGAATATAACCTGGAGTTGGAGGAAGGTTCAGAAGAAGCTGTGACACTTGCGTTTTTGAAACAAACGCATGAATTTATAAAGAATTAAATAGTTTGAATAGCATGAAGTCAACATACGTGAATGTCAATGGAATGCAGCACATCGGAGTAGCTGTCAGTGACATGAATAAAATCCTCCCGCTTTACCGCAAATTATTTGGATTGGATATTCCCTTTTTTGATTCCGTTCAGGCGGCTCCGTTGATGGATGTATATACCCATGGTGTGACCATGACCAAGCGTGCAAGTATGATCATGAACCTACAAGGAGGTTGTGCGATGGAAGTCATCGAAGCAACATCCTTTAAAGGAAAAGGAAACTTAAACGCTTTTGCTTGGGGAGATTTAGGAATCAATGCGGTTCAAATGAAATCGCGCAATATTCAGGAAAGTCATGATTTCGTAAAGAATTTAGCTCCTATTAAATCCATTCAAGCCGGACCAGATCAACGCAAAGGATTTTTCATCAACGATCCCGATGGAAACCTATTTCAATTTGTGGAGAACAAAGAATTTTATTCGAATACTGGACATCATTCCGGTGGAGTTGTGGGACTCAGTATAGGTGTGAAGAATGCCGATGAATCCATGAAGTTATACCGCGATATTTTGGGTTACGATGAGGTCGTTTTTGATCAAACAGCTATTTTTTCTGATTGGAGTGAATTGCCAAATGGGACTGAACGTTTCCGAAGAGTTTTGTTGACGAAATCCAAACCAACTGGTGGTGGATTCGGAAAAGTAACCGGTAAAAATTACATCGAATTGGTTCAGGCTGTGGACCGAGTTCCTCAAAAAATATTCAAGGGACGCATCTGGGGAGATTATGGATTTGTTCATTTAGGACTCGATGTAAAAGGCATGCGTGACTTGGAAAAAGTCATGTCCGCAAAAGGATTCCCATTTAGCTGCGATAGTCAGTCGGCATTGAGCATGGGAAATACCAAAGTTCATTGTGTGTACATTGATGATCCGGACGGTACCTTGATTGAGATGATCGAAGTATTCAAAGTTCCGATTGTCGAGAAATGGGGATTGTTCTTGAATGTGGAGAAAAGAGACCCAATGAAACCGCTTCCGGACTTCATGTTAAAGTTCTTGCGTTTTTCACGTATCAAAGATTAAGAGAAGATTACACGAAAAAAATGTACATTAGTGGATGCGTATCATCAGCGTCATTTTCGTGCTTATCGGACTCACTTGGATACATTCTTGCGCCAGTGAAAAAGTAATCGACCGCATTTATCAGACAAAAAATGTCGTGGTAGTGGTTATCGACGGTCCGCGTTATTCAGAAAGCTGGGGGCAATCAGGTCGGCCAAATGTTCACTACATGGATTCAGTTATGGCACCAGTTGGCTGCACGCATTCTTATTTTTATAATCTAGGTGAAACGTGGACAACAAATGGCCACACTGCCTTAACGACTGGCATTTATCAATCCATCAACAACACCGGTGGTGAATACCCGCAGAATCCAGGAATCTTTCAACATTACTTGAAAAAACATCCGGATGAGGCGAGTTTGGTTTGGCTAATTACCAGCAAGGACAAGCTGCAAGTATTATCCGACTGCAAAGATTCCAATTGGAAGAAGAAGTACATTGCCTCAACAGATTGCGGTGTCAATGGACTCGGAACAGGATACCGTCATGATTCCATCACCTTTAAACGCGTAATGTATGCGTTGGAGGTTCGTAAACCTAAAGTGTTATTTGTTAATTTCCGTGAGCCGGACTTTTCTGGACATAATGGCGATTGGAATGCATATATTCGCGGGATTCAACAAACCGATTCCATGGTTCATGAAATCTGGAAATTCTTGGAAAACGATCCAACTTACCTAGGTAAAACGACCATGTTTGTTACGAATGACCACGGAAGACATTCGGATGGTGTAGCAAACGGATTTATCTCCCACGGATGTGATTGTGAGGGATGCCGACGCATTCACTTATGGAGTTTCGGCCCAGACTTTAAACAAGGGACTTACCTCAATCAAGCGGCAGAACTCATTGATGTCAATGCAACCATAGGAGAATTGCTCCAGTTGCATTCATTGAAATCAAACGGAAGAGTACTTTGGGAATTGTTTCAGTAAGTTAGATTACGAACCACATCCCACACAATCGATGTGACTGTCCATCGGACGCACACCATTCAACTTCATTTCCAAATTGTGAATTTGATCCTTCAAATCCATGTCTGAGAACAAATCTCCCGTTAATTGTGTGGTCAATTGGTCGATTTCAGCTTGTAGTTGTGCGTTTTGTTCCATTCGTTTATTGTTTTATTTCTTTAAAAATATTGTTTTTTTCTTTCCATTTTCGAAAACGAGCAGAAAAAATATTACACCGCAATTATATTACGGAATAAAATGTACCTTCGTAATATGTTACAACTCACTGCACAAAGTCGACGCGTTCAAGTATTGTTACAATTTTTACGTGGACAAGCAAATAAGCGAGCTACATTTCTGGAGATGTTGGCGCACTTGAATGAGCAGTTACCCTTGTTGGAACAGAAGAAAATCAGTCGTCGTACCTTGGAAGGAGATTTGCAGTTTATCCGTGAAGACTTGGGCTTGAATTTAAAACATGTCAATATTTCGAGGAAGCATTCCTATCAATTAATGGAAGTAACGGGCATGCACGCGGAATTACAGGAGAATTTGGAGTCCATGATGCTGCATCAATTAGCGAAAAACCTCGGACTCGACCTCGACACGTCGGACGCTAGTGGAGGATCCCAATTAGAATCTGTCCTATCTTTTTCGTTTACGGCCTTAGATGACGGAGGGAAAGCCATGCGATTGGTAAAGGAAATCGTGCAAAGCATTTTCGCACAAGAGGCGATTCAATTTTGGTATAAACCAATTCATACTACCTATCGTTCCAAGTTGCAGATAGTAGCACCGTTGCAAGTAAAGTTTTACGATGGACGATTTTATCTAGTGGCGGTCGATTTCAAAGAAAATTCGGAAGATCAATTCAAACGGACCATCAAAATATTCGCTTTTGACATGATTGAAGATTACGTCATTGCTCCTGCCCAATTAGAAGGCGATGACCCGGATACTAGCGTGCGAACCATCCATTTTCACCATGCGGATTTAGCGCATAAAGTGGGATTAAAGGATTACTTCAAGCATTGCTTGGGTGTGGCACGGTTTAAGGATAGTGAGCCTGAATACATTCGTATTAAATTTACGGACTGGGCAATGTCTTACGTTCGTGTTCGCTTGCTGCACAGAAGTCAGCGTATCGTTGTTGATCATCCCAATTACATGGTGGTGGAATTGTACATCTATCGCACTTACGAATTAGACATGTTATTGGCTCGATTCAGGGAATTCGGTGTAGAGGTGAAATAGTTTATTCCTTTTTCGGAATGGTGGCTTTTGGTAGCTCCTTCAACAGGTGAGGTAGGGAGTAGGCTTTCAGTCCAGAAATGGTAACCACGTTTCCTTTTTCCAATTGCAAATGATGCTCATTATCTAAGAGTTCTTCTTCGTAGAAAATTGCTTCAATCGAGGCGATAAGGTGCATGCAGCCATTTTCTTTGATGAGGTATTCGTTGACGAATTTACACAGCAACTTTACGGGACTTCCTTTGACAAATGGAACCGGACAGCCACCATGGTAAACAGCTTCCAAGTTGGTGTATTCAAATTCACTTTCGTCTGCTGTGTAGTTTGCGGAGGACTGATGTGCTTCCTCAATGATGTCGCTGTAAATATGATTAATGGAGAAATATCTGTATTCTTTGATGTTCGCGTACGTATTTCTCGAAGTAAAACTTGGACGAATGATGAATCCAATCAATGCAGGATCGCTGCCTAGGTGGGTCACCGAGGAGAAAACCGCCACATTAGTTTTTCCTGAATTGGAAATCGTACCGATTAAATTTGCGGATTTATATCCCGTACAGCTATTGATCAGGTTTAAGCGTTGGATCTTATCCATCTGTTCAATTTGCGGTCTATCAATACGCACAAGTCCCATGTAGTTTCGTTTTAGTTAGAACAAGAATAGCTCATATTTGTTGAACGGAGGATGTTTCTTTTCTGTAAATTCACAGTGAATTTAGGTAAATCCCTTTAAACGTTTTGTACACTGAACAACTAAGGAAATGAAAATAGAAATCTGGAGTGATATTGCTTGTCCATTTTGTTACATGGGTAAACGAAAATTTGACATGGCTTTGGCGCAATTCGAGGGAAGAGCGGATGTGGAAATAGAGTGGAAGTCCTTTCTCTTGAATCCAGACTTAAAAACGGATCCATCGGTCTCTATCTTTCAGTACTTAGCAGAAATGAAAGGATTTCCAGAGGAACAAGCGCGTGAAATGATGTCCCAGATTACGGCATCTGGTAGCGCCATCGGACTCGATTATCATTTTGATCAAGTAGTCTTGGCGAATACCATGAAGGCACATCAATTATTACATGAAGCGCGCACCCAAGGATTTCAGCACGAAATGGAAGAACGCTTATTCGAAGCACATTTTGTCGAGGGAAAAAACATGGACGATGTGAATATTCTCGTTGAACTTGCCTCTGAAGTTGGATTGAACACTACTGCACTTGATGTGAAAATACTGAGTGGTCAATACACAAAGGAATTAGAAGCGGATATAGACCTTGCTCAACAGTTTGGTGTCCGAGGAGTTCCCTTTTTTGTTTTTGATCGAAAATATGCGGTGAGTGGCGCGCAAGAACCAGAAACCTTTCTGAAAACGATGGAAACGGCAATGGAATAAAATCAATTCATGCGATTCTCATTCGCATTTCCCTCGTTGGATGTCTGAAATGGCTTTAGACATCATGTCATTTAACTTTTCTTTTTCTTCTTGCTTCAGGTATTTTAACGCTTGGTTAAATTCATTTTTCAAGCGGCTGATCTTCTCTATGACCTTTTTACGTTCCGCCAAAGTTATTTTTGGGGAATTCATGGTGGTGCAATGTATTTTTCTGTAGGAGGAAACTAGGTATGAATAATCGTTTGCTTTTCGAGAACAACTTAGTATAAGGATTCCTAACGATAAAACGCAAGCGCTAGTTTTGAGAGAAGTTAGCATAAGTAATAAGAAGCAATATTTTCGGTGAAAATACTTAAGTTATACTAGAATAATGGTACACAATTGGTACATTTACAATGTGATTGTAGAATTAAAACAAGAAGTGGAAAAAGTATTTGGACAAAAAATCCAAAAAAGGAAGCAGTGTGAAGAACTCGCTGAAGACTTATATGCCAAAACAGGCATTTTTATTTCGTACAACACTTTCCGTCGTTTATTTGGAATCATTGAATACCATCAACCTCGTATATCTACTTTGGATGTCTTGTCCAAATACATTGGTTTTTCATCCTATCGAGATTTCATGAATCGATTTCATTCAGTAGATGAATGGCCAAAATGGGAGAATTTGTTCATGGGAGTGGACCAACAAGATGTTCCAAAGTTGGTAGATATGTTTAAATATCGTTTCTATCAGAAAGATGATTTTTCCTATTCCTTTTCCGTGTTATTACGCGAATTGATTTACCGCCGTGATTTGAAATCCTTACAAGTAATTCTAGCTCAGGATGAATGGTCATTTGCTCACTTACCCTATGAGCTTGCTTTGAAGATTGGGGTAGTGGTAGGGCGTCAATTTCGCTATGTAGAGGATGAATTATTTGAACAGGAATTGCTCAAAATACCATTGTTTCGGGACTTAGTCTTAAAAATGTTTGTCGATTATTCTGGATTAAACAAGAAATACGGAACATGGATTTCGTATGTCAATCAACTTCCGGATATCGACGAGGAATCGGTGATTTTTACGAACGGCGTGTTAATATGGAAGGACTTGTTGAATGGGCGTCAAATCACTGCAGAACACTTGAATCGCATTCCAGTATTAAACGTTGATTTACACCCCATACTATATGGACGCATCGCGGCCTTATACCTAATGACAGAATTGTCCGCAGTTGAACGCAGCCAGCTTTTACGTGAATGGTCTAACTTAATCAAAAAGCATCCAGAGCGAACCTTGGAGTACATTTTCGTCTCGAACGTGCAATGCTTGGTTTTCCCAACTATGGACTTTTCAAATTTCCTTTATGGTTTCGAAAAACATGTGTCGAATGTCCACTTTTGGTACAATCTTTCACAGTTGAATGTATATTATTTAGCGCTTGTTCAACATGCCATATTTGTCGGACAAACCGAGAAAGCGCTCGTTTACCTTCAGCAAATCGACCTTACTCATTTGCGTTATGGTTATGATGAGTTTCTTCGATTGTTTGTTTACTTGTTTCAGCATGAATTAATTCAAGATCCAAACCAGAGAAATGAACTTTGGCAACGTTTATTAGATCATGCAACGTATTTGAATTACCCGGTATTTTCCGAGGCTTATTTTCAACAGTATTTTCAGCTAAAATAGAGAAAAGTGTAAAAGGTGTTAACGAACTATTGGAGTTTCAATATGAATCCAATGTTTACGTTTAAGGATCGTTTGAGTTGGTAATCGATCAAAATGTTTTGATTGAAATGAACATCAGCCATCATCCCAAACGTTTTAGTAAACATCCATCGTGGCTGAATTCCAAGGGAAAGGTGCAGCATGTCATCCCCTTTTAACAAAAAAGTATCAAAGAAAATCGGATTTCTTAAATGGGTTATTCCTATTCCTCCGTAGGCAAATAAAAAGTATGGATGCCGTTTTAAATGGTGCAGCCTCAAAAGGTCACGACCCAGCATAGCGGACAAACGAAAGGCGTTTGAATTTGGATAAGAATTCAAGTGAAGTTCACCAAAAATTGACCATTTATCAAGGGATTTTGTTAGGCCAAATTGAACATCTGTTGCCAGTTCCTTCATGCCTGTTGCCATGCCAACACTGCTGTATATAGACCAGGTTTTGCGTCCGATGGCAACAGGTTGAGCCCACGAAAAAAGTGGAAACAACACCAATAAAAGCAGGAGGTAACTTTTACATAACATAACTAGGTAAAAGTAGCAGTATAATTACAAAAATCCTAACAATGTAAAGAGGTCTAGTAGTTTTAAAGAAATACTTGAATAGTCTTAAATTTGAAATATAAGCTGAGATGAATAATTGCGATTGTTGAGTTGGGGCGAGTGCTTTGTGAAATTTCTCACGAATGAACCATTGAATCAACGTATCGTTAATTTTTCCAATGCTTTGCGATCGCCATTGAAATCATCACCATCGACTTTGCCTTCGATTCCTTTGACATACATTTGCTCTGTATATTGATGGAAGGTCCATGGAATATCTGCTACACGTTGACGTCCAGAATAGGCCGCAATCCAAAAGTGATAAGGTTTGAAATCCTTGGTGTTGAAATAGCGTAGGTAAAAATCTCGGTTCGTGTAAATGATTGGTTTGACACCATAATGTTTCTCTGCTAATGCCAGCCAATTTTTCACCCCACGAAGTAAGTTGTCTCGTCCAAACCAACTGTTTTCTTCCATGTCCAAAACTGGAGGTAGATCTCCTTTACGCAAGTACACGTGACTCTTGAAGAAGTTGAACTGATTGGTCGAATTTTGACTCGGCCGGTAATAATGGTAAACGCCCCTCAGGAATGACTTTCCACGACTTTCTTCCCAATTTCGATGAAATTCACGGTCCAAAATACGTGTGCCATTCGTCGCTCGAATAAAGATGAATTGAATCGGATGTTTGGAGGCGGCAACAGAATCCCAATCAATGTAGCCTTGATGGTGGGAGATGTCCAAGCCGAATGTTCGAATGCCATTCTTTTCAAAAGAGGATTTATCCAAGTTTTCATAGTCCTCCACAGCGGTAAAAAAGTGAATTTTCTTTACAGGTGTCATGCGTACAATGCGAAATGCGAAGGGGATAAAAACGATTAAGACGGTTAAAATCAACCATTTTTTCGGTCCTTTTTTCTGAAGAAAAAACAAGGTAATGAGCACACCGAAAACACATACGATTCCAGTAATGATGCGGAGCGGATGATGGTGGATATATGCCGTTATTTCGTTCACTAAAATGGATTCACTGGATTTTGACGCTTCAATATTAGTCATTTAATCTTCACAAAAAGCGATGAAATTTGGAATTTGGTGCTCCGTGAACTGTTTTGAGTACGCTGTTTGCGAAAATCGCAAGTGGCTTACGTGGTCATGGTGGAATTCAATTTTGATTCGGGAACTAACGTAGTTAACTTTGTTTCATCTTAAATGAATCACATGGGAAAAATAATTCTGCTCTATCTCTTATTCATTCAGTTTTCTTCCTTTGGTCAAAGTACCCAAGATCAAGAACCGGTTAGTGAACCTTATATTGTTTACAAAAATGGCATGCGTTATGCGGTTTCCAAGCCCGTTGTTATTTGTGATTCCATGTGTTATTACATCAATCGTTTCGATAAGAAAGTATATGCTCAACCAATAGCGAAAATTGAAGGATTCAGCCAGAAAAGTGATGTGCGCTGGATGACTTATCAGGAATTTCAAAGGATTGGATCCACTCCGGTAAAGGGATACTTTTGGGGCATTGTCACGATTTATCCAACAGGCCTAGGGATTTTTATCATGTCCGACATCACCAAACGGAAACATATTAAAAAATTATATTTAAACACGCGATACGGAAACAGCTCCATCTAGAAAACCATGCAACAGATGAAAACACTTTTATTTATATTAAGCTTATCCATCAGTGGATGCGCTTTTTCTCAATCCGATTGGTTATTCAAACCCTACGTGGTCGTAAATGATACCCTTTATGAAAACGTGAAACATCCGGTATTTATCATGGATTCGGTCTTGTACATACGTACGGCGGAAGGAGTCGTGATGACCTTTCCCTCTCGGGATGTGAACTACATCAGCAAACGTTGTTTATATGATCGGATTACTCCAAGGGAAAAAAATCGCTTGTCAAGATCTGTCGCAACAGGTTCTATACTTAGTTTAGCGGGAATCTTTGGGGGTACTATATCAATTGTTATTGATTTACAAGAATTATCCTACGCTTCAGCTAGTTCTTTTCTATTCGCTGTAGCATTAATCATTCCATCAAGCTTCGTCATCTATCATTTTATTCAGCGGAAACGTCAAACCAAAATGATTATCGAATCCAAAGGACTGCGGTTTATTTCAGATGATAGCGAAGAGTTAGTCCGCCGCGGCGGAGAGGGTGAGAAACAGAGCGGAGAGCGAAATTCGAAGTAAACTCGGCACTAATCACTAGTTACTAGTTACTAGTCACTAGTCACTAGTCACCAGTAACTAGTCCCTATTCCTCCGATGCCTTTTTCGATTTACGGTACGTATAACTTTCGTAGATAAATCGTTTCGCAAAGCGCACTTGTTTGTCCGAATTGATTAGTTTTTTGTAGACGTTGGCATTCACCCCAAAGTATTCGTAAGTGGATCCATCTGTGAAGGTGATTTCCAGAAGAAGTCCTTTGTGTTTGAAATCCGCAATCATGCATTCGTTAATGGTTGCCGTATATTCAGCTAAATTCGTTTCTTTCGTTTCCGGTGCGATACTCACCAAGAAATGATACCCATCGGTTACTTGTCGACCCATAATCGCTGCCTCTTCCTTCAATGGATCTCCATCTTGAAACTTATCTGGATGCCATTGCTTCACCAACTTGCGGTAGGTTTGTTTCAACTCTGCCAAATCGATTTGACTTTCAATTTGAAATAATTTCTTGTATTCGTTGATGCGTTTCATAAGTCACGAGTTGCGAACTGAATCAGGCAAAGAATCAGTACGGATTTCCAATATTGGCGCGAAGATATGCATACATTTCGAGGTGAACTAGTTTTAGCGGTTTCAATTGAGGGGATATGGTCGAAAACTCACCTCAACACATATACCGACACGGTAAAATTCCCATCTGGTAATTAACAACTAAGCTGATTTCACAAAGGTTGTATGGAATGAAGTTCATGGATTCTTTTTTCACAAGCGGAATCGCATTTACCACCGTTGGGTTAAAGGCCTTTTTCGTTTTCACTTGTGCTAACAACTCATCTGCTGAAATGAATACATATTGAAGGACTTTCGGTTGAAGATCCTGAAAGAGTTCAAATTCAGTCCGGCTAATGTTTTGTGGAAGAAAATTCGGTTTGGAAACTCTGCTAAGTGCGTAAAAACGCAATATTTCAGGTTGATATTGAATCATTTTTCTTTAAACATGGTGTACTTCGGACGTCCTCGGTTGTCCTACTTAAAACCTCCTTTATCCAAATCGACATCATTATACGCTCAATTACTTAGTCTTTTCCGTTGAATTAATCACCATCGGAATAGCCATAACTTTTGCTTAAAAAGATACAGTAATGAATTCGATTCCGGTTTTTTACAGCGATTTTGTCAAACAAATATCGCCTACTTGCAATATTTTATGATGGAATAAAACAGATTGTATACATGAATATACATCAAAAAAATAATATCATTTGATTAAATTAACATGGCCATAAATGTGTTTTTTTCCTGTGCCACATACGATGTCCGCATAAATTAACTCCCAGGTATACGTATCGTCCTGAGACATTTGTAAATGATAGGTTCCATCCCAGCCATATTTAAGGTCATAGGATTCAAAAATCAATTCGCCCCAACGATTGTAGATTAAAAAATGATACGAGCCTACGTTTTTATTTTGTGAAAAAATGGGTTTGAACTCATTGTTAAATTCGTCTGCATCCGGGGTGAATGTATTAGGTGTGTAATATACCAAGGGCATGATAAACAAGTTCTGTACACTGTCCCTGCAACCATATACAGACTCAGCTACGAGCGTAACCAAATATGAATCATTATCATACTCTAGATATGGGTGATTCACGTCATTACCAACGGTAATTGGGGAGCCATCACCGAAATTCCAATAATAAATTAATCCCCCTGCTGAACTATTAATAAATTGAGCGGGAATACTTGAGCACACACTTGTAAACATTGCTACGGGAAGAGGTTTTATCTCAATAAATAGGCTGTCCGTTTGTTTACATAATGTGACTGGGTTGGTTGCAGTGACTGTGTAATATTGTGAAACAGTCGGAATAAACGGCACATTAGATAAAAAACCGTCATCCCAAACATACATATAAGATGGCGGGTAAGGTTCTAGGATAGCGGGACTTCCAAGGCAGACATAAAAATCTGAAATATCGATTACCGGTAACGGATTTATGATTATTGTTGCGGTGTCGGTATAGACGCAGTTATTTAAGGCACTATAACTCACATAAAATGTTGAATTAGTTGTTGGCGTAACTGTGATATAATCCGTCGTTTGCCCATTTGGTGCCCATAGGTAGGTGCCGCCAATTTCTTCATTGATGGTTGTAATTGTAACAGTTTCTCCAAAACAAATCGCCGTATCCAAAACAGAGAAATCTGGAGTTTCAATAAAATCAAATGTGGTATCAACCACAGAAGGACAAGATAATCCGGCAATAGGATTCATTGAACAAGAAAATGAATAAGTTCCAGTTGGAGGATTGTTCAAAGAGATTATTCTTGTTGTTTCTCCGCCGGGTGACCATAAATATGAATTAAATCCTTCGGGTGCAGTTAATACAATGTCGCCTTGACAGTTTTTTTGAATATCAATGTCAAAAGGCCCACAACTAGTTGTGACGTACGCATAACCCCAATGTGCACCAAGTCCACAATTTGTAGTAGTGAACTGAATCTGTATGGTAGTACCTATCTATGCACTAAGGTCTATGGCAACTTTTTTCCAATTTGAATAAGTGATCTCACTTGTATAATAGGTAAAATTATTATTTGGATCTCCTCCATAGGTTTCATAATAGCTACAGTTCCCAGGAATAACTTGACCTAAATTATCCATGGTTTTTACAATGAAACGGGGTCTTTCACTTACTGAGTGTGGCGTATTTGCTGGGTCTTGTAAAATCATCGCATATTCATACACGAATAGTCTATTACTCATATCAACATCTATCCAATATGTCATGCTTTCAGCACCATAGCCAGGGATATCGTTACCTAGTCGGCAGGAACTTACAGCGCCCTGCGGAATTGTTGAAATAATTCCACCCGTGTTTGGGTCTGGTGTAGAAATAAAATAATGTCATGTTGACCAGCGACAAAACCCGGAATATCATACGGGCTCCCCATCGTAAAAACCGTTCCTGTTGTCCCTGTCCAATTGAGAAAATTTCCTTGTGAGAAATCTGAATTCGGACAATTTTGAGCGTTCAAGATAACATTAAAGACAAAAAATACCAGAATTTGAACTATTATTCTTTTCATATGAATCAATGATAAAAAATGGAATTTTTACCTAATTTATCGGCGCCGAATGGAATTAAGCTTATTGAATAATATGGTAATTCAAGATATCAATGACTAGAACTTTTTAGATTACTGACAACCCATTGTTCCCGATCCCGGGTATGAATTATACGTTAAGGACTGACTTAAATTGGTGAAGTCCATTTCAATTCCCCAATAGTTTCCATTAAAGCTCATGTCACCACCGTTCACATTAATTGCACCATCTTGTGAGAAGTAAAATGCGCCTGAATTGTTATAATCAAAACTAAATAACATGGCAAATGCAATTGAATTTGGCAAAGTCGTCATGGTTGTCCAATCAATCACATTGTAGGTGCCTGACGCATTAAAATCATACACCAAATAATAGGCTAAACCATGAAAGTAATTAGCGAAATTTGTACTACTAGAATTTGCCAGCAAACTGAAATCAGCATCCAAGCCCATAACAATGGAAATACCATCGATTGGCAAGGTTCCTGTTTGACCAGCAAACATGGCAGCATAGGCACTTGCATCAACAGCCATACATAATGTTTGGACGTTTAATGTCGTATTTCCTGCGCTTACCGTGTGTGTTGGTGTTCCATATCCCCAACCTAAACTACTTGAGGATACATAAACCACAATGCCTCCGTTTTGTGCATATATGGTATTTGGCGTTGGGTTTGCAAAACTCCATGATTTATTAAAAGTTACCGTTTGATTTCGCACATCAAAATCTACGAAGCGATTATTAACCTCGTCTTTTACTTTAATGATCATCGGTATGGTAGATAATTTATCCTGGAACTTCTTGTATTGTTGCGGAGTAAAAGTCATTTTTTCTTCTTTCGCAACATATGTTTGATTCTTATTACAAGAGTTTAGGCCAAATAAAATCAATACTGCTAGTATACCTATATTTTTCATAATTCTTATTTTATGCAGAACCCTAATCTAATGGTTCCTTGATAATTTGGACCCCAATTTAAATTTGTTGAATTGCCTTTTGTTTTTAAATCAGTCATCGATGGATCAGATGGATTTGTATATTTGGTAGAATTGCTTCCTTTACCGTCACGTAAAAACCCATATCCCATTTCGATTCCTAAATAAATCTTATCGGAAAAATAGTAATCTGCACCACAAACGACATTCAATCCTGCGGAAGAAGTTCGGCTTTTCGTTTTAGTAGTCATAATTTGATTAGAACCCCAAACGCTTTCCGATGATTGATTTGTTGACCCTAATCCTAAAAATAATTCTGTTCCGATGTACGGTGATAATTTACTCGTGCCGTCAAAATGTTTTTCTATTCCAGGTCGGATGGAAAAATCAACATTTGAACTCACGCTTTTTAAATCGACACCTCCAGCGGAATTTATGGAGGGGGTTCTTTTTCCACCGATAAATGTACTTAGTCGAAGAGCCGTATTATCGGATGTGAATTTTCTCAATCGAATACTGTTGATTTTTAATGGCTCACTTCCTAAAGGAGCTAATTCCATTTCAATGGTATAGTTACCATTATCTTGTTTTTGTGCACTAACCAAATTGCAAGTGAAAATGGTTAAAATTGTAATTAAATAATGTTTCATGTTTTACATTTTTTTAAGTTTGAATTGACCTGAGATTGATCTAGAAGAAAAAGTCCCATCTTGATTAGATTCGGCTATTGTCCCGGAAATTGTTCCTTCTACTTTGTTTGAGCCTATGTGCGTAATATTTACAATGGGTGTTGCGATTAATCCGTTTGTGGTTTCGATACCTGAAACGAGTGAGTAAGCCCAAGGACCATCAATCACCATATTCGCACATGTTTGTAGCGTATCCCCAACAGAGAAAGTATTTTCTCCGTTGGGAATAAAAAAGCTACAGTAAAAATCAGGAAATCCGCTAGTTCCTTTCCACATTTGAACAGCATTTTTCCCTCCACATGTTGACCCTTGACCAGTTAGATATATAGCTTTTCCATCAAGACTTGTCATCGAGTTACCTGACCAAGAAAATGTCTGGCCATCCACTGTTAGTACAAAAAAATTAGGATTGCTACTAAGTGCATTACATCCAAATAGACCAAAAGCTAATAAACAGCAGATGAATAATTTCATCTATCTTAAAATGGAAAGAAGCCCATGAATGAAGGACGTTAAAAACAATAAAGAAGATAAGATGGAAAATATAACACCAAGATATGAACCACTTAAAGCGATTATAACACCCAAAATGATACATGCGAATCCACCAAGCCAGATTAACAAATTTGTTTTGAATGCTGAACTTCTTTTACCTTTAGCAACCATAACTCCAAATGGAGCAAGACCAACTAAACATAAAATAATTCCGATAATTTCATCATCACCCATTGATCCAGATGATGTGGATTTTAATGCTTTTTTGTGATTGTTTTTTGTGATTACTTTTTTTGTTGTTTCTCTCTTTTGATTCAAATTCACCTGATCATGATTGACAACGTTTGCCTCTCTCAGATTTTCTTCTGTGTTCGTTGAATTTTGAGTAAATGATGGAGTAGATTCAGTTGTAGAAGCAGGCTCTATAGTAAACTCATTGTTGATAGACGCCTCATCATTTAAAGAAATGGATGAAACAACCGTTGATTTAGCTGCTGTTTGAATTGAATTAGATGCAATTTCGAATTCTTCGGCTTCAACAACTGTTTGTTTGGATTTTTTAATTCCAGCATTCCAATCAACTGTCAATCCTTGACGATAAAGTCGTTTTTGAACAGAACAAGAATTTAAACCAATTGCAACAGAAAATGCTACGGTAACAAGTAAAATTAATTTTTTCATAATAGTAAAGTTTGTTTTTTCCTACTCATATGGCTTTTCGGTTTCGCCCCGTTTTCATTGTTTCTGGACTCAATTTTAATTTATTTTTAAAAAAAGTTATCAAGTGTAAAAATTCAAGTTCACTGAAATAAAACATTGATGATATATCAACTTTAGCTCATTTTATGTGAAAATAATACAATAAAAATAAATAAATAATCGATAAAAATAAATAAATAATCGATTTAAATAAAGATTAATAAATAAAATAAAAAATGACAGTGAATTCAGTTAAACTAGCGAATGAAGTTATTTTGAGATTTCATTTAAAAAAATATGGTGAGCTAAATAATACTAACATTTAACCCTGAAACACTCATTATAACCGTTACTATTCAGGTGATGCATGCCATCCACTATCAATTAGTTAAGTTAATTTTTGACATTAAGTAAAATTGTTTTTCGGAATGTTTTACAGAGTTAATTTTATACATTTGTAAAGCACAATAAAGATTATCATGAAATACTTTGTTACTCCCCTCATGAGAAAAGACCAAAAAAATAATTTAGGTGACTGTCCAATCTAAGTTCGTTATACATTCAAAAGAAAATCTACGAATTTCCCACATAAATGATCAATCAAATTCGAAGATAGAGATGATGTAATGAAGCTACCTACATAATCATGCCCGAATTTTAAATTCGGTTATGGTGACTTAGAAAAATTACAGAATGATGTTATTACGCTTGTAGAACATTATTATGAAGAAAATAAGCTATATCAATTTTTGATAAGATGAAAAAAATACTCTTTTTTATACTAATCTCTCTTTCTCTGTATAATGCAAATTCCCAATGTGTTGTAGAACAGCTGGACTATTATTCCAATAATTTTAACGCTTATGTAGGTCCGGAATGGTCAGTAGCAGGAGGGGGAGCACCAGCATGGACCGGAACACTTTTGGGGCCATTTGGCCCTGAATTTTTAACTTACACAGACAATAGTTTGCCTTGTCATGATAGTTTAGTGTTTAATTGTACACTTTATCTTGAATCATCGTGGGACGGAAATGGCAATTATTGTTGTGGACCTGACATTTTCTATATCATTGCTGATGGAGATACCATTTTCGCGACAACCTTTTCAAATACCGGAGGATTCGGCAATATGCAGTCCTTTCCTAATCAATATAATCCATTAAACATTGTAAATAACCCTCAAGGTGCTGGAAGTATTGGTAATAATACATATAATTTATCTTTTTCTTTCCCTCATACTTCCTCTTCATTAGCGATACAAATTGCTCAACCAGCTTCACAAGGCGCGGTTGATGAAGGATGGTATTTTGATTATTTTGGATTGCAATTATTTACTTGCGGTGCTACAATAAATAATGCCAACGTGTCCATTTGTCAGGGTAGTTCTTATAACTTTAATGGTGTTTCTCTTACTCAAGCTGGTTCATTTCAATCAGTTTTAACTTCTCAAAATGGTTGTGATAGTATAGTAAACCTAAACTTGTCGGTATTTCCTCTTTACAGTCAAACGTTTTCTCCCCAAATATGTGATGGAGAAACTTATTTGTTCAATAACCAATCTTTTTCCCAAGAAGGAAACTACTTAGTGATTTTACCAACAATCAATGGTTGTGATAGTTCTTTCATTATTAACTTAATAGTTCATACAACCTATATAACCAATATTGCAGAATCAATTTGTCAAGGTGAATCCTACACAAATAACGGTATCACATTTAATCAAACCGGAAACTATACGATAACTCTTCAAACGATCAACGGTTGTGATAGCATCATTTCAATAAACCTAATTGTTTATCCAATTCCTACCTCCCCCATTTTATCTACTAACCAGCCAGAATGTCCTGGTGAACAGCTTCAATTGTTCGCAATTACAGGCGTAAACTCTGAATTGTTTTGGCAAGGACCAATGGGTTTTTATTCAAGTAATAATCCGATTTCAATTGTTGCATCTGATTTAACTATAGGCTCATACTTGGCCTATTCAACTGAAAATGGATGTGTTTCTGACACCACTTATATTTTTACGACAATCCTGAATCCTGAAGATTTTGAAGCAAGAGATTTCCCTAATGTTCTTACTCCAAATAGTGATTTTATTAATGACGACTTTAATTTAAAAGAGATATATCATACTTGTTTAGCCTATGAGTTAAGCATTTTTAACCGCTGGGGTTCTAATGTATATCTTCAGTCAGATGTCACCGCTCCATTTAACGGCAGGTCGCAAGATGGCATGGATTTAACCGAAGGAATATATTTTTATAAATTAAATTATGCCGCAGGGCAGAAAAGTGGTTTTTTTCATCTTATCAGGTAAGTAAATGTTGTCCCCATTCTTGTCTCTTTAAAGACAAAAAACCTGTAAATCTAAATTTAACATAAACATGAAAATCAATCAATTACACGCGCTATTATTCTTGTCATTTTTCATTTCTTTCCAAGTTTCTGCGCAGCAGATTAATTTAAAAGCTGAAGATGCCATTCGATATAAAGAAAAACAGGTTATCGTTGTAACAACAGGAGATAGCATAGTTGATGCAATATTAAAAGAAGCAATTGAATTAAAATGGCGTTTTTCCGATTCCATACAATACATGGATTTGTCTTCATCCAATAATTATGTTAAGATCCATCCGAATGAGTTTATTCGGCTACAACTTAATTTATTTCAAGCAGAAATCGTTCATTTGATCGACAATGGTCATTACAAGACAGAAATCAGTCGACGAACTTATGGAGAAATGTTGAAATTATTCATTTTTGAGGATGATCCAAAAATAAAATTTGGATTGGGACTACAAAGTAATACTGAATTTTCGGAAGAAATAATTTTCGAATTGATTCAGCGCGCATGTGGAGTAATTGAGGGAGTGGAAGAAATGGGCTCATGGAATAAGCTTTGTATGTCAAAGCGCACTAATTCTCAAGAAATGATTCAAAGTAAAACACTTCTTATCCCTCTTGATTACGTGAAAAATCTATCGGATTCTACTCAATTTAAATCTGACTTACCATGTAATGTTCAATTCGTTCCAAGCAGTTTTATACAAGAGAAAATTAAAGAATCAAACGATCAATATATGTATATGGTCGCTATAGAGGAAGTTGTAAATTATCATATGCACTTCATTTGTACAACGAAAAGTTCCGACGTTTTAGCAATTGCAGCAAGATTAGTGCAGGGTCCTGGTGATTTTAAAGATGAATCAAAACACATGTACTTTGATTTAAAAACCTTCAGAAAACTCATAGACAAACTATAGATTACAGAGAAATGAGGAAGTAATCCGTCCCCTGTTTTAAAATCGAATGAAACGGTCATAAAAAACAAAACCCTCAAGATTTTAAAACATCTCAAGGGTTTCAAATTACTAAAAACGAAATATAATTACTGGTATAATAAAAGACCCGAAAACAGTACTACGTATCTTTAATTCAATAGCAAAGTATTCATTTCTTCTTTTGTTTAGGCTGAAGGTTATTTATAGTTTTGATTGTAACTTAATCTTCCATCGTTATCAAAAAGAAAAAGAGGAAAAAGCAACTCATTTTTTTCTTTTAATGATAATGCCTTTTTAAGTTCCTTATCCATCGGTTTTGTATCGCTACTATAAAGTGCAATGATTAGATCTAAAGACTGATTTATTTTAGTCAATTTTTGCATGTTTTTGTCTAATTTCGTTTGAACACTCATGTTAACCCCACTAAAAGATACTTGAAAATCACTTAAAACATCCATATACGTTTGGTAGATAAATTTTGTTGGCTGCGAAATATTGAATTCCTCTATTTGGTTAACTTTCGATTCGAAATTTTGAGTGAGAAGAAGCGCTTTTTTAAGTGTATCTAAAATATCATTCCCTATGTTTGTTGCGGTATCGATTAATTCAGTTTCTGTCATTGAATAGTAGGTAGTTGACTTTCCAGTATTTATATCTCCCGTAGATATTTCCGTTCTGTTATACTCTTGCGTTTCTTTTGACCACTCGTAATCATTAACTCTCCAGAATTCATTATAATTTTTATTATACTCACGAAGACCATACTGAAAAGGTTGATAATATTTGGCATATGTATCTTCAATCGCTGTAGTTAGTTTAGTGATTTCCGAATTAAAATCATTTTTCAACAACGTTGAAATTTCTTCAAATTTGGCTTTGGTCATGTAAATTTTACTTAGCGAATCAGCTTTGTCTAATGAGGAAAGGATTTTTTGATCTAAATTTTTCAATTCAGTTGTGTAATAAGAGAAATTCGTTCTTGAAACACTATTTATTTCTTTTTTAAAATTATAATATCCCATTGCGGCCTCAATAAATCTACCAGATTTAAATTCCTCTTCAGCAGTTCTGTAGTTAAATTCCTCGGACATTTTAACATATCTCATTTGTTGAACTACAATGTTGCAGCCACCGGGTATGTTATAGTTGTTACTATATAAATTATACGTTAAATCACCTTTAATGTACTTATAAAGAAACCAGTCAGTCGACATCATATATTCAAAATATTCTTTAATGTATTTTGTGACAACATTTTTTTCTCGGCAGAAAGTATCTAAAATGAACCCAGCATTTTCTCGCTCCTCAATTGACATGGCTTTTACATCTTTATACCTCTGGTAATCTTCATCTGCTTCCTTAGGATAAAGAGCTGTTGACCCTTCAAGAATTTCGCCGGCAGCATTACGCCCTGTAAAATCGACCATGTAAAAATCTTTATAGGAAATTTCTAAGTCTTGATTTTTTTCTAATAAATTTATTTTCCAGGTGCCAATAGCGTAACTGTTTTGATCATAACTACCTTTTGCTTTAAAAGTAATATCATTAATATCCACATCTCCAACAATTTTACCGTCATTAAAATTCATGCTAGCAGTAAAGGTAGCCTTCGGTTCATATTGCCCCCAAATCAATTGGCCACCTTGACGGAACTTTTGCCTAACCTTATCACTAAAGTTTTCAGTCCAATTCCCATTAGCGTATCCATTTTTGTAATTTGAAACCAACGTGATCGCTCCAGTGTGATAGTAACTGCCAATTAGATAATCTGTCATGGTAATTTTGTAGGTCCAAGTTCCATCTTTTAAACCTTTACTATAATTTCCTGTAATGGATTGGGTCAATCCTAATTCATCATCTTGACCAATAAAACTATAATTGAACGCTCCTTGTTTTACATATTCTCTTGTTTTAGGATCTTCATAATATTTGTAATTCGCCTTTCCTTGTTGACTTTTTCCATTCGGGAATGATCCATCGAAAGAAATCAATGTTTGTGCAGAACTTGAAGCTGTAAGAAAAAGAAATACGGATAAAACAAAGGATTTTAGTGCTTGGCTAATCATTTTGTTTTCACTCATTAAATCTCTTGTAAAAAGTGATATTGAGTTTGGTTTTGGGTAGCCGTTTAGGTTAAAAAGAATCGGTTTCATATTTTTTATTTTCGTTAATGGAGTTTATTTGTGTGTAATGTTAGGAAGATAAGGAGTAAATAGTAGTACATAAATAGTACATTTATAAAATGATTGAAACGTTAATAAAAATGTCTGTAAAAACCGCTGGTTTTGAAGTAAAAGGTTTGGGAGATAGTGTTTTACTTTCAAACCTGATACTTGAAAAAACCGATGAATTTATCAGTTACAATACATTAAGGCGGTTATTTGGTTTGGTAAAGTATGTTAAACCAAGTATGAATACATTGAATACTTTGGCTCGTTTCAATGGATACAAAAATTATATTGATTTTATTAAAATTGCCCCAAACACCGCTTACTGGAGTGAAAAAGAAAAATTGTATTTGCATATACATGATAATCCTCAGTTCATCATAAATCAATTAAATAGAAAAGATTTGAATAGTGATTACAAACTAGATTTTGTAATTTCATTTTGTAGGGAGTTAATTTATTTAAAGAATGTCGATGCCTTAGATGGCTTGTTTAAATCCTCCTTTTTTACAGATAATAATTTTAACTATTCTGAAATACTTCATTTTGGTAATTCAATTGGACAATTATTAATTGAAAATTCTGAAATCGGACAAAAACTACTGCATCATCCTAACTTTCTTCATTTTGTTTATTGTATTCATGTGGATTACCATTACCTGAATGGTTATTATGGGGAGTGGGTCGATCACGTTTTAATGAACTCAAGGGAGGTCCATTTCACCGCATTTTCGGAGGCAATTTTTCAATTAAAAAATTATTTAAATGGGTTAGATGTCTCATATGATAAACTTCATATGTTAGATAAAACAAATTTTCATCCTATTCTTCAGGGTAGAATATATTCTGTTAAAATATTGGCAATGGGATATCGAACCGATGAATTAAATCAACTCATAGTTGAGTTAAAAAATAAGGAGGAAAACACGGTAGTTTTTGATTTTTTTCATGAGCTTATTATCGTTGCGTTACTTTCAAAAAACTTCTCCTTAATGAAAGATATCATCAAGCATTTATCCGAAAAAAAACTAATATTTCAATATTATCAGGAAGCCCACAAGAACCGATTTGATTTAATGTGCTTAATTTTCAATCATTCAAGGTGCAGAACATCAAGTGATAAAGTGAATTCTAAAAAAGTAAAAAATGAACGTGAACATAAATATAGTTACCGTCAATTATTGATGTCATTTGAATTAATTCTAAGCTATCATTCTGAAAATATTCAAAAGAATGAGGTTTTGATTCATTTCAACGAAATAGCTCGAAACTTTAATTATCCGCTAATTTCTGAGGAGTATTTATTCAATTATTTCGATGATTAAAATGATACTGAGAAACATTGCTGGAAGCAGCATCATGAGTTTCTGATGAGAACGTAAATCGAATAGTTTGAAACAATAATTTCTTAATTGTGCGACAATAATAAATTGAATACGCACACGGTTCCGTCTCCGGTTTTAAAATCGAATGAAACGGTCATAAAAAACAAAACCCTCAAGATAGTTGATGCCCAGACGAAGCGTAGCTTATCCGGATTGCATACATCTCGAGGGTCTCTATTTCCTACAGCCATATAGGACGTGTCTTTAACGAAGTGTTTGCGGTCTGGACGGCTCGTCCATTTCAGTGTTTTCAAGGGTTTCAGAGGTTGGTCTAAATTGGCTTATAAAACACATTAAATCAAACAGTTACAAAAATATTTTGTAAGATTACAAATGTTGAAAACATCATAGTGCAACCTAATCCGTCCACGAATCCGTCCACGGTTTTTCGTATCTTTGTTGAAAGATATTAACAATGGTAAAGTTCTATTTAAGGGATGTAAACTCGCTTCGAAAAACGAGCATTCAGATGGCTGTTTTTTATGACAACCTAAGGATGAGAATTTCGACTGGAATTTCTGTCGATCCAAAGCAATGGCATGAAAAAAAGCAACGAGTAAAAGTAAGCATTGAAAACGAAGAATCCAACACTATTAACGATAAATTAGATCAGTATGAACTGGTCATGGATTCTCTCTTGAAAAGATACCGTGATGAAGATTTCTTCCCGACTCCTGAGGGTATAAAAGCGGACCTGATGAAACTCAATAAGGTTCCATCGAAAAGCAAGAGATCCAAATCCTTCTGGGACCACTTTGAAGATTTCGTGACGGAAAAACGTAAAATAAATCCCGATGTGCGCCATTACAACAATTGCTTGCAAAAGCACTTACGCAAGACCGAGGAAATCATTGGACGAACATTGACTTTTTCGCTCGTCAATGCACAGAGCAGTCGGTTTAATGAGGAATGGATTAATTATTTGACCTTCGTGGCGGTCAACTCTCAAGGAGACTATGGACTCATGCCCAATACGATTGGTAAGGAGAATAAGAACCTCAAAGCATTTTTCAATTGGTGCTTTGATAAGAACATAACGAGCAGATTTAGTTTAAAGGCTTTTCCAAGCATCATGGAAGATGTCGACAACATTTACCTCACGGAAGCCGACCTACAGGCCATCGAAGGCAAGGTAATTGAAGACCCGAAATATGCGGTTGTCCGAGATCTATTTCTTGTAGGCTGCGAAACTGGATTACGCTACTCTGACTACGTGCGGATTCAGTCCCACGACTTCATGCGTGATGAGTTGCACATTGTCCCGAAGAAAACCAAAAAAGCAGGGGTGAAGAAAGTCATCATTCCACTCAGTGATCGCTTCAAACGCATCTTGGCTAAATACGACGGAGTGCTGCCCAACCTCCATGCAAATCACATCACCAATTTCAATAAAATGATTCGTGAAATTTGCGAGTCCTTGGACATGAAAGACGAAATTAAGTTCTACCGAGAAATCGCTGGAAAGACCATCAAGGTCACCAAATACAAATTCGAAGAGGTGACATCGCACACCTGTCGACGCACATTCTGCACGCTCAAATTCCTCAAAGGAATGCCTGCCCAAGCCATCATGAAATTCACTGGCCACACCTCCGAGCGCAACTTCCTCAAATACCTCAAACTCGACGCCGAACTCACAGCACAGAAATACAAGAATTATTTTTGAAAATAATTACTTCGTGAAAATCATGCCTGATTAGAATTCACCGGCAATCGGTAATGTTATGTTGAAAAATAATAATTCCAACTTAAAGCTAACTTAAGTTAGATATTGCCGTGTTATTTTGTACAATCGTACAACAGAATGAAAAAAATCACAAAACGTAGAATCACTGTATTTCCAACTTAAGTTAACTTTAAGTTAGATTAAGTCGACTTCAAGTTAGCTTTAAGTTGGATTTAAGTTGGTTTATTTTGGGATTTGTGGGTTATTGTTGTACAAATGTGCAATTATATGTTATGAATACACTAAAAATAATTTGCTTTCTTTTACAAGTCCTTGGTTTTCTTTAGTTTTATACAAAAAATATTAATGAAACAAATTATACTTTTTATTTGTCTGTCCTCAACTATTCTTTTTGGTCAAACAAAAATTTCGATTTTAGAATCGACAAAAAAGATTTCCCCGCTATCCGAAGAAAATGTTTTTATTGGGTTGCATTCTGGAGATGTCCTTCTGATTAATGTGGAGGAGTTGAATGCTAAGGAACTAAAAGAAATTGAATTAATAGAATACCCAAATAATTCTAAGTTTCTTGATTACAAAACGTCAAGGTTGGACGCGAAACAAATAACAATAAACAATACAGGGATATACAAATTGCGGATTGCAAACAGTTCAGTAGGAGGTCGGATTTGCAAAATTAATCTTGATAGAATTCCTGCAGAAAATACCCAGGATTTTAATACGACGGTTTACTGGAAAACAGTTTCAGATACAACATTTTATGAGGAAGAGGAAACATACCTTGTTAAGAAAGATACAAGTTATCAATTAGTTTATGAGGCGTTTCCGAAATTAGGCTCAGTTAATTCCCTTGAAGGCACAAAACCCTATCAATATTTTGATTTCACGCTTCCTGATAATACTACAAGTTGGGCTTTCTATGTAGGTACAGGAACTGAAGCCAAAGCGGAATATGATAGAGCAAATAAACAACTAACTTCACAGACAGAGTGGATTGCACTAAAAAAACCAGATTTAGGTGCATTACAATTACTTGCATTAACAGGCAACTCTTTTTTTAAAAAGATTTCTGCAGCAGATAATGTAAATTATTTAGTTCTTCCAACCAACCAAGTTGCTTTGAGGAATTCGGATCTAGAGTACTTTTGTTTCAAAAAAGGGGATGTGTATAATGATTTTCATCAAGTAGAAAATAAAATCATTAAGAACATTACGGCTATTGTAAAAAATGATAATACAATTGATCCTATCTATGTCTATTTTAAAGTTGCTGCTGTTGTAGTTACTCCAATTTATGCGAAAAGAATGGTGAAAAAACAGAAGGTTACTTCAACGGATGTACCGTATCTGAAATGATATTAAAGGAAAGTTAAAAGTCAAATTTGTTCAATGCGTAACCCGAAAAGCAAGAGAGTAGGGAATTTTAAATCAATCATTATGAAAAGAATTCTTTTTTTGAGTGTAGTTTTAGGAGCACTATTTAACAGTTGTAGTAAGGATAAATACGGTAACACCGACATTTCATCAGATACCTACGTATTAGGTTGGACTTTTGTTGACCCATCTTATAAAGCGGTCATTTCTGAACCTTTAATAAATCAAGATATCATTGATAATGGAGCAGTTATGGTTTATAAAAGTAATGGAAATGGTGGATGGGTTGCATTGCCATGCACATTACCAATTGATGCTACCTATGCTTCAACTTATTCTTTTGTCATTTATGACGGTGGTGTAACGGTTTGGAAAACGGATACTGATCTACTCACCTTAGATCCAGGAGTTACAACGTTTAAAGTTGTCATACTCTCACAACATGGCCTAATTCAGCATCCAAACTTAGACTTGACAGATTATGATGCTGTTGAGAAGGAGTTGAATTTGTAAATTCTTGCAGCATGAAAAATTCGTTCACTTTATATAAAGGATTAAAAATAATTGGTATTTCCATTCTAATTTGTCTAACAGTGTACGTGGTATTTATTTTCATAAATAATGGTCAATTGACTTCTTCACAGGTTTATCCTGAGCATAAAGTTGAAGAAGAGATTATTCCTCCTCCACCAAAAATTGACTATGATATTTCACAGCATGAAAAAAAGTTTTTTCATGAATTGTTTAAAGATTGTAATTTATCCGGAGATAAAAAACAATTAGCTGAGGCTTGTGATTACTCAAATTCAATTGTGAGAAATAAGGCAGTTCAAATAGCAGGTCAAAATGAAGGGACTTATAATTTGGGTCAAGTATGTAATATTTTTGATTTCTGTTACAATAACTGGAAGTACGTAAATGATCCCAGGAGTTCGGAAATAATAGAGTATGCATCAAATACAGTCTCTAATGGTTTGAATGGAGATTGCGATGATTTTGCAGTTTTGGTCTGCTCAATGATATTATCAATCGGTGGTGAGGCAAGAATTAACTATGCTTATGATTCAGATTCTGGCCATGCTTTTACTGAAGTAAATGTTGGTCAAACCAAAGTAATTGATTATATTTCAAGGAGATATAAAGATGTTTATGATGGTTCTGGAATTTGGACTAGAACTGACCCTGAAGGGAATAAATGGTTGAACCTAGATTGGTTCGCAAATCATCCGGGAGGTAAGTACTTCAATTATACGCATGGTACCACCTTTTACATTCTACAGGACTATTGTAATGACTTTTAAAAATTAAAATATGTTAGAACAAGACGAACGATTACACTTTAGTAATATTTTTGGATCCGTATCGGATAAAAGAATTGTCCTTAATCATAAAAATGGATCTGAAGAGATTCCTAAGGGGCAGATTACTTCGGTTAGCTTCCAAAAAGTTAGGAACTTGTTTATGTCAATATTCAGTTTTCTTTTTTCTATAATTCTGATTTCTTACATGATTGTCGTCATCAACTCTGGGAGTTCTGAGGGAGGTATAATTGTTTTAATTACAAGTGTTTTGTTAATTCTATCTGTCTTATCAGGAATTGCAAATTGGATCGGCCATCATAATATTGTGATTAGTGCTGGTGGTAACGATAGAAAACCAATTCGGGTAGAAATGTCAAAAACTCGTGAAGGCAATGAATTTGTTAAAGCGGTTAAGAAATTAATTTTTAAATAGTTAATAAAAGCCACTAGAAACTTATTGTTATGATGCGCTTTAGTTATTTTTTAGTTTTTTTCGTAATTGCAAATTTTGCCCTTGCTCAAACTAGTTATTATCAATATTGTAATGCTCGTTTTAACTTTTGCATTGAATATCCAAATACATTTAAAGGTCAAGGTGAATCTGATAATGGTGATGGTCAGGAATTTATTTCTCCTGATGGCAAAGCATATCTTCTTGTTTTCAGGGATGGTAGGGAAGTGATGTATGAATCCGATTCAGAATGTAAAAACCAAAGCTTTCTGACAGATGTTACTTCTGATGAAACTAAGAAAGTCACCTATAAAAAGATGGGCGATCGTTTTTATGTAGTATCTGGATACCAGGGCTCATCAATTTTTTATCAAAAGACCATTTTTACAAATGAAGGAATGGTGACAGCGATTTTTACATACCCAACCTCACAGAAGGTAAAGTATGATTCTTATTGTGTCAAGGTATTTGAAACATTTAAATAATATTTGGAACAATAATAAACTAAAAAGAATTTAAAAATCAAGGTACTTGATACTGACGATTTACAATCAATAATGTTTTATCACCGTATCAAATTAACATGCCCCATAAACTCTTTGGTCTCACCGTTTTGAAGCACCTCAACAGAGATTTTCCAAATATAGGTTCCATCTGGACAAATAATATCTTTAATGAAGAATCCATTTTTAACGGGTAAATGCTCGCTGAATTTGTATGTCCCTTCCCATCCGAATCGATAGTCTTTAGACTCGAAAACAACCGCTCCCCATCTATCAAAAATAGTCAAGTGGTATGTTTCTTTCTTGAATCCTTCGGTGAGAATTGGTAAGAAAGATTGGTTGTATTCATTTCCATCTGGTGTAAAGGTATTCGGTACATAAATCGCCAAATCTTGGAAGACGGTAACGGTTAATGCAGCGGTATCTTGACATCCGATGAGGTTGCTGGCGGTCAAAATGATCACATAGGTTGCTGGATCAGAAGGGTAGAGGTGGGTTGGATTTTGCGTGAGGCTTGTGGTGTTGTCACCGAAATCCCAAAGATAGGTGTCTGCATGAACAGATGTGTTGAAGAAAGTGACATCTGGTGCTAAGGAACTTATGACAGCATCATCGATGGAGAATGATGCCATGGGTTCTGGATAAATACACACGGCAGAAAGTTGCGCTGAATTCGATGTACATCCTTCTGGTGTAGTCACAATTAATGATACATCAAAGCAGCCATTGGTAACAAATTGATGTCCTGCAAGGCCAAATTGGTTCGAGGAAGCACCGTCGCCGAAATCCCAATTGTATTGCCACGTTGGATTTAAATCCAAAGCAGTGAAGACAACGTCTAAACTTCCACAGGCAAGGCTGTCGGAAAGGATGAAATCAGGTTCCGGAGTTTCGTGAATGATGAAGGTTTGACTGTCTTGATTCACACAACCTGTAATTTGGTCGATGGCACTTAAGGTAACTAGGTATGAGCCAAAATTAGCGTATTCGTGAACTGGATTGAAAAGGAACGAAGAATCATTATCTCCAAATGCCCAAGTGTAAGCGAGAGGTCCTACTGAATTGTTTTGGAAATTGATGAGAGATTGATCACAAAGAATGGGATTTATAATCGTAAAATCAACGATCGGTAATGGATTGATTAGAACGTTAATGGTCGTATCATTTCCATAACAACCGTACGGCGTTGAAATCGGTGTAACATTGTAAATCACTGTTTGTGCCGTGGTTCCAGCTAAAGTCAATTGGTCGTTGATGAAGGCACTAGTTTGTACTGGTGTTGTTTCATTGTAGACATTCTGGTTAATCGTGGCGTTCCAAATGAAGGTACTCGAGATATTGGCATTTAATAGAATGTTCGTGTAGTTTCCGTCGCATATTTCTATGTCATTGTTTAACAATGTTGGACTTGGATTAATGGTGATGGTGAAGTCAATAGGCGTACCTTGACAAGTCACATTACTTTGAGTTATGCTTGGCGCTACGGAAACAGTACCGGTTATTGGTAGTAACCCTGGATTTTGACCAACGAAGATGGGAATGTCACCAATGCCACTAACGTTCAAACCGACATTAATATTGGCATTTATCCATTGGAAAACGGTATTTGGAACGGGACCAGTGATAGGTGTCAAAGGAACTTGTTCTAAATTACAGGCAACAATATCTGCAATCGGATTAACACTAGGTGTTGGTAAAACATTGATGTATAAAGTGGTATCCACACCAATACATGTCACGTTATTATTGGTAAAAATCGGAGTAACGGCAACTTGTCCTGTTTGTGTGATAATAGTATTGTTTGTCGCTATAAATCCTGGAAGGGTGTTTGACCCGAATGTGGAAGGTATGCCGATGTTATTATTTAGTACGGTCCAATTGGTTGTCCCTCCTGTAACGGTTGTTTGCAAACTGACGGGATACAAATAAGCGCCATTACAGATGGTAATCGGATTGACATTTTGCAATTCGGGTATCGGATTGACCACCACATAAAGCGGTAAGACAGGACTTGAACATCCATTTGCTGTCGAAGTACCGATAACATTGTAAGTGACTGTTTCAACGGCGTTGGTCGGATTGACTAGCACATCATTGATAAGCGATGAAGGAATCACATTCGTTGTTTCATTTAAGACATTCAAAGAAGGTGAAGCATACCAATTGAATTGAACGTTTGTATTCGCTACTAAATTGATGTTCGTATTTTGACCACTACAAATAGTTAATGTATCTGGATTTAATAATTGAATTGGTGGTTTAACGGTCACAACAAGCGGTTGCGCCAATCCAGGACATTGACCTAATATGGAAATCGGGAATACAGAATAAACCACGACTTGATTGGAGCTTGAAGTATTTACTAATACATCGTTGACGATCGAATTTGAACTCGGTATGATGGATTCACCGGTAACGTTAGGATTATTTACAGAAACAAACCAAGTAAATGTTGAAGGAATGTTAGAAGTTAATATCGCATTTACTGGACTGTCGCTACATATTTCCATCGCTGGATTCATCGAAAGAATGACATCAGGCTGAACCTGAACTGTTACTATGGAATCAGGGCCAACACATCCATAAGGAAAAGACGTTGGCGTCACGGTATACGTTAAAAACTGAGGATTGGTCGAGTTATTATTTAATGAATCATCAATCGTATAACTCGTTTGATTTAAAAAACTTTCTCCCGTAACAGATGGATTGTTAGTCGTATGCCATACAAAAGTAGACGTGACGGTTGCCGTTAATGGAATGGCTAAATTCCCATGATTACAAACGACAATGGTGTCATTTAAATTTAAGGCATAAGGAGTCGGATGAACGATAATTTCTGCCAGCTGCGTGGAAACATTATTACATCCAACACCATCAAAACTTAAGGTCGCATAATAAAAGAAGGTGTCTGCCACGTTAAATGGAACTGGTAAAAAAGAAGATGTTGTGACACCATTAATCAATACTGGAGGCGTAGCATTTAAGTACCAAGCAATGGTCGAATTTCCAGTTCCACCGCTGTAGGTGAAATTTAATGGTGAATTAATCGTGTTTCCTTGACAAATTTCTTGCGCATTTAAAGGCTGAACATTGATAGCGGGATCATTGACCACTGTGACCTGTGCGGTAGCAGATGTTAGTGTCGAACATCCACCTGACTGGAATGTAATTACACAATAGTAATAATTGGAACCAACCGCAATCGTTGGTGGTGTGTAGGTTGAACTTGTTTCATTCAAAATCGGCGCACCACCGGTATTTGAATTCGTATTGGAAACATACCATTGATAAGTCGCTGAATTTGTCCCATTGATATAAGAAACTTGTAATAGAGTTGGAGTTCCTCCTTCACAAAGTGTTTGACTTGGAATAGGTTGAGCACTAATTGTTGGAGGTTGGTTGATTTGAATAGCCGCATTACTACTCACGTTCGAACAATTGGGTGTTGTTTGTGTGACAATGCAATAATAATAACTCGTACCAACAACACTAACGGATGGTACATAGGATGAGGTACTTGCTCCAGCAATTTGAACCCCACCAGTATTGGTATTTGTTGTTGAGTAATACCATTGATAATTATTTGTGCCTGCTCCACCACTAACAGAAACTTGAAGAGGTGCAACGGTTGCTGAATTCTGACAATAAATGGCAGGTGTAGGCGTGGTAATCGACGGGTCATTCAATACTTCAACAGAAACCTGCTGGGAAATCAATGCATCACATCCAACACCGGTAGAAGTGATGTTTACTTGATAGTTGTACATACCTGCGTTGAGGTAACTTCCAGGTAAAAACGTGCTTTGAGTGGCATTGTTAATTTGGTTGGTTCCTTGATACCATTGGTAACTCGTGATTCCTGTTCCACCATTTACAATAACAGTTAATGGATTTGTTATCGTTCCCCCAACGCAAATTGTTTGATTTAACAAAGGCTCTGTTGAGATGGTCGGGTCAGCTACTACGACTTGATTAGAAATGGAAGAAGAAATATTGGAACATCCACCGAAACTAAAACTAATGACACAAAAATAATAGTTACTTCCCGTGCTGCTCGAAGGCGCTTGATAAGTGGAAGTATTGGCTCCTGCAATAGCCACAGCACCGGTATAATTGTTACTCGAATTTGAATACCACTGGTAACTTGGAACACCTGTTCCGAACTGATAAGTGACTGATAGTGGATTAAATGTTCCTCCAGAACAAATTGTTTGACTGATGGGTTGGGTAAGGAATGCAGGTGCTTGATTCACAATAATTCCAGCCGTATTTGAGGTCACGGAACAATTTAATCCTGATTGTGAAATAACACAGTAATAATAGATCGTTCCAATGTTTGTTACTGGTGGAGTATAGGTTGAGGATGTGGCTCCATTAATAATCGTTCCACCTGTGGTACTGTTTGAATTTGAACTATACCATTGATAGGAGAATGTCCCAATTCCTCCAGTTGCTCCGACTGTAAGCGGTGTAACAGGGGTTCCATTTTGACAATAACTTGCGGAAATCGGTTGCACACTCACTACTGGATCGGCAACGACATCAATGACTGCATTTTGAGAGATTGCAGCATTACAACCGCTACCACTTAATGTAATTGTAACGAGGTATGTGTAAGCACCAACGGTCGTAAACGCTGGTGGTAAATAGGTTTGACTTGTAGCTCCAGAAATACTTCCTGTTGAATTGCTCCATTGATAGGAAACAGTACCAGTTCCATTTACGGATGTGGCTGTTAAGGCACTTGCAATAGTTCCGCCCACACAGATGCTTTGAGTTGGAATTGGCTGAATGCTTATCGTTGGATCGGCCACAACAGTTGCGGTTGCCAAGGTCGAAGTAATCGCAGAACATCCGCCTGAAGCGAATGTAGCAACGCAATAATAGTAAGTTGTCCCGACGGTGTTACTCGGTGGCGTATAAGTTGCATTCGTCTCATTTGGAAGGATTGTTCCATTTGATGTGCTACTCGTTGAATTACTAAACCACTGATAAGTTGGTGTTCCAGTTCCATTTTGGTAAACGACTGTTAACGCATTAAATGTACCATCCACACAGACAGTCTGTGAAGCAATTGGTTGCGTAGCAAACGTTGGTGCGGGATTGACAATAATTGCGGCTGTATTGGACGTAACGCCACAATTTAATCCGGTTTGAGTAATTACACAGTAATAGTAAGTTGTTCCAACTGTTGAAACAGAAGGAGTGTATGATGAACTAGCAGCCAATGGTATCAGTGAACCACTTGTGGTATTGTTGACTGTATTACTGTACCATTGATAACTAAAGGTTCCAAGTCCTCCGGTTGCAGCAACAGTTAAAGGTGTAACTGGAGAACCATTTTGACAATAGGAAGTTCCTTGTGGTTGGGTTGAAACTATTGGGTCAGAAATCACATCGATTAAAGCAACGTTGGATGTCATCGCATCACATCCACTGCCACTAAGTGTAATGGTTACAGTGTAATTATATTGTCCTGTGTTGGAAAATGAAGGTGGTAAATACGTTTGACTTGTTGCACCTATTATTGCTCCTGTTGAGTTACTCCATTGATAAGATGTAGTGCCTGTTCCACCTGTCGCAGATGCTGTTAAGGCTGTTGAAATGGATCCGCCTGCACAAATGGACTGATTAGGAATCGGTTGA
>CAIZQH010000010.1 GCA_903935095.1 uncultured Flavobacteriales bacterium | reverse complement strand
GAATTGTTTCTAGCAAGCTAAAACCCAAAATTGCTGCGCAATTTTCGAGATTTTTGTTTTTAAACGCTTATCAAAATGAATTTTGAACGACGATGGGATTACGCTACAGCGTTTTCCCATGGATTTGTTCATAGCAAGCTAAAACCCAAAATTGCTGCGCAATTTTCGGGTTTTTTGTTTTTAAACGCTTATCAAAATAAATTTTGAACGCGTTAAAAACAAAAAACCCGGCACTACGTGCTGGGTTTTTGCTTGTGACCCCGGCAGGATTCTAACCTGCAACCGCTGGAGCCGAAATCCAGTGCGCTATACAGTTGCGCCACGGAGCCTGATGTGATCGTACTAAAGAAATACCATCAACTTCCGACAAAGATACATTCGATTTTTTGTATTGTCAATGGGAAAAGTTAATAATGGGAAATTCACGAAATCATCGCACCTTCCTTCAATGAATATGGTGAAATGAAAATATGTGAAATTGCTAACTGACGAAGGACCCAGCGTGTTTTAATGGCAGCAATTGGCGCCATCCGCTTGCGAATCGCGATAATGTGTGGATTTTGGTCTCGTTCGGCTTGACTAGAAGAAATGATTTGCTCCAACATCTTTTCAAAATGAGCAAAATCAACTTCTACTGCCCTGCCCTTATCGTGGAATGGTCTTTCGTGCATCAACTCAAAAAATGTTTCATAACTTCCGGATGCACCAATGAGCTTAGTAGTGCTCAATTGACGTAAATAGTTCCCGCAGGCTTCTTCTAAATAGGATTCCAGCGCGAGAATGTCCGCTGAACTCATTGGATCCGAAAAGGTGAACTGTTGGTAAATGCGAGAAACACCAATGTTAAAGGATTCCATGGCTAAAAGACCGGTGTCGTTTGCGAGAATAAACTCGGTACTTCCTCCTCCAATATCCATGATTAATGCAGATTCACCAAAGCTCATTGTCTGATGAACACCTTTGTATATTAATTGTGCTTCTTCCAGGCCGCTGATCACTTCAATGTGAATTCCTGTTTCTCTTAATACACGTTCGATTAGGTCCGAACGGTTTTGCGCATCGCGAATGGCGGAAGTTCCAATGGCACGAATGATAGAAACACCGTAAAGTTCACATTGTTTCTTGTAGCGCAACAAACAGGCAACGGCACGATCAATCGCATCGTCAGTTAGCCGTTTTTCGTGAATGCCTCCCATTCCTAACGCCACTCCTTCCTTTTCACTGTGAATGACATGAATCAAGCCGGCTGCGTCGATGTCAGCAATCATCAGGTTAAATGTATTGGTTCCTAAATCGATCAATGCCTTCATCGCGTTTCGAATTAAGATTTGAACATGCGCCAGAATTGTGAGAGTCGCAATCGATGTCCAAATTGAAGAATGCCGTTTTTGTACAATTTCCCAGCGACTTGCAACATCAATACCGCGGAAAGAACAATGATCAACCAATGAATCCAAATCAAATAATAGGACTCAATCGGAACGCCTTGTGCGAGTTGAATCATCACCACCATCGGTGCGGTAAATGGCAAATAACTTATCCATGTTGCAAACGTTGAATCGGGATAATGAATGTACATGTAACCGGATAAAATGGAGAATCCAAGCAACAGTAAAATCGGCATGACAAATTGTTGTCCATCGCTTTCTGTTCCGGTCATGGCACCAATCATACTAAAAAAGGCACCATAAAAATAATACGCCGCCACAAAGAAAAAGACAAAGTGCACACTCATCCATGCGTAATCGATGCGTGCATATACCAAGTCCAAGACTGGATTATTGCTCAATCCTTCCCGCGCCATGACCACTTGATTTTGTACATCCGCAGCCATTTGAATGCCTTGCCAGTTCGCTGGATTCATCATATCTGGGAAAATGGTTTGTCTCAAGATCCACAATCCGCAAGCGATCAATACGGACCAAATTGCTAATTGGAATAATGCCGCAAGTGCAATTCCAGTCATTTTACCCAACATCAATTGACGTGGTTTGACCGCTGAAAGCAAGACCTCCACGATGCGATTGCTTTTTTCCTTCGCTGTACTGCGTAGAATGGTCATTCCGAAAATTCCGATGAACAGGAAGATCAATCCACCGAAAACGAATCCAACCCAACTTTCTAAGTCACTCGATTCATTCTTGGGATCATAGACATTGCGGAAATCCATGATCAACGGCTGTTTGATGCGTCGGAAGTTATCGATGGATAAATTGGTGAAGGATTCCACCACCAATTCTTCGATGCGTCGTTCCATTTGGAATTTCAATTGCATTTTGACATCCATCGAAGGGGAAGCGCGGTAAAAGACAAATGCTTTTTTGTTCATCAGAATTTTCTCATTGATTTCAACCATCGCATCGAACTTCTGGTATTGCGAGCCATCGCGAAATTCTTCAATTTCTACATAATCGTCAATGAAGAAATAATGCACTTCATGTTCAGCTTGCGCCATCACACGGTGATCCATCAATTCCGCCGGATCGACAATCAAGACATTGATGCTGTTTTTACCTTCATCGCCTGCTTTGAACAAAAAGGACAACATCAGCAAACAGACTAATGGACCAATGAACAACATCCACAAGAAGGTACGGTTCATCACACGCTCAGACCATTCTCTTTTCGTAAGTAACCAGAAATTACCCATGTACTTCCTCCTTTCCGCGAATAATGTCAATAAATACTTCTTGCATGGATGGTAGTTTTTTCTCCAACAATTCGATTTCTACTTTTCCAACCAAGGCATTGATTAAATCGTTCATTTGACTTGCTCCACGCATTTTTAATTTTGCTAAAAATCGATTTTCACCAATTTCTTCGTGTCCAAGTAATTCAAAGTCTGTCCAAAGTGCATTCACGAAACCAATCATGTTTCCTTTGAATCGAACCATGTACTCACCTTGGTTGTGCTGCTCACGTAAATTCCAAACGGTGTCTTCTGCTAATTTTTTTGATTCATGAATCAAACTAGCGCGGTCACAGATTTCGTCTACACTTTGCATGTTATGTGTAGAGAGGATAATGGTTTTGCCACTTTCCTTCAATTCTTTCATTTCGGTTAAAATCAATTCCACATTCACTGGATCGAATCCACTCAAGGGTTCATCTAAGACCAACAACTGCGGATCGTGCACCAATGCGGCAATGAATTGTACTTTTTGGGCCATTCCTTTGGACAAGGACTCCACGCGCTTCGATCGCCAGTCTTGAATGCCGAATTTACTCAACCAGTGACTCACGTTTCGTTGTGCTTCCTTTTTTGTCAAGCCACGCAGTTGCGCTAAAAAAATCAATTGTTCCTCGACCTGCATATTTTTATACAAGCCACGTTCCTCCGGTAAATAGCCGATGTTTGCCAGCTGACTTTGCGTCATCAATTGTCCGTTCATGCGAATCGTTCCGCGGTCCGCCTCTAAAATCTGATTGATGATTCGAATCAACGTGGTCTTCCCTGCTCCATTCGGACCAAGCAAGCCATATATTTCTCCTTTTCCAACGGTCAAACTCACCTCATCAAGTGCGATTTTCCGCTGAAAGGACTTACAAAGATTGTTGATTTCTAACATAACAAGGTAAAGCTAAAAAAAAGCGGAGAATTCCTACATGCTTTGCATGATTTCTTTCCAACTTGGCCACTTGTAGATGCGTTTGAAGATCACAAACAGCGATGGAAGAAGAATTAACAGAAAGATGAGTGATGACCAACCGCTATCCGGCTCCTGGTGATTCAAAAAGAGTGCATCCGTTCGGAAGACTTGCCAATCTGTTGTCACGAAAATAGCCGCAATTAAATTATTTGCAAAGTGATAGCCAATCGCCAATTCGAGTCCGTCATCGACTGTAGTGATGAGCGCTAAAAACAATCCGGACAAGACGTAATAAACAAGCATATGGTAACCCAACTCTTGTACTTCTGGATTTCCAATATGCATGAGCCCAAACATCAGTGAACTGATCAAGATGGATGTCCCGGTTCGTTTGATGCGTAATTTCAATCCTTTTAACAAATATGAACGAAACAACAATTCTTCGCAGGCTGTTTGAATAGACAGCATGAGTAAACTAACCACTAACAATGGAAAAAACTTCACAGAATCGAATTGAAATTCAAAGGATTGTCCGTGACCGAAGGAATCTGCATATATCTGAATGGACATCAGACCAACCATTACGACAATGATGAAAAAGAAGGCAAAGAACAAGCGTTTCCAACGGAAGGTCTCCATCGATGTGAAAGCCTGAAGCAAAGGACGCTGATGCATCCATTGATGATGAAATAAAACGCCGATAAACACCAGCAGATATGGAAAAAGGACCCAGAATAAAAATCGGGTATGTCCCATCGTTTGATAGAACTGTGCGTCCATGGATTCAATGGACAAACTAGGAAAATTAAAGTGTATGTCCACCAAAATTCCCAAGCTTCCTAAAAAATATAAAATGAATATCAGAAGAATTCCACTGACATAAGTCAGAGATGAATTGTTTCCGTTTTCAGCTAAATCAATAAATTTCATCAATGGAACATGTCGCGCATGCGCTTGAAGAATCCTTTTTCTTTCTGTGCTGCGCTCGGACTAAAGTTCTCACTTTCTTTTAATTTCTCCAAAATTTCTTTCTCTTCTTTGGAAACGCTCACAGGTGTGTAAATATGAATATGAACAAACTGATCTCCTGTTGCATATCCTTGCACACTTGGCAATCCTTTTCCACGCAAGCGAAGTACTTTTCCGCTTTGTGTTCCTGGTTCGACTTTGATCTTTGCTTTTCCGCCAATAGTTGGAACTTCAATAGATTCACCCAAAACTGCATCCACGAAATTAATGTAGGCATCGTAATGCACATTTTCTCCTTCGCGGCGTAATTCTTCGTGTTCCAATTCTTCGATTACGACGATTAAATCTCCCGCAACACCGTTGAATGGACCTGCATTCCCACGTCCTTGAACGCTCAATTGCATGCCTTCCTCTACACCTGCTGGAATTTCGATCTCAATGACTTCTTCTTGACGTTTCAATCCTTGTGCATCCGCATCTGCCGGTTTTTTGTCGATGGACTTCCCTGCTCCTTGACACACATGACACGCGGATTGTGTTTGCATCGCACCTAGGAAGGTTTGAGCAACACGTGTAATTCTTCCCGTCCCGTTACAGGTCGGGCAATTTTTGTAGGTCACTCCCTCGGCATTCACCAATTTGTTGACCTTTATTTTCTTTTTTACCCCATTGGAAATTTCCTCCAAGGTCAATTTCATTTTCACGCGTAGATTCGTTCCACGAACGGTTCTTGATCCACCGCCGCTTCTGCTTCCACCGAAACTTCCGCCAAAAGCGCCACCAAAAATATCTCCAAATTGAGAGAAGATATCATCCATGTTCATTCCACCACCGCTAAAACCTCCTTGTCCACCCATACCTGCGTGTCCAAATCGGTCGTATTGCGCACGTTTTTCTCCGTTGCTTAATACTTCGTATGCTTCCGCTGCTTCTTTAAACTTGTCCTCAGCTGAAGCATCATCCGGATTTTTATCCGGGTGAAACTTGATAGCCAATTTGCGGTAGGCTTTTTTGATTTCAGCCTCATCCGCATTTTTGGAAACACCCAATACTTCGTAATAATCTCTTTTTTGACTCATAATGTGGGTATCGTTATTGTCCTACGACTACTTTCGCAAAACGAATCACTTTATCGTTTAAAAAATATCCTTTCTCAACGTCTTCGATTACTTTTCCAATCATCTTTTTGTCAGGCGCTGGAATATTCGCAATTGCTTCGTGTAAATCACTGTCAAATGTTGCCCCCTTCGCTTCCATTGGCTTTAATCCTTTGGTATCTAAAATACCTTTAAACATGGTGTATATCAAATGAAAACCTTCTTTCATTGGAGCAATATCCTCCAATTTTTCATTAGTTACAATCGCACGTTCGAAATTGTCCATAACAGGTAATAAACTGATTAATAAATCTTTATTTGCCGTTGCTGTTAATTCGATGCGTTCTTTGTATGTTCTTTTTCTGAAATTATCAAATTCAGCATGTAAACGCAAGTAACGATCATTTAACTCTGCATACTTTTCTTCTGCTGTCAACTCTTTTGGAGCTTCCTCTTTATTTTCTTCCATCGTAGAATCTACCACATCCGTTGTTTCCTCTTTTGGATCTTGATGTTGGTCATTTTTCAATTCTTCCTTCTCTTCTGACATATTCTGAAATTTTAATTCGCTTTTGGGTTTGCAAAGATAAGACCATTGTGAAAATTAAGTCAAGGTGTCAGCAAGTTTCACTAATTCCTTGAAAAGTTGTCAGTAAAACCCGATGTAAATGAATTTTCCCCGTAAATTTGTCGCACTAAGACACGTATATGAAATTAACGCATCGCCTTTCGATTCTTTTTGGAATTTTACTCCTCTTTACAAGCGCTCATTCGCAATTACTTTACCGCATTTCAGGGAATGGCCTAAAACAAGATTCCTATCTTTTCGGAACCATTCACACCATGCCGAAAGAAGATTTTGAGATGCCAAAAAAAGTGATGGATGCATTAAAGTCCTGTGGAACAATTGCTTTGGAAATTGATTTAAACATGAGTTTGTCTGAGAAAATCGAATTAGCAAAGATGACCATGCTTCCGAATGGTGGAACCTTGAAGGATTATATGCCTGATTCATCTTACACCAAGTTAAAATCCTACTGCATGGACTCCCTCTCTTGGAAAGAGTCTAAGTTTGAACAATACTCCCACATGAAACCTTTTTTTTTCAGCTCGGTGGTCCTTCAAGAAAAAATCGGAAAGCAAAAGTCCTTTGAAATGGAGTTCGATAAACTGGCGAAAAAATACAAAATGCCACTCATTGGACTTGAAACAGTCATGTATCAAATGGAAACGATTGACCGCATCAGCATCAAAGACCAACTTCCATTTATGGATGATTTTTCCAACATGTCAGAATTTGATGAGATGTTTAGCCTTTATGAAAAAGAAGACATCAATGGCCTGTACAAAATGATTTCGGAAGAAACGGATATGCTTCCAGAATTCAATCATTGGTTTTTAGATGTCCGCAATGCCAATTGGATTCCCGTTATTGAAAAACAAATCAGCAAAGAAGCAACCTTTATCGCTGTCGGCGCCGGACACCTCGGTGGAACAAATGGCGTACTAGAATTATTAAAGAAACAAGGATATTCAGTAACAGGCATTAACGATTAAACAATCAACAAAAAACCAATTAGCACATTAGCAAATTGGCACTCCGCCGCGGCGGAAGCACATTAGCATATTAGCACATTAACTCATGAACACAGAATTTCAACGCATCATCGAATACAGACGCTCAAACCGAAAATTTGACGCAAACACACCCGTTCCAAACGAAGTTATTCAAACAAGTATCGAACGAGCAATTCTTTCTCCAAATAGTAGCAACATGCAACTTTGGGAATTCCATTGGATAGAGTCCAAGGAGATGTTGGAGACCTTTGTTCCATTGTGCCTAGGACAAAGTGCCGCACAAACCGCACAACAAATGGTGGTTTTCGTTACCCGCAAAGACAAATGGAAAAGTCGTGCGAAATGGAATTTGGACATGGTGAAATCCTCGATTGTAGGCGAGCCAGATAAAGTACAGAAAATGGGCATGAATTACTATGGGAAAATAATGCCGCTTGTATACACCAACGACCCATTTGGATTCATGAGTTTGCTTCGTCGCAGCATTAGTTTCTTCGCTGGCCTGAGAAAACCATTTGTCCGAACTGGAGGAAGCGCGAATCAACGTATTGGAGTACATAAATCATGTGCATTGGCCGCTCAAACGTTTATGTTGTCAATCGCCGCGGAAGGATTTCATACCTGTCCAATGGAAGGATTTGATGAGAAAAGGGTGAAGAAAGCGTTAAACTTACCAAGAGGTGCCGAAATCAATATGGTTATTTCTGTTGGACTTGGAACGGAACCAGGAATTTGGGGTCCAAGAATGCGGGTTCCAAACGAAGAAGTGATTTTCACACACTAATCTAGCCGAACTTTCGACACATTTCCTTGAAATGACGAATACCCACTTTCATGAACGGTGACATGGGATTATCTTGAATGAGTTCGAGCACCGCATCAATTTCTGTTTTGATCTCCGGATAGCGTTGTACGAATTCCGCAAGTTTGTACAGGGAATAAACGCGCAAAGCTACTTTATCTTCTTCGTTTTTCAGGTGCGCAATTAAGGCATCCAACACTTCACTTTCGCGGTAATCTGTTAAGGGGAATTCCAAGAGCGTTACCAATAAATTGCGCAAGATGGATTGATGTGTTGAAACGAGAAAATGATCGATAAACGCATGTTCGTAGGATGCCAACAAGGTCCAATCTGCTTTCGCGAGGTGAATCAGCAACCACGAAGCATGTGCAGGCAAAGGTGCTTTTTTTGAGCCAAGCGCTAATTCCACCAAATCTGGAATCTGTTCAGGATACGAAACGAAATTCCGATGCCATTCTGTGAACTTCGGTTCTTTAACACGATTGATTAATGCTTCTTCTACGGTCAAAACTAGAAAAAAAAGCGAGTTTTCACTCGCTTTTCTGGTATTTAAGATTCTTTTTTATCTGCGCTTTTCTTCGGCGCTTTCGGTTTTTTGATGGTTACTTTCAATTCCTCTTTCCCATCTTCGTGGTCAAGTAAAATCGTATCGCCTTCCACCAAATTCGCATTGATGATTTCCTCAGCCAATGGATCTTCGATGAATTTCTGAATTGCTCGTTTCATTGGACGTGCACCAAATTTCTCATCGTATCCTTTCTCCAAAATAAAGTCTTTCGCTTTTTCAGTGCTTTCCACGAAATACCCCATCCCTTTAATGCGCTCATGTAATTTCTCCAATTCGATGTCGATGATTTTATGAATGCTCTCACGACTCAACGATTTAAATATGATCATGTCATCAACGCGGTTCAAAAACTCAGGAGAGAAGGCTTTTCTCAAGGCATTTTGAATCACCGATTTCGAATTCGTTTCTTTTGCCTCTTCTTGTGATTTCGTTCCGAATCCAACACCTGTTCCGAAATCCGCTAACTGACGTGCGCCAATATTGGATGTCATGATGAGAATCGTATTCTTAAAGTCAATTTTACGTCCGAGTCCGTCCGTCATGTGTCCATCGTCTAACACTTGCAACAACAAGTTAAACACATCTGGATGTGCTTTCTCGATTTCGTCTAACAAAATGATTGCGTAAGGCTTGCGGCGCACTTTTTCGGTTAATTGTCCACCTTCTTCATATCCAACATATCCCGGAGGCGCTCCCACTAAGCGAGAGATCGAGAATTTCTCCATGTATTCAGACATATCGATGCGAATTAATGCGTCATCTGAATCAAATAAGTTGCGTGCAAGGACTTTCGCTAATTGCGTTTTTCCGACACCCGTTGGACCTAAGAAAAAGAAGGAACCGATTGGTTTATTTGGATCTTTTAATCCGGCACGGTTACGTTGAATGGCTTTCACCACCTTCTCGACCGCTTCATCTTGACCTACAATTTTCCCGCGAATGGATTCGGCCATTTTCACCAATTTACCCATTTCGGACTCCGAAACTTTCGTCACAGGAATGCCACACATCATGGAAACAACTTCCGCCACATGTTCTTCCGTTACAACAACACGGTTATTTTTGGATTCTTCCTCCCACTTCGTTTTCGCCGCTTCTAGTCGTTCCTGTAATTTACGCTCATTATCGCGTAATTCTGCAGCTTTTTCATATTGTTGTGAGCGAATCACTTCTGCTTTTTGCTCTTTTAATCCTTCGATTTGACCTTCAATATCCACAATTTCTTGCGGAACGTTGATGTTGGTAATATGTACACGGGAACCAACCTCATCTAAGGCATCAATTGCTTTATCTGGAAGGTGTCGATCCGTAATATAGCGTTCCGTTAATTTCACACAAGATGCAATGGCTTCTGGTGTGTAAGTCACCGAGTGGTGTTCTTCATAGCGTTCTTTGATGTTATTCAAAATTTGAATCGTCTCATCCACTGATGTCGGTTCGATGATTACTTTTTGAAAGCGACGTTCTAACGCCCCATCTTTCTCAATGTATTGACGATACTCGTCTAATGTGGTCGCCCCAATCGCCTGCATTTCACCACGCGCCAAAGCTGGCTTAAACATGTTGGAAGCGTCCAAGGATCCACTTGCGCCACCTGCACCGATAATGGTATGGATTTCATCGATAAATAAAATGATGTCTGGATTTTTTTCAATCTCCTGCATCACCGCTTTCATGCGCTCCTCAAATTGACCACGGTATTTTGTTCCAGCAACTAACGAAGCGAGGTCCAAAGAGACAATGCGCTTATTGAATAAAATACGCGATACTTTTCGCTGTACGATACGCAAAGCAAGTCCTTCTGCAATCGCACTTTTCCCAACGCCAGGCTCACCAATTAAAATTGGATTATTTTTCTTGCGTCGAGAGAGAATTTGACTCACTCGCTCAATTTCTTTTTCGCGTCCAACAATCGGATCCAATTTTCCAGCTTCCGCCATCTTGGTTAAATCGCGCCCAAAATTATCTAATACAGGTGTTTTCGATTTTGGATCAGTTGGTTTACGTGGAGCACTGAAATTTTCTTCTTCTTCCCCACCACTATTACTTGGGAATTCAGCTCTTGGTTGTTTGCGTTCTTCTAACATAACTTCGTATTCGTCTCGTGCATTTTCATACATCACTCCATACTTATTTAAGACTTGGCAAGCGACACTGTCTTCGTTTCGAAGAATGGTCAACAATAGGTGTTCGGTCCCAATAACAGGCGACTTAAATTCCTTTGCCTCTAAATAAGACTGTTTGATGATATTTTCTGTTTGTTTTAATAAAGGTAAATTGAGATTGGCGATATAAGTCACAGAGGATTTCGATAAAATCTTCTCTACTTCCGTTTTTACTTGATGGAGATCCAAATTAAATTCTTGTAAAATATGAACTCCTGTCCCCTCATTCAAGCGAATTAATCCCAACAATAAATGCTCTGCGCCAACGAATTCATTCATCAGTCGAACAGCCTCATCACGGCTATGACTAATTAAATCCTTTACGCGAGGTGAAAATTTCGCTTCCATATGTTCACTTTTTAAGCAATACAAATATAACTTTTATATTTCGCATGGATTGATAATTATTCACAATTTATGCAGTGATTTTGTTAGTAAATTTAGACGGCCGCGCGAGTAGAGCATCCATATTTCATTAATTTTGAATGCTTAAATTGACAAGCAGAAATTAATTATCAATAAACATGGCTGAAGGAGAAAGAATTATTCAGATAAACATTGAAGATGAAATGAAATCAGCGTACATCGATTATTCGATGTCCGTTATTGTTTCACGTGCCTTACCTGATGTACGAGATGGATTTAAACCTGTACACAGAAGGGTTTTGTATGGAATGCAAGATTTAGGTGTTTATTCGAATCGACCTTATAAAAAATCGGCGAGAATTGTCGGAGAAGTATTAGGAAAGTATCACCCGCATGGGGATAGTTCCGTTTATGACACCATGGTGCGTATGGCTCAACCTTGGTCTTTACGTTACCCTTTGGTGGACGGACAAGGAAACTTTGGTTCCGTAGATGGTGATAGTCCGGCAGCAATGCGTTACACGGAAGCGCGTTTTCGTAAAATCGCAGAGGAAATGCTGGGCGATTTAGAAAAGGAAACAGTAGATTTTAAGGCGAACTTTGATGATAGTTTGCAAGAACCTACCGTGTTACCAACTAAAATACCCAACTTATTAATTAATGGTGCTGCGGGAATTGCTGTCGGAATGGCAACAAATATGGCGCCCCATAACCTAACGGAGGTAATTGATGGAGTTATTGCCTATGTTGACAATAAAGACATTACGGGTGAAGAGTTGTTGCAATACGTCAAAGCTCCAGATTTCCCGACAGGCGGTATTATCTACGGATACGAAGGTGTTCGTGATGCTTTATTAACCGGACGTGGTCGAATCGTTATCCGTGGAAAAGCGGAAATCGAAGAAGAAAATGGACGTGAACAAATCATTGTAACAGAGATTCCTTACCAAGTGAACAAGGCCGAGATGATCAAAAAGATCGCCGACCTTGTAAACGATAAGAAAATTGAAGGTATTTCTGACTTACGTGATGAGTCCGACCGTAGTGGGATGCGTATCGTTTTTGAAATCAAACGCGATGCCATTGCAAATGTAGTTCTCAATAAATTGTACAAATTCACCGCATTACAAACGTCGTTTTCGGTAAATAACATTTGTTTGGTGGGTGGACGTCCCCGCATGATGGCCTTGCGCGACTTGATTCAAGAGTTCGTGGAATTCCGTCACGAAGTGGTGATTCGTCGTACGAAATTCGACTTACGCAAAGCAGAAGAACGTGCACACGTCTTAGAAGGATTAATCATTGCATCGGACAATATCGATGAAGTCATAGAAATCATTAAAACTTCACCTAGTCCAGATGAAGCAAGAGAGCGCTTATCCGTGCGTTTTGGACTTTCAGAAATTCAAACACGCGCCATTGTTGACATGCGTTTACGTCAATTAACTGGACTGGAGCAAGATAAGTTACGTGCTGAATTCGACGAGTTAATGAAATTAATCACTGACTTAAAGGATATTTTAGCGAATGAAGAACGTCGCATGCAAATCATCAAGGATGAACTACAAGAAATGCGCGATAAATACGGTGATGAACGTCGTTCTCGTATCGAGTACTCTGCAAGTGAAATGCGCATGGAGGACTTAATCGCGGATGAAGAAGTAGTGATTACCATTTCTCACGCTGGATACATTAAGCGCACCAACTTAGCAGAATACAAAGTTCAAAACAGAGGAGGAATGGGATCCAAAGGATCGGCAACACGCGACCAAGATTTCTTGGAACATTTATTTGTTGCGACAAACCACAACTACCTATTGATCTTTACCGAAAAAGGAAGGTGTTTCTGGATGCGCGTATATGAAATTCCGGAAGGTAGCAAAACATCTAAAGGAAGAGCGATTCAAAACCTCATCAACATCCCTCAAGACGATAAAGTAAAAGCATACGTAAAAGTGCTAGACCTGACAGATAAAGATTACGTAGAAAACAATTTCATAGTGATGTGTACGAAACATGGTGTGATTAAGAAAACATCTTTGGAAGCGTATTCTCGTCCACGTTCAAATGGTATTAATGCCATTGGAATCCGTGAAAATGATGAGTTGTTAGAAGCGAAATTAACGAATGGAACAAATGAAATTGTTCTCGCAACAAGTTCAGGTCGAGCGATTCGCTTCAACGAATCTACGGTTCGTCCAATGGGAAGAAATGCTTCCGGAGTGCGTGGAGTAACCTTGACGAGTGATGATGATCACGTGATCGGTATGATTTGCGTGGAAGACATCTTCTCTACTATTTTAGTTGTTTCGCAAAAAGGATATGGTAAACGTACCTTCTTGAATGATCCGGAGGACAAAGAACCAGTTTACCGCATCACCAATCGCGGTGGAAAAGGGGTGAAAACCTTAAACATTACGGACAAAACTGGAAAACTACTTTCGATTCAGAATGTATTTGACGAAGATGATTTAATGATCATCACGAAATCTGGTGTTACGATTCGCATGCACATTGATACGATTCGTACGATGGGTAGAGCAGCGCAAGGTGTTCGTTTGATCAATTTAAAATCAAATGCTGAAATTGCAGCCATTGCACGTGTTCCAAGAACAGAAGATGAAGATGAAGATATCGAAGTAATTGATGCTGCTGATATTCCATTGACAGATGAAACAGAAGATCTTGGCACAGAAATTGAAACGAGCGACGAAGAATAAAAATAAGTTAGAATCAACTTAAGGAATATGAAAAGAAACATTATTAAACTCTCTGCAGGAATTGCTTTTACTGCATTGACCTTCACTTCATTTGCGCAAAAGAAGAATGTGACAGATGCGATTATGTCTTACAAAAAGTATAATCCCATGACAAACGGTATCGAACCGTCAAAAAAGACGGTCGAAGAAGCACGTAAATTCATTGATTTAGCTGCTGTGAATCCAGAAACTGCGGAGGACTTCAAAATGCATTTGTTCCGTGCGCAGATCTATTACAGCTTGATCGAAGTCGCAACGATGGACGCGGCTGCGAATCCATTGGACGAAGCAAAAATGAAAGAATACGAATCGATTTCGAAAGCATCTTTCAAAAAAGTGCTTGAGGATCCGAAAAAAACATGGTCAGCGGATGCACAATCGTTTATTTGGTTTCGCTCAGACATGATATTCAATCAAGGAATCGAAGCATATACCAATAAAAAATACGAGGAATCGCTCAATGCATTTTTGATTTCATACTATTTACGTATGTTTCTTGGTGAAGAATATAAAGATGCAGAAATCAATGCTACCTTAAGTTTAAACAACCATGTAGATAAGTTGCTTGATGCAAAAGAATTTGACAAAGCGATCATTTCGGTAAACAGTGTGTTGGAGATTTTTCCAAATAACATTGATGCATTGATTTCCATGGTGAATATTTACTTGCAAAAAGAAGATGTTGCTAACACCGAAGTATATATTAACAAAGCACTAGCCATTGATGCTAACAACAAACAGCTTTACTACATCTTAGGGACTTCGTATATCCAATTAAAGCAAAACGATAAAGCAGCTGAAGCATTGTCAAAAGCGATTGAAATTGATCCAGAATACAACCAAGCCTTGTATCAATTAGGCGCACATTATTATAACTGGGCGGCAGAAACAAGAACGGCTGCAATGAATTTGGATATGAAAGATCCTAAAGCGAAGGACCTTGAGAAAAGAGCAAATGAATTGTTCACATTAGCATTGATTCCTTTGGAAAAATACATTGAGAAAAATCCAAATGAAAAATCCATTTTAGATATTTTGTACAAGACAAACACCAAGCTTGGACGCATCGAAAAAGGACAAGAGTACAAAAAACGCCTTGAAGTTTTAAAACAACAATAATCATTTTGTAATAAATAAAAGAAGACTGCCCGAAATCGGGCAGTTTTTTTATGCCTAAAAAATCACATTGATCGGTGGAGATTTCGAAAGGCATTTTGAACATCAACGAATGGATTTATTTTCTTACATTTGACTCATGGAATTTATACATCCAGAACGCCTTTGGCTTCTTTCTTTATTACTGATTCCAATCATCATTCACCTTTTTCATTTTAGACGACAAAAGGTACTCTATTTTTCTTCTTTGAAATTTATTCGATTCATCGAACAAGAAAACAAATCCACGCAAAAACTCCGGCATATATTGGTGCTAATCAGTCGTTGCTTGGCCTTAATTTCCATTGTACTCGCTTTTGCTTTACCCATTATTCCCTTGAATCAAAACGGCACGAATGGAGGGAAAAATGTGCTGGCCATTTACATTGACAACTCTTTTTCAATGACTGCAATTGGGGAAGAAGGTGAATTGCTTTCTGAAGCCCGAGAAATGGCTAAACGCATGCTTGAAAAAACACCATTGGAAACGAGAATACTTTTGTTCACAAATAAAATGGATGGAATTGAGCAGCGCTTATTGACCAAGATGGAAGCACTATCCTATCTAGATCAAATCGAACCAACTTCCATCCGACGAAACATTGGAGATGTTCTTTCTTGGCAGAAAAACTTTCTAGACAAGGAAAACGCAGAAGTAGAACGTCTGAAAACACGTCAAATCGTACTCTTATCTGACTTTCAATCAAGCACCTTTAAAACCGAACATACCAAAGGAGACAAAACCGCAAATTACTACGCATTCCAATTGTTGCCTGAAGATCCTGGTAACTTATTCATTGACTCGGTATGGTTTGCCACGCCCGTTCACAAAGTTGGAGAGCCTAATGAATTATTTGTTCGCTTGCAAAACGATTCAAAGTCCGAACGAGTTAACCTAGAATTATCTGCCAAATTTGGCCAACAACGTCGAACCATGTTCTTAGATATTGCACCAAACGAACAACGAACAACGAGTTTTCCATTTACAGAAAAAGGCACCGGATTCAAACAAGGAATGGTCAGTATTAGTGACAAACAATTGTATTGGGACGATGATTTTTATTTTGCCTATGAAGTGGCGAAAAGTGCGGAAGTGTTGATCCTAAACAGTGAAAATGCCAGCACACAAGTCGCGAAAGTATTCTCCGTTGAACCATTTTATCATACGACCTCAATACCAAGTACAAACTACACCAAGGACTTACTTAATCAAACCAATTTAGTTGTCCTCAATGGGCTAAACGATATTCCTTCTGGCTTAATCACGGATCTTGCGGAATTTCATGACAAGGGTGGCGCCGTATTCGTGATACCAGGAAATCAAATCAACCGTTCAGACTATGGAGATTTAACTTCTGGATTGGAGTTACCAAGTTTAGGGGAGGTGATGACGGAGGGACTCAAACTGAATGATATTCGTTACAAAGACCCCTTTTTTATCGGTGTATTTGAGAAGGAAAATCAAGCTTTAAATTTACCGAACGTGCGAAAAGCTTACCGCACCAACGCGGGAAATGCCTTTCAATTGCTGTCTTTTCGAAGCGATGCCCCCTTATTCGTGCGTTCAGGAATCAATTCTTTTTTGTTAACTACGGCATTACAAGAGGACTTTGGGAATTTCACCGCAAATGCCATCTTCCCTACTCTGTTATTGCGCGCTGGGGAATTTTCTTCCCAGAACTTTCCATTATTCGCAACGATTGGCGTGGATGCGAACATTCCGATTCAACGCGAAGTAAGCAGTGAACAACCTTTGAAATTGGTCAGTGGGAAAAACTCATTTATTCCGAGTACGCAAAAATCAAGTGGGCAAACAAAAATTTCCATTGCAGGAATGGAAGCGATTGAGCGATTGAAGGCAGGTACTTATTTCATTCAAAATGAAGACACCTTAGGACTACTTGCTGTAAATTACGACCGTAAAGAATCCGCGATGAAGCAACAGACATCCAGCGAAATTATTGATGAGTTGAAGTCAAAAGGCATAAAAAACATTAAATTTAACACCGTAAAGGATGGACAAAGTCTTTCTGAGATACAAATCGACAAGCCCTACGAGTATTGGCGAAGCTTTTTGATTTTGGGATTACTGTTTGTCATGATCGAAATGGCATTAATTAAATTTTGGAAATGAAAATCCTAATAAAAAACGCAAAAATCATCAACCAAACTTCTTCCCACCATGGAAAAAGAATGGATATTCTCGTAGTAGATGGAAGCATTTTAAAAATCGCTCCAAAACTAGAAGATACTGATGCGATCGAAGTGGCTTCAACAGACTTACATGTTTCGATGGGATGGGTTGATTTAAAAGCCGATTTTTGTGATCCTGGAATGGAACACAAGGAAACGATTCAAAGTGGATTAGATGCAGCTTCAATGGGTGGATACACACATGTACATGTCGTTCCCGGAACTCAACCTTGTATTGATGGAAAATCACAAATCGCCTATTTATATCAAAAAGCAGAAGGCCACAGTACAAGCATTCATGCATTAGGAGCCCTAACAAAAGGACTGCAAGGAGAAGAATTAGCAGAATTATACGACATGTATCAAATTGGCGCGAAACTTTTTACGGATGACACACAGAGCGTTTCAGCAGGAATCATGTACCGCGCTTTATTGTACACAAAGAACTTTGGTGGAAAAGTAATGGCGTTCAGCCGAAATGAATCATTAGCGGGAAAAGGACAAGTCAATGAAGGAGAAGCTTCCACCCGGACAGGCTTAAAGGCAGACCCATCGATTGCTGAAATCATAGAAATCGAGCGTAATTTACGCTTATTGGAATATACAGACGGCAGCATTCATTTAAGTGGGCTTTCCAGTGAAGAAAGTGTCCGATTAGTTCGAGAGGCTAAAAAACAAGGCTTACAAGTAAGTGCAGATGTGCACGTAATGAACTTATGCTTTACCGAGCAAGCAATGTTGGATTTTAATTCACACCTAAAAGTTCTACCCGTTTTACGTAAAGAAACGGATCGCTTAGCGCTTTGGGAAGGTGTAAAAGATGGAACGATTGATGCCATTGTCAGCGATCATCGTCCAGCGGACAACGAAGAGAAAGAACTCGAATTTGACTTGGCTAATTTTGGTGCACCACAATTAGAAACATGTTTCGCCGCATTGAATAGCATGAAAGAAGCAAGTTTAACGGAGGTAATTACATCACTTAGTGAGCGCAGCAGAGAAATTGCAGGTATTCAATTCGCCAGTATCGAAGAAGGGAATCGTGCGGACATCAGTATTTTTGATCCAAGCATCGCTTTCGAATGGTCTTCAGAGTCTACACACCATCGATTCAGTCCTTTTAAAAATCAAGCAATGAAAGGGAAAGTCCTTGGCATCATTCATGGCGCGCAAGCAAGCCTTCAACTCGCATAAGGTGTCAAAAAAATCCTTTATACATCAATTTTTTAAACAGAATAAAATGGTCGGCTCCCTTATTCCGAGCTCCCGTTTTCTAGCAAAAAAAATACTCAAAAACATTCCTTTTGAAGATGCGAAGGTGATTGTTGAATTAGGTCCTGGAACCGGAATATTCACGGAGAAGATCATGCAACTTTTACACCCAGATGCACATTTTGTGGTCATTGAGTTAAACGATGTTTTCTATCAAAACTTAAAAGCGAAAGTAACACAAGAAAATTGCCACATCATTCATGGATCTGCCAGTGACTTGCAAAAAATACTGTCGGACCTTGGATTTGAAAAAGCGGATTGTGTCGTTTCCTCCCTACCACTTTCCAATTTCCCGAAAGAACTAAGGGTCGATATCATGCAAGCCGTAATGAATATTTTAACTCCGATTGGAACCTTTATTCAGTTTCAATATACCTTGCAATCCAAGAAACACTTCGAAAGTATCTTCACGCAGGTATCAATCGATTATGCGGCCATCAACTTTCCACCAGCCTTCATATACCGCTGTTCGAATAGCTGATTTCTTTTGCGTATCTTTGCGCAAAATTTGAAGCATGTTAAGTGTAAACAACCTATCCCTCCAATTCGGAAAACGCGTACTTTTTGATGAAGTAAATGTAAAATTTGTGAATGGGAATTGCTACGGCATCATTGGTGCAAATGGAGCCGGTAAGTCAACATTTCTTAAGATTTTAACAGGTGATCAAGACCCAACAACTGGACGCGTTGAATTAGAGCCAGGAAAACGAATGGCCTTCTTGAAACAAAATCACTTTGAATTTGATAAAATACAAGTCCTGCAAACCGTGATTATGGGACACAAACGCTTGTATGAAATCATGGTGGAGAAAGATGCCCTTTATGCAAAAGAAGATTTCACGGAAGCAGATGGAATGAAAACGGCGGAATTAGAAGGTGAATTTGCAGATTTAGAGGGATGGAATGCGGAAACGGATGCGGCTACCCTATTGAGTAACTTAGGAATTGATGAATCCAAGCATTATTCCTTGATGGAGGAACTCTCTAATGATTTAAAAGTACGTGTCCTACTTGCACAAGCACTTTTTGGAAATCCAGATGTATTGATTCTCGATGAGCCGACGAATGACCTTGACTTGAAAACCATTTCATGGTTAGAAGATTTCTTGTTAGATTTTAGAAATACCGTGATCGTTGTATCGCATGACCGCCACTTCTTAGACACCGTTTGTACACACATTTGTGATATCGACTACAGTAAAATCAATATGTTTACGGGTAACTACTCGTTCTGGTACCAATCGTCTCAGTTAGCCACCAGACAACGATCGGATAAAAACAAAAAAGCAGAGGAAAAGAAAAAGGAATTATTGGACTTTATTGCGCGTTTCTCAGCGAATGCATCGAAATCCAAGCAAGCAACCAGTCGTCGTAAAATGCTCGATAACTTAGACTTAGAAGAAATCCAACCTTCTTCTCGAAGATACCCAGGAATCACCTTTCACCAGGACCGAGATGCTGGAAATCAGATATTGAACATCGAACATTTGTCCAAGTCATTTGATGGGAAAACCTTATTTAAAGAAATCAACATCACCGTAAATAAAGGAGATAAAATTGCCTTCGTTTCCAAAGAATCCGTTGCATTAACGGCGTTCTTCGAAGTGTTAACTCAAAACACGAAGCCAGACACAGGAGAGTTCACGTATGGAACCACCATCACCACAGCTTACTTGCCAAATGACAATCACCATTATTTCGACACGAAAAATCCATTGATTGACTGGTTACGTCAATATGCGCAAACAGACGAAGAACGTGAAGAAGTGTATTTACGCACCTTCCTTGGACGTATGTTATTTACGGGAGAAGAAGCGATGAAACACGCAAGCGTGCTTTCCGGAGGAGAAAAAGTACGTTGCATGTTATCCAAAATGATGTTGGCGAAAGCGAATTTATTATTGATGGATGAACCAACGAATCACTTGGACTTGGAATCCATTACGGCCTTAAACAATGCTATGAAAGAATTCCAAGGAACGTTGCTCTTTACTTCACATGACCACGAATTAGTGAATACCGTTGCCAACCGTATTATTGAAATCACACCAAATGGTATCATCGATAAAATGATGACGTTTGACGAATACTTGAGCGACGATAAAATCACCCAATTACAGCAAGAATTGTACGCATAATGTCTACGAAGATACAATACCGCATTTCCTGTTTGAACGCCCAACAGCGTTACATTCAATTTTCGGCAACGTTTCCTTGTCCTGAAGACCACCTAAGCATTCATTTAGCATCATGGCGTCCAGGTCGATACGAACTAGGGAACTTCGCTAAAAACATCAAAGGATTTCGCGTATTTGATGAGCAAAACAAAGCGTTATCCTTTGAGAAATCCAATAAGGATACCTGGCAAATTCCAACGAAAGGGACCGCGTTTATTCGGGTGGAATACGCTTATTATGCCAACGAACTAAATGCTGGTTCTACTTATTTAGATGAACAACAATTGTACATCAATCCGGTGAATTGTTTTCTCTTTACAGATGATGCGCATACATTTGAACTAACGCTTGACATTCCTGCAACTTGGCAAATTGCCTCTTCCCTGAAATTCGAAAACAACCGCTGTGAAGTCGCTGATTTTGATCAACTGGCAGATAGTCCATTTATTTGTTCGGCTCAACTGGAACAAGCATCCTACGAAGTCAATGGATCTCATTTTCATGTGTGGTTTAACAACCAATCGTTCATCCAATGGGAAAAAGTCCTCGTTGATTTCGAGAAATTTACCCGCGCACAAATCGAAGATTTTAGTGAATTTCCCGTGAAAGACTTTCATTTCTTGATTCAAACGCTGCCTTATGCCGCGTATCACGGAGTAGAACATCTGGAAAGTACAGTCATCACACTTGGTCCAAACTACGATGTGTTTGGGACACTTTACAAAGAATTACTCGGTGTTTCTTCCCACGAATTATACCACGTATGGAATGTGAAAAGCATTCGTCCAGCAGAAATGCAACCCTATAATTTCAAAGAAGAAAATTACGCTGTTTCCGGATTTGTCTACGAAGGTGTGACCACCTATTTGGGTGACTTGTATCTGCTTCGAAGTGGCGTTTTTAGCTTGGAACAGTACTTAGTGGAACTTTCCAAACAACTTCAAAAACACTTCGATAATCCAGCACGATTCAATTATTCCGTTGGAGATTCCTCGTTCGACACGTGGTTAGATGGATACGTTCCAGGTGCACCTGGACGCAAAGTTTCCATTTACACAGAAGGATGTTTATTGGCTTTTGTAACAGATATGAAACTCCGCGAAGCAAGCAATCACAAGTACGGTATTCAAGAAGTCATGAAACGCATGTATTTTGATTTCGCAGTAAAAGGAATTGGGTACACGTGGCAAGATTACCAACAAACCTTAGAAAATGTGAGTGGCATTTCATTTCAAGACTTTTTCGAGCAATTTGTTTTTGGAACTGCACCGTTTGAATCGATACTTGTGGAAGCCTGTAGCTTTTTTGGATTGGACATCAAACAAGTTCCATCCGCCAGTTATGCGGAAGCAAAATTGGGAATGAAAACAGTTCCTAAAGGGGCCGATGCACAAATCGTCTCCATTTATCCGGGTTCTCCTGCAGATATTGCTGGACTTTCCATCAATGATGAGATTCTCGCTGTGAACAATATGCGTTTACAAGGAAATATCGATGCTTGGTTGAATTTCTATGACGGTGGAATCAAAACCTTGCTCCTAAATCGAAACGGACGCTTATTGGAGAAAACACTTCCTGAAGTAAATCGTTTCTTCTATCTGACACACACCGTTCATCGCTTAGAAACCTTGAATCAACACCAACGAAAAGCATTGAAGCATTGGGCGAACATATCAATCGACTAATTGGCGAAACGCATCCTTCGGAAAATTTAGAAAACTTAACTTTTCTGTAGCCCTTGTTACGGAGGTATATAACCAACGCAAGTAGTTTTTACTTTTCATTTCCTCTGGAATAAATCCATAATCGATGTACACGTGTTTCCATTGTCCACCTTGGGCTTTATGCACCGTTACCGCATGTGCGTATTTCACTTGCAATGCGTTGAAATAGGGGGACTTCATAATTTTCTGGTAGCGTTTATTTTTGATTTTTTCATCGGCGAAATCCTTTTCAATCGCATAAAACAATTGACTTAATTTGTCGCGTTTTAAATTGGGGGACTCCTCCGTTAAACTTGCCGTGTGGACAATGACCGAAACACTTGGGACATCGGGATAATCTACAAAACATAAGTCTAAGTGGACGAATTCAAATCCATATTGTTGTTCGACCTTTCGCACGCGTTCCACACGCGCCAACTCTCCATTTGCAATGAATCCCATGACAGAAATCGGATCCAACCAAAAATAATTATTCTTGACAATCATCAACAGATCTCCTTTTTCCAGAACATCCTCCCGGTAAAACAAGCGTTGACGAATTTCTTGATTCCATTGATTTGCGCGTTTATTGGACAACGTCAAAACGATGGTGTCTTCTATGCCTACTTGATCGTACGACTGTTCGATCCATTCTTGAAATTCTTGACCTTCACAACGAAAAGTACTTTGTCCATCTATTTCCGCAATAAAAGGCAACTCATAATTCTCCTTCTCCCGAATAAATGTCGCATTTTTCAAAATCGCTGAATTTTCCTGTACCCGAACTACCTCTGTTAACTGACTTGAAAAGACGATTACTGTTGGGAATAAGGCTTCGAACGCTTCTTTATTCAAGGCAATAGACTCTTCTTGTCCAACCGGCGGCAACTGTCCCAAATCACCAATAAAAATCAAGTGACAATTCACACCTTGAAAAACGTAATTCATCAAATCCATGAGCAGATTTGGACCTTCATATTCCGATTCATTGCTAATCATCGAAGACTCATCCACAAAGAACAAGGTATTCTTGAATAAATTCTTGGCAGGAGTGATTTTCGAATGGGTTAGTTCATTTCCGGAAAAATAGATTTGCTTGTGAATAGTACTGGCTGGATGTGCCGCAAAGTTGGATAAGACTTTCGCTGCACGTCCAGTTGGAGCAAGTAGCTTAAATCCAACCTTTTCTTGCTTTAACGTTTTTACCAAAGCAGATACCAAACTCGACTTCCCTGTCCCTGCAAAACCCGATAGCTGCCAGACTTTTCGTCCATGTTCCTCCGTGAAAAAATCAAAAAAAGTATGCAAGGCTGACGATTGATTCGAGGTAAACTCGAAACCAAAATTAGCTTGAACTGCCTTTATGTACGTTTCTCTTCGCTGATCCATGTCTTCACGTTTGTCCATTGGGATTTTTCCCCTCAGAAGGCGTGGGTATAAAGTTAAATATTGTAGCTTTGTAAAGCATGATAAATCTCGTTTGATTCGCAAAAAGACACGAAGTTTATCAAGGCAGGGAACAAAGCTTGATTCACATGAGTAAAAAACAATATCTTGATTTTCAAACAGATGTTCTTCAGATAATCTCTGAGGATACTCAGGGAGAATTTAGTCAGGAGAAAATTCCATTTGATGCAAGCAAGCCATTTTCTATCGAAGAACTAAAGGACCGCATTCGCATCCAACTGAAGGATGCTACCCTGCAGCATGTCACTTGGTTTGATCCCAATTTCACCCTGATTCCCATGTCTCTATTCAAGGAAAGCGAAGTTGACACCTATTATCAGCTAAACTTTGGAAAACGAACGGAGGGAACAAGTCTACTATTTGAAAAAATACACGCCTTGCAATTAGTGGTTGTTTATGCTGTTCCATCTTGGATTCTATCTTTGACGCAAGGAACCTTATTGCAAAAAACTGTGCATAGCCATGTTTCCTTTTTATTGCAGAAACAGTTCAATGAAAACACCGCTGACAGCACTTATTTAGTCATTTTTGATCGTACGTTTGTTCTTTCTGTCAAACGAAATGGACAATTGTACTTATGCCTACCTTCCGAGTACCATGCTGCTACGGATGTACTTTATTTTATTTTGGCAAATCATCAAAAAATGACTTTGCCAAAAGACCATGTACTTCATGCATATGTGCTCTCTTCAAATTTCGATCAAGAAGAATTTGAATCCCTTTGGAAACAATTCAAAGATTTCAATGAATTCACAACCCATTATTATTCTCAAGCAGCTTACCAAAAAAACATTTTGTGCGCATCATCCGTGGTATCTTAAAAGGAAAGCGTTTCGCAACGCCTCCAAACTTCCCTTCTCGTCCAACGACTGATTTCGCAAAGGAAGGATTGTTCAATGTACTTGAGAATCGAGTGGATCTAGCAGATATGGAGGTGCTAGATTTATGTGCTGGAACGGGAAACATCTCCTTTGAATTCGTTTCACGGGGAGCCAAACACGTATTAGCCATTGATAGTCATCCACGCTGTGTGCAATACCTCAAAGGAAACATTCGCGAATTGGAAATAGAATCATTGATGCAAGTCTATAAATCAGATTGCATCGTGTATTGCCGCAATGCACAAAACGTTCAATACGATTTGATTTTTACTGACCCACCTTTTCATTTACATTTTCACGAGGAATTAATTCAGACCATTTTTGATAAAAAGATTTTAAGGCCTGGTGGATTACTGATTGTGGAACATGGGAAACAAACGGATGTATCATCTTCTCCCTATTTCAGCTTTTCTCGTAACTTTGGTAATGTTCACTTTAGTTTTTTAAGCGATGAAGCGTAGCGGATTATTCCCTGGATCTTTTGATCCATTCACGAAAGGACACGAAGCCGTTGTCCTGAAAGCACTTGCTGTATTTGATGAAATCATCATTGGCGTTGGAATCAACAGTAAAAAGCAAAGTTATTTTACTTTAGAAAGCCGCATGGAGCACATTGCATCCTTGTTCGTTGACTATCCTGCCGTTAGTGTGCGTAAGTACCAAAAACTCACGGTGGACTTCTGTAAAGAAATTGGCGCAACGCATATTGTACGTGGACTTCGAGACTCAAAAGATTTTGAGTATGAAAAAACGATTGGACATATGAATCATGCCATTTCAGGTATTGAAACCGTATTCTTTTTAACAAGCCAGGAACATAGTGCGATCAACTCATCGATTATTCGGGAAATGCATCAAAATAATGCTGACATTTCTCCATTTGTAACTTCCACTTCGATTCTCGTTAACTAACTTCGATGAACGTCCAACGTATCTTTTTCCTTTTTCTACTATCTCCTTTTCTTTTGACTTCGATTCAAAGTCAAACCTTGTTGCGTGGTATTTCAAATTGGAAAACAGCAGAAATTCGTGCGTACAGCGTAACGGATTTCGTGACGGAAACAGAAGTCGAGATTGGAAGAGCAAAAGTTGGTGTAGATTCCATTTTCGAATTTAAATTCCTCACGAATGGCATTGAAAAAGTTATTTTAAGAGGTGCGAATTACTATTCATGGCTCTACATACAACCGAAGACCACTTACTTTATTGAACTTCCAGAGCCCTCGGAATACGTGAGTTCTATGGAACGTGATAAAGAGGTGGAGATGTTATTTTATCGGCTAGATAGTACCGATGTCAATTATAAAATCCTTGGATTTGAAGCGTGGATGGATGAAAGTATCTCGGATATTTACCAATTAAAAGATGTACATCCAGAACAATTTATTGCCAAGGTTCGATCGTTTAAACAAGAGACAGCTTTTGTCTATAATAACTTGGAATCACCCTTCTTTTTCAACTATGTAAAATTCAGTGTAGGTTTATCCGTAGATAATTTCAATATCATTGGTGGTCCCTCGAAACAAGATAAATTTGAATTTTACTTAACGGATGATTCCATTCAATACAAGAATCCAAAGTACGTTGAATATGCGGAGTTGTTTTACGAGAAATACCTTTTCCAACTCGAAAAAAACATAAAAACCAAAGTTGAAGCCGCCTTGCGAAAAGGTTCATTGGAAGAATTGACTGCTGCACTGATGGACGATGCCTACATTCAAACAAAGTCCCGTGCTGAATTCGTGACACTTTTACTTTGCAAAGAAGCTTATTATCAAGGATACCTCGACCGTTCATTAATTTACGATTTACTGAATGCACTGAAAAAAGAAAGTAGCACCATCGAACATCAGCGCATTGCGAACGAATTACTTTCCTTATTCAAGCAAATGCAAATAGGCATGCAGGCCCCTGATTACCCATTGTCTCAAACGAAACATTTTTACCAATACAAAGGGAAATGGGTGTATTTACATGTCTTCGATCCTGCTAATGAGCGATGTATTACCGAAATTTCAGCATTGAAGAAATTGGAATTAACCTATGGTAAGAGCTTTCAATTCGTGACTATCTATCCGAGTAAAGTGAGTTATACGAAATCTGAACAACGAAACCTGGATGCCTTAACTTGGGATAAATTCCCAATCGATCAACAGCACGAAATATGGAAAAGCTTACAATTGTCTAGTTATCCGATGTATGTGCTATTTGATTCAAACCTAGTTTTGCATTCCTCTCCAGCTTTAAGTCCCACACCAAATGGAAGATACGAAACAATCGAGAAGGTTTTTAGAACACTTGAACGCCCGTAGTTACCTTCTATTGAATCCCCAAAAAGCTCCCATTGCTCCACCGAATAAATGGGCAAAATGAGAAATCTGTGTTTCTTGTAGGGAAGATAAAATCTCCATACCAAAGTACAAGACAACGACCAGTATAAACGTAAGAGGAATTTCGCGGTTTCGGATATTCAATAAGGTGGATAAAACGATGAACATAAAGACCAATCCACTAAAGCCCAGCAAGTGATTGTCCCACAAAAGCGTATGCAATAAGCCTGTAGCAAGCGCCGTAATGGCACTCATCAAAAGAAAGCGTTGTGTCCCGTATTTCAATTCGATAATTGGACCTAAAATCAATAACAAGGACATATTGCCTAGTAAATGTTCCAAGGAAGAATGACCAAAAACATAGGTAAACAAACTGATATACCACTTCCAATCGTAGAATTGAGCGTCCCCATTCAGTATGAATAGTTGACTAATGCTCGTATGTGGCATTTTGATAACAAGAAAGCTTCCTAACACACAAATCAGCGCGAAATAGAGAGACCCTTTGGATTGAAATGTAATTTTCATATTAATCGACTTTAGCACTTAAACCTTGATTTAATAAACGGAGACACATCGACTGTACCTCATCAAACGAGCCTGTTTTCACCAGACATTTTCCATTCGTATGAACAATCCATGCACATTGTTCCGCTTGAACCATCTCATGTTTGCAAATGTTCATGAGGCAAGAAATCACATGGTCAAATGAATTAACATCATCATTAAAGAGAATCAAACCTCTTTCTTCCGCTATATGTTCTTTTCGTTGAACGCGTTCTTTTGGTGCAACCGTACTCATGTTACTATTGTTTTATGGTCCATTTGTAGTGTTGAGAAGCAGCTTGAATCCACTCCTTTTGTTCTTCATTTTCTGGATAGAATCTAAAAATCCATTCTTCGTTTTCTTTGTGTGCGTCGTAGCTTACGGATTGACGCAATAACCAATCGTAACAATCACTTTTACTGATATTCACGATAAATTCTTGAACCGGAATTTTACTCATTCGATCCTTGGTTCGTTTCATGTCCGCCAAGTACATTTGTTGATTAAGCGATATTTTTGCCAAGACATATTTTTCCGAAACAATGCGGTTTTTTGCTGCTTGATAAGTAAAGGTGCCGATACGATTCAAACGGGTCAACTGAGACAAGTAATTGTCCTCATTGACGTTAATGGCGTACTGAACGATGGAATCACGTTTAACAACTGGATTCAATGCAGGGATGACTACTGGCGTGGAAACAAGGGCCACATTCTCTTGAATGTCGGACTCAACCGTACCACGTTTCTTTGGTGTAATTCCCGAAGCGAGCAATTCATTTGCTTCACCAATGGAAATACGTTTCCCACGGTAATAAGCCACTACGTATGCATCTGGAATACCTTTGGTGATGACTTCGTTTTTACGTTGACGTGCTTCCGCGAAACTTGTAAATTCTCCGGAGGAATAGCGGAATTGTCCCTTTTCGGTTTTTGTTACCAATAATTCTTTTACACCATTGATGTTATCGCTGTTCAACGGTTTATTGTACACAGCCACTTGAACGGTATAGTACAAATCTAAATTTGCCTCCGTACTATTCGGGTCAATATTGGACACAGTTGGCATGGAAGGAGTTTGTAGGGTCGCTGGATTCTGGTTCATCAGTTGATTCAAAGCTAACTGTAATTCAGCTGCCGTTTGTTTACGACAAGTTCCATTGGCTTCCATCGTTTTGCCTTCATTGAAGGACATCCGTTTTCCGTCGCAGTAGGCCACAATAAAAGCATCTGCGTATCCCAGACGACGAATCATGGTGCGTGTTTCAATTGCATCAACGGAGCCGTTAAAGTATCCCGCTAAGTAGCATGTTAATCCATTTGTCAAAACTTCCCCGGACACAGGACCAAATTCTCTAAATAATTGATTTGGAACAGGTTTCCTAAAGGCTCCAACTTGGACACGGAAGATTAATCCTTCCGGCAATGCAACGTTAATGGGATGATCAGGAAAACGTTGATTCATCGTTGCGACAGGTGTCATGGCAAAAGGAACTGGAGTGCTTGGAGAGGCGATAGAGACCGCATTGGAAGCAGCAAGCATCGATCGCGCTTGAATGCCATTTTGCATCATCCATTCGTACGAGGCATGATCTTTAAAATCCAGCAAACGTTCTTGCTGTTCTTGAATTGACTCAGCGCGTTTATCAATGTCCTGTGTTATTGCCTCGTGCCTAGCAGCCAATTGTTGAAGTCCAATCATGGCAATCTCGTTTGACTCTGTCAGCAACATGCGCAAACTATCTTCCACTTCTGTTTTCGCTTGGGTGAGTGAATCTAAGGTATTCCCATTTTGTTGTAATATGACACGTAGATTGGCGTATTGCACATACGTACTTTGTGCTTGCAATACGCTCAGATTCGCTGGTTCTTCGGTTGAGATAGGCAACGTTACTTCGCGGTTTGATACAGGAGTCGGTTGATCCTTCGTTATTTTAGGTGGACTGACATTTAAAGATGCGATTTGTGCTTGAATTACGTTCGCTTTTTCTGGATTCTTTTCGGTAGAAAGCGCTTGTTCCAAGGCCTTTAAATTCAAGGAATTTACTTGCATAAGTCCTTGTTCGTATGAAGCTTGCAAAACACGAACACTTGGATACATCGAACCAAGTCGTTCGATCGATTCGGTAATGGCTGCACGACGTTTTTCAAGCAGCAAAGATTCTTCCAATTCCGCTATCATACTTGCCTTTTCTTGTGCATTTATACTGGATACTTCCGTTTGCTCCACTTGACGAATCACCTGTTCAATAGACGCCATTCGAGGAGTTTCCTTAACCTGATCTACCAAAATTGTTTGTGGAAAAACGGTATTCGTTTCTCCGCCGCTGCGGATTGTGTTTGTTGCAGTTGCACTGGTATTCGCTCCTTCAGCTGCAGAAGCTTCAGCGGAAGCAGATCGCTCTGTTTCTGTTCCCGTTCCCGATGTTCGTGGTCCGATGTTCGTTGACTGCATAGTCGTTGGATTCGTTTCCGTCGCATTGATTCCCGTTCCCTGCTCTGTTTCTGTGCTCTGTTGAGTAGTTGTATTCGCTCCTTCAGCTGCAGAAGCTTCAGCGGAGGCAGCTCGCTCTGTTTCTGTTCCTGTTTCTGTTCCCGTTCCCGATGTTCGTGGTCCGATGTTCGTTGACTTAATAGTCGTTGGATTCGTTTCCGTCGCATTGATTCCCGTTCCCTGCTCTGTTTCTGTGCTCTGCTGAGTAGTTGTATTCGCTCTTTTAGCCGCAGAAGCTTCTGCGGAGGCAGCTCGCTCTGTTTCTGTTCCTGTTCCCGATGTTCGTGGTCCGATGTTCGTTGACTGCATAGTCGTTGGATTCGTTTCCGTCGCATTGATTCCCGTTCCCTGCTCTGTTTCTGTGCTCTGCTGATTCGTCGCAGTGACATTCGCTCCTTCAGCTGCAGAAGCTTCAGCGGAGGCAGCTCGCTCTCGCTCTGCCAGTAACTCCAATTGTCCCTGAATACGACTTTCTGATAATTGAATTTGTTCTTCAACCAAAGCTTGTGTGGACTCATTGGCAGTAGTCGCCTTATTTTTCAATTCTTGTATATGTCGTTGCTCTCGCTCTTTCAATAACATCGAACGTTTCTGAGCATCTGTTTCCTCATTGATTTTGGAAATATCAGTAGCATAAGAAGGATCAAGCGTTTTCCATTCCTTTGCGATTCGTTCTTGTTCCAAGACCAACACTTTTTGACCTTGTCGTTTTTGCGCGATTTCTTCTTGACGTGCTTGTTCCTTTATTAAATCAAACGGAATGGCTGAAGTTGGTAATGGCATTTTCTCTGAAGCATTGATTTTTTCTTGTACTTCTTGTTCCACTTGAGCATATGATGGAAACGCTTGTTCTTGAAGCTTCAATTTCAGAGACCAATCGGACAATTCTTGAGTAATTTTGTTGTTTAAGGTTGATTTACGCTGTATTTCTTCCTCCAATGTGATGCGGTCTTTTGGTTTAACCAATGTCGCTTGCTCTTTTAATCGTTCGATCTCTTTTTCAAGCGCGATTTGATTTTCTACTTGTTCTTGGTATTGTGTACGTTCGGCTATCAATGTACGTTGTTGTTCCTCTGTGTATGTACGAATTACCGCTGCTAAGTCTTCTCCAGCAACCGTTAACTGATCTTTTATCATAGATTTATTATCCGACATCAGTTCCATGATTCCTTCGGAATTATGCTGATACTGCAACAAAGCTACTTGCTGATTGATTTTCTCTAAGTCTTTCAACACATCCACATTCGGGATTTCACGCTGATGATTTGCTGTCATCCATGATTCTAGGAAATTCACCTGTCCCTCTAGTTTCGAAATTTGATTTTCAATTCGTTTTGTTTCTTCCATCCAACGCTCATTTTCCATTGGATCAATTGTCCCACTTCCACGTTCTAGTCGTTCATCTAAGCGTTTCATCTCCTGCGAAAGTTCTGCATAGCTTCGATCGAGCTCGTTGGCTAAATAATTGGTCAGTCGCACTTGATTTTCCATGTTGACCTCTGCCGCTAACAAGGAATCAGCTAAAATGGCAATTAATGCAGACGTATCCTTGACAATAAGTCCCCAATCTTGTTGAATTCTCTGTTCTGTGGTTAACGTAACCTTCCGATTAAAGGAAGCTAAATTGACATCCAGATTCGCGGACAGGTTCATTTTTTGACTCAGCAATTGCATGGACTCCACTTGTTTAGGCTTCACGCGATTAATTACCTTCAATTCTTCTTTCGAATCAACCATGGCATAAATCAACTCTTGTTGTAATTCCATACCTTCTTCGACTAACGGAAGGGTTAACTGCTCCTTAAAAAGTTGATTGGAGCCTGTGACACTGATCTCCATTTGATAAGTTCCAGGTCCTGGGAGTCCAACCAAATAGGATCCATCACCTTGACTAATAAAGGGACCAAAGCGTTCATTGGTTTCAGGAACGATGAATTCCACCTTCACGGTCGAATTGGATTGATCGATTTTATCCGATAAAAGTCCCGTGAAAAAATACAATTCCTTTGGTGTTTCAGCCGCGCTGACTAAATACGTTTGAATGGCCGATAACTTACCGTTTCTATTCGATGCAAAATTGGCATTCCCATTCGATAAATCTGGGATGTAAAAATAGTCGTCGTTTGGCGAAGAGAATGGGAAATGTAAATTTTCTACATCCGAACCTTGATTCGATTCCAAGGAATAAATGGAGCGGTATAGATCAAATCCACCCATGGATTGATGTCCTTTTGAGCTAAAGTACAAGTATCCATTTTCCGCATCATAAAAGGGATAAACTTCATCTTGCGCAGTATTTACAGAACCTATAATTTTCATGGGTTTATCCCATTCGTTCTCTGTGTTTTTTCGTTGGATGTACACATCCAAATTGGGGGATTCTGGCCCATAACTTGCGAAAACGCGGAATTTCATTCCTCTTTTAAACGCGTATATGGGTTCGTACTGATGTTTTGCATTTTCTTTTGCAAATACTTCGCTTGCTTTATAAAAGCTATAGCTATCGTCTAAGAACGTATAATGATCGTAGAATGCATCACCAAAGGGCTGCGATTTTTTGAGAACCTGAAGGGTGCGCATATCTTTCATTCCAGCCAGTGCAGCCTGACAAGATTCAATTTCACCTTGCACACTGAACTTAATTGCCAATTTTTCGTCCTTTTGCTGGATTAACTTGAATTGCTGAATAGCCGTTTCGAAATAATATTGATGCTGATATATTTTACCTAAATAGTAATACGTTTCCAAAGGGAAGACGGCATCTTTCTTCGCCAATATAAAATCATAATACTTGCGGGCATTTTTTATATCCTCCGTGTAAAAAATACACGTGGCATATTTATAATTTAATTCTAGGTTTTTTTGATTCTGAGCGAGTAATTGTCGGTAATCTACCTTCGCACTTTCGTATTCCTTTTTTTCGAAGGCTGCATCTGCCCTTTTCTTAATGGCAATAACAGATTGCGCATATCCTTCCTGAACTGTTAGGAACAGCAGGAAACAAACAAAAAGGTACGAAATGGACTTTTGTTTCAACTATGCATGGTATTTACACGTCTTATTACGCCTTCTTTGTGAAAAGGTTCATTTTGCTCTCTTGTCCGGTCAACAATCTGTCGATGTTTTTTCGATGAGCAAGGATCACCAATAATCCGAGAACCACGGTAAAAACAATCATGATTCGGGCATCTTCATTGATGATGAAATAACTGATGAACGGAAAACAAAGTGCTGCCGTAATCGCCCCAAGTGAAACAAAACGCGAACTTAAAAAGACCACAAGAAAAATTGCCAAACAAACAATTGCTGCATATGGATTAATCCCAATGACAATTCCCAAGGATGTAGCAACTCCTTTTCCACCTCTAAAGTTAGCGAAAATGGGAAAGACATGTCCCAACACCGCACAAAAGGATCCGCACAACTGAAGAATCAAAAATTCATCTTTATAGCCAATGAGCATGAATGTAAAGAAATGTGGAAGGCATGCGGCAAGAACACCTTTGGATACATCCACTAGTAGGACGATCCAACCAGAACGCTTCCCCAGGACGCGAAAGGTATTTGTAGCCCCAGCATTTTTACTACCATGCTCTCGAATATCAATTCCATGAAAAGCTTTCCCAACCCAAAATGCAGTTGGAATGGATCCAATGAAGTACCCAAGTAATATGATGGTTAATAGCAACATCGTTTATTTGTAAAGGAAATAACCACGGAATTTAGCAAGTAAATTCTTGGCAGTCACTTCGTCCATGACATCAAATTTAAAATTTTTCGTTTTACGTTTCTCAGGTTTAATGGCTAAAATCGTTTCATTCACCGTTTTATCATTCGTGAAGATTTGCAAATCTCCGTCTCTTTTGGCCATCGTGTAATTCACAAAGTACTTGGTGTCATCTAATAAACTCAATTCCCACGTAAATCCTGGCGCTATTTCATCCGAAAAAGATTGAACATAAAACTGATGCCATTCTACTTGCTTTAAAATGGGAATTCCGTTAATACTCACGAGTCCTACTTGATTGTTTACCGAGATTAATCCTTTGTCCACTTTTTTCGAGCTTGCTTTCACGGTTCCATAAGATTCCAAAACAACATCAGAAAGAATGAACGTTTGCTCCATCGATGCAGGCATTTTACGTAGTTTATCCTCATCGAAATCTTTGAATACTTCTTGGGCATCCTTGGCATTGAACCAATGGACGAAGGTATTTTTCAACCCGTAGGCTGCTTTCTTAATATCCACTTCCTTCGCTCCTACTTCCATCTTCATTTTCGCAGCAATATTTTCCATCACATTGGCAGCAATTGGCATGCTGAGGCGTGCATTCGCGGCAATTCGTGTTTTGTTTTTGTCTTGATCGTATTCAATTTTTCCATACATATCCATCTTGACATCTCCGGTATTGATGCCTAATTCAATGTCACCAAACCCAATTACTTTACACGTATTTACATCTAAGGTCAACATGTTGCTCAATGTATCCGATTTATTCAAGCGATTTTTAGTCGCGATTTGATATTCGCTTAACGCTTGATTGTATTGTAAATATCCAAACGAATTGAATAAACTTGGATCTTCTGAACCTTCTGTTTTAGACAAGAAACTTGGATAAATACGAACACTGTCCACCCGTTCTGTTTGACGCCATAAGAATCCAGCAGCCAATCGTTCTCCTTTCGCATTCTTTGGCGTCGCATTTATTGGAATCTGAATATTCGTAGCTAAGACTGTATCCTCAAACGTCATCCATGATTTATCGTACTGACAGGTGTGATTTAACCGCGTAGATCCATTTAAAAATAATCCAACGTTGGATGCACGGACAATGACACTTCCGTAATAATCAAATTCTTTGCTCAATTTGAAGCGATCCTTTTCTTTCACTTCCCCTTGAGCCGTGGTGGTGAGGTTTATAAATTTAATGGAATTCATAGGTAAGATGGTCAAATTACTATCGCGGTCATAATATGGATACTTAGCGGTTCCTTCATAATATTTGCGCGAAGAAATTTTAATTTGCGCCTCTTTAAAGGTGTGGTATTTGGTGATGTAATTGGCAACGATCACGGCATTTTTCAAGGAATCCATGGCAGCACCTTTGCGAATACGCACACGTGAACTATCTGGAAAAATACGTGCGTCACCTACTTGAATGTAATCAACTGCGTTGCATAATATCAACTGCGTTTTCAAATCGTATTTTGCACTTAGCGACTTAAACTGAAGGGTGTCTTGTTTTTCATCCGTTGAGAAGAAATTGTTTCGCGATAAATCTGCACCACTTTCAAAACTTGTTTCTCCTCCTTTATTTTTCTGGAAGTCTAAACTTTCGCCATCCATGAACCAGGTAAATTTGTCCATTTGACAATAATAATGGTTTGCGGGGAACATGATGCGTTTCGTACCGTTTTGGGTAAATTCTCCCTTACGCGTTTTGAAACTTATGTTTGTCTTCATTTCGTCCGATTGAATGGCTAGCGGATTCTCTCCATATTGACTGAAGCGGTTGCGCAAACTAAAGGACGAATTTTCTGAAAGAATGTCCTCGTTGGTAAAGTTGTACTCTTTCGAATTTAAACTCGCCTCTTTGAATTCAAGGATTCCATTTCCGGACATTCCTTTTTTATCTAATAGTAGGGTCCCATTCATCACAACATTATCCTTGAACATAATCAATGGATTCTCCCCATAACTCGAAACTTTCATCAAGGCTTTTCTAGGCTGGTAAGAGATTAATGCTTGTTCGGAATGAACAACTGGATACCTCACGCCTATCCCTACTTCCTTATTATCGAAGATGGCTAAGCCAATGGTGGAATCAGGTAAAAAAGTCAACTTCTTTGAAATGGAAACGGATTCCAAGAAATTAATCGTTCCTGTTCCTTGAAGTCCATTATTTGAGAGCACAATTTTATTTTGATACTTGGTATCCGTTTCATAGAATGGGTATCCTTCTTCGGGAGCTTGCGCAACGAATCCCAAAGAATAATCATTCATAATTTTTAGAGGCTCCGGAATTTTCGGGAAGATTCCTGCAGAATTCAAACTTCCTTCGAAGCGCAAACTCGCTTCTGAAAAATCATCTAAGCTATCTAACTCAAATGCCTTTACTGCATAATAGAAACGGGTACTGTCGTAGGCGCCTTTCAGAATTTCTTTCGAACTATAGTATACTTTGGACTCAGCGATTGATTTTAGAATTGGATAATTCGCGTTATTTCCTTTTCGACCAGACTTAGCCTCGGTATCATCAATCAACAATTCTCCTTTGATGTTTTTAAAGGAGCTAAACATCAAAATACGTTCATTTCCGTCCTCTTTGCGAAGTGGATTAACCCGCAAGGTTGCTTCATCCGTAGATAATAAATTGATTTTAAAGGCCTCATAGTCAAACTTCGAATACTTTGTGAAAAATTCCATTTTCCCTGCCACTAACCAACCCCTAAAACTCAGGTCACGGTTTTTATACATGGTCACATAATTAGAATCCGGATAAATCGTTGTTTGCTGCGCCTGAGATAAGGACACGTCATCAACTTGATTCAAACACATTTCGTTTTTATCTAGTTGAATCACTGCGTAAGCGATGGTCGCGCGCTTGGACTTATTTTGTTGATCCATGCGAAAGGCGATTTTCTTTAAATTGGGATCAGACGCTATTTGCTCTTTGGTTTCCCGCATGGTTTGTGGGCGTAAATCCGAAAGAATTTTTAGGTTATCGTAGTCACTCTCTCCCGTACTCGCTTCGGCATACGCAATTAATTTTGGGGAAATACGGACCTTTTTGGCATCGGAATCCAAAATCAATAAGCCATAAGATGCCATATCCACCAACAACGGTTTTGCTTGATCGATAGTCTTTTTCAAGGCTGAGGCCACTTCACCTTCTCCCAAATCCATTTTATTGGTTTTCTTGACCAATGCTGCTATTTGAATAAACGGATGTGCGGTTCCTATGCTTTGGAATTTCTGAAAAATGGCTGGATCGAAGTAATTCATGGATTGAAAACTCGCCGTTTTCTGTTCTTGCGCCGTTCCAACTTCAAAGGTGTAGTATGGATCAGGCGTCCCAAACTTCCAACTTAAGACCGGCGCATACACATAGACCTTAAAGTAGGAATCGACAAAAGGCAAATATTCGTAGCCTTTTTTAATCGAGTTGATACTGATTTCTTTGTTCTGTTCGTTTAAGGTAAAAAAACACGATTGAATGATGAGTGAATCCCCTGATTTGTAGTTCATTTTCGCCTTGGCATTTCGAGCAATGACCTGTTGAGGATTCATTTCAAAGTAAATCGAACTGATTTCAAACAAGGGAATGTTTTGACGTTTAAAAATGATTTTCGCTGGTTTGTCCACTGTTCCTCGTCCAATAAAATCAGGACCTTCCAAGGTAAATCCACCTTCGTAGTCCATTTGATCCCGTAAATTGGGGATTTTCAACCGCTTTTCGTAGGAATTAAATTGTGGAGACTTTTCCCCTTCTCCTAAGTCCAAGGTGCTTAAATCTTGTAATTTCCCAAGAATCGGTGTGGAAAAATAAGGCGTTGTTAATTCAACCGTATCGACCTTCAACTTTGCCGTGGAAAAATCACATTTATATCCACGCAGATTAGCGAACGTTTCATTTTTTTTGAATTTCACTTTTTCCCAGGTAACGACTCCTTTCGAACCTTGCCATTTGTTTTGAATGACATCAAAGTACCCACTCGTTCCATAAACAACAATGGAATCTTCTAATTTACGGTCCTCATCGTATTTCAAGCATTTCAAGTCAATCCCAGTCGCCCTTAACTTCAAGGTTTTTCCTTCTTCCCAAGCGATTTGTCCTTTTGCGTAAGTCCAACGGTATGATGGCTCGCGGTAAAAGGCCTGATAACGGAAAAAGTTAGCCGAAAATTTTAAGAATTTCGTGAGCTCCTCCCCTGGATCCTTCGCATAATCGTTGACATAATTAAACCATGGATTCACAAGGTCACCAGGGAATTTATTTTCCACTTGATAGATACTCGCCATCATGTAGTGATAAATCTCCGGATAAAGGGGGATTTCCTTCTGAGCATATTTGTTGCAATTATCAACGAGTCGATGAAATTGAGTTTCATTCAACAAACTCCCTTTGATTTTTTGCGGAAGTTCTTCCTTCAGGAATGGAACAGCAGCATCGTCTAATACTAACTTTTGCCATTCTTTGACGAATTTATCGCGTTCCTTGGGAAAGGTTTGCGCCTTCGCTTGACTGATGAAAAGTATGGAAAGGAAAAGAGAAATAAGGATTCTCATAGCTTATTTTTTAAAGAGTAAAACCGCCCAACCTTCACGTTCGTGTTGCGCTTGAAATTGAAGATTCAAATCCAATGCCATTTTTTTTAATTCATCGGTGTCCGAAACAAAAAATCCACTTAAAAACAAATACGCTCCACTTTTCATGCGTTTCACATAGGTAGAAATTTGAGCCGTCAATACATTTTTATTGATGTTTGCCAAAATGCAATCAAACGGTTCTGTTGGAATCACATCGATTCCACCATGTATAGATTGAATGTGTTGACAATCATTTCTGAGGGCGTTATCGGCACAATTCTCTGCAGACCACGCTTCGATATCAATCGCCACAATCTCTGCTGCACCTCGTTTTTCCGCTAAAATGGCCAACACGCCTGTCCCGCTGCCCATATCCAACACACGTTTGCCCTGAAAATCCATTTCCATCATCGTTGCGCACATCAAATGTGTTGTTTGGTGGTGTCCGGTTCCAAAAGACATTTTTGGTTCAATAACGATTTCGATTCCAGTAAAGGCACCCAAATGATGAAAAGGCGCAACGATGCGTATCACTTCATCGATAAATACTGGTTCGAACTGAGCCTCCCATTGCGCATTCCAATTTTCCTGTGGAATTAATTTCACCTCGAAAGAGGTCACGACTTCCTGCTTTGATTGAAGATCGTTCAATCGTTTCTGTAGCGCTTCACCGTTATAAGAAGCTTCTTGTATATATGCTTTCAACATAGGAGCTTCTTCTTGAAAACTCTCGTAATCCAGCTCAGCCAAGTAAGCGACTAAGATATCATTCCAACGATCAAAATCAGACAATTGAATGGTTAATTCGTAATAATTCATTTAAAAAGAGCTAGCTAATTCAAGAAAATCGTATGCATTCAAGGATGCACCACCTATGAGTCCGCCATCTACATCTGGACAAGAAAAAATACTTTGGGCGTTGCCTTCGTTGACACTTCCTCCATATAAAATGGAGACATTCGCTCCATTTTCGCCAAATTTCTCTGTTAACATCGACCGAATGTACGCATGTACTTCGTTGATTTGATCCGTTGTAGCTGTTTGTCCCGTGCCAATAGCCCAAATGGGTTCATAGGCGATGGTCAGTAAGGAAACTTCTTGTGGATTCAATTGAAAAATAGCGGATTCAAGTTGCTTTTGTACAAAAGACAAGTGTCCTCCGCCGTTTCTTGTTTCTAGGTCTTCCCCACAACAAAAAATAAATGGGAAGAAATGAGCACAGCAGGCATCCACTTTTTCCTTTAGAAAGGAATCAGACTCTTGGAAATACGTTCTTCGTTCACTATGACCGATGAGTACGGATTGTGTGCCAACACTTTTAAGTTGAGGAATGGATATTTCCCCCGTGAATGCGCCAAAATCAGCAGAATGAGCATTTTGAGCACCAATATGCATCTCCTCATCCTCTGATAAATGCTGAATGAACACATTTGGTGCGTATAAGCGAAACTCAACATGTTCCTGATTTGAAACACCTGATTTAAATTGCGTTAACCATTCTTGAGCTTCGGTTGCCGACAAATTCATTTTCCAATTTGCCGCAAGAATTTTTTTTCTCATGGTCGAAAATAGTCATTATTAGCGAAATCCGACGGAAAAAAAACAGGAAAAACGTACTAGAATTACTTCTTTGTTTTCTGCAATTGAAGTTTTAAATCCTTCCCGCTAAATTTATTGGGACCTTCCGTACCCTCATAGAATTTCATGACGTTTCCATTCCATAAATAACAGACACCTGGAACATTTTTCTCGTTACCAATGGCATTCCAAAATTCGATGATTTCGATCACCTTGTATGGATAATTGGCACCTGCAAATTTGAAGAAATTTGGAATTTCTTCTGGCGCTTCATCCATGAATAAAATCTGGATTTCCGGAAAATCTGGATTTGCTTTTTTCATTTCTGTTAATTCCTTGGCGGTCGCTTGACAATGTTCGCAAGATGGAGCGAAGAAGGCAAGGATTTTCTTTCCTTGATCGATATTCGCATAGTACTTGGCAAATCCTGATTTCTTTTGTTTTGGCCCAAGTGGTTTTTCCGGAGTTTTTACTGTGTCCTTTGGATTCGTCATTACAGTAGTTGCTGGAACAGTGGTCTGCACTGGATCCAATTGTACACGTGTCGTATCCATGATCGAGGACTGTGTTTCAACCACATCTGTTGGTTTCTTAAAAATAGGGATTAGCATAAACATCGCTAATATGCATACAGTTATAATATTTGTCATGGCTAAGAAATTTGATTTTTTAGGGATTACGTCGTCGTGTTTCCACAAAAGCAATCCAAGTAATCCGATGGATAAAAGGTTTTTCATTAAAGCTTGAACGGGAGTCATCGGCAATAAGCTTCCAAAACAGCCACAGTTTCCTACATTTCCTTTGGTGGCTATTTCGATGGATAAATGCACACAAAAAACAGCCAACATTAAAATAATGGACGGAATCACCCATTTTTTTAAGTTAAAAGGAAATAACAATAAGATACCAAGTGAAAATTCGATTCCAATTAAGGTGCGGGAAAAGTACTTCGCTAATAATTCAGAAAAACCCATGGGATATAACTGTTGAACTTCGAAGGTCGATATGGTTCCATACATGGAAGGATCCGGAAATATCTTTCCAATTGCGGAAATGAGGAATAGTCCAGCGACGATGCCGCGAATGGACCAAGAACTGATGTGAAGCGTATCTTTCATGGCAAAGGTTTAGGCAAATGTAAAAGAAGATTTTATCCGAATAATGGAATTAACAGCCTCTTAACAATTTACTGTAAGTGAATTAGGGCAAAGACACTGTAATTCAACATGTCAAAATAGTTCCCTTCAATCCCCTCAGAAACAAGGGTGAGTCCAGCGTTATCCTCGATTTGCTTAATGCGCAAAACTTTGGTTAGGATTAAATCCGTCAAGGAACTGACGCGCATATCCCGCCAAGCTTCACCGTAATCATGGTTTTTTTTCTCCATTAATTCGAAGGCTTCTTTTTCGATTACTTTATAGGCAACAAATGCTTGTTCAATCGACATGTCGTCGTTGATTTTTGCCTCATGTCTAATTTGAATGATTGCCATGATGCAGTAATTGACAATGGCCATGAAGGCATCTTCAAAGGATTCTCCCACCTTGTTCTCTCCGGTTTCTTGAATCGTGCGAATACGTTGTGCTTTGATGAATATTTGATCCGTAAGTGAACTTGGACGCAGAATTCGCCAAGATGGTCCATAGTCGAGTGATTTTTTTTCAAAGATCTCTCGGCAAACATTCATTACATTTGTGTATTCAAGTGTAGTTTTTTCCATGTATTAAGTATGACATCAAACACTTCTTTTCGCATCAGTCGCTTTATTCGCATAAAAGGACAACTGCACGATTTCAGCAACCCAAAGATAATGGGAATTCTGAATATGACACCAGATTCCTTCTATGAAAAAAGTCGGATGTCCCATGATAGCGACTTGATTTCAACGATCGAGAAGATGATCAAAGCTGGAGCAGACATCATCGATATTGGGGCGAGCAGTACGCGTCCAGGTGCGGAAACACCAAGTGCAAAAGAGGAATTAGTTCGTCTGAAGGAAGTGATTCCGTTCATTCGAAAGAAATTTCCGGATGTACTCATGTCCATTGATACGTTTTATGCAGAAGTGGCTGAGTTTGCTTTATCCAATGGCATAGATATGGTCAATGACATTTCTGGTGGACAATTCGATCCACAGTTATGGTCGACCGTTGCCAAATACGAAGCACCTTACATTCTAACGTATAACCGAGGAAGTCAATCCAACAAAAGCGAATCTTTTGTCACTGAAAATTTCAAGTTAGATGTCCTTCGTTATTTCGCAGAAAAAATTGCTGCTTTAGAAAAAATGGGTATCCTCAATATCATACTCGATCCAGGATTTGGATTTGGGAAATCACTCGAAGAAAATTATGCACTCATTCAATCGTTTGACATGCTTCACATTTTTGAAAAACCCATATTGGTCGGCATTTCTAGAAAATCGATGATCCGTGAGTTACTTGCTGTTGATACGGAACATGCCTTGATCGGAACCAGTATTTTAAATACCCTTTTGTATGCAAAAAATGCCCATGTTTTTCGTGTTCACGATGTCCAAGAGATGAATGAAGTACGCACTTTGATGCATGCTTGTCTTTAATTCTTTATTATATTGAAACTTTTTTGCTTACTTTCGTATTATCGAATAAACTAGTTTAAGCTATATGAAATCAATTATCCTCATTGTATCACTCTGCTTTACGCAATTGATCTTTGCTCAGGCACCTAGTGCAAACTTTACCATTTCAGACCAAGATTTAATTCTTTGTGAAGGTGACTGCATCTATGTAACCAACAACTCCACAGGTGGTGACTTAATTTATGCTTGGTCCTTTCAAGGAGCTACACCTGCCACTTTTATTGGCCAAAATCCAGGTCCGATTTGTTTTCCAAACACAAGTGGTTCAACACCTTTTGCTATAACACTCTTGGCAACAAATCCACTAGGGGTTACTAGTACTTTGACGCAGCTCGTGACGGTAAACACGACACCAACGATTAATTTGACACTTTCTGACACTACAGCAGGTGCATATGTTGTCATTAATGACACAACGATAAACATGTATCAAAATGCGTACTTGTTTGCCGAAGGAACTCCAGCTGGAGGAAACTTATATTGGTATCCAAGTGGGGTTGCTTCTGATAGTACTTTGGGGTGTGCACCATGTATTGCTGGTGACTCCCTAACCGTTAGTCCCTTTTTTACAACGAACTATGTCGCAACATACAGTTTAAATGGCTGTTCCGTTTCTGATACCGTGCTCGTTACGGTAAATTTTGCTTCACAAGTTTTAATTGAACTTCCGAACTCTTTCTCTCCTAATGGAGATGGAGAGAATGATTTCTTCCGTGTTTTAACCAACGTGGATAAAGACCGCAACTTCACCAACAATGCAAACAATGGATTTGAAGAAGGTGGAGCGATTGCTGAAATCGACATGCGTATTTTCAACCGTTACGGACAAATGGTTTTTAGAACCACGAATCCACATGAAGGTTGGGACGGGACCTTTAAAGGAAAACCGTTAAATCCAGCAACTTACACTTATATTATGAACTTCCGTACCATTGATGGTCGCTCAGGTGATCGCACTGGAAACGTTACTTTATTTAGATAATACCTATGAAAAAAATCATTCTTTTTTCGGCAACAGCTTTGTGCTTTTTACAAGTAAACGCACAGCAAGATAAGAACATCAGTGCTTGGTATCAATCACAAGTACTATATAATCCCGCAGCCGTAGCTACAGGAACTGAAGACTATAGCATCTTTACGAATTACCGTGCTCAATGGTTAACCGTTCCAGAAGCTGGTATGAGAACAAACACCTTGAACGCGGAATTTAAAATCCGCGATGGTGCAATGAGTAGAAATAGCTTTGGCGTTGGAATCTCTGCCATGAATGACCAAACAGGAGATGCGAGTTTTATGACTACTAGCGTATCTATTCCATTTAACTATACAATTGCCTTAGATCGTAACAACAAATTCTCAGTTGGACTTACGCCAGGTTTTTATCAGCAAAGTGTAAACCGTTCAAATCAAACATGGGAAAATGAATGGAACGGAATAAACTTCTTCTCCACGCCGAGCAGTACAGAGCTTGGTTTGAATGGTTCTTATGCAACCATCGATTTAGGAACTGGTTTATACTATCAACATTCCACAAGAAACAAATCTTCTTTCTATGCGGGATATGCCTTAAACCATTTAACACGCCAAAAAATTGCATTTTCTTTTGGTGGAGACAAAATGTACATGAACATGGTTGTTCAGGCTGGAGCAGATTTAACAACCAAACGCCGTGACTTCCGCGTTCAACCGAGCATGATCTATTTCCGCACTGGACCTTCCTACAACTTCACGGCAGGTGTTTCTTTTGAACACACCATTAAAGAAGGATCTGAAATCACGAATATCAACAAATCTAACAATGTGACTTACGGTTTTTACTACCGTCACAACGATGCAGTTGTTGCAACAGTTGGAATGAAAATCAAAGCAATCAAATTTGGTTTAGCTTTCGATGCAAATTACTCGAAATTAAGTCAAGCAACGAGCAGTTTAGGAGCGGTTGAAGTTTACTTCAAGTCCCTACTCTACTACAAGAAAATGAACCACAGAGGAAAATTGAGATAAGAAAATTCATAGTAAAAAAAAAGTCCCGACAGCAACGTCGGGACTTTTTTTATTTCACAAATCCCAATGATTTCAAATATTTCGATTACTCTTCGCATCTATTAAGATTATTTCTTTGTTACTTTTTTTCACTCGATTTAACTTTTGTTAAATAAATTATATATTTACATAAGCATCTGAATATCAAGATAAAGACGAAGTCAAGGTATGAATGAGGCGCATGTCCAAACATCCTTGTAACCAATTAAACCATTTTAATTTGACTTATGAAAACAAGTATATTTCTTGCCGCATTAGCAATTACCTCAAACTTTTTTGGGCAAACAGCTGGTAGTGGTATGACCGATATTGACGGTAACGTATACAATAGTGTAATCATTGGCACTCAGGAATGGGTAAGTGAAAATTTAAATGTTTCTAAATATAACGATGGCACGATCATACCACAAGTGACAGACCCCACTGCATGGTCCAACTTAACGACAGGTGCATGGTGTTACTACAACAATGATTCTGCAAACGGCTCAATCTATGGTAAGTTATATAATTACTATGCCGTTGCTGGAATACATGACACCATCGCGTCTACTCCAAACAAAGCATTGGCCCCAATAGGCTTTCATGTGCCCACAGATACGAACTGGACCACGCTCACCGATTATTTAGGTGGATTACTTGTTGCAGGTGGAGAGATGAAAGAGATCGGCACGGCACATTGGATGAGCCCAAATACAGGTGCTACCAATAGCAGCGGTTTTACGGGTCTTTCAGATGGTTTTCGCTTTGACTATGGATTTTTTTTCGGTGTGGGCTCCTATGCTAATTGGTGGAGTTCGACAGAGTACACAAACAACACGACAAATACGACAGATGTCTGGATTCGACACTTAGACCATGACAACAGCGCTGTAACAAAAAGCGCAGCATTAAAAACGATTGGTTTTTCTGTTCGTTTAATCAGAGATACTTTGTTCAGTGATTCTCCCTCAAACATTGAATCAATAGAGGGCAAGGCAATTCATATTTATCCTAATCCTGCGATAGATATTGTAGTCATTGATTTAGGTAATTTAACGATTACGGGGATTTGGAATTACACAATCACAAATACAATAGGTCAAGAAATAAAAAAGGGTGAATTCACCACACAACAAACCGTTATCAACCTAAACGATATAACCAGCGAAGGTCTTTATTTGATTAAAATCTTTGATGTTTTAGGTACTTGTTTTATCACCAAAAAAGTGGTGGTAAAATAGCATGAAACTATTTATAAAAATCGAAGAAATAGTTCATTCTTATTTTTGTCTTTCATAATCTGTATTGTTTATTAGGACTAGTCATATTTTACAGCAGAGGAAAATCTATTTTAAAATATTCAACCGAAGGTGTTTTCTGACATCATCAATGATATTTCGTGATCCACGGGAATGCTCGTTACTTGTGGAGCGACATAAACTTTTTTTATGTGTTTCACCGTTTCTTCTTTCTTTTTTTTCATAGGATGATTTATCGTTATACTTTCAACCAAAATTACGCGCAGTATAATCAATCTAACTTTTAGTCTTTTATTTATTATTTGTGGGATTCCCACCTATTCGCTTTCTTTTCCTACTCTGAACTTGATTATGAAACACTTATTTGAATTCCATTTAGACCGATTAATCTGAAGATAAACCTCAAGTTCATTCTTCATTGAGAAAAAAAACAATAATTTTGACAAATGAAGCAACTCATCTCCGCCATTTACCAAGAAAAAAATCACTTCGTTTGTCGTCAAACAGGCGATGAACTGTTATTGATTCCCTTAAAGGACAATGTGGCGGACTTCAATCAATACCTTACTTTAAACGAAGTCGGTGCGTTTATTTGGGAGAATATGGATGAGGGAGACGATGAAACTACGCTCGTCGTAAAAATATGTGCGGAATTTGAAGTCAATGAAGACGAAGTAATGAATGATCTCCGTGCATTTTTAGAAAAACTGCGCAGCTATTTGGACATCCAATGATGGATCAAAATCAAATTCATGTAAGCATCGCTGACTTCATCTTGGCCTTGATTATCCCGGTGGATGTTGCGTTTGTGTTGGATGGGGGATTTGAAGGATATGTAACTGTGCTCAGTGCTCAGTGCTCAGTGCAGGAAACAGAAACAGAGCGATCCTCCTTCGCTAAAGCTTCGGCGGATGAAAGTGTAGACTTAAGGATTTACTGTTATGTGGGATGTGCAAATGCCCCGAAAATTTGGGGGAAGGAGCTTTATTGTGCGAGAAATGGTGAACATGCGCTGTGGACGATTTACGAAGCGGATCGTGGAATATGCATTCATGTGAATGATTCGGAGGAATTGACGCGATTGCAACACATCGCATTTTACCAAGAAGAGAAGCAAGCGTGGACGATTTATTCGGACTTGAACGAAAATCAAGAGTTGGAGTCCTTGCGTTACCCGATGTTGCCCTTGATTTTATATTATTTGACAACGCGAACGGAGTCCTTATTGGTGCATGCGTCGGGTGTGTTTGATGGTGAACATGGACGTATTTTCTCAGGTTTCAGTGGCGTTGGAAAAAGTACCATGGCCGGACTCTGGCAAGCTTCAGGTGCGGAAGTCATCAACGACGATCGACTGATGTTGCGAAAAATTGATGGACACTGGTGGATGTACAACACACCCATGTACTATTCCGATGCACCTAAAAAAGCGCCATTGGATTTCATTTACTTACCATTTCATTATCCCGAAAATACCTATGAACGAGGGAATGGCATTCAAATGAGCATGCGCTTTATGGCACATTGCATTCAGCATGGATACAACGCTACTCATGTTCAATGGCATTTGAACCAACTCATGGACATCAGCACGGAAATTCCCATTACACGTCTAGGCGTCGTGCCAAATGTGGAAGTCATCACTTTTATCAAGCAGCATGAACAAGCGTGAGCAATTCGAGCGTACACTTGATGTAGAAGCGCGCTTTTTGGTCGGAATTCTTTGTGCGCATGTACGGCAGGAAGACTTGCCTGTGATTCCAGAAAGGCTCAACTGGCGGACTTTCATTCAACTTTGCTATTCCACACATTACGCCGGAATTCTCATTGACCTCATCAAAGCATTCGATGCTACCTCGGTCCCAGTAGAGGTCTTTCAGCAACTGAAATCCTATCAACTGCGCGTATTGACTTCCAATGAACGTTTATTGCATCAATATGCGAACTTGGAAAAGTTGGCTAACGAACAGCAATTGACACTGTATCCCTTGAAAGGAATTACCTTGATGCCAAATCTGTACGAAAGACCTTATCACCGACACATTTCGGACATCGATGTCCTGATTGACAACAAAGACCTTTCGAAGTGGGAAAACGTCCTTAAAACGCAAGGGTTTGACATCAAACGTCGTCATGCCAAGTCACGTTTTCACGAGCAAATGAACTTGAAATACGATCCCTTGCAAGCGTTTAAACAACATACCGTAGTGGACTTTCACGTTTCCCTAAATTCCGGATTTTATCACATTGCTTTACCTTTAGCGGACCTTCAGGGAAACCAGAAAGATCCGCACGAATTACATTCAGTGGATCAATTCATTTTTGTATGCCTGCACGCTTACAAGCACGTATATTACGGACAATTAAATGTCCCGCATTTGTTGGATATTTTCATGTTAAACAAACTGATTTCCACCACAGATTTATTTACACGTTGCGAACGCTTTCGATGTACGAAAGAAGTTCAAGCAGCCATTGATTTGTCACTTTATTTCTTTGGAGATTCCAGCAAACAGATTCCCCATTGGCAAGAAGCGCTATTGAAGAAAGAATTAATGGCATTACCTATCCCCTTTGGTCATCAGATACTCTTTTTCCATAGAAAGCACTTTCGAATTCCGGTTCCATGGAACTTGATTCCTACCTATCTCTGGTTTCAGGTTTTTCCCAGCGCAGCGTATTTGCGTCAAAGCGATGGAAAAGAGAATTATGTGATGAATTGGTGGAGTCGTTGCGTACGTTTGATATTGAATCGTTAAGATAGACGGTTTCCGAAGTTGGATCACCGCTCTCGCTCTCCGATCTTGGCTCTCCGATCTGTATTCCCTACTTAAAAAACTTCAATGGATTAAATCCAAGGCTATTTCCTCCAGGATTTGGTGGAGTTGGATCTACTGATGTCGAGAAATACGTAAACTCCGTGTCAATCGGTAATTTCACAACCACAGGTGCTTCGTATTTCTTACGATTTCCCTTTTCTTTTGTGTTAATTTGGGTCGGCATATTTTTGAACATTCGTTTATGGTTTTTTACGCTACTTGAATTGCCCGAGCAACACATTCCATGAATGGATGATAAAAATAAATAATTCAAACAATTTTACAAATATTATAGTGCTATTTTTTGTACAAAATTTTATTTTCCACTTTTTAAACATCAATCATTCTGCGCAATCTAAAAAAACGGAGTGCTAAGAACGACTGAAAAACCTAAGCATTCGATCAAGTAGATGCTTCCACAGCCAAAAAGGGAGTGAGTAGGCTTTTCCAAAATGGAGCACTAAACGGGAATGAAGCGAAAGGGAAGAAAGTTCGTGCCAATCGTTATGGCGCCACACACTGGTAACCTTTGCTAAATAATTATCCGTTGTAACGGACAAATCTGGATGAATGTTTGAATCACCTTTCGTGATCAGGTGTTCTAGTCCATTGCTTCGAATAACTTGATGCACACGGTGAATAACCAAATAATCTTGTTTTTGAAAAGCCACCAAATCTCCACGAACGATGTTAGAAATAGGAATAGGACTTAATTTAACTTTTTGTCCCGGACGTAAAAAAGGAATCATACTTCGACCATAGGCACTTAATTCCACGGAATGTCTCTGACTCAATAAGTCCTTGACCGCTTCACTTAATTTTTGCCTTGGTTCATTCATGTCCGAAATTTGGATTTCGTGGAAAATTACACAATTTTCGCATAGGATTGAATTCGTGGCCCACTCTCAACTCTCCGCTTTCATCCGCCGTAGCCTCAGCGAAGGCGAATCGCTCTCGTATTTTCCAGTGATCAGTACTCAGTGAACAGTGTCGCTCTCCGCTCTGTATTCCCTACTTAAAAAACTTCAAGGGATTAAATCCAAGGCTATTTTCTCCAGGATTTACTGGAACCGGATCTACAGATGTAGAGAAATACGTAAACTCCGTATCAATTTGGATTTTCTCCACCTTCGGTGACTCGTATGTTTTACGTTTCCCGACTTCCGTGTTTTTTTCTTGGGTATGCATGTTTCGTTTGTTGTATTTTGTTATTCGTTTTTATTCGTCGTTCGATATTCGCTCTTCGTTTCTCGCTCTTCGCTCGTTTCTATCATCCGCCGTAGCCCAGCGAAGGAGGATCGCTCTAATTAATCACAATTTTCTTCTTCACCATCAACTTCCCAGCTGACACTTCCACGAAGTACATTCCCGCTTTTTCGTTGAGTTGAATCGTTGTTTCTTGGTCCTTGAAATCCGTTTGTTCCACAAGTCGTCCACTTGCATCGAAAATGCGGATGCTTCCTTCTGGCTTGAATCCTTCGTCTAAGCGGATGATCACCGTTCCTTGGTTGTTGCTGACGATTTGAATGTTATCTGTCGAGAGTTCATCTGATCCTAAGCTTTCGAGTTCCATTGGTCCGCCCACTAGAACCGGAGCACCAGCCAATTGGAAGTGAACAACAAAACGCGTTGCATTGGTTCCCGCGTTTCCGAAGAAGGAATACGTTGGATTAATCGTTAAATCTTGAATCACGCCTTCTTGCTTGTCCTCGAGGAGAATGAGTCCATCTTCGATGTTGAACTCCTCCGCTTGGAAGGTATAGCTTTTGCTTGTTGGCATTTCCAAGGTCAATGGAACCGATGTTTTCGCTTTCACGTTTTTCATTCCGTTGATGACCAATTTCTTTGCATTCACAGTGGAATAGAACTGTGCAAATCCACTTGCGGACATTTTCTCGGAGTCGAATGCGTCCAAGGTCATTGCCGCGTCTGGGGACATCAATAAAATGACTTGGTCTTTGTTTTGACCATCAATCATGTTGAAGCGCAAAAACGCTGGAAAGTCCTGTGGAGTGCTTCGCAAGCCTACTCCACTAGCTTGATGGCTGCGTATGGAGTTACTCATGGTCAATGAACCTGTTAAATTATCCGCCGTAACCTTCACCCAGAATCCTTGCATCGGTGCAATGTAGCGCGTCATCGCAGGACCTGAAATACTGGTTCCAATCTGTCCAGATGAATTATATGTTTCTAAAATATTATAGTTTGTACCTAAGGCCGTTCTTACGTACATCGTTGTGGAAACATTTGTTTTATCCACCAAGTCCCAATCTAAGTAAGAAGGATAAGGATTACTCACCAAATGACAACCTCTAAACTGTTGTGAGGTACCTGTTCGCGTTAAATTAGGGACAGTCACTGTTCCATTGGATAAACCTGTACCTAAGAAGTGAACAACACCTGTAGATTGTCCGCTGCGCAATACGTAGGATTTTCCTTGTGTGAGTGTTTGTCCTGTTGAGACCGTTTCATAAGCAAAACTGGACTCATTCCATTTCCACACTAGGTCTCCCGTATAGGACAATAAGGCCGAACTTGAACCGTTTGAAAGTGGACTTCCAAGGTACCAAAAGCGTCCATTTGGACTTATACCACCTGAACCGGTAATGTTTTGTAGCACGTCGTAATTACCCGAACCCGAAATCGTGCTACTCGTTCCTTGCACCAAAGTTGATCCAGAATTAATAGTAAACGTACCGTTATTGGTCAGAACACCGTTCACGGTTAGTTTTTTCGATGGATTCACCATACACAGTGCATTGCTCGCAATGCTCAAATTATTTATTGTTTGATTGGAGGCAAAGTTGAGTGTCCCAGGAGATGCGTTGATGTCAGCAGAAACGATGATATTAGCCACATCCGGAAGTGTTGAACCTTCCGTTCGATTTAAGTTCAACATACCTGCAGAAACAGTGGTTGTTCCGCTAAGTGTATTTGCGCCCGTTAAGGTCAGATCACCAATTCCAGACTTTATTAAATGACTACCTGAACCTGAGATTACTCCGGAATAACTGGTAGTTGAACTTAAGTTGAGCGTTGCTGTTCGACCGGCCGCAAGTGTTAAATTAGCATTACCACTAAGACTTGATCCATTTAAAGAAATATCACCTGTGTTCGTATTGCTTGTACTTAAAGCTGAATTTAAGCCTAAGACACCACCATAAAGTGTGATTGGACCATTGATCGTCGTTGTAGATGCGACGGAAATAGCGGAAGTATTCCCTGATTTCCCGATGGTTAATCCAGTGCAACTGAGTGTCAAATTAGGAATTGGATAAGTAACCGGGGAAAGAAAGCTAGCGCCTTGTGACGCGTATGTGAACGTTCCAGCCGCAGTAATAGTACGTGCGCTCGAAAGTCCGAGTGCGTTATCTGAATACAAACTGATATTTCCGTTATTGGTTGTGGTTAGATTGTCATTTAAGGTTATTGTCCCACCATAAGCAGTAATTGGTCCTGCAATAGTTGTTGCATTTGCAAAAGTAATATTGGAACTATTGGTTGTTTTACCAATAGTCAGTCCACCAATGCTGCTAGAAACAGTAAACCCAGCAATTGGATAAGAAACTGCCGAAGTAAAACTATTGGAAGAGGGTTGAATAACTAAAGCTCCTATACCTGAATAACCACTACTGCTTGTAGCAGGAACATCTCTTTCTAAAATCAATCTTCCGTCATTGATAGTAGTAGAACCGATGTAGGTATTGAGATTGTTTAAGGTAAGATCGCCTGACCCTGATTTAGTCACGGTACCCGAACCACTGATCACGCCCGAGTATGATGAACTGCCAGTCCGGTTAAAGGTCAGCGCCCCATAGTTCACGATGTTGCCCATCATGGAGCCGGTGGACCCACCGGAGCCGATGTTCAGCGTCTTGTTCAAATCAATGGTAGTTATTCCAGTATGTGAATTGGTGCCTGTGAAAGTTACATCCGCGCCTACCTGCAAAATGTCTTCGGTACCACTCATATCTCCGGCGATTGTCAGCGTGGTGGTGCGGTTGAGGATCACCAACCCGTTGTTGACAATAGCCGAGGGGAAACTGGAGCTAGCATCGGTGATCTCCTGGGTTCCCTTGGATATATAGCTGTAGGTGGTGGGGCTGGTAGCACTCGTCGTTGTGTTACTCAGCGTGGTCGTACCCGTGTAGGTTAGTGCACCGGTAAAGTTTACTTTGCCCGACATGAACACCTGGCTGATGCCGTAATTTGTCGGGAAGGTCAACGCCGTTGTTCCTCCAATGGTAGCCATGTTCTGACCAAGATAGTCTCCCGACCGGTAAGCAGCTCCTGTGCCCTTTATAGCTACATCCGTAGTATTGATTAGTTCCAGTGTTACAAATACCACTTTCGTATAAGGAGATACAAACTGCTGAAACTGAAGCGTAGCGGTATTCGTAGCCGCATTATAAGACTTTTGATACGCTCCGCAATTACCGGAGCCAGCGCTTCCGGTAAACGTTCCTCCGGTGATGCGTGTCAGCACTTCCAATACTGAAACATTGGAGGCAATCAGACTGGCTGTAGTGGTTAACGCTGTACCGCTGTACAATCCCGATGCTCCCTTGATCTCAACACCACCTGCACCTGAAATAGGCGCTGCAAATAGGATATTTTCATTTGGCGTTAAAATCAATTTTGAACCGCTTGCAACAGCAACAGCCGTTGTATTAGAAATAGATCCACTTGAAGCTTGACTTACCGAACCACCTGTTCCTACTTGTAAATCTCCTGCAGAAATAATTGTTGATCCAGAAAACGAATGGTCTTTTGTTAAAGTTAGTAAACCGACACCCAATTTGGTTATGCCACTACCAAATCCACTAATAATTCCATCATACGTAGAAGTAGAAGATACATTTAAAGTTGCATTGCGCCCGGCAGCTACCGCCAGATTTCCTGTTCCGGAAATCGAGGTGCCGTTGATTGATATGTTTCCATTAGTAGCGCTGGTCGTGGTCAGACTGGTATTCATGGCGATAGCGCCACCGTATAAATTAAAGGCCCCCGCTGAAGTTGTGGCGGTACTGAAGGTAATATTTGAACTATTCGTAAACTCTACGGGCGTTCCGTTGCTGAGCATGCCATTATAATAGCCAATGGTCAGACTTGTTATGCTGTTCAACTCACCAATACCCAGCCAGTTGAAGTCGCCCGTTTGAAGATTATAATCGTCTGCGGTACTACCCACGTATGTTTGGACAGCCGGGTTCCAGTTGAATGTACTCATGAAACTGCCATCGTGCGGCACCAGCGTAAATGTTCCGCCGGATTGGGTGAAATACATCGCGGCACCGGCAGTACCAGATACCATATCGGTGATCAATACAATGTCCCCTGATCCAACCGACACAATGTCGCCGCTGCCATCATTTGCGATGCCTGCAATGTTGGATCCCGCCGCTGAGCCTGCCCAGGCAAGAAAGTCACCGCCGTTCGTAGTAATATTACCAGAGATGTCCATGGCGTTGCCGTTGAATCCGGTCGATCCTATCGATGGTCCATCACCTACTGTAAGCCCGTTCCAAGTGTAACTTCCACCGTTGGAGTTGGAGCCACCCAGCCAGACATGCCCGCCATTGGTGGAAACCGTACCAAATTGTGAAACCCCTCCATCATTGTTGCTGTTGTCAAAATCCGACCAGAAGACCACATTCAGCACGCCGGTGCCGCTGGTGGTGATCGAGCCGCTGTTCGACACTCGGCCATGTCCCTGCATGGTCAGGGTGCCCGTACCACCGGATTTGGTGATCGTCTTACCGGATTGTACCCAAATGGACGGGTTTGTACCTGCAATACCTTTAATAAAAATATCACCTGTTGCAGAACTGGTCAGGTTGCCATTGATGTTCACATAGCCACCATATATCGAAATTGGTCCTGCAATTGTAGCACTAGACCCAATCGTGATGTCGGCCGTATTGCCGGACTTGCCCAGCTGTAATTCAGTGATGTTGACCAAGGAAAGGTTGGTGATCGGAAAGGTCACGGTGGAAGAAAAACTAGTGCCCTGCGGCAGGTAACGGAAAGCGCCGGTGGTGGTCATGCTTCTAGCACTCGAAAGCCCCGCTAGGGCTGCATCGGAATAGAGTGCGATTTCCCCTCCCGCTGTACTGGTAATATTTGCACCCAGTGACAAAGCACCTCCGTATAAAGTGATAGGGCCTGCCACAGAAATCCCTGGAGCACCAATGGTTATATTTGCCGTATTGGAAGCTTTTCCCATTGTAAATGCACTCACGCCGCTTATGCTGGAATTATTTGTGAAAGGAAAAGTAAGACTGCTATTGAAACTTGCGTCATAAGGTTCCACATTGAGAGCGCCTATTGTTTTGAAAATAATTCCAGTCGATGCTGCAAGATCAAAACTTGATAAAGACATAATAATGTTCCCAGTTGCTGTCCAACTGTTATCTTTGGGTGATCCGATATAGACATCCCCTTGGCTGCATTGACCAATGCCATAAGATGCTGCTGATGGCGCCTTTCGTCCGGAGACTTGGATATTTCCAGTCTTGGAAAGTAACTGAATAGACAAGCTACCATTTCCACCGGCGACGCGATAAAAATTCAGCCCTGAAGCTGATGAACTATTTGTATTTGTTAGGATGCCTTCAATCGTCAGATTCCCATTTTCAGTGCTCACCGTAGTGTTTGCAGTCCCAAAAGTTACGCCCCCGAAATAAGTGGAGCCAGTGAGCCCTCCATAAGCTTCACCATAAAGTTCAATGGTTCCCGTTACCGTCGTGTTAATTGTCCCTGTTAAACGAATTCCATCGTCATAACTACCATTGCATTTACCATATAGTTTAATATTTCCACCAGCTGCAGAAATCGTTCCACCACTAATCAATATTGCTGGAGCATTTCCACTTGTTGCGTAAAGACCCGTTCCTTGTGCACCGGTAAAATTACCTCCAAGGGTAATGTTTCCTCCTTGGGACAATAGGGAACTGCTGCTATTCAAAATAATCGAGGAGGCGTTACTTAAAACTGTACCTCCTGAATTGGAGCGCAGCGTAATGTTTCCACTATTGCTTTGAACTGTTCTACTCGCTGCTATGTCGATTGCTCCTGTGGACTGCAACAAAATCGGCGATCCGCTAGAGGTACAGGTCATGTTTTGATCCATATTAATTGAACCACCATATAGGTTAACTGGCCCAGCAAAAGAAGTAACAGCATTAAAAGTGATTGTTCCTGTATTTGTAGCACTACCAACCGTTAGTGTATTGTTTCCCGTAGCAGTAATCGCCTCACTTACCGTAACTGCAAAATTATTTGCGGTCCCTACTACCGTTAAATTTCCGTTTGCCAGCGCAGCTGCAATGACCGAAGCCTTAATATTTGCTGCTCCTGTTACAGTCAATATGTTGCCGCTTATACTCCAACTTGTGCCAGAAGAAGGTCCACTATTACCACCCGAAGAAATAGTAAGGGTTTGAGAATGTAAAGAATAAATCCCTATAAAAAATAATAAAAAAAGGTAATAGCGAAGTAATTTTTTCATGTCTATGTAATTTTGACACAAAAAAAATACTTTTATTAAAAAAACCACTTAAAAACCACCTCACGAAATATACATGGTTATAAAAAATATACCTCACAAAAACCTACTAAAAGCACATTATGTGATGGACAATAAATTACAAACTCATGATGAACTGCTGCAAATTAGCTTCGGTATTTAATTGTAACTTCTTGCGAATGATACTTCTACTGTTTTCAATTGTTCGAACCGTTCTGTTGGTTAAATAGGCAATTTCTTTAGAGGTATAATTCAATCGTAACATGGCGCAAAGAATCAATTCATTCGGAGTTAAATCAGTGGTAATAAGTTTAAGTTTTTCATAAAACACTTCATAAACCCCAATAAAACGATTCTCAAAATCCACTAAAAACGCATCAGGTTCTGAGGCAGTCAGCTTAGTATTTAACCTTTTGAATTTAGTGTTGTATTCTGAGGGAAGTTCCTTTAATACCGAGTCTAAATCTTCTTTAATTGATGATTTTGACTGTTGTATTGAAATGTCTTTTAGCGACTTTATAAGCAATTCTTTTGATTTTATCTCTAATTCAAAGGCCGTTTTTTGATGCTTTAATTTCAATTGTTCTTGCCGAAGTAGGTGTTTCTTTTTTACCATAAAATAAACCATCACTACACCAAGTACGATTAAAATAATAACAATACTAAATAAATAATAGGTTTGTTTTTGTTGAAGGACAAGCTGAATTTGTTGGGCATTCAATTGAATTCTTCGCTCACGTTCTCGAGATAATTCCCACTCTGATATTACAGTTCTGGGTAAATCGCCAGTAAATGTTTCTTTATTTTTTATGTAGGCTCTATAATACGTATTAGCAAGATTTGTATTGCCCAAAGCATCATAAATACGATAGGACAATTCGTAATATCCTTTATTAATCTCTACCATATCAAAACGCTTTATCTCATTTTCAATCAACTTAAGCGTACTCGCTGCTTCATTGTATTTTTTCTGATCATAATATACTTCGGCTCTGTTGATTTTATTAATCAGAATACCAAAATTAATTCCCATTTCATTACATAGAGAATCGGATAATTGAATATAATGAAGTGCTTCTGAGTAATTTCCCTCTCTTCGTTTTAAATTGCCATAATTAGCATAACTCTGCGCAAGCAAACCTGGTATTTTTTTTTCCTTTGTAATACGTATAATGGTTTGATACGTTTTTTCAGCCTCTTTGTAAGATTTCGTTTTGGTTTGAATAATTCCTAACGAATTATATAAATAGGTAGGATATTTATCGAAACTTGTAATCACTAATGAAGAATCAATATACGTTTTAGCTTTATCCAAATAATCCATATCCAAGTACATAGAAGCTAAATTATGATACAACGTAACTAATTTTAGTTTTTCTGATGATTCCGTCAAATCAATTGCTTTGTGATAGTGTACCGCTGCTTGGAAAAAATTCCCTTGAAGATTTTCTAAATTGGCTTTATTCGCGTGATAAACCAATCGTAAGGACTTAGTGGAATCTATTTTAACGTAATTATTTAGCAAATCCACATATTTTTTTAAACTGTCTTTTTCCCTTAGATCATTAAAATATTGAGCCAAATTAACGATAGCATAAACTTGGGGCTTTTTATATACTTTTCCTTCAGGAGTATTCAACGTAAAACGCGCAAGTTTTTCAGCTGCTTGCATATACTCTTTATGAAAAGCAGCTACGTTTAATTCTTGTAAAAGTGTTTCTGTTAAGCCAACCGTGTTGTGTTTTTTATCTTCAATTCTTGCTGATAACCAGACCTCAACATCTATTGTATTTTTGTAGGGCCTCTCAATAACATGCAATAAAAAGCCCCATTGCTCACTAGGTTTTATTTGAAGGTATTCAGATTGAATTTCTTTTGTAATGAAATCCCGCTCTTTTAAATCGGTAGGAACTTCAGACTTCTGCCTATTGCAACTAACGAATAGGAATGATGAAAAAGCAGAGAAGATTAAAAAACAATAAAGAATGTGCTTTGGTTTCAAGTTTTTCATAGAATTAAAACGGTAAGCTTCTTGGGATGTTCACTACACGCAGAAAATAATAGAAACACAAAGATAAAACTCCATAAAAAAGATGTTCGATAATAGCGTGTCATACGAAGGGTCCTAAAATGAATCCCAAAAGTACGTCATTTGGCATCAATCGACAAACGTAAAACGTTAAGTGTAGTTCGATTCTCGGAACGAGTTTCGCTTCTAAAGTTATGATCAGCTCTCCTTCGCCGCGGCGAACTCTTTCTCCGCTCTGTTTTTCGCTCTCGTTCTCCGCTCTCTTTCTCCGCTCTGTTCAATCTTACTTCAAAAACTTCAAGGGATTGAATATAATACTATTCTGCCCTGGATTCTCTGGAGGTGGCGTGGTGGATTGTGAAGATGTAAAATACGTAAACTCCGTATCAATCTGAATTTCCTCTACGTTTGGAGCTTGGTATACTTTTCGT
>CAIZQH010000009.1 GCA_903935095.1 uncultured Flavobacteriales bacterium | reverse complement strand
ATGGCAAGCAACTCTTCCTATTCCTGTTGGAAATATCGAATATAAATATACAGTGAACGGATTTGCAGATGAAGAAATATTTGCTGGTAACGAACCTTGTACAATTACTACCACTGTTGGACCGAATGTATATATAAATCGCTCTTATGCTGTTACTGGTTATGCCACTCTGCCAGCAGTATGTTTTGAAAGTTGTGATGCATGTACAAGTCTTCCGCCAGCTCAACTAATTGGAACTTGGAAATTAAAAGCAGACGCAGGTTCTTTAGCTGTTGGTCCAGGCCAAGGAAATGGATCTTGGTATTCAAATAGTATTGCTGATGTAACAGACAGGGCTTGCTTATTCGATGATTCGGTTAAATTTGAAGCGAATGGAACCATGACTCATTTTATGGACGGAAATACTTGGCTAGAACTGTTTCAAGGTTCAGATCCAGAGGCTTGTGGCGCTCCTGTAGCTCCTCATGTTGGTGGTGCATATGCATTTACTTACAGTGCAGGCGAATTAACTATTAATGGCGCCGGTGGTCACCTTGGTTTGGCAAAAGCATATAACGGAAATGAGTTGGGCCTAGCAGGAGCTGTTCTTCCAACATCGCGAACGTATCAAATTGCTTTTTCTAATAATGACGATGTTATGACCGTTGATATCGCAGTTAATGGTGCAGGATGGTGGAGATTCATCTATGAAAAAACACAGGTTATTCAGGCTCCGACACCAATGGTAACATTCAAAGTTGATATGAATAATTATGCAGGTACTACTCCTACGAACGTTAGCGTTTTCGGTAACTTTAATGCATGGAATCCCAATGCTAACCCTATGACTGATGCGAATACAGATGGTATTTGGGAGACAACTCTTCCAATAGCAGCAGGTCCGATTGAATATAAGTTCGTGTTAAACAGTGGTGCTATTGAAGAACAATTTGACGGTGGTGAAATATGTACTATTTCAACAATTTTTGATATTGATACCTTTGTCAATCGTTTTTACACGGTAACGGGAGATATCGACCTAGGGGCAGTATGTTTCGAAAGTTGTAATGCATGTACTTCAGGTATCAACGAACAAGCAGGTATGACATTAAAATTAATGCCAAATCCAGCGCAAACATCGTTCAACATTGTTTCTTCTGAAGTAATTACAGAAGTAGAGTTGTTTGACTTGAGTGGAAAATCAGTACGTAAAGTAACTGGATCAACTACAGAACTGAATGTAAACGTTGCTGACCTTGTTCAAGGAATGTACACCGTAATCGTTCGTTCTGAAAACGGAACAACAACATCACGTGTGATTGTTGAATAATACACAATAATTTGATTGAAAGGAAGAGGGGCTTGTCCCCTCTTTTTTTTGTCCAAAAAGTTTGCGTATTTGGTCAGATAAGCATCTTGTTTGCGTACTTTTGTGCCATGGATCACGACATCGAATTGAAATTTCAGCAAGTTAAAAAAAGCCTTGAAAAAGATTTTGGACCAGGTCTAGATGTGCCATCGTTGCTATTTTTAATTGGTGTCAACGAACTAGGTATTGGCTACAAAAATTTCAGTAAACAAGAGAAGACAGAATTAATGCACGTTGCTATCTGTACCTTACTCGAGCCTTATGGGTATTACGAATTTGAAGGTAGAGATAAAGATCAATGGCCACATTTCAAATTGAACGCATTGATTCCAGCGCTTGGTCACCAAGAAGAGCAGCATTTGATGAAAGAAGCAATGATTGACTACTTCGTTCAGAATGACTACTATACCCCTGAAGAAACTGAATGAAATTCTTAAAGAAAAGACCTTGTAAAAATGTTGTAGAAGAACAAGCTTAATTCGTAATTTTGCACCATGACTCAAGAGACTATTCAAGCTCCATCCACATTTAAAACATATTTGGTTTTTACTAAATTTCGATTGTCATTTCTGGTGATTTTATCTGCCCTTTCTGGGTATTTATTTGCGGGAGGAAAAGATGGCTTGGTAATTTTCTATTTAATGCTTGGCGGAACACTTGTTACCGCAGCCTCTAACGGTGCCAATCAAATCTGGGAACGCGATTTAGATAAATTCATGAACCGCACCAATCGTCGTCCATTACCAACCGGACAAATGTCCCTGCGAGAAGCGTACATTATTTGCGTCTGTTCACTGATTAGCGGAACGATTTTATTAGCCTTAATCAATTCGAAAAGTGCCATTCTAGGGGTTCTGGCTTTTATCAGCTACGTATTCATTTACACTCCCCTCAAACAAAAAACACCTTGGGCCGTTTTCGTTGGTGCTTTTCCGGGCGCTATACCGCCGTTGTTGGGTGCCATTGCTCACACAAATGCCTTTGGATTCGAGCCAGGAGTGCTGTTTTTTGTACAATTCACGTGGCAATTTCCACATTTTTGGGCGATCGCTTGGGTGTTGTATGACGACTACAAAAAAGCGGGGTTTTCACTTTTGCCCTCAAGAACAGGGAGATCCAAACATTCTGCGTTTCAAATCATGTTATATGCCTTGGCGCTCATTCCATTTAGCTTAGTTCCTTGGTTATTGGGATGGACAGGGATCTATTCTTTAATAATTGCGAGTATTCTTGGAATAGGTTTCTTTCTATATGCATATAAACTGTATCACAGTTTAGAAGTTTCAGATGCGCGTAAACTTATGTTCGCCTCATTTGTTTATCTACCGATCATACAATTTGTTTATGTTTTTGATCGAACCATTTAATCAAACATTCATTTCATAAATACACCACGCCATGAGCACCGAAAACGAAGAAAAACCAACTAATCAAAGAAATTTCTCCAACGAAATTAGTCCAGAAGTGAAGGAAAAAATGAAGAAAAACCTCGTGTACGTGGGGATCTTCAGTGTGATTATGTTATTTGCTGGGTTTACTTCTGGATACTACGTATCTATGGGGGATTCCTTTTGGTTGAAGTACCCAATGCCGACATTCTTTTGGATCAGTACAGCGAGTATCGCCTTGAGTAGCTTGGCCTTTATTCTTGCCATTCGAAGTGCAAAACAGAACCAACAAGGAAAGATTAAGCTTTGGATGGCTGCAACCCTCGTTTTTGGTGCTGGATTCATTTTCTTTCAATTCAAAGGTTACGGAGAATTAGTTCGAAATGGATTTCATGCCGTGAACAGCCTGGTGGTAACAGATGGTCGATATGGTGATTATTTCGAAGTGAAATACAAGGACAAATTCATCGATGTTGATGGAAATAAATTTGTGTACGAAGGAAAAGAAATGAATCCCAACGATTTCAAAACTTTCCAAAATTTCATGTCCCAATTCAAAGTGGTGAAGCAAAATAAAGCGCTACGCATCAGTAAGCCAGATGGGCGTTTTGAGTTATATTTCAATCAACAACCACTTCTCATTAAAAACGGCCTTTTGTTCGCGAATGATACGACGCAATTGCTATTTACCGATGAAATACGCTTGAGTCAACTTGCCGTGAATATCCTTGACGGACGTGGAGACTTTTTTGCTCGTGGAGAATATGGAAAAGACTTTACGATTTACTACAAAAAACATCTGCTCGACTACAAAGACCGCAAACTTTGGTACAAAGGAGAAAGTATAAAACCCCATCTTCAGGTCAAAGCGATGGAGTCTGCTGATTCAGCTTCGCAATATTTATACCTCATTACTTTTATACACCTCCTGCATGTACTCATTGCGTTAATCTATTTGCTAAAAGTTTCAACTGCTTCATTCAGAGGTGATTTCAACGCAGAGAACCATTTATCCCTGCGATTAAGCGCATTATTCTGGCATTTTTTAGGTCTTTTATGGGTAGCTTTGCTCTTATTTTTCATATTTATTCACTAAACTTGCAGAAAATTAGTTAGAATGGCTGGACATACAACGCAACTAGACGCCAAAACCCTTTGGGGTGGAAAAGAATCACCTTTTCAAACAAGCTATGGTAAATTAATGATGTGGTTTTTCCTCGTGTCAGATGCCCTGACATTTAGTGGATTGCTCATTGCCTATGGTTTTACGCGTCACGACGCGCAAGATGCATGGCCGATTGGAGAGGAAACATTCAACTCAATGCCTTTCTTGGGTCATGGATATCCACTGCTTTACGTGGCGTTAATGACTTTTATCTTGATTGTTTCTTCGGTGACCATGGTATTGGCTGTGGAAGCTGGGCATCGAATGGACCGCAAAGGAGTAACCAATTGGATGATAGCTACCATTATCGGTGGGTTTTTCTTCGTGGGTTCTCAAGCATGGGAATGGTCTCACTTTATTCACGGTTCTGAATTTGGAAAAATCGAATTAGCGGATGGTTCACAAGCAATCGTAAAAGGACATTTTGGAGAGATTAAAAACTTCACGGTTCTTGAATCGGGTAAGTCCCACAAGGTAGGTGAAGTAATGAAAGAAGATTTAATGCATGAATTTCAACATGCAGCAGAAAAGGGCCACCTTGAGGGTGGAAATATTCATTTCGCAGACGGTACAGTTGCCAAGATCAATAAGGCAAAGGACCATGAGATGAAGTTAATCATTAAAAAATCAGGTTCTCAATTTGAAACTGGTGGGGCTGCAATAACCGGCGCTGCGGCAGAGAAATTGTATTACGAAGCACTTTACAGCGGAGAAGCTAATCGCGTGGTATATGGCGCAAACTTGAAACAAAACGAATACGGACCTCAACAATACGCACAGTTCTTCTTCTTCATCACGGGATTCCATGGTTTCCACGTATTCTCTGGTGTCATGATTAATATTATCATTTTATTAGGTGTTCTTGCTGGAACTTACCACAAACGAGGACATTATGAAATGGTTGAAAAAACTGGACTATATTGGCATTTTGTCGATTTAGTTTGGGTATTTGTCTTTACGTTCTTCTATTTGATCTGATTTAAACACACTAAAATATATTCTCATGGAAAGAGATGATTTAATTGAATATTCCTTACACAATCACCACGACGAAACGACTGGAAAGTCGATTCGTAAGAAAATCCTTCAAGTTACCATTTTACTCACCATTATTACAACGGTTGAAGTATTATTGGGCGCAATGATTAAACAAAGCAGTGATGCTTGGGCATATGTGAAATGGTCATTTATCATTATGACGCTTGTTAAGGCCGCATATATTGTGATGGTATTCATGCACTTAGGCGACGAGAAAAAAGCCCTGAGAAACGTTATTTTAATTCCCTACGGAATCTTTATCCTTTACTTAATCTTCATTGGATTATGGGAGGCGAAGGAGGTTTCTTCTGCATTGAGGTCTTTCGGTTTCTAATACATGCCTCAATCCCAACAACCTAGAAGTCGTGCAAAATCGATTTTAGCCTTGGTGTTGGTTTTTGGTCCAGCGCTTTTCCTTATTCTTATTTCCACGCGTCGCTGTGAGCATAAGTTCAAACAGCTTGATGATTACGGTTTAATTCAGTCTCCTGCTTTTGAAGTCTTTGAAAACGGCGTTTACAACAGTAAAAAGTTAAGCGATTACAAAGGCGACCTGATTGTTGTTACAACCATTCAAACGACTTGCCCAAAGGAATGTGGGATTTCGCTTTGGCACTTTAACCAAATTCTTTTTCAGCATATTCGAAAAAACAAGCGTAAAAAACTGAAGCAAGTTCGACTCATTTCTTTTGCAACAGATGAATTTGGACGTCCTGCAACCGACCAACAAATAAAAAATATCCGGGAGATGCTTCAAGATGATATTGAAGACTATGATCCTTCCATTTGGATTGTGGCAAAAGGTGATCCGGCAAAAGTTTATGACATCAAGCACAACAACCAAAATCTTTACAGAAGAGGAAAACAATATTTTGGTGGCGTTAGTTATTCCTCCCTTATGCTTCTGCTCGATAAACAAAATCACCTTCGAATGGTTTTAAAAGGAGACGAAGAGGGCATGATTCGCCGAATGAAAGAACACCTTGCCCTGCTTCAAAAGCAATATGATAAAGATCGGGCTAAAAATGGCTAAAACTTCCTTCATCCTTGGGCTCTTCATCCTACTCCTTTCTTGCGGAAATGACATTCCGCCGAAACTACCCATTCTTGGAAATGTAGATGTATTATACAAAACGGTCAATGGAATGCAAACGGTTGATACGCTTTATCCAACAATCCCTAGCTTCTCTTTTTTAAATCAAGATAGCCTTAAGGTTACCAATAAAACGTACAAAAACCGCATTTGGGTTGTGGAGTTCTTCTTTGCTACGTGTCCAACGATTTGTCCCATTATGAACGTCCAATTCAATAAATTAAATCAGGAGACGAAAAAGCACCAGAAACACCTTCAATTTCTATCGTTTAGTATCAATCCAAAGAATGACCTTCCGTCCGTTTTAACGAAATACAAACGAGACCACGGAATCACCGCGAATAACTGGGACTTCCTAACGGGAAATGAAGCAGAAACACACCGTTTAGGAATCGAAAACTTTTTAACCTTTGCGGGAAGAGATGACGAAGCCGAAGGTGGATACGCCCACTCTGGTTCATTTACCCTCGTTGACAAAGCAGGACATGTTCGCGGTGTATATGCAGTGACCAATATGGACTTGAGCGTAAACGCGAAAGAATACAAACGACTTAAAACAGATTTACTTAACCTTTTGAACTATGAATACCATGTCGAATAACAACCTTCCATCCTCTAAATACAGAAAACTTGTCGTTGCTGTATCCATTATTATTCCGATTGCTGTTGCAGCATTATTTGGAATTAAAATAGAAGGCGTCGATTTATCGTGTTTGCCGCCTTTTTACGCTTCGTTGAATGGCATAACTGCTATTTTGTTAATACTCGCCTTAGTGTTCATTAAAAAAGGCAACATGAAGCTTCACCAGCGTACCATTCAAGTGTGTCTGGCTATTAGCCTATTATTTTTGCTCTGTTATGTAGCTTACCACATGACATCAGATAGCACAGTGTACGAAGGATCATACAAAGCACTCTATTACTTCATTTTGATTTCCCATATACTATTAAGCGTTGCTGTAATACCTGTGGTGTTATTTACTTACTTATTCGCCTTAGAGGGAAATTACGCAAAACACAAGAAATACACGCGTTTTGCGTTTCCCATCTGGTTGTACGTAGCTGTTACAGGTGTCGTTGTTTATTTTATGATTTCTCCATACTACGTGCATTAATTGACGGTAAAAGTGTAACTTTCAGTTCAATCTTTTAATTTATATAAAATGGACCAAACTCACTTACACCTCATCACCAACCACCTTGCCATCATTGGAACACTTTTCGCTGGAATTGTTTTACTCATTGGCTTACTTTCTAACACCGTTCAAACACGCGTCGCTGCTTTTATTTTGATGCTCATTTCCAGTATAGGTGGATACATCACCTTTAAAACTGGACATGAAGCAGAAGAGACCGTCGAACACATCAAAGGAATCAGTGAATCCATCATCGAACAACACGAAGAATTTGCTGAAAAAGCCCTTTGGCTTATTATTCTCCTGTTTATTGCATCCATCGTTGGTATATATGCTGGGAAAAAGAACCTGCTTTCTGAGAAAAAAATCTCGTGGTTTATTTTAATCATTTGCTTCGTTAGTTTTGCGGTGTTCGCATGGACAGGTTATTTAGGGGGACAAATTATGCATGCTAACGATTTCTAAACACAAACCATGAGTCAATCCGCTAAACAATCCCGATACGACAAAGCGTATTTAAGACTGGCATTAAGTTGGGCAGAATTATCTCATTGTGCACGAAAAAAAGTGGGCGCCATTATTGTGAAAGACTCCATGATCATTTCCGATGGATACAATGGAACACCTGGCGGATTTGATAATTGCTGTGAAAATGAAGCAGGGGAAACACATTGGTATGTTTTACATGCGGAGGCAAACGCCATCCTAAAAGTGGCCAGATCATCGAATAATTGCAAAGATGCCACCTTGTATTTAACCCATTCTCCCTGTAAAGATTGCAGTAAACTAGTGCTTCAATCCGGGATTAAACGCCTGGTCTTCCTGGAAGCATATAAAGACACTTCTGGTATTGACTTTCTTAAAAATGCAGGATTAGATGTTGTTCAAATTGAAAATTGTCAAGATGTCTGAACAAGTTAAAAACAACGCTATCCTGCCGATCATTTTATCACTCGTCCTGGCCAGTGGGGTTTTTGGTGGAATGCTTTTAGAAGGGGTTGATAAAAAGGCTTCAGGAGATATTCAAAAACTAGAAGATGTTTTATTGCTCCTCGACAACAACTACGTTGATAAAGTAGATAAAGACGCCATTTTTGAAGCCACCATTTCGGACATGCTTCATAAATTAGATCCCCACAGTAATTACATTTCTGCAAAAGACATGAAATCAGTAAACGAATCCATCGAAGGAAAATTCGGAGGTGTAGGCATTCGATTTTTGCTCTTGCGGGATACGATTTGTGTGACCAACATCATCAATCAGTCTCCTTCTCAAAAAGCGGGAATGAAAGCAGGGGATAAGATTGTCCGTGTCAATGGGAAGAAAATCTGTGGACAGGGAATCACAAACGAAAAAGTACTAGCAACCCTAAAAGGAAACCCAGGGACAACAGTCTCGGTTACCTTTCTACGGGGAAAGAAACTGCAGACCGTTCCCTTAACAAGGGGCATCATCCCCATTTCATCCATTCCTTGTGCATATATGCTAGATAAACAAACTGGATACCTTCTGATCAGTGAATTTTCACAAGTTACTGCAGAAGAATTTTACATAGAAAGCACCAAATTACTAAATCAAGGAATGAAAAAAATGGTGCTAGATTTACGGAATAATCCAGGTGGCGTGATGTCCTCAGCCATTGATATAGCCGATGCTTTCTTAGGAAAAAACAACCTGATCTTAATCTCAAAAGGAAAAAATGAAGGGGAAAGAAAGTATTATTCAAGCGCCGGTGGACATCTTGAAAAGACGAAATTAGTGGTGCTTATCAATGCCCATTCTGCTTCGGCAAGTGAAATCTTAGCTGGTGCCATACAAGACAACGACAGAGGAATGATTGTTGGACGCCGCTCTTATGGAAAAGGCTTAATTCAGAAGGATGAAGTGCTTCGTGATGGAAGCAACCTTCGATTGACCATCGCGCGCTATTACACGCCTTCTGGACGCTGTATTCAACGCTCATACAAAGGGGGTTATGAGAACTACATGAGGGATGAGGAGCGCATCACAAGAAACGAATACTTCAAACAAGACAGTTCCGTTTTTGTCGATTCACTGAAATTCAAAACCAAACACGGACGAATTGTCTATGGAGGTGGTGGAATTATGCCAGATGTTTTCGTGCCGGGAGACACAAGTGGTGCGTCATTTTACCTGACTGAATTGCAATGGAGCGGAGCAGCGAGAGCATTTGCCTTTGATTTTATGCAGGAAAACAGATCGAAATGGACAAGTTCAGCACAGTTTGTACAATCTTTTGAAGTAAGCGAGCAGTTATTGACACGCTTCTTGACTTTTGCACAAAAAGACTTTCGTGTTCAAAAAGACCCAATCGGATTAACGGCGAGCAAAAACCTCATCAAACGAATGCTGAAAGCAGAGATTGCAAGCCAAAACTGGACGGAAGAAGGATATTACCGAGTACTCAATCCCTTTGATAAAGAATTGATGAAGGCTATTTCCAGTTTTAAATAAACCGTTTATTTCTTTCGCTCGGAAAAAAACAACACAGCAAAAACAGCAACCATTCCTAGAACGGTTAAAACAGCAACCCAAAAAGAACTCCCAATAGCTAAAGGTAAAAGTGTGTTCATGGCTTTTTTTCTGAAATTTAGGCGATTTTCGCCAACCCTTCACGCGAAATGAACATTGGTGTGGAAGCAGTTATCAAACAAGGGATTTCAACGATAATACCTTGATTATTAAATTTATTCGGTTTTTATGAACCGAAAATATTTCCCATCCACATAAAGGTAATAGGGTGCGGGAACAAGGCTCTCTACGTTAATGGTTAAAGAAGGGTCTATAACTGTTTGTAAGCAGAACTGTCCCGTCATTGAATAGATGAGCACGCGCTGACCCAGACAACCGATAGGCACAGTGATATACTGAATACAGGGGTTTGGGGAAATGCCGGTCATATTTCTGAGTGAAATATCATTCAAACCTATATCATCAGAAAAATAAGATGTAAAATCAAAGGAAAATAGTTTAGGTGGAATAGTGATAACTGAGGAGATCTGTTCCGAACTAAAAAATCCGCTTGCTGAATCTTTAAATGTAATGCCTTCCGTTTGAGAAAGAGTGAGCATATTTCCTAATTCAATCCTCCGTTTGTTCCCACTAAAAATATGGGTGTCCGGATGGTTAAAAAGGAGATAAACAAAACTGGTGTAGAAATTTGAGCCGTTATTTTTATACCCTATTGCAAGCGTCCGTTTAGACAGGGTGTCGTAACTTACGTCTGTTATCAGTCCATCCATGTATAAGGAGTCCTGAGGAAAAATGACGAGTGTGTCGCTCCAAACTGATTCAAAACGATACCGTTTTGCATAGAAATTATTCCATGCTTTAGAAATAAGCACTAATGAATCGGCATCATAATAAAAAGATTCGCAGTCGAACGAATGCCCATTAGTTTGTCCCGTAAAATCAAGCTGATCACCATACTTGAAGGCTCTTTTTTGAGCGGTAACATTCATGTTTCCAGCTAAAATATCAGACTTATTAATTTCATATATACCAAGATCCGTTCGGTTTCCTGCATTATTTCCGAAATCTCCTATATAAATTTTGGTGTTGCTTTGTGTCATCGCTTCCCAATCTACATTTGTGGCCGAAGCAATGTGAATGGTGTCCAAGACGACGCCATTTTGATCTAACTTATAAATACTTGGGGTTGAACCACCATCATTGATCGTCCAAATGAAATCATTCCAAAATATCAAGCCTGAATTTTCGATGAGAACATTCGGTAAATCTTGAATCCATAATGAGGAATAATTTGTTGGGGGATAAATACATGACCCATCATTCCATTGAGCAAGGGGGTTAAAATTTAATGCCTGAACATCGGTGCAACCCAGTTGTGCGTATGTATTCCAAAGAGAAACATAAAGTAAAATACTTAAAATAGTTTTTCTTCCCATTTTTCTGATTCCTTTTGTGTGATAAGTCCCAATTCCAGCAGCTCTGAAACAACCTTTGCAAAAGCTTGATGGCTCAATTCGTCGCCATAATTCCATTCCGTTTCACTTAACCATTGTTCCACTTGATGAAGTGGTAAAGCATACCTCCAGGCAAACTGCTCTGCAGAATTTGGAAGATGTTTCAGCTTGGAAGACTCTTTCTGAACGATGGAAACCACTTCTTGTAATAACGCTTTGTTCGTCTCTAGTAATTCAGAGCGGACTGCAACAACAAAACAAGGCCATGGCGTAAGAACCTCATCTAATAAATGGCATTTCCCTTGATCAACAAAAGGGGATGTGGTAAATTTCTCCCAGAGAAACGCTTGTGCTTCACCATTATTTAGCGCCCAAATACCGCCATAAACATCACCCACGACATTGAAGTTTAGCGCAGTTAAATCCCATTTTTCTTCCTGTGCTTTCACATATGCCATGAGGTGTGACCCAGAGCCTTCTCGCGAGATCGCAAATGTTTTCCCATTTAAATCACTTACTTTTTTGATCGAGTGATCGGCTGGGACATGTACTCCCCAACATAAGGGACTGGTAACATAAACAGTTAATATTTTTGCGTCTAAGCCTTGTAAAATCGCACGTGTTATTCCCTCCGTCAAAAGTACAGCAATATCAATTGACCCAGCTTGAAGGCCCTTAATCATTTGACCTGTTCCTCCGGTCATGTCAGACCAATGCAACTCTACACCAAGGGCTTGAAACGCACCTGCCTCAATGGCATTGCGCCAAGGAAGATTAAAGTGTTCCGGGACACCACCTATTTTAAATCGCTTCATGTTCTTCATTCTGATTAAAAAATTGCATGTCGTACAAGCGCCTATAATACCCGTTTTCCAGCTTTAACAATTCTTGGTGAGTGCCTATTTCCACTAATTCGCCTTTCTCCATCACCACGATTCGATCCGCTTTTTGAATGGTTGATAAGCGATGAGCGATCACAATAGAGGTTCTCCCCTTCGTGATTTGTTCTGTTGCGCGTTGAATCAATTGCTCGCTTTCACTGTCCACGCTTGATGTTGCTTCGTCAAGAATTAATATTTGTGGCGCGTAAATATAGGCGCGAATGAATGCGATAAGTTGGCGTTGTCCGACAGACAGCATGCCCCCTCTTTCGCCAATTTCATGCTGATAATTTCCTGGTAAATTCATGATAAATTCATGTGCGCCAACAGCCTTTGCGGCGGAAATAACATCCTCCTTCGAAAACCGCCCATCTCCCAGTGTGATGTTCGAGAATATCGTCCCCGAAAAAAGAAAAACATCTTGTAAAACAATCGCAATGTTCTTCCTTAATTCCGATAGTTTTATCTCTTGTATAGGCACGTCTCCGATGCGGATAACCCCTGAATCATGCTCATAAAATCGGCCCAATAGATTTACGATGGATGTTTTTCCGGCCCCTGTTGCGCCAACAAATGCCACTGTTTCGCCATGATGAATGGTCAAATTCACCTTATTCAAAACCAGACTATCTTTCACGTAAGAAAAAGAAACGTCTTCAAAATATACCGATTGTGCGAAATCAACATTGGTCATAGATCCGCTTTCCTGCAAGTCAGCTTGTTCATCCAACACATCAAAAACCCGTTCCGCCCGAACCGTTCCCCGTTGAAGAATATTAAATTTATCAGCTAATTGTCTAATTGGACGATACAACTGATTAATCCACAAAGTGAACGCAAAGACCTCTCCGTACATGGAACGAATTTCAGAAGAGGATTTACCGGAAACATGTAGCGCCCCCCAGACCAACAAAAATGCGATGGATAGAGAACTCAATATTTCTACAATCGGGAAGAAGATGGAGTTTGCCCATACCGCTTGAATGTGTGCTTGTTTGTGTCCCTCATTAATCTTTTCAAAACGCTTATATTCTTCCCTTTCTCTGTTGAATAATTGTACCACGCTCATGCCACTTAATCGCTCTTGCACGAAGGTGTTCAATCTAGTAACTGCCACGCGTTCTTTTTGAAAAGAATCTTTCATGGATCTAGCGAAGATTCTTGTTGCTAGGAGTAAAAATGGAATAGGCACGAGTGTCATCCAGGCCAATTCCCAGTTGTTCATGAACATCAGGAATAAAATGAACACCAAGGAAAACAAGTCCGAAATAATTTCCATGATTCCTGATGAAAACACCTCCGTTATCGCCTCCATGTCAGAAACCACGCGTGTGACCATTGCGCCCACTGGATTTTTATCAAAATAGGACATTCGTAAGCGGAGGAAATGCTGAATGATTTTCTTTCTTAAATCACGGATGACAGATTGGGCCAGTAAATTGGAGAAATAAGAAGAAATGAGTTGTAAAATCCCTTCCAGGACCATTACGCCTAATAATAGTAAGGACCACCAAAGCAACATGCTTGGGTTCTGTGATTGGACAATGTATTTGTCCACCATTCTCCCAATCAATAAAGGGCGCAATGGCCCTGGGATAGACAGTAAAATGACAGATATGATGGCAATCGACAAATACTTGCGGTATGGTTTCGCAAAGAACAACAAGCGCTTAAACAGCTTTTTTTTCTGGGGGTTATTTGACTTCATGATTGATTCACAAAATTAACCCAATTCAGCAACAATCAAGCGTTATTCACAACACCTTCTGCACAGCGAAAGCCCCCATTTTGTAGAAAGTTTTATTTTCTCTACCTTTGCGTTCAATTTTTCGAAAGACGTGGGAGTAAAAATATTTGCAGGTAGATCATCAGAGGCCCTTGCTACGAAGGTAGCGGAAAGTTTTGGCGTTAAACTTGGGGACGTGAAAGTAAGTGTTTTCAGTGATGGGGAATTTCAACCATCATTTGAAGAAACCGTTCGTGGACAAGATGTTTTTATTGTACAGTCTACGATGCCGCCAACCGAAAATTTATTCGAATTGTTGTTGTTGGTTGATGCTGCACGTCGCGCTTCTGCTCGAAAAATCATCACCGTAATTCCATATTTTGGATTTGCTCGTCAAGACAGAAAAGACAAACCACGTGTTGCTATTGGAGCAAAGCTTGTTGCCAACATGTTGATGGCAGCAGGCGTTGATCGAATAATGACCATGGACTTGCACGCGGATCAAATTCAAGGTTTTTTTGAAGTGCCTGTTGATCATTTATACGCCTCCACGTTGTTTTTTGGGGAAATAGAAAAACTTGACACTTCCAATTTAGTGGTGGCTGCGCCAGATGCCGGTGGTGCGAAACGCGCTAATTCCTATGCAAAAAAGTTAAACTGTGGTCTCGCACTGTGTCACAAGCACCGTAAAAGACCAAATGAAGTGGCAGAAATGACTGTCATCGGTGACGTTGATGGAAAAGATGTGATTATCATTGATGACATGTGTGACACCGCAGGTACACTAACAACAGCTGCAGACTTATTGATTGAAAAAGGCGCTTTAAGTGTTCGCGCATTTTGTACGCACGCCGTACTGAGTGGTCCTGCATATGAACGCATTCAAAACTCTCAATTAACCGAACTGATTGTAACAGACACGATTCCAATGTCACAAAAAAGTGACAAAATACGTGTGATTACTGTTGCCGAATTGTTTGGAGACGTGATTAAACGTCTGGTAAACAACGAGTCTATTAGTTCTCATTTTGTAATCTCTTAATTAATATATACATGAAAACAGCACATTTGAGCGGTTCGCTTAGAACGAACGTAGGGAAAAAGGATGCTGCCAGCCTAAGAAATGCTGGTCTAGTTCCTTGTGTGCTTTACGGCCAAGGTGAGCAAACTCACTTCTCAGTAAAGCGAACTGAAATGGACAAAATTGTTTATTCACCAGAAGTGTTCCAAGTAGCCTTGGATATCGACGGGAAAAAAGCAATGGGAATCATTCGTGAGTTGCAACAACATCCAACGAAAGACACCATTCAACACGTTGACTTTTTGGAATTGAGTGACACGAAAACCGTTCGTGTTAAACTTCCAGTTAGGTTAACAGGATCATCTCGTGGTGTATTGGCCGGTGGTAAATTAATGACCGTATTCCGTACATTACAATGCGTTGGATTAGCGAAAGATCTTCCAGATGCAATTACCTTGGATATTTCTTCATTGCGCATTGGTCAATCCATCCGTGTAAACAGCATTGAAATTCCAGGTGTTACTTTATTGGACCCTGCAACAGCAGTTGTTGTTTCCGTTAAAATGGCTCGTGGTGCTGTTAAAGGTGCTGAGGTTGATGACGAGGAGGAAGAAGAAGCATAACATTCTTGTTGAAGATATCAATAAATGATATAAACCGCCCTAGTGGCGGTTTTTTTTTGCCCTATTCACAAGATAATCTTGGACATCTTTTTCGAATTGATAATTGTTCCTTAATTTCGTTCCATTCATATGGCTGCTAAATCAATCGTTATTATTCCCACATACAATGAACTCGACAATGTCGGTCCAATGGCAAACGCTATTATGGAGTTAGAAAGTGCGTTTGACATCTTGTTCATTGATGATCAATCCCCAGATGGGACAGCGGCTGTCATTGAGCAATTGCAATCGCAATTCCCTGACCGCATACATTTAGAAAAAAGAAGTGGAAAACTAGGACTTGGAACTGCATATATACATGGGTTTAAATGGGCGCTAGCAAACGGCTATGAGTATATTTTTGAGATGGACTGTGATTTTTCACACAATCCGAAAGACCTTGAGCGACTATTGACAGCCTGCGAAACAGGTGTTGATGTTGCCATCGGTTCGCGGTACTGTCGTGGTGGCCGTGTGAAGAATTGGCCATTCAAGCGCATTTTAATGAGTTATTTTGCAAGTGTTTACGTTCGTTTGATATTATGGATTGGCATTAAGGACACAACCGCAGGATTCAAGTGCTATAGAGCTGAAGTATTAAAGAAAATCAAATTAGATCAAGTCATATTTAAAGGTTATGCCTTTCAAATTTGCATGAAATTCGCCGCAATAAAACATGGATTTGTAGTGAAAGAAATTCCCATTACGTTTATTGATCGAGTTTTGGGAGAGTCAAAAATGTCCACGGGAATATTTAAAGAAGCATTCTTTGGCGTGTGGAAAATGCGAAAAATGGATTTATGAATAATTATTTAATCAAAGCCGGAACAATAGTCAATGAAGGAAAGCAATTTGTGGGAGATGTGCTAATTTTAAACGGCCGTATCCAAAAAATTGCGTCAACCATTGACTTACCAACGGGTGTTGTTGAAATCAACGCGGAAGGAAAATATGTTCTACCAGGGTGCATTGATGACCAAGTTCATTTCAGAGAGCCGGGATTAACACACAAAGGAACCATTTATTCAGAATCGCGAGCAGCTGTTGCTGGAGGAATCACTTCTTTCATGGAAATGCCTAATACGGTGCCCAATGCCTTGACGCAAGAATTACTTGCAGATAAATACCATATCGCTGCTGAAACATCTTTGGCAAATTACTCCTTTTTTATGGGCGCTTCCAATGACAATTTGGAAGAAGTGTTAAAAACAAACCATCAAAATATTTGCGGCATAAAGATCTTTATGGGGTCTTCCACGGGAAATATGTTGGTTGATAAAGAAGCTGTCTTAGAAAGCCTCTTTTCACGTGTTTCGATGCTCATTGCTACGCATTGCGAAGACGAGATGACGGTAAGAAAAAATTTAGCGCTATTCAAAGAGCAGTATGGGGAGGAAATACCCATTTCAGCGCACCCAATCATTCGAAGTGCAGAAGCTTGTTTCTTATCCTCCTCATTGGCGGTATCACTTGCTAAAAAATACCAGTCGAGGTTACATATTTTACACATTTCGACAGAACGCGAAACACACTTATTTGACAACTCGGTGCCACTTGATAAAAAACACATCACCGCCGAAGCTTGTATTCATCACCTTTGGTTCTCTGATCAGGATTACGCAGAAAAAGGGAATTTCATCAAATGGAATCCAGCCGTGAAAACCGCTGCTGACAGAGAGGGAATCTGGAAGGCCTTATTAGACGATAGGATAGATGTCATTGCTACCGATCATGCTCCTCATACCCTGGATGAAAAATCTATGACATACATGGGCGCGCCTTCTGGCGGACCCCTTGTTCAACATGCCTTAATTGCCATGTTGGAGAAAGTGCAAGAAGGAAAAATCAGCATTGAGCGTATGGTAGAAAAAATGGCTCATGCTCCTGCGATTCTTTTCCGCATTCAAGGAAGGGGATTTATTCGCGAAGGATATCATGCCGATATTGTGCTTGTTGATCCAAATAGAAAAACGGCGGTCTATAAAGAAAATTGTTTGTCTAAATGCGCGTGGTCCCCTTTTGAAGGACATGCCTTTGATCATGCGATAGACAGCACCTTTATTAATGGGCGGCTAGCCTATTCCAAAGGGGAGATTTTGGATGGAACAATGGGTGACAGACTACTTTTTAATATCGCCTAATGAACTACTTTTTGATTTGTGTTCTTATTCTGTTTAGCGCGTGTCAAGAAAACACATTAAAGAAACCCGTGGGTTTAATTGATGAGGAGAAAATGAGCGTAGTTTTGGAAGAGGTGCTGTTACTGGAAAGTCACTACCAAAGCAAATATGGTGTTCCAGGGATTTATAAAGAGGCACTAGATAAATCGCTGGAATCTGTGTTTAAAAAGCGCGGGGTAACCAAAAAGAGCTTCGCTGATAGTTATGCTTATTATGCTAGTCAACCCGAAACGTTCAAGGACTTAAACACACAGATTATGGACCGCCTAAGCCGGCAAGTCCCTTAAAAGCTGTGGTGCTTTGAATGTACAGGATACCCTAAAAACCGTTCTGCTTTCTCATTAAAGACTTCTACAGATTCTGAACTGTAAAATTCACGTTGAGCATTTTTAGATATTTTTTGATCCATTTCAGGATGAGCAACTAAGTATTGCTTCAGTTTTTCGGCGACAATTGGCCCCTGAGACACTACTTGAATGTGTTTTCCTGCGGTTTCCTGTATTTTCTCCTTAATTACTGGATAATGTGTGCAAGCTAAAATGATCGTATCTATAAGCGGGTCTTTTTTTAGTAGTTCCTTTACATCTTCCTCGATGAATTGAATTCCAGCAGGATGATGGTGTTTTTCATTTTCAATGAGCGGGACCCACATTGGACAAGCGTGTTGAGAAACCAACACATCTGGCGCTAATTTGTTTAGCTCGATTATATAGGATTCGCTTTGGATAGTACCCGTTGTGCCCAACACCCCTACGTGTCGGTTTTTACTCAAAAAGCCTATTTGCTCTGTGCTTGGGCGAATCACGCCTAGCACTCGTTTATCCGGAGCCAAGTGGGGTAAGTCTTGTTTTTGAATGGTGCGAAGTGCTTTGGCAGAAGCCGTGTTACAAGCAAGCACAACTAAAGGACATCCTTGATTGAACAAAAATTGAACAGCTTCTAGTGTAAATTCATAGACCACATCGAAAGAACGATTTCCATAAGGGGCTCTTGCATTGTCACCAAAGTACAATAAATCATGTGTTGGAAGAATTTTTTGCACCTCTTCAAATACGGTTAATCCACCATAGCCAGAATCGAAAATACCGATAGGAGCCCTTTTGTTCATGATTCAAAACTAAACAAAAAAGGCAATCACATGGATTGCCTTTTCGTATAATATTTTTACTGCTTATTTTTTAGTTGCCGCAGCGTCTAAAATCAACAATTCAGTAATCACTTCATTTGTAATATCCATACCGCCTTTGTAATACATCGTCATGGAAGATTGGTCTAACACATAGTTCAGTTTTTTGCGCTCTGAAACGAGCTCAATTGCTTTTTGAACACGTTCTAAAATCGGCTGGTTCAATTGCTCACTATAGGTCTTCAATTCTTGTTCTAATTCTGTTTGACGCGTTTCGAGGTTTTGTTGCATACGCATCAATTTGTTTTGCTCGTTCTCCTTAATCATTGGAGGCATGTCATTTCCTTTCTCCATGAAAATTTTATACGAAGACTCAAAAGCTTTTTGCATTTCTTCCAGCTCTGTCACTCCGGATTTCTGAATTTGATCCAACTGTGCAATTGCTGCTTTGCGCGAAGGCATAGTGTCCAATAATTTTTGAGAGTCAACATGTGCTACTTTCGACTGTGCCGCAGCTCCAAATCCAATAAATAAAACGAATCCTAATAGTAAATTTTTCATTCTTTATATGTGTTACTTTGTTATACCCATTTCTTCGAGAACAGAATCGCTCATGTCGAATTCCTTCTCTGCATAAACCAAATTACTTTGGTTTGCTTTATCAAAAACAAAGGAATATCCTTCTCTCTTTGCTACTTTTTTCATTGCTGTAAAGACTCTATCTTGAATAGGTTTTACTAATTCTTGTCGTTTTTGAAAATAGTCGCCTTCCGAACCAAAATGCTGTGTTTGCAGGTCGATGACGTCTTTTTCCATCTTTTCAATTTCACTTTTGCGTTTTTCTCTTTCCTCTTTTGGAAGAAGCACTTCTTCTCGATCGAAACTAGACTTTTTCGTTTTAATCACCTCGTATCGCTCCTCGATTTCTTTTGTCCAGCGCTCAGCCATTTTATCCAGTCGTTCTTTTGCTTCCACGTATTCTGGCACATTTTTCAAAATGTAATCAGAATCAATAAATGCGTACGATTGTGCATTGGCAAATCGCATGCCAAAAAACAAGATGAAAAGAAAACAATACTTTGACATATAAAAAATTGTTTCTAAAGAACGGCGAAGTTAAACAATTATTGTAATATTCTATAATTCCCCAAGGTTCATTCCTATGGTAAAACTCAGTTTTGGGTAAAATCCTTTACTCATAATGGACGCATCCGAACCCGATGTTGAACCCGCTCCACTTGACCAACTGTCTAGTTTATCGAAGCCAAATCCGTAATCAAGCCCCAGCATACCGAACATGGGTAAGAACACTCGAATACCCACTCCCGCTGCGCGCTTTACATTAAACGGGTTGAATTTATCAAATGACGGGTACGTATTTCCCGCTTCTAGGAAGGTCAAGGCATAGAATGTGGCTTGTGGATTTAAGGAAATTGGGTAGCGAAGCTCTAGGGTATATTTTGCAATAATTGGATCTCCACCGTTTGCCGAAATACTTTGATCATCGTAGCCTCTAAGCGCAATGATTTCACGACCACCTAATTGATTCACCCCTGATAAACCACTTCCCCCCATGGAATAGCGGTCGAAAGGCGTTAGTCCTTTTGCTTTGCTATACATTCCAATGTATCCAAATCCAAAGCGCGGCATTAGCACAAGTTTTTTGTCTGCGGTTAATGGCAAGAACCATTCACCTGTAAACTTAAAGCGGTAATATTCGAGGAACAGGTAACGCTCTCGGTCTGTCATAGTTGCGTAATCCGCATCGTCCTTAAAGTAAGAATAAGGCAATGTGGCTTTCGCTGTAAGGGTAAAATTGGACCCGCTTTGTGGGTAAATTGGCGCGCTGACAGAGCTTCTTTGAAGGACATATTTCAATGCGATATCATTCGCATATCCCTCATTAAAGAGCGGAAAGCGCGTGTCCTTCATCACATCATAGTACTGATAGCTCAATTCATAATAAGCGGTGAAATAATCATCCGGCCATCTTTTACGACGCCCTAGACCCACACCTGTTCCAGTGATGGAAAGCCCTGTATAATTAGGGTCTGATCTTAAGAACCCTGTTGTTGACAGCGCCGTTCTATTCACCCAAAACGACAATGAATTTGGTTTCTTTCCACCTAACCATGGTTCGGTGAATGAAAAGTTATATCCTTGGTAATAGCGTCCGTTGGATTGCGCGCGAATGGATAAGCGTTGACCATCACCACCTGGTAGTGGAGACCACGCTTCTTTCTTAAAGAAATTCTTCGTGGAGAAATTGTTAAAGGACAAGCCTATCGTTCCGATGATTCTACCGGGGGTTGATGGTCCGGCGCCTCCGTATCCACCGGATAATTCAATTTGATCACTGGACTTCTCTTCCACAACGTATTCAATGTCCACGGTTCCTTTTGCTGGATTTGGCATGGGATTTACTTGGAATCCTTGGTCATTAAAAAACCCTAGTTGAGATAATTCACGCTGCGTTCGCATAATGTCTTCCTTATTAAAAACATCTCCAGGTTTCGTCCTAACTTCGCGTAAGATTACATGGTCGTTCGTTTTGGTGTTTCCACGAATAGTAATGGTGCCGTTTGTTGCGATTTTACCTTCAATGATTCGTATTTGGTGATTGATGTGGTTGTTGGTCACATTCGTTTCAACCGGAATTACTTGGAAAAATAAATAGCCTTTATTCATATACAAAGCGGAGATGTCGCGACCGTCTGGGCCGCCAAATAAGCGTTGCGTAAATAAATCCTTGTTATATAAGTCTCCTTTGTGAATGCCGAGGACAGTATCTAAAAAGCTAGAGCGGTACTTTGTGTTGCCAATCCATTCAACATCCCCAAAATAATACTTTTCGCCTTCGTTGATCTGAATTTGAATTTTTAAATTCTTGTCATCCAAAAGATAAACGGTGTCGTGGATTATTTGCGCATCTCGAAGTCCAACCTTGTTGAATTTTGCCATCAAAGCGGTTTTATCTGTTTGATAACTTGATTCTGTAAATTTAGATCGCTTTAAAACTCGGAGGATTCCTCTTTGTTTGGTGTCCTTCATGGCCATTTTCAACTTCCACAATGGAACCTGAGTAGCACCAACAATCTCAATTTCCTTGATTCCTATCTTGGGTCCTTTATCGATGGTTATGGCGAAGATTTCTGAATCATTAATGAGTGTGTCTTTTGTACGTGCTATGTTCACATTAGCATGATAAAATCCTTTTTCACGAAAATACCCCCTGATTTTACTTTTTGTTTGAAAAATGAGGTTTTCCGTAATTGTTTTCCCGGCGTAAAGGGATATTTCCTCCCTTACTTTGTCTGCCTCACGCTTGGTGATTCCGTCAAATTTAAACTTGGACAATTTAGGGCGTGGAGAAAGTTCGATGACCAGGTAAATTACCCCCGCAAGTTCTTTTTCTGCATAAATGGAAATATTGGAAAAAAGTCCTTCGCTCCATAAATTTTGAATGGCTTTATTAATTTGTTGACTTGGCAAAGTAATCATTTGACCTTGACGCAAACCAGCAATCATTTTTATTCCTTGGTGATCGTAATTGTCGGCTCCAACTACCCGAACTGGTCCTATCTCATATTCCTTCGGTGACGCATAATCAAAATCTAAGCCCCCTAAAGTGCTTGGGCTATTTTGACCATGTGTTATAAACGAAAAAAGTAAAAATAATACTATGTATCTCATTTCGTGTCATTTAATTGTTCAGAAGTCTTTCCAAATCTTCTTTCTCTTTGTTGATAAGCAATGATTGCCTTCAAAAATTCATCTTTTCGAAAATCGGGCCAATGGACAGGTGTAAAGTATAGCTCTGTATAAGACAATTGCCAAAGCAAAAAGTTACTTACACGACATTCTCCACTTGTACGAATCAACAATTCTGGATCAGGTATACCTGAAGTATTTAATTTTTCAGTGATTAAATCTTCTGAGATTTGACTAATGGAAATGATTCCCTTTTGGACTTCGTTCGCTAAACTTCGACAGGCGTTCGTTATTTCAGAGCGAGCGCTATAGTTCAGTGCTAAAACCAAGGTTAGATTCGTGTTTTCACGTGTTTTATCGGTCGCTTCGTTCAATGATTTAATGCAAGATTCTGGGAGCGCGGTAATGTCACCAATGGTCATCAAACGAACACCATTTTCATGCATTTCGTTTGTCTCATTCGTAATTGCTTGAACAAGCAAATCCATTAATCCGGCAACTTCTTCCGCTGGACGGTTCCAGTTTTCGGTTGAAAAAGCATACATGGTTAAGTACTGGACACCTATTTCTCTTGCTGTTTTAATGATTGCTTTCACCGATAAAACACCTTCGGCGTGTCCAAACAAACGATGTTGCCCTTGGTTTTTTGCCCAACGACCATTGCCATCCATAATGAAAGCAACATGCTTAGGGATGTTTGTTTGTTCTAATTGGGTCAATAAATTCGTCATGTTCATGTTCTTAACGAAGGTAATCAAAGAATCTTGTGTTCTGTATGCAAAAGCGCACAAACTATTTCTCAAAAAAAAAGGGACTGGTTAACCACATCCCTTTAACAAACTGATTTGCGCCAATTATTCTGCTAGAATAATCAAACGATTATTATTTAATTCTGCTACGCCCCCTTTAATAAATACGCTCCATTTTGATCCGGTTTGATTCACTAAATTGCTCATTTCTGCCTGAGCTTCATTTCCATTTAAATCGAAAATGACCTCCCCGCTTTTCAATGAAGAAATGATTGGTGCGTGATTATTCAACACTTGAAACATTCCGTCTAATCCTGGAAGAGTAACGCTTGACGCTTCTCCTTTAAAAAGACTTGTTTCTGGAGTGATAATTTCTAATTTCATATCTAAAGGTTATTAAGCTTCAGCTAACATTTTCTCTCCTGCAGCGATCACATCTTCGATCCCACCCTTCAAGTTGAATGCCGCCTCTGGATATTGGTCAAATTTACCGTCAAGAATGTCGTTAAACGCTTTGATTGTGTCTTGAATATCAACCAATACACCTGGAAGTCCTGTAAACTGCTCAGCCACATGGAAAGGTTGAGATAAGAAACGTTGAACGCGACGCGCTCTGTGAACGATTAATTTATCTTCTTCAGACAATTCATCCATCCCTAAGATGGCGATAATGTCTTGGAGCTCTTTGTATCGTTGAAGGGTGATTTTTACGCGCTCTGCACAGTTGTAATGCTCATCACCAACGATTTCAGCTGTCAAAATTCGTGAAGTGGAATCTAATGGGTCAACCGCTGGGTAAATTCCTAACTCAGCAATTTTACGAGATAATACCGTTGTTGCATCCAAATGGGCGAATGTATTCGCTGGCGCTGGATCGGTAAGGTCATCCGCAGGTACGTAAACCGCTTGAACAGATGTAATTGATCCATTTTTCGTGGAAGTAATACGCTCTTGCATCGCACCCATCTCTGTTGCTAATGTTGGTTGGTATCCTACTGCTGATGGCATACGTCCTAACAATGCGGAAACTTCCGATCCTGCTTGTGTAAAACGGAAGATGTTATCAACGAAGAAAAGGATATCTTTTCCTTGTCCTTCACCGTCTCCATCTCTAAAATATTCTGCAATGGTCAATCCTGACAAAGCAACACGTGCTCTTGCTCCAGGAGGCTCATTCATTTGTCCAAATACGAATGTCGCTTTGGATTCTTTCATTTCTTCTAAGTCGATTTTTGTTAAATCCCAACCGCCTGCTTCCATGGAATGCATGAAGTCATCACCGTATTTAATGATTCCGGACTCTAACATCTCACGAAGTAAGTCATTCCCTTCACGGGTGCGCTCACCAACACCTGCGAATACAGATAATCCTCCGTGTCCTTTCGCGATGTTATTAATTAATTCTTGAATCAATACTGTTTTACCAACACCTGCTCCACCAAATAACCCGATTTTTCCTCCTTTAGCATAAGGCTCAATCAAGTCGATTACCTTAATACCTGTGAAAAGAATTTCAGTTGCCGTTGACAACTGATCAAATTTCGGTGCCTCACGGTGAATTGGCAATCCATCAGAATTATCCACTTCATTGATACCATCGATTGCTTCGCCAACAACGTTAAACAAACGTCCTTTGATTTTATCTCCGATAGGAACTTTGATTGGAATACCTGTTGCGATTACTTCCATTCCTCTTGTAAACCCATCTGTTGAGTCCATGGAGATCGCACGAATAGCATTTTCACCAACGTGTGATTGAACTTCTAACACAACGCGCGTTCCGTCTGTTCGACGTACTTCTAACGCGTCATAAATGTTTGGTAACACTGTTCCGCGCTCAAATCTAACGTCCACAACTGGACCGATAACTTGTGAGATTTTTCCTTTTACTGATGACATTATAAGCTTTTTGAATTCGGGCGCAAATATACACGATTTTATTTGAATTTCCGAGCAATCAAAAAAATTGTTTTATGCGCTTTTAACGATAAGCCGGACAGGGAAATAGGAAAAAATGAAACTGAGGGCTGAAACTGAAGATGAAATCAGGATGAAATCAGATAAAGAACAAACAATTGGAAAGGGTACGTTAGCTCCGGGTATAATGAGTATTTCGCTTTTCAGCTGAAGAATACAGGCGAGATAACCCACAATCAAACCAAAGAAAATACCGGCCCCTGAAATCAACAATCCCTCGTAAAAAAAGATGCGAAACAAATCATTTTTAGTCATGCCTATTGCGCTTAACAGTTTTACACTGTCTTTTTTCTCCACATATAGCATTGTTAATGAGGCAACAAGATTAAATGCGGCTAATATAAAAACAAATAAAAGGATGATAAAAACAACAAGTCGTTCTGATTTACTGGTTCTAAAAATCAGCTCGTTTTTTTCTAAATTGGTGCGGACAGCGAAAGTGGTTTTCCCTATGACTTGTTGGATTTTGGCTTTAACTTCTTGTCCATTGTAACCGGGTTTCAGTGCAATGTATAATTTGCTGATTTCTCGATCATACCCCAATAAGTTCGATGCTGATTGAAAATCCCACATAAGGGCGGTCGCATTTACTTCTTGGTTAAAATTGACCGCGCCATCGATGGCTAGTCTTGTTGTATGAAAAGGAGCTTTGCCTAGGCGTATTTTGACATTGCGTTTTGGCGCATAGATGAGCAGCTCGTCTGCTGTACTTGAGCCAATGTTTATCTTTAAGTTTTGCATTAATTCCGCGCCAACAAAAGCAAATCGCCCATCAAAAAATGCGTTTTGACCGATTCCGCCTAACAAGTGTTTTTGGATGTGACAATCAGAAAGAAAAGATTTTTCTACGCCATAAAGTTTCGCATTTATCCATTTTTGCTCATGACGCAGCACGATGACTTCCTCCACTTGTCGGGAAACACTCTTTATTCCAGGAATGGCTTTAATGTGGTGCATGTCGATTTCATTTTCAAAAAATGTTTTTCGTTGCACGTGTTGAATGGTAATCGGCGGGTCGAACTCGCTATACAGTTGTTCGATCATTTTCTCTATTCCATTAAATGCGGACAATAAGACAACGAGCGCTGCAGTGATAATCAATACACCAAAAAGAGATATTCGACTGATTAAGGTCACGATGTTTCGCTTTCCTTTCGACCACAAATATCTTTTTGCTATGTATAGTGGCGTGTTGATCACTTCTTTTTCAGTAACTCATCGATTTTCATGGCGTAATCCAACGAATCATCTATATGAAAAACCAAATCTGGGATTTTACGAAGGTTTTTCAAGCGATTTCCGACTTCACGCCTAATTTTTCCTTGATTAGCGCGAATGTTTTCCAACACCACATTTTTATCTGGACCAGCAAAAACACTTAGGAAGCAACGGGCTAATGATAGGTCTGATGTGACTCTTACCACGGTAACCGTAACCATTGACCCCAAGCAGACTTCAGCTGCATTGCGTTGAAAAAAGGTAGATAATTCAGCCTGAATAACTGCTTCGATTTTGTTTTGTCGTATTGAACCCATGGATCAAAGTTATGAAATTAAGAAGGAACTACGTTGATTTGAGCGGAACTTTGCTGTACATCGCTTTTCTCACCTGAAAAACACTAAGCGCTTTTTTCTTGGGTGAATGTTGTTGTCTGTTTTTTCGCTCTAGCTGTAAGGTTTTTAATTCTTTGAAAGCCAATGTCAAGGCTTGGAAATGCAGGGGTCTTCCAAGTAGGAGCTGCGCAAATGAATTGACGGAAGCTTTCACAAGATACACGTAATTTAACCCTGTGGGAAGGTGTAAGAAATGAAGGTAGTGTTTGTTCCGCTTTGCGATGGTTTTTACCTTGATAGTTGGTAGTTTTTTAATTGTTGAGGACTGTTCGTGGTAACACGTTGCGACAGGCTGAAAATACAAGCTCCACCCATTTCGCCATGCACGAAGTCCAAGATCGACATCTTCGGAATAATAGGGATTAAACAATTCACAAAACCCACCTAATTCCAGCAGCTTTTTTCTTCGAACCAACGCGTTTGCGCCCGACAAGAATAAGGTTGGAAGTACCTCCGTGGAAGAAAAGGTGTTTTTATTCCCCTCTATTTTCAATAAACCGATGCAGGCGCTTTTTGCTCCATCTTGAGGCACATTTGTTTCTTTATCGAAAATGGCGCCCATTACTCCAAATGTTTGTTCGTCTTGGAAAAGTGGCAGCTGTGAATGGAAGTACCCACTGCTTAAGTGAACATCCGAATTTAAAAAACAAACCAATTCCTTCGTGGCCCGACGTATGCCTCGGTTCATGTTTCCAGCAAATCCTGTGTTCTTATCACTTGTTAAATAGATTAGCTCTGGAAAAACGCTTGTCACTTGTTGAAAGGAATCATCTGTAGAGGCATCGTCTGAAACGATGATTTCGTAGTCCAAAATCCCGCTTGTAACTAAGGAATTATATGCACAGGTAATGGTTTCAACCAATAAATGCTGTCCATTATAATTCGGTATGACAATGGAAACACTCCATTTTATCTGCTCGCTCATAAGTATACTAGAAAAACAAAAGTACGCAAATTATTACCGGTGATTGGCTTGTTGCGTGTGGAGAAAAAGGATTGCTTATCTTTGCTCTATGAGAACCTTTAGGGAAATTTTTCGCTTTGCTTTTAAATACCGTTTGTTGGCTTTACTGACCATCATAGGGAATTTACTGTTTACGCTTTTCAATCTGCTCTCCCTTGTTTTATTTATTCCCTTTTTACAATTGATCTTTAGCTCGAAAGAGTTGAAATCAGAGGTTATTCAGCCGCATTATTCCGGGAGTCTGGGAACACTCCCGTCTTACTGGGTGGATCTTTACAATTATGAAATGCATCAAATGGTGGTTTCTGACCCAAAACGCGCGTTAATCACCGTTTGTTTAATGGTTTTTGGGGCTTTTTTCTTTAAAAATGTGTCTCGGTATTTTGCGGTGTGGTTCCAGTCAGAATTAAGGGCAAGGGTGGTGAGAGATATTCGTAATCTGCTTTATGAGAAAGCGATTCGACTGCCGCTAGGCTTCCATGCAAACGAAAGAAAAGGAGATCTTTTAACTAGAATGGGGCATGATGTCGGGGAAGTGGAAAACGCCGTAGTGTGCACCTTAGAGTTGGTGTTTAGAGACCCCATATCCATCTTGATTCATGTTGGAACCCTCATGTTTATAAGCGCCGAGCTGACGGTTGTGTCGTTTTTCTTGTTGCCGATTTCCGCATTTGTCATTTCCACGGTTGGAAAAAGTTTAAAGCGCACTGCCAAGCAAGGACAAGAGCAACTTGGACTATTAACCTCTTCTTTTGATGAAAGCTTGAGTGGGGTAAGAATTATTAAATCTTTTAATGCACTAAACTTTATGTCCGGTGTCTTTCAAGGGTTGAATCTGCGGCACCAAAAATTAACCACTAAGACCATTCGCAAAAAAGATGTGTCTTCCTTGCTAAATGAAACAATAGGAGCTGGTGTTATGATGTGTTTGGTTTGGTTTGGGGGTAAACAAATTCTTGAGGGAAATCAAGGTGGACATGCACTAACCGGCGAATTGTTCATTACGTTTATCGTTGTTTTCTCCCAATTACTTCGTCCGATTCAAGCTGTTTCTAGTGGAATTGCTGTGATCAACAAGGGGAAGGTTTCTTTAGATCGGATCAATGAAATACTGAATAGTGATGAGAAAGTCTTAGAGAAAGAAAACGCACTTTCTTTAAGTGGCTTTAAGCATTCTATCGTCTTCGACCATGTTGGATTCAAATACCAACAGGAGCCAGTGCTTAAAAATGTTTGTTGGGAAGTAAAGAAGGGCTCTGCAGTGGCAATTGTTGGCGAGTCGGGAAGCGGTAAATCAACATTGATGGATTTGCTTTCTCGTTTTTATGACGTCTCAGAAGGCAGCATTTTAATTGATGGAAAGGACCTTCGCGACCTTAAAATCCATGATTTACGAGATCTTACTGGAATCGTTTCGCAAGATTCTATTTTATTCAATGTGACCGTTAGAGAAAACATTGCTTTTGGGGATGACAATCCCAACATGGAAAAAGTGTTGCATGCTGCAAAAGTTGCGAATGCTCATTCATTTATTTCTGAGCTAGAACAAGGCTACGAAACAGTGATTGGTGAACGAGGCAATAAATTGTCGGGTGGACAAAAACAACGATTAAACATTGCTCGAGCAGTTTACAAAGACCCAGCGATACTTATTTTAGATGAAGCAACCTCCGCACTTGACACGGAGTCTGAAAAACTGGTGCAAGATGCGCTGGAAACATTGATGCGTGGAAGAACATCTTTTGTCATTGCGCACCGCTTAAGCACGATAAAAAACGCGGACGAAATTGTTGTCTTATCCAAAGGTGAAATCGTTGAAAAAGGCAACCATGAAGAGTTGCTTGCTGCAAAATCTCACTATTATAAATTCTGTTCGCTTCAGGGTTTAATTTAAATTCTGTATTCATGGAGCGTGGTTTAAACACTTTGACACTAAAATTGTTAAGAGTAAAGTAAAAACTTTATCACTAAATTTGTACCCTAAACTATTCGTATGAATCATCAAACAGTGTCTTTTTCAAAAGAAACAAACATAGAATTCTACAAAACATTAAGATCTAGAGTAAACAACTACTTCAAAGAAAACAACATTTCTCGTCACGCGAACGCCACAATGGTGATTAAAACAATCGCGATGCTAGCTATTTATTTAGTTCCTTTTGGCTTTTTATTTGTTGCCGGCTTGAGTTCATGGGTATATTTCCTTTGTTGGATTGGAATGGGAATTGGTATGGCCGGGTGTGGTCTTTCGATCATGCATGATGCAAATCACGGAGCGTATTCCCGCAATGAAACGATTAATAAAGCGATCGGTAATGTTTTGATTTTACTTGGTGGAAGCGCGGTAAACTGGAAAATTCAACACAATGTATTACACCACACATATACGAACATTACTCACTTAGATGAAGACATTGATCCACCGGCTAAACTTCTGCGATTTACTCCACACAAAAAGAGATATCCTGCGCACAAATTTCAACACTTGTACGCTTGGTTTTTTTATGGAATGATGACCATGATGTGGTTTTCTACAAAAGACTTTAAACAAGCTAAGCGCTATAATAAAAAGGACTTAATCAAAACACAAGGCACAACCTATGCGCGTCACATGGCCTTTATTATTTTGTTTAAAATCATCTATGTTGGACTCTTTATTGTTTGTCCATTCTGGTTTAGTCCCGCTTCTTGGTACATTACTCTTCTTGGTTTCATCACCATGCATTTTATCGCTGGATTCATTCTTTCCATCATTTTCCAACCAGCGCACGTGGTTCCCACCTCAAATTTTCCTATGCCAGACGAGTCGGGTAACATCGAGGCGGATTGGGCGGTTAATCAATTGTACAACACCGCAGATTTTGCGCCTAAAGCGAAGTTCTTCTCCTGGTATGTTGGTGGATTAAACTTTCAAGTTGAACATCACTTGTTTCCAAATGTTTGCCATGTTCACTATAGTAAACTAGCAGAAATCGTTAAATCGACAGCGCATGAGTTTAACCTTCCTTATTACTCTTACGATACATTTTTAGGGGCTTTGGCTGACCACACAAAGATGTTGTATAACCTTGGGCATTACGATCAAGCTCCTGCTATTCATTAGGCTTTATGTTTCTGGATGATTTACGAAATCATTGCATTCAAAAAATAGGAGTAACCGAAGGCTTTCCATTTGATAAAGGCACGCTTGTATTTAAAGTCTTTGGTAAAATGTTTGCCTTAGTTGATGTTGATGATTTTCAATTTATAAATCTCAAATGTGACCCGGAAAAATCGCTTGAATTACGCGAATTGTTTCATGGTATTCAACCGGGATATCACATGAACAAAAAACACTGGAACTCAGTATTTTTGAATGAGGACGTTTCTGATGAATTATTGTTGGAGTTGATGGATCGTTCTTATAGGCTCGTTTATGATAGTTTACCTAAAAAAGTAAGGGATGAAAATCCGATTTGACAAATACGTATGGTGTGTTCGTCTTGCAAAAACACGGTCTCAAGCCAGTGAACTCATCACGAAGGGGCGCTTTCAGCTGAACGGTTTATCAGCCAAGCCTGCAAAAGAACTAAAAGTTGGTGACCTTATTGGTATTCACAAAAACAGTGCGGTTTTTGAATTTAAAATCAAACAGCTTTTAGACAAGCGGTTGAGCGCTGCGCTTATTATTGACTACATTGAAGACCTCACCCGTGAAGAAGAAATTGCTAAGTATAAAGAATACCAACTAGCACAAAAAGTGTATAGAGAAACGGATGGAAAACCAACAAAAAAAGACCGAAGAGAGTTAGATAAGTTCCTTGATGACTGGAGTGATTAATCCTTATTGGAATAATGGCTGATGATTTTTTCAGCTAATACATTGCTCAGTTTAAAATAACTTTCTGTTGTCCAACCGGCAACATGCGGGCTTAACAGCACATTTTTTGCGCTTAATAAATAAGAAAGCTCGTCGCTAGGCTGCTGTTCAAAAAACGATTCAAAACAGGATCTCTCGAACTCTAACACATCCAAACAAGCACCCTTAATTTTACCTGTTTTCAATCCGCCCACCAGGGCTTTAGTATCCACGATATTTCCTCTAGAAACATTTAATAAATAGATTGGTTTCAGACAGCGCCCCAAAAAGGACTCATTGAAAAAATGAGTTGTTTCCTTATTTTGAGGAATGTGGAAACTAATAACATCTGCCTGTTCTAATATCGCCTCCAGGGTACACTCCTGTACAAAACGATCGCCAAAACCCGTTTTATATTTATCAAATGCCATTAATTTCACATCAAAACCACTCAGTTTTTTTGCAAAAGCAGCGCCATTATTCCCAAATCCTATAATCCCTATTGTTTTCCCATCTAACTCCACGCCTCGATTTCCTTCTCTATCCCATATCCCATTGCGAATTTCGTGATCGGAAACAGATATGTGGTTAAACAAAGACAAAATCATACCCAGGGCATGTTCTGCCACAGCATTTTTATTTCCCTCTGGTGAATTAAACAAGTGAATTCCTTTTTCTTGACAATAAGAGACGTCTATGTTCTCTAGGCCCGAGCCTGATCGTGCAATAAATTGAATATCAGAAAGTTGTGATAACATTTCCTTAGACAAGGTGATTCTAGACCGAATAACCAAACCGAAGGCATTTAAGATTCTCGGCAACAATTCAGCGCTAGCAACTTTTGTTAAATCCACACAAGTAAAACCAAATTTTGTGAGGCGCTCTTCTAGGATGGGGTGAACTGTATCAATAAAATAAACCTCGCCTTTCATTCTTCTGTAGATTTTACCAAAAGTAATCATTCGTAATGAACCATTTAAAACGCTCGGTATTTTATATCAGAATCGAAAAGAATGGTTTTTCTGTTAAAAACACGAAAAACAGGCTTTCACAGCTCTTATTTAACAGCGCCTCTCAATAACGCGTTGGTGTTTCTATGTTTTTAACGCTTAACGGCCTTAAAACGCGTTAAAACCGCATTTTACCGGCCCAGATGTATCAAAATTACCGAAATATCACTAGGCGACACCCCGGAAACTCGTGCAGCTTGTCCAATCGTTCGTGGCTTAATCTTTCTTAGTTTTTCTTTTGCCTCAAGAGAAACACTTTTCATTTGATCGTAATCTACTGTTTCAGGAATAATCAAATCCTCTAATCGAGCCAATTTATTTGCCTGTTCTTTTTCTCGTTCAATATACCCATCATACTTTAATTGGATCTCTGTTTGTACAAGTACATCTGGATTAATTTCAGAAGCGATGTTAGCTGCCGCCCTTGCCTCAGGACAAACGCGCAACAAGTCTTCTAGTCCTATGTGGGGCCGTGTTAACAAACTCGTTATTTTTACCTGTTGATTGATTGGTGTAGATTCTTTTTCTAACAAGGTTGGATTTACTTGTTCCGGTGTTACACCTATTTTGCGCAGCTCCTTTTTCAACCAATTCGTTTGTGCCACTTTGTATTGAACCAACTCTAAGCGTTTGTCTTCCACTAATCCAATAGCGTGTCCAAGCGGGGTGAGTCTTTCATCTGCATTATCCTGTCTCAACAATATTCTAAATTCAGCTCTACTTGTAAACATGCGGTATGGCTCATCTGTTCCCTTGGTGATCAAGTCATCAATTAGGACGCCTATATACGCATCACTTCTTGATAGAATAAAGGGTTCTTTTTCGTTTATTTTTAAATGTGCGTTTATTCCTGCCATCAAGCCTTGACACGCCGCTTCTTCATAGCCTGTTGTGCCGTTAATTTGTCCCGCAAAATACAAGCCGTCCACAAGTTTTGTTTCCAAGGTGTGTTTCAATTGAGTAGGCGGGAAGTAGTCATATTCTATCGCATAACCCGGGCGAAACATTTTCACTTTTTCAAAACCTGGAATCGTCTTTAGGGCTGCTAACTGTATATCCTCAGGGAGAGACGTACTAAATCCATTCACGTAAATTTCCACCGTTTCCCAACCTTCAGGTTCAACAAAAAGTTGGTGTCTATCGCGGTCGGCGAAACGATTTATTTTATCTTCAATACTCGGGCAATACCTCGGCCCAGTACTTTTAATCGCGCCATTAAACATTGGGGAGCGATCAAAGCCTGTCCTTAAAAGATTGTGTGTTGCTGTATTTGTATAGGTAATATAGCAGGGCCTTTGTTTTGTTAGTGCATTCGTGTTGGAATAGCTAAATTTAGAAGGGCTATCATCTCCTGGTTGCGCCTCCATCTTGGAGTAATCCAAAGATCGGCCGTCCACCCTTGGTGGGGTCCCTGTTTTCATCCTCCCAGACTCAAACCCTAATTCAATGAGGTTTTCTGTAATTCCGGTAGAGGCTTTTTCCGCCGCTCGCCCACCGCCAAATTGTTTTTCACCCAAATGAATCAAACCATTTAAAAAGGTGCCATTAGTTAATACCACCGCATCCGCAAATATATTAATATCCATAGCGGTTTTAACACCCACAATCTTTCCTTCATCTACCAAAACACCCGTGCACATGTCCTGCCAAAAATCCACATTCGAATTCTGTTCCAACAACATTCTCCATTCCCAAGAAAACAAAGCCCTATCATTTTGGGTTCGAGGCGACCACATTGCCGGTCCTTTTGATATGTTCAGCATCCGGAACTGTATAGCGCTTTTATCGCTAACTATTCCGGATCCTCCACCAAGCGCATCTATTTCACGAACAATTTGTCCTTTTGCAACGCCACCCATCGCTGGGTTACAGCTCATTTGGGCGATTGTGTTCATGTTCATGGTTAATAACAAAACCTTACTCCCCATTTTTGCGGCAGCATTTGCGGCCTCACAACCAGCGTGTCCCGCACCAACTACTATAACATCGTATTTATCTAACATGTGCTTTGTTTCACGTGAAACACGTTTAAGTTTTTTATATCTTATTAGATTGTTTCACGTGAAACAAATCTTTTTAGGTATTGAGCCTCCTTAGACCTCATTAGCAATATATCATTTTTTCCTTTGTCTTTATAACCACACAAGTGCAGGGTTCCGTGAAAAATGACGCGGTACAATTCTTCCTCAAATCGCGTCTTTTCAATTAAACTATTTTCTAATACCCTGTCCAGTGAAATAATAAGATCACCCTGGATTTTACCGTTTTCACAATAATCAAAGGTGATAATGTCGGTATAATAATCATGTTGTAAGAAATCCTGATTAACCTTCAATAAGTATTCGTCAGTGCAAAAAACAAGAGATAAATCACCCGGGATAAATCCTTCAGAAATAATTAAGCCCTTTAAACAATTCTTTAGTTCGCGCAACCTCAAAAAAGAAGGTTTCTTGACTTCAATTAAACTCAGTGAAATCATTTTCCAAAATAAATAGTCACCTCATTTCCAGATTCATTGAATTCAACTTCATCCGAGAGGTTTTTCATTAAAAAGATACCCCTTCCGTTTTCTTTTAAAATATTTTCTGGCGCTGTTGGATCTGGTAAATTATGATAATCAAAACCTTTTCCCTCGTCTTTTATGTTAAAACAAAAGGATGAGGGCGCATCACCAACAGCTACAGCGATTGACAAGTCTGGTTTTTCTTCGTTTCCATGGCTAATAGCATTGTTAACTGCCTCAGTAACAGCTATTAACACATTTCCGTAAGCATCCTCTTGTACACCAATGGTTTGACAAACCCTATCCACTAAATTTTCCACATCCACTAAGGACTGGAAATCAGCGGGCAATGTTAGTTCTTCAATAATGTTAAATCCTTCTTTCATATCAAGTATTACAGGAAAAAATCATTCGTTCAAGTTGAAGTATTGATTTGCCTTTTCCTTATAATAAAACTTAAGAGAGGGGTCGGCGCTCTTCAATAATTCAATTTCCTTTAATTTGGTTTTGTTATACTCATCAAATCGAATTTTGTTACTAGAATCTTCATCTTTTCCGGATTTAGATTCTCTCTTTTCTTCATAACCTCTTTCCATCAATGCTTTTTCACTTTCCAAAAGCCTAGTTAATATTTCTTTTTGGCGATTTACCAGGTCTTTATTACTGTTCTTATTAATGATGTTTTTCTCCTGTTCTTCCAATTCTTTAATGAGTGGGTTTAATTGATTACCCAACCCTTTACCGCTTTTATTCATTTCATTGCGTAGTTGTTCTAATCGCTGGCGAATCGCTGTTTGTTCTGCTGCCATTTTCGCCATTTCTTTATTGCCTAAACCCAACATGTTTTGGCCTGTGCTTCCAGGGGTTGACCCCGGTTGACTTCCGGGTTTGTTTCCCGGCTTATCTCCTGGTTTTTCACCGCCTGGATTTTGGCCTTTTTGCATTTGTTCCAGTTGTTTCTTGAGCATTTCTTTCATATCCCCTGTTGACATGGATTGTCCTGGTTTAGGCTTTCCCTTTCCTGGATTATTACAACTACCCGACCCCTCCATTTCTGATTGCATTTGACTCTGCATACTTTGCAGGGCCTCGTTCAAAAGAAGCGCTAGGTTATTATAAGAGGTCATTACCAGTTGTTGGTGTTTGTTTAATTCTTTTTTTCTGTGGTCGTCTATATCTTCCACAGATAATTGGTGGTTAGATTCTATGGCATTTAATTCTCTATCAATAAATGACGCTATTTTCGGTTGACGTTTTGCCAATGCCAATAAACTATCTTTAATGATTTTTGTTTCGTCAATTATTCGTTGTTGGCGCCTTCCTAATTTCCTATAAACAGGGTCTTGAGTCGTAATTTTATTGAATTTATTCATTAAGGCTTCTTGGTCGAAACTTAGGGTCATCAAGCTTTCTAAAATGTTTCGAAGGGATTTCATATCCTCTTCCTGCTCCTTCTTATTTGCTTGTTGTTGTTTGGCGTTCAGTTGATTTGCCAATGAATTCATTCCCTCAGATGCAGACTTTTGTTTTTCTCCTGCTTTTTTCTCCTTACCTTGTTCTAAACCATCCTTTGCTTCCTGTAAATCATCACTTACTTGGTTTTGTAATTCATCCAGGTTACCTAAATCCATTGGTTTATCCAATTCTTTATTTAATTCATTTAAATTCTGGAGGTCTTTTTTTAACTCATCAAACTTTTTATTTAATTCCTCTTGTTTCTTTGTTAATTCTTCTTTTGATCGTTCTTTATTTAATTCGTCGCGAAGTTCATCTTGTTCCTTTGCTAACTCTTTTAATTCCTTCTCTAAATCATCAATGCGTTCGTTTAGCTGCATTTTCTTCAACATCTCAAGGCTTCGGTCAAGTTGCTTCTTCATGTCCTCGCTGGACTGATTTAACTCTTCCATTTTTTCCTTAATTTGTTCTTTATCGTTTTGTTCTAATAATTTTTCTAAATCATCTAATAGTTTTTTTAGTTCATCATCCATCAATTCTTCCAAAAGCTTTTCAATCATATCTTGTTTTTCAAGTAACTCTTGATCCATTGGTGAGAGTTGATTTTTCTCCTCTACACTTTTCTCCATTTCATTTTGAATCTTTTCTAAGGACTCTAATAAACTAGATTGTTCTTCTTTTAACTGTTGAACTTTATTTAATTTATTCCAGTCAGATGATTTAGCATTTAACGTTTCCTTTTTTAATTGTGTGATGTTCTTTTGAAATTCTTTGGTCTTTTTTAATAATTGATCAAGATCTTCTTTGGTTCTATTTTGATCTTCTTGTCTAGAATCATTCAATTCTTCCAAACTAGGGAGTTCATATGTAAACAACTGACTTTTAGCAGCTTTACTACCATTTACACCATCATTATCATAGACAACGAAATAATATTCAATCTTGTCTTTTAATTGGATTTCTTCCCGTTTGAAATCAACCGCAAAATTGACATTCATTTGAGAGCCAATTACCTGTTGTACTGGAATTCTCACTTCTTTATGTTGTCCGTTCTGGCGAATAATTTTATAAACAAATTGCAGTGATTTTAATCCATAATCATCTGCCGCTATACCAGTGAATAATTTTACCCCTTCAGAAATAGAATCTACTTTTTCAATTATCTCTATCGTAGGAAAAGCATCTTTTACCACATTTATCTTATATTGAACCGTATCTTTCTCATGCGAAAAACTATTTTCTAAAACAAATTTAAGTTGCTTATCATCTTTACATACATAGTTAAATTTGAATGATTCTGATTTAAATAACGATTTTACTTGATTCCAAAAGACACTCGTATTAACCGTGTTTTTTGTTTGAACTTTCCACTCAATCTGTGTACCCTCAGGAATGGTTAAGTCTCCAACATTTTCAATCAACTCATTTTGTTTACCGAGATATGATGGATATGTGCAAAAAGCCTGTATGCTACCTATTAAGGTTTTACCAATGACATTTAGTTGATATTTTTTACTATCAAACTCATTCGTTGTAAAATAAAAATGAGCATTCTTTTTTGGTTTTTTAATACTTCCAATAAAAGTGTTTTTTGTTTTTCTAAATAATAAAAATTTACCTTGTTCTGATATCAAAAAAACTTGATTAGGTATTTCTTTCTCTCGGCTATTTTTTTTTGATATAATTGTTAGTTCAATAGGAAAGTCCGTTCCTTCTTCAATAACAACTAAACTATTTTTAAGTTGAAATAGGTATGGAGCTTGTTCTTTAAACGCTTTATTGTAATAAACAACATGTTCAGTACCCTGTGTAATAATCGAGGGTATGAATAGAGCAATAAAAACGAAACACGTAAAAAGTGGTATTAAATAAGTTAAATAACGCTTATTCTCATTTATTTTAATCGCATTTTTAAATGGTATTATGCTTAATTCTGAAGATCGCTGATTGACACTAGCTCTTAATAATTCAATATTTCCTTCTTGATGTGTTAAATCATTTTGAAGTTGTAATGTGTTTTTTAATCGATCAGAAATAGACGGAAAAAAAGAACCAATTATTTCAGAGGCTTGAATCCTACTAATTTGCTTTCCGAATGAAACCAGCTTGGTAATAGGTATCAGTATGAACCTAATAAAAACAAAAGTATTTAATCCAATAAATCCAAAAAACAAGAACGCTCTAACCACCGAATTAAACCTTCCGAAATACTCAAAGGTCGTTGCGAAAAGAAAGGAAAATAAAAAAATAACGAAAAACACTAATAACCCACGAATCAGTTGATTCTTATAGTACTTTCGTATAAAAGCATCTATTTGACTAAGCAGCGTATCAAAGCTATTTTTCATGAGATAAAAGTATTCAAGATTTCCATACAGGACAAATTTATTCCTAGGAAGTTAATTATATATAATATATTTCTTTT
>CAIZQH010000008.1 GCA_903935095.1 uncultured Flavobacteriales bacterium | reverse complement strand
TCATTGGCACATCTAGTGGTGAACCATCTCTCACTTTTAATGCTTTTACAACACTGCAATTGTTGTTGTCGTCTTTTTCAATCAATAAAATACCTGCTGCCTTTCTTTGAACTTCGGATCCAAGGTGACCGCGAAGTTTCATGCCCGATGGCGCAAGGTGCAACACACAAATAATTACTGTATTGTAAATGGCTGCCATTCGAAATAATTCCTCAACTAGCTTCACAGAGCTTTCTTCATCGTTAACCGCACCAAGTAAGTCGGCAATACCATCAATGACCACCAAGTGAATGCCACCATGCTCATAGAAGAAACGATCCATGGATTCCAGGATTAAATTGATACGTTCACTTCGTGAAATACCAACTAAACAAAATGCTTTAAACCAGGAAGGTGGCTTTTCTTGTGAAGACCTTCGAATGATGTAGGTTAGGTTTTTGTAGAGTTGAAATTCGGATTGCTCTGTATCGTAAAGTAAAACCGCTCGTTGCTCAATATTTTCTTTGATGGTGGTTCCCAGCGTATCAATTTCTATCTCACCTGGTTTAATCGCTCCTGAAAGAATTCCACCCAAATAATTTGTCTTGCCGCTACCTTCGGAACCAGCTACACAAACGATGTTTCCTGGTGTTCCAATGGTAACATCGTTAATGGTACTAAGCGGTTCAGGTGCTTTTGGCGGATTCTCAAAATCAATTTCACAGCTCTTCATTACCGCTATGGTATCCTCATACAAGTGATCGAGCATCTCACGAAACAGCATCATTAAATCATCAGCTGAATGTTTCAAGCGAAAGAAATCGGAAATGTCTTTTTCTGTTTTTTCACCTGACAAGGGCAGGTATAAACTTTTAAGTTGATATTCCTTTAAGTCTTTGGTAAGCTTTGCCATAGATGCCTTTCCAGTTTCATCAACATCATAAAGTAGGGTGATGTGTTTGAATCTATAACCCAGGCCTCTGATTAAATTCTTTGGAATGTGTGCTGTTTCACTGTTGAAACAAATAGCATGAAATCCATGGGATACCAAACTCAACACATCTTTCTCTCCGCCTGTAATGAATAACACATCGCCGCGAATGGGTAATTGGTCAAATCCAAAAACATAGCTTTCGGTTACTTCACCTGTGTACAAAAAACGCAAGTTTGAAAATGGACGGTAAAGTTTTGTGTACCGTCTTCCGTTGTAACCAAACATAGGTTGGTCAACGGTGCTGCCCATTGCGTATTCTTTGCCGTCTTTGCCAATGCCAATAAAGCGTTCAATGGCCGATACATTAAAGCGATCTAAAATTTCTTTGGTAATTCCGTACTGTGCCCAAAACTGAATTTCAGTTTCATTGAACTCTCTAGTCTGAATTGGTAGTTTCGTTTTAGCCGTTTCAAATCCATCGTGTATCGAAGGCAGGGAGGAAGCTCTTTGAACTTCGCCTTTATTTTCCCTAACAACTCGGTTTACCTTTTGATCGTTATCCTCCAGGCAAAGCCCTAATTCATTATCGATGATTTCAAGAATTTTGATAAAGTCTTGCCGATCATCACAGGTTAGTCCAAAAATTTTACTGACAAAGAAAAAGCAATCGCCACTGTATTCGGCATCCCCGAAATCTTTGAACTTATAGATAGACGATTTCTTATCAAAATACAAATAGCATGATGCCTTAGAATCTTGATAGAATGGGCTTTTAAAGGATTTCCCAACCTTTGAAAATTTGCTTCCAAGAAAATGCTTGAAAATACTTAATCCGTTGTTTGTTGCTTGAAGAATTGAATCTTTATTTAGTGACATATAAAAGTTTTAAGAAGGTTAAATGATGGATTTTCTAGCAGGCTGATAGCCTTTTTTGACATAGCTTACGAGGTCTGATAAAATCAGTCGCCGTTGTCGTCCCACATGAGTATATGGCAGTTTGCCGTCTCTCATAAGGATGTACATTTGTGCTCTAGAAAGTCCCAGGATTTTTGCTGCACTGGCAACATCCAGGTATTTCATTTCCTTCTTAGGTTCTTTTACTTCTTCAGCAAGTTGGCTCAGGATCCGCTCAACTTTTGCAAGTCTTTCCTCTAGCAATTTAATGCCAGGTGTTTCTGTACTATTGATTTTGTTTTCCCACATATGCTGCCTATTAATTTATTAGGCTGCAATGCTACCAACACTTTCCAGCTTGATTATTGTACTACAATTGTACTACAATGATTTTTTTTAAAGACCCCTGGCGCAATAGTTGTCGAATACTTCCATGAGCTCCTTCAAATAGGGCTTTTGCTCAATTTTTCTGTTTTTGGCAGCTTGTAGTGTAGAATCGATGTTTCCAATCTGAATATTGAAAAACCACATAAGCAGCCCGAAAAACTCCTTCTTCGTTATTTTAGGCTTATCTATTCCCTTTACTGAGTTGCTCTCATAAACCGACACGAAAAGCTCTATAAAGGCTACTTTATCCCTTTGCCATTGAATGAGTGTTATGCCGCTGCCTTTTGGAAATAAAGACAGCTGCCCCGACATGTAGGCTGAAATTTCTTGTTTGGTAGGGATGGCGTAATCGGGATTAACCTGGGTAACGGCTTGCCTGATGGCGAATTTATTGAGGTGGGCTATGCGATGTAAGTAGAGTTGCTCTAATAATTCAAGCATTTGAAACTGAACGGTAAAATAGTCCAGAATTTTTTTTTATAGCTTCGCTGTTTACGAGCTCTCGAGGTATGGATTTATGAAATTCAATACGATTAAGCAAAAC
>CAIZQH010000007.1 GCA_903935095.1 uncultured Flavobacteriales bacterium | reverse complement strand
TTGCGAAATTGTTGGAACGTATGGAACGGCATTGATCACGCCATTATTCCAGGAATAGGTACTTGCCCCAGCACCATTTAAAGTCACACTTAATCCAGCACAAACCGTTTGGTTAATCCCAGCATCAACCGTTGGAAGAGCGTTTACGGTTACTTGAACTTCATCCGTATTTGAACATCCATTGGCATCGATTCCAGTTAGCGTATAAATTTGAGATGTTAAAGGGATGAACGATAATGCGTTAGAAATCCCATTGGACCAAGAATATGAATTTGCACCACCTCCTGTCAATGTAAGACTAGCACCAGAACAAACTGCTTGATCAATACCAGCATTCACTGTTGGAAGAGAATAAGTTGTAATGGCTTTGACATTTGATGTATCTGTACATCCCAATACGGAGCTTGTTACCAATACCGCATAATTTCCACCTTGAGAAATGCTGCACGTAACACCTGTTTCTCCAGCAATCGGCGCACCATTTAATAACCATTGATAAGAACTTCCAGTGGCACCAGGAATACTCAAGGAAGCTGTAGATCCTTGACAAAATCCGGTTAACGAACTATTGATTTCTGCTCCTGCAATAGACGAACAGGTATTCAATTGATAAATGGATAAAGTACTACTTACTTCATTTGCCAAGATCACAAGTGGATTTCCATTTGGAGAATCAGCTGCAGAAATAAAAATAATTCCTTCAGCGCCTAAATCTGGACCACTCGCTGTATTAGAACGATTGTTATAATATCCTACGAAATTTGGCGAAGATGGATTTTGAACATTAAAAATAAATACACCACCCAGGCGTTCGGAAGATACAAAGGCATACATTGATCCGTTGAATTGATGAACTGCGATTCCTTCAATTTCTGGACCTTTATCGTCACTGCGGTTTTTAAGTGCTGGTGCACCAACTGTATTTGACGCATTAAAGATCGAACCAAAATAAGGATGTTTTGAAGTGATTTGCTCCAAAAGGTCTTTGGAATCAAATACGACCGCTCCAGTTGTTGCATTGCGAATACTGAAAGAACGTCCGCTCATGACATGTAATTCATCATAATCACCGTCACCATCCGTGTCTCCAGAATATTTCAAAGCGCTAAGTCGACCTAGGAACTTATTGTTTTTTAGGATAGCTGCATCTGGGAAAGCAACCGGATCTAAATTAGCAAATACAGAGGATGAAATTCTATTGGCATCAATGACCGATGCAAATTCTCTCGAATCTCCTTCATTCGCTGTGAAAATGTATCCTTGTCCACCAATGGTTGCGTAGGAAATAGCATCCGGCATATACGCTCCTTTAATAGGTAAATCACCTGTAATGAGAACTGCGCCACTTTGATCAGAAGCGTCTAATGCATTTCCTGATCCTGTGTTGTATAGACTATATCCTAAAGCGGAAAGACTTAAAATACTATTTGTCGTTAAATCGATGGTTAAAAGTGCATTCGCTTCTTGAATACTTACGTAAGCTTTTGTATTGTCATCCGAAACAGCGATGTACTCTGGTTCTAAATCCTGAGCAACCGTTGCACTTGTTGAGAATAAACGAATTCCTTGTGCAAGTAATGCAGTAGATTGCGTGTTATATGCTGTTAAATCTAAAGTGGTAACATTTGCTTGTGTCAAGGAACTGATTCCTCCAGAAATATCAATGATGGAAACCGAACCTTCTGGATCGACAGTGTAACTTGCATTTGGCTCTCCTTCGTTAGCCGTAAGAATCTTTGTGTAATTCTTATTGAACGTGATCATGTCAGGCATTGCTCCAACAGTTACTTGTTTCAAGAAGTTACCATTGTAATCCAAAATGACTACTGATCCATTTAATTGTGGATTTGAATTTTCTATCGCTAATGCAATAATACTGTCATGCGCAACAACAGAATTAATGTTTCCATATGGTGCCATCGCAACGGAAGAAATTAAAATTGGATTTGACGGATTAGCGAAATTTACAATGTCTAATTTCGCTCCAATGCTATTTGCAATGTACATTCGATCTACGTCCGAATCAAATGTGACAATTTCAGCAGAGTTTGTTCCTGTTACCCCGTTCGAGAAACTTGTAAGCAAATTCATGTTTAACTCATTGGTTTGAGCTGGTGCTTGCATGTCATTATCGCTAATAAACATGATTCTGTAGTTATCTGTACTTGATACAAGTGCGTTAGATCCATTCAAAATTTTAACAATGATACGCTCTGCTTTTTCAGGTAAAACATCATCAACAATCGTTACTGTATGATTGAAAATACCATTTGTATTGGCCGGAATGGTTACTGTACTTGACATCGTGAAATCATCATTCAATGTTGCGTTGGAGTACGTAGAAAAACCTAAGTTTAATACAATTGGGTTTGCATTAGGGTTTGACACGGTAATTGGAACGACAACCGTTCCTACATTTTCATTTATCGTAATAAAATTGTTTGCAGCAATGATAGAAACATTTGAACGACCACCAATGGAAACATTATCAAATCGCCACGTACCTGCGGTAGCGATATTAGCCGGAATTCCAGTTTGTCTAAATTCACCGGTCGTTTGGTAATGTGCTGCAAGAACCCGTACAGCAAAATTTGCATTGTTATTTGCTCCAGTAATCGCAGAAAAATTAACAGAAACTCTTCGGTAGTTATCTCCTACCGCACTATTTTGAAATCTACCACCATCTAAAACACCATTGCAATAAGTAGTATTTAAATCGGTCATAACAAAATCTAACCAAGTTGTTCCATCTAGGGTGTACTTCACACGCATCGTATTCACTGCGGTGTTCGATGATCTTTGGTCCCAGGTAAAGAAAATATTTTGAAATCCTATTGTAGATACATTGTATTGTACTCCGCTAGATTCATTGGTTGCACCTGGACTTGCTGTAAATGCCCACGCGCCTGGATTCAAACCATTCTGTGTACCACAACCATTATTGATGATTGGATCCATTCCTGTTGCTGCCGGAGCGATAACTAACGAACCAACGATGGATGATGTTCCAGCACCTAAATCTGCTACCGGTGCGGTGGGTGATCCTACAATAGCATTGTAATTCCACAAAGCAATATGAGATTGGGCATTCAAGGTAGTCGTTGAAAGCGTAGTTATAATAACTAGAAGAATGTTTGTAAATCTTTTCATGTTGAAATTTTTTACAAAGTTCTATTCATCTGCTCCAATGAGTGTTATTCAAAAATTAACAATCTGATAAAAGGACATTAAGCCAATGTGAATAAATTAATTTGGAGTACGAATCGGGTTATTCGACACCCCAATTCCGCTGACTAAGAACACGATAGCGATTGGCAAACGAAAGGAAACTTTCTTCTTCCGCCATTAATGATTCAAATGTAATCGTAGAATTGATAAGCTCCCCTGACAATTTACTTTGTTCCTCGATATACACAAACCAATCTTTCAGTCGTTGGACACCTTCGTTTTTAGAGCTAGAAAAATCAGTACGTTTAACACTTGTGACAAAATGAATGGATTTCCGTGCCCGACTGAAGAGCACATTTAAACGTTTCTCTCCGTTTTTCAAGTTGATCGGACCAAAACGCATATCGAATTTACCTTCCTTATTTTTACCATACCCGAATCCAACAAGTAAATGATCACACTCTTCTCCTTGAACTTGTTCCAGTGCCTTGAAGAAGAAGTTGTCATTGTCAATAGCTTCTTCAAGTTGTTGCTGGGCTTTTGATGAAAGTTGCGAATGAATCGCATTTAATTGCGCTTCTGAAAAAGCTACGACACCACATTTCTCGGAATGTAAGAGTGCTTTTTCTACCAGCCGTGCCATTACTTTGGCTTCTGTTAAATTGACTCCATCGGCGTATATTCCATCCGGAACATAACTCAACATCAAGTTCGTTTTTTCTTGTGTTTTCTCCGCAAAAATGCGCAATCTTCCTCCGTAGAAATAACGGTTGGAATATTCAATTAATCGCTCATCTCTACTGCGATAATGATGCGTCAACATGACGTTCGGTAAATAATATGCAGATTGATGTAAGACGTCGATCACAACTTCTTCAGACTGTCTAAAATAACTGGAAGGACTCATTTGTTGATGGTCTCCAGCGATCAGAACGCGCTTTGCACGTTGCAAGGCACCAAGTGCATAACTCATCGGAATTTGTCCCGCTTCATCAAAAATGACTAATTCAAATTGATCTTTTTCCATCGAAAAAATGGATGCTAGAGAACTTGGATTCGAAAGCTGAATCGGTTTCAATACATCCACCCAATATTTTGCCTCACTGCTTCTCAACTCGCGAATAGAGAGGTGGTTTCGTGTTTTGGCAAACTCCTTCACTAAAATCGATTTGCCCTTTCGTAAATCTGTTCGCAATGATTTTTCAGCCTCACTCAATTTCGACAAGGGCACACTCAATAATCGTTGGAAATCCGCAAATTTGCGTGCTTGATGTTCGACAAGGAATTCAGAAAGATCGACTCCTTCTTGTTGGATGTTTTTCAGTGCTTTTTTAAGCTCATGTTTGAATTCGTTTATATCGAAATCTAACATATACGGGTGTTTGGCTACAAAGGAATTCCAATGATGTTCATGAACGAAAGCCGCTAATTCATTATTGGATTTTCTTGTTTTTAAAAGATCAAATGTTTCATTAGAAAGATCGTTCAAACGAGTAATATCTGATTTAAAAGCATCCATTGACTCGGTAAGCTTTGTGAAAACACATTCGATATCATCTTTAGCATGCAGCGTGAAAAGTGATTTTAATCCTAACGTGTAGTCATTTAGCGGTCGATTTGCTTGCGCCATTTCTAAGCGTGATTCAGGATTTAATGCTTGATACCATGTCCAATCCTTCATCGAAATATGTTGAATGAATTGTTCAATAACGGGCAGTTCAATCTCTATGGAGACGATGCCCAAAGATTCAAATTTATGACTTCGTTTTTTCAGGTCAGAACGTAAGTTCAACTGATTTTCTTTAGAAGCAATAGAAGAAAGTGGATTTAACTTTGGTGTACGTGTCCAATTCCTCCACAAACGTTTCCATCTCAAACTTGCCAACCATCCTTTTTCTTGAGAAGCAGATTTTAGGATTTCTAACTCCGCAAAACTTGGTACTTGTTTCCAATGATAGTTTTCTACATCAAGTAATTCTAAAGCTTGATTCAAGGCTTTCCATTTCTTGATTTCACGCTTGAATCCGTTTAATTCTTTGTCTAAGAGGTGTCCGTATTTTTCGTAAATCGATCCTTGGTACTGATGGCAAACAATAGCCATTTTGACGGATTTTTGAACGGATTCCAAATGGGATAAGTCGAATACATCTTTATACCTAGATTGACGTTCAATTAAGGTATGTAATACATGAATGTTTTCTTGAAATTCGCTAAGATTCAACCATGATTTGCTGAGAAATGGCAATATTTCCAAGGTACTAGGCGCCATTTCATGAAGGATCTTTTGATCATTCATCCATGTTGCGAGCGCAGGAGCAGGCATATTTGGAAAACTAGAAATAAGTGCTTTTTTTGGACGTTTTTCCTTGAATTCTAGGAAAGGATAACCAAGCTCCATTTCAGCATTTTTCAGTGCTTGAAATTGTTTTGCTAATTGCCCCGAGCTTTCGTATTGAATCCAGTGTTTTTCCTTCAATGTGGGAACATGACTCAACCGTTCCCATGTCGTTTTTAAATCCTCGTAGAATGCATGTGAATTCGCATGGAAGGATAAGTGCGTGCATAAAAAACCGAGGTTTCGTTCTGTTAATTTCTGCTGGATGACTTGAAGCGCCGATTTTTTCTCAGATACGACAAGTACGTTTTTGTCCTGCTGTAAACAGGAACCAATAATATTGCATATTACTTGGGACTTACCCGTTCCTGGAGGACCCTGTACGGTAACGGAATCAAGGTTTAAATTTTCGACTACTTCCGCCTGATCTGGATCAAATTCAAATAAAAAAGGACTTGAAAGTGACCAAGAAGATGATGGTATTTGCTCTGTTTGATCGGAATGACCCAATAATCGCTTGATGGGCTGTGAGAATTGTTGACAGGATAATAAATTCTCCAGTTCCTTCAATAACTCATAGCGTTGAGGATGAAAATTCCCATAATATGTAAGTTCGGGTAAATAGGTAAATGGTCTTGAATCGAAAAAGGCAAGAAGTTCATGTCGATTTTCAAAGCTCGGAGGATCTTGATGAAACTTGTCTCGAAACCAGCGTTCGAAATATGGATTGATAAAATAGGACTGATCAGATTCAACCACTTGAATGGCTTTCATTTTGCGGTAAGAAATCTGAACATCTCTCAAATACACAACCGTTTCAATCGTTTTTCCTTGCTTATCCCATTGAACGACCCCTAAACTCTGACAAAATGGATATATACCTATTTCACGGAAAGTTGTCAGTGAAACCTTGAGCAATCGTTGTGTTTTTAAAGTCGCTATTTCTTTGATTTCCTCCAGGGATAAGATTTTACTGGGCTGAATATTCACAAGGATATCATCTGACTGAAAATGAGTCAATTCATCCTTATATTCGGCAAGTAAATCTTTGAAATCAGGCTCCATTGCCGTAAAGTTAAGTCCATTTTTACAATGATCGATCACTTGTTTGAATTGGATATTAATTTCCTTATATTTGTTTGACAAAATTCATCAAATGATTAAAAACACATTTTTCCTCTCCCTATTTTTGATTTTCAGTACAATAGCTACTGCTCAAATTTCACTTGCTGTGGCCGATTTCGCCAACGCGGGGGACACCGTTCGACTTAGTCAAATGCAATCTTCCAACCTAGATTTTACCTCAACTGGAGCAAACTACACATGGGATTTCAGCAGTTTGACGGCGAGTACACAGTCTTTGAAGGATTACACGCCAATCGGATTTGGATCTTTTTTAATTTTAGCAACGTATGGTCCATTCGCTGGATCCTATTCAGCAACGTACTTTAACTTAACGACCGAATTACCTATCGATCAATTATCAGCATTTCTACCGATTCAAATTAGTGATTTAAGTCAATACACAAAGCGCTCAAATAACGCGATAACCTCCATCGGTTATTCCATCAATGTAGAGGGACAAGGTGTTCCATTTAAATCTGATACCATTGAAACGCGTTATAGCTTACCACTTACTTTTGGGGATGTTCACGATTCACGCGGATACACATTCGTTGATTTGAATCCAGCTACTGACATTAAATTCATTCAGCACCGCCAAAGGCATTCAGAAGTAGATGGTTGGGGAACGGTCACAACACCTCTTGGAACTTTTCCTGCATTACGTGTGCGTCACGACATTAATGAGGTCGATTCCATTTATCAAACCTTTTTTGGAACGGGTGGTTGGATTGGAACACCGGCAATTGAACGTACGGAATACGAATGGTGGACGAATGGCAAAAAGGAATATTTATTGAAAGTGGTTGCGACAAATGTGAATGGTAACCAAAACATTAGTTCCATTGAATTTCAAGAACAATACCTTGGTTTAGATGCTGGATTAACTGAGTTAAGCAATGAATTGGTGCTTTACCCGAATCCAGTGGAAGATTTGTGTTTCTTTGAATCAACCCTAGCCGTGGATGAGGTGGTCTTCTATGACCAGATGGGCGCTAAAGTTTCGACTAGTTCATTTAATGGCGTACAAAATGCGTACATCGATATTCAAGAGCTGAAACCAGGAGTTTATTTCTGCCACCTTCAAACCAATAAAGGAATAATCGTTCGGAAACTGACGAAACTTTAATACCTTTGAACAGGCAAATCAGTCTATCGCTTTTTTAAAGAGGAAAGTCCGGGCAGTATAGAGCGTCGTACTTCCTAACGGGAAGGTCTCGAAAAAGGAATTTTTCGGGAACAGAAAGTGCCGCAGAAAGGAAAACTACCTGAGCGCTTGCGCGAGGGAAAAGGTGAAAAGGTGAGGTAAGAGCTCACCGCTTTGACAGCGATGTGAAAGGCAAGGTAAACCTTACGAACTGAAAGACCAAATAAACCGAGGATTGCAGCAATGCATAAAGGGCTGCTCGTCCGATCTCGGAGGGTAGGTTGATGGATTCCAAGCGTGAGTTTGGAACAAGATAAATGATAGATAACTGCGTTGATTCTTCAACAAAGGATACAGAACCCGGCTTATGATTTGCCTTTTTTCTTTTTTTCATGAGTACATACATCGATGATTTATCCAAGCATCTTGAGCTTGTTAGAGATTCTTCACGCGTCACGGCAATGGAGAATTACATGAAAAATAAATTCCCCTTTCTCGGTGTCATGAGTGGACCAAGAAAAGAAGTCATGCGCGCTTGGAAAGAAAGTTTACCACTAACACTTACACGAAGTGAGACTTGGGATTTAGTCCGTGAACTTTGGCAAAAAGAGGAAAGGGAATATCATCAATTGGCTTTAGATTGGATGTTAACATGGAACATCAAATCATACGAAAAGTCTGACATTGAGCACATCTATTTTATTTTAAATAACCAAAGCTGGTGGGATACCATTGATGGAATCGCTGTTCACATTGTCGGAAAGTACGCAAAGAAATTCCCGGAAGAAATGCCTATCATTATCTCAGATTGGATGAGTCACCCTTCTTTTTGGCTGAACCGAACATGCTTGCTGTATCAGTTAAAATACAAAGAACAAACGAATTTGGGATTGCAGCAATCTTACATTCACGCCTTAAAATGGAACAAAGAATTTTTTATCCAAAAAGCAATCGGTTGGAGTTTGCGTGAAGTTTCGAAATGGAATCCACTTTGGGTAAAGTCAGTTGTTCAGCAAGAGGAATTGAAAGGACTCGCTTACCGCGAAGCCATGAAATATGTTCCCTGAAAATCTCCCGACTTTTTTGTAATTTCACCTCCTATGAAAAAAAGCATATTCTTCACCTTCTTTTTAACATTACAACTTTATCCAGCTCTCGCGCAGTTTGGACCCGAAAATGGTGTTAAAAAATCCGAACCGAAATCAATTCTCATTCAAAACGCGCGCATTTATGTCTCTCCAACTCAAGTGTTGGAAAAAGCAGACATGTTGGTCGTGGATGGAAAAATCAAGGAAATAGCTTCATCGATTAAAGATAATCAAGCAGTTATTATTGATTATTCAGGAAAAACAATTCTTCCATCTTTTGTCGAATTGTATTCCAACGTTGGATTACCAAAAGCTACTTTTCGTGAAGGTGGATTTCGCACCCAGTCAAAAGGTGATAAAGAAGGTGCATACTATTGGAATGAGACCATTCATCCCGAATTTAAAGCTTCTAGCTCGTTTGCTATTGACGATAAGGCCAACGAAACCTTGATTCAAGAAGGATTCGGCTATGCTGTTACTCACTTAATGGATGGCATGGTTCGCGGTACTGGCGCACTCGTTTCTTTAGGTAACGATCACGCAAATAAACAAATGATGAAAGGAGATGCCGCTCAATTTTTGTCCTTTTCAAAAGGATCTTCTTCGGATGGATATCCCTCATCACAAATGGGTTCCATCGCATTGATGCGTCAGGCATTGTATGACTTATCGTATTATTTGACTTCACCACAGACGGAATTTTCCATTTCCTTGGATACATGGTCCAAAGAAATGAAATTACCTATGTTCTTCAAAACGGAGGACAAATGGGAGATCTTGAGAGCAGAAAAAATCGCAAAGGAACATAACTTAAATTTTTGTTACATCGGTTCAGGTAACGAATATGCGGCAATCGATGCGTTGAAAAACATCCAGAGAACAATTGTAATTCCGATTAATTTTCCAGAACCTTTTGAAGTTAGAGATCCATACATCGCCAGACAAATTCCTTTAAGTGATTTGAAGCATTGGGAATTAGCGCCTTCGAATCCACTGTATTTGCATCAACAAGGAATCCCGTTTTGTTTTACAACACATGGGCTGAAATCCGCGGAGCAATTTTGGAAAAACCTGAGACTGACCATTTCCAGGGGATTACCTGTAGATGCAGCTTTAGCGGCCTTGACCGTGAATCCGGCAAAGGAATTAGGTGTAGGAAATGAACTTGGAACATTGGAAAGCGGAAAATTTGCGAATTTTTCGGTCTATTCTTCGGATCCGTTTACAACAGAATCACAGCTCTTGGATGCTTGGATTCAAGGCGAAAAATCGCAAATCAAAGCACTCGCTGGACCAAGTATTGTTGGGAAATACAACCTCTTGATCAATGGGGAGAAATACGATTTAGAAATTGAAGGCTCGAATGATCGTCCAAGTGGAAAAGTGAAATTATCAGGTAAAGTGAATGCGGTAACTTTGGACACTACTTCGAAAAAAGTTTCCATTCAATTGGTGGAAAACGACATCACACTTCAATTCTCTTCTTTTGACAAATCAAAACCAGGAATCATTCAGCTCCATGGTAAAACGAGCAGAAACGCCGCGATTTTTGAAGGTGATGGGACAAATGCACAAGGTGTTTGGTTGGTATGGTCAGGAATTCGAACGGATAAAGCTTCTGATCCTGCCAAAGCTGTAGAGATCAAGAAGGACACTTCGTACATTGCCTCACCTTGGCTACCAAATATGGCATTTGGTGTGGAGACCACTCCGAAAAACCAAACGATTTTGATTAAAAATGCCACTGTTTGGACCAACGAAACAGAGGGTGTTCTTCAAATGGCATCTGTTCTTATTCAGGACGGAAAAATCGTCAAAATAGCTAATAACGGTTCCTTGTCACAATCGGCATCAACGACCATAATCGATGGAAAAGGAATGCACTTAACCGCAGGAATCATCGATGAGCATTCACATATTGCCATTTCAAAAGGTGTGAATGAAGGTGGACAAGCAGTAACTTCTGAAGTAAGTATCGCAGACGTGGTAAATCCGGATGACATGAATATTTATCGTCAATTAGCAGGAGGAGTAACAGCTGCTCAATTACTCCATGGTTCTGCAAATCCGATTGGTGGCTGTTCTGCCTTAATCAAATTAAAGTGGGGATCCTCTCCTCAAGAAATGCTCATTCCAAATGCGCCGAAATTCATTAAATGCGCCTTGGGTGAAAATGTCAAGCAATCCAATTGGGGTGATTACAGCACTACTCGTTTTCCTCAAACAAGAATGGGTGTTGAACAGGTTTTTTACGATGCATTTTACCGTGCTAGGGAATACAAAGTTGCTTGGGAAGCATACAATACGAAACAAACATTGAATCCACCTAGAAGGGATTTGGAATTGGATGTACTTGTAGAGATTATGGACAGCAAACGATTCGTCACGTGTCACTCGTATGTTCAATCTGAAATCAACATGTTGATGCATATGGCTGACTCCATGGGATTCCGCATTAACACGTTCACCCACATCCTTGAAGGATACAAAGTAGCCGATAAAATGAAAAAACATGGCGTGGGTGGCTCGACATTTTCCGATTGGTGGGCGTATAAATTCGAAGTTAATGAGGCCATTCCTTACAATGCCAAATTAATGGCGGACCAAGGAGTGGTTGTGAGCATCAACTCAGATGACGCGGAAATGGGTCGGCGCTTAAATCAGGAAGCTGCAAAAAGCATTAAATACGGTGGAATGAGCGAAGAAGAGGCACTGAAGATGGTGACCTTGAATCCAGCGAAAATCCTTCATTTGGATGATCGCATGGGAAGTATTAAGGTTGGAAAAGATGCCGATGTCGTGCTTTGGTCCGATAATCCAATAAGCATTAAAGCGAAAGTCCAATACACCATTGTTGATGGAACCATTTTGTACGATGCAGGGAAAGATCAAGCACTTAATTCACGGAATGAAGAAGAGCGTGCTCGAATCATCGCAAAAATGTTGAATGCGAACGAAAACGGAGAAAAAACAACCCCATTTGTTAAAAAACCAAGAAGGCACTACCACTGTGATACATTGGGTGAAGAAGGTGAGACAGGAGAAAATACACATTAATTATGAAGAACATACGCATATTATTAATTATCATAACCTGGATTCCATTAGCAAATGCTCAACGCATTTTAGTGATCAACGGAACGGCTCACATCGGCAATGGAGAAGTAGTTGAAACGGCAGCGATTGGAATCGCGGATGGAAAAATCTTGTTTGTGAAAAATTCACTAACAAATACCATACAGCGAAAAGAATGGGACACCATTATCGACGCAGAAAATCAACATATTTATCCCGGATTCGTTGCGGCAAACTCCACCTTGGGTCTAACAGAAATTGACGCTGTTCGAGCGACCCGAGATTTTAACGATGTAGGAGAATTAAACCCGCATGTTCGTGCTCAGGTGGCTTTCAATGTGGAATCAAGAGTCATCGAAACGGTGAGAACAAATGGCGTTATGCTGACACAATCCACACCTCGTGGAGGTACTATTTCCGGCTCATCCGCGGTCATGTTTTTGTCCGGATGGAATTGGGAAGATGCCACCGTTTTAGCGGATGACGGCATTCACGTAAATTGGCCTGCAAGTACTCAAGGCGGTGGATGGTGGGCTGAACCAGCTCCAAAATCGAGAAACACGAACTATCAAAAGGAGAAACAAGAAATCATGGATTTCTTCACGCTAGCGGAGGCATATGCCAAAGGAACAAAAACAGTTGAAGACATTCGTCTAGAAGCAATGAAGGACTGTTTTGAAGGAACAAAACGCGTTTATTTTCATGCAGATGGAATGCAGCAGATTCTAGATATTATTGAGTTTGTGGAAAAATACCAGCTGAAATACCCTGTCATTATCGGAGGATATGAAGCACATTTGGTGGGACAGCGTTTAAAGGATGCAAAAATCCCCATTATGTTGAATCGGATTCATAGCCTACCAGAGCGCGAAGAAGACGATGTGAACTTACCATATATGTTGCCAGCTCTGCTTCAAAAACAAGGGATATTGTTTTGCATTCAAAATGCTGGGGATATGGAAGCGATGAATACCCGAAATCTGCCGTTTCAAGCAGGAACAGCCATGGCGTATGGTTTGACAGAAGAAGAAGCATTACAATCCATTTCCTTGAATCCGTCTAAAATTTTAGGAATTCAAAAGGAATTCGGTTCCATCGAAGCGGGGAAATCAGCAACCTTGTTCATTTCCAAAGGTCCAGCATTGGATATGAAATCAAATCAAGTAACTTGTTTGATTTTTCATGGTCAAATCGAATCCACTGAAAATTTCCAAGACAAATTGTACCAGAAATACAAGAAAAAATACCAAGGGAAATAATCTGAAAAATCAGCTTGTAACTTTTAAAGGATGAAGACGTCTTATCTTCGGTGTTATGACGGTAAGTGAGTACAATCAAAGTGTAAAAGACTTTGCGGATCGATTATATCGATTTGCACTGAAAAATCTCAACGACCCAGATTTAGCAAAGGATTTTGTACAAGACGCGTATGAAAAATTGTGGATGAAAATCGACCAAGTTGATGCGCAGAAAGTCAAGTCCTATTTATTTCGCACCGTGGTGAATGCTCAAATTGATCGATCGCGTAGAGCAAAACTGCAGCATAATCATTTGGCTTCGATTGATGTACATCAGACAGAGGAACAAACACCATTTGATGTGCAAGAGAAAATTGACGAAGGAGTGAGCCGATTGACAGAAATTCAACGCACAGTTTTGACGTTAAGAGATTACGAGGGATATACCTACCACGAAATTGCAGAAATGACTGGACTAAGTGAAGACCAAGTGAAAGTGTATATTTTTAGAGCAAGAAAATTTTTGAAAGCATATATTGGAAAAATAGAAGTATTGATATGAATTGGTCGAAAGAACATTTGGAAGCACGCATGCTGGATGCCATCGAAGGGAGACTTTCGGATGACCAACTGATTCAGCTGCAGCAACTTTTAGAGGAAAATCCTGAGTTGGGAGATGTTAATGATTCCATGATTTTTATTCATCAAGATGAGTCAATCGAATTTGACCATGATTCCTTACTAAAAAAGGAATCATTTAATCCATTGGCTTATATAACAGTGGAGGGTTCGGATAAAGAAAAAATGTCTATCGCCAACATAGAAGGAATCCTAACCATTGAGGAAGAAAAAGCGTTTGAACACCTGCTCAACGTAGATCAAGAATTAATACAACAATGGGAACTCGTTCAACAGACAAAGCTAATCCCTAACGAACAGATTCTTTTACCATCCATTGAAACGCTGATAAAAGAAAAAGGTAAAGTCATTCCTTTTCGCTTGTATTTTTCATACGCAGCAGCAGCAAGTATTATTTTTCTTTTGTTCTTGAATTGGCCGAGCCAAGGATCCCGCGCGAATACAGCAAGTAAAGCAGTTCAAAAACCGATCAAAGTTGATCAAAAAGACACGGAACAGCAAAATCCTCAGACTGATAAAGCCTTATTCAAGATGCCAACTTTGTCCACATCTCATTACGTAGATTATGTAAATCAAGAGCAAAATGAAGTGCGTGATTGCATTGTTCAAGAGGTTTTGCTACATGTTGATCAGATGCCTGTGGTCATTCCTTCAATGCAGGCTTTAACTGAAATTGAAACGACTGAATTAGCAGCCGTAAATTCAAAATCAACACAGATAAGCGCAATCAACGTCACAAAAAACCATGAGTCCATTGGAATCCGCGAATTTGTCATTCAAAAAGGAAATGAAAAACTGTTTGGGACAGCAAAACCAAGCACGGCAGAGAAATATACCTCCATTACGAATTACCTCGCTCATTCAGTGAATATCCCGATATCCTATCACGAAAAAGAAGATGAAGAAGTGAAGACAACATTTTTCAAACTGGGATTCATTACGGTGGAACGACAACAAACTAAAAAATAATACGACTTGTAACAAAGAACGTGATCACACGTCAAAGGACCAACAAAAACAAAAAATATGAAACAGTTATTACTTCTTGGAATCTTGAGTTTATCTCAAATCATGTTTGCTCAAAAAGGACCATCGAAACGTATTGTTCAAATTAAGGGGAATGATACAACGGTCATCATCATCAATGGACAAATAGACGAAATGGATTCGATCCTTACGGAGGAGATGAAAAAAATCTATGTAACAGATTCGTCGATGACTCGTGTAGATGTGTTTTTGGAGATGGATTCAACAATAATTAGTCAAGATGGCGATGCTACGATGGATTCCATCAAGGTGAAAATTGGCAACATGAAGATTGTCATTTTAGATGATCGCAATGGAAATATGAAGGGAGAAAAACGGATGATCATTGATGAACGTGTAATTATTCAGGAAGATGAAGAAGATGAAACGTTTGATATGGGAAGTGATAACTTTGCCACCAAAACAAACAACCCCGTATGGTCTGGATTTGGACTAACATCCAATGGATTCATGAATGCTCAAAATCAATTAGCTACTGGAAGCGAGTTAGGCTTCCTGGAATTAGACCCGGCACGAAGCATCGGTACTCAGCTGAATTTAGTGGAAAAACGTTTTCCAATCATTAAAGGATTTCTAGGTCTAACAACAGGATTAGGAATTCAGTGGAACCGGTATGCATTCAAAGGAAATTATGACATTAGCGCAACAAATGACACCATTTTTGGAGTTGAAAATACGGCTGTTAATTACTCGAAAAATGTATTGAGTTCAGCATACCTTCAAGCCCCATTGCTATTGCAAATCAATACGAATAAAAATCCAAGTGAATCCTGGACAATCGCTGCTGGTATAGTTGGTGGAATTAGAATTGGAGGATTACACAAAACCAAATGGGAAGTCGATGGAAATCAAAACAAAGACAAAACAAAAGATGACTTCAATTTTAAACCTTTTCAAGCCTCATTAATGGCTCTAGTTGGTTACGGAGATTGGAACTTATACATGACATATAATTTGACAGACGTCTTTAACGAAGGATCCGCTCTGTCATTGCGTGGTGTGAACGCTGGAATTTTACTCTCGTTTTAACAAATACCTCTTACCACCACCATAAATGAAGCGACGGCGCAAAGATTTCTTTGCGCCGTTTCTTTTTGAACGTATTTTCAGTTTATTCCGGCCAAGGGATTCGTGCCATTCAGTGTTGATTTGTATATTTGCCACACTGAATAACAAAACTAAAAGAACCATGAGTTCATTTGACCATAAAACCACTTCTTGGGAAGCATTTCGTTTGATGTGTACCGCCAAAACAATGGCGGAGAAATATGAACAAAACAAAGAGATTACGGCAAAATATGTTCATGCAACTTCACGTGGACATGAAGCGATTCAATTGGCTGTTGGATTGCAATTAAAACCGCAAGATTGGGTTTCTCCATATTACCGCGATGATAGTATCCTTCTTGGCATCGGAATGAAACCGTACGAACTGATGCTGCAAGTATTTGCCAAAAAAGACGATCCTTTTTCCGGTGGCAGAACATATTATTGTCATCCATCTTTAAATCGCGAAGGATTCCCTAGAATTCCTCATCAATCCTCAGCTACCGGAATGCAAGCAATTCCAACTACCGGAATCGCCATGGGAATTCAATACAAAGAAAAAACAGGAATCGCTGAATGGGACTTGAACGACGCACCAGTTGTCGTTTGTTCTTTGGGGGACGCATCTTGTACAGAAGGAGAAGTGTCCGAGGCTTTTCAAATGGCGGCATTGAAACAATTTCCCATCGTTTATTTAGTACAGGACAACGAATGGGACATCTCTGCCAACGCGAAGGAAACGCGCGCTCAAGATATTTCCGAATATGCAAAAGGATTCCATGGCATTGAGGTGCGCACAATCGATGGCAGCGACTTCAAAACGAGTTTTGAAACAGTTCAAGAAGTATTTGACATCGTGCGTAAAGAAAGAAGACCATTTATTATTCACGCCAAAGTTCCATTATTGGGTCACCATACATCAGGAGTTCGCAAAGAATGGTACCGCGATGATTTAGAAGAAGCAGCGAAAAATGACCCTTATCCAAAATTGAAACAAGTCGTTCAAGATTTGGGCTTTAGTTTAGCTGAAGTGATTAACATGGAATCTGCTATCCGAAAAGAAATAGATGAAGCCTACGGTCAAGCGTTGAACGCAGAGGACCCAACCTTAGACAGTGTAACAGATTTCATTTTCGCACCAACTTCCGTAACCGAAGAGGTAGGAGAAAGAGAACCAAGTGGAAAGAAAAAAACGGTCATGGTCGACTCAGCGCTTTTTGCCGTAAGAGAAATCATGTTCAAACATCCCGAAGCGCTGCTCTATGGACAAGATGTTGGGGGCAGACTTGGTGGAGTTTTTCGTGAAGCAGCAACTTTAGCACAAACTTTTGGAGACGACCGCGTATTTAATACTCCGATTCAAGAAGCATTTATTATTGGCTCCACAGTTGGAATGTCAGCAGTTGGACTAAAACCATTCGTAGAAGTCCAATTTGCCGATTACATTTGGCCAGGATTGAATCAGTTATTTACTGAAGTTTCTCGTTCCTATTATTTATCTAACGGCAAATGGCCAGTGAGTGCAGTGATACGTGTTCCAATTGGTGCTTACGGTTCCGGTGGGCCATATCACTCATCTAGTGTGGAATCCGTGTTAGCAAATATTCGCGGAATTAAAGTCGTTTATCCATCTACCGGAGCAGACTTAAAAGGACTTTTAAAAGCGGCGTTTTACGATCCAAATCCAGTCGTAATATTAGAACATAAAGGATTGTATTGGTCAAAAATTCCAGGAACAGAAGGTGCGATGTCCATTGAACCTAGCGAGGATTACATGATTCCAATTGGAAAAGCACGAATCGTTCAAACGGCATCAGATGAAAAACGCTTGGCAGGTGAGTCGATAGGCGTGATTACCTACGGTAGAGGAGTTTATTGGAGCATTGAAGCGGCTGCTTCTTTTGAAGGACAGGTAGAAATCTTAGACCTTCGAAGCATCAATCCACTGGATATGGATGCGATGGGTGCATTGTGCGAGCGACATGGGAAAATTCTACTTGTGACCGAAGAATCCATCGAATGTACCTTCACTCAGGGATTAGCCGGGAGAATCCAACGATCTCATTTTACGTATTTAGATGCCCCAATTGAAATCATCGCATCAATTGACACCCCAGCAATCCCATTGAACGGAGCGCTTGAAGCAGAACTTTTGCCAAACGCGGAGAAAGTTGCAGAAGGAATGCGAAAATTATTAAACTATTAAAAAGGATGTAATGAAATTTAACGAAATAATTAGTGCGGTCGAAACCTTTCATGATTCATTTGGAATTCAAAACCATTATGAATTAAAATCAGATCTCACCGCGAAAGAAGTGCAATTGCGCTTTGATTTAATGAAGGAAGAAAATGAGGAATACTTAGAAGCTGCAAATAATGGGGACATTGTAGAGATTGCGGATGCACTAGGAGATCAGTTATATATTTTATGCGGAACAATCCTTAGACATGGCTTGCAAGATAAAATAGTAGAAGTGTTTGAAGAGATTCAACGGTCCAATATGAGTAAACTAGATGCGGACGGAAAACCCATTTACCGCGAAGATGGAAAAGTGCTGAAGTCTGACCGCTACTTCAAGCCTGATATTGCATCCATCTTGTCTAAATAGAGTTTTACACGTATTCGTTTTCATTTCTTTTTAATGACTAACATTTTTTAATGGAACGGATGTTTAGTTTTGTTCTTTAAAGACAATTGAATGACAGATATCTCCATTTATTTCCAAGCGGTTTCAGATTCTGGTAATTGGAAAGGGCAAGAGCTTGGTACTTATGTATCGAAACACCAATCCGATTTCCCAGTATTAGAAAAAAATAGTTGCGCACTTTTTTATGTGCCGGAATGTAGAGGAAGTGGTATTGAAAACACGAATGCATCCACAACGTTTCGCGATTCCTTTTATCGCTTACATCAAGAGCGCGACTGGAATACACCAATATATGACTTAGGTGATATTCTGCCAGGAAACACCTTGGAGGACACCTATTTTGCGGTTTCAAAAGTAGTTTCGGAATTGGTGAAAAACAACATTATTCCGATTGTTATAGGAGGTAGTCAGGATTTAACCGTAGCCATGTACAATGGATACGAGAAATTGGAACAATTGGTCAATATTTGCTCCATTGATTACTCGCTTGACCTAGGAACCCCTGATGAAGAAATCAATGCCAACGGTTACTTGAGTCAAATCCTCCTGAAACGCCCGTGCTACCTATTTAATCATGCCAATATCGGCTTGCAAATCCCGTATGCCAGCGCGAAGGAATTTGATTTATTTGAAAAATTATACTTCGATATTTGCAGGCTAGGGGAGTTTAATCAAGATTTTACCAAGGCAGAGCCCCATATTCGCAATGCAGATATCATTAATATCGATTTTCAGTCAGTAAAGGCATCCGAAACGATGAATGAAAAGGGCATACCAAACGGATTTTATGCCGAACAAATTTGTCAGATTTCACGGTATGCTGGAATTTCCGATAAGGTAACATCTTTTGGGGTGTTCAATTATGAATCCATCAATGTACTTTCCGATCATTTACTCGCTGAAATTATCTGGTACTTTATTCAAGGAATGATGTCTCGAAAGGGAGATTTTCCAGTAGGAAGTAAATCAGAATATACCCGGTTCACCGTTTTTTTAGAAGATTCCGGAAGAGAAATTGTTTTTTTCAAAAGCAATAAATCAGCCCGGTGGTGGATGGAAGTACCTTATCCTCCGCAAAGCGGAACCAAATATGAACGACACCACATGGTTCCATGCAATAAACTAGATTATGACAACGCGATGAATAATGAATTGCCAGACCTTTGGTGGAAAACCTATCAAAAACTCGGTTAATGGCGGTATTAAATTTTACTTTCGTTTTATTTTTACATTTAATTTTCTTATTTTAGCACCTTAAAATAGCATTTCTCTGTAGAGATGTGCTACTTTATAATTGTTAAATAAACCATATGCTATTGAAAACCAAGCTATTAACTATCTTGTTAGTTGCAGTAATTGGATCTATCCAAGCGCAACAAGATAAGCTCGTTACTCACTTTATTTTTGATAAAATGAGTATCAATCCGGGCAAAACAGGTCTTGACTTGTATAATGGAATTTGCGCGACTTCGATCTACAGAAACCAGTGGGATAAAGTCAATGGTGCTCCTAACTCGGCAATCTTGAATATCGAATCAAATTTATCTCGATTTCTACCAGGTGGGATTGGAATTAATTTCTATCACGATGCAATTGGTTTCTCTCGTCAAAACAACCTCCTTCTGAACTATTCTTATCCGGTTAGAATCGGTCGTACTGGAGTACTTGGTGTAGGTGTTGGAATTGGAATTATGAACTATGGAATGGATCCAAACTGGGTGCCGCCAACTTCAGTGATTGATCCAACCTTGCCTGTCGGTTATGCAGCAACAGCACTTGATGCAAATTTCGGTTTATATTTTCAAGCAAAAGATTTCTACGTTGGACTTTCTTCAACCCATCTATCGGAGTCTGAATTGACAAAATCAGTTGCAACCACCACAATCATTCAAAGTTACCAATCAGCTCGTCATTATTATTTAATGGGTGGATACAAGTTTAAAGATGTGGCGAATGGAATGATAGATGCGCAAATGTTAGTACGTACGGATTTGGCCCAATGGTCTGCAGATTTGACTGCGCGTTACCTCTTTAAGATGGGTGGCAAGGATGCATATGGTGGATTGTTAGTTAGAACGACGGATGCAGTTGCGGTGATGTTAGGGTATTCTCCGATATCGAAATTTCAGATTGGATATTCTTATGATATCACGATTAATAAATTAGCAAGTGTTTCTCGTGGATCACACGAGATGATGGTGAAATATTGTTACTTTTTACCACCACCTCCAAAGACAAAAGCGAGACATCCACGTATGTTGTAGTGGACATAAATAATATAATGTAACCATTTTTACAGTTCTTACGTTATACCCCAAGTTAAAAGAATCCTGTAGCAAGGTAATTTGGATAATGGCAGAACCAAAAACAAAAGAATGAAAAAATTAATTAGTTTTTTATTTGTACTAACTTTCTTCTACTCTTGTAGTGATGTAGAAGGGAATTTAGTGGGCGTGAGTGGTAGAGACACCTGGTATCCAGACGTTTTAGGACCAGGTAAAATGCCCTTAGGGATGGTTTACGTTCCTTCTGGTGCTTTTCAGTCCGGTGAAGACGATGAAGACATCATGGGAATGCATACCGCACGCAAAAAAACCGTTTCTGTACCAGCATTTTATATGGACGCAACGGAAATATCGAACAACGAGTACCGTCAATTCGTTCATTGGGTGCGTGATTCCATCGCAAGAGAAAAATTATATAGAAGAAGTTTCGATGAAGAAGCTGAGCGTTGGGTGAGTGTACCTGACAATTTCTTTAAGGAGCCTTACCGTACCCTGATGAATATGGGTTCCGATATTCAAGGAGGAAATACTCCTTTCCAATTATTTATGGATTCAACCAACAACGCAAATGCGGATCAAACGTATTTGACAATGATGGGAACTTACGATAAAGGAAAAGGAAAAGGAAAGAAATTAATGAATGGATTCCAATACGATCAAAAAAAATACGGCATTACCTCTTCACCAGATCAAAAAATTGACGTGGTGATGTCGGATGACGATTTGAGAGGAATTTTTCAAATGTATAGTGGGGCAGGAAAGAAAAATGCCCCGGACAAACAAGCGAAAGGTGGAACAGCGAAAACAACCTATAATCAAGGTGGTCGTATTGAAAACCGTAAATACTTCACATTGAATTGGGCAGAACCTGTTGATTATGAGGACCCAGAGATTTCTTTCTTGCTATCTGACATGTATTACAGCGCTGACGAAAGTTTCTACAAAAGAAGAGAATTAGACACACGTTTGTTATTCTTTGATTATTTCTGGATTGACTACAAAGAGGCAGCTCGCCGAGGCAAAGTGATAACAAAGGCAATCGATGCACGCAAATCATTTGCTTATGATAGCTTGAGTGGTGATGCAGCGAATAACATTTATCGAAGAGATCGCCGCGAACCACTTGGTAAGGATTATAAATCGAATGACCAACACCGTTCAACGTTGTATACAGTAGACCAAAATACCAATAAAGTATGGGTGGATACAACATTATATGTTGAACAGTGGGCTGAAGGTGTAACGAAAATTAATGATACGAATTCTTTGAAAGGATCAATCCTTGCAAATCCAGGTCAAGATTTGGATTTAGGATTCACGGATAGTAAAGGTCAACACAATGCCATTCGAGGTCATACAGATAGAAGTCGTTTCATCATTAAAGAACGAATCAATATTTACCCGGATACACTTTGTTGGGTAAGAGACTTTACCTATGCGAATCATACACCAATGGCTCAAAACTATTTCTGGAATACCGCATATGACAATTATCCAGTTGTAGGGGTAACTTGGCCTCAAGCGAAAGCATTCTCCGTTTGGAGAACTCAAATTTTTCATTCTTGGTTGCAATCAAACGGTGACTTGTTTGTAAACGATTTCCGTTTACCAACTGAAAGTGAATGGGAGAGAGCGGCACGTGGAGATTTAGACATGTCACAATATCCTTGGGGAGGCCCTTACATTAGAAATGCAAGTGGTTGTTTCTTAGCTAACTTCAAACCGATGAGAGGTCGTTATTTTGAAGATGGTGGATTCTACACGGTGAAAGTATACTCGTATAATCCGAATGGTTTTGGATTGTATTGTATGGCTGGAAACGTGGCAGAGTGGTGTTCAACAGCTTATGATCCGTCAGCATATGAATTCGAAACGGATATGAGTGCTGATTATGAATATGATGCAAAAGATGGAGATCATCCAGCGAAAAAACGCAAGGTAACACGCGGAGGTTCATGGAAAGATATTGGGTTCTATTTGATGAATAGTACACGTTCATTTGAATACCAAGATACAGCTAAGTCCTACATTGGATTTAGAAACACAATGACTCACCTAGGTCGTGGTGGTAAAAATATCGAAGCGGAGAACGGAGAAGAGATCCAAAGCGATATTACAATTAAGTAATCAATGTTAATCTATAGTTTAATTTAAAATCAAAAGTTATGAGTGGTAATGGTGGTTTTTTTGCTTCAAGAAAGTATAAGTTATTTGTTAAATACCTTTCTGGATTTGGAGCATCGGTGGTAATTGTTGGTGCGTTATTTAAAATTATGCACTGGCCTGGATGTGATATCATGTTGATATTAGGGTTGTTGACAGAGGCTGGAATTTTTGCATTCATTGCACTTGAACCAATGCACGAGGATCCAGATTGGACACGTGTTTTCCCTGAGTTAGCAGTACAAGAAAATAATGAAGAGAATCGTCTTTTACCCTTATTGAAAAAAGGTGTTGGTGGCGGTGGTGCAGCTGACGGTCTTGCAAAAGAATTGGACAAAGCGGGAATCGATCAAGCGTTATTAGCTCGTTTGAAGGATGGTATGTCAAATTTAGCGGAAAATGCAAAATCTCTTGGCGCGGTAGCAACAGCTGCTGGAGCGACAGATTCATACGTGAAAAGTTTGGAAACAGCTTCTGCTGGATTATCTAAATTAACAGATCAATATGCTGCATCTGCTCAAGCAATTGCTGGTATTGCTGGTGAAGGACAAGGGAATTTTGGTTCTGAAATGCAGAAATTAGGTCAAAATCTTGGTGCCTTGAACAATGTATATGAATTACAATTGAAATCTTCTCAAGATTACTTAAATACATTAGGTCAAATGAGTGATCTTCAAGAGAATATTAAAAACATCATGACGGATCTTGCTGCTTCAGCATCGGATACGGCTGCTTACCGTGAAAACATGTCTTTGTTGTCTCAAAACTTAAC
>CAIZQH010000006.1 GCA_903935095.1 uncultured Flavobacteriales bacterium | reverse complement strand
CGGAACGCCATCAGTGTGTATCGGATCAAGCACGACCTTAACGAATGGTCAATCAGGAGGAACATGGTCAAGTTCCAACACAGCGACAGCGATTGTTAACTCATCTACAGGATCAGTAACGGGAGTAAGCGCAGGAACAGCGACGATCACGTATACATATACAAACTCAAACAACTGTACAAGTACAGCGACAGCGACAGTAACAGTGAATGCATTGCCAACAGTTGCATCAATTACTGGAGCAACAAATGTTTGTTCAGGTTTGACAACGCAATTGGCATCATCGACTACAGGTGGTACGTGGACATCTAGTAATGCGGCAGTGGCATCAGTTTCTGCTTCAGGATTAGTAACAGGTTTAACAGCTGGAGCAACAACCATTATATACACAGTAACGAATGTAAATGGATGCACAAGTGCTACATCAGCAATAGTAAATGTGAATGGAGGAACAACCGCATCAATTACTGCGGGAGGAGCAACTACATTCTGCCAAGGAGGAAGTGTAGTATTAACTGCGAATACTGGGTCAACATACTTATGGTCTAATGGTGCACAAACACAAAACATTACGGCTACAGTAGATGGCTCTTACTATGTAACGGTTACAAATGCAAGTGGATGTTCAGCAACCTCTGCAGCAACAACAGTAACAGTAAGTCCATTGCCAATTGTAGCGGCAATCAATGGCGCAACGAATGTTTGTTTAGGATTGACAACGCAATTAGCATCGGCTACTACAGGTGGAACTTGGTCATCAAGTAATGCGGCGGTCGCTTCAGTTTCTGCTACAGGAGTAGTTACAGGTATAACGGAAGGTAACGTAACGATCTCATATACTATAATAAACTCAAACGGCTGTACAAATGCAGCAACAGCAATAGTAAACGTGAATGCAGGAACAACTGCTTCTATTACCGCAGCTGGAGTTACTACGTTCTGTCAAGGTGGAAATGTGGTCTTAACTGCGAATTCTGGGTCAACATACTTATGGTCTAATGGTGCACCAACACAAAGTATTACCGTAACAACAAGTGGTTCTTACTACGTAACGGTTTCGAATGCAAGTGGATGTTCAGCAACATCAGCTACAACAACAGTAACAGTGAATTCATTACCAACAGTAGCGTCGATCACTGGTGAAACGAATGTATGTTCAGGATTGACAACACAATTAGCGACAGCAACAACAGGTGGTACTTGGTCATCAAGCAACACAGCAGTAGCAACAGTTAGTTCTACAGGTGTTGTTTCTGGATTAGTTGCAGGTAACGTTACAATTACTTACACAGTGACAAATACTAACGGTTGTACTTCAAGTGCAACAGCTAGTGTGAATGTAAATGCTGGAACTACAGCATCGATCACAACAGGTGGCGCAACAACATTCTGTCAAGGAGGTAGTGTAACATTAACGGCTAACGTAGGGGCGTCTTACTTATGGTCTAATGGATCACAAACACAAAGCATAACTGTAACAGCTGGTGGTTCTTACTACGTAACTGTAACGAATGCAAGTGGATGTTCAGCTACTTCTTCAGCTACATCAGTAACAGTGAATCCATTACCAGTAGCAACAATCGTAGCGAACGGTCCAACTTCATTCTGTCAAGGAGGAAGCGTAACATTAACAGCTGGTTCAGGAGCTTCTTATTTATGGAGCAACAATGCGACAACACAATCGATTAATGTAACAACTTCTGGAACATATACGGTAACATTAACAAATGCAAGTGGATGTTCAGCGACTTCATTACCAGTGGCTGTAACAACCTTTGCTACTCCTATCGCAACTATTACTGCGAGTGCAGCAACGACGTTCTGTCAAGGGGGTAACGTAACATTGAATGCAAACGCTGGACCTGGTTATTCTTACCAATGGAGTAATAATACAAATAACCAATCGTTAGTAGTATCAACCGCTGGTTCTTACACAGTAACGGTAACAGACCCGAACGGATGTTCAGCTACATCTTCAGCAACAGTTGTTACAGTGAATCCATTGCCAATAGCAAATGCGATTACAGGAATAACTTCGGTATGTGCAGGGTCATCTACTACCTTGTTAACAACTAGCTTGAATCCAACTTGGTCAACTTCGAATTCAGCTGTAGCTGTAGTAAGTGCAACAGGTGTGGTAACAGGTGTAACCGCTGGAACGGCAACAATTACGTTTAGTATGACAAATGCCAATGGATGTACAAATACTGCTTCAACAACAGTAACAGTGAATCCATTACCAACGGCAACAATCGCGGTAATCGGCAACACCACATTCTGTCAAGGTGGAAGTGTAACCTTGTTAGCAGCGAATGCGCCAGCAGGGTCAACATACGGCTACCAATGGAACTTGAATGGTTTAGCGATCATAGGAGCAACAGCTAATACATATGTTTCTTCAACTTCTGGTAATTACACGGTTACAATAACTGCGAACAATATCTGTACGGCAACATCAGCTGCTACGACAGTAACTGTAAGTCCATTGCCAATCTTGGCAGCTAATACAGGTTCCGCTTCAGTATGTCAAGGTTCAACAACAACATTGGCAAATGCCCAAACTGGTGGATCTTGGTCAAGCGCAAATAACTTAATCGCTACAGTTAATCCATCGACGGGACTTGTGACTGGTATCGGTGCTGGATCGGTTACATTGACTTACACGTATACGAATACGAATGGATGTACGAGTACGGTGAACACAAACTTCACAGTGAACGCACTTCCAACGGCAGCAATTACGTCAAACGGCCCTACTACATTCTGCCAAGGTGGAAATGTAAGCTTAACAGCAAGTATAGGAACGTCTTACTTATGGAATACAGGAGCAACGACAGCGTCTATTGTGGCGAGTGCTTCTGGAAACTATGTAGTAACAGTAACCAATTCGAATGGTTGTTCTGCAGTATCTGCGCCAATCACGGTAACAGTGAACGCTTTACCTGTAGCAACAGTAACTGCAAACAGTGCAACAACATTCTGCGCAGGAGGAAGTGTGACATTAGTAGCATCAGCGGGAGCTTCTTACGCATGGAGCAATGGGGCAATTACTCAAAGTATCACTGTTACGACAGCTGGTAATTATAGTGTAATTGTAACGAATGCTGCCGGATGTAGCGCAACATCAGCAGTTACCTCTGTAACAGTTAATGCATTGCCTACACCGACAATTACTGCAAGTGGAGCAACTACATTCTGTGAAGGTTCAACGGTAACCTTGACAGCAAGTGCAGGAACAGCTTACGCATGGAGTTCAGGTGAAACAACACAAACGATTATCGCAAGTGTTGATGGTCCTTACTCAGTTACTGTTACAAATGCAAACGGATGTTCAGCGACATCAGCAAATACAAACTTAGTGGTGTATCCATTACCAACTGTTGCAGCGATTACAGGCCCTAACGCAGTATGTGAAGGATCAACAGTCGTTCTTGCAACAACAACAACGGGTGGTACTTGGACATCAAGCAACAATGCGGCGGCAACAATCAGTTCAACTGGTGTTGTGACAGGTATTGCAGCTGGTAACGCAGTGTTGACTTATACTGTAACCAATGCAAACGGATGTACGAACGCAGTAACTGCAGCAATGACAGTAAACGCTGGAACTACAGCAACCATCTCTGCTTCAAGCACAACAACGTTCTGTGCTGGTGGAAGCGTGACATTGACAGCAAGTCCAGGAGCAACATATTCTTGGAGTACTGGTGACTTGACACAAAGCATCACGGTTTCAGCTTCTGGTTCATACTACGTGAATGTAACGAACGCTTCAGGTTGTACCGCAACCTCAGTTTCGACACAAGTAATCGTGAATCCACTTCCAGTAGTAACTGCAATTACCGGATCAACGAATGTATGTGTTGGTGCAACTACGCAGTTAGCGAATGCAACAACAGGTGGCGCTTGGTCTTCATCTAACAACAACGTGGCAACCGTTGATGCAGCTGGATTAGTTACTTCGATAACAGAAGGTACAACAACCGTTACTTACACCGTGACAAATGCTGACGGTTGTACTTCGAGTGTAACAACAGTAGCAACAGTGAACGCATTGCCTTCAGCTGCTATCTCAGCTAACGGCGTGACAACATTCTGTGCCGGTAGTTCTGTGACCTTAGTTGCTACAACTGGTTCTAGCTACTTATGGAATAACGGACAAATTACTCAAAGTGTAACAGTAGATACTTCTGGTACTTATTTTGCTACTATTACAAATGCAGCAGGATGTTCCGCAAATACCAACGCAATCACGGTAACAGTTAATGCCCTTCCAAATGCAGTTGTAACAGCGAATGGTCCAACAACATTCTGTCAAGGAAACAATGTATTGTTGACTGCAACTGGCGGATCAAGCTACTTATGGTCAACTGGTGAAACAACGCAATCAATCCTTGTATCTACAAGTGAAAATATTCACGTAGATGTAACGAACGCAAACGGTTGTACAGTTGCTGCTGCAAACACGATTGTAACAGTTCTTCCTGTAACAACTGCCACGATTACTGCAAATGGTCCTACAGCTATCTGTTTAGGTTCAAATGTGACCTTATCAGCAACAACAGGCGCAGGATTGACTTACTTATGGAGTAACGGTGTAACAACTGCTACAACTCAAAACATTACAGTAAGCAACGCTGGAACTTATACTGTGACGGTAACAAATGCTTCAGGTTGTTCATCAACAGCTACCCAAACAGTGACAGTGAATGCAAATCCAGCGGTAACAGTTACTGCTAACGGACCTACATTGTTCTGTCAAGGTGGAAGTGTAACATTAACAGCAACGGGTGCTGCTTCTTACCTTTGGAATACGGGAGATTTCACTTCAAGTATCACGGTAAGTACAGCAGGTAGCTACTTTGTAGTTGGTACAAGTGCAGCAGGTTGTGAAACAACTTCAGCAACAACAGTTATCACAACAAGTACAATTCCTGCAGTAGCAGCAATTACTGGAGCAAACAATGTGTGTGAAGGTGGTACAATCAACTTGACAAGTTCTACAATCAACGGAACTTGGACAAGTACAAACAACTTCATTGCAACAGTTTCTAACTCAGGAATCGTAACTGGTCTTAACGCAGGTACAACAACGATTACTTACACAGTAACAAATGGTGCATGTTCGAATTCAGCAACAGCTGTAGTGAATGTATTGAACAACCCAGTTGTTCCAATCATTACTGCAAGTGGTGCAACGACAATGTGTCCTGGAGGAACAGTAATCTTGTTCGCTTCAAATGGAGCTAACTACCAATGGTCAAATGGACCATCAACACCGTTCATTACAGTTAACCAATCTGGTGACTACGCAGTAACAGTGACGAATGCTAGTGGATGTTCTGCTACTTCATTACCAATCAACGTATTCATCGGTGATAATACAAACCCTGTAATTGTTCCTGCGGCGAACATTACAACGGCTCCTAACTTCGGATGTGACGCAATTGGAGTGAATTTAGGAACGCCAGTAGCTACGGACAACTGTTCAGTGGCAACGGTATCCAATAATGCACCAGCGATCTACCCATTAGGATTAACAACGGTAACTTGGACAGTAGTCGATGGATCAGGAAATACATCAACAGCAACACAATTAGTGAATGTGGTTGATAACATCCTTCCAGTGATCAATGTGAACGATATCACAGTAACCGTAAATGATAACGGTTCAACAACTATTACATTCAATGATGTAGATAATGGAACTACGGATAACTGTGGAATCGCATCCATGACCTTAAGTCAATACACGTTCGGATGTGCTGATATCGGTGATAACTCAATCACGGTAACAGTAACAGATAACAACGGAAATGTAGCTACAACAACAATTCTTGTAACGGTTGTAACTTCTGGAACAGATACAGACAACGATGGTTCGTTGAATGCATGTGACTCAGATGATGACGGTGACGGTATTGCAGATGTGAATGAAGTAGTAGGAGATACTGACGGAGATGGAATTCAAAATAGCCTTGACTCAGATGACGATGGAGATGGAATTCCAACCTTTATTGAAGGCGCTGGTGACCAAGACGGAGATGGAATACCTAACTACTTAGATTCTGATAGTGATGGTGATGGAATCAGTGATGACTTTGAATGGGACTTCGGTGGGCTTGGTGAAGCTGGTCAAGATTGTGACAACGATGGTGTTTACGACTTCTTAGATACAGATCTTTGTGGCCCGGTTATTCCAGAAGCGTTTACTCCTAACGGTAATGGCTTCAACGATAACTTCGTGATCCCAGGAATTGAAGGATATAAAACTCGTTCGGTATCTATTTATAGCCGCTACGGAACACTTGTATATGAAAGCAGCGAGTACAACAACGATTGGAATGGTACTTTATTGAATTCATCAACACCAGTTCCAGATGGTACTTACTATTACATCTTCACTTTCGATAATGGAGTAGTAGTAAATGGATATGTTTACATCAACCGCGTTCAAAAATAAACTTCATAGATAACAATTGATATGAAAAAGACAAATAGCATAATCGTCGCATTAGGAATTGTAATAGCTTCTTTTCAAGCGCTAGGACAAGATCCAAACTACAGACAAAATCAGTTCAATGCGCTGATGCTGAATCCTGCTCAAGCAGGTGCAAACTCTTACAATGATATATCCACCCTAGCAAATGCGCAGTGGGGTGGATTTAAGGGTGCACCTAAAACAATGACGCTTTCAGGGAATTTCAATATTTTGAAAAACTTTGGTATTGGAGGAACATTGTTGCAAGACGAATTAGGTCCTGTGAAAACAACGCAATTTGCAATTAATGGAGCGTACCACTTGAAATTGTCGAATACATGGAGATTGTCACTTGGACTTCGCGCAATTGCAGGAAATACGACGGTGAATTTAGTGGATTTGGATATTACTCAACCGTTTGATCCGGATATGATGTCTAATTTGACAACTGGACTAACATTCAATGCTGGGTGGGGAGTCTTATTGTACCACAAGAATTTCTTTGTTGGAGCGGCTCAACCACGTGTTGGTAAAATGGACTTTTTGGATAGAAACATGTTGTTATATGTTGATAATCGCGGCGGCTATTTAGGTTATATGGGAGGAACAATTCCATTAAATGCTACTTGGCAATTACGTCCAAATGTAGTAGCAAGATATATGGAAGGTCTACCTTGGACAGTAGATTTAAATGCAATTATGACGCATAAAATAGGGTTAGACTTTGGTGTAAGTTATCAATTGAATAGTGCCATTGGTGGAATAGTGGGTTATGATATCAATAACCGCTTCTATTTAGGTTACTCTTATACTTTCCCAATGTCAAACGTGAATAAAGTGAGCGTTCAGTCTCATGAAATCGCTTTACGCTGGAAATTCAATAATAACACAAGTCGTTGTCAAGGACCACGTTTCTTCAACTGATTAATTAGATACTAGCTGATGCGCTTTGTTTTAACCACTTTTCTTGTTTTACTTGCTACAGGCTCGATCTTAGCACAGCAAGATGTACAATTAACACCAGCTTGTTTCAATACATCATTTGATGATTTTGGAACAAGAAAAATAGGGGATAAGTTGTATGTATTGTCTGCTTCGAAAGATCCTTGTGAGGATATCATGATGGACCCATACACGAAAAAACCATATTCAGATTTATATGAAGTGGATGGATGTAAAACAAAAGACGCGAAACTACTAAGTGCTGAAACAAAAGGATTGCTGAATTTGAATTCATGTTATTTCGATGGACCTATTAGTTCGAATTCAGCAGGTAACTTGTTGTTTTTTACGAATAATTTTGGTTCTAATGAATATGAAAAATTAACCATCCATTATTCCACGAAAAACGAAAAGGGAGAGTGGGCGAAACCAACTCCAGTTCCGTTTAACAACGATAACTATAACGTTACTCATCCTTTCTATGATGAAAAGAACAAAGTATTGTACTTTGCTTCTGACATGCCAGGTGGGTTAGGCGGAATGGATATTTATCGTGCTAATTTTGACGGTAAAAAATTCGGAGATAAGGAATTGGTTCGATATGTGAATTCAAAAGGTCACGATTGTTTTCCTTACATGTTTGACAATAAATTGTACTTTACATCAAACGCATTTACGACTATTGGAGGATATGATTTATTTGTCATGGAGAACTTTCAAGTAAAAAGTCTTGGCGAAAAATTCAATTCAAAATACGATGATTTAGCAATCATGTTTAACGATAAAAAGTCGGGGTACATCACTTCGAATCGTGCAAATAATGGAATTACTGACGACATCTACGAATTTAAATTAATAGATCTGTTTGTTGATGTTCAATTGGCATACGTTGTAAAAGACAAAAATACAGGGGTGCCGATTGACTACGTAGCAGTGAAAGTTGTAGATGATTCTACAGGGATTATTCTGTTTCAAGGTTCAACAGATGAATTAGGGTATTTCCTTCAGAAAATGGATAGTATTCCATTAAATACGGTGAAGAAATTGAAAATCTCCATGGAAAAGGATGGATATGTTTCTAAAGAAGTGGAATTTACCATTACAGCTCAAGACACAAACAAAATAAGTGTTGCTGATTTAGTTGATTTAAATCTAGATCCGTTGTCCATCGATATGATCATCAATGAACTTTTAGGGTTAAAGTCAATCTATTATGATTTTGATAAAGCGGATTTAAGACAGGATGCGATTATTGAATTAGATAAAGTCGTAACGTTTATGAATAAACATGCGAAAATCGAGATTGAATTAGGTTCACATACCGATTGCCGTGGACCGAAAATCTATAACTTAGATTTATCGAATCGTCGTGCATTATCAGCAGCTAATTATATCAAGGCGCGAATCTCTAGTCCTGATCGAATTTCATATAAAGGATATGGTGAAACAATGATGAAGGTCAATTGTCCATGTGAAGGTAGAATTCGCTCTAAATGTTCAGAGGAAGAAAATCAGTTGAATCGACGCACAGAATTTACCATTAAAAGCTTGAATATCTCAACCGGAGGTAAAAATGTGGAGCCGAAAGTTGGTGTTGCTCTTCCTTCAGATGGAAACAGAAATTTTACATTTAAGTCAGACGATCAAGCTGATTTTAGAATTAAACCAGTTGCCGAGGAAAACGAGGGATTGATTTTTAGAGTTCAAGTGGAATCATCTTCAGTTCAAATTCCAAATGCTACCGTGAAGTATAAAACACAAGATGTTTACGAATACCAGCAAGAGAATACTTTTAAGTATTGCTTAGGCGGCGCATTTAAAACGTTAAAAGAAGCTGTTACTTATCAAGATAAAATGCGCCAAAATGGCTATGCACAAGCTTTCGTAATTGCCTTTGATAACGGAAAACGCATCTCCATTGAGCAAGCGAAAAAATTGAATAAAGAATAGTACAAGCTATAACTTTCTTTCGTGAAATCTAAATTACCACATGTCGGTACAAGCATCTTTTCCGTCATGTCCTCATTGGCAGTTGAAACTAATGCCATAAATCTTTCTCAAGGATTCCCTAACTTTCCGGTCGATGAACACTTAGTGCACGTATTTAAGGAACAAGCTTCCTTACAAGTACATCAATATGCTCCAATGGCAGGACTACCAAAGTTGCGTCAAGAAATCGCACACAAGATCAAAGAACATTATAGCCGTGAACTAGAGGAAACGGACATTCTCATAACGGCTGGCGCTACGCAGGCTATTTTTGCGACCATTCAAGCACTCGTGCATCCTGGAGAAGAAGTGATTATTCTGGATCCAAGTTACGACTGTTATGAAAGCCCTGTTTTATTGTCCAATGCAAAACCGGTGAGGATTCCCTTATCAATGGATTTTTTACCTGATTGGGAACGCATACGTGCCTCAGTAAACAAACATACACGGTTGATCATTACGAATAACCCTCATAATCCGAGTGGACGAATGTGGGACACGAATGATTTCCTGGAATTGCAAGCACTTTTAAATGACTTCCCAAATCTCTATGTATTGTCTGATGAAGTCTATGAGTTTATCACTTTCGAAAAAAGCCACATTTCAGCTCACCAAATAGCGGGCTTAAAAGAGCGTTCAATCATTGTCTCCTCTTTTGGCAAGACCTTTCATATAACGGGATGGAAGATCGGTTACTTATACGCTCCGCCATTTTTAATGAAAGAGATCCAAAAAGTTCATCAGTTCTTAGTCTTTTGCGTGAATAGTCACGCTCAAGCAACATTGGCGAATTATTTCCCAAATAAAAACTTGCACGAACTCGGTTCATTCTATCAGGAGAAACGCGATTATTTCCGATCTCTTTTAGCTGAAAGTCGTTTTCAATTGCTCCCCTCAGAGGGTTCTTATTTTCAAGTAGCATCTTATGACGCAATATCCACTGAAACAGATGTCGATTTTGCCATCAAATTGACGAAAGAAATAGGCGTAGCCAGTATTCCACTTTCTGTATTTCATGCCGATGGAACAGATCGTAAATTAATTCGGTTTTGTTTTGCCAAGGATCATGAGACTTTACGTTTAGCCGCTGAAAGATTATGCAGGATTTAAGAATCAGTATCATTCAATTTGATCAGGCTTGGGAAAATATTCCAGCCAATCTTCAGTATATCGAAAACCTGCTCGAGGGATTGCCTGAAACGGACCTTATTCTATTGCCTGAAATGTTTCACACAGGATTTTCCATGAACACTTCATTAGCCGAAGACTGGAAGGAAAACAAGGCCTTAAGAAAACTTCAAGACTGGTCGAAAAAACACCAAGCGGCCATTTATACTTCCCTCATGGTTCAGGAGGATCACCAATTTTTCAATCGAGGTGTTTTTGTGGAACCGTCCTCGAATACCTCTATCTATGACAAACAAAGGTCATTTGGATTGGGAGGCGAAGACAAGGTGTTTACCGCGGGCACCACAGAAACCATTGTTTCCTACAAAGGATGGAAATTTAATTTGCAAATATGCTATGATTTACGTTTCCCTGAGCTTATTCGAAATCGCAATGAAATGAGTGGGCAAGCCGCTTATGATGTGCTCTTATATGTCGCTAATTGGCCAAATAAACGCATTCTTCATTGGTCTACTTTGCTTCAGGCACGCGCTATTGAAAATCAATGTTACTCGATTGGAGCGAATCGTGTTGGAGTGGATGGAAACGACATCGTTTATTCAGGTGCTTCTGCGATTTATGATGGACTCGGTAACGCAGTGTTGGAAATGGACAATCAGGAATCCGTTCTAACACGCACATTATCATACACGGATATTCAACAGTTGCGTATTCAATTACCTTTTTTGAAGGATAAGAAATAGTTTGTATATTTGGTAAAACGTTAAAATTGTAAAAATGAAAAAAATTGTACTCTCATTGCTTGTGTTAACATCTTGGATGGTTGCATTTGCACAAAAAGATTTTCAATCAAATCAAAGATTAAAACCTCTTTTACTTCCAAATCATGATTTTGGAAAAACGGAGATTAATCAAGACCTTACTCAAAAAGCAGGCGGAGATATTATTTGGCAAAATAACTTTTCTGTCCCTCAAGATTGGACCATTGGAACCAATGGACAAGGAACATTTATCATTGGGAATAATAGTCATCCTGAAATTGCAGGTGCAACAAATGGATTGTCAGCATACATGGGCGCTATGTCTACAGCAGGAACAACCGCGAGCAATGGCTTTGCATTTTTTAATGGCGTTCAGTACTTAATAAACGGGGCGGTTGACCCTCAAGATACTTGGGTTAAGTCAGATACAATTGATCTATCTAATTACCTATTGAATTATATTACAATCAGTTTTAACCAAAGATTTCGTCATTTAAATTACGATTCTACTTTCGTTGAAATTTCTGAAAATGCGGGACAAACTTGGGTTAGTTATGCATTAAATGAAGGCTATGCTACTAATGGCGATGCTGTTCAGAATACAATTTTAAAGTTAGTACCTGTATCTGGAAGCGGATTAACAATGATTCGTTTTCGTTGGAAAAGCGATTCTGCTGATGATCAATACGGTAGTGGATATGGGTGGATGATTGATGATGTAAAATTAATCGAGCCTTTTCTTGATGAAATTAAAATTAGCAAAGTATTTACAAACGATGTGATTAATGCATTTGATTATTACTCAACTCCCTTAACACAAGCTTCACCAATGACTTATGGTGCAATTGTTGAAAACCAAGGGTCGCAATCTATTTCAAAGTATATTAAGTTCAATGTAACTTTGTCATCTTCAGTTTTTCTTGATTCTGCACTAGTTACTATTTTACCTGGTGGTTTAGATACCGTTTGGCTTTCAAATGCATTTACTCCAACTCAATTAGGAACATATTCATTAAACGTTTATGCAACTGACCAAGGCGTACTTACAAATAATTCAATGACAGATGAGTTTAAGATCACTGATTATATTTACGGTCACAATTATCCAATTTCAGGAAATTTAACGTTTGGTTTTAATACGGTTGATGCTACTGTTGGAATGGGAAATATTTATCAGTGTTTTCAAAACCAACAGCTAAATGGATTACAAGTACAATTCGGCACAGGTACTACCTCGAATACGGATATTACAGCCGAGTTTTATGAAGTGATAACATCTATTCAAGATCCAAATAATGTTTATCTAACGGATGGGTATTATACAACTCCTTCAACTATAAATACCTCAACCCCAACTGACATTGCGTTTGATGCGCCGATTACATTAGAAGCTGGTAAGTTATATATGGTTGTACTTAAATTTTACCAAACAAGTACAAACAAGATTAAATTTAAATCTTCCAGTAAAGGAAATGATGATTTTTCAACTGTTGGATATGGTCCATTTGGTACAGCAGGAGGGATAAATTATTTTACTGGATGGTCTTCTGCACCTCATATATCTCTTAATTTTGACCCAGTTTTAGGAACAGACGAAATCGAGCAAGTACAACAAGCAGTGATTATGCCGAATCCTTCAAATGGTGCTGCTTCTTTGCAATTTGAATTATTGAATGCTTCGGATGTAACAATTACTGTTTTGGATGTTGCGGGTAAAGAAGTGCAAAACACTGCATTGAACCAATTGACTTCAGGGTTGCACAATTTAGCACTTGAATCTGCAAAATGGAATAGCGGAGTTTACTTTGTAAATATTGCTTCTAACGGAACAGTATTGACGAAAAAATTCGTGAAAAAATAATACATGAACTGAAATATGGAAAGGCCGGTCTATCCGGCCTTTTTTGTTATGTGGGAATTTGAAACAGGATACATAGGGTTGTTTTTAAGCGCTTTTTTTGCGGCGACGATACTTCCTGTTGCTTCAGAAGTTGTTCTTCTTGCAATGCTTGCTTATCATTACGATTCGATGGTATGCTTAGTGGTTGCATCTACGGGAAATACGCTTGGAGCAATGCTGAATTATTACATTGGATACCTTGGAAATCCAATATGGCTTAAAAAAATCGGGGTTAGTCTGGAGAAAATTGAAGAATGGAGCACACGCGTTCAAAAATACGGAATTTGGCTCGCCTTGTTTTCATGGCTGCCAGTTGTAGGGGATTTAATCGGGGTGGCACTCGGTTTCTTTCGCTCACCAAAACTTATGACCTTCGTCTTCTTCGCGATAGGCAAATTCATTCGCTACTCAATCGTTATCCTTCTTTATTTTCTTCTTTGATTCCTTCTTAATGTGCAAATACTCCATCACCGGGTCTTTGTGCTGAATCAATTGTTGACGATTAATCCGAATCACATGGTCTGGATCGATGGCATTTAATTCAATTCGTACTCGATCTTTTGGCGTGAATTTCAAGGTAGACACCATCAAATGAGTATTTGAATGATCTAAAGTGTATGCAGCACTATTTCCAAAAGTCCCTCCAATTCCTCCCATACATTGCGTACCAATAATTTCTCCACGCTTCTCGTTTTTAAACCATCCGGCAAATAAAACAGAGGCGGACATGGACAAGCCATTGGTGATGAGGGTGCATTTCCCTCGATAGGTATACCCAAGGTGATTCTGTGGCGTGTAATCGTATAAAATAGTGCGCGTTGTGCCCAAAGGAGATTTGTAAAAATCATACTCCTGACTAATCAACCCATTTGGATAAACCCGTTCTGCTCGATTCATGAATTGCCATTCTTGGTAAAATGGAAGCGAAGCGAAGCGATCGAAATGACTTCGTTTATACAAGTAATTCATTTGTAAAGGCCCCCCGCTCAGATTTATATAGCTTAAGACATATTCCTGCGCGCGAAGCATACCACCTAAATTACCCCGTAAATCAATATACAATTCTTGAACATTTTGCTTGCGGATTTCTAAAAAACAGGCATCAATCTGCTTTTTAAATTTCTTCAGGGATATGGGATCGAAAGACTCAATCGTTAAAACACATCGCTTGTCATTATCGATAAAGTATTGGATGGGGCCATGCAAATGGATCGTTCGGTCTTTCAAATAATGAGCAGATTTTACATAATGGGCTTTTTGAATCAGCGTATCTCCGGATAGATTAACCACTTTAAACAATGCCTCATCCGTTACATTTGCCCGATGGAGTAAATTGAACGCAGCCCCAATCATTCGTTCTGCGATTTCTTCCTGCGCTAGATGAGCATTTCCTTCAGTAAAACTTAGTTTCTTACCCACAGCAAACAAAGTGTCCATGGGATAAGAATCTACTTGAAGGATCTCAGAGCCAATGGCAAGGTCGTTTTTATAGATACTTTCCAAATAAAACTTCCCTTCAATCCGTACAACAAAAAAGGGTAGAACGGCGCGATCCTTCGGCCCAAAATACAAATAATCTTTCGGATTTAAATTGGTGTGGGAATCTTTCATCACCGCTAAATAAGTAGTTAAGATCTGCAAAAACTCAATCATTGTTTTTTCACTAGAACACGATGCTAAGGCCCGTTTGTATCCATTCACAAAGGCCTCAACTCCACAATACAAACTTGGATTCGGGTGCGTCGTTAAAATGTGTTCATGTAATTGTTCGATGTCCGCCCTCATGGCTTCAGGACACAACTTTACCTGACTTATTTCATCCTTCGAATAATGAAAATAAGATATACAATCTTGTGTGCTTCCTCGAAAAGGAATCAAAATGATTAAAACAATAAAAAGGTAAAAATTTTGCATGAAAGAGTGAATCGAAGATAATTGATTTAGTTGAATTAATACTACATTTGAATTCTTAAATTTCTACTTACAAAATGATACAAAAATCCGTATTCCTAACGTTTATAATGCTTATCCTACTTTCTTGTCACAGAACAGACGAAAAATTTTGTTCGTGCATGAAGAAAAGCAAAGAAGTAAACGCCTTGAGTGAAAAGATATGGGGAAAGGATGCAACAAAACAAGACAGTGTTCAGTTGAAAAAATTGATTTCTTCCAAAAGCAAGCTTTGTGAAGCATACGAGTACATCAATGGGGAGGAATTGTTGAAGTTGAAAGCAGATTGTAAATAACATGGAAGCAATAAAGACGGCATTAATTGCAGGTGGATCAGGTTTAATCGGAAAGCAACTTACGAAAGTCTTAAAAGAACGTGGATACCGGGTGTATAAACTTTCGCGAAATGCACGAAAACAAGGACACGTTCAATGGGATCCCAGAACAAAACAAGTGGACGAAAAATACCTAAGTAGAATTCATGTGATCATTAACCTGGCCGGAGCGAATATTGGGGATAGAAATTGGACCTCATCTCGTAAACAAGAATTAATCAGTTCACGTGTAGAGTCCACTATTTTTTTGAGTGAATTAGCTGCTAAAATGCCCAAATTAGTATATTATGTCGGTGCCTCAGGGGTGAATTGTTACGATGTTCACCAAGCGAAAGTATTTCAGGAAGAGGATGAATATGGCCCTGATTTCTTGAGTACACTTGTACGCGATTGGGAAAATGCTAGTGATCACTTCCAAGGAATTTGCCCTTATATGAAATTGCGCATCGCCATGGTATTATCAAATCGAGGGGGCTCTCTGAATGCGATGAAAAGACCCGTATTTTTTGGACTTGGCGCTCCTCTAGGATCAGGAAACCAATACCATCCTTGGATTCACATGGACGATTTATGTAGGTTGATCCTATTCGGCATGGACCACCAATTAGAGGGTACATACAATGCTGTCGCTGATTGTGATACCAATCGTAACATGATGAAAGGTATCGCCAAATATATGCACCGTCCCTTCTTTCTGCCCGCCGTTCCAAGTGGAATAATCAAATTCTTTTTGGGAGAGCGCTCCATGCTCGTTCTTAGTGATTTAAGAGTCTCCAACGATAAAATTAAACAGACAGGCTTCGAATTCAAATTCAATAAATTGAATAAGGCCTTGAAAGCCTTGTTTTCGAAATAATTGTTTAAAATTTAACATTCAAATTTCTTCTTTGAAATGCTAAAAAAAGTACTTTCATAGAAAAAAACGAATGGCAAAATCCCAAAAAATATTTGTACTTGACACTTCCGTGCTGCTGCACGACTTCGATTCCATCTCTAATTTCGATGAGCATTATGTCGCTATTCCCATTACAGTCCTAGAAGAATTAGACAAATTTAAAGTAGGAAACGACACGAAAAACTTTTCAGCTAGAGAGGTTATTCGGTTCATTGATCGACTTTCTGGCAACGGTTCTTTACAAGAGTGGATTCCTCTTGGTCCAGGATTGGGTCATTTCAAAATCATTATGGAGCACACCCCAACTGGGGTAAATGCCGAGGAGGTTTATGGCTCCTACAAAAATGACCATAAAATCATTAATTCCGCGCTGATTCTTCAGGAAAAGGAAAAACGGAAATCAGTGGTCCTTGTCACCAAAGACATCAATCTTCGCATTAAGTCAAAAGCGTTAGGACTTGTTGCCGAGGACTATCAAACAGGAAAAGTTCATTCGGACGAAATCCAAGCATCAAGTACCTACAACATCGAAGGACTCGAATCTACGTATATCCGAGAAATATTCACAAAAGGAAGTGTGCCTGAAGACGGCAATTTAGGAGAGAAAAAAGAGGTGAATGGCTACTATATCCTAAAAAATGGAAAAACATCTGCACTCGCTTTTTATAATCACCTATCGGATCGAGTTGACCGCATTGAAAAAGAATTTGTGTATGGAATTAAGCCGAAAAATGCGGAGCAAGCGTTTGCTTTTCACGCCCTGTTAAACAATGATATCAAATTGGTGGCACTTCAGGGAGTAGCTGGAACGGGTAAAACATTACTTGCGCTTGCGGCTGCATTGGAACAACAAAAATTGTACAACCAAGTGATTTTAGCTCGACCAATTGTCCCTTTGTCAAATAAAGAAATTGGATTCTTGCCAGGTGATGCCAACGATAAAATCGGACCCTACATGGAGCCACTTTGGGATAACCTGAAGTTTATTAAGTCTCAGTTTGGTGAAAATGAAAAGAAACACAAAGCCATCATGGAGATGCAAGATTCTGGGAAAATCATCATCACTCCTCTTGCATTCATTCGTGGTAGAAGTCTTTCCAATATCATGTTTATCATCGATGAGGCACAGAATTTAACTCCTCATGAAGTGAAAACAATCATCACGCGTGCGGGAGAAAACACCAAAATTGTATTCACTGGAGATGTACATCAAATTGACACGCCTTACTTAGATGAAAACAGTAATGGTCTGGCTTATTTGATCGACCGCTTAAAAGGGGAGTCACTTTTTGCCCACGTCAAACTAGAGAAAGGTGAGCGTTCTGAATTGGCAAATTTGGCCAACGATTTATTGTAGAAGGTCTTATTGAATTCTGACTAATTCTCCGAAATACATGGTTTTTTCGGTTTTTGATTCCATGTACAACTGAGAAATGGAACTGCGTTTGTTTGGGAAATATATGGCAATTAATTCCGTAAGAAATTCCGTATCGACCGTTGGTGAATAGGTGTTCATAATCAAGAATCCATCGTCTTCCAAAAGACTTGATGCAGTCATCATCAATTCGTCAATCTTATCCTCAAGTTTCCATTTTTCACCACTGGCTCCAATGCCCCATGCAGGTGGATCCATGATGATTCCCTTATACTTGTTCGCTCGCTTTACTTCTCTTGCCGCAAATTTTAATGCATCTTCATGAACCCATTTGATGTTTAATAACTTGCATGCTTCCATGTTTCTCTTTGCCCAATTCAAGGTTGATTTGGCGGAATCCACGTGGAACGTTTCAGCTCCTTTCAATCGCGCCATACATGAAGCTGCTCCTGTATATGCGAAAAGATTTAAAAAGCGATCATCCGCTGAAATATGTTCTTCGATAAAACGCCAATTTGCTTCCTGTTCCGGGAACAATCCAATGTGTTTGAATTTTGTTAGGGACAGCGTAAACTGTAAACGTTGGTATTTGATGGTCCATTCACTTGGAACATCTTTTTTCAAACATTTCCATTTACCTTGCTGTGTTTTTCCTTCAATGAATTCCCAATGAGCCAAATCTCTCCATTCTGTAAAGGGCATCCCGCTATGAAAATAAGCTTGAACTTCTGGTCGAATCGTAATAATTTTACCCCAACGCTCTAATTTTTTACCACCACCAGCATCTAATAGTTCATAATCTGCCCATGGTTCGGCATAAATTCTAGGTATATCACTCATCAATTAGCGCATTTTAGGCGTTTTTTTTCGTCCACCCATCATTTGAGCTTGGCGCATTTGGTTTTTTGATGGCGCCATCTGCAATTGACTTTGCATCGTTTTGATTTGTTCGCGCATCATTCCGTTTTTATCTAATTTTTTCGCTTCACCTAACAAGGCAACGGCTTCGTTTTTTCGTCCTGTTTGTGCACAGATTCCGGCCAAATGCATGCGTGCAACAGCATTGTCCTCACCTGTTCTTAATCCAAGCTCCATCGCTCGTCTCAATAACTTTTCACTGTTCGCAAAGCCTAATTCTTGTCCACCCATCACTGCTTTCAAAAACAACACATACGCGTGCTGTCTTTTCGGAAGGTACTCGGGATGTTGAATACGGTCAATGTATTTTTTTGCCTTATCGGTATTTCCAACGCGCATCTGATTTAATGCTAGCAATACATTTTCATTTCTGAAAAAAGAAAGGATGATTAATGCCGTGATGAAAAGAAAGGTAATGCCCCAACCCCAATGTCCAGAGGCAAATAAATACACATTGAATCCAGTGGCAACAAGGGCTAAAACAATACGGATAATAAATGCAATCATAAGTTTATTTTAATAAGTCATAAGTTAATCAATGGTAGCGATACATTTTAATTCTATCGCGATAGGTGTAGGTAAGGAGTTGATTTCGACCGTCGTTCGGCAGGGTAAATTGTCTTTGAAATACTCCGCATAAACTCGATTGTAAACCTGAAAATCACGTTTCATGTGCACTAAAAAAACGGTCACGTCTACAAGTTGATCCCAACTAGAACCGGATTCTTCTAGGATGATTCGCACGTTGTCAAAGACACTCCGGCATTGCGCTTCGAAATCAAATTCAAGGAAATTACCGTTTTTATCTAATTTCAATCCGGGAACTGCTGAATCCGTTTCATCTGAACCGGCAACTCTTGGGCCAACACCCGATAGGAATAACAAGTTTCCAACGCGACGTGCATGCGGATACAATCCAACAGGTTTGGGCGCTTTGTTCGTGGAAATTCGATTTTGATCTGACATTTTGAATGCTTTGGGCAAATATACTAAAAGCAATCGATTTTGTCTGCAAGGACTGAGGCTCACAAGGATACTTTGGGATAATTGTGTAACTTCGCTTTACATGCAAAACAATTCTGCACACATCCAAATATCGATTGTTATCCCAACCTGCAACGAGGAGGGAAACATTTTCCCAATGTATGAACGATTAGTAGCAGTCATGAACGGTATTCACGTGAGTGAATTTGAGTTTATTTTTGTGGATGATGGAAGTTCAGATCAATCGTTAATCAATATTAGAGATTTACGCACTGCGGATAAACGGGTGAAGTTTATTCAACTTAGCCGAAATTTTGGACACCAAAATGCCCTGAAGGCCGGATTAGATTATGCTCAAGGCGCAGCTGTGATTAGCATGGATGCTGACTTGCAGCACCCACCTGAATTAATCCCAGCGCTTTTTGAAAAATGGCAAGCGGGATTCGAAGTGGTTTATACCATTCGCAAGGACAATCAAAAAGTGTCCTGTTTCAAACAAGCGACATCCAAAGGGTTTTATCGTTTGACAAATAAACTGGCCGAGATACCTATGGAAGAAGGAACAGCTGACTTTCGTTTGTTAGACCGAAAGGTGGTGGAAGCACTCAGAAAATATACAGAATCTCACTTGTTCCTGCGCGGTATCATTCCAACATTGGGATTCAAGCAAATAGGTCTTCCTTACGTGCCTCATGCGCGTGTTTCCGGACAAACAAAATACTCTTTCTCGAAGATGCTTCGCTTTGCCTTAACAGGCATTACGTCCTCCAGTGCAAAGCCATTGTATTTCTCTATCTATGCGGGGTTGTTTTTTGCGCTGTTGGCATTTTTATATGGGATATACGCGATTTATATTGCTGCATTTACGAATGAGGCAATAACCGGATGGACCTCCATAATCGCCTCGATTTTGTTTATCGGGGGAATACAATTAATCATGATCGGAATCCTTGGGATTTACTTGGGTAAATTGTTTATTCAAAGTAAAAACCGCCCGCTGTATCTGATTACTGAAAAGGAATTAGACTGATTATTGCGATTAGTCGACCGATGGTTGAATCGTTTTAAAACCGCCCGCTCATTTTCGCGTTTTCTTTCCCTAGATACATCACTTACTCAAAGTGGAAGCACGAAAGCAATTGACTACAAAAAAAGACGCCTTTCGTTATCCGACCATTCTTTTTATGTTTAAAGTTATCTTCAAAGAAAGACTGTCTTAACCCCAGGAAACTTTCATGAATCTTTTCTCGATGAAACCGAACAAATCATACAATTAATTCGAAAAGGTGCTAACTTTACATGAATTATTCATGGACGAAAAGAAAGACAGAATTATTCACCTAAACAGCCAATTTAATTACGGAACTTGCGTTATACGAACATCATGAAATGGACCATCTTATTATTTCTATGTGTAGTGACCTTTGTATCAAGGGCTCAAATCGGTATGGGGACATGGAAACTTCATGTTTCAACATCAAAAGCAATTGATGTTGTCGCCTCAGAAAATGAAGTATTCACTGCCTACGCTAATGGATTGTCCATCTATACGATTTCAACCGATGAACACCGTTTATTAACGGCCCTTAATGGACTATCTGATATAGAAATCGCTTGTCTTTATTACGATGCGATTGAACAAGCTGTGTACATTGGCTATAAAAATGGGAACATCGATAAATACAAAAATGGTCAAATCACGAATATTCCTTCCATTAAACTTGCTCAGATTTCTGTGTCTAAACGGATCAATCGATTTGAGAGAAATGGTTTATATATATACGCGGCAAACGATTTTTCCATTGTTCAACTGGATGCAGCAAAAAATGAAGTCAAAGAAACATTCTATCCTACCAATTCAACAGAACGCATCGTAGATGTAGCCATTTATCAAGATTCCATTTATGCCTTAACACCCACACAATTATTGAAAGGTTTTCTACCTAATCCAATATTATCTGATTATTCACAATGGGAAAAAGATACACGCCTTCTCCCGCAAACATCCAATAAATATGCCGAAATAGAGGTGTTTAATGATCGTTTGGTGGTCTTGAAAAAATCAGATGAATATGGTACTGATTCTGTTTTTCGAATCAATGCATTCGCTTTGGAACTCGTGACCAATCTCCCATTTACGATAGAAATTAATTCCTTGAACATCGTAAATAATTACTTATCTGTCAATGTGGACGGAGTGATTTATTTATACAACAATGACCTGCAAATACCTGAATCATATGGGGCGGGGAACTTTAATGTTTGGTTTTCTTCGATACGGACTGCCAGAAATCAATCAGGACTATGGTCTGCAGATTTGAAATACGGGTTGGTTATGTATCCATCTCAATTTTCCTATAAATTATACCCAATGGAAGGCTCCAAAAACAACCATTTTTATTCAATGGATGCACAAAAGGGAAAATTGGCAATCGCATCCGGAAGGCTAAGTGATGGTACCTTGTCTGCATTTACCAGAAATGGGGTGCATTTTTATCAAAATGCACACTGGGACCTACTCAATGTAACCAATGTTTCACAATGGCCAGAAGCAAATATTTGGGATTTCCTCGATGTAGCAATAAATCCGATCGATACTTCTGAAGTGGCGATGAGCACCTATTCATTTCTTCCATTAACTTTAATGAATGCATCAGATACGCTCGTTTTTAATGGTGGAAATTCACCCATTAAATCAACAAGTATTGGCAATGGTTGGAGCCTCGTATCGGATGTGCTTTTTGACAACCGCGGAAACTTATGGGCATTAAATGGGTTTACAGATCAACCTCTGAAAGTGAGAGACAAAACAGGAGCTTGGTATAGTTTTGATTGCGGATCGAATGCTAAAAACAAGTTTACAACCAAGATGATTCAAGATTTTGATGAAATTATTTGGTTTGCCTCCAAAACGGATGGAATTATTGGGTATGACCACAATGGCACCATTTCTGATCCAAGCGATGATAAGGTCATTTCATTGGATGAAGGGGAATTTAGTGGGAATTTACCTTCAATTGCGGTTACTGCACTTGCAGCTGACTTTGATGGCGAATTGTGGATTGGAACAGAAACAGGATTCGCTGTTTTATATAATGCTGCCGCGGCATTTAATGCTCAGCCAGGAGATTATAATACGCAACAAATAAAAGTAAATTTTCAAGGAAATGGAGAAGTTGTGCTCGGGAAAACACACATTACTGATATAGAAGTAGATGGGGGAAACCGTAAATGGATGGCAACTGCAAACGGCGGAATCATCCTGCTTTCTGCTGATGGCTCTGAAATATTGGAGCAATACACGACAGAAAATTCACCCATTATTTCAAATGTGATTTACGACTTACAACTGAATCAAGAAACAGGCGAATTGTATATTTTGACCGATAAAGGACTGGTTTCTTTCCGAACGAATGCATCATATGAAGACCCGGATTATACGAGTACAAAGGTATTTCCTAATCCTGTTAAACCAAGTTATTTTGGACCAGTGACCATTCAAGGAGTCCGCTATGATTCGGATGTGAAAGTAACAGATGTTGCCGGTAACCTGATTTACCGAACGACATCGAATGGCGGAACAGCAACCTGGAACACACAAAACCTAAACGGCGAAAAGGTACCAACTGGTGTTTATTTTATCTGGACAGCCACTAATTTCGATGGCAGAGATCGAAAAGTTGGTAAAGTCATGGTGATTCGTTAGTGAAAAACCAAATCCTTCCTTATTTTTGATATAAAACATCATGAAAAAATTCTTTTTTTTCCCCCTTTCTTTTCTTGTCAGCGAGCAATTATTTGCACAAAAAGTGTTTTCTGTAAACTATGAAAACCAAGCGGATGTAAAGGTATACGTAGTGAAATACGAAAACCAAGCTGATTTAAAAGTGTACAAGGTGAAATATGAAAATCAGGCAGGAGAGAATAATGGCAAATGGTTTTTTACACAGTATGAAAACCAAGCGAAAAAATCCATATTTTTTGTTCCATATGAAAATCAAGCGGATATAAAAATTTTCTTTGTTGATTATGAGAACCAAGCTGGGTGGAGAAATGCCTCGAAAAAACAATTGTTGTACTAAATGCTAGATACGCAATTCCTCCTCGAGTGGACAGCTTCAATTCTAGGACTTATTTACCTTTTTTTGATTGCTAAAAAAAACAAATGGGCTTGGTTTTTTGGTGGAATCAGTTCGTTTATGTACGTTTTTGTTTTTTTTAAATCTAACCTACAGGCTCAGGCTCTCTTATCTATTGCTTATGTATTTATGAGCATTTATGCCTTTTGGTCTTGGAACCGTGAGGATAAAATAGCGCTAATTACTTGGCGAAGAGGACATCACCTGCTTGCGATACAGTTCATTGTATTCATCGGGGGAATGGTGATATGGGCTAAACATAGTGAATTTACTACTTATCATAATAAGGAAACGTTTGCCTTAGATTTGTTTATTGCCCTATTTTCTGTCTTCGCTACGGCACTTGGAATCTTGAAGGAAAAGTCAAATTGGATCTATTGGATTTTCATCAATTTAGCTTGTGTTACCTTGTATTTAAATGCAAATTTATACGCTACATCAGTACTGTATACAGCTTATTTCATTCTAGGAATATATGGTTTGCGGGAATGGAATAAAAAAACGGATACCATATGAAAATTGCGTTCACGGGCCCAGAATCGTGTGGGAAATCAACCATGGCAAAGTGGTGTTCTGAGTTGATTCAGATACCTCTAAGTGAGGAATATGCGAGAGAATACTTGGAAAAAAAAGAAGCCTACGATCAACAAGATTTAGACGTCATCGCGAATGCTCAACTAGCAGATTGGGAGAATAAAGGCTCGAAATTTGTGGCTGATACGGAAATGATCGTGATGAAAATATGGTCAGAATTCCGTTTTCAAAGTGTTTCCCCCTTCATTAAAATGGCCTATCAAAATCAACAATTCGATCACTATTTTTTGTGCGCTCCGGATATTCCTTGGGAACCAGATCCCTTGAGAGAAAATTCAACGAACCGCCAAGAATTATTTGAGCTTTATAAAACGGAACTGTCAGAGAGGAATCACCCATTTACCATCTTAAAAGGAACCCTCAAAGAACGACAAAAACAAGTGGAATTTGTATTGCGGAGCATTGTAAATCGCTAACTTTATGGAATGAAACGCATTTTTTTCTTAGGCCTTCTTTTTCTGATTTGTGTGCCCGTCGGATATTATATCATGAGCGCCAAAAAGGAAAAGCCGCTACCCATTATAAATCCAATTGATGTAAACGCAGAAATGGTGGATCCTGAGCTGCTTCGTTTGGGTTTTGGACATCATATTGGCGAATTTTCTTTTCAAAATCAGGAAAATCAAGAAATTTCTTTAGCGGACATGAAAGGAAACGTTGCTGTGGTTGAGTATTTTTTCACAACTTGTAAAAGTATTTGCCCCATCATGAATCAACAAATGCAGCGTGTAAATAATGCATTTCTACAAGAAAAGGACCTGAAAATATTCAGCTTTACCGTTGACCCTCAAACAGATGATGTCGCTCGAATGAAAAAATATGCCAAAAGTCATCAAGCTACTTCTGGTAAATGGCATTTTTTAACGGGTAAAAAAGCAGACCTTTACGCACTCGCACGAAAGTCCTTTTTTGTGCTTAAACCTGCCGAAGCTCAAAACCTGGGCGATGCCGGTAGTGATTTCATTCACACCAATAATTTTGTTTTGGTGGATAAACAACTCAGAATTCGCGGGTATTACGATGGCACCTCAGAAAAGGAGGTAAATCAACTCATTTCGGATGTCAAACGCCTTCTAAAAGAGTGATTCAAAGGAATACCGAACACTTTTCTCTATCTTTGCTTGAATTATGAGAAATACACGCGGAACATCGAGAGGAAATCAATCTACTGACAAACGTCCGGCTGCAGCTGGAAGAAAGCCAGTAGCTTCCAAACGACCAGCATCAGATAAAAAGGGACCAGCAGATAAAAAGAGTCCAATAGATAAAAAAACAGTCACAGACCGTGACAAAAGAAAATACATTGACTATAAAATCAAAGTGAAAAAAGGCGATCCTTTGCCTTCTTTTAACGAGGATCAAGTTCGCTTGAATAAATATTTGTCCAATGCCGGTATTTGTTCCAGACGTGAAGCGGATGTCCTTATTCAAACAGGTGTCGTTTCTGTGAATGGAAAAATTGTGACCGAATTAGGCTACAAAATTGCTCCTGAAGATGTCATTCAATATGATGGAGAAACGATCAATGCAGAAACAAAACGTTATGTCTTATTGAACAAACCAAAGGGATTCATCACCACAATGGATGATCCAAGAGGTAGAAAAACAGTCATGACCTTGGTGAAAAAAGCGTGTAGAGAGCGCATTTATCCAGTAGGAAGATTGGACCGTGAAACTACGGGATTGCTCTTATTTACGAACGATGGCGATATGACAAAGAAATTGACACACCCACGCTATCAAGCAAAAAAGATATACCATGTTGAATTAAATAAATCTGTTACGAAAGAAGACATGGAACATTTGCTACGAGGTGTCGATTTGGAAGATGGGAAAGCACGCGTTGATGAGGTTTCTTACATCGAAAATGGTAACTCTACAGAAGTTGGAGTAGAAATCCATTCTGGAAAAAACCGCATTGTTAGAAGGTTATTTGAAGGACTAGGTTACGTCGTGGTAAAATTGGACCGTGTGCAATTTGCTGGACTAACCAAAAAAGACTTGCCACGCGGATACTACAGACATTTAACCGAACAAGAAGTTTCTTTTTTAAAAATGACTAAATAATGATTCGCTTCGGTGTTTATTTAATTCTATTTACTACTGCTTTAATCGGACTCACGGCATGCAGTAACTCGAATGATTTTGTTTCAAAAAATCCCAACGCAACGTTTTTTTATCCACTTGATACGATTCCGAGAATTTATCTGTACCGGGATGTTTCAGGTGGACTGGAAGAAGAATTCCACAGAATTTATGCATTAAAAGATAAGGCAGGAGCTCATTTAATTGTGGAGGTCTACGCGAGTGATGGACGCATTCGTGAAGCTTATAATTACAACATAGATTCCTTGAATTTACAGGATTACATGGTTGTAGATGTCAACCAAGAAAAAGAAAAAACCCTGTTGTATAAGAATGTTCTTTATCCAATGGACTTGAAACAAAAATCTTGGTTCGCAGCAAAATTTAGAGGAGTTGTTGACTCTACAGTGATGTTAAGCGAGGTAAAAAGACAATTTAAAGAACAGAAGTTGCACCAAGTCATCGATGATGAAGCAGAAACGGTTGTGTTTTCCGATGACCTACGATTGACCGTATTAAATCCATTCACTAGAAAAGAGCAGTCAAAGAGTGTAACACGAATAAGTTACTTCTCTGAAGGATTTGGTTTGGTTGAGTGGCATAGCCTAAACAAGAAAGTTCACTTCCGCCTTGAACAAGTGTTGACACAACAAGAATGGATTAAAATGATTGCACGATGAAAAATAGTTTGCTCATTCTCTTATTGACCATTTGCTCCATCTCATGGACTCAACAAGTCAGCAAAAACAATAAGCGTTCAACTGCGAAAGGCGCCATGTTTTTTTATTGGGGATACAATCGCAGCGTCTATACAAAAAGCAGTATGCACTTCATTGGACCCGGTTATGATTTCACATTGAAAGGAGTGCAAGCAAAAGATCGTCCCTCCGAAGACTTTAAAACATATGTCAGTTTAACCGACTTTACCGTTCCACAATTCAACTTCCGAATTGGATACAACATTAAGAAAAATTGGGCAATCTCCTTGGGGTATGACCACATGAAGTATGTGATGAAAGCTGGTCCAACGTATTTGTTAAGTGGAAACATTAATCCTGGAATTGACCCAGTAACCAATTGGTCAGGAACCTACGCTAACGAGCCAGTTGTAACAAATACAAATACGTTTCATTACGAAAACACCAATGGATTGAATTATATTCATGCAGACATCTCCAATCTTTTCAAAGTGTATCAATCTGATAAAGCACGTTTTGCTTTAACCACTTTGTGGGGCTTTGGGGCCGGAACGGTCCTATCCTTTAATGATTTCACTTTTGCCGGACAAAAAAATGTTGCAACCGTATCCTTATCGGGATTTGGTGCTTCAACACATGTTGGATTGAGAGCAGAGTTCTTTAGACGCGTGTTTGTTCAAACAAATCTTAGCGGTGGATTTATTGATCAGGTTCGGGTGAAAACGAGACCAAACGATTATGATTCCCACGCGAAACAGGTTTTTTTCTATAGTGAAGGAAACATCGTAGTAGGAGCCCTGTTCTATTTGAATCAAGGTGATAAATGTGGCGGTTGCCCTAACTGGTAAAAGATGAAATACTTAGTTGTTGGATTAGGAAATCCAGGAAAAGAGTACGAAGAAACCCGCCATAATATTGGATTTAAAGTGGTGGATGAAATGGCACGAGAACTGGACGCAACGTTCACCCTTGATAAAGCGGCCTTTCGCGCAGAAGCAAAATACAAAGGAAGAACCCTTATTCTGATTAAACCTATTACGTTCATGAATCTTTCTGGGAAAGCGGTGAATTATTGGCTGCAAGCAGAAAAAATCGAACTAAAAAACCTTTTGGTGATAACAGATGACATCGCATTGCCATTCGGTAAATTGCGGATGAAGGGCAAAGGAAGTGATGGCGGACACAATGGACTAAAAGACATTCAAGCAGTACTGAAAACAGTGGAATATACGCGCTTAAGATTTGGTGTAGGCAACGATTTTTCAAAAGGCAAACAAGCGGATTATGTGCTCGCTTCCTGGAATAAAGAGGAGGTTTTAGCCCTGCCTGAACGCATTGAAGTCGCTACTGAATTTATAAAAAGCTTTGCGTTTGTTGGTCTTGATATGACGATGACCACTTGGAACGGGAGGTAATCCCCAATGTTAAGATTATATTAACTCATAATTTTTTCGTAACTTCGGTTAAATCTACCTCGTTATGACGAAACAAATACTGTTCTCATCATTCTTCTTCTTCACCGTTGCTTATGGGCAATATTGCACCTCAAATGTTGGACCAACGAGTAATGCTGATTCAAACGTGGAGCTTGTTCAAATCAATGGCGCTTTAGGAAATATTAATTTTGTTGGCTGTCCAGCTGTCATAGGAGTCCAAGATTTAACAGCACTTTCCGTTACCTTAAATGCAGGAAGCCCCTATATACTTAACGTCAAGTTTGGAACTTGCGGTGGAAATTATGCAGGAGCCGGAGAGGCTTGGATTGACTTTGATCAAAACGGAAACTTTGATCCCTATGAATCCATCGGAACGTGGACAGGAACTCCACCAGTTGCCTTATCCTCGTTCAACTTTGTGGTTCCAGCCAATGCACAAAATGGCATAACAAGAATGCGTGTCATGCAACGTGAAGCGGGTACATTGCCCTTGAATCCATGTGCAACGTATTCGTGGGGATCTGTCATGGACTTTGGAATAACCATCGGAAATGGAATTGATTGCACAGGGTTTATTGGAGATGATCAAAACGACCCAATTTTAGTAAACATAATGCCTTATACAGATACTAGAAATAGTTCATTTTGTTACTCGAACAACAATTATGTATATCCTTCGCCAGACATTTATTACAAATTTGACCCTAATCCACTCATTCATTCCGTTCACGCTTCCCTTTGCGGATCTTCCTTCGATACCTTCTTAAGTGTGGTAGATATGAGTGGAAATGTCATTGCGTTTAATGATGATGCGACCAATTGCGGAGGTCAATCAGCCTTGACTTTCCAAACCACAGGACTTGGCTCTGTGTACATCATTGTGGAAGGATGGGGCAATGAAATGGGAAATTACAACTTGACATTAGATGCTGATTATGTTGGGCTTTCTGAAAATGAATCCCCTGGTTTCAGGGTTTTCCCTAATCCAACAAATGGATCAATTGTTTTGAATAAATCCATAGGTAATGCGCGGTTATACCAGGTAAATGGAACGTATCTAGGTAGTTATGACACTAAACAATCCCTGTCTATTGATTTGACTCCTTTTCAAGCGGGGAGCTATTTCTTAAAGTCGGAGGATGGAACAATCACGGAGAAAATAAACGTGCTCAAATGAGAAGGATTTTAGTTTTGATTGTCTGCCTTCTATCCTTAAGTGTCCAAGCACAATATTGGATTCAAAAATCATCCTTTGCCGGAGTCGGTCGTCACCGTGCTGTTGGCTGTGCAACTGAAAACAAAGGTTACCTTGGTTTAGGACACGTCAATGGATCAGGGGTGGATATTTCTTACAAAGATTGGTGGGAATACGATCCTTCTTCTGATTCTTGGTCACAAAAAGCAAACTTCCCCGTGAACAACCACGGAGCAACCAGCTTTGTTGTCAACGACCAACCATGCGTTGGAGGAGGATCAGCACTGACCGGCGAATTTTACACATTCAATGCAGATCAAAATACGTGGACACCGATAGCACCATGTCCATTTTTTAATCCAGGAGACACCCAAGGATTCTCCGTCAATAACAAAGGTTATGTATTCGTTGGACAACAAATGGCAGAATATGACCCAAGTTCCAATAGTTGGAGTTTGAAAGCAGCTCCTCCTGTTAGCTTTGGTTCATGGACTTGTTCGTTTGCCATTGAAGGGAGCGGCTATGTCAAAGCAGGAACAAAACTGTTCGAGTATAAACCTATTCACAATACATGGACCCAACGCGCGAATTTTCCAGGATCCAGCACGGGGGGTAGTTATGGATTCTCCATTTTACAACGTGGATTCGTAACCTGCGGCTACGTTGGAGGATTAAGCACCGTTACAAGTCAAGTTTGGTCTTTTTATCCGGGTACAAATACCTGGCAACCTGAATTGGAATTCCCAGGAATCAGCAGGCGATTCCCAGTAGCATTTGCCATCCATAATCGCGGATATTTTGGTACAGGGACTAATGGAATTAACCTCAATGATTTCTGGCAATATAATCCGACCATCAACACCTCGGGTCTTTCGGAGAATACGGATGTTCAATGGAGCATCTACCCTAATCCAAGTGTGGATTATGTGAACATTGAGCTACCGGATGAATTCCCTTCAGGACAAGTCGGGGAAGTGAGAAACCTGACTGGACAAATCCTCCAACATGTGGATATGTACCCAGGAATAAATCGAATCGACGTATCTTACTTGACATCTGGGACCTATTTTTTTAGTTTTCAAGGACAGGAAAAACAATTAAGTAAAATGTTTAAAATCTGGTAACATGAATCGAAGCATTTACGTTCTTTTGGCCATCTGTTTTCCACTATTCTTAAATGGCCAGTATAATACTTGGACAAAAAAAACAGATTTTATCGCGGGAAAAAGAGAACGTGCAGTGGCATTTTCCATTGGTGACTACGCCTTTGTAACAACGGGAATCGACACTTCCGAAACCTTATTGAAGGATTTGTGGCAGTACAATCCGCAGGGAGATACTTGGACCCAAAAAGCCGATTTTCCTGGGGTAGCAAGGAGAGATGCCATCGCATTTTCTATAAATGGAAAAGGGTACGTCGGAACGGGAATGGATAACGAGAATGCACTCCTTGGAAATAAATTAAAAGACATTTGGGAATACGATCCTGCCACAAATGCGTGGACCCAAAAAGCTGATTTTCCAGGTTCAGGAGCCAATGGAATTTATTTTGCTACCGCATTTACAGCTGATAACAAAGGATACATTTGTGGAGGGAAATGGGGGGCAAGCCTTTACTCAAGTCAATTATGGGAATATAAACCAAGTTCTGACCAATGGATTCAACGCGCGAATTTTCCTGGAGGCGTTCGCTATCAATTAAGTTCCTTTAGCATTGGAAACCAAGGTTATGTTGGACTTGGAGCGAATCAGGATGTTTATAAAAAAGATTTTTACCGCTATAATCCAGGTTCAAATCAATGGACGCAAATAGCAGATTGCATAGGAAGCGAAAGAGGAAGCGCCTGTGCCTTCACCTTGAATAATCATGGATTTGTTTGTTTAGGGACAAATGGCGGTCTCTTAGGTGATTTAATTGAGTATAATCCTGCCACAGATGAATGGGAGCTACGTTGCGCTTATGGTGGGAGCGAACGAAAAAATGCAGTAGCTTTCGTTGTCAACGGGCGCGCTTTTGTCGGACTAGGAAAAGGATATTCTGGTAAAAAAGCAAGTATTCAGGAATACGTCGCGCCGAATTATGCGCAGTTGTCCGAACTCGAGGTTACTTGTGAGATTTACCCAAATCCAACAAAAGGACTGATTCAGCTTCATACTCAAATCGAAATGGAAACCATTCAAGTTTTTAATCAACTGGGAACCTTAACTTTTGAGCAGCACATTTCATCTTCAACAGATTTATTGGATTTATCCCATTTGTCAGTGGGTGTTTACCATGTTCTATTGAAAACGACGAGCGGTCAAATCATTCAAAAACAATTAATGATAAACTAGGCCATGCATAAACTCATATTTCTCATACTTATCAGTTTATCCCTAGACCTAAGCGCACAGGACTATTGGTATCCACGTGATACGGTGAAAGGCCCACCAAAATCAGCGATGGCTGCCATTTCATTTGAAAACATTGGATTAATCATTGGGGGCTTAGATGAATTTGGTTTCAAACGAAAAATGTATTCTTATTCGCCTTTTCAAGATGATTGGAACGAAGAAGTTTCACTCGGTGGCACCTCAGGAGAGGGATTAGAACGCGGATCAGCCTGCGCTTTTATGTTATACCATGAAAACACGCGAAAAGCATACGTGTGCTTAGGACAAACCCAAACAGTAGCTTACATGAAGGACCTTTGGGAATTTAATCCACAGTCAGAAACCTGGTCACAAAAAGCAAATTTTGCCGGAACCGCACGAAGACAATCCGTTTGTTTTACCGCAGCGAATTTGGCATACGTAGGAACAGGAGAGGGTGCAACAGGACTAAAAAAAGATTTTTATTGCTATAATCCAGAAATAAATGCTTGGACACAAATTGCTGATTTTGCCGGAACGGCAAGACGTGATGCTGCAGCTTTTGAATTAAATGGCTTTGGTTTCGTTGGAACGGGAGATGATGGCACCTTGAAAAAGGACTTGTGGATGTATGATATTCAGTCAGATTCATGGATCGATAAAGCGGATTTCCCAGGTACACCTCGTGCAGGCGCAGTTGCCTGGAGCGCATTTCCTGTTGCCTATGTGGGTACGGGAGAAGATGTGAATGGAGTGTTTAAAAATGATCTATACGAATACAGTTACTACTTAAACGCTTGGGTTCAACGCGCAAATATGCCCGCTCCTGGAAGAAAAAATGCTTTTGCGTTCTACATTGATGGTGTTTCCTATGTTGGAGCAGGGTACAATGGAATTTTTCTGGAAGATTTTTGGGCCTATTCAGGAACAGCGGGAATCGAATCCTTTGAGCGTATTGATGTAAAATTATTCCCAAATCCAGTTCAAAATCAACTGAATATCAGCTCCGATCAACTGATGCGGCATCTGAGCATTCAAACAATGGATGGAAAAGAATGGTTTACGTCATCGCAACAAATCAATCAAGTTGAATTGGATGTGACACATTGGCCAATTGGCACTTATTTGTTTCAATGTGAAATCAATGGGATACCCCAAGTAAAAAAGTTTGTAAAATGCGAGTAGCGTGGTGTTTATGCATAGTTAGCGTGTTTTTTTCGTGCTCAGAACCGCTAAAAACCAATAAAAGAAGGGAAGCACCCTCCGCAAGAATCGATGCTCCCGTGAAAAGAATGAATCCGGCACATCCAAAATCCACGTTGAAGGTTTCCAAATATACGGTTGCAACCTTTTCGCAACCTGAGGGATGGGGTTATTACATTTGCGAAAATGGGAAGCAAATCATCAACCAGGAAACAATTCCAGGGGTACCAGGAAATCAAGGGTTTATTTCCTCGGATGAAGCCTTAAAAGTGGCTGAATTGGTGCGTTCGAAAATGGAGAAAGGAACCTTTCCACCCACGATTTCGGAGGAAGAACTTCAAAAACTAGGAATTTCTTGGAGGAATTAAGTTAGTCTCTCGGCTATTTAGCTGAAATCAACTAACTTTGCGTCCATGAAAAGATACCGAATTTCCGAGATTTTAGCTGAAAATTCACTACTTAAAACCGGTGAAGAAATCAATGTAAAAGGATGGGTGCGTGCCTTCCGCAGTAACCGTTTCATTCAATTGAATGATGGTTCTTGTATGGCAAATATTCAGGCCGTTGTTGATTTTGAACAATGGGATGAAGCTCTTTTAAAGCGCATCACCACCGCATCAGCATTATCCTTGACAGGGAAATTGGTGGAATCTCAAGGAGCAGGACAACAAGTAGAATTGCAAGTGGAGCACATCGAAATATTAGGTGACGCACATCCGGATGAGGTTCAAAAAACAGTCATGCAACCAAAACGCCATAGTTTGGATTTCTTGCGTGAACAAGCGCATTTACGTTTTCGGACAAATACCTTCGGTGCGGTTTTCCGTATCCGTCACTCGGTGGCATTTGCCATTCATCAGTTCTTTAATGACCGTGGATTCTATTACTTACACACACCAATCATTACAGGTTCTGATGCCGAAGGAGCAGGAGAAATGTTTCGTGTAACAACCTTAGACGCGAAGAATCCACCGTTGAATGAAGATGGATCAGTGAACTTTAAAGAAGATTTCTTTGGTAAAGCGGTGAACTTGACGGTATCTGGTCAGTTGGAAGCAGAATTAGCTGCAACGGCGCTCGGACAGGTGTACACATTTGGCCCGACGTTTAGAGCAGAGAATTCAAATACGTCACGTCACCTTGCGGAGTTTTGGATGATTGAACCGGAAGTTGCTTTCAATAACTTGAAAGACAACATGGACTTGACAGAAGATTTCCTAAAATATATTTGTTCATACATTCTCAACAATTGTACGGAGGATGTGAAGTTTTTAAGTGAGCGCGATGCGCAAGAACAAGCACAAAAACCGCAGAATGAACGCCATGACATGACCTTGTTGGAACGCTTGAAATTTGTGATGGAAAATCCATTCAAACGTTTGACGTATACCGAGGCGATTGATGTATTAATGAATTCCAACCATTACAAAAAGAAAAAATTCAAGTACCCAATTGAATGGGGAATTGATCTTCAAAGTGAACACGAGCGCTATTTAGTGGAAAAAGAATTCAATTGTCCTGTTATTTTAACGGATTATCCAGCGAAAATCAAAGCATTTTATATGCGTTTGAATGAAGATGGTAAAACGGTTGCGGCGATGGATGTTTTGTTCCCTGGAATTGGCGAAATTGTAGGTGGATCACAACGTGAGGAACGTTATGATGTACTGCTTCAAAAATGTGAGGAATTCCACATTCCAGCGGAAGAACTTTGGTGGTACATGGATACACGTAAATTTGGCACGGTCCCACATGCTGGATTCGGACTTGGATTTGAGCGCATGGTGATGTTTGTAACAGGAATGTCCAACATTCGCGACGTTATTCCTTTCCCACGTACGCCATTGAACGCTGAGTTTTAATCAAGGCAGTTTTTCCCGGCAATAAATCCGGTGGTCCATGCGGCTTGGAAATTGAATCCGCCCGTTATTCCATCGATGTCTAGTATTTCTCCTGCGAAGTGCAAGCCTGGAACGCGTTTACTTTCCATGTTACGAATATCGATGTTCGTCATAGAAACACCTCCCGCTGTGACAAATTCTTCTTTGAAGGTAGTTTTGCCTTTCACCTCGTAACGATCGTTCAGGAGGATGTTTACCAGCTTATTGGTGTTCTTTTTACCCAGTTCTTGCCAGCGTATTTCACTCGGAATACCCGCTTTCGTCAATAAAAAATACCAAAGTCGGTTCGTAATGTGAAAAGGATTGAGGTTCTGTACCTTTTTGGCGCCATGTAATTGAGCGGTTATCTCAATTTTTTGACGCAAATCAGCTTCCTTCATTTCGTGTAACCAATTCACTAACACATGAAAATGATAGCTTTTTTCGGCTAAAATCCGAGCTCCCCAAGCGGAAAGCAATAGTACAGCTGGACCACTCATTCCCCAGTGTGTGATCAGCAAGGGACCTTGTCCAAGGAGTTTTGTTCCCTCGACTCTCACACTTGCTTTTTCCACCACAGTTCCCATTAATTCACGCACCGGATTTTCAGGCATATTGAAGGTAAACAAGGATGGAAGTGGTTCAATGATGTCGTGACCAAGTTGTTCCAACCAATCGAAATTACCGCGTTTCGGTTGTCCACCAGTTGTGACTATGACGCGTGTGGCATCGAATACTTTTTGATCAGCGTGAAGTTTAAACCCGTTTTTGACGGCTTCAATTCTCTTGATGCCTTGGTTGAGTAATATATGAATCCCGCGTTTATTCGCTTCGGATAAAAAACAATCGATGATTGTCTGTGAATCATTGCTTTCTGGAAATAAACAACCGTCCGGATAGGTTTTCATGAGAATCCCACGTTCGGCAAACCAGTCGATGGTAGACTGTACATTGAACTGATCGAATGCTTTTTTTAGGTAGTTTTCTCCTCTTGGATAATAGCCAGCTAATTCTTTATTGTCGGAACAGGCATGTGTGACATTACAGCGTCCACCACCTGAAATCTTTACTTTCGACAGTAGTTTTGATGATTTTTCTAAAATGCTCACTTGTGCTTGCGGATGGTGTTTTTTCGCGCTTAACGCAGCAAAAAATCCGGCAGCTCCTCCGCCAATAATGATAATGTGATGTTTCGACATATGATGGGCAAAATTAGCCTAAAATATGGCTTGAATCACCATTTTTCTTCCTTGAAACGAGACCACGTCACCCAAGGCTTTCCCGAGCATTTCTTTTCCTAATGGTGCTTGTGGATTTAAACAAAACACCGCTTGATCTTCCACATGTAAAAGTCCTTGTCCGATTGAAAAATAATACCATTGTTGTTCACAATTAACCAAGGAACCCAAACTGATTTTCAAGTGGTTTTTCGTTGAATCCATGCGTGATAACAAGGTGAGTTGTTCCTCGATGATTTGCACTTGTTTCCCAAGTTTTTCTTGTTCCAATTGAACCATTGCAACGCCAACTTCGTGTTTATCTCCCGCTGAACTTTTTGCGTCATTCGATTTCCCTCCAGAAGCTTCCACTAAAATGGCTGTTAATTCTTGGTGTTTTTTCAGAAGGGCCTTTGTGAGCGCATCGTGAACTTGGGTTTTTAACATGGGATTATTTTCCAAATAAATAGCAAAAAGATAACTCAAATGCCCCTTGTGTTTTCGCTAAATCGGATAAACCAGAAATGGTGAAATCATAGGATAAATTTAATTGGTATTGATTCATTTGAAAACCTACTTTACCAACCATCGCATCTTTGAAACGATTGTATAATCCAAACGACAAGAAGTTATTACTTGCCGATTTTCCAGAAAGACTTCCTTTGAGGTAATAGCGATAGGAAGCGCCATATACGCATTCAAGTGCTGATTTTTGCTGTTGGTAAAAGAATAGAGGAACCAAAGCCGTTTTGGTATTTTTCATGGAAATCTCTGCCGAACCAAAAATGGTATACCGCATCCATAAACGTTCGTTTTCATTGGCTAGGTAAGAATAAAATGGTCGATTCACATGGAAAAATCCGAGTCCTGCTGTGGCACTATGTACCACCCAAGATTGACTTCCTGCATTATTTTTTCGATAGCGGTATAAAGTTCCCGCCCCTGCATCTTTAAACGAAAATTGCGCGGTAGGTTGCGGTTCGCCATTTAATATACTTGGGTCATACGCCAATCCATTGTATTGATTTCCCCACCTTCCATTATTTCCATCGATACTTCGTTGACCAAATCCAGCATAAATTCCGAGTCCGATGGTAGAATTTCGTCCAAGACTTAAGTGATAAGCTCCGCTCAAGGATACTTGAGAAGTTCGAATGGATAAATCTCCTGTTTGGTCATTGTACACCTGTAATCCAAGTGCAAAGAAACCATCGCTTCTACGTTTGCTTTTTTGTAATCGGGCATCAAATCCAGCTGCCATTGTTTGAAAAGGACTTGCGACACTTTTCCATTGATTGCGGTAATTGATTCCCGCTCGAATTTGTGATTCACTGCCCGTTTGAGCTGGATTGACCAATAAAGGGGTTTGATCCACCTGTGAAAAGTGTAAATCTTGCGCCAATAATCCGAAAGGACTGCAAGCGATACTTAAGATGATGACTGCTTTCTTCATGGGATTATTTTAATAAAGTAATATTCCCAGAACGAATGACAAAATCTCCACTCTGAAGTTTGATGGTTAACTTATATGCGAAAACTCCAGCATTCAATTCTTTGCCCTTGTATTTTCCATCCCAGCATGCGTTTTGATCTTTGGTTTCAAACACACTCTGTCCCCAACGATCGTAGATCGAATAGTCTAGTTCCGCGATGCAATTTCCATACACGCAGGCCTGCTTGTTTTCATTGTTCAAACTGGAAGGAGAAAAGATGGTAGGCACGTAAATGTCACCACATACTTCTGTTACGTAAATCATTACCTCGGCTTGACCTGTACATCCATTTGGTGCCGTTCCCGTAACAGTATATAGCGTGGTTGCTGTTGGAGAAGCACTCGTACTTGCGCACGTTGCACAACTTAAATCATCTGGTGGACTCCATTGATAACTTGCTGCACCAAAGGCATTTATTACGACACTTTGTCCGGATAAAATGGACGTGGAAATCGGACTCGCCGTTACGTTTATTGTCCCAACTCCCTCAATAAGGTATGATGCTGAGGTAGCACAATCTTGCGCATCACTCACCGCTAAACTTGGTGTACTTCCAGGAGCCAAATTAGAAATACCGGTTCCCGTTTGTCCAGACGGATTCCAAGTGTAGGTGTATGGACCCGTTCCGCCAGTGACAACAACCGATACAGATCCATTGTCGGTGGTGCATGAGGATGGAATAATCGTTTCCGTAATGATGATTTGAGTTGGTTCCGTTATGCTAACACTTGTGGTTCCAATGCAACCGCTATTGTCCGTGACTTGTATACCATAGGTTCCTGCGCTCAAATTACTCGCAGTGGCATTTGTTCCTCCACTTGGTGTCCAAGCATAGGTGTAAGGTGAAGTTCCTCCTGAAACTTGTGCCATCGCCGCACCGTTTGTTCCGCCAAAACAGGAAATATTAGACACAACACAACTTACTGTCGGACCATTCGAATTACTAACGGTAGCTGTGCCATTGCTTGTGCAACCATTGGCGTCTGTAATGACTATTGAATAAGCTCCCGCGGATAAGTTGGAAACAGTTGCAGTGTTCCCATTTCCAGGGGTCCACAAATAGTTATAGGGAGCGGTTCCGCCAATTCCGTTAGCTGTTACTGATCCGTTAGTTGTACCACATAAAGTGCTGGTTGAGCTTGTGGTAATAGAAAGAGGCACCGATGGCTGCGTAATAGTGATGCTTATACTGCCAGGACAATTGTTGACATCCAAAATGGACACCGAATACGTTCCTGCAAGTAAATTGTTGACGTTCGCCCCATTCCCAATGTTGGGAGTCCAAGAATAGGAGTATGGTCCGATTCCACCACTTGCATTTACATTAATTGCTCCGTTACTTCCGCCAAAACAAGAGACGTTGGTCGCGCTACTGGCGTTAACCGTTAAAGAGGTACACGGACCTGTTGTACATGGAACAAGATTTGCTGCAGTGAACGTGTAAACTGTACCAGTGTTATCGGTCACTTGAAATTGAGTGGATCCAGTCGGTGGAGTAACGGTAATCCCTGTCGCAAAATTGACATAAGCCGCTGGAGAACTACACGAAGTAGCAGGCGTAAATCCATTTAAACATTGTCCAAAAAACCAAGTATAACCACAATTTTGACATTCCGTTTGATTCGTTATTGGTGTATTTGTTGCAGGAACATAATTCGTCCAAGTATAAGGCCCTACGCCACCAGAAACCGTGAATTGCCCGTTCGCTTCCAAACAAACTTGTAATCCAGTACAAGGACTCACGGTGATTTGAATGGAATCTGCCCCACAAGGAAGTGTGTAAACAATCGTTTGGACGCCGACTCCAGCCGAACTAGGATTGAATACCCCACTTGCATTAACCCCAGCACCTGACCACGTTCCACCAGCGGTTCCAGCGGTTAATGTGATTGGCGCATCAGTAATGCACACAGAACTTGGCTGACAAATCGTTGCATCACAACAGGTAATGGCGATGGGTGCACAAGCACCGACAGCGATGGAATGAACGGCCCCACTCCGTGTCCCAGAAGAAGAAGTCCCAGTTCCCCCAACTGCGATTATTTCGCCGTTCGTGTTTATCTCTACATCGTATACTGCGAATGTGGTTGGATAAAAAGCTTGTTGAATCAAAAGCTGGTCGTACTTCACGATACCTGTTGTTGATCCAACGTAGATGTTTCCGCATTGATCAATGGCAATTCCTGAATTCCCTACGGTATATCCTCCCAAAAAGACGGAGCTGTATTGCCCACCAGGAATGGTGTTGTCTTGAATAATCGCACAATTTTGTAAGTTTCGTTTTTCGATTTTGTTTCCACGGTTGACATAAAGGTGATCCTGATCGGCTGCCAATGCACAGATTCCTGAATTGTCGTAGCGGTAATTTTCCAATTTATATCCCCAACCTGCGCCGTGATTCATTTTGAAAAAGCTTGTTGTTCCAGTAGGACAGAGCGTAAAATTGTCGTTTACAAAACCCATGGTATCTTGCGTCATGAAATAATATTTTCCGTTTTTGGCGGATGTGATGGCTCGAACCTCTTCCAAATCTGGCGGAAAACTAAATGTTGGGCCATTGGAAATAAACTGTTGATTCGTAATATTCAGGGTGGAGGTATTGACATTGTAAATGACAGCGTCTATTTGTAAGAGTGCGCCACCTGTTCCACCGATCACCAAACTAGTTTCATCACAGTTAAAGGCGATGGTCCAAAACTCTGCGCTGGAAAGTATTCCACCCGGACTTGCATTATTTAAGAGCAGCGCACCAGCGGGACTGATTTTCTGAATTTGCGCAACTGATCCAGCCGTTACATAGGAATTCCCCACGTTGTCGACAGCAAAGGTTCCTAGCCACACATTAGAGGTGTCGTACGGCGTGTTGTAGGTCCATTGCAATGTTCCAGCTGCATTGTACTTCAAAATTTGCATGGGCATGATTCCACCCAGGGCATACACGTTACCCGCACCATCGCGATCACATTCCCAAACAACATCCCAATTTGTCGCGAAAACAGGTGTTTGAATCCATGGATCGATGAATAAATCTGTTGATTTTTGGTACGCTTCCACCTCAAATTTGACGGTTTTTTGTTGCGCATTAAAGGAACTAGGCAACTCGGTTTCGTTTGTTCCTTGAAATGAGTATGGAGCGTGGTCAATGATGTCCCCAAAGGCCGTTGGAATATGGATTTCTCCTTGAAGAAACTGCACGTTACGATCGTATTCCATCTCAATATCCGCTGGATTCCCACCGGGATGCACAATGAACACATATTTCAATCCAATTTCAGGATGAACGGTAAATTTTAAATCAATCAGTGGATAAATGTTCTCATAAACCAGCTCTTCAAATGCTTTGGCATGTGAAATGGCTTCATAGCTACCATCCGCTAATTGAACCGAATAATTGTGATCATCAACCCTTGGTTTTAGTCCGGATAATTTCACTTTCCCATTGGCGTTGACATAGCGCATGGATACTTCGTCGCTCTTGAACTTGAACTTTCCAACAATGCGCTCTTGCGCTTTGTATTGCAGAGGAACGTTCGCTAAGGAAGCCCTCAATGCATCGCGTTCCGCTTTCGGGACTTTAACGGCTTCTAAAAACGAATAGTTTATCCCGGTTTTCCCAAAGAAAATACGTGTGGAACCGAAGTCCACACCGTAAAGGATTTTTCCGGTTTCATTCGTTGCAAATTCATCAAATTGCCCTTTGTTTTCGATAAAAACACGTGCTTTTTGATAGGATACAGTCCAGTTGTTTCCGTTGTTCTCTTGGGCGAAAAGCGAAAAAAATCCGAATAGACTAAGGCACAGTAGTAGTCGTTTTTTCATTGCGGAATTCAGCATTAGGTTTAAACAAATATAAGCTTTTCAAGACTAAAATAAAACGGACTTGAATTCTATGTACATTGTATAAAACAAGCTCCACCTATCAGTTCCATTTCCACCTTGCTCCTTTGGTCCATTTATCGTAAATTCGCAATCTTAAAAGTTCAAGAATGATGCGCTCAAAATATCCGGAATACAAAGGATTAAATTTGCCCAACGTGGCTCAATCGGTTTTAGAAAAATGGCAAAATGATTCCATTTTCGAAAAATCTATTTCCACAAGAGAAGGCAATGATTCCTATGTGTTCTTTGAAGGACCGCCTTCAGCCAATGGATTGCCGGGTATTCACCATGTGATGGGACGAGCGATTAAAGATATTTTCTGTCGTTATCAAACCTTGAAAGGAAAACAAGTCAAACGTAAAGCTGGTTGGGATACCCACGGTTTACCGGTTGAACTTGGCGTGGAAAAAGAACTTGGAATTACCAAAGAAGATATCGGAACGAAAATCAGTGTCGATGAGTATAACGACGCTTGTCGAAAAGCAGTCATGCGTTACACCGATATCTGGAATGACCTCACCGTGAAAATGGGGTATTGGGTAGACATGGGAAATCCATACATCACCTACGAACCAAAATACATGGAATCCGTTTGGTGGTTGTTATCGCAGTTGTACCAGAAAAATTTGATTTACAAAGGATACACCATCCAACCATACTCCCCAAAAGCGGGAACAGGACTTTCTTCGCACGAATTGAATCAACCTGGTTGTTACAAGGATGTGAAAGACACTACAGTAGTTGCCATGTTCAAAGCGAACAATCCTGCGACGATTGCGTCTACTTTTCAGGTTGGTGATGAGGTAAGCGCACATACAACGGACATTCATTTTCTAGCTTGGACTACAACTCCTTGGACACTTCCTTCGAACACAGCTTTGACTGTTGGACCAAACATTGAATACGCATTAGTAGCGACGTATAATCAATACACGTACGAACCGATTACCGTCATTCTCGCAAAAAATCTAATTGGATATCAGTTCAGTAAAGGATTTGAAGCGAAAGAGTCTATAGTAGATTTATCAAGCTACGAAGCCGGCGCAAAAGTGATTCCTTACGTTGTTTTAGGAAGCTGTCATGGAAAGGATTTGCTTGGAAATACCTACGAGCAATTATTACCTTATGCGTTACCAGCGGAAAATCCTGAAAAAGCGTTTGTGGTGATTCCAGGTGATTTCGTCACAACAGAAGATGGAACGGGAATCGTTCACACTGCTCCAACCTTTGGTGCGGATGATGCGAAAGTGGCTGCGGACGCAGGAGTTCCTGCGATGTTGGTTCACGACGATCGAGGAAACTTGGTGCCTTTGGTCGATTTGCAAGGACGTTTTCGTCCAGAGTTGGGTGAATTCGCCGGAATGTATGTGAAGAATGAATACTACAACGAGGGAGAAGAGCCAGAACGTTCAGCAGATGTGCAAATTGCCATCAAACTAAAAGAAGAAAACAAGGCTTTTAAAGTCGAAAAATACGAGCACAATTATCCACATTGTTGGAGAACAGATAAACCCGTTTTGTATTATCCACTGGATTCTTGGTTCATCCGTGTGACGGATAAAAAAGACCGAATGGTGGAGTTGAACAACACCATCCAATGGAAACCAGAATCTACCGGAACTGGTCGCTTTGGAAAATGGTTGGAGAATGCAAACGATTGGAATTTGTCGCGCTCAAGGTATTGGGGAATTCCCATTCCTATTTGGTCTACTGAGGAAGGTGACGAGCGCATTTGCATCGAATCAGTGGAGCAATTGAAAGCAGAATGCGAAAAGTCTATTGTTGCTGGATTTATGCAGTCAAATCCTTTTGCTGAGTTTGAATCGGGAAATATGTCCACCGAAAATTATGCGCAAATTGATTTACACAAACACAAAGTAGATGCGGTCGTTTTAGTTTCTCCTTCAGGAAAACCAATGAAACGAGAAGCGGATCTCATCGATGTGTGGTTCGATTCCGGTTCGATGCCGTATGCACAATGGCATTATCCATTTGAAAACAAAGAACTCATCGATAACCGAACTGGATATCCAGCAGATTTCATTGCGGAGGGAGTGGATCAAACACGCGGTTGGTTCTATACCTTACACGCAATTTCCACGATGGTTTTTGATTCAGTTGCGTACAAAAATGTGGTTTCCAACGGATTAGTACTAGACAAAAACGGACAGAAAATGTCCAAACGCTTAGGAAATGGCATTGATCCCTTCAGTACTTTGGAGAAATATGGTCCAGATGCGACACGTTGGTACATGATTACTAACGCACAACCGTGGGACAATTTGAAATTCGACCTAGAAGGAATTACCGAAGTTCAACGTAAATTCTTTGGGACACTTTACAACACCTATTCTTTCTTTGCATTGTATGCGAATTTGGATGAATTTGATTACTCCGCTGCGGATATCGCTTTGGAAGACCGTCCAGAAATTGACCGATGGGTACTTTCAAAACTTCATTCCTTAATTGCCGATGTCGACGCAGCGTACAACGAATACGAGCCTACAAAAGCGGGTCGCGCCATTCAAGACTTCGTTACTGAGCAATTGTCCAATTGGTACGTCCGCTTGTGCCGTCGACGTTTTTGGAAAAATGACGATCCGAGTGATAAATTGGCAGCGTATCAAACTTTGTACACGTGTTTAGAAACAGTTTCCATCCTTGCCTCACCAATTGCTCCCTTCTTTATGGATCAGTTGTTCAAAGATTTGAATGTGGTTTCAGGAAAACATCAGGAGGAATCAGTGCATTTAGCGCTGTTCCCGAAAGTGAATCAACGTTTCATTGACAAGTCATTAGAAAGTCAAATGGAATTGGCACAAAAGTCATGCTCACTTGTGCTTGGCTTGCGTAAAAAACACCTGTTACGTGTGCGTCAGCCACTGCAAAAAATCATGATTCCTGTTTTGAATCAAGAAGTAGCACAACATTTAATGCATGTCAAAGACCTGATTCTTTCCGAAGTAAATGTGAAGGAATTAGAACTCTTGACTGACGGAGCAGGAATGCTCGTGAAAAGCATCAAACCGAATTTCAAAACCATCGGGCCAAAATATGGCAAGCAAATGAAAGCCATCGCAGGGCTTGTCGCAGATTTCACGCAGGAGGATATCGCTTCCGTTGAGTCCAAATCGGGTTGGAATGGTGAAATAGAAGGAACATCCATCCAATTGGACTTGGCTGATTTTGAAATCAATGCGCAAGACATTCCAGGTTGGTTGGTGGCAAGTGAAGGTGGAATCACCGTTGCCCTAGATATTACCCTAAGCCCTGAATTAAAAGCAGAAGGCCTCGCACGTGAAGTGGTGAACCGTATTCAAAATATGCGAAAAGATTCAGGATTTGAAGTAACAGATCGCATTGCGGTTCAAATTCAAACCACGGATATCATCACCGAAGCAATCAAACAATTTGAACAGTATATTTGTACGGAAGTCCTAGCGAATAGCATACAATTTACTTCGCTAGCGGAAGGACAACAAGAAGCAATTGAAGCGGAAGGAGATACCGTTTTTAACATAACTAAATCAAACTAAGCCATGAATAATTGGATTTTTGACGGAAAAGATGTCGCAACGGCAGGCGGAGCAGCAATCACTTGGCATGACCATCGTTTTTTTGACATCACCCATAACGGCGTCGTTTTTCACGGAGAAATCATGAAGGATGATTCAGAAAACCGTTCCTTAACCGTAAAGATTAATCACCGCGTTTTTCAAGTGAAACGAAAAGGTGAATTGGATGAGATCATCGCTTCGTTGGGCTTTGATAAGCCAAAAATTCGCAAGTTGAAAGAGTTAGCTGCACCAATGCCTGGACGTGTTACTGGTATTCACATTGAATTGGGTCAAGCGATTCAATTGGGAGAGCCAATTTTGTCATTAGAGGCCATGAAAATGGAAAATGTTCTGAAAGCTGAAGGAATAGGCGTCGTAAGTGCCATCAATATTCAACAAGGGGATGTGGTAGAAAAAGGAGCAATTTTAGTTTCTTTCGAATAAGCTACTTAATCCAAATTTCAATCGATTTGTTTTCTTTCAAATCAATTTTAGCTTCTTCAAAACTTGGAGCGGAGAACGTTCCTCTCGCATTTCTAGAAAATCCATATGCTTCTGTTGGAGCACCAATGAAGTTTTTGTCCAAAACACCGTTGTTGTTTTCATCGTGATAAACAGCCACAGCATAGCTGTCCTTTTCCAAATTCTGGAAGGTATATTTCGTCTTTGATTTCGTCGTTTCAATAAATACTCCTTTGAATTGCTTGCCTTTTATGGGGAAGGAATCTTGCTTTCGAAATAAGCCAAAGGAAACTTTTCCTTTGGTATTTTGAATATTAGTGACTGTTACCGTTAAGTCATAGCGCACGGAATTCGTACGCTTTCCTGAAGTAAAAGAGACTAAGCCTAAAACAAGAAATATGGAAAGTGATTTCATACAACCTTAACAAGGATAACAATAATTTGTTTGTATTCTGTCGCTTAAATGCTGTTTTCCTCAGAATCCTGCCTAAATTTGTGTCATGAGTAAATTCGTTTTAGTAACAGGAGGAGCAGGGTACATTGGTTCTCACACCGTACTTGCCTTAACGGCAAAAGGGTACACACCGGTTATCGTAGATGATTTTCGAAATGCGAATGAAGTCGTGTTGAAAGGACTTTCTGAAATTTTAGGTTTCGAACCGATTCTGCACCGTGCGGATATTTGTGATTCAAGTGCCATGAAAGCGATTTTCCAAACCTACGCGTTCCACGGTGTGATTCATTTTGCTGCCTACAAAGCAGTGGGAGAATCCGTTCAAAAGCCGCTCATGTACTATCAAAATAACTTGGCGACATTGATAAACATTCTTTCCTTAATGGAAGAATTTAAGGTTTTGAACTTTGTGTTTTCTTCATCTTGTACAGTTTATGGAGAACCGAAAGAAACTAAAGAAGTACACGAAGAAACACCGAAAAGTTTACCCGAATCACCTTATGGATATACAAAGTGGATCGGGGAACAAATCATAGCTGATTTCTTTAAATCCGCACCAGATTTTCACTTGATGAATCTTCGCTATTTTAATCCAGTTGGTGCACATCCTAGTGCGAAAATCGGTGAATTCCCGCTGGGAAAACCAAATAATTTATTGCCATTTGTGACGCAAACAGCTATTGGAAAACAAGCATGTTTGACGGTTTTTGGCGATGACTATCCGACACGTGATGGCTCATGTGTTAGAGATTATATTCACGTCATGGATTTGGCCGAAGCGCATGTCCAAGCCATACAATTTTTAGAGAAACAAGAGAAAGGCTGTTTAGAAGCCGTGAATATCGGAACAGGAACAGGAACAACCGTTTTGGAGGTCATTCATGTCTTTGAGAAAGCAACAAAGCAAAAACTGAATTACCAGATTGGACCTCGAAGAGCAGGAGATGTGATTGAGATTTATGCCAACGCGACGAAAGCTAATGAATTACTTCATTGGAAAGCCAAACGGAGCATTGAAGATGCCGTGCGCGATGCATGGAACTGGGAATTGGCATTAAATCAAACGAATTAATATGTCCTTCTTAATCGATACACACGCACATTTGTACGCGGAAGAATTTGATGAAGATCGAAAGGAAATGCTACAAAGAGCAAAAAATGCTGGAGTCCAAGCCATGCTATTACCGAATATCGACAGTAGTTCGATTGGACCCATGGAAAAATTGGCCGCTCTAGATGCTTCCTGTATTCAAATGATGGGCTTACATCCCACTTATGTGAAGGAAAATTGGAGGGAAGAATTAAAAATCATCGAACGTAAATTATTCGCTGATCCGAGTCAATATTGTGCGGTAGGAGAAATCGGCATGGATCTTTACTGGGATAAAACGTTTATCGAAGAACAAAAGGAAGTTTTTCGCACACAAATCCGTTGGGCTAAAGAACTCAAGTTACCAATAGCCATTCACGTCCGCAAAGCATTTGACGAATTGTTCGAAATCATGGACCAAGAATGGTCAACAGAGCTTAAAGGCGTCTTTCATTGTTACACCGGGAGTTTCGAACAAGTCAAGAAAATATTGAAATATGAACATTTCTATTTTGGAATTGGCGGTGTACTTACCTATAAAAATGCAGGACTTCAGGAAGTCCTTCCGCATATTCCCTTGAATCGTTTAGTTTTAGAAACGGATGCACCTTATTTAAGTCCAGTTCCCTACCGAGGAAAACGCAACGAATCGAGCTATGTAGCAGAAGTTGCTGGAAAAATGGTAGATATTTTAGGATATACTATGGATGAGGTAAAAGAAATTACAAGCCAGAATGCCATTGAATTGTTTCAACTACACAAATTCATACAATTAAAATATGACTAAAATTCTCCTCATATACACGGGCGGAACTATTGGGATGATTAAAAATCCCCAAACAGGCGAGTTGGAAAGTTTCAATTTTAAACACATTCACGACCACGTCCCTGAATTAGGTCGCCTAAATGTAGAAATAGAAAGCATCAGTTTTGAGGAGCCTATCGATTCGTCTGAAATGAATTTGAAACATTGGACAATGATGGCTAAGTTGATTGAAGAAAACGATGCGCTTTACGATGGATTCGTGATTTTACATGGCTCTGACACTATGGCATTTTCTGCTTCAGCATTGAGTTTTATGCTACAAGGGTTAAGGAAACCAGTAGTTTTCACAGGATCTCAATTACCTATCGGAACAATCCGAACCGATGGCAAAGAGAATTTAATCACAGCCATTGAAATAGCCGGAATGAAAGATGAAAATGGAGCCGCAATTCTTCAGGAAGTAGCAGTTTACTTTGAATATTCCTTATACCGAGGAAATCGTAGCGCTAAAATATCTGCCAATCAATTTGAAGCTTTTCAGTCTCCAAATTATCCGGAACTGGCCAAAGCGGGGGTACAAATTGAATGGCAAAAGGACCGACTCTTCCGAACGGATTTATCTGCATTCACCGTATTTACATCCTTTAAAAATAATGTGGCACTGATTCGTTTATTTCCCGGAATGAATTTCGAATTCTACCGAGCGATGTTCCATGATCAACAGGTTCAAGCGATTGTTTTGGAAACCTATGGTTCCGGAAATGCACCGTCCGATCCTCTTTTCCAAGAATTGGTTGCTTCGTTTATTGATCGAGGAGGAATCGTGCTGAATATCACACAATGTGGATCTGGCGCCGTACAACAGGGAGCCTATCAGACCAGTTCCTTCTTTGAACGAATCGGGGTTATTAGTGGCCGAAACTTAACCAGTGAGGCGGCTTTGACGAAGATCATGTATTTGTTAGGACAAGGACATGCAGACATTCGAGAAAAACTGCAGATTTCTATGGTTGGCGAAATGGACTAAAGTTTTTGAACCTCAATCAATTCTCCTTCTTCTACCTTAATTATTCTACCTGGGAATTTTTCCACCATGTTCATGTCATGCGTAGCCATTAGAATAGCTGTTTTTTCTTCCTTCGCTACCGCGATAAGCAATTGCATAATTTCTTCGGATGTTTCAGGGTCTAAATTACCCGTTGGCTCATCAGCAAGAATTAAGGAAGGTTGATTGAGTAATGCTCGTGCAATGGAAACACGTTGCTGCTCTCCACCAGATAAAGTATGCGGAAAACTGTTTGCTTTTTGCTCAATACCCACCAATTGCAAACAACTAAGGGCCCTTTTGCGAATCAATTCTTTGTCCTTCCATCCCGTTGCTCCCAAAACAAAGGCTAAATTGTCAATAACTGTACGGTCCGAAAGCAACTGAAAGTCTTGGAATACAATCCCGATTTTTCTTCTAAGAAAAGGGATCTCTTTCTTTGTTATGCGTTTTAAATTGTATTCGGAAACATGACCCTCTCCTTCTACCAATGGCAGTTCTCCATAAAGGGTTTTGAGTAAACTACTTTTTCCGCTTCCCGTTTTTCCAATCAAATAAGCGAATTCAGTTTCTTCCAAATCGAACCAGACGTTCTTCAGAATCAGCTTTTCTTGCTGATAGATTTGGGCATTTGCGAGGGTGATTACTTTTGACACGGTCTTTACTTTGAAACAAAAGTGCTCATTATCTTGTAACCATTTAATTCATCCCTCGATAATATCTTAACACTTTCAGGTTTAAAACTTTTGAAAGCCTCCCCACAGAAACAGCGCGTCAATTGTAATTTTACATACTATGAATCGTAACTTACGCCATCTCGTCTTTGCAATCTTGCTACCCTTACATTTTTGGGCACAAGAATCGGCTAAATATGCCGGTGAAAATGCTACCTACTTTAGAGCTGAAGAATTGTATGAAAAAGCCCAGTATAACTCGGCAAAACAAGAATTCCGAACGTTTATCAATGGAAGCAAAGAATCCAAAAGAAATCCAAACGATCCTTTTATCGTCAAAGCATATTATTACGAAGGGATTTCTGCGTTGGAATTGTATAACAATGATGCGATTCCTTTGTTGGACGCGTTTAATAAAGCGTATCCAGACAACATCTATAAAAACAAAATCGCATTGAAGGTTGGAAATTTTCATTTTCAAAACGAAGATTTTGAATCTGCACAAATAGCCTATGCTAAGGTACCTGTTCGCGAGGTCGAATCGGATGAAAAAGAAGAGGTCCTCTTCAAAATGGGGTATTCAGCTTTTCAAAATGGGGATTTCGAAACTTCCTATGACGCCTTTCGCGATGTCAAAGATGGCACCACGCAATATGCGAAACCAAGCTTATACTTCTATTCACACATCAGTTATACAAAGAACGCATTGCAAGTAGCATTGGAAGGATTCCAAAAATTACGCACGGATTCAACCTTCTGTGGCGTAGTACCTTATTACATTGCCCAGATTTTGCATAAACAAGGAAAATACCAAGAGGTCATTGATTTGGCGCCAACTGTTTTAAGTTGTTCTGTGGTAAATAATGAAGCGGACATTCAGCATATCATCGGGGATGCCTATTATCAATTGGCACAATATACAGAAGCGATCACTTATTTGGAAAAATACCATGCGAAATCGAAAGGTACCCGCGATGACTTTTATGAACTTGGATTTTCCTATTACAAAACCAATCAATTTGATAAAGCCATTAAGAATTTTGATAAAGTCACACGCGTAGACGACAGCCTCGGACATATTGCCATGTACCAGATTGGTGATGCCTATTTGAAAGCGGATAAATTATTGCCAGCAAGAAGTGCTTTTGAACGCGCTTCAGATATGACAAGCCTTCCGAATATTCAAGAGGATGCTTTGTATCAATTTGCGGTTATTTCCTTTAAAGTGGATATTAATCCATACGATGAATCTGTTCGTGCATTTGAAAATTATTTATCGCGTTATCCAAATACCAAACGAAAATCGGACGTTTTTCAATATTTGGTGAATGTATACACGACAACCAGTAATTATGCGAAAGCCATAGAAAGCTTAGATAAACTTCCTTCCATGGATGCTAAATTGAAACGAGTTTATCAAACCGTAGCATTTAATTATGGAGTAGAGTTATTTCAGAAAAATGAATTTAACGACGCGATGAGTGCGTTTAAATTGGTGGAAAAATACCCAATGGACCCTCAAATGGTTGCATTAGCACGTTATTGGGTGGCAGACATCTATTTCCGCAAAAAAGAATTGAAAGAAGCGATTTCCATGTACCGCGAGTTCATTTCTTCCCCCGCATCAAACTCTTTACCAGAAAAAATTGATGCATACTATAACATCGGTTATGCATACATGAGCCAAGAAGCCTATGATCAATGCATTGAATCATTTAGAACCTATTTACAGTTTGCGCCAAAGGACAAAAACAAGGTGCTCGATGCGACATTTAGAGTGGCTGATTGCTATTATTTGACACGTCAAAATTTATTGGCCGTTGAATTCTACAAAAATGCCTTGGCATTAAATTCAGGATTGAATGATAAAGCCATGTATTACTTGGCAAAAGCCTATGGTTACAACGGACAACCAATAGATAAAATCAATACCCTAAATGATTTATTGAATAATTTCAAGAAATCAAAATACCGAATGAATGCCTCATTTGAATTAGGCAGAACGTATATGTCCGAAAGGGATTTTGATGACGCATTAAATGCCTATGAAAATTTCCTCAAGGAATACCCGAATTCAACCTATGTATTAGATGTCCGATTGGATATAGCTGATGCATATTATAAGAAATGGGATTACGTCAAAGCGGAATCAGCGTATAAAAGCATTTTAGCCGAATTTGAACAACAGCGCGAAGTTTGTGAAAAAGTGGTGAAGGCCTTAATCGATGTCTACAATGCGCAAAAAAATCCGGAATTAGCATCAACCATTGCAGATCAATATCCGTGTGCCAACATCTCGAAAGAAGAGAAAGAAAACATGTTCTATTCTCCAGCATGGAATAGCTATTTGGATAGCAACTATGCCGAGGCCGCTCCAAATTTTGAAATCTATTTAAGCAAATTTCCGAATGGTCGCTTTGCCAATGAAACCTATTTTTACCTTGGAAATAGTTACCTTAAAATCAAAGATTCCGTGAATGCAATGAATTATTTCGAGAAATTCATGGAGACACCAACTACTGCCTATTCAGAGTTCGCTTCGGCGAAATTGGCTAGTTACTTTTATGGTAAAAAAGAGTACGGAAAAGCAAGCGGTTATTATAAAAAACTAGATGAGCTAGCGTCCAAGCCAACAACCACTTTTCAAGCAAAACTTGGACAAATGCGTTGTGCATACCTCAACGATGATTTTGCTAATTCCATTGTAAATGCAAAGTTTGTTCTCGAAAACGCCGCGATAACGCCACAAATAAAAGTGGAGGCAGAATACGCAATCGGAATTTCAAATTATAACTTGAAATCATATGATAATGCTAAACCTTCACTTGAATGGTTAGTGAAAAATACCACAACGGCAATGGGTTCTGAAGCCAAGTACTTATTGGCGGACATCTACTTTAAAAACAAAGAATTAGCGCTGGCTGAAACAGAAATAAAAGCCCTCGTGAAAATGAAACCAAGTTATAATTTCTGGGTGGCGAAAGGATTAATGCTTCAAACAAGGATTCACATGTTAAATGATGATCTTTTCCAAGCCGAACAAACGTTGAAATCAGTGATTGACTTTTACCCTGATTCCAATGATGGAATTCAATCTGAGGCGAATGATCTTTGGGATGAATTAATGCAACTTAAAAACCCACCTGCAACAGAAGAGAAGGAACCAGAAATGAAAATCGAAATCAATGAAAATTAAGAACATGAAATACATACTCACCATCATTGCGCTAGTATTCGTTTCAGGGGTGTGGTGCCAACAAGATGATTTAATTCTTGAGATGAGGGCAAATAGAACGGTTGAATCTGCCTATAGAATATTAGCTCACCCAAAAATCATCGACACCGTGAAGGCGGCTCAAGTCAAAGCGTATCCACTTTTATTTTTTCAAGTACCTACGCAAATATCTTTAGATACCATTGAAGCGGCAACCGTGGAAACAACGGAAAAATTAAAACAGTTGTATCCGTTTTATGCGAAAGTAGGGATTGGTTCCACCATTATGCCAATGGGAGAAATCTATTTCAGTTCAACGCGTTCACGTGCCTATGAATACGGAGCAAATATCAAACACTTAAGCTCTTTTGGTGAAATCAAAGACAGAGACAAAGTTGCCTATGCTCCCGCACAGTATGACCGAACGAGTGGAACCGTTTATGGAAAAATCAATGAACGGAATTACAACCTTGCTGGCGTGTTTAACTATCAGAATAATGGCTTTCATTATTACGGTGTCCAAAATGATAGCCTTTCGAAAGATTCCATTGCACAACGATTCCAATTGTATAATGGGAGCGCTGAATATAATGCCAATCGCGGGGATAGTGCACGCTTAAATGTGAACGTCAAAATGGACTACAGCAATTTTCAGACTAGGAAATTATCGGATTCATTAGCGGATTGGAGAGCGCGTGAAAACCACGTTAATTTGAAATCCCGCCTTTGGTACAATAATCGAAATGAACGTTTCTATGGTGACATTGGCCTGCGTTACAATGGCTATACTTACGGAATTATAGATTCTGTCATGTCTGCGGGCGATACGGGAATCTCAAATCAAAATACCATCATCGATTTTAAACCAGGTGTATGGACCCAAATGCTAGATAATCGATTAAAAATCGAAATAGGAGTAGGGATTACAGCTGACTTGCATGCCGATAAAAATGTGGTCTATTTGTACCCACATGCGGAATTTAAATATGCGATGTTTAAAGATATTTTTATTCCCTATGTTGGGATAAAAGGTGGACTGAAACAAAACACGATTCAAAGTCTGAGTGCTCAAAATCCATTTATACGTGTTAACCAACGCCTTGTGAATGAACACAATCCATACGATATTTATGGAGGATTCAAAGGGACATTAAGTAAACGAATGAGCTTCAATATCGGAGCTAGCTTTGCTCACATTGAAAACAAAGCGTTGTTTACGACGGACACCTTGAGCGTATACCGAAATCAATTTAACGTGATTTATGACACCTTGAACTTAACGACCATAGAAGGATCATTGAGTTACCAGCTGAATGAAAAACTGAAAATCGATGGGAATGCACGTTTCTATTCTTACGAAATGTATAACCAAGCACGCGCATGGAACCTTCCTCAATTTCAGTGTTTAATTAGAGGCTCTTACAATTTATATGATAAATTTTTAATCAATTTGGATGGCACGCTAGAAACAGGCCGAAATGCACTTGTATATGCTGCTGGAGAAGGAGTGAAGGAAGAGAATGGACAATATTTCGTTTCCTTAGGGACCATTGTTGACATTAACTTGGGTGTCGAATACCGCTATAGCCCAAGAGTTTCTGCCTTCTTGCAGTTAAATAATGTGGCAGCGCAACGTTATAATCGTTGGTACAACTATCCTGTTCAACCGTTCCAAGTCATGGGTGGCGTAACGGCTCGATTCTAAAAAATGGAAACTGAAGCAATTGTACTGTGTCAAATCGGACCTTCCGCCAAAGCATTTGAACATAGAATCGTTATTCTTCCAGAATTGGGTTCTGATGAGGTTCTCATTGAAAGCGAAGCATTTGGATTAAATTATGCGGATGTCATGGCACGACATGGCTTGTACAAAGAAGCCCCCCCTTTACCCTGCGTTTTAGGCTATGAGTTAGTCGGAATTGTTAAACAAGTTGGATCAAACTGCCCCTCTGAATGGATTGGGAAACGCGTTTTAGCATTTTCGCGATTTGGTGGCTATGCCAAGCTGGTTCAAACCAAAGTGAATGCCATTGTTGCCATCGACAACTTGCCTGCCGAAATAGCGATGTCTTTGTCAACCCAAGGAGTCACCGCTTACTATATGTCCGATGTTGTTTCCCCAATTCGAAAAAATGAACAGGTATTGATTCACGCCGCCGCCGGAGGAGTTGGGTCACTATTGATTCAATTGGCAAAACGAAAAGGGGCAACTGTATATGCGAAAATCGGATCAGAAGATAAGCGAGATTTAGCAAAAAAATTAGGCGCCGATTTCGTGATTAATTATAAAACGACACAATACGAGGTGGAATTAAAAAAGCTATTGGGAAATCAACAACTTAGCGCTAGTTTCAATCCAGTTGCTGGTGACACCATTAAAAAGGATATGAAGTTGTTAGGTCCAAATGGAAGACTTTATTTATTTGGAGGATCACAATTGATTGGAGGAAAATTTGGCCTCTATTCGAAACTCAAGTTTATCTGGGACATGGGTTTTGTTTTACCAATTGGACTAATGATGCAATCCAAAAGCATGGTAGGTGTGAATATGTTGAAAATAGCGGACAGCTATCCAGAAGTTATCTCCACTTGTCTTCAAGAAATGCTTCAATTGTTCCGCAATAATGAAATCACCACACATGTCGGTGGAGTTTTTACGGATGATCAAATCACAGAAGCACACGAATTATTGGAAAGCGGCAAATCAATGGGAAAAATCACCGTTCGATGGAACTAAGCTTTTTTCGAAAAGACACTTTTTAAAAAGCCAATGATTTGATTTCTAAACAAAAACATCAACAATAAATAGGGAATAATCATCAAATAAAGAATCCCTCCGTTGATGTTAGATCCGAATGAATTTTCATCCAATCCAGCATTTTGTTCTGCCAACATCTTACATTGTGAACACCCTTGTCCAAAAATATTTTGAGAAAGGGAAATGAATGCGAGAAAAAGCCCAAGTAGTTTAACCTTCATATCTAAATTATTCGTTCACAAAGGTAGGTAAGAATAATTCCAATTCAAAATCCTTACTTTTGTTCATGCGTTTATTATTTGTACTTATTTCAGCAATACTTTCATCCCTTCTTTTGAGTTGTGGTGATACAGCAAAAAAAATCGACACGTCAAAACTCAGCCTTGACAGTTTAATCATACTTTATCCAGATAGTGTAACGCTTCTCGTTAAGAAAGGAAACGAATTGATCGAAAACGTGCAATATCAAAAAGCACTTGAAATCGCCGCAAAAGCATATCGATTAGATAGCCTCTCTTTCGAAACGCGTGTTCTTTATGCGGAAGCACTGATCAACAAACCTTCACGCTCTGCGGACGACATGTTACGCGGACATTTAATGTATAAAACGCTTGTGAAGGCAAATCCAAAAAGTGAAAAGGCACTTGTTGGCTTAGCGAATACCTACACGATGTTGGAGGACATGGAGAATTCCTTCCTTTACATCAATAAAGCCTTGCGCATAAATCCAAGGTACCGTGATGCTTATATTTTAAAAGGAACCAATTACCGTTTAAAACAAGATTTAAAATTGGCCATCTCGTCTTATGAAACAGCCGTTCAAATTGACCCGAAATGTACCATGGCGTATTTGTCCTTGGCCGTATTATATGAGTTGAATGGGGACGCAAAACTAGGAATGGAAAAGTATACGACTGCCTATCAGTTAGACCCGAAAAATACGGAGGTCATCTATGCACTTGCCTTTGCAAAAGAAAATTTAGGTCAAACAAATCAAGCATTGAATTTATACCGAAAAATGGCGCGAATTGACTCTACCTATGCAGATGCATATTTTCACATAGCTCGAATATATCAATTTGATAAACCCCAGTTGGATTCAGCCGTTTTCTATTATAAAAAAGCGATAAAAGCCAATCAGGAACATATTCCATCTTACCATAATTTAGGACTGGTTTATGAGGAGAAAAACGACATCACCAATGCGTTGTTCACGTATGCTAAGGTTTTAAAAATGGATCCTGACTACGCATTAACAAAAGAGCGAGTAGCCGTTTTGAAGAACAAGCGATGAATAGACAAGAAAAAATAGCTTCTTTATTAGGGGATATTCTCATCCCGATTTTAGGTTTTTTTCTATGGAATTGGAGCATCTACTTTATATGTCTGTTTTTTTTGTTGGATCAATTGGCACGTGAAGTATCCCATTTATATCGAATGCGTTACGTCAAAAGTCAACTGCAAATCAGCCAACTTTCCGTTGGGCTAAACGTACTCCTTTTTATGTCTTTTGTTTTCATGGTTCATTTGTATAATTACATGTTACATCCGACCATCAAATTTTCGCATGAAATGAATGCTTTTTTCTGGTATAAAGATTCCGGTTTTGCGCAAGGATTCCTACTGTTTCCATTGATAATCATTGGTGAGCGAATGCGTTTTAAGATGAATATGAAACAATTTTCAAACGAGATGCACCTCAAATCCTGGCAAAATTACTCCGTTCAAATTTTTGCTTACTTTATGCTGTTTCTTTTATTGAGTATAGGATTAACGGTAGCGGAGATGTCAAAAACCGCGAGCTTTTTATGCCTCATTTTAGGCTTTGCTAGCATCACCCTATTCGCTGATAAACTCAGTGCTTTTTTCCCGCGGTAATTTCCCTTAAATTTGTATACTTAGTAGTGTATATGGACAGAAATTTACTTTTAGCTCAAAAAAGAGAAGAGCTACACTTAGCGGGCGGAAAAGAACGCATCGAAAAACAACATCAACAAGGAAAGTTAACAGCAAGAGAACGTGTTACACTTTTGTTAGATGAAAATTCTTTCAATGAAATTGGTGCTTTCGTCGAGCATCGTTCCACAAATTTCGGTTTGGAAAAACAAAAATATCCGGGGGATGGAGTCATCACTGGATTTGGCACCGTTCACGGAAGATTAGTCTATGTGTATTCGCAGGATTTCACCGTCTTAGGAGGATCCCTTTCGGAAACGCAAGCGGCAAAAATTTGTCGTGTGATGGACCTAGCCATGAAAAATGGTGCTCCTATTATTGGAATGAATGATTCTGGTGGAGCTAGAATTCAAGAAGGAGTGGTTTCTTTAAGCGGATATGCGGATATTTTCTTTCGCAATACACGGGCATCAGGTGTCATACCACAACTTTCCCTAATCATGGGTCCATGTGCTGGTGGGGCAGTATATTCCCCTGCTTTAACAGATTTTATTTTCATGGTGGAGGAAACATCTTACATGTTCGTAACCGGACCTAACGTGGTAAAAACGGTCACGCATGAAGAAGTAACATCGGAAGACTTAGGTGGTGCAAAAACACACGCAGAAAAATCAGGCGTGAATCATTTTACCGCCGTGAATGATATGGAGTGCATCAAGAAAGCACGAGATTTAATCACATATTTACCACAAAACTCTTATGAATTGGCTCCGGAACCAAGTGTTTTTGAGTTCAATCCATCTAAGTTGAATCAAATTGAGAAAATCATCCCCGAGAATACCAATATGCCTTATGACATCAAAAAGGTCATTGAGTGTCTCATAGATGATACAAGTTTCAGAGAAGTTCAAGAGGACTTCGCGAAGAACATCGTAGTTGGATTTGCCCGATTGGAAGGAAAAACGATTGGAATCATTGCCAATCAACCGGCCGCAATGGCAGGTGTCTTGGACATTGATGCATCCCGCAAAGGAGCGCGTTTTGTTCGCTTTTGTGATTCATTTAACATCCCATTGCTTGTGATTGAAGATGTACCTGGATTCTTACCCGGAACAGACCAGGAATGGCGGGGAATCATTACACATGGCGCAAAATTATTATACGCGTTTGCTGAAGCAACGGTGCCGAAAATCACCGTAATTACCAGAAAAGCTTACGGTGGAGCTTATTGTGTAATGAATTCTAAAAGCTTAGGAGCAGATTTAAGTTTTGCTTGGCCAACTGCAGAAATCGCTGTAATGGGAGCAAAGGGCGCCGCAGAAATCATCTTCAAAAGAGACATCTCTTCCTCTGAGAATCCACAGAAAAAATGGTTGGAAAAAGAAGCGGAATATGCAGAAACTTTTGCCAATCCATACCGCGCTGCGGAAAGAGGAATAATTGATGATGTTATTTTACCAAAAGAGACGCGTCAAAAGTTAATACAAGGCTATACAATGCTCGAGAAAAAGTCGGAGACCTTACCGAGAAAAAAACACGGAAATATTCCTCTCTAATCAAGCACAAGTAAAAGTTGTTAATGTAATCTAATAAGGGGCAACCTTTTGACTCCAATTTCGTTATAATCAAGCTGTAAACTCTCCTAAAGGCTATGAATGAATTGAAAAAATGTACTTTTCGACATCTGATTGTTTTCCTTGCACTTTCAAATTTGGGAGGTTTGTGCAACAATTTTATTAGTGCACAGGTAGTAAATCCATTTGCCATTCGTTACCAGACCTCACAAAAAGGAGGGATGACAATTATCTCTAATACTTCAGTAACATGTTCCAATTGCGCCTCTTCTCAAAATGAAATTCCACCTACAGGATCTTCGGAAAATGGTGGTTCAGGCATAGTAATGAATTATATTGATATTGATAATGATGCCACGACATTCATGTCATCCTCGGATAGTTTGAATTTATCCAATTGTAGTGAGGTTTTGTGGGCCGGGCTTTATTGGGGAGCAAGAGCTCCTTCATCCACAACAAATTACAATCAGAGAAATACAGTTAAGCTAAAAGTCGGAAATGGTTCCTATCAGACATATACCGCGGACCAATTAATAGACGCTCCCACTTTAGGGTCACACCCGAGTTATTTTTGTTTTAAAAATGTCACTTCTTTGGTGCAAATGAATGGCACTAGGTCAAGGTTTACACTAGCTAATCTTGTCACTCAATCTGGAAATAATCGCTGGGGAGGTTGGTCAATTATTGTTGTTTACAAAAACACGTCTGAAACGTTTAAAAACCTAACTATTTATGATGGCCTCGTTTACGTTAGTACGGGAAACTCGATTAATATTCCAGTGACCGGGTTCTTAACCCCAATAAATGGAGCTGTAAACTTTGAATTAGGTGTTATTGCGTATGAAGGAGATCGTGGACAAACCGGGGACCAATTACAATTCAATGGTGTTGGTTCAAACTTTGTGCAAGTTTCAGATGCTCTACATATTTCAAATAATATGTTCAACAGTACTATTTCCAATAATGGTATTTTGACACCTTTTAGAATTCCAAATTACAATAACACTTTGGGTTATGATGCGGCAATTTACAAACCTGATAATAGTTTACAAAATTACCTCGGTAACAATGCGACATCAGCCAATATTCGAGTAACAACATCCTCTGAAAACATTATTACACGCGTGCTAACCTCGGCTATAGATATCTATGAGCCAGATTTGCGCGCATCTGTTTTCGTTAATGATTTGAATGGTGGGGCAGTAATGCCTGGTGATATCTTGGAATATACGGTTACAGGGAAAAATATAGGGTCTGATGTTTCATTGAACACCTATATTACTGATACTCTAGACATACGCACGAACTACGTTCCCAATTCCATCACCTATTTAAATGGACTAAATGCTGGGAACAAAACCGATGGATCCGGTGATGATGAAGCGGAATACGATGCGGTAAATCGTGTTTTAAGAATGCGAGTAGGTACGGGTTCTACCTCAACTACAGGTGGTCAAATGATTAATTCAGTCAATGGTGCAGATAGTTCGTATGTTCGCTTTCAAGTTGTTGTCGTAAATGACTGCTTAATTCTAGCCTGTGATAGCACCCTTGAAAATAAAGCATATATCTTTGGAACAGGGGTGCTATCAGGTTCTACGGTGAACAATAATGGAGCCTCCGATGTATATGATTCGCTGGGCTGTGCGACGTCAGCCAATAATTTAGTTACGATTAATACCTCTGCTTGTCCAGTGGTTGGAGTAAATTCAAATCCACCTCTTTGCGTCGGTGGAACTCTTCAACTAAGTTCACTTTATTCCCAATGGGCTAATTATTCGTGGTCGGGACCAAATGGATTTTCTTCTACTTTACTAAATCCAACTGTTCCTAATCTAACATCTAGTAATTCAGGAACGTACGCTTTAAACATTACGTTTACTGGATCTTCCTGTGCTTTCAGCAATTTAACGAAAATAGTTACGGTTAATCCAACGCCTTTAATTAATGTCGTTAATTTAACAAATAGCTCCTGTTATCATGCGGATAATGGTACCATTTCCGTCTCTGCATCTGGAGGGGCACCTATTAATTATACCTGGTCAACAGGAAATACAGCAAATAACCTCTCGGATTTAAGCCCCGGATTGTATACAATCAATGTTCAGGATGTATACCAATGTACGAACAGTGCAACATATGCGATTTCCGAACCAGATACGCTTGTTTCAGATATTTTGATTTCCTCGAATTATAATGGACAAAATATTTCATGTTTCAATGCCGCCGATGGCTCAGCTATCGCCTCTGCTACAGGAGGAACATTACCTTACACCTATTTATGGTCCAATGGTCAAACAAGTGCCACTGCGACTGGCCTTTCCGCGGGTACATATACCGTAACCGTAACAGACGTAAATGGATGTACATCTATAAAATCAATTACCCTAAGTCAACCAACGGCAATTATATTAAGCACTAGTTCAACGCCAGTTCTTTGTTTTGGTGGTTCAACAGGAGCAGTAGCTTTAACGGTTTCAGGAGGCACATTTCCTTATTCTTATAGTTGGTCTAATGGACAGGTTACACAAAATTTAAATGGAATATCTGCGGGTACTTATACCGTACAAGTCTCCGATATAAATGGATGTTTTGCTTCTGAACTGTCAAATGTAACCCAACCATCTGCACCAATAAATAGTCAAGATTTACATACAGATGTTTTGTGTTATGGTGGTTCCACAGGATCCATCGATTTATTGGTGTCAGGGGGAACGCCGAACTACAGTTATTCTTGGAATACCGGAGCAACGTCTCAAGACTTAGTCAATTTACCTATAGGGTTGTACGAGGTGGTCATCACGGATGATAATAACTGTACCTCACAATATACAGTATCTATTTCCCAACCAGTCGCACCATTATCTATTTCAGGATTGGTTACACCAATTGGATGTTTGGGACAATCAACGGGAGCAATCAACATTGGTGTCTCAGGCGGCACTTTACCATATACTTATGCTTGGAGTTCAGGAAGTGCATTACAAAATATTTCGGCGCTTCCGTCCGGAAATTATTCTGTATTAATTACAGATAATCATAATTGTACATTGCCTTCTAATTATACAATTACGGAGCCTCTTGCACCTCTTGTATTGACTGAAACGCACAACAACATCTATTGTTATGGCGCTGCAACTGGCAACATAGATGTTACCGCCATTGGTGGAACAACTCCTTATTCTTTTGCGTGGAGTAATTTTACGTATAATGAAGATTTGAATAACACTCCTTCAGGCACGTATCAAATACAAGTGGAAGATGCAAATGGTTGTCGAGATTCCCTTTCCGTAACCTTGATTAATTTAACGAACCCGATCTTCATGAGTGAAACACACACAAATGTTTTGTGTTTCGGAGAAACAACTGGTGCGATTGAGTTAACTGTTAGTGGTGGAGCCATGCCATTTTCCTATCAATGGAGTAACGGTTCTATTGATGAAGACCTTATAAATATTGGGGATGGAATATACAGTGTAATAGCTACAGATGCAAATAACTGCACAGACACTTTGATTGCTAATATTTCTCAACCAAGTTCTGCAATCAACCTATCTGAAACTCATACAAACGCTTCTTGTATGAGTATCATCAGTGGATCCATTGATTTATCTGTTTCAGGTGGGATTCCTACTTATACGTATTTATGGAATAATGGGTCAACTAATCAGGATATTACAAGCTTATCGAGTGGAACATATGTGGTTCAGGTAACAGATAATAATGCGTGTGTTGCTAATCTAACCATCGATGTCATTGATCCATCAAATACAGTTTTAGTTACTGCCATTGTTGATTCAGTCAATTGTTTTGGTGGTGCCGATGGCTCCATTAATTTATCCCCTTCCGGCGGAATGCCAGGTTATGTATTTGATTGGAGTACAGGAGCTATCGCTGAGGACGTTACGAACTTATCTCCAGGAAATTATTTTGTGAATGTGGATGATGTTTTGGGATGTGGTTTATTCATGTCATTTACGGTTGAACAACCTCTCAGTCCATTAACGGTTTCAGGTCAGAACAATAATGTCGTCTGCTTCGGTCAGCAAAATGGAGTGATTGATTTAACGATTTCAGGCGGAACCCCCGGATATTCCTATGTTTGGACAAATGGACAAACGACTCAAGATTTGACTGGTTTAACTTCCGGTACCTATTCAGGAACAATTACCGATGCCAATGGTTGCGCCTCGAGTTACGTAGGACAAATTACCGAACCAGGTTCTTCCTTAACCATTGCACTCACTTCCACCCCATCTTTATGTTTTGGTGGCGCAAGTGGAGGAGTAAACTTAACGGTAAATGGAGGCGTTCCGGGCTACACGTATAGTTGGAGCAACGGATCAACGACAGAAGATTTAACAAATGTTAGCGCCGGGACT
>CAIZQH010000005.1 GCA_903935095.1 uncultured Flavobacteriales bacterium | reverse complement strand
ACTTATCTTTTTAAGTCAACGTTTTTGGGTGTTTATAGCAGCACGGTCCACCTCTTCCCATTTCGAACAGAGAAGTTAAGCCTGCTTGCGCTGATGGTACTGTCCTTTTGAGGATGGGAGAGTAAGTCGACGCCGATTTTAAAGACCCCGACATTCGTCAGAATCGTCGGGGTTTTTTTATGCCCGAGATTTTTTAGAATGGATCAACAATAAAAGATGGATGGGAGCGTAATCCCGATGCTTCGGGAGACGCCGATTTTAGAAACCCCGACATTCGTTAGAATCTCGGTTTTTTCTATGCCTGAAAAGTTGAAACTATCTGAACCGCCGGATTTGTAATCCTGCGGAAGTTCTTTTTTAAACTCAATAGCCAAGAATAATACACAAAAGTACTGCTCATAAATCGCCTATACGTTTTCAACCAGTATATTGTATCGATACAGGTGATTCTAAAGGTGTTGTTTTACCGAAATTGGAATAGTATCCTGAAGAAATGGATGTTAGCAACTAAGAAATGACTTTAAATTTCATAAAAAAACCACCCGAAGGTGGTTGATGAAATTATTGCGCCGTTCCAATCAGGAATATCGCTGGAATTTTTCCAATGTCATACGCGTTTTCACGCCAATCTTTCACTGCTTTTGTTTTGATTTGTTCTGTTAAATGAGTGACATTCGAAGCAATGCAAAGTTGAGTATTATCACCTAAATCATTTAACATGTCTTCTAATACATGCATGTTTCGAAATGGTGTATCCATAAAAATGTGTGTTTTCCCACTTCTCTTGGTATCCATCTCAAAATCTTTCAATTTTTTTATGCGATCCTTACGCTCCCTAGGTAAATATCCATGAAAGGAAAATTCTTGTCCCGAAAATCCACTTGCCATTAAAGCAAGTAAAATGGAGGATGGTCCAACCAAAGGAACAATTTTGATTTTCTGCGTATGTGCTAAGGCAACAAGTTCTGCTCCTGGATCAGCAACACCAGGACAACCAGCTTCTGAAATAATACCAATATTTTCCCCCTTAATTAAGATCATTAGAATCTTCATTAATTCAGATTCTTTGGTATGCTTGTTAATGATGAAGAATTGGGAGTCGTCAATCGGGAATGTGCGGTCCATTTTTCGAAGTAAGCGCCTAGCTGATTTTATTTCTTCAACAGCAAAATAACGCAAACTTGTCGCGATCTTTTGAACATCTGCTGGCAAGATGTCTGAAACAGATTCGCCCCCTAACGTATTGGGTATTAAATAGATATTACCTAATTGTGCCATTTTTAATTTTGCTTAACACCACATCTGTGGCATGATCTAATAAATGATATACTTCTTGAAAATCCTTTTCTGTCCCATAATATGGATCAGGAACAGCTCGATTCTCCCCAGGATATAGTTCGTTTAACAGTAAAACTACTTTTAATTTGTCACTTGGGTTTTTCGCCAAACGTATAATATTTTCGTAATTCTCTTTGTCCATCGCATAAATCTTATCAAAAAGTGCGAAATCTGACGCTGTAAATTGTCGAGCGCGGAGTTCGTCAATATTCGTATGATTAGCTTTTGCTGTCTGACGCATTCTCTCATCCGCTTGTTTTCCAACATGATAATTCGCCGTTCCAGCTGAATCGACAAAAACAGCTAGATTATTCTCAATTACCTTGCGACGTAACAATCCATCGGCCATTGGAGACCTACAGATATTGCCTAAACATACCATCAGTATGCGTGTCATGAAGTGAGTTTGATAAGTAAACGTTTCCTTATTGAATCGTAAGTTTTTTCTCCAATTCTTCTAAATAATGACGGAATTGTTTATCCGTTTCAGATAAGTTCACAACCGTTCTACAAGCATGTAAAACTGTAGCATGGTCCTTGCCTCCGCAATGCGCGCCAATATTCGCTAAAGATGACTTTGTCATTTTTTTAGAGAAATACATGGAAATTTGTCTTGCCTGAACGACTTCGCGTTTGCGTGTTTTTGATTTTAACATTTCAATAGGTAAATCAAAATAATCACAAACAACTTTTTGGATATATTCAATGGATACTTCACGTGCCGTACTTCGCACGAATTTGTCTACCATCTGCTTCGCCAATTCCAAGGTAATGGCTTTTTTATTTAATGAAGCTTGTGCTAAAAGCGTGTTGAGTGCCCCTTCAATTTCTCTTACATTCGTATTGATGGAATACGCCAGGTATTCAACAACTTCTCTTGGTAATTCAATACCGCTGCCGTACATTTTCTTTTCTAGAATCGCAATGCGCGTTTCTAAGTCTGGAGTTCCTAAATCTGCTGATAATCCCCATTTAAACCGTGAAAGCAAACGTTGTTCCATCCCTTGCATCTCTACAGGTGCTTTGTCAGATGTTAAAACAATTTGTTTTCCATTTTGATGCAAGTGATTAAAAATCGAGAAGAATACATCCTGTGTGCGTTCTTTTCCAGCAAAGAATTGAACATCATCAATGATTAATACATCAATCATTTGGTAAAAGTGTACAAAGTCGTTTGTGCTTTGATTTTTGATTGCATCAATGAATTGGTGTGCGAATTTTTCCGACTGAACATACAGTACAGTCTTATTCGGGAAATTATCTTTAATGGAAATACCTATGGCATGCGCTAAGTGTGTTTTCCCTAATCCAACTCCACCATATAACAAAAGTGGGTTGAATGCAGTTCCTCCTGGTTTATTCGAAACGGCATATCCTGATGCTCTTGCTAGACGGTTGCATTCACCTTCTACAAAATTTTCAAAAGTGAAGTTTGGAATCAAATTGGATTCAATGTTCACTTTTTTCAATCCAGGAATGATGAAAGGATTTCGAATTTGTTTCTCGTTATTGTTGATCGGTAAATTAACAGGTGCGTTTTTTAAGTTACTCGAATTATTTGCCGGTATTTTAACCGTATAAGGATTGGAAGTACGAGAATTGTTTTCCATGACAATGCTATACTCTAAAGTCCCTTCAGCACCAAGTTCTTTTTTAACAACCTTTCTCAATAAAACAATATAATGTTGTTCTAGCCATTCGTAAAAGAAATGAGAGGGCACTTGAATGGTTAAAACACTATTCTCTAATTTCGTAGGAATAATTGGTTCGAACCAAGTTTTAAACGCTTGCAATGAAATATTATCTTTTATAACTTTCAAACAGGCATCCCATGCCGCTTCGTGACTTAAATTCATAGTTTTTAACATAATCTTATTTACACTTGCTTTCAATTAGAGCTAGAATTCCCCAATTGTGTTTTGAAATAAAGAGATGACAAATATTTACATAAAAAAGTTAAAAAAAAAATCAAATACCCCTTGATTATTTAATTTATTTTACATGTATTGGATTATTTTTGATAATATAGAATTAATCTTAAATCCATAGCTAATTTACGATTTTTTACTTCTTTTCTCAAAAGAATCTCCTGATTCTTTAACTTCGTTCCATGAATGAAAAAAATGTGATTAAAAGGTTTTCAACAAAACTACGTGTTCGATACAGTGAAACGGATAAAATGGGGTTCTGTTATTATGGAAATTACGCACAATATTTTGAGGTTGCGCGTGTTGAAGCACTCCGTGAATTGGGAATTGTTTATAAAAACTTAGAGCAAAATGGAATATTATTACCAGTAACTGAATTCAACATTTCCTTTAAGCTCCCCGCAAGGTATGATGACTTACTTGAAATAAAGACTGCCATCACCAAATTAGCCGGTACGAGAATAACATTTAACTACGAAGTGTTTAATGAAGAAAATCACAAATTAAATGAAGCAGAGACTACCTTGGTTTTTGTGGATGCTATAACCATGAAACCAATGCCTATTCCTACCTTTGTTTCAAACTTAATCTTACATGAACAGTCCTAATTCTTCCTTTTCATTTTATCCGTGGGATTCAACCGTTATCCAAAATAACTATGCTCATCGACTTGGAGAAGAGCGAATGGGGGATTACTTGCTCAAGCAAACTCTATCGGAGGCGAACTATGTGATTATTGGTATTCGTGAATGTTGTGGGCCATTAGCTAACAAGGGACGGTCGGGCGCGCAATTTGCCTTCTCAGCTTTTGTAAATGCCTACCTAAATACACAAGTGCATGAAGTCTATCCGAAGCATTCCATTTGCATATTAGGAGAGGTGTCCGAAAGTGATTTCCAGGTTCAACACATGGATAAAGTAGATGAATTAGATACTTTTTTACAACAGATTTTGGATAAATATGTGTCATCCAATCAGGTTCCTATTTTCATTGGAGGGGGGCATAATAATGCACTTCCAATTATGCGTTGGTCTGCGAAAAATCAAAAATTGGCAGTCATCAATCTAGATGCTCACGCGGACTTACGTTCAACAGAAGTTCGTCACAGTGGAAATTCTTTTTCAACAGCATTGGAGGAGGGCACTTTAGTGCATTACTCCGTTTTAGGACTGCATGAAGCATATAACAATGCCTATATACGCGCAGCTTTGAAAAGTGATCAAATCTTCCATTCGAATTATGAATCGTATGTGTTTCAAGAGAGGGATTTGATGGAGGATTTAGAAAACATCCTTCGGCATTTTCACACGGATACTCAGGTTGGACTAGAGATCGATATGGATTCAATTGCTTATATGCCAAGTAGCGCCTTGTCACCAAGTGGATGGACACTCGATAAAGTCCGTCAGTTTACCCACCTATTTGCGAAAACACAAAAGAAGGTGGCTTATTTGAATTTAACTGAAGCGGCACCTGTTTCTGAAACGGATATGCTTATGGTGGGAAAAGCCTTGAGTTACCTGGTTCGCGATTTTACGGGAATTTAAATCCTGCGTTTGCTTTCGATTTTTCAACATGCGCTAAACTTACAACTCCATCTGTCTGGCATCCCTGCGGACTCATTGCTCGACTTACCGAATAATTGAATTGTACATACAATCCGTCCTTTTTGAATTTGCGTTCTAAATTGATGGGATATAAGGTGTGAAATTCGACAATACTCGATTTGCTAAAAACACCTTCAATAGTCAAGTAAATCGGACAAGCCTCGTTTTTTGAGATATGCACCATGCCTAAATAAGACCCTTTTTGTTCAAATTCATCCGCAGTCATTTTGCAAGGATTCGTTTGACATGATAGACCAGTCAATAGGAACAGAACGGCAAAAAAGGTGATTTTCATAATGTATTTACATCAAATATAAAAAAAGAGGCCCTTAAAGAGCCTCTTTAAAATCAACCTGTAGCAAAGTTAATTCAGTAATTGTGTAGGTCTAACGGGACTTTTATGAAATTGTTTCATGAAAATTAACATTTATCCTTTGATAAAGATCTGAGATCTCAAATTTCGACAAGTGTGAACGGAATATATTTGCCTTCGTATGATCGTTACTTCATCCATTCAAGCATTAGTTCAACTTATTGACGACCCAGATGAGTCGGTCTTTGAGCATGTGCGGGACCAATTGTTAAAAATTGGATCTGAAGCGATTCCCTACCTTGAAAATTCTTGGGAAGCTGATTACTACGGCTTACTTTTTCAAAATCGAATCGAAACAATTATTCGCGATATTCAATTCGACGAAGTCAAAGCGCACTTACAAACATGGGTTCATTCCCCGGAAAAAGATTTACTTGAAGGCGCCATCATCATAGCGAAATACCAGTATCCCGGCTTGGATGAACAAAAAATCCATGAATCGATTCAAATGATTCGCCGCGATATTTGGCTAGAATTAAACGATCATCAAACGGCATATGAACAAGTAAAGATTTTTAATAGAATTTTCTTTGGATTGCATCATTTTCATGGTGACAACAAGAATTTTCATTCTTCCGTTAATTCATACATTAATACAGTGCTCGAATCTAAAAAAGGGAATCCATTAAGCCTTTGTTTGATTTATAGCATCGTTGCTCAATCTTTGGACCTGCCCATTTACGGCGTCAACTTACCAAATCACTTTATTTTGGCCTACATGGATGCCAAATATTCTAGTTTTGCCATCAATCAACAAAATGAATTTGGTGTGCTGTTTTACATTAATGCCTTCTCGAAAGGAAGTATTTTTGACACTAATGAAATCAAGGACTTTTTGAATGGATTGAATTTAAATCATCACCGCGAATATTTCGAGCCTTGTTCCAATACATCTATCATCAAGCGGATGCTCACTAATTTAATCTCTTCATTTCAACAAGTAGGGAACATCGAAAAGGTGGAAGAGTTGAAAACATTGCGTGAATTAGTTCCCTAAGCACACCTTATTTTTCGCTATTCTTGCTAATTTTGGATAAAAGTAATTATGTCCTACTCCTACTCTGTTGAAGAACGATTTTTGCGCTATGTTCAAATAGATACTACCGCTGATCCAAATTCAGCAAGCTTCCCTTCTTCTCAAAAGCAAAAGGACTTAAGTAAAGTCCTGGTGAGTGAATTAAAAGGCTTAGGTGTTGCCGATGCTGAGATGGATGAATGGGGTTACGTTTTTGCTACGCTACCTTCAAACTCTGACCGAACTGATCTTCCAACAATTTGTTTTTGTTCCCACATGGACACGGCCCCTGACTGCAGCGGAACAAATGTGAAGCCAATCGTACATCGAAATTATACAGGAGCGCCAATTATTTTACCAGATGACACAAGTCAAATCATTACAACAGAGAAACACCGCTACCTTGCCTCTAAAATCGGTGATGATATTGTCACGGCTAGCGGTTTAACGCTCCTTGGAGCTGATGATAAAGCAGGTGTTGCCATCATCATGGACTTTGCGCAATACATTCAACAAAATCCACAGGTGAAACATGGTCCAATCCGCATCCTTTTCACACCGGATGAAGAAGTGGGGAGAGGTGTCGAGCACCTTGATATGAGCAGATTGAATGCTGACTATGGTTATACCTTAGATGGCGGTCCACTCGGCGACATTGAGGACGAAACATTTTCGGCAGATGCCGTGAAAATCACCTTTCATGGAATTAGCGCTCACCCTGGATATGCGAAAAATAAAATGGTACATTCCATGAAGTTGGCAGCATCTCTCATTAACGCCTTGCCGAAAGACTCGTGGTCTCCTGAAACTACTGCCGGACGAGAAGGATTCGTTCACCCATTTGCTATAGATGGCGGCTTAGAGTCGACAACGTTACAATTTATTATCCGTGATCACGATACCTCAAAATTAGCTATATACGAACATCGTTTGAAGGAAATGTCCGAAGCCGTTGTTTCTGCTAATCCAGGAGCCCAATTCGACTTTGAGGTAACGGAGCAGTATCGAAATATGAATGAAATATTGAAAGACCTTCCTTTTGTAACGGATTATGCGGTCGAAGCCATGCGTAAAGCAGGCCTTGAACCAAATCGCGCAATTATTCGTGGTGGAACCGATGGATCTAGGCTGTCTTTTATGGGGCTGCCTTGTCCAAACATCTTCACTGGAGAAATGGCCATTCATTCTCGTCAAGAATACGTCAGTATTCAGGATATGCAAAAAGCTGTCGCTACACTGGTAGAATTATGTCAAATTTGGGAAAAACATCAGTAATGGATCATAAACTGCTGTTAAAAGATATTCGAAATAAAAAGTTTGAAAAAATGTACTTCCTCCATGGGGAAGAGGCATATTTTATTGACTTGATTGCGGATGCGATTATCGATCAAGCACTCGAAGAGCATGAGAGAGATTTCAATCAAACCATTCTTTACGGAAAGGACACTGAACTTTTATCCTTAATCAGCGAATTAAAGTCCTATCCAATGATGTCAGAAAGACGACTTGTTGTATTAAAGGAAGCCCAAGACTTCAAAAACATGGATGGATTAGAGCAATATGCAGAAGACCCGTCAGTGAACACCATTTTTGTGATTTGTCACAAGTATAAGGCCTTTGATGCGCGTAAAAAAGTACTCAAGTCCTTTGCGAAAAATGGCACAATTTTCAAATCCGATAAAGTACGTGAATATCAATTAGCAGATTGGATATTGACCCATGTAAAATCCACCGGATACGGAATCAATTCCAAAGCGAGCATGCTTTTGGCAGAATTTCTGGGGACAGACTTAGGCCGTATTGTCAAAGAATTAGAAAAATTAGCCATTCTACTTCCAGTGGGTACAACCATAGACGAAACACATATTGAATTAAATATTGGTATATCAAAAGACTATAATGTCTTTGAATTTGTTAATGCGATTTCAAGTCGAAATACGGAAAAGGCATTCAAGATTATCCAATATTTTGAATACAATCCAAAAGCAGCGGATATAACGGTGATCATTTCTAATTTATTTAAGTTTTTCTCTCAAATCATGCGCATCCATTTCTTGCCGAATAAATCGAGGGAAGCCGTCGCTCAATCCATTGGTGTTCACCCATTCGTTGCTGGGGAATTGTTGCAAGCCAAGAATCAATACGACCCGCGAAAAATTGCTGCAGCTATTGAATTACTGCATCGCTTCGATTTAAAATCAAAAGGTGTGGGCAATTCAAGTATGAGCCAGGGAGAATTGTTGAAAGAGTTGACCTACCAAATCCTACATTAATGCACTTATTTTACGCACCGGAAATCACCGATCAATCGAAAGAGTATACACTCTCAGAAGTAGAGTCGAAACATTGCATTCGTGTTCTTAGGTTAATAGCTGGTTCACATGTTGAATTGCTCAATGGGAAAGGAATTTCTGCGCTTGCCGAAATTGAGGATGGTCATCCTAAAAAATGTAAATTACGCATTCTCAAAACGGATTACTACCCTCGAATTTCCAACGAAATTCACCTTGCCCTTGCCCCAACTAAAAACATGGATCGCATGGAGTGGCTCATGGAAAAAGCAACGGAAATAGGCCTCAGTAAACTAACCTTTTTAAAATGTGACCACAATGAACGTGGTCAATTAAAACTAGATCGCTTAGAGAAAATCGCCATCTCTGCGATGAAACAATCAAAACGCTATTACTTACCAGAAATTACTGCATTAATTCCGTTCAAAACGTTTGTTGAGGAGCATCCGCATGGATACATTGGACATTGTTACCCAGCAATGAAACTTGAGTTAGCGGCTCTTTCGGAAACGAAGGTTTTTTTAATTGGACCAGAAGGAGATTTTTCGGAAATTGAGGTGAGCATTGCTTTGCAGAATGGATATCAAGCGGTAAGTCTGAGTGAATTTAGGTTAAGAACCGAAACGGCAGCACTGGTTTCTGTGATGAAACTCAGTTTAATTTAAGCGATTTTCGTATATTTCTTTACGGTAAACGCTGCTTCATGTCGCTCATCTTTTTCTTGCTCGAAAATAACTTGACAATTCCAGTCAGCTTCATTAAATACAGGGAAATAGGTCTCAGCATCATACGTATGATGAACTTGCGTGATGTACATCTCATGTAACTCAACCGAGTCTAAGGCCATGCGGTAAATTTCACCTCCTCCAATGATAAAAACAGTGCGTTCGGTTTCTTCTTTAAAATGATCAAAACAAGCATTTAGGGAATGAAACACCAAACAATTTGGGGCTTGAAATCCTTTATTTCGCGTTAAGATTACATTCAATCGATTCGAAAGTGGGCGGTATTTTTCTGGAATACTATCGTAGTTTTTCCTTCCCATGACCACAATCTGTCCTTGCGTGGTGTCCTTAAAGAACTGCATATCCTTCGGCAAGTGCCACATCAAATCATTATTCTTCCCAATCCCTCTTTCGGAATCCATAGCAACTATGAGTGCAGTCTTCATTTAGATGGCAACTGCCGCTTTAATATGTGGATGTGGATCGTAATTGCACAATTCGAAATCGTCATAGGTGAAGTCAAACAAACTTTTAACTTCGGGATTCATTTTCATGGTTGGCAATGGACGGAATTCTCGTGATAATTGCAATTGTGCTTGTTCAATGTGATTCGAGTATAAATGTGCATCCCCTAAGGTATGAACAAAGTCTCCTGCTTCTAAGCCGCAAACTTGAGCCATCATCATGGTCAGTAGGGCATAGGAAGCAATGTTGAAAGGAACACCTAAAAAAGTATCTGCACTGCGTTGATACAATTGGCAACTTAATTTCCCGTCCGCCACATAAAATTGAAAAAACGCATGGCATGGTGGCAAAGCCATTTTGTCGATTTCCCCAACGTTCCATGCGGAAACGATGATTCTTCGTGAATCTGGGTTGCTTTTTATTTGTTCAATTACTTGCGTGATTTGATCGATGTGACGGCCGTCAGCTGTTGGCCAACTTCTCCATTGAGATCCATACACTGGTCCCAAATTCCCGTTTTCGTCTGCCCACTCATCCCAAATGGAAACATTATTTTCTTTCAGGTATTGAATATTTGTATCACCCTTCAAAAACCATAACAGCTCGTGTATGATGGAGCGTAAATGCAGTTTTTTAGTAGTAACACATGGGAACCCTTCTTGCAGGTTGTAGCGCATTTGATAACCAAATACCGAAATTGTACCTGTACCTGTACGGTCCTCTTTTTTAACACCGTGATCAAGAATGTGCTGAAGTAAATCGTGGTATTGTTTCATGTCTTTGAAGATTAGCGCTAAAATAGCCAAAATTTTACTTTTGACGTGTAAGAAGGAATCAATTCCGTTTGATTTTGTTAATTTCTTATGTTCCATAAGAAATGTTTATTTTCGTGTATGAAATGGGTTATCACCTTCGTTTTTTTATTAGCCGTTGTTGTGGATTCTTCCGCTCAATCTTTGCAATTAAAACGCAAGTATTGCAAAGAATATCAAGGCGAAATATCCCAATACAGCGCACTGCTTGGGCAAGAAATCGTAGAAATATCACCGTCAAAAATTGAATTAATTCTTCGTAAAGACAGCCTTTATATGACTATTGGAACCAGTCATTATTACGGAAACTATTCGGCCACAAAAACACTGAATCCAGATGAAATCATTTTGGTTATGGAACGAAAAAACGCAGAGATTGAGGAGCGATTTATTCTCAACCTACCGAATAAAAGCATTGTTAGAAAAGGGATTTCTCCGCAGCCGGATACTCTGTTGATTCGCGTGAAAAAATCAAGAAAAAGGGAGCCACACTGAAAAAGTGGTGCCTTTACCTAAAACGCTTTTCACATCTATCTTTCCATGATGTGCTTCAATAATTAACTTCACGTAGAAAAGTCCTAAGCCAAATCCTTTGACATCGTGGACATTTCCTGTAGGCACGCGATAGAATTTATCAAAAATCAATTTGAAATTCTCCTTTTTGATTCCTATTCCATTGTCACTGACTTCAATTAACAGACCATTGCGTTCATTGCGTGTATGGATGTGAATGACCGCTTTTCCTTCACAGTATTTAATGGCGTTGTCTAATAAATTGTACACAACATTGGTTAAGTGAACGGAATCCGCCTGAATTTGGTATACTTCTGCACTGCAATCCAAGGAAATGACTCCGCCAATATCGGTTTGATTAAACTCGAAATTCTCTTTTGCTTCATTTAATAATTCGTGTACGTTGAAGGGTTCTTTGTCTAGAATAACCTGTTCCTTATCCAGTTTTGCAACGTTTAATACGCGCTCCACTTGATTTTCAAGCCGTTTATTTTCTTTAAATATGATGCTTGCGTATTTGCGTATTTTATCTTGATTCTCGTCATCTAAATCCATCCGCATTAACATTTCACTTGAAAGACTAATGGTTGAAATAGGTGTCTTCAACTCATGGGTCATGTTATTGATGAAATCGGTCTTCACCTCGGATAATTTTTTTTGACGGATGATAATTCCTAGACTAAACGCAAAGAAAACAATCACAAAAAGGATGATAATTACCAAATATATCCATGGGGATACAAACGAGGCAGCTTCAATGGGTTTTGGTTTAACATTTGGGAAATAAACGGTAAAATAGTGCCCATCTTTGGTGAGGTTTAAGGACTCCAGAGTAAGTCCTGGCAATCCTTTTTTTGAATCCGCATACAAGGAGTCTTTCGTAAATGTAATGAGGTTTCCTAATACGATGGAATCCGTAAAACAATCATAAATTCCATACACAAAGTCTTGGTGAATGTTCTGATGATAAAGTTCCTTTTTCAGCAGGGTCTCTAGGTAAAATGGCTGTAATTCTTCGGAAAAGTCTACGGTAAACTGATTGCTTTTGATTTGTTTAATGACACCATATAAATCGGTATGATCCGGCTGATCTGGGGAAATTTGTTCGAGTACTTCGCGCAATGCACTATGAGCTTGCTGAGAAAATTCGCGTAAGTTTAAACTATCTTCTTTTTCTTGGATGGCAATGTTTTTCGCCTGCATTTCCACCGTACTGCGCATCCATACGAATTGCACAAGAAGGATACTAAAAATGGAAACGAGTCCAAGTATGACTACAGAATTAACGGTCCAGCGATTCATCTGAACAAAGTTACTCCTTTCAATGGAATATCAAAAGTCAATTAAAATCCTTGAACACCATTAACGGTTGTGTACTTCAAGACGTTCTTTTTCTCTGGATGTATGCGTGCAAAAGCGGATTGAACAGCTAAGGTTCCTTCATGGAATCCGCAAAGAATTAACTTCAGTTTATTTTCATAGGTATTCACGTCTCCCACCGCATATATTCCTGGAATATTCGTTGAATAATCCAAGGTATTTACTTTGATGGCACTTTTCTCAATTTCTAATCCCCAATCTGCAATTGGACCTAAACTTGGTTTTAGTCCAAAAAGCGGAATGAAATGATCTGCGTCAATCACGATGTCTCCATCTTTTTGATGCGTCACGTGAACTTTCTCTAGGCTATCATTGCCTGATAAGCCAGTAACCTCCGCTTCCGTAATCAAATTAATTTGACCGGATTCTGCCATGTCAATCACTTTTTGCACGGAATCTAAATGTCCGCGGAAAGAACTGCTGCGGTGAACTAAATGTACTTTTTTCGCAATTTTTCGTTCGGTTAAGTAAATGGACCAATCTAGTGCGGAGTCACCCCCACCAGCAATGACACAAACTTTGTCTTGGTAAATACTTGGATCTTTAATGATGTATTCCACCCCTTTATCTTCAAAGTCTACGATGTTTTCAATAGGTGGTTTTCTTGGCTCAAATACTCCAAGTCCGCCAGCAATCATGACAATTGGCGCAATGTGTTTGGTGCCTTTGATTGTTGTCACAATGAATTTTTCATCCTCCGTTTTTTCAATGGAGAGAGCAGCCTCGCCCAAGGTAAATCCCGGTTTAAATGGAGCAGCTTGTTCCATCAAGTTATCGATTAATTCTCCAGCTAAAATGGAAGGAAAACCTGGGATATCGTAAATAGGTTTCTTAGGATAGATCTCGGAGCATTGTCCCCCAGCTTGCGGTAAAGAATCAATTAAATGACAACGCAACTTTAAAAGTCCGGCCTCAAATACGGTAAAAAGTCCCACTGGACCTGCTCCTATGATGATAATATCTGTTTCGATCATGTTATTGAAAAATGCAATGCAAAATTAGTGATTAAAAGGACTAACAGCCAATTTTAAAAATTGTTTATTAATAGTCTGGGTGAATAGGTTTATTTGCCAAAACCACCTCGATTTGTTCCATGATTTCTGACGTGAGTTTTTCTTGAGCATCTAAGGATTTAAGGTTCTCGTTCAATTGATGTTCTTTGCTTGCCCCTAGGATTACCGTACTTACATTTGGATTTTTTAAGCACCAAGCTAAGCTCATCACAGGTAAAGACATCTCAAGTTCAGCAGCTAATTCACTTAATTGTTTGACAACGGAAATACGTTCAGGAGTCATGTTTTTTTCTTTTAGCCAATCCATTCCTTCCATGCCAAGTCTTGTTTCACTTGGGAAATCCATGTTGTACTTGCCACTTAGAATGCCACTTGCCAACGGAGACCAAATGGTTGTGCCAAGGCCAACCGTTTTGTATACTTGAGAAAATTCCACTTCCACTTTTTGACGTGTGAACATATTGTATTCTGGTTGTTCCACAATGGGACCAATCAAGTGATTTTGTTTCGCGAACATGTGTGCTTCCATAATCTCCTGCGCACTCCATTCGGATGTTCCCCAATACAAGATTTTTCCTTGCATGATTAATTGGTGCATGGACCAAACGGTTTCTTCAATAGGTGTTTGCTTATCTGGACGGTGACACAAAAACAAATCTAAATAATCTAATTGGAATCGCTTTAACGCTTGTTCGCATGCTTCTACAAGGTGTTTTCGACTCAACCCTTTTTGTGTTGGAAGTTGACCACCTGCTCCGAAGAACGCTTTACTACTAACGATGTAACTATCGCGCGACCAATTTTTCTTTTTCAAAATAGTCCCCATGACCTCTTCGCTTTTACCACGTGCATAAATCTCAGCATTATCGAAGAAATTAATTCCGTTTTCATAAGCGATGTCCATGAGTCGCTCTGCAACATCATCCCCAATTTGCTTGCCGAAGGTCAACCAGGACCCTAAAGAAAGTCTGCTGATTTGCAAACCTGATTTACCAAGATTCGTATATTCCATTTTCTATATTTTTTGTTTTAGTGCTAATTTATCCAGCCAATTCTTGTAAAGTCCATTTGCAATCACAACGAGTATAATGACCATGGAACCCACATAAAAGTTTATGTTCAGTAATTGATGTTCTTTCAAAATGAAAATCGCCAATATAATGGTGTAAACTGGTTCCAGGTTGATACTCAAGGATACAGTAAATGCCCCAAGTTTTTTAACGATTTCAATGGTCATTAAAAATGCAAAGGACGTACAAACAATGCCTAAAAAAAGTAGCCAGAGCGCGTCAGATGTCGTCATTTTGAGCATGGAGTAAGTTAACTTGCCGGACGACCAAAGTACAATGCTGATAAAAATAATTCCTGTAATGAGTTCGTAAAGTGTAATATATGCCGATTCCACATCTTTAGCGATGCGTCCGTTAAAAACAGAAAACAAGGCTGCAAATAATGCGGATGCAAGTCCAAAGTATAGCGCGGTGCGTTCTTGTGCATTGAAGTCGTGAGCAACAAAATAGATTCCGAAAATGACTAAAATACCAAATAGGAATTCCATCCAAGAAAACTTACGCTTCATAACGAGTGGTTCTAACCAGGTTACGTGCAATGTTGTGGTAGAAAGACATAAAATTCCGAGGGATGCGGTCGATAGTTGAATGCTGTAATAAAATGTCATCCAATGTCCGGCCACAATCATCCCGACCAAAATTATTTTCCATGCATGCTCACGTGGAAACAAAAACGATTTCTTAGTCAACAAAAAATACAAGGCAAGAAATCCAGCCGCGATGATAACACGATACCAAACAATGATAATTGCATCAAGTTGAATCAATTTACCTAATATTCCGGTAAATCCCCACATGAAAATGATCACATGTAACCAAATGTGGTAACGGTACTTTTGGAACAATGTTATTTCTTTTTACTCCACTCCTCGATGGATTGTTTATTCATTTTAACATAGTTCTGGTCCCCATCTTTTTCTGCAGCTTCCATAGATATTTTGGCCGTCTCTATGGCTCCTTTGTAATCACCATTCGCTGCCTGTAATTGCGATTTTAATCTGCTCATCCAGTAAGCGTTTACTCCCTTCATCTCCACTGCTTTGGTCGACCATTCTAGGGCTATTTTCATGTCGATCTGTTCAATAAAGTAATAACTTGCAGACTTGTGATAATCATCCGCTGTGATCGTTTTTGAAGTCATTGTATTCTTGATGCTGGCAAGCACTTTTTCTTTCGTATTTAATGTGAAGGGAAAGCGAATATTCATTTCTTCCCAAGATATGACTAATTCCGCGCTATTAAACTCCATTTTTTCAATTCCAATGGTAAGGTTTTCTACCGTCATTCTTGGTTTTTCTATGGCGGCTTTCAATCTTAATGCTACCTTTTGTTCATCCCATTTTTCAGGCATACCCCAGTTAGTTGTATCTGAATAAAACTCCAAGATCCAATGATCGGCATTTGGTGTCGCAAATAAAGCATAGGTACCTGCCTTAAGTATTCCAGCCTCAAAATCCAAATCATCAGATGTTTGAAATTTTGTGTTTTCATTAGCGCCAAGTCTCCATTTTTCTCCGAAAGGAATAAGTCCACCAAAAATAACGCGATTATTTACGGAAGGACGAGAATAGTTTATGGTAATATCCGATAGTCCAACGCGTTGTTGAACTTTTGCTAATGGACTTGCTTTTGGAACTTGGACTTGTGCATTTGCCATTCCGCAAACAATAATCACACAACTTAAGATTAATTTTTTCATTTGTTTTACTTTTTAAGGGTTTACTATTTAATTCTTTAATGGGACTTCAAAGTTAACTTCCACCTCCCAATTTGATCTGATTTTCACAGGTGTATTGAATAACAACACTTCCTCTGCTAATGTTTTGAATTTCGGTGAAATTGGATCCCATTTTCCATTCTTGTTGCGATCTAAGATTACTTTAAAGGTATATTCACCTGGCAATAAATCAGGAAGACTGATTTTGTCAGTCTCATTAAATGATGCGGTCCGAATCACTACGTTTTTTTGAATAACATGTATGATTCCTGCGGGAATAGTATCGGTTAATCGAATAGTTAAATCACCGAAGTCCCGATCTTGCTTCCAGGCAATTTCCTTTTGAAATTTATTTGAGACATTTTTTGTCTTGCCGAGTATTGCACCTTCGACCAGGGACAATTGATAGTTTTTTGCGTATTTCTTTGGCCGGATTTCGAATTGATTAGCTAGGAATTCTACATCAAATGCAACAAGACTACTATCCTCCATATTCCTCAATTTCATTTTGCTGGTGTCTAGCCATTGAATGAAATCGGAACACGATAGGAAAAAGCGATCTTGCATACCTTCTTTTTCGATGAATTGAACCGCGATTTTCGCTGCTTGTTGCTTCGGCGTATTTCGAAGAAGAAGCGTATCCTCGGCGATGATGAGTTGCAAATCAATTTCTTTGATCTCGCCAATTGAAACCAATAAACTGTCCTCTCCTATTCCGATAAATTGATTGATGTCAAGTGTTTGTCCATTCAATAGGATATTAGTCCCATCCTTATCCACGGGAACATGAACACCAATAATTCCAGGAGGAATCAATCGCGCGTTTTTCAACTTGTCTTCTTGAACGGGAAGAGAAACAGGCAAAAGGAGCGTATCTGTAACGTCGGAACCAGGGATAATAGCATCCCAGTTAAACCCTTGCATTTCGGACTGTTGAATGTGTAAATCTTGATTTTTGTCGGTAAATGCTTTGACAAAATAACTTCCTGGACGCAAGGCTTCGAAATGTGCAATACCATTGCTCTGACTTTGTGTAAAATAACGTGGACTCTTATCCTCAAAATTTGGATAAAGTCCAACCGTGACTTTTGACTTCCACTCTTTTGAAAACGCATCGAAAACCCGAACATATAATGAAAGAGAATCAATTACTTTACCGGTAGAAAAAGTGAATTTCATAAGCGAATCATTTCCTTCGGTCACATCTTTTACAGCAGAATTCAAGTAAAGCGTATACGTTGTGTTCTTTTGGAGCGAGTCGTTAAATCCAATGGAAAGGGTTTTTTTAACTAATTTGCTTTGAATTTTTGAATCAGCAGGAACAAGTACAATTTGCTCCATTGGCTTGTTTAATTCGATGTATTCATCAAAGGTAAATTCAATGATTTTTTCAGAAAAGTTTACTTGTTTATTCGTTAAATTCGATGAAGTAATTTGAGGTGCGATTTCATCCTTCGGTCCACCTGAAATGGTCCCAATCTGACCGCAGGAAGCAACAAGGAAAAGAAGACAAATTAATGCAAGGAAACGAGCCATGTACAAAGTTCCGTTAAAAATTTGACATCTACCTCATCAAATTCATTGAGCTGATCACTATCCACATCTAAAACACCGATCACTTCCCCTTCTTTCATCAAGGGAAGGACAACTTCACTTCTGGATAATGAACTGCAAGCAATATGTCCAGGAAACGCGTCGACATCCGGAACGAGAATAGCCCTTTCTTGCTTCCATGAAGCGCCGCAAACCCCTTTACCAAAGGCAATACGCGTACACGCAACAGGTCCTTGAAATGGACCCAAAACAAGTTGGTCGCCATCAACCAAATAGAATCCAACCCATAAGAATCCAAATATTTCCTTTAATGCGGCAGAAGTATTCGCCAAATTGGCAATCCAAGAAGACTCGGATTCCGTCAAAGCAAAAATTTGCGGCAATAAGGCTTCGTATTTCGCTTGTTTTGTTTGGCCTGAAATAATTATTTGCTCGGACATATATCAATTTTAGCAAATTTGACGTTTTTACTCCGATTAATCAAGATTTTCACCTATATTCATCTCATAAATCAACCACATATGCTTTCACGAATTCAGTTTGACAAAGTGCTCTTTTTGGACATTGAAACAGTACCTCAAATTTATCAATACCAGGACTTGGATGAAAAAGGTCAAGAGCTTTTTTATGCGAAGAATCGATTCCAAGTAAATCCGGAGAAAAATATTGAGATGATTTACAATGAAAAAGGTGGGATTCTTTCTGAATTTGGCAAGATTGTTTGTATTTCCGTGGGGATGGTACGCGATGCAACTACAGGGAAAACCATTCGTTTGAAATCCTTTGCGCATGACGACGAAGAAACCTTATTGAAGCAATTTAAAAAATTGTTAGAGGACCATTATAACACGAGTTACCATGTGATATGCGGACATAATTCGAAGGAATTTGATATTCCATATATCTGTAGACGCATGTTGATTAATGGCATTACTTTACCTCCCATCTTAGATATTTCCGGCAAAAAACCTTGGGAAGTTAATCATTTAGACACCTTAGAATTATGGAAATTCGGAGACTATAAAGCCTTTACATCCTTGGCTTTATTATGTCATGTATTTAAGATCCCAACACCCAAAGACGATATCTCTGGAGCCGATGTGGCACGCGTTTATTATGAAGAACAAGCCTTAGATCGAATTCGAATTTATTGTGAAAAAGACGTTGTCGCCCTAATTCAATTGTTATTGCGCATGCGCGGAGATGCACTTGTGGAAGAAGATAATATTAGCTCCGCTAATTAAATCAACTAAGGATCTGAAAGCTGACCGCCATTATTTTGTAAACATTGATTAGCTTTAAACCCGAATAGCTTACAAATGACGGAAGACAAGATCATTCTTGGTATCGACCCTGGAACCACCGTAATGGGATACGGGCTCATTCATGTGAAAAAGAACCAACTTCACATGCTAAATTTCGGTGTCATTCAGTTAAATAAGTTGGCCAATCAACCCGATAAATTGAAACGCATACTAGATCGTTTAAATGGACTCATCGAAGAATATAAACCGGATGAAATGGCCATTGAAGCCCCATTTTTCGGAAAGAATGTGCAATCTATGCTTAAACTCGGACGCGCCCAAGGGGTAGCGATTGCTGCTTGCCTAAACCACAATATCCCCTTTGAAGAATATTCTCCAAGAAGAATTAAGCAATCCATCACCGGCAGCGGTGCGGCCTCGAAAGAACAAGTTGCCGCAATGCTTCAAAAACTTTTGAACTTTCAGGACATGCCGAAATATTTAGATGCCACAGATGGGTTAGCAGCTGCTGTTTGTCATCATTTTTCCAAAGGAATCGGAGAACACAACAAGGTTAAAGGTGATTCCTGGACGGCGTTTTTAAGTCAAAACCCCAAGCGTTTAAAATCTGAATAAGTGATCCATCAAGTTCCAAGAATCATCTCCTTTTTAGCGAAATATAACAACAAATAATGTCAGAAATTCAAATATTTACAGACGGTTCTTCCCGAGGAAATCCAGGTCCAGGTGGCTATGGTGCTATTCTGGTTTTTGGAAACCAACGAAAAGAGATATCGGAAGGATTTCGTAAGACAACGAATAATCGAATGGAGTTGATGGCCGTTTGTGCGGCTCTTGAAAAAATCAAAGCCACGAATTATCCCGTGACTGTTTATTCGGACTCGAAATACGTCATTGATTCCATTACCAAAGGTTGGGTTTTTGGCTGGGTAAAAAAGAACTTCAAGGACAAAAAAAACAAGGATCTTTGGCTGCGTTATTTGCAATCACACGGTCGATTTACGATCAAATTTGTATGGGTAAAAGGGCATGCTGGTCATCCAGAAAATGAGCGCTGCGATGAATTAGCTGTTCAAGCGGCACTGCAAGGACCACATTCCATTGATGCTGTTTTTGAAAGCGAAGCAGGTTAAACGAGAACAGATGAATACCACCTAGCAATGGCATCATAAGACTCCTTTTTTCGCTTAGCCATATCGTATACTTGTTCTTCTGTTATTTTCCCTAAGCCAAAATACTTCGCGTCTGGATGTGCAAAATACCAACCACTCACGGAAGAAGCTGGGGTCATTGCCAAATTGTCGGTTAAGGAAACACCTATGGATTCTGTCGCGTTTAATGCCTGGAAAATTGTTAATTTTTCTAAGTGATCTGGACAAGCAGGATATCCCGGAGCTGGACGAATCCCACGGTATTTTTCTTGAATTAAGTCTTCCTTCGAAAAAGCATCTGTTTGTTCATAAGCCCAGTAATCCGTGCGAACTAATTCATGTAGGTATTCAGCTAATGCTTCAGCTAAACGATCTGCAAGTGCTTTGACCATAATAGAACTATAATCATCGTGATCTTTTTCAAAACGCTTCACATGCTCATCTAAACCAATGCCTGTGCAAACGACAAAAGCGCCAAGGTAATCTTGAATCCCATATTCCTTGGGTGCAATGAAATCCGACAGTGCAATATTTGCTTGCCCGCTGGTTTTTTTCGTTTGTTGACGCAAGGTGCGTTGAACAAAAACTGCTTTGTTTTCGACGTCTGAATGTGTAAATTCAATGTCATCACCCACGCTATTCGCTGGAAATAATCCAAAAAGTGCTTTCGCGTTCACCCAGGATTCATTCACCATCTGTGTCAGCATGGATTGCGCATCTTCAAATAACTTAGACGCTTCCACACCTACCACATCATCGCGAAGGATTGCAGGAAATTTCCCGTGTAATTCCCATGTTTGGAAAAAAGGAGTCCAGTCAATATAGGATACTAATTTGTCTAATGGGACATCCAACTGATGTACTCCAAGTTTCTTTGGTGTTGCGATGGTTTGTTCTGTGAAATCGAGCGCAAGTTTATTGTTGCGTGCATCTTCCATGGATAACAATTCTTTGGATGCACGGTGTTTTTCATGGTGTTCACGTAAACGTTGGTATTCATCTTTCAAATGTGCAATGAATGCATCTTTCTTGTTCCCGAGCAGACTTTCGACAACCGTCACTGAACGAGAAGCATCCAACACATGAACTGCTTGTCCAGCGTTGTAAAACTGATCAATTTTTACAGCGGTATGAACTTTAGAAGTGGTGGCACCACCGATTAATAAAGGAATGCTTAATCCAGCACGTTCCATTTCTTTTGCCATGTGTACCATTTCATCCAAACTAGGAGTGATGAGTCCACTTAATCCAATTACATCTACTTTTTCTTCAATTGCCGTTTGAATAATTTTTTCCGCTGGAACCATGACACCAATGTCAATTACTTCATAGTTGTTACACGCAAGAACGACACCCACAATATTTTTCCCAATATCGTGAACGTCTCCTTTCACGGTGGCCATCAATATTTTTCCCGCATAAGAACTTTTTCCTCCTTTTTCCGCTTCAATGTATGGAAGTAAGTATGCTACGGCTTTTTTCATGACACGAGCAGACTTTACTACTTGTGGAAGGAACATTTTACCACTTCCAAACAAATCACCAACGGTGTTCATTCCGTCCATTAATGGACCTTCAATTACTTCGATTGGTCGGTCAAATAAATGTCGACATTCTTCCACGTCCACATCAATGAATTCCACTAAGCCTCTCACAAGAGAATAGGACAAGCGTTCTTTGACTGGAGCATTTCTCCAACTTAAATCAATTTCCTTCTTCTTCCCATCGCCTTTAACCGTTTCTGCTAATTCCAGCAAACGTTCAGTCGCGTCGGGACGTCGGTTTAAGAGTACATCCTCGACATATTGCAAAAGTTGAGGTTCAATGTCACTATATACTTCCAGCATACTTGGATTCACAATTCCCATGTCCATTCCATGTGCAATTGCATGATACAGAAACGCGGAATGCATGGCTTCGCGTACTTTATTGTTACCTCGGAAAGAGAAAGACACATTCGAAACACCGCCACTTACATGTGCTCCTGGAAGATTTGAACGAATCCATTTTGTAGCCTTGAAAAAATCTAAGGCGTTGTTGTTGTGCTCCTCCATTCCCGTTGCAACAGGAAAGATATTGGGGTCGAAAATAATGTCATCTTTGGAGAAAACCACTTCTTTGGTAAGGATATCGTATGAGCGTTGGCAAATTTCAATCCGTCTTTCATAACTATCGGCTTGACCATTTTCGTCAAACGCCATGACAATCACTGCAGCGCCATATCGCTTTATTTTTTTTGCTTGTTCAATGAATTTTTCTTCACCTTCTTTCAGTGAAATTGAATTGACAATCCCTTTGCCTTGAACACATTTTAATCCAGCCTCAATGATTTCCCATTTCGAACTATCGATCATGATTGGAACGCGTGCAATATCCGGTTCGGCAGCGATGAGGTTTAAAAAACGAATCATGGCCTCTTTTCCATCAATCATTCCTTCATCCATGTTGATGTCGATAATCTGTGCACCTCCCTCTACTTGTTCACGCGCAACAGCAACGGCTGCTTCATAATCTCCTTCTTGAATCATGCGTAAAAACGCCCTTGAACCAGTTACGTTCGTGCGTTCACCAATATTGATGAAATTGCTTTCCGCATTTACAATGAGTGGTTCGAGTCCGGATAATTTCAATGAATGTGACATGTTTTTATAGAAAAGGCAGGTTATGCAAGGATGATTGGACGTGGTGCGTAATTTTTCGCGATGTCGGCAATCGCTCGGATGTGCTCGGGTGTTGTTCCGCAACAACCACCAATAATATTGACTAAACCCTCATCGAGGAAAGTTTTGATTTGATTGGCCATCATTTGTGGACTTTCTTCGTATTGTCCGAATTCATTCGGGAGTCCGGCATTTGGATGTGCACTGACGGCAAATGTTGATTTTTCATTCAAAATCTGTAAATATGGTCGCATCATTGACGCTCCCAATGCACAATTTAAACCAATGGATAGCAAGGGCATATGCGAAAGAGAAATCAAAAATGCTTCAGTTGTTTGGCCGGTTAATGTTCTTCCACTTTGATCCGTGATGGTTCCCGAAACCATGATGGGTATTTTCGTCCCGCGATCGTCGTATACTTCATCAATGGCAAATAATGCCGCTTTTGCATTTAAGGTATCGAAAACTGTTTCTACCAAAAGAATGTCAACACCTCCATCCATGAGGGCATTTACCTGTTGTTTGTATGCAAGAACCAAGTCGTCGAAACTGACCGCTCTAAAACCCGGATCATTGACATCTGGCGAAATCGAAGCGGTTCGATTGGTTGGTCCAATGGATCCAGCTACAAATCTTGTTCGATCTGTAAATTCAACACAAACTTCTTTGGCGATTTTCGCGCTTTCGAAGTTAATGGCGTATACAGCGTCCTCTAGTCCGTAATCCGCTTGCGCGATGGTCGTTCCGGAAAAGGTGTTTGTTTCAATGATGTCCGCTCCAGCTTGCAAGTACTGACGATGAATGTCTTTAATAATTTCCGGTCTCGTAATCGACAAGAGGTCATTATTCCCTTTTAAGGGTTTATCATGTTGTTCAAATGCACCTTGTCGGAAGTCAAATTCTTCCAAATCGTGACGCTGAATCATAGTCCCCATGGCTCCGTCAAGTACTAAAATACGTGTGGCTAATGCTGTTTCTAATGCGCTTTTCATGTGCGTGTGATAACAAAGAAATGTGTCGGAAACAACGGTTGTTTCAACTTATCTTTTCCCTAATAATAGGAATCGGATTTGGCACCTTTTCCAAATGAGGCAGGTTGCCAAGGTTTCGTAGGGCCAGTCCCTCCACCTTTCTTTATAAGTTTATTTTAATGAACGTGTCCACAAAATTACGTCAAAATTCTATTTTTTACTAATTTCAAATCGATGAAACATTCAAACTTCTTATCCGCTTTAAAAACCGCCTTCATTGGAATTCGGTCTCTGTTCAAAGAAAGCAGAAATGCACGCATTCAAGGCGTGCTATTTCTCTGTGTTTCTATCACGGGTCTTTATGTACAGTTGACATCTTACGATTGGCTTTGGGTTCTTGCGGCGTCTGCCTTAGTACTGACCATGGAAGCTTTGAATACAAGCATTGAACAACTGGCAGATTTAATTAGCTCGGAATACCATCCGAAAATCAAAATCCTGAAGGATATAGCCGCTGGGGCTGTTTTAATCGCAAGTATTTTCTCTATTGTCGTTGCATGTGTTGTTTTTCTGCCTTATTTAAGCGCAATCTTTCCAGGTTAATTTGAATCGATTTCCAGAGATTGCTTGAATGATATTTTTCATTTCTAATTGAAAAAGTAAGACATTTAACTGTGAGGTACTCATGCAACATTTCACTGCTATGGAATCGATATGCGCCTCTTTCATCTCGGTTAGGAATTGATACACGGTTAATTCATTTTGGTCTAGTTCAGGAAACAACTGCAATTGTTTTGGCGCGGTCTCTAAATCCCAGTTCATAAATGTCAAGAAATCGGAGCCATTTTGGATCAAATGAGCCTTCTGTTTTTGAATCAACCAATTGCATCCTTCAGATTGTTCTTGGTGAACGCTTCCAGGAAATGCGAATACGTCTCGGTTGTAATCATTTCCAAGTTCTGCTGTAATGATCGAACCGCCCTTGGTTTTACTCTCTACTACAATGACAGCATCTGACATTCCAGCAATTATCCGATTCCTCATGGGGAAGTTCATGCGATCCGGTTTTGTCCCCACGATAAACTCGCTTATCCAACCTCCATTTTCAAGCATTTTTTGAGCAATTATACGATGTTGATAAGGATAAATGCGGTCTAGACTATGTCCAAAAACCCCGATATTAAAAATCCCATTTTTTACACAGGTTTCATGAACATGGATGTCAACACCATAGGCTAAGCCACTGACAACCGTTAAGTCCTTTGACTGTATCGTTTCTAGCAATTCTTCCACCAACTTTCGTCCATATTCGGATTGATTCCTTGTGCCCACAATGGACACTACTTTTGACTGGTTTAAATCTGTTAATCCTTTTGAAAACAAAACAATTGGCGCATCTGGACATTGACGAAGTCTTCTCGGGTAATCTTCATCCATAAAAAAATGACAGCGGATGTTATTTCGAACGTTAAAGGACTGTTGTTTTTCTGCAGTTCGAAGAGCTTCATCTCTATTCATCTCTTTCAAAATTGAGTGTGCGATACCCGTTTGAAGATGTAGTTCCCGGTCGTTTTGCGTGAATAAATCGGAGAGACAAGATAATTTCCCAATGATTTTTGTCGCTTTCGAAGGACCAATTCCTTTCAATTGTCCAAGGGCGATTTTGTAAAGTTCAAGTTGCATAAAATTCAAAAAAATGATTAGTTTCGTAACTTTAAGTTAACAAAAAACATCGGAATTTTTGGTATGAAGAAATACTTTATTATACTTTTTTGCTTTTTTCAAATACATATTTTTGCACAAATAACAGGTGTAGTTTTTGACAAAGAATCACAAATTGTCATATCTCAAGTTATGGTGAAATCGTCTGAAAATGAAAAGGCAGAAACAAATTCATACGGTACCTTTACCATTCCAGTAAAAAAATTACCAGTGATTCTGTATTTTCAGAAAAAAGGTTTTGAAGTAGATTCCATTCGAATTCAACAATTGCGATATGTGAACATGTCTTTATCCGTGCTCTCTCAAGATGTAAAAACAGTCGTTGTTACATCTGGAAAACGAAATCAAAACATTGAAGAAATTCCTATTTCCATTGAAATATTAAAACCTGCCTTAATTGCGAACAAAGGATTTACGAATCTCGAACAAGCCGTGAATCAAAGTCCAGGCGTATTTACTATGGACGGACAAGTCAGTATTCGTGGAGGCGGTGGATATGCCTATGGCGCAGGTAGCCGCGTCATGTTGTTGTGGAATGGAATTCCTATGCTTTCACCGGACGTTGGCGATGTGAAATGGAATGCCGTACCTATGGAACAAGCCTCGCAAATTGAAATTTTGAAAGGGGCGTCTTCAGTACTTTATGGAAGTGGGGCATTGAACGGGATCATTGCCTTAACAGAAAAAGAAGCAAAACCAGAAGGACAATTAACGATGAAATATCAGTCCGGTGTGTATGGAGATCCAAAACGAAGTTCCATGACTTGGTGGGATCGAAATCCCATGAGTCATTTGCTCGATGTATATTACGGAAAATCAAAAGGAAGAGTGGGTTATACCATCGGAGTCAATGGCCTGCTCGATGAAGGTTACCGAGATGGAAACGATGAAAAACGAGCACGAATAAATGGTTCTGTATACTTCTTCCCAAAAAAGTATACAAAAATGAAGATGGGGATGAGTTACCAATTTCAATGGCAAGACAAAGGAATTTTCATTCTTTGGAAAAACGATTCAATGGGTTATCAAGCCTTGGAAAATACCTTGAGCCGTCAGCGCGCGATTCGCTTAAATGTTGATCCGTACCTAAAGTTTATCGATAAACATGATAATAAACATTACTTGCGCACAAGGTATTATCTAGTAACTACGGGTAATTCAGACAAAGTATACGATGCCTCCCTTGCAGAAATGTATTACGCTGATTATAACATCCAGAAAAAAATAGGAAACACCAATTTAATTTCAGGCTTCATGAACCTAACCAACAAGGTGACCAGTTATGTTTTTGATAATCACCTCAGTATGAACATGGCATTTTACGAACAAGTGGAAACGAAATTAAAAAAGCTAGATCTTACCGCCGGACTCCGTTTGGAATATTGCAGGTTGGATCAAGCCAAACCAGAGACGCAATTTGTTATATCAGATAAATTTACTTCTCCTGTATACCCCATTTTTCGAATCGGCGCACATTATGCCATCAACAAGGCATCGCATTTAAGAACGTCCTTCGGACAGGGAATTCGATTTCCGTCTGTAGCAGAGCGCTATATCTCAGCATCCGTAGGTGGCGTTCGTATTTTTAGAAATCCAGATCTTCGTCCCGAGAAAGGATGGAATTCTGAGATAGGGTGGAAACAAATATTGAAGCTTGGAAAATGGATTGGAATGATTGATTTAGCCGCATTCATGAATGAATATAGCAATATGACAGAGTTTGCATTTGGAGTGTATAATCCCGTTACTGGAGATAACCTGAATTGGTTAGGGTACGGCATTGCAAGTCATGAAGATTCTACTATTTGGAACGAATTAGTGGCAAATGGGGTGGGATTTGTTGATTGTTTAGGATTTAAAGCGCAGAATTCAGAAAAAGCTAGAATAACGGGGATAGAGTTTTCTTTCAATAGTTCAGGAAAGATTGGAAATGTGGAACTAGTTTCTTTAATGGGTTACACCTACATGAATCCAGTTAGTCTGAATACAAATCCAATTTATAGGGCTTCCTTTTCTGACACATCTACTAACATGTTGAAATATCGTTTTAATCACCTAGCAAAAGCAGATGTGCAAGCAACGTACAAAAAATGGAGTGTAGGTGGTTCTATGCGTTATAATAGTTTCATGAAAAATATTGATCGCGTGTTTGAAGAGGGGGTTTTAGGAACGGAATTATTGGTTGGAATGAAGCAGTACCGGCAAGTGAATAATAAAGGTATTTTCGTTTTCGATGCTCGTTGTAGCTATGAAATAAAAGAAGGCGTTAAACTCAACCTGATCGTAAATAATTTCTTGAATGTAGAGTATGTTTCTCGTCCAGGAGATGTTCAAGCACCTAGAAATTTCGCAATCCAATTACAATACGACATATAATTTCAAGTCAGACACACGAAATTGTCCTTCGAATTCGTTATTTTCACATCCTACTACTGCTATATGATGAATAAATTAAACCTATCTATCCTTCTCTTCTTTTTAACAAATTTGGTCCATGCACAAGTTGCTGGCATTGTTCTAAGTTCAGAGGATAATCAAGCCATTCAGAACGCAAAAGTGATGGCATCCGACGGACAAAAAACACTTTCAAACTTTGAAGGTAAATTCACCTTGACGCCGTCGAAATACCCCATAAAAGTTGTTGTTTCGATGATTCAATTTGTCAATGACACCATTGAAATTAGTGCTACAGGTCCCGTCTCAGTGATTTTAAATCCGAGAACGAAAGATGAGTCAACTGTAGTTGTGAGTGCGGGAAAACGTAAACAAGCGATTGAAGAAATTCCAGTTTCTATGGAAATCATAAAACCGCAATTAATTGATAACAAAGGAATCACGGACTTAGAACAAGCGGTAGATCAAACACCGGGAGTGTACACCATGGATGGACAAGTGAGCATCCGTGGAGGGTCAGGATTTGCATACGGAACGGGAAGTCGCGTATTGCTTCTTTGGAACGGAATGCCTCTGCTTTCAGGTTATGCCGGAGATACCCAGTGGAATGCCATTCCAATGGAACAGGCTTCGCAAATCGAGGTAATGAAAGGTGCATCATCCGTATTGTATGGAAGCGGTGCCTTGAACGGCGTCATCGCTTTGGCAGAAAAAGAACCGAAATCAACGCCGGAAACAAAAATAAAAATCCAAAATGGCATTTATGGAGATCCGGCAAGAGCAAGCCTCAAATGGTGGAATAAATCACCGATGTTCCAACAAGTAGAAGCATACCATTCTAAGATGAATCGCTACACGGGATATACGATTTCAACCACGTTGTTTAAAAATGATGGTTACCGTCAGGGAGAAATGGAAAACCGTGCTCGTGTGAGTGGAACGATCTATTTTCGACCAAAAACAGCGACGAGATTAAAAGCTGGAATCGGATACAATTACCAAATGCAAAAAACGGGTAGTTTTTTAATATGGCAAAGTGATACGTTGGGATATACCCCGAGTGGTGGAGCTGACACAAGCAATGCCGCTTCCACCTTAACGTATAACTTTGGACAACGTTTGTTTGTGGATCCTTATGTAAAGTTCATCGACAAAAAGAACAATTTACACCATTTGAAAACGCGGATTTATTATGCACACAATACCAACATCAACAATCCGAGTCAAAGTAATGGAGCGGTAATCTATTTTTCAGATTATTCCATTCAAAAGCAATTTAAAAACGGGGGGACGATGACCTCGGGAGCATCGAACATTTATAATGTCGTGCGTTCCAATTTGTTTGGCGACCACAATTCGGAGAACTTGGCCTTGTATACCCAGCTTGAACTTCACAAGGGGAAATGGGATTTCAGTGCTGGGGCTCGTTTGGAATATTTTCAAATGGATGGCAAAAGCGGGGATACCGACTTTATGATTTCCGAAAAGAAAAACATCAAAATTCCGTTCTACCCCATCATTCGAACGGGTGTTCATTACCAAGCAGGCAAATACACTCATTTACGGGCTTCTTTTGGACAAGGAATTCGTTACCCATCGGTCGCTGAACGTTATACGCAAACATCAGTTGGTTCTTTGAATATTTTCCCGAATCCAACCTTGACACCAGAAATTGGTTGGGCAGGTGAAATCGGGGTAAAACAAGGTGTGAAAATAGGTACTTGGAAAGGCTACTTTGATATCGCTGGATTTATCAATCAATACAGCAACATGATGGAGTTTTCCTTTGGAGTCTACAGCCCAATAACAGGAGAAAATCTTTATTGGATGGGTTATGGCGTAGCAAGCCCAGCAGATTCGACTACATGGAATAACATCACTTCCAATGGATACGGCATCAATGATTGTTTAGGATTTAAAGCACAAAATGTGGAAAAAGCAAGGATTACGGGACTGGACTTTTCTTTCAATTCAATGGGTAAAATTGGTAAAGTAGAAATCATTTCTTTGATTGGGTACACTTATATGATTCCTATTAGTTTGAATAAAAACACATCGTATACAGCAACCTATTCGGATTCTTCTTCAAGAATGCTTAAATATCGATTCAAACATCTTGCAAAGGCTGACATTGAAGCAAATTATCAGAAGTGGGGATTGGGCGCATCGATGAGGTATAGTAGTTTTATGTCCAATATTGATAAGGTTTTTGAAGAGCCAATCGCATTGTCGACGTACATCCTGCCAGGATTAAAACAGTACCGTCAACAACACCAGTATGGAAACTTAGTTTTTGACGCTAGAATGTCATACAAAATTAATGATTCCTTCCGCGTGAGTTTTATCGTGAATAACATATTGAATGCAGAATACTCCAGTCGACCTGGTGATATTCAACCTCCGAGAAACTTTATTGCACAATTACAAATGAAATTTTAGTGAAAGTACTCGGAATCATTCCAGCTCGATACGCGTCCTCTCGTTTTCCGGGAAAACCATTGATTGATCTTAAGGGAAAGTCCATGATACAAAGGGTTTATGAAGGTGCATCAAAGTCGAATTCATTGACAAAAATAGTTGTTGCAACGGATGATCAGCGCATCGTAGATGAGGTACTTCGTTTTGGCGGGAATGTCTGCTTAACAAAAGAATCTCATCCAAGTGGAACTGATCGCTGCGCGGAGGTATCCGCGTTAAATCCAGGATTCGATGTGGTCATTAACATTCAAGGAGATGAGCCTTTGGTGAATCCAATGCAACTTGAGCAACTTCTTGGCGCATTTGTCAATCCACAGGTGTTCATTGCTACTTTGGGAATACCAACCAACGATGAAGCAGATTTGACCAATCCCAACCGCATTAAAATTGTGGTGAACCAAGAAGGAAATGCCATGTATTTTAGTCGAAGTTGTGTTCCGAATGTGCATCATTATAATGGGGATCAACTCGCGAATTACCCCTTTTTGAGACACATCGGACTTTATGCGTATCGGACAGAGACGCTAGCTGAAATTTGCCAACTGACGCCAACCGCATTGGAGAAAATGGAATCATTGGAACAATTGAGGTGGTTGTTTCATGGTTATCATATTAAAGTTGTCCCAACGGCTATCGAAACACCCAACATTGATGTCCCCGAAGACGTGGAGAAAGTCCTTCAGTTTTTGTAATTCCATCTTTCTTTTGTAAATTTGGTAAATGATCCCATTTGAAGAAGTCATTTGCCAATTAATTTTACGTCATAACTGTGTCGTAGTGCCTCATTTTGGTGGATTCGTATCTAAAACAATCGCTGCTCAAATCGACTTCGAAAAAGGAATCATTCAAGCACCATTCAAACAATTACTTTTCAATCGCAACCTAATCAATGATGATGGACTCGTGCTTGCAGAATATGCACGTTTAAATGGACTTTATTACCAAGAAGGAGCAAGTCAGTTAGTTCAATTCACAAGTCAGTTAAACACTGATTTATCCCATGGAAAACAAGTGAGTATTCCCAAGTTGGGGATTTTCTCGAAAGATGCGGATGGAGTAGTGCGATTTGAACAAGACCGTCATTTCAATATGCTGTTGAGTTCTTATGGATTGACGAACGTAACGTTTGTTCCGAACCAGATATTGGAGGAAACACCGATTATTGAACTGAATCCAGAAATTAACAACTTAGAAAACGAGAAAACCTCAAGTAAATTCTGGAAGTATGCCGCTGCGGCTTGCCTTCTGCCATTTGCGTTTTATTCGTTTTGGATACCAATGAAAACAGATGTTTTACACTCTGGACTTATTTCCTACAAGGATTTCAATCCTTTGCGCGGAAATATGGAGGTTAGGTATGCGAAACTTCCATTGAGTTCTTTCGAAAAAGTGCAGGGCAATGATTTAAAAATAGTGGAGCAACTTTCTTCAGTAGAACCTGGTAAAATCGGACTTTATCAGTACGATGAATCTACTGTTTTTGCGGTGCAAGTTCCTAAATTGGAAAGCAATGCTGCGGAATACGATCAAGCTCCTATTCAAGCGAACTTTGAGTACATTGTTGGGTGTTTTTCAGATGAAAGAAATGCGATCAACTTCGTCCAAAAATTACAAGCAAATGGATTCAACGCTCACATTTTACCAGGCGGCACTCTTATTCGAGTGAGCGCAGGATCTGCATCAAATCAACATGAAATTCAAGCAATTCAATCGAAAGTCAATTCCCAAGGAATGGAAGGTTGGATTTGTAAATTATAAATCAACACATGAAAAGAACCATTAAATTTTTGTTGCCAATCTTTTTTGGTGCAACAATGTCATTGGCACAAGTCACCAATGCGGAAGGTAGTAAATACCAATTTAAAAAAGTTGTTCAGCTAGACGCTACACCTGTTCAAAGCCAAGGTAAAACAGGGACATGTTGGTCGTTTTCTGGTATGTCTTTCTTTGAATCTGAGTTAATGCGTTTAGGCGTCGGAAAAAACATCGTGCTTTCGGAAATGTATACCGTCCGAAAAGCCTATGAAATGAAAGCGGAAAAATACATCCGCATGGATGGTAAAACGAATTTCGGTGAAGGTGGGGCTTTTCACGATATTCCTTTAGTCATTCGAAAATATGGGATTGTTCCATATGAATTTTATACAGGATTGGAAAACACCGAAACTTACAATCATGGAGAAATGTTTACAGAATTAAACAAAATCATGCAGGACATCATGCCTAAATTAGGTGCTCCAGAGGGAATTTCGGATTCATGGAAGAAAGACTACAACAAAATTCTTGATAAAAACATCGGGAAAGATGTGAAAGAGTTCGAGTGGGAAGGAAAAAAGTACACGCCAAAAACGTTTGCTGAACACTTACAGTTGAACATGGATAACTACATATCTCTGACATCTTTCACAAACCATGAAATGTACAAAAAATGCCTTTTGGAAATTCCAGATAACTGGGCTTGGGGTGAAAGTTACAATGTAGAGATGAATGATTTAGTGGATGTCACTATTGAAGCATTGAAAAATGGATACACGATTGCTTGGGGTGCAGATGTATCAGAAAAAGGATTTAGCTTTCGTAATGGAATCGCCATCGTTCCTGCTGATCCAAAAAGCGTTGAAGTACTTGGGAAAGACGAGAAAAACTTCAACACTGCCGGTGCTGAACGCAAATCAAATGCCTTTTCGGAGCCAACCAAAGAATTGAAAATTACTCAGGAACTTCGTCAAGAAGCCTACGATAATAAAACAACCACAGATGACCACGGAATGCACATTGTTGGATTGTACACGGATCAAAATGGGGTGAATTATTTCTTGGTGAAAAATTCTTGGGGGACCTCAAACTATCCGAAAGGATACTTGTATGTATCTGAAAACTACTTTAAATACAAAACGATCAATATCTACTTGCACAAAGATGGTATCTCGAAAGAAGTTCGTAAAAAATTGAATTTGTAAGCAATATTGGCAAGAAATTTGCTTCACGCATTTGTCTTAAAATTACTTGTTATGAAAAAAATCGTTCTATTAAGCCTAGGAATTACACTTGTACTAAGTGCCTGTGGGAAATTCCGTTACGATAAAGATCAATCCGCCGAAGTTAACTACAAAGTAGAATCCGCATTCGATGAAATGACGAACATTTCTGATCAAGCCATCACTGGAAACATGGTCTATTATAAAAATGGCGGTGTGATTGTGCGTCAACCTGGTGATAAACCGTTGACACAAAAAACTGCATGCAATGTGATCATTACCATTGATACGATTGCATCCATTAAAACAGTTACGGTTGATTATGGTTCGAGCAACTGCGATTGTAATGATGGAAAAACACGACGAGGTAAAATCATTACCACATTTACTGGTTTTTACCATGCTCAAGGAACAATCATTACGCACACACCGGTTGATTACTATGTAAATGACATTAAAATTGAAGGAATCAAGACCGTTGAAAATATGGGCTTAAATACTTCTGGCCAACCTTACTTTAATGTACAAATTGATGGAGTTGCAACCTTGACTTCAGGCGAAACAGTCAGCTATACATCGACGAGAGTTCGAACTTGGATTGCTGGATTCAACACTTTATTAAATCGCTTCGATGATGAATATGATATTTCCGGTACTGCATCTGGAACGTTTTCATCAGGTGGAGGATATACTGCCCTTACGACTAATCCGGTGCATATTAAAGTCGGATGTGGATTTCCTGTAAGTGGAACCATTGAAGTCACCCCTCAAAATCGCCCGCTTCGTGTCGTTGATTACGGCAGTGGAATGTGTGACGCCACTTTTACCGTTACGGTAAATGGTCAAACGTATACATTTAACTAACAAAAATACTGATTTTCAAAGGGAAAAGTGTTCAAAGTGTCATTTGAACACTTTTTCATTTTTATTGTTATTTATCTGATGACTGTTATGTAATTTTGTGCATATAAATACTTCTAAAAATGAAAAAGGTTGGTGTAAATGGTTTTGGTCGGATTGGACGTTGTTTCACACGTATTGCATTATTAGATCCGCAAGTGGATGTTGCTTTAGTGAACGACTTGGCGGATGTGAAAACACTAGCTCATTTATTGAAGTACGATTCTATACATGGAAATTTATCTTTGTCCTTTGAAATCAATGGAAATGAATTGCATTTTTCCAACGGAAAAAAAATTGTCTTTATCAGTGAACGAAATCCAGAATTAATCCCATGGTCAAATTACGGGGTGGAAACAGTCTTGGAATCTACAGGATTATTTTTAACGCGTGAAGCAGCCTCCAAACACTTAGTTGGTGGCGCAAAAAATGTGATTATTTCTGCACCAGCAAACGATGAAGATATTCCTTCTGTTGTCATGGGTGTGAACGATGACGAGGTAGATTTTAGTGATTCCGTGATTTCAAATGCATCCTGTACCACAAACAATGCGGCGCCAATGGTGAAAGTATTGAAGTCCTTGATGGACATTCAAGTGGCCTATATTTCTACCGTGCATAGTTATACTTCGGACCAACGTCTACATGACGCCCCGCACAAAGATTTACGTCGTGCTCGTGCAGCTGCAAATAGTATTATCCCTACTTCAACAGGAGCGGCAAAAGCCATCACACGCATATTTCCTGATTTAAAAGGGAAAATTACCGGTGGAAGTTTCCGCGTTCCTGTAACGGATGGATCAGTAACGGAATTAACACTCGTAACGAAATCTGATGTAACGGTAGAACAAATCAATGCGGCCATGAAAAAAGCCAGCGAAACCGACATGAAAGGAATTCTTGGTTATACCGAAGACCCAATCGTTTCGTGTGATGTCATCGGAAGTTCATACAGTTGTTTATTCGACGCTGAATTAACAACGGTTTTCAATGGACTCGTAAAAGTTGTGGGATGGTACGACAACGAAGCGGGTTATTCAAACCGCCTAGTGGATGTTGTAAAAGTAAATTAGTCTTCCATCGCCTGAACTCCGGGCAATACTTTTCCTTCAAAATATTCAAGTAATGCACCACCTCCTGTGCTCACGTAGCTCACTTGATCACTCATGCCGAATTTTTGAACAGCTGCTGCACTATCTCCGCCGCCAATTAAACTGAAAGCCCCCTTTTTTGTTGCCTCGGCAACAGCTAACGCAACGGATTTTGTCCCATTTTCAAATGCTTTCATTTCGAAGACTCCCATTGGACCGTTCCATAAAATGGTTTTACTAGCCAATAAAACTTCACGGAAAGCACCTTCGGCCTCAGTGCCTATATCTAAGCCCATCCATCCGTCTGGAATTTGATTGCTCGGCGACACTTTCGTTTCTGCATCCGGCGCAAAGCGATTGGCAATGGTGGAGTCAATGGGCAAGTGAATTTCAACTCCTAGCTCCTTCGCTTTTGTTAGGATTTGACGACACGTCTCTAAACGTTCATCTTCACACAACGATTGTCCAATGTGTCCACCTTGCGCTTTGTAAAACGTATAGGACATTCCTCCTCCGATGATAATGTGGTCTGCGATGTTTAGTAAATTCTCAACGATCAATACTTTATCGGATACTTTCGCTCCACCGACAATTGCTGTGAACGGACGCTCAGCGTGATTCAACACTTTTCGCGCACTTTCCAGTTCCGATTTCATTAAAAATCCAACCATTTTATCGTTTGGAAAAAATTGGGTAATTTGCGTTGTACTTGCATGCGCACGATGTGCTGCGCCAAAAGCATCGTTCACGTAACAATCTCCCAAAGAAGCTAATTTCTCCGCAAAGCCGACATCACCTTTTGTTTCTTCGGAATAAAAACGAACGTTTTCCAATAGAAGAACCTCTCCCGGTTGTAGCTTGCTACTTAGATCAATGGCATCTTTACCGATACAATCCGCTGCAAATTTCACGGGTTTGCCAATGTTTTTTTCAATTGTTTTGATGAGGTGTTTCAACGAAAACTTTTCCTCTGGCCCGTCTTTCGGTCGACCAAAGTGTGATAACAAGATGACACTTCCTCCGGCTTTCAGAATATGTTGAATCGTAGGCAATGCCGCACGAATCCGCTTATCATCTGTCACTTCCATCGTTTCCTTGTCTAAAGGCACATTGAAATCTACGCGAACAATTGCGCGTTTTCCTTGGAAGTTATACGTATCAATGGAGTTCATCTTTTTTTCTACAAAAGTAACGAAAGGGAATTTCATGCGTTGGTTTACCCGCAAGATTCTCGGTAAATTCATTTATTTTCTGCAGTTTTGTGTAAAATATCTGCATATGTTAAAATTCATTTTCCCCCTTTCCATCCTTTTAATCGGTACAGCATGTCATCGTCAAATTTCCGATTCAGCATTTGAACCTGTTCCTGAAGGAATCGAAGTAATCATGCCTGAAGATGACTTCTCAGAGGAAGAGGCTAATGAGCTAGCTGAAATGGCGTTTATGGAGGAGGAAGAAACCCCTTATGTTCGTGGAATTTACCATTCTTCACGCACCTTGCAAACGGACATACTCCACACACGTTTAGAAGTAAGCTTCGACTGGGAACATGCACGTTTGAACGGGAAAGAAATCCTGACAGCGAAACAACATTTTTACGAGTCAGATAGCTTGATTTTGGATGCAAAAGGCATGGACATCCTTTCTGTGGAGATGAACAACAAAAAGGTATCCTATATCTACAACGATTCTTTGCATTTGCGTATCCAATTGGATCGTAAATATACCCGTGACGAGAAATTCAATGTGACGATTCAATATGTGTCCAAACCAGACGAACGCAAAGTAGGAGGAAGCGCAGCGATTACTTCAGACAAAGGACTGTATTTCATCAATCCGAAAGGAGAAGATAAAACGAAAATGCCGCAAATTTGGACACAAGGAGAAACGGAAGCAAATAGCGTATGGTTTCCAACGGTGGATGCTCCAAATGCAAAATCAACAGAAGAAATTTTAATGACTGTTCAAGACAAATACATGACCTTGGCGAATGGAAAATTAATTTCTTCCAAGAAAAATGCCGATGGAACCAGAACCGATCATTGGAAACAGGATTTGCCACATGCACCTTACTTATTTATGATGGCTGTTGGTGAATTCAAAACGGTAAAAGATTCCTATACGCGTAAGGACGGTTCCAAAATGGAAGTAAACTACATCGTTGAGCCCGCTTATGAAAAAGATGCGAAAGCGATCTTTGGGGAAACACCAGAAATGATTCGTTTTTTCTCCGAAAAGTTAGGTGTTGAATATCCATGGGATAAATACTCACAAATTGTCGTTAGAGACTACGTTTCAGGAGCAATGGAAAATACTGGTGCGGTGGTATTTGGCGATTACGTGTACAAAACCGAACGTGAATTGTTAGATGCCAATGATCAATCGACGATTGCACATGAGTTATTTCATCACTGGTTCGGTGATTTAGTAACCTGTGAATCTTGGTCGAATTTACCATTGAATGAGTCGTTTGCCAATTATTCTCAATACCTATGGGACGAGCACCGTTTCGGTTTGGATGAAGCAGATTTTCAAGCAGAAAGCGAATCGGATGGGTATTTTAGTTCAGCAGAAAATGGCGGCTACGTCAATTTAATTCGTTTTGAATACGAAGACAAAGAAGACATGTTTGATGGTCACTCCTACAACAAAGGTGGACGTATCTTACATATGCTTCGCAATTATTTGGGGGATGAGGCATTCTTCAAAGGTTTAAACCTTTACCTAACGTCGAATAAATTCAAAGCGGCTGAAGTTCACAACTTGCGCATGGCTTTTGAAGAGGTTTCAGGTGAGGATTTAAACTGGTTCTTTAATCAATGGTTCCTAAATAGTGGTCACCCGGTTTTGGAGGTAACGCATAAGGTCGATGTATCTAAAAATACATTGGTATTGACAGTAAAACAACTTCAAAATTTCAACGAGTTCCCTATTTACAAACTTCCGGTGGATGTAGCGATTTGGGATGAATCGGGAAAATCGACGGTGCGTATTGTGGTTGATTCCATTGAACAAAATTTCTCGTTCCTGATCAAAGGCGCAGTGAAAAACGTGTTGTTCGATGAGCAACAAATGTTACTAGGGAAAATTTTCGAAGACAAATCTACGGATGAATTTATCCATCAGTACTATAATGCAAAACGTTGGAAAGCGCGTAATACAGCATTAGGTCGAGTGGCAAATATCCCTGGAGATAAATCAGTTCGGTTATTGACGGATGCATTGAAAGATCCATTCTGGAGTATTCGTTTATCAGCGATTAATGTCATCGAGAAAATGGAAAAAGAGAAGGCTAAAACGTATGTAGCCCAACTAAAAGAAATCGCATTGAACGATGCGAAATCGGATGTGCGTGCTTCGGCAATTAATTGCTTAGAATTGATGGAAGCAGAGGAAGCAAGCACCTTCTTCAAGTCGTTTATGGCCAAAGAGAAATCGTACGCTGCCATTGCTTCTGGATTGGCATCCTATATCAAAGTGGATGAAAAAGATGCGTTAACGGTGGCTCGTGGAATGAAAAATGAGCCAGCAAAAGCCTTAAAAGTAACCATCGCAGAAGTGATTGCGCAAATCGGAGATTCTTCCGATTACGATTATTTAGACCAACTTATTTATCACAGTGATTTCAAAGGTTACGATGAATTAAGAACGATGATTTCGTATGCTGTTTTCATTATGCGTATGAACATTGATTTACAAGAGAAATCGCATGCCGTTTACATTCATTACAATGAAGTTGGTGGAGAATTAACGAAGTATTGGGTGAAACAAGCCGTTCAATTCAATCTGCAAAATTACATGGAAATGGTAAATTCTTTGGACATGGAAATTGCTGAGTTGGAAGAAGGGAAATCGTTTGCGAAAGCGGATGAGAAAAAACGCATCAAACAACGTTACGATGATTTGATTCAGAATTTACTCCCGCTAGGTCAATCGGACGAAGCACCTGAGGACACAGAAGGGAATTAAGCTTTTTTGTGTACAATCGTTGCGCTTGCTTGCGCGGTTGGCATAATGGTTATGTCACTGATGTTTACGTGCGCTGGACGCGTCACAGCAAATAATACGCTATCTGCAATGTCTTGCGCTTGTAGTGCGTCATAACCTTCGTAAACCGAATCCGCGGTGGATTGATCTCCCTTGAATCGAACGATGGAAAACTCTGTTTCAGCTGCCCCAGGAGCAATGTTGGTCACTTTAATTCCATAAGAAACTAAATCGATGCGCATGGAACGCGAAAGTGCATCCACAGCATGCTTACTCGCACAATAGACATTGCCTCCAGGATACACTTCTTTCCCGGCGATACTCGCAATATTGATGATGTGTCCATGTTTTTGCTTTTTCAAAAAGGGAACAACGGCTTTCGTAACGTATAATAATCCTTTAATGTTGGTGTCAATCATGCGGTTCCAATCATCTGAAATTCCTTGATCGATCGGACCTCTGCCCACGGCTAGTCCAGCATTGTTGACCAATAGTTCGATGCGATTCTGAACCTCTTCTGGCAAGGAAGAAACGGCTTGTTGCACTTCTTCTTCGTTGCGCACATCCATGGTGATGCAAATGACATCAATCGGCAAACGATGCAAACGCTCTTTCAGTTTTGTTAAACGCTCCGTTCGACGTGCGGCAATGATTAAGTGGTATCCTTCGTTCGCTATTGTCTCTGCGATGGCCTCCCCGAAACCGGAACTTGCGCCGGTAATGAATGCGTATCCTTTCATCCTGCAAAAGTGACAAATTATTTCTTAGGACTCAAGAATTCTGACGAAAGAGATTCAAAACTTGTCAAAATGTCACGATTTCCTACTTGGCATATTCCTTGACCAAATCAAAGCATTAAAATATATATCATGAAAACAGGACAAATTAACGTACAAACGGAAAACATTTTCCCGATCATCAAGAAATTCTTGTATTCCGACCACGAAATCTTTCTTCGTGAATTGGTTTCCAATGCGGTTGATGCTTCTCAAAAACTAAACGTACTTGCCAAAAGTGGCGAATTCAAAGGTGACTTAGGACAACTCAAAGTAGAGGTCATATTAAATAAAGAGGAAAAAACCTTAACGATACGTGATCATGGTATCGGAATGACATCCGATGAAATTGATAAATACATCAATCAAATTGCTTTTTCAGGTGCAGAAGAGTTCGTTCAACAATACAAAGGAAAAGAAGGGGCAGAGCAAATTATTGGTCACTTCGGACTTGGATTCTATTCCGCATTCATGGTAGCGGAACGCGTTCAAATTAAAACGCTATCTCGCCACGAGGGATCTCAAGCGGTTCAATGGGAAAGTAATGGTTCACCTGAATATACGCTAACAGAAATAGAGAAAGCAGAAAGAGGAACAGATATTATTTTGTACATCAATGAAGAATCCATTGAATTCTTGGAAAAGGGACGCATCGATGGAATCTTAACAAAATACTGTAAGTTCTTACCGATTCCGGTATTCTTTGGAAATAAGACGGAATACGTGGACTCTCCTGAGGGAGAAAAAGACGAAGATGGAAAAGTAAAACGTGTAGCAATTGATGTTCCTTATCAAGTGAACAATGTGTCACCTGCTTGGACCAAAGCTCCTGTAGATTTAAGTACAGAAGATTATGCAAATTTCTACCGTGAATTGTATCCATCTACATTCGATGATCCCTTATTTCACATTCATTTGAATGTCGATTATCCATTCAATTTAACGGGAATCTTGTACTTCCCGAAAATCAAAGAAAATGTCGAAGTACAAAAAAATAAAATCAATTTATACTGTAATCAGGTTTTCATTACGGATAGCGTAGCGGAAATTGTCCCAGAATTTTTAACGCTTTTACACGGGGTGATTGATTCGCCAGACATTCCACTGAATGTCTCTCGCTCATACCTGCAGAGTGATGGCAATGTCAAGAAAATATCTGCACACATAACGAAAAAAGTTGCGGATAAATTGGCGGAAATGTTCAAAAAAGACCGCAAGGATTTTGAGTCCAAATGGGATGATTTACAAATTTTCGTTCAATACGGAATCCTATCTGAAGATAAGTTCGCTGATAAAGCAAAAGAATTCAATTTGGTGAAATCAACGAACAATGAATACTTTACAATCGAGGAATATCAAGATAAAATCAAGGCGCTTCAGACGGATAAAGAAAACAAACTAGTGATTTTATACACAAGTAATCCAGAGGAACAATTCTCTTTTGTGAAGAAAGCGAAGGACCGTGGATACGATGTATTGCATCTTGATGGACCACTTGCTGCACATTGGATTTCTAAAATGGAACAGAGTTTAGAAAATGTGAGTTTCGTTCGTGTCGATTCAGATTCCCTCGATAAATTGATCAAGAAAACGGATGAAATACCATCCAAATTATCGAAAGACGACCAAGAAAAATTGAAACCCGTTTTCGAATCAAATGTCTTGAAAGAGAAATTTACTGTTCAGTTTGAAAGCATGAGTGAAAGCGAAGCACCTATTATCATTACGCAACCGGAGTTCATCCGACGCATGATGGAACAACAACGCATGGGCGGTGGTGGATTCTATGGCGCTTTCCCGGAGATGTACAATTTGACAGTTAATTCGAATCACCCAGTCGTTGGGTCATTGTTGCAAAAAAGCGATGAGGATCAACAAGCGGTAACGAAACAACTGGTAGACTTGGCTTTACTTGCTCAAGGGATGTTGAAAGGAGAGGCATTGGATCTATTCATTCAGCGAAACATCGAACATATTGCTTAAATAAGTAGTTTTGGAGAGAATTTAGAAAGCAGAGATTTTGTACAAGTGGATTTTTGGCGTCGGGGCCTTTATGATTACCCGAAAAATCGGACTCGGGATTATTGGATTCATCATTGGTTCCTTGGTGGATCAGTTGGGCTCCAATAATGCAAAAGGCGGCGCAAATAAAGCGACAAATGGACAAGATCCATTTGAGTTTTACCGCAGACAATCTTCGCTATACGATGTTCCCACCATGTTGATGGCTTTGTCAGCTGTCGTGATGAAAGCCGATGGAAAGGTCTTGAAAGTGGAATTAGACTACGTCAAACGATTTTTCGCGGATCAATTTGGCAATCGATTCACGAGTGAACATTTACAAATTCTCAAGCAATTTCTAGATACGGGACAAGTTCCATTGCAGCAAATTTGCACCGATATTCGTGGAAGAATGCCCATTGAAGTGCGCGTTCAATTGATTCATTACTTATTTGGCATTGCCAAAGCAGACGGCGATGTCGGGACGGCAGAAATGAATACCATTGCCAAAATTGCCACGATGTTGGGCGTTTCAGCGGTGGACTTCGAATCGGTGAAGAATATGTTCTATCGAAACGTTGATTCAGATTACCGTATTCTTGGAATAACCGAACAAGCAACGGATGAAGAAGTGAAAAAAGCCTATCGTAAAATGGCGATTTCCTTCCATCCAGATAAAGTCGCGCAAATGGGTGAAGAATACCAAAAAGGAGCAAAAGAGAAATTTCAGCGCATTCAAGATGCTTATGAAGCAATCAAGAAACGGCGAGGATTCAAATAACCATGGGATGAACTATACGGAAGCTTACGAAGAATTGCAGCAACTTGTCCAACACATGGAAAGTGGCCAAATCAATGTCGATGAACTTGCATTGAAGGTCAAACGCGCCGCTGAATTGATAAAAATATGCAAGGTTAAACTTCACGAGACCGAAGCCGATGTTCAGAAAATTCTGAAAGATCTTGATGAGACATCGAACGAAGACTAATGGGATTTCCTACCTTTGCCAACAAATTAACTTATGTCTGATAATCGCTACCAGCAACGCGGTGTTTCTGCCGGAAAAGAAGATGTCCACAATGCCATCAAGAAACTTGATAAAGGTTTGTTTCCGCAAGCATTCTGTAAAATCGTACCGGATTATTTAACGGGAGACGAAAACTATTGCTTGGTGATGCATGCGGATGGCGCTGGAACCAAATCTTCCTTGGCATACATGTATTGGAAAAAAACAGGAGATCTATCCGTTTGGAAAGGCATCGCGCAAGATGCGCTCATCATGAATTTAGACGATTTACTTTGTGTAGGTGCAACTGGACCCATCATGTTGTCCTCGACGATTGGTCGCAACAAGAATTTAATTCCCGGAGAAGTGATTTCTGAAATCATCAATGGGACCGAAGAAATATTAGCAGAGCTTCGCTCATACGGGCTAGAAATTCATTCAACAGGTGGAGAAACAGCTGATGTGGGTGATTTAGTTCGAACGATCATTGTGGATTCAACTGTTGTGTGTCGTATGAGACGCGATGAGGTAATTTCGAATCACACCATTCAGGCTGGCGATGTCATTGTGGGACTCGCATCCGACGGACAAGCGAACTACGAGTCCTTTTTCAATGGAGGAATGGGTAGCAACGGGCTTACGAGCGCGCGTCACGACGTTTTCGACCACAGCCTAGCAATTGAATTCCCAGAAAGTTTTGACGGCGCTATTCCAGCAGATTTGGTATATAGTGGAACAAAGAACTTACAAGACCCGGTAGCGGGAACACCTTTGGACGCAGGAAGATTGGTTTTGTCACCAACAAGAACGTACGCACCGATTATACAACAAATCTTAGCGAAACACCGTTCAAGCATTCACGGAATGGTACATTGTTCAGGTGGAGCGCAAACAAAAGTCTTGCATTTTGTGAACGATGTGCATGTGATTAAAGACCAGATGTTCCCTATTCCACCGCTATTCAAGATGATTCAAGAAGAATCTCAAACGCCATGGCAGGAGATGTACAAAGTCTTTAATATGGGTCATCGAATGGAAATATATGTCCCTCAGGAGCTTGCCTCAGAAATCATAGCAATTTCCAAATCTTTTGGTGTAGAAGCAAAAATAGTTGGTCGTGTAGAGCAACGTATTGGAAAACAAGTCACAATCGAGTCTGAAATAGGAATTTTCACGTACAATTAACATTTTTTTCAAAAAAAGCTTTCAAAAACGGATTGTTTTTGTACTTTTGCCATCCGTTCATTGAACACTGGTGGGATGGGTGAGTGGCTGAAACCAACAGTTTGCTAAACTGTCGTACGGGTAACTGTACCGCGAGTTCGAATCTCGCTCCCACCGCAAAATTAACATGGGTGGAGCTAAACGTTTCCCCACTGTAAAAAGAAAAAAGATACTGATCACGTTCAGTTGAAAAATAGATATTGAAGATGAATCGTTCGGGGCGTAGCGTAGTCCGGTCATCGCGCCTGGTTTGGGACCAGGAGGTCGCAGGTTCGAATCCTGCCGCCCCGACTAGGGGGATGAGCAATCATCCCCCTTTTTTCATTCAATGAAGTGGTGTATCCACAATTAAATTTGGTCCCGTAGCTCAGCTGGATAGAGCAACGCCCTTCTAAGGCGAAGGTCAAAGGTTCGAATCCTTTCGGGATCACTCTGATGAAAGCTCCTTCAACGACAGTTGAAGGAGCTTTTTTCGTTTCCAGCGCATCGAAAACCTCGTTTTCGTAAGCGCAAGGAAATGAAAAAAAGTTCAAGTCTTCTGAAGGAAGTCTTGAAGAGCTTTCATCCACTGCACGTCGGTCTTGAAAGGATCTTTAATCCTGAGCGGATCACCTTTAAAAAAATTCTAGTGAATCAAAAACTGTTCATTCATACACCTTGGAATTGTTTGGATCTTTAATATTCATTTCGCAACCTATTACCTTCCTTCCCGTAAACACCCCTAACTTTAAAACAACAAACAATGAAAAGAGTATTATCAAGCCTTGGTCTAATCGCGATGACCATGACCGCAAAAGCGCAAGTTCTTTCGTTCGATGCCGGATTAAAAGGTGCGTATAGCGCAACGGAGATGTTCAACAACAACATTTCTGACCTAGGAGCTACACAAGATTACAAAATGGCCACAGGATCGAATGTTGGAATTGCACTAAACTCAAATTTTGGTAAAATTGGTTTAACGGTTGAATTCCTTTCTGGTAAATTTAATACTGGATACCAAGGGACTATTGGGAGTACAGCGTATACATCTAACGTGGAGTTGAGCACCTTCTCTATTCCAATTTTAGTGAAATTTGGTGGACAAACGGGTGGATACACGGAAATCGGGATTTCTACGAATGGCGTGCGGTCGGCTACTTATTCAAATTCATTGACTACAGCAACTAGCGATGTTACAGGAAAATACAATGGCTATACCACAGCAGTTCTTGGTTTTGGATCTAAAATCAGCTTAGGAGATAATTTCCCATTGATCTTGAACGTAGGTGTTCGTTTGCAATACGGAATCACGGATGCAGCGGGTGTAGACGCATTAGGAATAGATTTAACAAATAAAGTGGCTTATCCAACATACCAAAAGTCTTCTGCTGCTTCAGCAGGAATACACGTAGGATTGACGTACAGAATCAAATAAGATTTTCTCATCATAAAAAAGGGGACTTGAATTTCAAGTCCCCTTTTTTTATGTTCTTATCTTTTTAATGAATCAAGTGAATAAAGCCATGTAAGGTATACAAAGTACTTTCTTGATCGTCGTATTCGTATTTGATGCTTTGTGGAGTCACCGTGTAAAAATATACGCCATCTTCCAATACATTTCCGCTAGTATCTTTTCCAGTCCAATCGTTTTTGTAATTTCCGTTGCTGTAAATGACATTGCCCCAACGGTTGAAGATGGTAAGACTCACGTTGTCATAATCTTCCCAATTCCGGATGATGAAGATGTCATTGACTTGATCGCTATTTGTGGTAAGGACATTCGGAACAACTAGCGGACATTGATTATAGACTCGGACATCGGGAGAAACTATGGTTTTCCCACATTGATCTAAGGCATTTACCGTAAAGATGTTCAAATTCGGTTGTAAGATCGTTGGATTTACATTGACCGTATCGTTGTTCGGGAAATTCCCAGGCTGCCAATAATACAGATAAGGCGGGACACCATTTTCTACTCGACACCACATGCTAGTCCATTCGCCGAAATCGGCACATACATTTACAGAATCAAGTGCTTGGATTGTTAATGGCAAATAATCGATGATTGTCAAAGAAATAGAAGTCGTGTCAAAGGTGCCATCACATGGATTCGGAACAATCACGTTAAAGAATACTGTTTCATTTCCTTCAATGAGTCCATCAAAAATAGCTGCAATTCCAATGGTATCTGAAAGCACTCCTGCTGGAATGACCAAAGTATCGTCGATGTATGGATAATCCTCACCATTTATTGCTGTCCCACTCAATAAAACTTGGACAATTAAACTATCTGTTGCGTCGGTTCGACCCACGACGAATCCGGCGAAACCACAGTCTTCAATGAGTTGTGTTGGACCAGTTACATCAACCACAATAGGAAGTTCAACTTGACATGCCACTACGCGGTAACCGAAGGTTCGTATTTTCGTGTTAATTAAAGTTCCATTTCTGTATTCCTTCACTGCAACACCAGCCACATAATTCCCGATTAAATTAGGTGTGAAGGCCATCATTCCAGTTTGTGAGTTGATGGTGATATTGGATCCTGTCCCAAATGGAACCAAGTCGGTATACGTCGGATTCCAGTTCACTGGGGCATATGGTCCAGCAGTTTCTGGATTCGGTATCACATTCGCAATACTTCCTCCAAGTAATGGCGCCATGAGTTCATAGACGAGCGAATCTCCATCGGGATCGAAAGCAGAATGATCGAAGTTCAAGGTGTTCTGAGAACAAAGGACAAGCGGTGGATAATTGATGAATCGTGCTCCTTGATTAGGCACATTGATTAAGGACGATCCAGGAATATACGTTGTTAAGGTAATTCCATTATTTGACGGGTCCACAATATTATCAATGTTACCCGCCCAACAACATCGTTGGTAGGAGAGGTAATATCCTTCGATATTAAAGGGTAAAGTGATCGTGTCGATGTAAATTGCTCGTTCCACACAAATGTCATTTGGTGGAGTTACACATGGGTCATCGTAGACTATTGGCAAGATGTTCTGACTAAAAATGGATGCGTCATAGGAAGCGTAAATCGTTCCGTCCATATAAAATACGGTGTAATTTAACGGAATATCAAATCCAGTAGCTGAGTTGCAATCACGGTAAATTTCAATGGTTATTTTGTATTGATTGTTTCCTAAAGAATCATAATATATTTCCCCTCCGATAATATGAGATGCTTTTGATTCAAAAGAAAACCCAATGGCAAGAATGAATGTAAATAATGGAAGTAAGAGTGCGCGTAATTTATTCATAGCATTTTGGATCATTGAAGCCTTCATGGAATATGATTATTGACGAATTTACGACTAAATTAATAGAAGTTTTAATCAAAAAAAAGTCAAATTCATACAATGAATGGAAGACGTAGAAAAATCGTATATTAGTTGCACGATGATGAAACGAGTTCTTCTTCTGGCCCTTTTTTGCGTTTTATTCGTCTTTTCGAATGTCGCTCAAGCTACACCAAAAAGATTAAATCAATTAAAGCAACAACTGGTAGTTTCAAAATCACTTTCAGAGGAATTGGTAGCTAAAATCGAACTCATAGATTATTATGCGCATGAGGATCCGCGTAAATGGAAACAAGAGATTTGTCAATTGCAGTCAACTCGATCAAGGTATCCAGAAAAAGACGCAAAACAAAAAATCAGTCTCATTTATGCAGAATATTTAGTGAAATCCGGAAATCTGGAGCAGTTTAAATCTGTTTTTACTAAGCAATTAGCTGGTGTTTCTTTTTCAAACAAGGACTTTACCTTTCGTTATCACCGTATTCATTTTGAGTATGAGTTAATTACTGAAAAATGGTCGCGAGCAAAAGAAACAGCTGATTCTACCTTGCGTTTCATCGAGAAAAGTAGAAATAACGCTCAATCCTCCCTGATTTATCAAGACATCTCACGTATGTATATGAATAGGTCACTACGTGATTCCGCTTTTTGGGCTTCAAATAGAGCTATTTCTTTCGCGAAACGTTCTCAAAAGCGAGAAATACTCGTTTTGGCCCTTCAAAATCAGGCCTGCAATTACGGGTACTTTTTAGATTTGGAAGGAGCAGTTCAAAAAGAATTGCAAGCCATCAGATTGGCTGAGGAATTGCACATCGATCCATTGAAAATCCACTCGTTTATTGAAATTGCAAAGTATTCCTCCTATGTTAGCAATTGGACAGAATCTTTGAGTTATTTGAAGCGCGCATTGCAGTTAGCAAGAGAATTTCATGATGATCAAGCGATAGCCGTCATTGAGTTGTATTTTTCTAAAGTATACCTTCATCAAAGTCAGTTAACCCTTGCCCTTCATTGTGTGCAAAAAGCAGAGCAATATTTTTTATCAGAAAAGGATCAATACCATGTAGCGCAATGTGCACATTACAGAGGAAATATTGCCACAGTTCAAGGAAAAATAGATTTGGCGAAATCTGCTTTTGGACAAGCTATTTCTTTTTATCAGCTAAAAGAAATGCAAACTGAATTAGCGGAGGTTTATCAAGATTTTGGTCAATTGTGTATTCAAATTGGAGACTTGAAAAAGGCCAAATACTATTTGGAGTTATCGATTGAAAGTGATAATGCCGCCCATTCCATCCGATTGATTGATCGCTATAAACTACTCTCTCAGCTATTGATGAAAAATGGAGACCTACGAAATGCCTTAAGGTATCAAAATGCATACATCGAATTTTTAGAGTCGAATTCAATTAAGCGAAATGAATCGAAAATCGCTGATTTGACTTCGGGTAATCTACGCGAAGAGAGGGAAAGGCTCATAGAACTTCAGCAACGTAGAATCGAAAAAGAAAAGAAGGAACAAGAAATCTTAAAATTGGTAAGTGATCGTCAATTGTACATTTCTTTGATTTTCATTTTTGCGATTGTCTTTAGTTTAGTCATCTTGATTTTACGCATGAAACAAGTCCGATCAAGACAGGAACAACGAGAGGCTGAACTTTCACAAACTTTATTGCGTGCTCAGATGAATCCACATTTTGTGTTCAATGCCATGTCGGTGATTCAAAGTTATATTTATGAGAATAATCCGGAGAAATCATCTCAATTTTTGGTCAATTTTTCCCGATTAATGCGCTTAATACTGGAAAACTCACCAAAAGAATTTATACCGATAGAATTAGAACTAGAGATTTTGGATAAGTATTTGAGCACACAAAAAATGCGTTTCGAAAACCGATTCAGCTATGTTCTGCATGTTTCAGAGGATTTACTTGTCAATAAAGCTATGGTTCCACCGATGATTACCCAACCATTTATCGAAAATGCCATTGAGCATGGGCAACTTCATACTGTCAAAGGGGGAGAAATCATCGTCGAAATGAAAGAGGCAAGTGGAAAACTAGAAATCACCATCTCAGACAATGGAGTGGGGAGAAAGAAATCGGCTCAAACGAAGAAAATACGCACGCACAAAAGCATGGCGATTGATATTACACAAGAAAGAATTAAGATATTAAATAAAAAGTATAAATTTAATGGAAGTTTGACTTTCAGTGATTTAGATGAACGAAAAGAGTCCGGAACTCTTGTGAAAATAGTTCTTCCATTGAAATTCGATACTGAAAACTTTTAATTTTAAATCATGACTAGAAAAGTACTCATTATCGATGATGAAAAACCTACACGTGAGTTCATTCGAAAAATGCTCGAATCGTTTGATTTGAAGTTGGATATTTATACCGATGGCGAAAATGTGCAATCGGGAATTGAAGCGATTGAACGCATACAGCCAGACATCGTCTTGTTGGACATACAAATGCCCGATGGAAATGGCTTTGATGTGTTAAAAAGTGTGTCGACTAAATCGTTTGAAATCATCTTCATAACAGCTTTTCAGGAATTTGCGGTCCAGGCGATTAAGTTTAGCGCATTGGATTATATTTTAAAACCAATCGATGCTGAAGAGCTTCGCAATGCCGTATTAAATGCGCTTCAAATGCTATCCCATAAAAAGGATGAAACACAAATCAATGCCCTGCAAAACAACATTCAACCGCACCTTAAACGCAAACTTGTTTTAAAAACGCAAGAGAGCATTTTTGTCGTTGAAATTGACGACATCGTTCATTGCGAAGCGGATAAAAACTATACGTTCTTTTACTTGAATGATGGCAAGAAAATCTTAGTATCCAAAACATTGAAAGACTACGATACCCTCTTATCCGGACTTCAATTTTTTAGGGTACATCAATCTCACTTGATTAACTTAAATTGCGTGGAAAGATATGATAAACACGATGGAGGATCGGTGATTCTTAAAGACGGAACAGCGATTCCTCTTTCCCCTGCGAAAAAGGAACAATTCTTTAAAAGCTTAGATCAATTGTAAATTATGCGAGTGCTTGTTGGAGGTCTGCGATCAAATCGTCCGCATCTTCGATTCCAACGCTTAGTCTTATCAAGGAGTCAACGACACCACTTTGCTCACGCACATCTTTAGGGATGGATGCATGTGTCATCGTCGCTGGATGTCCGATTAAGGACTCCACTCCACCTAATGACTCTGCTAACGCAAAAATCTCTACTTTTTTCACGATGGATAAGGCATCCTCTAACTGATTTCCTTTCAAGTTAAATGAAATCATTCCACCGAAACCACGCATTTGTTTTTTTGCCACTTCATGATTTGGATGATTTTCAAATCCTGGCCAATAAACTTTGTCGATTTTCGGATGTGTTGCTAAGAATCGGGCTACTTTCTCGCCGTTCTCGCAATGACGCTGAACACGTAAATGAAGCGTTTTAATGCCTCGTAATACTAAGAATGAATCCATTGGGGCAGTCACCGCTCCCGAAGAGTTCTGGATGCGGTACATTTCATTGGCAATGTTCTCATCTGAACAAACCAATGCGCCCATCACAACGTCAGAGTGTCCACCAAGGTATTTCGTTACGGAGTGCATCACTACATCAGCACCTAAGTCTAGCGGATTTTGCAAATATGGAGTAGCAAAGGTATTATCTACGCACAACATCGCTCCAGCAGCTTTAGAAATTTTCGCCATTGCTTCGATGTCTACGATGTTCATCATGGGATTCGTCGGTGTTTCTACCCAAATCATTTTCGTGTTTCCATTAACCAATGCGGCAACTGCATCCACATCTTGCATATTGACAAAATGGAATTTAATGCCATATTTTTCAAAGATTGTTCTAAAAATTCGATAGGAACCTCCGTATAAGTCATTTGTTGAAATGACTTCATCCCCTGGATTCAGCATTTTCAACACACAATCAATGGCTGCAAGTCCCGAACCAAAACATGCGCCAAACTTCCCATTTTCAATCGCTGCGATGTTTTTTTCAAGTGCATGACGAGTTGGATTTTGAGTACGCGAATATTCGTATCCCTTGTGATTTCCAACGCCATCTTGAACATACGTGGAGGTTTGGTAAATAGGTGTCATAATTGCACCTGTTGCTGGATCTGGATGAACACCAGCGTGGATAGCTTTTGTAGCGAATTTCATGTGTTGAATTTTATGCAAAATTAGCAGAATCTTTAAGGTAATTTTAATTCTTTGGATGGATCCCAAAAGATTTCTGAAAAGTATTGAATTTGATCTTCTTGAATCTGGATTCCTTCAGACTCTAAAGTTTGTCGCATGGAATCTGGAGTAGGGAAGTGCATTTTTCCACTCAATAAGCCATTTCGATTGACTACGCGATGCGCTGGAATTTCAGCATATTGATGCGAGGCATTCATCGCCCATCCAACCATTCGAGCTCCTCGTTTCGAACCAAGGTAATTGGCAATTGCACCGTAGGAGGTTACGCGTCCAGACGGAATGAGTTTGACGACTTGAAACACGAGTTCGAAGAAATCCTTGTTTTTGTCGTTCAAATTTTCAATCATGAAACAAAGATATAAATGGATTCCATAGGAATGGGCATTTCCCTTTTTCCGAGAAACAAAAAAGCCACCTGTTGAGGTGGCTTTGAGAATCTTTATGTTCAATGATTATTTTTTGTCACAGCATGCTTTTTTATCTTTCGCACATTCGTTGGCATTTCCTAGCCATTTTCCGTCTTTTCCATAATGAGCCATGCAAATTGCTTTCTCTTCTGGAGAACATCCTTTTTCGTCACACATTTTTGCGCATTCATCTTTCGACATTTTTGCACATTCATTCATGTCACATTTCGTGCTCATTTGTCCCTCATGACACATCATTCCGCCACCAGTGCACATTTCGTTGGACATACATTTTCCACCGTCACGCATTTCACATGCAGCAGAACCATTTCCGTTTGTTTCTTCAGAAGAAGCGCCACTTCCTAAAATTGGAGCAATGACTAATCCAATTAAACATGTTAATTTGATTAAGATGTTCATAGATGGACCTGAAGTATCTTTGAATGGATCACCAACGGTATCTCCGGTAACTGCTGCTTTGTGAGCGTCAGAACCTTTATATGTCATTTCGCCGTTGATTTCAACACCTGCTTCGAATGATTTTTTCGCGTTATCCCAAGCACCACCAGCATTATTTTGGAAAACTGCCCAAAGAACACCAGATACTGTAACACCAGCCATATAACCACCTAACATCTCTGCAATTAATTGGTTGTTATCACCATAAACGAGTTTACCTAAAAGAACAATCGCGATTGGGAATCCAATGGTCATAACACCAGGCAACATCATTTCACGTAAAGCAGCTTTTGTAGAAATCTCTACACATTTACCATATTCAGGTTTTCCTGTTCCTTCCATGATTCCTGGAATTTCTTTGAACTGACGACGTACTTCGTACACCATGTCCATTGCCGCTTTTCCTACTGAATTCATTGCAAGTGCTGAGAATACAACGGGAATCATACCTCCAACGAATAACATCGCTAAAACAGGAGCTTTAAAGATGTTGATTCCGTCAATTCCTGTAAATGTTACGTAAGCAGCAAATAAAGCTAATGACGTCAATGCTGCAGATGCAATCGCAAATCCTTTTCCAGTTGCAGCAGTTGTATTTCCAACTGAATCTAAAATATCTGTACGTTGACGTACTTCTTTCGGTAATTCGCTCATTTCAGCGATACCACCTGCGTTGTCAGAGATAGGTCCAAATGCGTCAATCGCTAATTGCATAGCTGTTGTAGCCATCATTGCAGAAGCAGCCAAAGCAACTCCGTAGAATCCAGCTAAAGCGTAAGTTGACCAAATTGCTGCTGCAAACAATAATACTGTAGGGAAAGTTGAAATCATTCCAGTTGCTAAACCAGCAATAACGTTTGTTCCAGCACCTGTTGATGATTTTTGAACGATTTTCAACACTGGTTTTGTACCAAGTCCTGTGTAATATTCAGTTACAGATGAAATTGCTCCACCAACAAATAATCCGATTAAGGAAGCGTAAAACACACGTAATGAAGAAATTTCTTGTAAACCTTCACCAAAGAAATTCATTAACATTGTTTTAGGCAACATCCAAGTCACTAAACCATAACAAGCAATAGCAGTCAAAACAATAGACACCCAATTACCTTTATTTAAGGCACCTTGAACTTGTTTTTCTTTCGCGTCGTTGTCAGAAATGCGTACTAGCATTGTTCCGATAATAGAGAAAAGAATTCCAAATCCAGCGATTGCCATTGGCAATAAGATTGGACCAATTCCACCAAATGCGTCTTGGATGCTTCCACCCATATCTTTAATGACATAATTCCCAAGAACCATCGCAGCTAATACAGTTGCTACGTATGATCCGAATAAATCGGCACCCATTCCGGCTACATCACCTACGTTATCACCTACGTTGTCTGCGATTGTAGCAGGGTTACGAGGATCATCTTCTGGGATACCTGCTTCTACTTTTCCTACTAAGTCAGCTCCAACGTCAGCAGCTTTGGTATAAATACCACCACCAACACGTGCAAACAATGCGATTGACTCAGCTCCTAACGAGAATCCAGCTAACGTTTCCAATACAATCGTCATGTCTTCTGTATTCGTCCATTTTCCTCCCATAAAGAAATGAAAGAAGAAGATGAAGAATGCGGTTAAACCTAAAACGGCTAATCCTGCAACACCAAGACCCATAACTGTACCACCACCAAAAGAAACTTTCAATGCTTGAGGTAAACTGGTACGTGCGGCTTGTGTTGTACGAACGTTGGTTTTTGTGGCGATTTTCATTCCCATGTTTCCTGCTAGCGCAGAAAAGATTGCTCCAAAAATGAAAGCGATGATGATTAATAAATGCGTTTTGACACCTGGCATAAATGTGATTCCAGCTAAAACTACACTAGCGATTAGCACGAAAACGGCTAAAAGTCTATACTCGGCTTTAAGGAAAGCAAGTGCTCCTTCGTAGATGTAATCTGAAATTTCTTTCATTTTTCCATCTCCAGCATCTTGTTTTAACACCCAAGCTCTTTTCATTGCCATAAATAGCAACCCGATAACGGCCATTATAATAGGCACATAAATCATCATTGATTCCATACTAATTTCTTTAAAATATTTAACGATGGCAAAAGTAAAGTTTTCCGCCTTGGTATGCAAATACGCAAGAAAAATAGAAGGGTTACGTTTTTTATAAAACTGCTTGAATTTTAGCCTTCAAAGTTGTCAATGGAAAAGCACCACTTTCACGCCAAAGCACTTCACTATTTTTAAATAGGATGAATGTGGGCACTCCTCTCACTTTGAATCGTGCGGCTACGTCTTGATTTTTATCGACGTCGATTTTGAGAATTCGAATTTTTGCACCCATGTGTTTTTTGAGATCTTCTAAAATTGGACTCATTGTTTTACACGGTCCACACCATGTTGCGTGGAAGTCCACTAAAGTTGGAATTTCGGACTTGATGATATCATTGAATTTTCCCATGGTGCAAAGTTAAGGAAGCTAGATCAACCTATGTGTAACATATACGACAAAAAAAAGGCAGGTAAACCCCGCCTTTCTTATCTGAATAAAATAATATTATTGTTTTGTATAGATTGCCGTACAAGTTCCTTCACCTCCAATTAAGATTGTAGTATTGTCATAGTTATAATTAATGGTTATTTGGTTTCCTTGTGAGTTCATTGTTCCCGTTCCTGAAAAGATAATGTCACCAATTGTAATACCGATTGTTTGCTGTGGAATCGTAATATTTGACCCGTTTATTGTCGCGTTTGCTGTTCCACCAATTAAAGTAAACATATTATCTATGATTAATGAGGTAGCATTACTTCCTGCTGTAATCGCTGGCGTTGTAGAAAGAGGAAAAGCAGTTGCCCCACAATTGCTGGTAAGAGCCCAAGAAACCAGCCAATTCCCTTGTCCAATTACTACATTGACAGTGCGTTGAGCAGTGGTAGTACCATTTGCATTTGTCGCTGTATACGTAACTGTGTAGGTTCCTTTATTTGCAGTGTTCACCGTACTTGTTGAGGTAACGGTAACAGCTGAACCATCTTTATTGACAGCAGTTGCACCTGCATCAGTATACGTTGCACCTACATTTAAACTAACCGTTGCATTTCCATTTAAGGTAATGATTGGAGCATAAAGACATGTTGCATCGTCCTTTTTTGCTGCACTGTTAAAATTTGTTGCTGTACTATCTGTACAACCTTTCTTTTTACACCCGGTGAATGTCGTCATGACAATGGCACCAAATAAAAATAGACCAATGATTTTTTTCATTTTAAATAGTTTTTTGATTGGAATCAAAATTAGCAAATTATTTGATTAAAAAAAAACGGCATCCGAAGACGCCGTTTTCAACCAAACGATATGCACTTAGTCTTGCAACACCTCTTCTGTTGAAGCGGGTGAACCAAGAGCTTTTTTAATTTTCTCTTCTAATTCTTCGGCTAAAGCAGGATTATCCATTAAAATAGATTTAATCGAATCACGTCCTTGTCCAAGTTTGGTTTCGCCATACGAGAACCATGAGCCACTTTTCTTAAGGATATTTAAGTCCACTCCAAGATCGATGATTTCACCAATTTTCGATATTCCTTCTCCATACAGGATGTCGAATTCAGCTTTTCTAAACGGTGGAGCTACTTTGTTTTTAACCACTTTCACTTTGACACGGTTACCAATGATTTCTTCTCCTTCTTTTATTTGAGCAGCACGACGAATGTCAAGGCGTACAGAAGCATAAAACTTCAAGGCATTTCCACCTGTTGTTGTTTCCGGATTACCGAACATCACACCAATTTTTTCACGTAATTGATTGATGAATATACAGCAGCAACCAGCTTTATTGATGGAGCCAGTAAGTTTACGTAATGCTTTGGACATCAATCGGGCTTGAAGTCCCATTTGAGAATCTCCCATTTCACCTTCAATCTCTGCTTTTGGTGTTAAGGCAGCAACGGAGTCAATAACAACTAAATCGATGGCTCCTGAACGAATCAAATTATCAGCGATTTCTAAGGCTTGCTCACCATTATCTGGTTGGGAGATTAATAAGTTGGCAATATCTACACCCAATTTCTGTGCATAAAATTGATCGAATGCATGTTCTGCATCGATAAAGGCAGCAATTCCACCTTGTTTTTGTACTTCTGCAATCGCATGAATAGCTAACGTTGTTTTCCCGGAGGATTCTGGGCCATAAATTTCTACTACACGTCCTTTTGGATAGCCATTAATGCCTAATGCTAAATCCAAGGTAATGGAACCTGTAGGAATCACTTCCACTTTTTCCACTGGGGAATCCCCAAGTTTCATAACGGATCCTTTACCAAAGGTTTTGTCTAATTTCTCCATGGTTAATTGGAGTGCTTTTAATTTTTCTGCGTTTTGTTCTTTTGACTTTGACATATCGTTTGTTTTTATTGAGTTAGTTGACTCGGTGATTAATTTCTACAAATGTAAGCGGCTAAGGTCGTAAACTATTTACGAACTAAATCAAGATGTATAAAATCCTAAAACTTCGCTCGCATGGTTCTTTGTGTTTGGCTTTTCGATAACGGAGATTAATGTACCTGACTCATCAAATAAAAAGGTGGTTCGGTGAATCCCATCATAGGTCTTCCCCATGAATTTCTTCTCTCCCCATACGCCGAATAAATTCAATAACACTTTATCTGTATCCGCGATTAATGGAAACGGAAGATGGAACTTATCGCTAAATTTTTTATGGGAGGATACACTGTCAGCACTGACACCTAAAATGGCAATGTTGTTATCCGTTAATAAAGAATAATCATCGCGCAGACTACAGGCTTGTGCTGTACATCCAGGTGTGCTATCCTTCGGGTAAAAATAAACAACTAAACACTTGCCATTGAAACTGTTCGAGCTCCATTCCTTTCCATTTTGATCAATTCCTGTAAATGCAGGAAGCTTTGATCCGATGCTGAGCTTATTCATAATGCTTAAATACTAATCGTTAAAAAGATTAAAAACTAATCAAAAGTAAAAACTATTCTTTAATATCAAAACATAATCGCAAAAAATGTTTTCAAAAAGATTAATTTTTAATCAAACGAACTAAGAAGACGAACCAGCTAATGATGGAAATAGCACCCCCAATTGGTGTAAAGGGTCCGATAAAGGATATGGGATAATGAAGGGTTTTGAAGGCAACAAGCAAATAAATGGACACGCAAAAAAGAAGCATACCGATGATCATCGCACCTAATATACGTTTCATTGGAAAGGAAAAGCGATCGTGATTTAAGGCGAGTATGAATATTCCCATAGACAGAAAGCCTTGATACCTCACTGCCACTTCAAACGAATTGAATGACTCAGGGTCAAGAACTTGTTTTAACGCGTGTGCGCCCATTGCTCCGAGAACAATCGAAAGCATGATGAAAAGTCCAGATAGGAAAACAACTTGTTTTTGCATATTACGAAGGTCAGAAAAAATCTACTCATATCAAATATGTATCTTTGTGAAATGAATCAACAGCGCATTGTTTTCTTTGTAATTCTTTTTCTATTTGGACTTTCTGGCTGCCAAGATGAAAATCCTTCGAATGCAACGACATTTGATTACTTCCAATTCCAACATGTAGATTTGTCAAAATACGACATCTCTGCTTCTATCATGATTCCGGATGCAACCGCAGGAATTGGTGCTTCATTTAAACCGAATGTGGAATATGATGAAGGTGGATACAAATGGACCATTTCGGTCGGACGAAATTTTCAATTGTTTATCGAAGACTATGGCGATAATTTATACCGATTCGAGGAATTCAAAAAGGACCTCATCAAAGACAATAAAAAAACGAACTATTTTCAATTCGAAATGTTGAAAGAGGAGAAAGATATCCTCATTTACAGCCGAAAAGAGAATTCTGATTTCATCAAGAATAAAAAAATTACCTACCATATTTATGCAGTAAAAAAAATCAATGGGATATACTACGAGATTCGAAATGGCGAACATGGAGACTCAAAAAAAGTCCTTGATTTTATGTATCATTCAATTCAATCCTTTCACCCTTAATTTCTTATGGAACTCACAAGAGAAAATGTACTCAGTACCCTCGGTAACATTGTTGAACCCGATTTGAAAAATGATTTAGTCAGTTTAAACTTGATTGAAGAATTGGAGATCTCTGAAGGGAAAATCACCCTTAGCGTTCAAATTTCTAATCCTGCATTGCACGCAAGAAAACGCATGCAAGAAGCGATCGAATTTAATTTAAAGCGTGTTTTTGGTGAGGGAATTTCATTGTCCTGTGTCATTAAAGGAATGAGCACGGAAAATCGCACGGCGAGACGTAAAATACTTCCTGACGTAAAATACATTGTAGCAATCGCCTCTGGTAAAGGGGGTGTTGGGAAATCAACGATTACAGCCAACTTAGCAGGTGGACTGCAAAAACAGGGATATAAAGTTGGAATCGTCGATGCGGATATTCATGGACCGTCGATGCCGACTATGTTTGACCTTGTTGGTGAGCGTCCCAAAATGGTAGATGTTGATGGAAAAGGCCTTATTCAACCAGTTGATGCAAATGGCATTGGAATCCTTTCCATTGGATTCTTCACCGATCAAGATAACGCGGTTGTTTGGCGTGGACCAATGGCATCCAAAGCTTTAACTCAATTATTTACAGATGCCCATTGGGGTGAATTGGACTTTTTGCTGGTCGATCTTCCTCCTGGAACAGGCGATATTCATTTATCTCTTGTTCAAACGGTTCCATTAGATGGTGTCGTGATTGTCAGTACACCTCAAGAAGTAGCACTTGCAGATGCACGTCGGGGTATTAATATGTTCCAAATGGACACCTTGAAAGTCCCTGTCATTGGTGTGGTAGAAAATATGGCCTGGTTTACACCTGCTGAATTGCCAGAAAACAAATATTACATCTTTGGACGAGATGGAGCAAAAAACCTTGCCCAAGGAATGAACGTTCCATTTCTGGGAAGTATACCATTGGTTCAAAGTGTATGTGAAGCTGGTGATGCAGGAAGACCTGCTGTTTATCAGGAAAATACACCAACAGCATTGGCCTTTGATGAATTAGTTCATACCTTTGTTGACGAGCTAACAAAACTGAAAGCTAAAATTCAATAGAAGTCATTTATGAATGAGCAATTAAGAGCATCACTTTCAGAAAAAGTAAACATAGCCTTGAATCAACTACGTCCCTTTCTCCACGCAGATGGGGGAGATATGGAACTCGTTGAAATTACAGATGATGCCATTGTTCGCGTCAAACTAATTGGATCTTGTTCTGATTGTTCCATGAGTCATATGACGCTGAAAGGTGGATTGGAGGAAGCATTAAAACAAGTGGCGCCAGAGTTGAAAGGTGTCGAAGCGGTTCAAATGGCTTGACATGAAAATCAAATTTTTCGTTCTAGGTAAAACGGCATTTCCCGACGTTAAAGTAGGAGAGGACCGTTATGCTGCGCGTCTTCAACATTATTGTACTTTCGAACGTGTGGAGATTGCAGATGTGAAAAATCCAAAAGCACTCAGTCAAGAACAATTAAAGAAAAAAGAAGGCGAATTGATACTCGCAAAAGTTATCCCAACAGATTATCTGATTTTGATGGATGAAAATGGATTGCATCAAAGTTCCGTGGAATTCGCTCAATGGCTAGACAAAAAACAAATGTCCGTCAATGGAAATTTACTTTTTGTCATCGGTGGAGCTTATGGATTTAGCGAGGAGGTTTATGAACGTGCTAATGCAAGGTTGTCCTTATCGAAAATGACCTTTTCTCATCAAATGGTGCGTATGATTTTCTTAGAGCAACTCTACCGTGCCTATACGATATTGAAGGGCGAACCTTACCATCATTCTTAATTCATGGAAATCAACATAAAGAAACACCTGCTTCATTTTAAAAAACCGAGCGGGACAAGTCGTGGGATTCTATACGATAAACCTTCTTGGATATTATCCGTCAATTTGCCTAATGGAAAAAATGCACAAGGCGAGTGCAGCGTCATACCAAGATTATCTCCGGATTTTACTAATGAACAACGCTACGAAGCACAATTAAGTAAATTGAAACACCAATTTTCTTCATGGAAAATGGATGATTTTATGGATGAAAACGTATTTCATGGGGATAAATGGCAACAATTTTTAGCTGACTGGATCGTATTTCCTTCCATCGTTTTTGGTATGGAATCTTTGGCGAGAGATATCCAAAATCAAGGATCGGGTATTTTGTTCGATTCAGCTTTCTCGCGTAAAGAACAGTCGATTCCCATTAACGGGTTGATTTGGATGGGTGATGAATCCTTCATGCTCGATCAAATAGAGGAGAAATTGGCGGATGGTTATTCGACGATAAAAATGAAAGTCGGCGCCATCGAATGGATGAAAGAACGCACGTTATTGGAACAACTTCGTCGTCGTTTTTCCGGCAAAGAGTTAACACTTCGGGTTGATGCGAACGGAGCCTATACGCCAGAATCTATAATCCCCATTTTAACGCAATTAAGTGAATTAGACGTTCATTCGATTGAGCAACCAATTCAGCCTGGACAATTAAACGCCATGAGTGAACTATGTAAGTATTCGCCCATTGGAATTGCCTTGGACGAAGAAATGATTGGAATTCATGAACGTGAACAGAAAGAAGCATTATTAAAAATGATTGCTCCTCAATATATCGTCCTTAAACCGAGCTTGCACGGTGGATTTCATGGCTGCAGCGAATGGATTAAATTCGCGGAACAACAAAACATTTCCTGGTGGATGACATCAGCATTGGAATCGTCCATTGGATTAAATGCCATTGCTCAATTTACTGCTACGTTTTCTGACCTTCTTCCGCAAGGATTAGGCACAGGCGGACTCTATACAAACAATTTTGATTCCTCTCTTGTTGTATCAAAAGGACAATTAAGAATGAAGTGATGAAAGAAAGAAATGATTGGAATGAACTCACACCTGATGAGAAACGAATAATTATCAATAAAGGGACAGAATATCCAAATACTGGAGAATACAATTCATTTTATGAAAAGGGAACATTTGTCTGTCGTCAATGTGAATCTCCCTTATACCGTAGCGAAACAAAGTTTAATTCCGGTTGTGGCTGGCCAAGTTTTGATGATCAAATCGCTAAAAATGTGGAACAAGTCTTAGATGCAGATGGGCGTCGAACAGAAATTGTTTGTGCTAATTGCAAAGGACACTTAGGTCATGTTTTTTTTGGCGAACTATTCACGGAGAAAGACACGCGTCATTGTGTCAATTCGATTTCTATGAAATTTGTGAAAGATTAACGTGCGCGACAGTGCGTGATTTCTTCGCATTGCTGGTAGACCATTTCATGTAAAATTAACTGTGCGGCTAATGCTAATTGCGTGTAGTTTTGAGAGTTGTTTCCAAATCCACCTGCAGTATTTTGCCACATGTCCAAAATCAATTGTTGTGAGCCAACCGTTGGTTGAATTTTGTTCACCACAGCGGCAACGTTTAGGGAGCCAGCGTGATAAACATGTAGCACAAACAATCGAAACCACAAATCATTTTCATTGTAACTTAACTGGTGGCGATCTAAAATACGTTTCGCTTCAGGAATACATACTTTTCGTATCAAACTTGCAGAACCGTATGCGCAGCGATCAAAATCTTTGCGTTCATCGATACTTGCATTCACGGTCAACCCAGCAGATCTGGCAACATCTGGCATTAATTGAAACGCACCATAAGCACCAGAGATCGATTTTTTCATTTGTCCTGGACACTCAATCAATAAAATGGCCTGAGCATACCAAGGATCAACACCAAAACGTTCAAACGCAGCAACTCCTTTCGAAAGTTGTGGATAAACTTCATTGAATTTATAAAAATCATTTTTGCCGGAAGTCACATAAATTCGTGCGTTAGGGTCCAAACCGTGTTCTGCTCGCAAAAGAGCCCGAGTACTATCTTTCTGTGCCTCAGTCTGACGATTCCAATCCTTCAAGGACATCTTCTTCAATACTTGACGTGTACTTGCATCATTCACAAGACAGGAATCTGGAGCTAGTAACATGATTTGTTTCCAAAATTGTGGTTGAGCTAATACATCCCATCGGTCCTCGAAAAGCGCTTCGGCGTGCATGAGGGTACTCATGTTATTCGATTTTTTCACCATGATTTTCTCTTCATCCCAATTAGCGAGTGGTTGTCCATAGGCGAGACTAAAATAAATCGTAAAGATGAAAAAGAATAAATGTTGCATGTTTCGTTTGATTGAGTTCCCTAAAGTTAGTAAGATAGTTCAATCAGCAGAATTTGTTACAGCAAAGCTTTAAACACAGTCATGTTAAATAAGTATGTAACTTTGAAAGATGAAATGGATGTACAAGCTTTTAGGCCTACCTTTTATTTTGTTGGTTCGCATATACCAATGGATAATTTCGCCCATTTTTCCACCATCGTGCAGGTACACTCCGACCTGTTCGAGTTACATGATTGAAGCCATCAAAGTATGGGGGCCTGTCAAAGGACTATGGCTAGGGTCAAAGCGAATCGCATCTTGTCACCCAAGAGGCGGCTCTGGATATGACCCTGTTCCACAAAAACAATCCCTAAAAGACCAACAAAATTAGTTGGCTTTAATCACTTTTAGTGATTTTACCTTTCCATTTACATTCATTCGAATGAAATACGGTCCAAAAGCAAGCGAAGAAAGATCCATTTGATACGTTTCTATGTCATTGATTTGGACGGATGAAATTAACTTTCCTTCCACACTTAGTAATTCAATAGCACCTGAAATCACTTGATTAAAGTTGAAGTGTAGTACATCTTGAATAGGATTTGGATAAACAGAAACAGTCACATCATCTTGTTCTTCCATTCCGGTACAATCAATTACCGTTACTAAAACGGTGTCTGAATTGGAACATCCATTGATGTCAGAGCCAGTTGCAATATAATTTTGAGTCGCGGTTGGAATAAATGAAATCCCATTAGTCACACCGTTATTCCATTGGTAATTGATTCCACCTGAAGCGTTTAGCGAAACGGAAACACCAGTACATACCGTTTGATCTTCACCAGCATTAATTACTGGTAAGGAATTTACTGTGATTTGTACTTCATCCGTATTCGAACAATTGTTTGCATCAGTCCCTGTCACCAAGTATGTTTGCGAAGCCGATGGTGTGAAAAACAAGCCATTGATTACACCATTATTCCAAGAAAGGGAATTCACTCCTGTCGCATTTAATACAACTGAGGTCCCGAAACAGGTTGTTTGATCTATTCCAGCATTTATAATTGGAAGTGCATTCACCGTAATAACAACTTGGTCTGAATTCGAACAATTGTTCTGATCAATCCCTGAAACAGTAAATGTCAACGTTGCCGATGGTGCAAATGCTGTTGCATTTGTCACGCCATTGTTCCACGTATAGTTTGTTGCTCCCGTTGCGTTCAAGGTGATGGAATCACCTGCGCAGATCGTTTGATCTAATCCAGCAGATACCATTGGCAACGAAAGTATGTTCACATTGATTTGATCCGTATTTGAACATCCATTGGCATCGACACCTGTTACAGTGTAAGTTTGAGAAATTGTTGGAACGTATGGAACGGCATTGATCACGCCATTATTCCAGGAATAGGTACTTGCCCCAGCACCATTTAAAGTCACACTTAATCCAGCACAAACCGTTTGGTTAATCCCAGCATCAACCGTTGGAAGAGCATTT
>CAIZQH010000004.1 GCA_903935095.1 uncultured Flavobacteriales bacterium | reverse complement strand
GTTCACCGCATTGATGACGTATGCAACCTCAATGAATTTGACATTATTAACTTCATCAAACTGTTGTCTGCCTGTTGCATAACCTAAAAATTCACCTGCATAAGCCTGGCGAAGAATGTTTTTATCTGAAAACACTTCGTAAAACGCTCCATGATTACTTGCATCAGGAGAACTTCGAAGTGACACTGCTTTTTTAGCTACGATTAATTGATTCGCTTTAGCAAACTGAACTGGCGGTGCTCCACCATGTGAGGTATCTTTATTTGTGTTCGAACTGATGATGGTAAGAAACTTCTGGTATTCACTGGTCGACAATTCGTTTTGTAAATTATCAAGCAAGTTATTTTGATACAGATTTTTATATGCCTTTTGAACACTGTCTAAATTTGTGATGGTTTTTGCGGTGTTCAATACCGTGCTTGTATCAGTTGTATCCATGCTCATCATCCAAGAAATACCAGATGGATTCATCGCTGATCGCAATGACATTGCCTGACGTACTTCGGGACTATCGTCTGCCTTATTTTGAGCATCCGATTTATTCAAAGAAGCAATAATGTTTTTACCCAAACGATAGGTCAGGTAAATACCGCCAACAACCAATGCACCATTGATAAGTGTGGTTTTGTTGTTGTCGACAACTTGAATGATTTTTTCTTTAGTGGATGCCATATTCTTTTAATTAAATCATGCTTTTGATTTTAAGCTTTACCAGTGGTAGTTCTATCTTTTTTGAAATACTCACAAGCTCTTGCGCTTTGAAATTATTGGCAATGGTTTGAAGTGCTTTTTGTACATGCCTAGCTTCTAGGTCAGTAGTTACCTTCACTTGTATCAATACATCTTGTTGTGCCATGTTTATGTCGGATTATTTGTTGGTTGTGTTTGGGTAATAAATTGTAAAATGCGTTGAAGATTTCCTCGGTCTTTTTCAATTTCAGAAAGCATCAAATACATCGTTCCAAGCTCTTGATCGCTCATCGTTTTGCAAAATGACATGATCATATCTAGGATTGTATCTCGTTGTGAATCTTTAGGTTCAGTTTCTGAATCCTTACCTTGTTCAATGGGTTTACCATCCTGTTCAGTTCCTGCTAAAAAGTTCATCGCAGCGCCCATAGGTGAGTTAGTCAAAAACTTAGCTAGGCCAGGTAAAGCCATTCCAATGATGTTAGAATAATATTCCACCTGCTTTTTCGCATCCAGGGTATTTTGCATATCCTGCATTTGAAATTCAAGCTCTTCGTTTTCCGTTTGTAAGCGTTGAAGTTCAGCGCTCATGCGTTCCAATTCTTTAGAACGTTCCATTTCAGAGAACTTGCGCTGTACTAGATCATTCACTTCCGCTTCTCCCAATCCAGAATAACCCGAAAGAGCACGTGGAATTTCATCATCTACATCCGTCCACTCAAAAGTCTTTGCCCAAATTAAACTTCCAGAATCCTGGTCTTTGAATTCGACTTTAACCTTGTCAGGGTTTTCCGATTTATCATAGCTCCTAACTAGGTGTGAAAAGTTCGCTACATCTGCCTGATCAATGCTATTGAGCTTCTTACCGTTTCGATAGAAGACAGCATTAAAGACCACATTGCTGTGTCCCTGTTTAGGGAAGGTTTGAATCATTTTCTGACTTACCTGTATGAGGTGATATATCTTTTTCTTACTCATTACTCCTTGACGATTTGTATGAATTCTATATTGGGGTATTCTTGGGTGTTTGCAGGCAGCTCAATGGCAACTAGGCCACTGAATTCCTCCAGTCCTTCCAATCCG
>CAIZQH010000003.1 GCA_903935095.1 uncultured Flavobacteriales bacterium | reverse complement strand
CCTGCCCATGTGAAGACGTTGGATTATCGCCATTATTGCTTGAATCTTCTGGGTTTAAAAAACGAATCTCTTCGGTGTGTTCAATAGTTACCTCACGGTGTTCAATCTGACCAAACTCATCAATCTCGATGGAAATCTCAGTCATGCTGTACTGGGTAACAATTTCGGTAAATGATCCAGCCATTTGTGCATGAATCTGGCGATAAATCGCATCATGTAAATCTTCTGGAGCCTTCTCGTTACACGTCACCATATATGAACGTCGTTCCGATATTCGCAAAGCGGAAATAAGCGCTGGAAAATCAATCAATCTTGCCTTATCCGTTCGCGGTTGGACAGCCTTAGACGCTGTAGGAGTTGGTGATGAAATCCGTAAAATCGGTATCCCCATGTATGGGAGAATGATGCATGACATGCAAGGAAACTTGAGTTATCAACCATACGGAAAAGAAGGACAAGCCATTTATTCCATTTCAAGGGGCAAGACAAATGCCGTGATGATGGATATGGCCGAAAAACTCGGGGATGCAACCATTCATTACAATCATGATTGCAAAAAAGTGGATTTAAATGAAGGTATCGTCACGCTAACAAATACCATAACGAATGAAGATATCAGCGTAAAAGCGGACTTAGTCTTTGGGGTGGACGGTGCGTTTTCTGCCGTTCGTTACAATTCCTTTCAAAAATTAAATCGTTTTAATTACAGTCAGAATTACATTGCAGATGGTTACCGAGAAATCTTGTTGCCCGCCAATGAAGATGGCTCCCATAAACTAGATAAAAATGCTTTGCATATTTGGCCGAGAGGTCGATTTATGCTGATGGCCATGGCGAATGAAGATGCGTCTTTTACATGTACTTTATTCATGCCGCATGAAGGCGGTGAAAATTCATTCGATAAATTGACCTCGCGTGAAGCAGTAAATCAATTCTTCTTGACCACGTTTCCGGATTTTTATGAAATGATGCCCAACATTGCAGATGCGTGGGAAGATCATCCGTTGTCTAATTTGGCCATTATCCGTTGCTATCCTTGGACAAATGGGAAAGTCGCATTAATGGGTGATGCAGCACATGCAACGGTTCCATTTTATGGACAAGGAATGAATGCTGGATTTGAAGATTGTACGGTGATGAATCGATTAATGAAAAAGCATAATCACAATTGGGATGCAATTTTTCAGGAATATAGCATCGAACGAAAACCAGATGGTGATGCATTGCAAGATTTGTCCGTAGACAACTATTTCGTCATGCGCGATTACGTGGCTGATCCTTCGTTTATTTTGCGTAAGAAAATTGAAGCGAAATTTAGTGAACTTCACCCAGATCGTTGGCTGCCTTTATATTCACAAGTTACCTTTAGCAATATCCGCTATAGCGATGCCTACCGTCAAGGAAATATTCAAAGTAGCATCATGGACGAAATCATGGCCTTACCAAATATTGAAGCGGAATGGGACTCAAAAATTGTCATGGATATATTATTGGAAAAAAGTTCGGACTTTAAATTCTAGGTATGCAAAAATTCTTGTTTATTCTTCCATTTATTCTTTCTTCCATCGTTTATGCACAAGGTGGATTCGTGAAATCGGAAAAAAAAGGAAATGACTATATGGTTGTCAGCAATCATGGGATTCAATTTTCCCTTGGACCAACCTATTCTTTTCATACAAATCCAATACTCGGCGAATTAACAGCATCCAATGGAGCAAGAGGGAATTACAGCATTACCCCGAAAAGTCAACTTGGAATTTACGCAGAGTTTGGTATGGTTCACTTTCCAAAATGGAAAGGGACACCCATCAAAGCATTGAAAAAAAGCCGCATCATTGATTACTTCGATTGGGGGCTGGGCTACAGCTTATACCGCGGAACCGAACAAACAGATATTACCTACAAAAATGCGCTGGGAGAGGTCATAAGCACAAGTTCGGGAACTGGGCAGCTTAAAAACGGGTACCTATACGGACGTTATAGCGCGCACACCTTGGTCTATTTTGGTAAGAAAAAAATTGTAAAAGTTAGAAAACACTTCGTAGACAATAGCTTAGGAATTAATTTTAATTACTGCCTTTCCACTGGAGATACTTCATATCAAAATGGATTTAATTCCTACATGGCTCCTCACGTTTTTCAAGGGTATTCGGATCAGAAGTTAAGGGTGCAATTTGACTATAGTCTTGGTGTGGGTATTCGTTTAAACAAAGCATGGATGTTTGTGCCAAGCATCACCTTGCCTATTGTTGTGGTAAAAGATTGGTATGGCTTCAATGCAAATGTACACTGGTTTTCTTCCGGTTATTGGCCAATTCAAGCACAAGTGAAGTTTATTAAGCTTTTCGAAAAACCCAATAAATGCGGGGTGTATAGTACGCCGGAAGACAAGGAGATGCAGAAGCAATACGAAATGCAATAATCGATTCCTAAGACTTCCAGTGCTTTTGAATTGTTTTTGGTAATTTCTTTCTGAAACGTTTCATCACCGAATCCCGATCAGAAACATTCCCGCACTTCAATAAACTACGGCCAATTAAGTGTTGATTCAAGTCGTAAAAGGTAAATTCAAACGTGACCGATGTCGCTTCATCTCTGTAAATATGATAAATACTTGTCATATCTAATATTTCTTTCAACGCGGTTTGTGCTTCGGAAGATTTGAATCGACGGTCATACCCTCGAACATTCAATATGACATAGGCATCAACTCCCTTTGACTTCAATAATTTTTGTACGGAGTCATTCAATAGGTTTCCCAAATTCTCTCCTTGTTTTAATACATTAAAAGAAGGCATGGCTTTGTATGAATTCTGCTGTAAAATTTCTACTAAATTCAATTCCATCGCATAACGATCTTCCGATTTATCAAACTGACCGATCACCAAAGCGTTCTTAAATTTGATTTGCTGTCCGAGAGCAGAAAACCCAAGAAATAACACGAAGAAAAATACTGTTTTCATAGTAAGGAAATTAAAAAACTTCTCGAGCGATTTCTTGAACGGAAGTTGAATTTGACATCGTGTAATAATGAATACATGGAACGCCATGCGCTTTTAACTCTTTCGATTGTTGGATACCCCATTCAATTCCAACCTGCTCTACGGATTTGTTGTCCTTGCACTTCATTAATTCATTGGACAACTCAACTGGATAATCAATATGGAAGAATTTTGGTAAGAACGAAATATGTGCGAGCGTTTTCACGGGCTTTACTCCTGGAATAATTGGGACCGTAATTCCAACGGATCGACAAGCATCAACAAAGCGGAAAAACTTTGAGTTATCAAAAAACATTTGCGTAACAATGTACGATGCGCCAGCGGCAACTTTGCGTTTCACATTTAATAAATCCGTATCCAAATTCATCGCTTCAAAATGCTTTTCTGGATATCCCGCTGCTCCGATACAAAAGTTTGTGGGTTCCAGTTGGATATCATCCATCATGTAATTCCCTTTATTCATATCACTAATTTGATGAATCAAATCCACTGCAAATTCATGTCCCTCCTTATGCGGACGAAATGAACTTTCGGTTTTTATCGAATCTCCGCGAAGTGCCAACACATTGTCAATTCCTAAAAATTGCAAATCAATTAATGCATTCTCCGTTTCTTCTTTGCTGAATCCACCACAAATTAAATGTGGAATGGCATCAACGTCGTATTTATTCATAATAGCCGCGCAAATTCCTACCGTTCCTGGTCGCTTGCGAATCGCTATTTTCTCTAGCAATCCGTTCTCACGTTCTTTATAAATAAACTCTTCACGATGGTAGGTTACATTGATGAACTTAGGCTTAAATTCCATTAATGGATCTATGCCTTCATAAATCGATTGGATACTTTTTCCTTTTAATGGAGGTAATATCTCAAATGAGAAAAGTGTTTCCTTAGCGTTTTGTATGTGATCTGTTACCTTCATGTTTTTGTTAGAGATTGCAAAGATAATGCTTTCGAAAGAAAAGCACTAATCTTATTGCGTATCCGCGATGGCTGATAATATGACATCTGCCGCCAAATTCAATTCAACTTCTGAGATATTCAATGGCGGTGATAAGCGGAAACTGTATGGATGAGAAAGAAACCAAAAAGTCAATAATCCTTTTTCCATGCAGCTAGCAACTACCTTTTCAACGCGCTCCGCACTGATCATGTCAAAGGCAAACATCATTCCCACTCTCCGTATCTCTGTCAATTCAGGATGACCCTGAAAACGCAGCTCAAAACGAGCAGCTTTTTCTTCGAGTTCTTGCCAGTTAATCTCCGTTTTCAATACCTGCACTGCGGCTGCGGCTGCGGAACAGATAACGGGATGTCCCCCAAATGTCGTAATGTGACCGAGCATTGGAGCATGCGTAAATTCAAACAAATTTTGCTGTGATGAAATCAATGCGCCTATGGGCATTCCTCCTCCCAATGCTTTTCCTAAAGTCAAAATATCAGGTGTAATGTCAAAGTGCTCAAAAGCGAACATTTTTCCTGTGCGTCCCATGCCACATTGAATTTCATCCAAAATCAACATCGCCCCTACCTCATCACATCTCTGACGCAGTGCTTTCATAAACGTTACACTTGGACGACGAACACCAGCATCTCCTTGGATTGTTTCCAAAATAACAGCGGCCGTTTTCACCGTAATCCGATGTAAATCTTGCTCTATATTCAATTGTAAAAATTGGACATCTGGCAACAACGGACGAAAAGCTTGCTTCTTTAACTCATTACCCGAAACACTCATTGATCCGTGTGTACTTCCGTGATAGGACCCTCTAAAGGACACTAACTCAGTTCGTCCAGTCACTCGTTTAGCTAATTTCAATGCCGCTTCAATAGCTTCGGTTCCTGAATTAACAACATAGACACCATCTAAGGATTTTGGCAAAAGCTCCAACAATTCCTTCACTAATAATTGCTGCGGATCTTGAATGAATTCTCCGTAAACCATCACATGCAAGTATTTGTCAATCTGATCTTTCAAAGCAGTAACCACTTTCGGATGCCGATGTCCTATATTATTTACCGCTACTCCAGATATCATATCCATGTAGGATTTTCCGTTCTTGTCATAAATATAAATCCCTTCAGCCCGTTCCACCTCTACTAAAAAGGGAAAGGGTGTCGTTTGACCAAGGTGGGAGAGGAAAAAATCGCGTTCTGACATACTTTATTTCTCTAATATTTCCAAAATTGGTACACCAGTCATTGCACCTGTTCGCTGCAGATTTAATAAATGAATCAGCGTTGGTGCAATATCGATGATTTGTATTGGGCGATAGCTGTTTTCCGCTGGAATATTTGCTCCATACCAGAGTAATGGAACGTGTGTATCGTAATTGAAGGCAGATCCATGAGAAGTTCCCGTATGCGCTTTTGGTTCATCAATGGATTTCGCCAAATAACCTGGTTGGAGCATAAAAATCACATCCCCACTACGTTCCATATCAAATCCCTTCTGGATCATTTGACCCCATTCATCCAAGTTTTCATTTCCTGAAAGTAATGAGGACTGTGTGATGGCTAATTTTACTTCAGGCCATTTTCTCACTTGATCGGCAATGAAATCACAGATGACTTGTTTGTTTAATTGCAAGGAATCCATTCGATGCTGATTCAAATAGATGTTCTGATTTTCTTCCGCTTCTACCAAATCTGCACTAAATTTTTTCATTAATTCACTGCGCAAGCTTGCCATTCGCTCATTCAAAAATAAATAGCCACCTGGCATTTTTCGGTCCACTAACATCTGGGGTACGGGCACTACGGCATGATCCGCTGTTAGAAAAACAACATACCCTTCTTTACCATATTTGGAGTCCAAATACGAAAGGATTTTTTCAATTTGTCTATCCAATCTCGCGTACATATCCTCCATTTCCAAGGAATAAGGTCCAAAAGCATGTCCAGCAATATCCGGTGTTGAATAGGAAATACAAAGCATGTCTGTTTTCGTGTCTAAGCCCAATTGTTCGCGTGACAGAGCCTCCAATGCGAGGTCTGTTAGAAGCTCGTTAGCAAATGGCGAAATCGTAAATAACTGATTGCCGTTATTCGTTTGTTTAGACATTTCCTTGAAGTCATAAGGGAAAGTCGCACTTGTTTTTCCAGTTAAAATCACTTCATATGGACTCTCATCTGCAGATCTATAATTCGATTTCGGGTACATTAGGTCCCATTTCGCTAGGTATTTACTTGCATTCTTCGATTCATTAAAATTCTGCAGCCACTTTGGTAATTCAGATTTAAAATAGGTGCTTGTAATAAATTTACCGCTGGAATAATCGTACCAATAAGACCCATCGCTTAAATGTCCGCCAGGTAAAATCGCACTTCGGTCCTTGATGGAAATCGAAATTATCTTGGACTCAGGCGAGGACATCTTTAATTGATCGGTGATGGTGTAGGTTCTTAAATTTCTCGGAGAGGCTTGTCCTTCCAATGAAGTACTTCCAACGGTTTGAATGGTGTTGTCAGATACACAATTCACAAATGATTTTGTTTGACGTTGATACCATTCATTGGCCACAATCCCGTGATTCGAAGGCGTGGTACCCGTATAAATGGAGGCATGTCCGGGACCTGTATAGGTTGGGACATAATTATAGAGCGTATTTCGGCAATTCAATCCTTTGTCGAGAAATCGATTAAATCCACCCGCACAAAAATGGTGTTGAAAGCGATATAAGTAATCGTAACACATTTGATCCACAACGATTCCAACAATGATTTTGGGTTGTTTTTGAGCGTTTAATTGGTGACCAATCAAACCATAAAAAAGTAATATGCTCAGTCCTAAGTTTTTCATTTACCAAAATTAAGCAATACACAAGGATTAATAAGCAACCTTTATTCAATTCAAGTCGTCTATTGACAAATTTTTATGATGAAAAGAATCTTATTATTCAGTTTAATCCTTGCAAGTTTATCTTCATTTGACGCAAAATCTCAAATTATTGTGAACGTCACAAATGTAAGTGCCCCTGGACTCTGTGATGGTACAGCAATGGTTGACACCAATAACCTTGTAGCATCTTCAGGAATAACATGGGTACAAGGAAACACCGTTATTCAAAATGGTGGCTACGTAATCACCAACTTGTGTGCAGGTCAATATAGCCTAAATTTTACAGGTGGTGGATTTGTATCAACAACACCCTTTACCATTGGAACCAATGTTCCAAATCCATGCGCTGGTTTCTCCGTTTTTTGCGGAAGTACACAAACTTCAGCTGCCAATGTTTGCGACGGATCCGTTACAGTAACCGCGGTTGGTGGAACAGCTCCATATACATATCAATGGTCAAATGCCGGAGGGATATTTACTACAAATACCCTGTCAAATCTATGCGCCGGATCATATTCAGTTATGGTAGTCGATGCAAATGGTTGTTCAGGAACAGCGAATGCAACGGTTATTGTTGATTCAAATGCCTTGAATCCATGCTTCGGATTTAATGGAAACATTACTTATACAAATGCTACAGGAGCCACTACATGTGATGGAGCTGCAGTATTAACGGTTACTGGCGGAACAAGTCCTTACAGTTTCCAATGGACAAATGGCGTAAACACTCAGAACGTCTCAAATTTATGCATTGGAACATATTTCGTTACGGTTTTTGATAATAACCAATGTTCGTTTACAAGTTCTTGTTCGATTGGTAATTCATCTACAAACATTGATTCAGTAACCGTTATTGGAATCATGTCAACTGGCTCCAATGTCATCGGAACGATGAGTTCAGGATGGCTGTACAACTGTACGATTGATTTAGGCGCGTTGGATACTGCCTACATGGTTTCTGCATCTTTTGGAAATTCAATGTTTACGCAAGATTCATTGTATACATCTTGGCATTTGATAGATACAAATGGGAATTCCATGTATGTTAACTGTACGTATGCTTTAACTTTCGGAACTACGGGCTTGTATAATTTGATTCTTCAAATTTATTGTCCAATCAAATCACAACCTGTGTACTACCATATCATATCTACACTAAATTTGGCAGAAGCAGGATTGGAGGGCAATAACTTATCAGATTTGAACGTTTATCCTAATCCAGCTCAAAATGAACTGAACATTGGAAACATCACATCATCGTTTGACTTCACCTTAACGAACATGGATGGAAAGATCATACAAAGTGGTCAGGTGAGTCCTTCAAATTCAACAATTGATCTGACAAATGTTGCAAACGGAACATATCTTATTGAATTGAAAAATACTCAAAACGCGTTTACCTACCGAGTAATTAAATAATCGGGTGAACTCTTATCAGGAAAAGGGCGGGAAGAAATTCTCGCCCTTTTTTGTGTCAAAATTTCCAATAAAAAAGGGGATGATTAAATCCCCTTTACTCTTAAAATATGAACTGAAAATATTATCCTTTTCCTGATTTCACAGCTGGAACACTTGGTTTCACTGGACTTGATGGAACAGGAGTGTGTGGAGGTTTTGAAGGGCTAGTTGGAGCTGGTGCAGATGGCCGAGCAGGATGCACTTGAATTGGAACATTGACCGGCTTATTTACTGGTACATCTGGACGACTGTTCATTTCATTCGGCTTAGAAACATTCTCGCGTTGCGGTTTCTCTACGGTGGAGTTTGGATCTTCCCTATTCAATGTTGGGTTTTTTTGCTGCATTGGAAGTGGTGTATTCCCTCCCATTGGCGCTAAATTTTCTTCCGGGAAAACAAGTTGATTCGTATGTAGAGCAGGGCGATTGATTGTTCCCAATACCGTTTCTGTCGGATTCGGTCTAGAAGGCAACGGAACTTGATTTGGGGGAATATTTAAATATCCTTGATCAAAAATACATCCACCCATCTCATCCGCAGGAATACCCATTGCTTGACAGCGTGCACGAGCATTATCACGCTGCGTCTGATTCAAATCAGCCACCGTTAAATGAACCATTGGAAAACGACGGTCAGTATAAAAATCGGTGTTTGTTCCTGGAGCATAATCAAATAAAGTTGTCTGAGTTGTCACCCTCCAGTCCTCGGCAAAATCCTTCGCGAGGAAGGACAAATACTCTTTTTCTGCAAAAGCAGATGCTTGCTGCAAGGATGAATTTCCAAACGTTGAAAACGCCATATAACTTGGTCTTGGGCGATCGATGTTGCGTCCCTGAAAATCATCCTCTGCAATTCCATTTGCATTCCCTAGCAATCCTTGGAAAGAAGAACGGTCACACTCAAAAACATGTACAGTTGTATTTAAGAATCCACCAAATCCACCAGAAGAACGAATATCTAAAATAACCATCTCACCGGTAGGCCAAGCAATGGTGTAATTTCTCCCTTCAAAGCGAACTACTCCACCATTTGGCAAGAAATAGGTCCTGCCTTGAAGTTGAATAGGCATTCCGTTCAAGCGCAAATTACCATTCATTTGATCAGGTTTCGTACTTGCATAATAACATACCCGATCTCCTGCAACATTCATAGCTACGGCGGCATTTAAGGAAAAATTGTCTGATTGTGCTCGTTGACGGGTTTGGACTTCGAACGACGTTTTATCTGACTTTGATAAAACAAATTCTCCTACCGTTTGAAAGGAATAGGACGCTTGATCAAAAGACTTTAAGTGAGGGTCTCCAAAACTACGACCAAGAATCTGATTACACATCGAATGAGCGACAATTAAATCTACTGTTTCCCATTGGCTGTTAACAAAAGATCCATTTGGGGAACGATTTTGCTGGATCATGCTTTCTATTTCTCTGCGTTCTGATAGTGGAACCATGGTTAACATTTCATACGGTGTGAAATCCTCAGGAAAGGTTCGGTCCGGAACGTTTTTATGCTCTGAAAGAGCAAGCATGGATAAGGCTAACCAAATTCCTCGGGTTGGATCCCATCGTTCCAATTTTTCACGTATTGGCTTAAATTGATCTTCAAAGGTTTGTGCATGAATCGATTGAACTACGAAAAAAGCAACAAGAAAGTAAAGTGTTTTCATGGATTGATTTTTTTTAACGAAGGCTAACAAAGATTGAACCAAACTATCGATTGAATTTATACCCAATTCCTTTAACGGTGGATATGCAATGTTCTCCGATTTTTTCGCGCAATTTACGGATATGCACATCAATTGTACGATCACCCACTACGACTTCCGTACCCCAAACCTGCTCTAAAATAACTTCGCGTTTAAAAACAAAATCAGGCCTTGAAGTCAATAATGCCAGTAGTTCAAATTCCTTACGCGGTAATTGAATTTCCAATCCATCTTTTTCTACAAGGTAACGGTCGCGATTGATTTTCAATTCCTGTGATATGGCCTCTTTCACATCTGTTTTTGACTTTCGACGCAACAAGGCATGAATTCTACTCAGTAAAACTTTTGGTTTAATCGGTTTGGAAATGTAATCATCTCCACCTGCTTCGAGTCCAGCAATCTGACTGTAATCCTCACTGCGCGCCGTTAAAAAGCAAATAATAATGTCCTCGTTTTCAGGATTATTTTTCAAGGCTTCACACACCTCAATGCCATCCATTGCCGGCATCATAACATCCAATAAAATAAGGTCTGGTTTTTCTAATTTTACAGCATTCAAACAGAGGCTTCCATTTTCAAATGTGGAAACACGATGACCGTCTTGAACTAAATTGTAACGCAATAATTCTCGAATATCTTCCTCGTCGTCAACTATAAAAATAAATGCCATGTTTTCATGTTTATTTTTCAAAGATACAACTAACGCGCGAAGCAATCGCACAGCAATGGGATTGAGTTTTCATTAATTAGGAAAAATTTAACATATGTAATGTAACCAAGAAGGTGAAATTCAATTATCTTTGCATGAACTAGTAGTAGGTTTAGGTTAATAGTTGAGAGCTTTGGTTATTTCCAAGGCTCTTGGCTTTTTAAGACGTTTCCATGAAAATAAAAATCCTCATTGTAGAAGACGATATCAATCTTGGAATTGTAATATCCGACCAATTGCGTTCAGATGGTTATTCCGTAACACTTTGTGAAAACGGATCTGAAGGATTGCGCAGATTCAATGACGAACCTTACCATCTGTGTATCTTCGATGTGATGTTGCCGATTAAAGACGGATTTACCTTGGCCCGAGATATACGAAAAGTGAATTCAGACATTCCCATTCTTTTTCTTTCCGCAAAATCCATGACAGAAGACAAGATTGAAGGATTTAATGCGGGTGGTGATGATTACCTAACTAAACCGTTCAGTGTCGAAGAATTACAGTTACGTATTCGAGCACTTTTAAAACGTGTGAAAGTTCAAGTTCTTCAGCCGGAAGAAAAAATAGTTAAACTTGGTATTTTTGCTTTCGACACCGAAAATTTCACCTTGATTTCTCCTACCACAAAACAAACATTGACCAAAAAAGAAGCCATGATTTTGCGGACATTATTTCGATTTAAAAATCAATTGTTGGCACGTGACATTATTCTAAACACCGTTTGGGGTCAAGATGATTATTTCGTCGGTAGAAGCTTAGATGTGTTTATTACCAAATTGAGAAAATACCTCAAAGAGGATCCTACCATTCAAATCACGAACGTACATGGCGTTGGATTCAAATTTGAACTTGGGGATGAATAAATACATCCTTCATTTAGAAACTGCTACGAAAGTTTGCAGTGTAGCACTTTCAAATTGCGGAGAATTCATCGCGTGCAAAGAATCGATCTCGGATGGCTTCATTCATAGCGAAGCACTGACCTTATACATCGAGGAGGTATTGGCAGAAGGAAAAGTAACACTTTCTGATTTGTGCGCCATCAGTATTTCGAGTGGTCCGGGATCATATACAGGACTTCGCATTGGACTTTCCACCGCAAAAGGATTGTGTTTTGCCTTAAAAATTCCGTTAATCTCTGTCGACACATTATCTGCGTTAATGGAATTGGTTCCGCCAAGGAATCAAAACATCATACCCTTATTGGATGCCAGACGTATGGAAGTTTATGCGCAAGTCTTTAGCTCAACTGGAACGATACTTAAAGCGATAGATTCCATTGAACTAGATGAAAAAACATTCGCGGAGTTTGAACCATTTCAAGTTTGTGGAGACGGTGCATGGAAATGCAAAGAAATATGGCGTGATCGGGAAATTTATTGGAATGATGCGATTGTTTCTAGTGCGCGCGGACAAATTCAATTGGCTTTTCATAAATTCGAAGGTCAACAAGTCGAGGACTTAGCTTACTTTACGCCCATTTACTTAAAAGATGCTAACGGGGTTCGTCGATAACATTCAATTCTTTTGACCAAGTTTGAACATTCCCACAACGATCTGTGACACGAAATTCCATGGAAAGCACATTTTCCAACCGAGGTCCAATAATACTTGCTCGACGGTCATTTTTCCAAATAACCACATCGTATTTTTGATCGAAATACACAATGGTCCATGCTCCATTAATGAAGAGCTCATAACTCGCAATGCCGGATTGATTGTCCGCGATTTTCCATGAAAATTGACTTGGCAAAACATTGTTGCTCGATATTGGCATAAACTGAATCGTTGGTGCAATGGTATCCACTTTGATGGAAAAAGTTCCGAGTTGCTTGGACTCTGAAGCGAGCCAGCCGTTTTCACGCGCAGTCTCTAAAGCAGCACCGTTGACGGATAAATACTGTTTTTCGATTTCACTAGTGTTCTTCACTTTCATTTCAACACAAATAGGCTTTTGAATGACCGTTTTGGAAGTCCCTAGTTGACCTGCGTTCAGATTCATCGATTTCTTTACAGGTTCATAAAATGTCTGCGCATCGATCATGATTTTCATGTCTTTCGATTGAAAAGTATAGATGGAATCTGGAAGGAAGTAATTTTGAGAATGGAAAAAAGAAAGATTAGTCTGCTTCCATTCGAATGGATACTTCAGAACCAATTCATGTTGACTAACATTCCCATTCACATCTGCTAACATCAAGGAACAAGGGATCGAATCAAATCCATTGAGGGAAATACCACCAAGAGATTGGAGTTGATAAATCGTTAAGGGATTGTTCTTATTTCGAAACAACTTCTGGTATTTAATTCCCTTCGCTTTGTATTCATCGTAATCCATGTGATTGTTCACATACCTTGAATCATCAAAAGAAATCTCTGCTAATTCGAATCCAAATTGTTCATGATTTGCGCTCCATAATTCAGCTGAAAACAAACCAAATCCGTGTCCGCCAGGTTTCATAGGATCTGAGGTAGAAATACAGATGCCTATTTTCTCTTTACCTTGGATAAAATCTTTGGGAATTTTTACTTGATGATTGACTTTTGTGAGCGGAACAATGAAGGATTTTCCCGGAATGACATATCCACTTTCATCCAATGCAACAATACGTATACCGTGTAAATTCGGAGAAACGACATCACTCACATGAAAACCATGTAAAAGAGGATTCAATGCATGTTCCGTTTTTGTATCGCGAATTTCAAAATGAAGATGAGGCCCTGTCGAGTTGCCACTATTGCCTGAGAGCGCAATTTGTTCACCCCTGCTCACGGGGAATTCATTGGGGCTAAATTTCCAATCAATTTCATTTTGTTTGAACTGAATTTGGGTTGGTAGAACGAAGGAATTAATCCGATCCGAAAATTTGGAGCAATGTGCGTATACAGAGGTTAGTCCATTGGAATGGTCTATGTATATAACCCGTCCATATCCCGTTGAGGAAATCCGAATACGAGATATATATCCATCTGAAATCGCATAAATCGGAATGCCTTCTTTTCCATTCGTTCGAAAATCTAATCCCATGTGAAAGTGATTTGGACGAATGTCACCAAAACCCGCACTTAACTCAGGCACAGAGGTTCCAATAGGTAAATGCCAAGTTGAGTCAACCGTGATTATCTGGGTCCAAACAGAAACTTTTAAGACAAAAAGCAGAAGAAATGTAAGTGATTTGAACATGAACAAAGATACACTTTCAAAAAAAATGTAAAATAGATGGCTAAAAATGATAAATGTAATCGAATGCTTGTTAACTTTGTACAAAGTCAAAAGTAATGACTGAAAAGATTCAAGACACCATACAAGAAATAAGTCGAAAAGCGGTACGAATTGGGGAAGCCCTTCGTGCAGAACGTTCGAAAAACGAGATTCTTCAAGAAGAAATCGATCGTAATAACGAGCAATTAGCAGTAGAATTAGCTGCTGTTTCTTCCTTAAAAATGGAAATTGAATCCTTAAAGTCAGCTTTGCATTTGGCTGAAGATAAAGTCGTTGAAGTTCCTGCTCCTGTCACAGGGAGAAATGAACAGGAAATTGATGAACTAGTGAAAGAAATTGAATTCTGTATCGAACAGTTGAAGCAATCATAATGAGCAAAGTATCACTTAAAATTACCATCGCAGGTCGAACTTACCCACTAAATGTGCCCGTAAGTGATGAGGAGAAGGTAACAAAAGCTGCTGCGGATATTAATAAAGCAGTTGAAATGCTGCGTAAGAATTATGCTGTAAATGATAATCAAGACTTGATCGCTATGTCGGCGCTGCAATTATTAGCAAAAGCGGCAGGTGAGAATACACCAGTGGCTCAAGTACCTGTAGACTATAGTGAAATCGAAGAAGCTTTAAAAACCCTTTCGATTGATTTAGACGGAATTCAATAATTTACGTTCGTTTCAACGACCAATATTCATTCATAACTAAACGAATATGTGGTCAGTAGGATTATTAATAGGTTTATTAGGAGGAGCGGGAGCAACCATTGTTGCACAGCGTTTCTTTATCAAATCTAAAAGTCAAGAAATCATCAAAAATGCCGAAATCGAGGCTGAAAACATTCGCAAAGAGCGCGCGCTTCAATCCAAAGAGAAATTTTTAAAACAGAAAGAAGAGCATGAAGAAGGGATTCGCGAGCGTGAAAAACGCATGCAATCAAACGAAGATCGTTACCGCGCTAAGGAAAAAACGCTTGATCAAAAGCTAGAGGAACTGAACCGAAAAGAAAAGGATGCGGAAAAATCTAAACTGAATTATGATGTAAAAGCCGAAGCACTTGAAGTTCGTCAAGGTGAATTAGATAAAATTCAACAAAAACAAGTGGCTGAATTATCTAAAATCAGCAACCTAAGTGCGGAAGATGCCAAAAAAGATTTGATGACCGCCTTAACCGATGAAGCACGCACCGCTGCGATGTCCACCATCAAAGAAATTACCGAAGAGGCAAAATTAAATGCAAACAAAGAAGCGCGTAAAATTGTGATTCAATCCATTCAACGCGTGGCTACTGAACAAGCCATCGAAAACGCCGTTTCTGTCTTTAACATCGAATCAGATGAGGTAAAAGGTAGAATTATCGGACGTGAAGGAAGAAATATCCGTGCGCTGGAAGCAGCAACAGGTGTGGAAATCATTGTAGATGATACGCCTGAGGCAATCATCCTTTCTTGTTTCGATCCGATTCGAAGAGAAATTGCACGTTTATCCTTGCATCAATTGGTTTCTGATGGACGAATTCACCCAGCTCGTATCGAAGAAGTCGTGGCTAAAACACGTAAACAATTAGATGAAGAAATTGCTGAAACTGGACGTCGTACATGTATCGATCTAGGTATTCACGGTCTTCATCCTGAATTGATGCGCATGGTTGGAAGAATGAAATACCGTTCTTCTTATGGACAAAACTTGCTGCAACACTCAAGAGAGGTAGCGAATTTATGTGCCATCATGGCAGCTGAGCTTGGACTGAATGTGAAATTGGCGAAACGCGCTGGATTACTTCATGATATTGGTAAAGTTCCAGACGAAGAGCCAGAATTACCACATGCACTCTTGGGAATGAAAATCGCAGAGAAATTCGGCGAAAAAGGAGACGTGTTAAATGCTATTGGTGCTCACCACGACGAAATCGAGATGACTACCTTAATCTCTCCTATCGTTCAAGTATGTGATGCTATTTCAGGTGCGCGCCCTGGTGCTCGACGTGAAATTGTGGAAGCATATATCAAACGCATCAAAGAACTAGAAAACTTAGCCCTATCTTACGATGGCGTTTCTAGTGCATACGCGATTCAAGCTGGAAGAGAACTTCGTGTTCTTGTGGAAGCGGAAAAGGTTACGGATCAACGATCAGAAGAATTGTCTTTTGACATTTCTCAACGTATCCAAACAGAAATGACCTATCCCGGACAAGTGAAAGTAACTGTCATTCGAGAAAAAAGATCAGTCAATTACGCTAAATAAGTGAAAGGGGAATTCGTTCCCCTTTTTTTTACATCAAGAATATGATTCCAGTTAACTCCATGGTGATTTCTGGTCCGTGTAGCGCGGAAACCCGAGAACAAGTTTTAGAAACGGCTCGTGGATTATCCGATGTTGGAATTGATTACTTTCGAGCTGGTATTTGGAAGCCCAGAACCCGCCCAGGTGATTTCGAGGGAATTGGGGACATCGGAATTTCATGGATGTGTGAAGTGCGTGAAACCTTTGGATTAAAAATCGCTACGGAAGTAGCAAAGGCGGAACACGTTGAATTGGCTCTCAAGAATAATTTTGATATGATTTGGATTGGAGCGCGCTCCACGGTTAATCCATTCACCGTTCAAGAAATTGCCGAATGCCTACAAGGGACAGGTATCAAAGTCATGGTGAAAAACCCCGTGAATCCAGATTTAAAATTGTGGATCGGTGCCATTGAACGTATATTAAAAGCGGGCATTAGTGATGTATCAGCCATTCACCGTGGATTCTCGGTATATGAGAAAACACGTTACCGAAACGATCCAAACTGGCAAATTCCAATTGATTTAAAACAGGAATTACCCGAAATCCCCATGATGTGTGATCCTTCTCACATCGGTGGAAGAGCACACTTGCTTTTGCCATTAGCTCAGAAAGCAATGGACTTGAATTACGATGGACTCATGATCGAATCACACGTGAATCCAACTCTTGCATGGACAGATGCGAAACAGCAAATTACGCCCCAAGAGTTGAAACAGCTACTCCAATCCTTAACCATCCGAAATAGAGCAGAAATAGAGGAGGATGATATGCTTGCCTTTCGAGAACAGCTAACCCTGACTGATGAATCTTTGATTCAGTTGCTGAAAAATCGCATGCGTATTTCTGAACAAATTGGGAAATTCAAGAAGGATAAAAACCATGTGATCCTTCAATCAAATAGATGGGAAGAAGCGTTGAGAAAAAATGTTATGAAAGCCAGTTCTGAAGGAATGTCCGAAGAATTTGTTACTCAACTATTCAAACTTATTCATCAAGACTCCATTCGAATTCAATCTGAAATTCTATCCCAAAATGAAAACGATTAGTCCTTTTCGTTTCCATCATCACATCCAAGCGAATGCATCCAAAAGTGACGCGCAACGCTGCTTAATATTAGCGGCGTTTAGCGATACATCAATTGACATTTATGGATTGGATGGTTCAGAGGATATACTTTCCATGCAGCGTTGCCTAGAAGAAATAGGAGCAACATTCATTGGAACGAATCCCATGCAAGTTCAACCAATAAACAAAACGCTAAAAAGAACTTTAGTACTTAACGTTGGAGAAAGTGGATTTGCCCTTCGCACACTTGCGTTCCTTAGTTTAGTTTGCAGTGACAATATAACGATAAACGGATCTGGAACCTTGCTAAATCGAGAGCAAGGTCAACTGATCACTATATTGAAACAACTCGGATTAACTGTTGATTCAAATCAAGGGAAAATTCCATTGCATATCAAGGGGGATCCGTCTATTTCTGAACTTACTGTTGATGGAACTGCGGGATCACAAGCCATCAGTGGATTATGTTTACTCGCTTCTCACCTGTCAAATGGACTAAACATTCGTGTGAACGACTTAAAAAGCAAACCATACCTAGCGATGACCATTCAGCGCATGCATGCGATGGGAATCAGCATAGAACTTGGTGAGAGTGCTTATTCGATTGCTGGAAATCAATCCTATCATCATACAACATGTCACATTGAGGGAGATTGGAGTGGTGCCGCGAACCACATTGTTGGAGCAGCAATTTCTGGAATTGTTTATTTAAGTGGACTTCGAATAGATTCGCTGCAAGCCGATCGTCAAATTTTAGAAGTAATCACGGAATTTGGCGCGACGGTGGAACAATCGGAAAGTGAATTGATTGTTCGAGAATCATTGGAAAAAACACCTTTTCATACCAATATCGAAGATTGCCCAGATTTATTTCCGATTCTTGTTGTCCTGGCTTGTGCCGCAAATGGCACATCTATCATTCACGGTATCCAACGTTTGCAAAACAAAGAGTCCGATAGACTTCTTGTGATGTGTGAATTACTCACAACTTTTGGTGTGTCCTATGAAATTCGATCGAATGAGATTCACATCCATGGTAAGGGGAAAGTAGTTGGTGGAATGGTGAATACGCATAAAGATCATCGAATTGCGATGGCAGCAAGTATTGCAGCGACCATTTCCACACAGGACATCATTCTATCCGACGAAAGCTGTATTTCAAAATCATATCCGAAGTTCTTTCAGGATTTACGTTGTTGATTTACTTTCCGTTGATGCGAAATTGACTGTACTCGAAAAAATCCAAGTCAATATGCGCTAAGCGATTTTCAATGTCCTTGCGTTTAACTGGCTTCAAATCTTCTTTTAACAAGATTTGATAGTAGAAACGAACTTTCTCCACATCTCTTGGCTCAATGAGAACATCATAGGTACTGGCAATACTTTCCAACAAAAAGTCTTTGTTTTCATAATTTGGGAACAACTGCAAAAGCGTATCACCGTATGCAACGGATAGCTCATAAGCCTGTAAGTCGCTGTATTTAATATGCGTCTTAAATAAACAGTCAGCTGCGTATTTGTCCTTGGGAAATGCGTGGTAATAAGCCAAAAGACGATTAATCAATTCCATATTCGTCAAACTGGGCATTTTAGCCGCTTGCATTGGGTCCTTTTGAATCGCCATAATGGAGTCTTCCATTTGTTTGATACTTGATTTTAATTCGGTTTTTTTATCCGCATTTGAAGGTCCACCGCAAGATTCAAGCAATAAAGTAAAACTCAGAACGATCAATAAAGCGTTAATTAATCTCATATCATTTTTGGTTTTTTACCGCCTGGAAAGGACATTTTGTAATCGATATCAATTTTTCCGGACGTAATATTTTGTAGGCGTTTTGTTAACATTTTCTTTTTTAACGGAGTAAGGTGATCCGTGAAGAGAATTCCTTCGATGTGATCGTATTCATGTTGAATGATTCTTGCCGCATATCCATCAAACATCTCCTCATGGAATTCCCAATTTTCGTCAAAATAAGTGATCAGTACTTTTTCTTGTCGAAAAACGTTTTCTCTAATTTTCGGAATGGAAAGGCATCCCTCCTGAAAGGACCATTTATCACCTGATTCTTCCTCAATGATTGGATTGATGAATACTTTCTTGAAGTTTTCGATTCCAGCAGCTCTCGGATCTGGTTCTTCATCCTCTTCGTCTGCAAAAGGAGCTCCATCTACGATAAACAAACGAATACTTTTGCCAATCTGAGGTGCCGCTAACCCAACACCTTTGGCGTGATACATTGTTTCAAACATGTCCGCAATCAATTTAGACAAGTCCGGGTATTTTTCATCAATTTCCTCAGCTTCTTTTTTTAAAACTGGATCTCCGTATGCGACAATTGGTAATATCATGCTACAAAATTAATGAATTCCTATTTGACTTTACTGTTGAGCGAGGTAATCTTGTAAAATCAAAGTCGCAGCAAGTTTGTCCACCAGTGATTTCTCTTTCATTTGCTTCTTTTTCCCGGCCAAGTGAATGGTTTCCATCGCACGTGAAGAACTGAATCGTTCATCCTGCAAGGCTATTGCTATGGAGGGGAATTGTTTTTCCAATGCACCTTTCAATAGGCGGACATTTTCTGTAATATGGGTGTCTGAACCATCTAAGCGTGTAGGGAAACCGATAACAATCGTCGAAATAGCTTCCTTTGAAGTTAATTGCATCAAAAAATCCATTAAAGAGCTTGATTCAACGGTGGTTAATGGACTTGCAATAATGGCCTTTTCATCTGTCATGGCAAGACCTGTGCGCTTCAATCCGAAATCAATTGCTACTATTTTAGACATAAAACAAATTTACGAAACAATATCAGATTCTTAAAGATTTTACAGACTGCACTAGAAATTGAAGATGATTGCTTAATTTCACGAAGCTTTTTGTGATCGACCATATGAAAACCTATCTCCGTTCTACTTTTCTACTTTTTTTCCTTTTGTTCAACTTGGCGAATTGCACCAACGAATCTGCACCTATCACTCCAAAAAAAGACAAAAAACGCATCGCTTTTTCAGAAGAATTCAAGGACTTGCTCGTTTTTGAGAAATACGTCAACAAAATTGATGAAAACAAACGGTTAGAAAAGATTCAGAGTTTGTTTTATACAGACTCCGAGGGAAATACAAATGAAGCCTCAGCTTGGTTAGATGCTAATTTGAACATCGTAAAAATCAAACAGGTAGAAAATTTAACAAGTGGAAAAAAGTATGAACGAACGTTTTATTTCTGTGATGGATTCAAAACAGTAAGTCAACAAATCATTTCTCATTACGAACTCAAAAAACCCTATTTCACCGAACAACGTTCTTACTACAGCACAAAGGGGGCCGTTATCGCGACATTCCAACGTTACGATAAACAGGAAGATCTCTCTTTAGTAGCACTTTCATTGGGAGAAAAACAGGATTGTTCACACCGAGTCGCGTTAGATCTTATCAAACGAACAGGGGAATTCGAAACGCGATTCCGTGGATTCGACGAGGCTTTTGGACGAAATTTCCTAGTGTTAGGGACAGAAAATCAATCTACTACCTTGGCTTTCAATGTGGAAAGCCCACTCCTGAAACAACTCAAAAGCAGTGAAAATTCCTATAAAAACAAGTGTTTTTTAGATGTAGAATTCTCTCCCATAACAGAGCCAGATGGATTCACGTTTCAAGCATTAGTGAACTTAAGTTTCGCTAAGAATGAAAAACGTTGAACTTTTTTCCTGTTTAAGCGTATTAAAATGGCATTCAAATCATGAACGTATTGATGAAAAATAATTACTCTCCCCTATTCCGTCCTTGGAAGACAATCCTACTTCTTGGCTTCTTGGCTCTTTCAGCCCTTCAGTCAAGCTGGTCTCAGCAAATGAAATTAACCGGAACAATTTACGACACCTCCAATGTGGTTCCTTTGAGAAACGTATCTGTTATGGCCCTGCGTCTGAAAGATTCTGTTTTATTGAATTTCACTCGAACCAATCAACTTGGAGAGTTTACCTTGACTGGTTTTCCCATCGATACGTTCCAATTAATCATTGAACATCCGAAATTGGAGACACGAACTTTCTACATTATTGGAAGCCAGGATAATTACGACATCAAAGTTCCGCGCATTCAATTGTTGCAGAAAACCCAAAATATCCGAGAGGTAACCGTACTTACGAACAGAAATGCGATATACTTCAAAGGAGATACGCTTGTATATGTTGCCGATTCATTTAACGTCGGACAAAACGCGGTCGTAGAAGACTTATTAAAGAAACTTCCGGGAATTAAGGTCGCTGATGATGGAAGCATTACTTCGCAAGGAAAAGAAATTAGTAAGGTACTTGTGGACGGGGATGAATTCTTTGGCTCCGATCCGACCATCGCCACTCGAAATCTGGGTGCAAAAGGAGTAGAATCCGTTCAAGTGTACGAAAAGAAAAACGAAGATGCCGCCATTGGTGAAGACGATAAAATTCAAGTATTGGATTTAAAACTAAAAGACAGTGCCAAGAAAGGGTATTTCGGAAAAATTTCTGGTGCTTCGGATTTTGGCATTATTCGCGATAATCCATTTTATGAATCGGAAATCCTGTTAAATAACTTCAATAAGAAACAAAAAATATCCGTTTTCTTGCTGACATCCAATACTCCTAAATCGAATTTTGGTTTTGGAGACATGAATAAATTCGGTTTAGAAAATGAACAAAACAATAGTGGAATGACCATGTGGGACCAATCCAGCAGAAACAATTCTTCGGGAATTCCACAGACGACAAAAGCGGGAATCTATTATTCTGATAAAATTGGAAAAACGGGTAAAATTGGATTCAATTATTCCTATTATGAGAATCGCTTGAATGCCGTGTCAAGTAGTCAATCACAATATTTCCTTCAACAAGACAGTTCGTATTTCACGCAAGACTCTTCAGCGAATGTTTCAAAAAATCAATCACATCGCTTCAACTTGAATTACTCTGTCAATTTAGATTCTTTGACCTATTTGGAGGTTCGTCCAAACTTACATGTGGATTTTGGAGAATCCGATAACTTTAGTGAAAATACTTTCTTGACGGAATCACTCAATCCCTATTTAAGTACAGGTGTTCGTAATGTAAATAGTTCAAAAGGAATGAGCAGCAATTCCCAAGCAATTTTAAGAAGAAAATTCAAGAAAGTCAACCGTGAATTAGAACTGAAATACATTCTAAATACTAGTTCCAATCAATCTGATGGTAGTTTATATACCTTAAAAACAGGCGCCTTATCTGATACCATCGACCAAAGTAAAATCAACGACAATGCGAATACAACGAACTACGGAATCCTGACGTACACCGAGCCCTTCGCGAAAAAATGGAAATTCCAATTGGAATATTACGTGGAAGCAGGGAAGTCCAATCAAAACAAGCTAACGTTTGAAAAAAATACGCTAACAGGTGATTACACGGAAAAAGTGTCGCTGTTCACCAATCAATTTGACAATACCCGTTTCCAACAACGCGGAACAGGGCTGCTTGTTTTTGAACACCGTCAACATACCTTTACTGGTGGACTTGGATTTAGAAACATTGAAGTTCAAAGTACGAATGTGATTACAAGCTTGGTGACCAATCAAAACATCAACAATTTCCTTCCAAAATTCTCTTATCAGTTTAAACCAGGAATGAGTAAACGCATTTCATTGAATTATTCCACGGCTTCTTCCCCTGCTTCGATCAGTGATCTACAACCCGTTCAAGACAATACCAATCCAAACAGAATTCAAATTGGTAATCCCGATCTTAAACCGAACTATGTGCACAATCTACGTTTGAATGCCAATGTTTGGCAAGCCTTATCTGGACGATATTTCTGGTCAGGTGGAAATGCTAGTTTAACGAACAATGCCTTTGCAACTTCAACAACCTATGATCAATTTGGACGTACTGTTGCTCAAACGAAAAACGTAGACGGAAACATATTTGCCAATGTTTTTGCAGGAGGTGGATTCCCAATTTTTAATCGAAAAATTGAATTGGCCCCAAATGTAAATGGTTCTTACAACAAGTACACAAACTTCATTAATGGTCAAGCGAATGTGACGAAAACAACAGCTGTTACAGCAGGATTGGACATCGAGCTGAAGCTAGATTCCTTGAACATTACTATAGGGAATTCATACACCTACAATAATCCGGTAAGTTCTTTATCGAGCGTTTCGAATCAACCTTTCGCGACTCAGAAATACTTCATCGATGGTGAATGGCGATTGCCACATCACTTCCAAATAAAATCTGATGCGACGTATACCATCAATACCGGTAGAGCTGCGGAGTTCAATCGAAATATTTTCATCGTCAATTTTGAAGTGAGCAAAGCCTTCCTTCCTACAGAAAATGTGATTCTTGGACTATCTGCAAATGACATCTTGAATCAAAACTTAAATTTACAACGCCAAATTAATGGCAACGTGATTACCGATAATCGCACAACAATTATCTCTAGGTATTTTTTAGTGAAATTAACCTACAAGTTCAATAATAATAAAACGAGAGAAGATGACTTTAAAGGCTGGCATTAACCTACTCACATTGATTCTTTGCTTTGGATTCCATGCAAATAGTCAATATGTACTGAATGGTAAAATTACTTTTGAGCGTCGAACAAACCTTGAAAAGCGATTCACTGACCAACGCATGCGTCGCATGGTCACAGAGGAGAACAAAATTCGTACAGAATCATTCACCTTGTATTTTAACGATACTGCTTCGATTTTCAAAGCAATCCCATCTGATCGAGCGGATGAAATGTCTTGGATGACCACTAAAAACAGTTACTATCAAAACTTAAGGACGGGAACGCAATTAACGGTATTAGGACTTATGGGACAAAATGTATACGTCCAAGATAGTTTGCCTGCCAGAAACTGGAGAATCACGGATAGCAAACGAAGTATTTGCGGCTATGAATGCCGCAAAGCGGTTTATCAAAAAAACGATAGCACACGCATATATGCTTGGTACACGACTGCACTTGTACCTTCAGTAGGTCCGGAAGGATTTTGTGGCTTGCCAGGAACCATCCTTGGATTAGCGACGGAAGATGGCGGCATTATTTACTTCGCAAAAAAAGTGGAGGAAATAAAACCTACGAAAGAGGACATGACGATTGATGCAGGGAAAAACAAGGTCTTTACCTTGAAAGAACTTCGCATGAAAATCGAAAAAGATTATGGCAGTACGCCATGGGGAAAACGGATGTTCGACGATTTATTTCGTTGGTTATAAAAAATTGATATGAAAGGAATCATTTTAGCTGGTGGATCAGGAACACGTCTTCATCCACTCACATTAGCGGTAAGCAAACAACTGATGCCGGTGTATGATAAACCGATGATCTATTATCCACTGTCCATCTTAATGAGTGCCGGAATCAAAGAGATCTTAATTATTTCAACCCCTCATGATTTACCACATTTTGAAAAATTATTGGGTGATGGTCAAAATTTAGGTTGTCAATTTTCTTACGCTGTTCAAGAAGTACCAAATGGACTAGCGCAAGCTTTTGTTATTGGGAAATCCTTTATTGGAAAGGATAAAGTAGCCTTGATTCTTGGAGATAATATTTTTTATGGCGTCGGGATGGATACCTTGTTGAAAGAAAACAATAATCCAGAAGGTGGAGTAGTTTACGCCTATCACGTAAGTGATCCAGAACGCTATGGTGTGGTTGAATTCGATGATCAAATGAATGCGGTTTCCATCGAAGAAAAGCCCATTCATCCAAAATCCAATTTTGCGGTTCCCGGTCTCTACTTCTACGACAATAGCGTGGTTGAAATTGCTGAGCAACTAAAACCATCTACGCGAGGCGAGTACGAAATCACCGATGTGAATGCCGAATACCTTCGGCAGGGAAAATTAAAAGTTGCTGTGCTCGACCGAGGAACTGCTTGGTTAGACACAGGGACATTTGCCTCCTTAATGCAAGCTGGACAATTTGTTCAGGTAATTGAGGAACGACAAGGACTAAAAATTGGCTGTATCGAAGAAATCGCTTATCGAAATGGATTTATTTCTAAGGAGCAGCTGAAACAAATCGCAGAGCCACTTGTTAAAAGTGGGTACGGTTCCTATTTGATCCAATTGCTGAATAGAAAATGAACACCATCGAGAACTATAGTAAATTGATTGAAAAAGAAATTGCCACTTTTTCATTTCCGTCATCGCCTGCAAATTTATACGATCCCTTGCGTTATTTCATGACCTTAGGAGGAAAACGAATGAGGCCGATGTTAACCCTTATGTCAGCCAAATTATTTCACAAATCTGAAGCTGAAAGCATGAATGCGGCATTGGCCGTGGAACTTTTTCACAATTTTTCCCTCATTCATGATGACATCATGGATGAAGCTCCTTTGAGAAGAGCAAAACAAACGGTTCATGAGAAATGGAACTCAAACATTGCCATTCTTTCCGGAGATGTTTTATTTGTGAAGGCCTATGAATTAATTTGTAAAAATCCACCACACTTGATTCCCGCTCTTATGCAGGTGTTCAATCGCACGGCAATCGAGGTATGTGAAGGACAGCAAATGGACATGGATTTTGAAACAAGAAATGATGTATCGAGTGAGGAATACATTGAGATGATCCGCTTAAAAACATCGGTTTTACTAGGCTGCGCACTCGAGATGGGAGCTATTTTAGGGGAAACATCGGCCGAAAACAGAAAAGCACTATATGATTTCGGTGTTCATTTAGGCATCGCATTTCAAATTCAAGATGACCTGTTGGATTTATATGGAAATCCCGAAAAAGTGGGGAAAAAAGTAGGCGGAGATGTCCTTGCGAATAAAAAAACACTCCTTTCCATTTTGGCAAAATCAAAAGCCTCCGAAAAACAATTGACACAACTGTCCTTCTTGCAAAACGAGCAAAATGACACCGAAAAAATAACACAAACGCGTTCGATTTTTGAATCCTTGCAAATCCAAGAACTCTGCAAAGAAGAAATGTCGAATCATTATTCATTTGCCATGACTGCATTAAGTCGTATCCCGCAATCCATTTCCTATAAAGAGTTGGAAGAACTCGCGGAATTTTTGTTTCACCGTGATTATTAAGGGAAACAATTTGTAGTCAGAATAATTTTTATTAAATTCGCTCTAATAATAACTAAATTAATTAATTATGAAAAAAATTTACTTATCATTTGCCCTAATGGTAGCGGCTAATTCCTTTTCGCAAAAAGTAATTGGCAATGCACAATCTTTTATGGCAGATAGAACTTTCACTACGAAAGCAACAAAAACTCCTGTTGGAATTGAAAAAGCGGAGGGTGATACATTATGGATTGATGGTTTTACAAACGCCAGCAACTGGACTCAAACGTTTGGTACAGGACATACATCCAATGCAACGGGAAGCAACCCAGGTTGGGTAGTTGTGAATTCCTTACCCGCTAATATCACTGGTCAACAAGTTGATTACCAATGGCCTGCAACATTTTCTGCAGCTACTGGAAATTTTGCTTTAATTAACTCTGATGATGCGGGAGCAAATATTCAACAAGATGCTTATTTTCAATTTGCTAATAATATCGATTTATCTGCAGCTGGAAATTCCGCTCTTTACTTGTGTTTTAACGAATATTACAGAAATTATTATGATGGGACGTTCGTTGAGGTGTCTATCGATGGCGGTGCTAATTGGGTAGCATTTGAAGCGAATCCTGAATCAGTTGTTCCAGTAAATACAAATTGTACTGCAGGTGAATTGGAAACAATTAACATCACTTCGGTAATTGGAACTGGAAATTGGACTAATCAAGTGAAAATTCGTTTTCATTACACAGGAGATTACGACTGGTTTTGGGGTGTAGACAACGTAAGAATAGTAGAAGCTTGGGATAATGATGTTCAAGTGTACAATTGGTACGCAGCAACAGATATATCCACTACACAAGGTCTAGACTACTTTGTTATTGACGATTCTCAATCTTCGTTCCCAGGATTAACATTTGGTGCTCTTGCAAATAACAATGGTGGTGCAGTTCAAGCTTCAGTTGCATTAAAAGCTACAGCTACAGGTGGTTATAACCAAACAGGTGCTTCCATTTCTATGAATGCTTCTGCTACAGATTCTTTATCGATTACAACACCTTACATTCCAACTGGACTCGGTACAAAAACAATTGACTTAACTACAGTCATTACACCTACAGATGCGAATCTAACAAACAACACCGAATCTCTTTCAATGTTGTTGTCCGCTAATGAATACTCTCGCGATAATGGTGTTATAACAGGCGCAATCAGTAACGTCACATCTAATACAGGAAATCCATTGAAAATCGGTAACATCATGGACATTTTCAACGATTGGACAACTACAGGAGCCAGAATTTATTTACCAACTCAGGCAACCGCAGCAGTTGGAGCAGAATATTGGGTAGAAGCATACCTTTATGACGGAACAAGCTATGCGTATTTAGCTGAAACTGAAAGAAAGTATGTTACTTCAACAGCTTCAACATGGTCCTCATTAAAATGGACTGATGGTTCAACAATTACTAACAACCAATTAGGTCTAACAGCCGGAGACGATATATTATTGCTTGCTTGTCACACCGGAGGAACCACATCAATACGCTTTGGAATGGCTCAAAACACGTACGAAGGTTCCGTACTAGGTTATGCAAATTTAGACGTAGATCCTTTCAGTTTATCAAGCCCAGGAGCAATCATGGTTCGTTTTACTGATGACGCTTCCGTTGGATTGTCAGAAAACGCTACCTCTACATCTCTTTCTGTTTACCCGAACCCATCTTCTGATGTGGTTACGATTGAAAGCAACATGACAGAAGGTTCAATTGAAATCATTGACTTGACCGGAAAAGTTGTTGCGAATCAAACAGTAAACGGTGTAACTACAGCGTTCAATACTGCAGCATTAACAAACGGAATGTACACAGTAATCCTCACAAATGGATCAACTGTTGAAACACGTAAATTCATCGTTCAACACTAAGAACTAAGAATGAATTAATTGGGAAACCGCTCAGAAATGGGCGGTTTTTTTTATCTCAAACAAAATCCAAGAACACAATCGACAAATGCATCTGGTGCTTCCGCATGAACCCAGTGTCCAGCATTTTCGATGCTCACTAACGTTGAGTCCGGAAAATAGGATTCTAGGACAGGTATGTCTTCATCCAAAATATAATTGGACAAAGCTCCGCGAATAAACAAGGTAGTAATCAATACCTCCTTTTCAGGAAGTGCTCGTAAGATTTCTGGCATTGCTGCTTCCAACACGGGAAAATTAACACGCCAAGAAAGTTTCCCTTTTTCCTTCCAATAAAGGTTTTTCAATAGAAATTGCCGAACGCCCTCCGATTCGATAAACTGTTTCAATATTGCTTCAGCTTCACTTCGCGCGGACAACTTATTTAAATCAATGCGATTAAAGGCCTCCAGAATATGTTGGTGATGCATTGGGTAAGATTTCACTCCCATGTCCACCACAATCTGTTTTTGGACGTATTCCGGGTATCTCTGCGTAAAGTGCATCACAACTTTTCCACCCATTGAATGTCCAAGTAAAATAACCTGCTGCAATGATAACTTTTGAAATAAACCGAGAAGATCTTCCACCATGATTGGATAAGAAAAATCTGAAGACCATGGGGAATGTCCGTGGTTTCTTAAATCCACCAAGATGACGCGGTAATATTCGGAAAATTTCTTTGCTTGCGTTTGCCAATTATCAGAAAACCCGAAAAGACCATGTAAAATCACTAAGGGCTGTCCCTCCCCCATCTCGCGATAATACAAATCCATTATATCGCTTTTTTAGAAATCACTTTTGCTTTAAATTGCCGATCATTGATGGAATTTAAAATCGAGGAGATTTTTTGCGTAGATATCAAAGTGGAATCGAACTGAATATGAACAATTTGCTCCTTTTGTTCCTCGATAAAGTTCACTTCAACCCGTTCTACCGCACCGGTCATTTTCAGTTCTTTTCGAATAGAACCTCCACAACCCATTTGGCAAACCATTCCTTCAACCGCAAAGTCCGCCTGGCTATTCGCCTGAACTTCAATGGTCTTTGTTTTTTTAACAGATAGTGGCTTTGACTTTTCACTCGTTTCTTGACAAGAAAAAAGCAAGGCAATAAGCACGAAATAGGATAGCGTTTTCATTCTACAAAATTACGAAGTTTATGCTGAAAATTGCGGTTTGTTTAGTACATTTGAAAAAAAACTGAATCATGAGAATTGTACTTGCAGCCCTTTTTATCTCGACTTTGATCTTTTCTTCCTGCAACAAATACAGTGAAGGACCTAATTTTTCCATGTTAACAAGAAAAGCACGTTTGTGTAATGACTGGGAATTGAAGGGCTATACACTGAATGGTAACAATGTGTTAAATGTCGATTTTACAACGAAACTGAGCATTGATAAAGACGGAACGTATTCCATGTCAAAAACGTACAATGCGCTTGGACAAATACAAGGCGATTATACTAATGGACGGTGGGAACTTGTTGACAAAGACGCGACCTTATATTTCTATGAAGATACGACCACAAAACCAACGCATGAATATAGCATCAAGGAGTTGCGAAATAAAGAATTAGTGATTGTAGAGGATATCTTCCAAACCGGAGAGTCTTTCCGCTACACCTACCAACCACAATAAATAAAGGGATTTCTAAACGAATTTCGGATCGACTTCCATCACATGTGCACAGTTGTCACATGTTCTCATTTCTTCTGAGCCATAGAACTCTTTAAAACGAGGAATAAAGTCACTTTCAATATTTTCTAAGGGAAAACGATACGTTTTCAAATGGTGGTTGCATTTTTCACAAAACCACATGAGTCCATCTTGTAAATCGCTTCCTTTGCGGACGCGTTCAATGACCAATCCAATCGTATTCGCTCCTCGAACAGGCGAATGAGGTGTATTCGATGGAAGTAAAAACATCTCCCCTTCTTTGATGATGATTTCTTTCGCTTGCCCATTTTCTTGAACACGCACCAGAATATCTCCTTCAATTTGGAAAAATAACTCCTCACTTTCATTAAAATGATAGTCCTTTCTGGCATTCGGACCAGCAACAACCATGACAATAAAATCACCTGCCTCTTTGTACAAGTTCTTGTTGGACACTGGTGGCTTCAGTAAATCTCTGTTTTCATCGATCCACTTTTGTAGGTTAAAAGGAGCTAACATATCCAATTGTTTTTCATTCATTAATCAGCTAATAATCCACGAGAAATAACGATTTTCTGAACCTCAGAAGTTCCTTCATATATCTGTGTGATTTTCGCATCACGCATTAAACGCTCAACGTGGTATTCTTTCACGAATCCATATCCACCGTGAATCTGAACCGCCTCAACGGTTTGTTCCATCGCTACTTTCGATGCATACAATTTCGCCATTGCACTGGATTGGTCGTAATTTCTGCCGGCATCTTTGTCCGCAGCTGATCGATACACCAGTAAACGTGCCGCCTCAATCTCTGTTGCCATATCAGCCAATTTGAACGCAATTGCTTGGTGTTTATAAATTTCTTTACCAAATGCCTTGCGTTCTTTTGAATAGGCTAATGCCAACTCAAATCCACCTGCTGCAATACCTAAGGCTTGTGCTGCAATACCGATTCGACCACCGCTCAATACTTTCATCGCAAAGGTAAATCCAAATCCGTCTTCCCCAATGCGATTTGCTTTAGGGACTTTCACATCGTTGAACAACAATGTATGCGTGTCACTTCCGCGAATTCCCATTTTATCTTCCTTCGCTCCAACGATGAATCCTTCCATGCCTCTTTCGATGATCAAGGCATTGATTCCTTTATGTCCAAGCTCAACATTTGTTTGTGCAATCACTAAGTAAGTTGATGCAGATGAACCGTTTGTTATCCAGTTTTTTGTGCCATTCAACAAATAATGATCTCCCATATCAATCGCCGTTGTGCGCTGCGAAGTCGCATCAGATCCAGCTTCTGGCTCCGATAAACAGAACGCACCGATTTTTTCTCCAGTTGCTAACGGAACGAGAAAGGTTTGTTTTTGTTCTTCCGAACCATATTTCTCCAATCCCCAACAAACCAATGAATTATTCACGGACATACAAACAGATGCAGAAGCATCTACTTTAGAGATTTCTTCCATTGCTACAACATAGGACATAGTATCCATCCCGCTACCGCCGTATTTCGGATCAACCATCATTCCCATAAAGCCTAATTCAGCTAGTTGCTTGATTTCTTCAGCTGGAAAACGCTGATTATTATCTCTGTCTATCACTCCGGGCTTCAAAATGTTTTGTGCAAAATCTCTTGCTGCTTCCTTAACCGCGAGTTGTTCTTCCGTCAATTCAAAATTCATGTTGATTGATTTTTTAATTTTGAACAAAAATAATCGAATTCTGCCAAGCATGAAAGAAATGAATAGGAATAAAATGGAGATTCTGGGCTTGATGTCTGGGACCTCACTCGACGGCTTAGATATTGCTCATGTTTCCTTTGAATTTCAAGATGATAAAATTGAGTTTGAACTACTACATTATCAAACAGTTAGCTACCCAAATGCTCTTTTGGATAAACTTCATCGTGTTACGGATTTGTCCGCGGAAGAACTCCAACTTTTTGACAAAGAACTGGGTGTTTGTTTTGCTGAAATGGTCCTGAAGTTTTTAAGTGAACAGCACATTTCAAAAAGTCAGATAGCTGCTATTGCTTCTCATGGACATACCGTTTATCACCAACCTCATCTTGGATTTACGTTGCAAATTGGTTGTGGATCCACAATGGCCTATCAAACGGGGATACCTGTCATCAACGATTTTCGCAGTTTAGATGTCATCGCTGGTGGACAAGGTGCGCCATTAGTGCCAATTGGGGACTTTCATTTGTTTGGGGATAAGGCGGACGCATTCTTAAATCTTGGTGGATTTTCAAACATGAGTTTTAAAAAGAATGGCATCATTCAGGCCTTTGATATTTCCCCTGCTAATTTACCTTCCAATTTGCTCATGCAAAAAATCGGCAAGACCTACGATGAAGGCGGCGAACTCGCAAAGTCAGGGGTGATGAATCAAGCATTACTCGATGAATTAAACGCACTCCCCTATTATTCTAAGGTAGCTCCAAAATCGCTCGGTGTAGAATGGCTTCATGAACAATATATGCCACTATTAACATCGGATTATAAGCTAGAGGATTTGCTTTGTACGCACACGGAACATGTCGCGATTCAAGTGTCAAAAATACTAAACGATGAACAAATATCCTCCGTTTTTATGACAGGTGGAGGGACAAAGAATTCCTACTTTCTAGAAAGACTTCGTGCACATTTTTCTGGGAATTGCTTGATTCCTGCTCAAGAACTCATCGATTTTAAAGAAGCGATTGTTTTTGCTTTTTTAGGTGCAAGGCATTTACGCGGCGAAAGCACCAATGTACCCAGTGTAACCGGCGCACATATGGAACTATGTACAGGTGTATATCATCGTGCGCAATAAGTCAACAAACTGTTTGAAAATAAATGGAAAATCCGGCAGGGTAAGGACCATTTTCCTAATTTTGCATCCTATACAACGAAAGAAATGAAAGAATTACTCCAAAAATTTGAGAACAAACGACCTGAAATCGTTTTTGAGTGGAAAGATGCGGAAACAGAAGCAGAAGGATGGGTTGTAATTAACTCCTTAAGAGGAGGTGCAGCTGGAGGTGGGACACGCATGCGTATTGGACTCGACAAACGCGAAGTAGAATCCCTAGCAAAAACCATGGAAGTTAAGTTTACGGTTGCTGGTCCCGCAATTGGTGGAGCTAAATCTGGAATCAACTTTGATCCGAAAGACCCAAGAAAAGAAGGTGTCTTAAAACGTTGGTTTGCAGCAGTAAGTCCTTTATTGAAAAATTACTACGGAACGGGTGGTGATTTAAACGTTGATGAAATTCACGAAGTGATTCCAATCACGGAATCTTGTGGTGTTTGGCATCCACAAGAAGGTGTCTTTAATGGACACTTTCAGCCGAAGGAAGCACAGAAAATGAACCGAATTGGTCAATTACAACGCGGTGTTCTAAAAGTAATTGAAGATGCGAGTTTAACACCAGACGTATCCAGAAAATTTGTAGTTGCAGATATGATTACCGGTTATGGTGTATCTGAATCCATTCGTCACTATTTCTCTCTATGGGGTGGTGATGTGAAAGACAAAAAAGTGATTGTTCAAGGATGGGGAAATGTTGGGTCCGCAGCGGCTTACTACCTTGCTTTGAATGGAGCAAAAATAGTTGGAATCATCGACCGTGTCGGTGGGATCATTAAAGAAGATGGACTAAGCTTCGAGGAAGTGAAAACATTGTTCCTTTCCAAAAATGGAAACGAATTGAAAAGTGATGGAATGCTTTCGTTTGAAGAAGTTAATGCACGTATTTGGAGCACACCTGCAGATGTATTCATTCCTTGTGCTGGTAGTCGCATGTTTTCCGAAGAGAATTTAAACCAACTTCTGGCTGCAGGACTTCAAGTCATCTCCTCTGGAGCAAATGTTCCTTTTGCTGACCAAGAAATTTTCTTCGGTCCTATTGCAGAAAAAGCAGATGCGAACTTATCCCTGATTCCAGATTTCATTGCAAACTGTGGGATGGCACGTGTTTTTGCTTATTTAATGAGCAACGACTTAGAAACAATCGAGGATAAATTAATTTTTGAAGATACGAGTAACATTATTTACACTGCTTTGAAAGAAGCTCATCAATTGAACCAAGCAAAAACAAACATCGCCAAAACGGCATTTGAAATTGCATTAAAACAACTCGTATAATTCATGGTTATTTCTCTTCTTTTCGTTTTTCTTATCGGCTATGTCGCCATTACTTTGGAGCATAGTTTGAAAATCGACAAGTTGGTTCCTGCTTTATTCATGATGGTATTATCATGGACGATTGTGTACCTAGCTTTACCCTCAATTGTACTTTGGCTAGATCCTGCACAAGGATTATTTCAAGATCCCAAATGCGGACAATGGAGCATTCCTGAATTAACGGGTTCCATCGCACAAAAGCGCGAAATCATCGACGCGACCTTACTTCACCATTTTGGGAAGACCAGTGAAATTCTCATCTTTTTAATCGGTGCAATGACCATCGTTGAAATCATTGATCACTTTGATGGATTTCAGGTCTTTAAGTCACTCATAAAAACAAAAAGTAAATTAGCCCTCCTTTGGGTTATTTGTATTCTTGCTTTTTTCTTATCCGCATTGATCGATAATTTAACCGCAACAATTGTTCTCATCAGCATTCTCAGAAAAATAGTTACCGATTCCGACTTACGAAAATGGTATGCTGGATTTATCATTATCGCCGCAAATTCTGGCGGTGCATGGTCTCCAATAGGAGATGTAACGACAACGATGTTGTGGATGAACCATAAAGTGAATGCTGGAAGTCTCATTACTCATCTTTTTTTACCCGCAATTGTATCACTCCTTGTTCCTTTAGTTATTGCATCAAAAATGAAGGCGTTTAAAGGAACAATTCAACATATAAATCCAAAAGAAAAAACGAAAAAACAAAGCGTCATCATCTTGGCACTTGGATTATTTCTGATCATCCTTGTACCCATTATTAAAATGACAACACATTTACCACCTTACATGGGAATGATGTTTTCCTTAGGACTAATTTCCATTATTGCAGAAATCATCAGTAAACGTGCATTTTCGTTGACGGATATGAACGCGACTCCTTCACACACAAGTCCAACATTTAAGGCGCTAACGAAAATTGAACTACCAAGTATTCTTTTCTTTTTAGGAATTCTGATGACCATTGCCGCAATGGAGTCCATGGGAATGATTTACGGATTTGGAGTGCAAATTCAAGAAAGCATGGATGTGAATTTGTTTGTTACCTTACTCGGTGTCGCCTCAGCTATCATTGACAACGTTCCAATTGTCGCTGCATCCATGGGGATGTTCCAATTTGGTTTAGATCATGAAATATGGCATTTCATTGCCTATGCCGCCGGTACTGGTGGATCCATGCTCATTATTGGATCTGCAGCCGGAGTCGTGGCTATGGGAATGGAGAAAATTTCCTTTTTCTGGTATTTAAAACGCATCACCCTATTGGCTGCAATTGGCTATTTTTCAGGTATTGCTGTATTTTTAGCCCAATTGATGTAAGGATGAAATTCGAAACATATACTCAGGCTACCTCCTGGCTATTTGACCAGTTTCCCTCCTATCAAAACATTGGAGCAAGTGCGTATAAACCAGGATTAAAACAAACCACAGACTTACTTCATTTCCTAGGGATTGAGCAAAATAATATGTCCGTAATTCATGTGGCAGGAACAAACGGTAAGGGTTCAACTTGTTCCTACATGAGTTCCATTCTAACTGAAAAAAACGAGAAAGTTGGCTTGTTTACGTCGCCACATATTTTCGACTTTCGGGAGCGAATTCGAATCAATGGTGTGCAAATTGACGAAGCCGCAGTGGTGAACTTTTGTCAACGCGTTATTGACCTTAATCTCGATTTCGTACCGAGTTTCTTTGAGGTAACCTTCGCCATGGCCATTGACCATTTTCAACAAAATCAGTGTGCCTATGCTGTGATCGAAACCGGTATGGGTGGACGACTTGACTCAACCAATGTACTTCAGTCCACTATTGCTGTCATTACAAACATTGGCCTGGACCATACACAATTCTTAGGGGAAACACTTCCACAGATTGCTTTGGAAAAAGCCGGAATCATTAAGTCAAGTCAACCCGTCGTAATTGGACAAACCCAAGAAGAACTGAAAGTGCTTTTTACAGAAAAAGCAAAAAAGCATGGTGCGCAGATTTACTTTGCTGACAAAGAAAAGTGGGATTTACTTGATAAAACAGAACTGCCGTCACTTCAAAAAACAAACCTGAGAACAGCACTTTGTGCCCTCTCAAAAATAAACGTTTCTTTTTCCAACGAAACCATAACCAAAGCACTTAAAAACCTCGTGCTTAATACAGGATTATTTGGGAGATTAACCAAAGTGCGCGAAAATCCCTTGATTTACCTGGACGTATCTCATAATCAAGATGGCATTCGAGCGACACTTATGGATATAGCCAACCTGCGATTCAACAATTTACACATCATCTACGGTGCATCTCAGGATAAGAATGTCCCAGAGATTTTGTCTTTACTCCCATCCAAAGCGATGATTTACCTTTCTGAATTCCGGAATAATCGAAGCCTTACACTGGCGGAATTAATGGAAATAAAAACGAAAGATTCCCGGGTTCAATCTGTTTCCTCTGATGTAAATAAATTACTAAAATCTCTTGAGAATGCTGTGTCTCCTCAAGACCTTATCCTAGTAACCGGGAGCTTTTTCCTGCTTTCTGATTTGGGTCAATCGATAATAAATCGATAAAAATCCAATAGGTATTTCTTTCGAACATAAATATCCCTTATCTTTGTGTTAATGGAAAAGCAAATCATTTTGAATCCAACACATTTGGACCTCACTTTGAAACGTCTTTCCCATGAATTAATAGAATCCCACAACGACTTCTCGGACACTGTTCTCGTTGGTTTACAACCAAGAGGAATTCATGTTGTCACAAGACTTAAGTCTTATTTGGAATCTATTCTCGGTAAAGAAATTCAATGCGGGAATTTAGATATTACGTTTTATCGAGATGATTTTCGTCGCCGAGAAAAACCGATGATTCCAAGCATCACCAACATTGATTTTAGCATTGAAAATAAGCGTGTCATACTAGTTGACGATGTTTTATATACTGGAAGAACCATTCGCTCCGGACTGGATGCATTACTCACATTTGGACGTCCTTCCAAAGTGGAATTATTAGTACTCATTGATCGTCGCTACAGTCGTGACTTACCAATTCAAGCCGATTACATTGGTAAAACAGTAGATACACAAATTTCAGAACGCGTTTCCGTGGAGTGGAAAGAAACGGAAGGAGCAGATAAAGTGGTTTTGTTTACAAAAGAAAGCAATGAATAATTTAAGTGTTGATCACCTAACAGGAATTAAAGATTTAACGCGAGAAGATATCGAGTTAATCTTCAAAACAGCCGATAGCTTCAAAGAAGTTATCAATCGACCGATTAAAAAAGTTCCATCCCTTAGAGATCTAACCATTGCAAATATTTTCTTTGAAAACTCCACTCGAACGAGGTTATCCTTCGAACTTGCCGAAAAAAGACTTTCCGCAGATACAGTGAACTTTAGTGCGTCTAGCAGCTCTGTTAAAAAAGGTGAAACACTTATCGACACAGTGAATAATATTTTAGCAATGAAAGTGGACATGGTAGTGATGCGCCATCCAAATCCAGGTGCAGCACTATTCCTTTCAAAAAAAGTGAAAGCGCGTGTCATCAATGCAGGAGACGGCACACACGAACACCCTACACAAGCTTTATTAGATGCTTTTTCCATTCGTGAGCGCTTGGGAAGTGTGGAAGGAAAAAAAGTAGTGATTGTTGGGGATATCTTACATTCACGGGTGGCCCTTTCAAATATCTATTGCCTACAAAAACTGGGGGCAGAGGTCATGGTTTGTGGTCCAACGACATTAATCCCAAAATACATTGGTGACCTTGGTGTGAAAGTTTCTCACAACCTGAGAGAAGCATTGGAATGGTGCGATGTAGCGAATATGTTGCGCATTCAATTAGAACGACAAGACATCAAATACTTTCCATCCTTGCGTGAATACACGATGATGTTTGGATTGAACAAGGAGATTTTAGATGGACTCTCCAAAGAAATCATCATCATGCACCCAGGGCCAATTAATCGTGGCGTAGAGATCTCTAGTGATGTAGCTGATTCGAAGCAAAGTATCATCTTAGATCAAGTGGAAAATGGAGTGGCTGTTCGAATGGCAGTAATTTATTTACTCGCAGCGAAAATTGAACGCTGAAAATTTTTACATTTGACAAAACGATTGTCATGAACTTTTCAGTAGATCCACAAGGAAAAATAGTAGTTGTATCAGCAAACGTCGAAAAACTCGATGCAAGCAATGCCCCAGAACTGAAAAGTCATTTCCTTCAACTCAATAAAATTGGGAGTAATTTCATTTTATTGGATCTTTCCAAAACTAAATATTGCGATTCCTCCGGATTAAGCGCTGTACTCATCGCCAATAGACTTTGTAAAGATACCAATGGTGGCTTTGCCCTATGCGGATTGCAAAGTAACGTTCAAAAAATGGTTGAAATTGCACAATTAGATAAAGTTCTAGTCATTACCGATTCCGTAAATAACGGAATTGATGCCCTCATCGCGTGAGTTTCTCCATTTGCATCTTAGGTAGTGGCGCAGCGCTTCCAACCGGCAAGCGAAATCCAACAGCTCAATACATCGAATGTAATAACCGCCATATACTCATTGATTGTGGCGAAGGAACACAACTTCAACTGAGGAAATTCGGAATTAAACTTCAACGAATTACCCATATCCTCATTTCCCACTTGCACGGCGATCACTTTTTTGGACTACCCGGGCTTATTTCATCCATGCATTTATTAGGCAGAACTAGAGGCTTAACCGTTTACGGTCCACCAGAATTACAACAATTGATTACTTCGTTCATTGATGTTGGTGGTCACAAATTATGTTTTGAGGTCCAATTTGTACAGCTAGAAACAAAGTCTCTACAAACGATTTTTGAAGATCGACTCATTGAAATTAAAAGTTTTGCCTTAAAACACCGAATCCCTACTTGGGGATACCGAATCGAAGAAAAACCGAAACCTTTACATTTAAATGCTGTCGCGATCAAAGAGGCAGGATTGTTATTGGAAGACCTTCCCAAATTGAAAGCAGGATTAGATATAGAAAAAGATGGCCGTATTTTAAAGAACAAGAACTTCACCTCTCCACCGTCACCATCTCTTCATTATGTATATTGCTCCGATACAAAGCCATGGGTAGGATATGAGTCTGCTATTGAACATGCTCACCTCATGTACCACGAAGCAACCTTTACGGAACAACATGCAGCGCGCGCAAAACAAACCTATCACAGTACAGCGAAACAAGCAGCGCAAATGGCAGAGAAAATGAAAGTAAAACACTTAGTTATCGGACATTTCTCTTCCCGCTACGAAACAAGTGATCAGCATTTGTTTGAAGCCAAAAGTATGTTTACAAATACAATATCCGCAGAAGATGGAGAATGGATTGACCTAGAAAAGTTGCCTTATTTCTGAGAAAATCGGTACAGAATATATGCAGCGAATGCAAACATGATGTTTGGAATCCAAACAGAAATAATCGCAGGTAAGCCCACATTCATCGAAGCAACAGTTAACATCTTCATCGAAAAGATATAGACAAAAACAATGGTGAGTCCGATGGCTACATTCACACCGATTCCCCCTCGTTTTTTTCGCGAAGATACAGATACTCCCATGATTGTTAAAATATAGGCAGCAAATGGGTATGAGGTGCGTTGATGAAGTTCAATTTCATATGTTGGAACAAGAGCAGAACCTTTAATTTTTTCACGGTCAATTAAACGGGTAAGCTCGCTATAGGTCATTGTTTCCGCCACGTTTTCACGCTGGGAAATTTCCTCTAAAGAAAAAGAAAAGGTTGTGTCCTTTTGAGCTACATGGATCAGTTTTCCTTTGGGGAATTCGTAATTTTTTTCATAGTAATCCTTTACCCTCCAACGATTTGTTCCAGGAATGTTCTTGACGGTTCGCGCCCTAAAAAAGTAAATGGGTTCGTTGTCATCGTTCCATTTCTGAATTGTTAAGTCATGAATTTGATTTTCAGAAGAGGTGTAACTCGAAAAATAAACCAACTCATTTCCTGGGTATTCGGCTTGATAATCCTCCACCGATAAAACATCACGGTAATACTTTTCTTCGAATGCCAATCTCACTTTGGAGGATCGCGGGACAATGAAGTGATTTAATACAAAAGAAAACAACATTAAAATTGTTGCACCGATCATGTATGGCCTTAAGAATCGTGCGATTGGACGTCCACTAAACCAAATAGGTATGATTTCGGTATCCTGAGCCATTTTTGCCGTAAACCAGATGACGGAAATAAAAATGATCATCGATGAAAAGGTATTCCCATAATAGAGAATGAAATTCACGTAGTAATCAAAAATAATCTCTGAAATGGGTGCTTTATTGGAGATAAACTCACTCAGTTTTTCGGAAATATCAAACACAATGGAAAACAACATGATGATTCCCAACATGAAAAAAAATGTTGAAAGGAATTTCTTGATGATATATCGATCGATGATCTTTAGCATATCATGTTAACGTCGAATCGACAATTTTGGTGTGACTGTATTTTTCCAAGCAACAAAATCTCCGGCTTGAATGTGTTCTCTTGCTTGTTTCACGAGCTCCAAATAAAAAGCTAAATTATGAATGGTGGCAATTTGTATCCCTAAATACTCACCAGCCTTCACGAGGTGGCGTAAATAGGCTTTTGTATACACTCGGTCAACCCACACCTCACTCGTTTCATCAATCGGAGAAAAATCTTTAGACCATTTCTCGTTTTTAATGTTGATGGTCCCTTCCCATGTATATAATAATCCATGACGCGCATTCCTGCTCGGCATGACACAATCAAACATATCAATGCCCAAGGCAATGCATTCGAGGATATTTGTTGGTGTCCCAACACCCATTAAATATCGCGGTTTATCTTTGGGTAAAATGTCGCAAACTAATTCCGTCATTTCATATAAGTCTTCATCAGGTTCCCCGACGGACAATCCGCCAATCGCATTCCCAACAGCATCCCAAGAAGCAATCGTTTCAGCAGATTCCTTTCTTAAATCTTTGTAAACACTTCCTTGCACAATGGGGAACAAGGCTTGTTCATAGCCATATTTCGGTTCCGATGCATCCATTGCTTCGAAACAACGCTTTAACCAACGATGTGTCATGTCCATAGAGCGCTTGGCATAATTGTACTCGCATGGATAAGGGGTGCATTCATCAAATGCCATGATGATATCGGCACCAATAGTGCGTTGAATGTCAATGGCTCTTTCCGGCGTGAAGAAATGGTAACTTCCATCAATATGCGATTGAAATTTAACACCTTCTTCTATGATTTTTCGACTTCCGGATAAAGAGTAAACCTGGTAACCCCCACTATCCGTTAACATCGGACGTTCCCAACCAATAAATTGATGTAAACCACCTGCTGCCTCTAATACTTCGATTCCGGGACGTAAAAATAAATGATAGGTATTCCCTAAAATGATTTGAGCGTTAATATCATCACGTAATTCCTGTTGATGAACTCCCTTTACGGAACCTACCGTACCGACAGGCATAAATATCGGAGTTTCAATGGTTCCGTGTTCTGTATGAAGCCGACCCGTGCGTGCTTTTGAGTCAGAATTTTGCGTCAGAAGATCAAAGTGCATAAAAATGTTGAAAAATAACTGCAACAAAGATACGGGTATTTGATTTGAGAATTCATCTTTGTACTGAAGTTATCCTATGAAGTTTATACCACCATTTGAAATTAATTTTTTCACCATCGCTTTCTTCGTTCTAGCGTTGTTTGCCTTGATGCAAATATTGTATGTTTTGTTTATTTATAGCAAACTTGCTTTCCACAAATCGAAACCTATTGATGACCATCAAAACTGGATGCCCATCAGCGTCATTATCGCAGCTCGGAATGAGTCCGACAACCTCTATGAAAATCTACCCGCTATTCTAAGCCAAGATTATCCAGTTTACGAGGTCATTGTGGTGAATAACCAATCAATTGATGATAGTGGTTGGATTCTCACGGCGTTTGCGCGTCAGTTTCCTAATCTTCGCGTAGTTGAATTAAGTAGAAATAAACACCTGCGTCCAGGAAAGAAATTGCCCATCACGTTAGCGATTAAATCAGCTAAATATGAGCATTTTGTTCTGACCGATGCCGATTGCAAACCGAGCAATGACCAGTGGATCAAACAAATGGCAAGTCAATATACCCGCTCTAAACAAATTGTCATCGGGTATGCACCATTCTTAAAAAATAAAGGATTTTTAAACCGGCTTATTCGTTTCGATACCGCATGGATTGGGGTGAATTATTTTTCCATGGCTTTGGCAAAATTACCCTACATGGGGGTTGGACGAAACCTAGCATATACTAAAAGTGTTTTTCACTCGGTGAATGGATTTAAGTCACATTACTCCGTTACAACAGGTGACGATGTGCTTTTTATCCAAGAGGCAGCTAAAAAATCAAATTATTCCATTCAATTAAATCCAGATTCCTTCTGTTATTCCCAAGCTCCAACATCATGGACTAGATGGATGACTCAAAAGACACGCCACTACTCCACTTCGGGAAAATACCGCTTTATTAAGAAACTCTTGTTAGGAATATATCCACTGTCCCTGATTTTGATGTGGGTTTCTTTTATTACTTTGCTGTTTAGTAGAGATTTCATTTTACTGAGTAGCAGTGTTTTTGGATTTACTCTACTTTTAAAATGGTGGTTGCAGGGACGCTGTCTAACCCAATTAAAGGAGAAAAGCTTTGTGCGTTATCTTCCTTTTTGGGATTTATTCTATGCCTTGTTGATGCCTATATTGTTTTACATATCAGAACGACAAAAGTACTATAGATGGTAGAGAACGAACATTTATCGGAAAAAGCAAAACATGACCTGGTGTTAGTGGAAGCGGCACGTAAAGGCAATCAAGCTGCATATGCCGGTCTAATGGAGCGTTACCGCGATTCCATCTATTACATGATGCTGAAGATGGTTAAAAATTCGGATGATGCAGATGACCTTACCATCGAAGCTTTCGGAAAAGCATTCAGTCGCCTCGACCAATATTCGCCTAGTTTTGCATTCAGTACATGGTTGTTTAAAATTGCATCGAACAATTGCATCGATTTCATTCGCAAAAAACGCATAGAAGTAACGTCGATTGATAAAGGCATGATGACGGAGGACGGAAGTCGCTTACGCATCGATGCCCGGTCGACCGGTTTAAATCCAGAAGAGACCATCATTCATGGACAGCGGATTATTCACATGCGTTTGTTGGTCAGTAAATTAAAACCGAAGTACCGAGAATTGGTTGAAAAACGCTATTTCGAAGAACTGAGTTATGAAGAAATTGCGGAGGAAATGAATCTTCCACTTGGCACAGTGAAGGCTCAACTTTTTCGCGCAAGAGATTTCTTGGCTGCGATGATGGATAAAACGAAAGATAGCATCTAAAGAGCGTGGAAATCATCCTGAAATACTTCCCGGAATTAAACACGGAACAAATCAATCAATTTGCGCAACTAGAGGAGTTATATACTTTTTGGAATGCCCAAATAAATGTGATCTCCCGAAAGGATACGGACAACTTTTATACGCATCATGTTCTACATTCTCTTGGGATTGCAAAAGTATGTGCATTTAAGCCAGGTTCTTCTGTTCTCGATATTGGAACAGGTGGTGGATTCCCAGGCATCCCTTTGGCCATTTTATTTCCGGAAACTTCCTTTGTTTTAGTTGATTCAATCGGTAAAAAAATCAAAGTTGTTAACGAGGTTGTACTCGCATTAGGACTTACGAATGTAAGAGCACAACATGCTCGAGCGGAGGAAATTAAAGGGGATTTTGATTTCATTGTTAGCCGAGCCGTAACTCAAATGCCCATATTTTTAACATGGGTAAAGGGAAAAGTGAAAAAGAAATCTGAACATGACTTAGTGAATGGAATCCTTTACCTAAAAGGAGGCGATTTGAGTGAGGAAATGAAACCTGTGAAACACTTGAATAGAGAGTTTTTGCTCTCCAACATCTACAAAGAACCCTTTTTTGAAACGAAAAAGGTCATCTACGTAAAATTAAGATAACAAGGGAGGGAACTCTAAGGTAAATAAAGGAATTGGGACTGAAAACAATTGTTCGGATTCGATATGTTGAAAGGTATAAAATCCACTCATTCTTCCAATAGGCAACCAAAATTCGCAGCCACTTACATATTCAAATCGTTCACCTGCTGAGATAATTGGTTGTTCACCTACTACCCCAGGACCATCGACATGCTGTGTGCCGTATATCAAATGTTCTACCATCCAATGACGGTGCAATAATTGTACAGGTTCAGTTCCTTTATTTTCAATAAAAACTCGGTAATTAAAGAAATACTGACCCTGCTCGGGATTAGACAAATCCGAGCGAAACCATGAGTCGACATGAATTTTTACTGTAGAAATGATTTTATTTCTCATATAACTGAATGCAAACGATTATAGGTATTTCTTCATGATCTATGAACGATTATTTCTGTATTAAGCAACTTGCGTAAGCTTTAACAGCACGTCTTTCCCCAAAAGAATCAACCATTTCATGCGTAGTTGCTTTGATCGAAATCGCATCTAAATCTACTTTCAATAAATCGGCAATAATTTGACACATCTCCGGAATGTGTGGATTCAGTTTCGGACTCTCAAGGATGACGGTGGAATCCACATTAACGACATGATACCCTTTATCTTCAAGCAATGTCATGACTTCAGCCAAGAGAATTTTCGAATCAATTCCTTTGTATTTCGGGTCCTTATCTGAAAAATGGAATCCAATGTCTCTTAGGTTGGCTGCTCCTAATAAGGCATCGCATATCGCGTGAAGAAGTACATCTGCGTCGGAGTGACCAACAGCCCCTAAATCCGATTCGATTTTCTTTCCTCCGATATACAAATCGTATCCCAAATCCAAGCGATGTACATCGACTCCAAATCCCGTTCGAATCTGCATATTAAATACCGCTTGTTGAGGTTCCTCCGGTTCGTCCTAGATTCAATCTAAGCGTGAAACGCAAGGTGTTTGCTAATGGACTCTGTCTACCGCTCACGGATGCTAGGTAAGAGAAATCTATGGAGAACATGTTGTATTTCAAACTTGCGCCAAAATTCAAAAATTGACGGTTTCCTTTGTTTCTGTTTTCATAGAACATGCCAGTTCTAAATGCCAAAACATCGTTGTACCACCATTCAATTCCTCCAGCAATATTGATTTCTGTTAATTCCTCCTTTAATTTAGAACCCTTTACGATCGCGTATGAGCCATCATTATTTTGAATATAATCACCATTCGCATCTTTCGAAACCACACCAGGCGCATCATAAAACGACTGAAGAATCCCGTTGATAATGCCAACATCTCCATCCATTCCAGATAACATCGTATAACTTCCGTTTACATTTGCAAAGTATGCGGGAGTTGGAACCAAAAGCTTTTGTAAATCCACTGCGAAAGTGACTTTATTGTAATCATCGAACTCGGCTTCAAAGGCATTACCGATTTTCAAATTCATTGGAATAAAATCACGTTTTGACAACTCGGAATAAGCCACTTTATTTCCTAGGTTATTCAAAGTAGTGGCAAACGTATATGTCCCATCTGTTTTTCCAATTTTAGCATCCTCGTTTCGATAAGTGATTGAAAAATCTGCCGCACCAACAACACCCGCTTTTGTATTCACACCGCCAACGGTCAATCCTCCTGTTAAATTGGAATACGCAAACTTCCCATTAATTCCAATACTCAATTTCTTTGCTAAACGGAAAGCATAGGCCCCGGTTAATTCAAACTCACTGGGTTTGTCATCACGAAGTACATTTCCACTAATATCCGTAAAGGTAATTTCACCTAAACTAAAATAACGCAAAGACCCACCAATAGTATGGATTTTGTTGATGCGATAATAGCCAGCTAAATAGGATAAACTAATGTCATTGGTTAATTGACGTAACCATGGTGTGTAGGACAAACTTATTTCAGACTTTTCTTTGGCAAAACTGAGCATAGATGTATTCCAATAGACAGAGGTTGATGTTGGACTCAATGCCGTTCCAGCATCCCCCATTCCGCCTGCTCTTGAGTCAGGAGTAATCGCCATAAATGGCAAGGCTGTTGTGATGGTATTTAATTGCAGGTCATTATCCGTCACACCTGATCCCCCACCGTTCGGTTGAGCATAGACTAGAAAAGAAGAATAACAGAATGATAAAACGATAAAAACGTGCTTCATAAATAACAGTACTTAATAGTTCGTAAATATACGAAAAACTAGGTTTTTTATTGTGGGATTACTTCAAAATAACCAATTTCTCTGTTTTTTCCGCTATTTGTCCATCTAGGTTTTTCACTTTCAATCGATAAACATAAACACCTTTGGCTAACTGATCTCCAAAATCGTCCTTTCCATCCCATTCGATTCCCTCAGAACGAAATCCTTGGGTTTGGACTTGCTGTTGTATGGTTTTAACAAGTCTACCTGAAATAGTGTAGACCTGAACTTGTACATCAAGTTGATTGCATGATTGATTGTGTTCAAACATGAACGATGTGCGAGTGGTAAATGGATTAGGGTAATTGTATACATGATCCAAAATAGGCACTTCTTTTTCTTGAACGATGAAATCAATTTTAGCAATACCAGAATTGTTGTTGACATCCCATACTTTCAATTCAAGCGTGTGTTTACCTTTTGTTAATCCTTGGAATTGATACCGAACCTCACCATTTTGATAATCATTCAAACCTGCAGAATAAAAATCATTTAACACAAATGGATTACTTGATTCACCATCGAGAACAGCAACGATGTCGTGGCCGATTCCATTTCCAACTGTATTTATTCCGTTTTCATCAAAAACTTTAGCAAAAAGTACTGGGTTTGCATCGGTAACACTTCCCGAAATAAATGCTTCGTCGTTCATGAATAGTTGGAGGGTTGGAGCAATTGCATCATTGAGTCCATTGGGATTGATGCCACCAATAATTAACAACGTATCAAATCCCTGTGCATCGGTAATTTCACTATTTCCATAGTAACTAATTTTTCCCAATCCATAATTCAACGCAATATCTTTTGGTACAATGAATTCAAAATCAAAATATCCATTGACTATACTAGCTTTTCCACGGTATATTTTATTGCGTTGCTGTTGAAAACTCAACACTTGGGGTGGATCCTGCCCAAGGGTTTGTTGGGTTTTGAACTTATCGAAAATTGTCGGCGTTAGCACTCCATTCCAAGTATTTAGCACTCCACCATTCCAATCCTCCATATGACCTTTAATACGCACCTTACTCAATGCGTTGATTGTGTCCATTTGAACTTGAGGACTGATTCCATTAATGCTATCTGTGACAATTCGGTAACTCGGAAGTGCAATACGCAATGCAGGATCACCAATTAACGTAAAACTGCGTTTATTTCCACTCGATCCAGAATTGTTTTTTGTCTTCATGGCGATTTCCCCAAATGTTTTAGGGTTTCCGGATGCATCTCGTTCGAAAACTTGTTGATAAAAGGCATCTCCCGTCACCTCATTCACCGTGATATACACGGCTCTTGTGGTGGTCATCAAGGCAATGGAAGAACCTGTTGGGTTTAGAAATGCCCACTCACCAGCAGAAACTCTTTTGGGATCATCGAAACGGGTAAATTCACATGTCGCTGAAACGAATAAATTCAAGGTATTAATATTGTTCCAGGACTGAATTTGAGGAATGGTAACAATCCGTTCTTCAGCAAGCCCCACCTCGCCACCATGACCAACGTAATTAATCATAAGAATTCCCCGTTGAACCCGATCCGTAATGGATTCGGATAGTGCCGGAAACCTGATGCCCCCGGCGGATATTACCATTGGGAATGCATCCATGTATAACTTTTCCCCATTCATCTCACGGTGATTTTGCTTTACATAATTGTACTGAGGTTCCGCATTGTTTTGAATAAAGGTATTCGATGGATCATTATCTGCGATTTGAATAAACTTCAAGCGCCAATCTCCAAATGTTGAACTTTGGTCACTTGAACCCAAACAACAAGAACCATTATTCGGATAAAGTTGCGATCCATTTTTTAAGTAATGTTCTACTTTATCTACTTGCTGTTTTGCCTGAAGAATATCGCTCACGATGAATCTTCCAACCCCAATATCCATTAAATCTGTGCTTGAAAATCCTTCATTATCACCCAGTATTCCAAAGTAATCATCAGAAACCAATGCGTTAATGTGATCTTCACTTAATATAGCTTGATACGTAGGAATGTAGTTGTTATTGTTGTCCAAGCGATTTTTTGGATCATAGGTTCCATCCCCAAATAGCAACAAGTACTTTGGCATCGTAGATGGGTCGTTTTGTAAAGCTCGATCATAGAACATTTTAGCAAACATTCGTATAGCCGTTGCATCTTGCATTCCCGAACTAAACTCATTGTATACCTGCATTACATCCACTACGTGAACCGAAATACCATCTGCCCGGTGCAAATCAGCGAGACGATCTGCTTGTGAAAGGAAGTCAGGGTGAGCTACGATCAAGTAGTCAGCTTGTGTCAATCCATGTAAGTTCTGATTCCCCACCGGACCGATTCTGTCTGGGGTGAAAAAAGAGCTGCCATTTGATGCGGTAAATTCTTTGTATCCCCCATCAGATTTAAAGGATGTTATTGTTCCAATCGCACTTAAAAACATTTTTCTGGGAGCATGTTTGTCCGTTACATCCCATACAAATCCATTCGATGGTAATCCAGTTATTTCGTAAGAAAAAAGTTGTGTACTAAGTGTGTTTTTCACGCGGAAACCGAATTGAGTGCCATAAAAAACCAACTTTCTTTTGGTATAAAGAGTGATGCGATCGAGGTAGGTTAATGTGCTCGGAGATTGCCGAGAAACACTCAATTTAAGAGGAATGGAAGCCGGTGGATTAATCATAGAAAATTTATATTCTCCACGGGAAAACTCGGAAGAATTGATGGGGAGGTTATTCGTAAATAAGTTTTGCCCATTGACACTTGCTTTGATGGTATTCAACAAATTGTTATTTGGGCAATTTGCCGCAATATCTAATTTCACATCCAATTTTACCGTATCCAAATTCGGAATCGAAAAATTAAACGTTCGCTCAAGTTCAACATCGAATAATTCTCCATACCAACGCTGACCCCCTTCGACCAAGTTGAGAAGGTCATTTTCATAGCATTCCCTGAAATCATATGATTGAACGATGGAATCTGCTGGCAAGTCATTTTGTACCTCTTCTTGAATGCGCAGAGGAGCTTCATTGCTATTGATATTGATGAAATAGGTAGAAATATCACTGTAAATATTGCGGATTTGAAGGTATGGAAAAGTACTTTCGTTGCCGGACCATCTATGTGGTCCCCAGCCATAGAAAAGAATGTAGTCATTGTCGTTGAAAACACCATCTGATTCTCCTTGAATATAAATGGCGTTTTGAGCTAAATCATCCGTTCTAGGAAGATTGTTTTTTTCTGGAATTAAACCGTCTCCATTTCCATAAATATGAATATGCGCTGGATTTAATCCTGTTGTAGTTATACCACATGATTCTAAAAACGACTTATCGATTTTATAAATTCCATCCTTCGCAACAGATATTTTATACCAAGATCCGGAACCAGACTTCATAGCGGATTCTGTGGTAAAGTCTTTTTGGACGGAGGCGGGATTTGGAGTTAATTGATAAGAGAATCGAACCAACCGCTCGTATTTTCCATCACGCAAACGAACGGGAATAAAATGAAAAACAGCAAAGGACTGTTCAGACTCATCTGCTACGGCCGCTTCCAAGGAAAAATCAGTTGGTAACTGAATAAATAATTGTTTATAGTAATTGATATCAGAGTCTGGCATTGGCTCAGTTAAAACATCGGAAATAACGACTTTTTGTTGCGACGAAAATGTTTTCGTTTTTTGAAAATAATAAGGTATTCCGTTATCTATCCCCTGATTTTCGATGTAGTGAATGGAGAATGAGCTGCCATCCTCTTCGTATTTGTGTGTGTTAGACCAATTCAATTCGACAGGAACGACTTGAGAAATAGAAGCGTTTGCTACAAAAAGTAAGAAGGATGAAAAAATAATTCTGATCATATTCTGGTTTTTTCAATTAACGTGTATGAGAAAAACGTCAATATATTTATTTTATTTGAATAATTATTCGATATTTGTAACCTTTAAAACCTAAACTACGTTAAGATTGTTCGTGCTAAAAACAAAGTTTGTGAAAACATTCGGAACTCTCGTCATTGCTTTAACAAATTTATTTGTTGTTTCAATGTCTAATACTGCTTGGTCTCAGGATCCAACTTTTACACAATTCTATTCGAATCCCGTGTATCTTAATCCTGCTCTAGCGGGAGCCAGCGGATGCCCAAGAATTGCCTTGAATTACCGCAATCAATGGCCTCAACTTACAGGGAACTATATTACGTACAGTGCTGCTTTTGACACATACGCTAAAAACGTTTCCGGTGGTATTGGGTTGATTGCCATGCATGACCAACAAGGACAAGGGACAATACAAACCTCAATGATTGGTGGTATTTACTCATACAATCTTAAAGTGAACAGAAAGTTTTCATTAATGTTCGGTGCTAGAGCAGCTTACTTTCAGAAATTTTTAGATTGGGATAAATTAACATTTGGTGACATGATTGATCCTAGAAGGGGATTTATATATCAAACAGGAGACGTCATTCGCGGAAACGGTCGTCATGGATTCTTTGATGCTTCGGCAGGATTGGTTGGATTTACGAAAAATTTCTATTTCGGCGTAGCAGGTCATCACTTGAATCGACCAGATGAATCAATGATATTGGGTGATTCACGTTTACCTATTCGTGTGACAGGCCACATGGGTGCTAGCATTAAACTTGGTCAACGTGGTCGTTACTCAAGCAATACGATGTTAATGCCAAATATTATTTATCAATATCAAAATGGGTTTCAGGAGTTTAACATTGGAGCTTACCTGAGATATGAAAGTTTTACTGTAGGTGCTTGGTATAGAAACAAAGACGCTTTTATCCTTAGCCTTGGAATAAGTACGGATAAATTTAAAATTGGATATAGTTATGATTTAACTGTTTCAAATTTAGGTGGTGTTTCAGGAGGGTCTCATGAAATTTCCATGGGAATTAATTTGAAGTGTAAGAAGAAACCGAAAAATTTCCGGAAAATTTCTTGTCCGTCATTTTAAGTGTAACTAAAACAATTAATAAAGATTATTATCGTTAATAAAACGCAAAGTAAACTATGAAGCGATTGATGAATAGATTTTTAGGGGTAGCAGTAGTTGGACTATTGATACTTTCCTCTTGTTCTCCAGAAAGATCAAGTTCAACCGGTTGGGAATACAATAACTACAAAAACGGTGGATTTGAGAAATTCGATGCACAAGATCAAGAAACCGGTCCAGGATTGGTGATGATTGAAGGTGGTACGTTCACGATGGGAAGAACCGAGCAAGATGTGATGCAAGATTGGAATGCACGCGCATCACGCGTGACAGTTGCTTCTTTTTACATGGACCGTACGGAGGTTACCAACCTTCATTGGTTAGAATACATGTATTGGATGAAACGTGTTTACCACAAAACATATCCTCATGTGTACAAAAAGTGTTTGCCGGATACATTGTCTTGGAGAACTGCAATGGGCTACCGTGAAAAATATGTTAGTTATTACCTACGTCACCCATCTTATGCTGATTATCCAGTAGTTGGTGTTTCTTGGTTACAAGCTAACGACTTTTGTAAATGGAGAACAGACCGTGTAAATGAATCGATTTTAGTGAGAGAAGGTATCTTAAAATGGCATTTTGCAGATGAAGGTAGTACTGATGTTGGGGCCGCAAATGAGGCGAATTATGATAAAAAATATGCTTCTGTTCCTCAAAACATGTTTAGTACAGAAAATTACTTGAATGGAAACTATACGGTAGAGTCTGAAGGTGGTTATGTGATGAACAAGGACAACAAACCAAAGGCTCCTGTTAATCAAAAAACTAAACGTTCGGTTCCTCGCGATCCATACCAACTTGAAAATTACGATCCGATTTATGCGGACATGGATAATGGTAAATTAGGGTCTCGACCGGTTCGAATGGAAGATGGTATCTTATTACCAAGCTACCGCCTACCTACTGAAGCAGAATGGGAATTCGCTGCACTTGGATTAATCGGAAACTTGGATGAAGGTTCTGAAAACATTAATGACCGTCGTATTTATCCTTGGGATGGACATTACGTTCGTCAAGAAGAAGAACAATTCGCTGGAGCAATTCAAGCAAATTTTGTTCGAGGTAAAGGCGACATGATGGGTATTTCAGGGAACTTGAATGATGGTTCTGACATTACTGCTCGTGTAGACGATTATTGGCCAAACGATTTCGGCCTATACAATATGGCTGGAAACGTTTCAGAATGGGTAATGGATGTTTATCGTCCAATGACAAGTGAAGTTTCAGAAGAATTTATGCCCTTCCGTGGTAATAAATATCAAACGCAATTATTGGTTCCTAACGGACTTTACGATCGACCTGTGAAAGCAAACGAAAATGTATACGACGTTCATGGAATGAAAGAATTTGTGAATGAATTTGCACGTGTGAAATACTTAGCTTATGCCAATAAGAAATATGGTCAAGCGGCAGGCACGAATTACCAATCGAATTTCACGAATGGAACGGTTGATTCTACAGCTAACGCAAATGCAGCAGCAGTACCAAAACCGAGTGGGGTGAATAATAATCCAATGAATTCTAGAATTTATTCGAAACAAGATCCAAGAGGATATCAGTTTAATTCTCCTTCTAATTATTATGTTTCCAATAATTCGCAATTTACGTCTCAAGAACGTTTGCAATTTGAATTTTTGGATACCTTAAACATTATGTTGGATACGGCTATTGCTTTATACAACCAAGGAAGAACGATCGCTGCGTCTGCATTTATTGAACGTGTATTGTTCAATAAAGATTTGCCAATGGAAATTCAAGATGGATCGAAAAAACAAGACATCCTTGAATTAATGAGCATCGCTTTTGAACGTTCGGAACCAAATGCTTATTTAGGAATTGATACCGCACTTTTCAGTAAAGATTATTTAGAGCGTAAATTCCGTTCATACAGTACAGATCCAACGATTACTACTTGGATTATGACCCTTCGTAACGGTTTAACTGAATTCATTACAGAAACGAAAGGAAAACAACGCTGGAGAGACGTGACGGTAGAAGAGAATGCCGGTCGATTAAACTACCGCAAAGATGACTACATCGATTATATGGATGGTGACTTGGAATCTTCAATCTACTACAATAATGCAAAACGCAAAGATGATATCAATAATGGTTTGCGCGACTCGAAGCAAGTGATGTATCAAAATCAACATGAAAATTTCAATTTGAACAATGATTTAATCAATGCAGGAGCCTCAGGATGGCCAACTACACTAATCTCTGATAAGTCAAGAGTTTACAAAGGTGGCTCATGGGCAGACAGAGCATATTGGTTATCATCTGGAAACAGAAGATTCTTAGATGAAGATAAAGCAATGGCAACCATCGGTTTCCGCTGCGCGATGGATCGTGTCGGAAGTTCTCGACCGAAAAGTCCAAAAGAATAATTTAAAAAAAGCCCGATCAATCGGGCTTTTTTTTTGCATTTTTGCACCATGGAAAGATTATTTAAATTATTCTATGAATGTACTGGCGTGTCTACTGATACAAGGAATATCAGTGCGGATTCATTATTCGTAGCATTAAAAGGGGAGCATTTCAATGGGAACACATTTGCAATAGCTGCGATTGAAAACGGAGCAAAATATGCCATCGTAGATGAAATCGCATATGCGAACAATCATACAATATTTTATGTCGAAGATGCATTATCTTATCTTCAACAACTCGCTCACTACCATCGGTTAAAATTCTCTATTCCAGTTATCGGAATTACGGGAAGTAACGGTAAGACAAGTTCAAAAGAACTGATTCATGCTGTTCTTTCCAAGAAATACCATTCCTTATGTACGATTGGGAACTTAAATAATCATATTGGTGTTCCACTCACCCTACTCCGCTTGACAGAAAGTCATGAAATAGCGATCATTGAAATGGGCGCGAACAAGCCAGGAGATATCGCTGAACTTTGTGCGATTGCACATCCAACACATGGGATTATCACGAATATTGGCAAAGCGCATTTAGAGGGGTTCAAAGATTTTCAAGGCGTATTAGCAACCAAAACAGAACTGTACGCTTCGATTCAACAAAATAGCGGAATTCTTTTCGCTTGCATGGATGATGATGTTTTAATGAACGCCTGTAAAAAATATCCTCTACCATTGATTACCTATGGAAGTAGTACCAAAGCACTTATTGTTGGTGAATTAAGCCATCTTGACCCTTTTGTCCATTTTTCTTGGCATAACCACGCATACCACTCACCCGTTTTGCATACGCAATTAGTTGGGAAATATAATTTCAATAATTTCCTTGCCGCAGTAGCCTTTGGAAATATATTCGAAGTATCTTTTGAACAATTGAATGAAGCCATAGAAGGTTATATTCCTCAAAACAATCGAAGCCAAGTTACCAAAACAGAGAACAATACATTAATCATTGATTGTTATAATGCAAACCCATCAAGTATGAAATCGGCTTTGGAGTCCTTCCATGAAATTCAAGGCGTCGAAAAATTAGCGATTCTCGGGGATATGCTTGAATTAGGTAATGAAAGTTTGAGCGAACATCAACTTATTATAAATTACTGTAAAGAAAACAAGATTCCTTTTCTCACGGTTGGACCTATTTTCAAACAATTAAACGCTGAAGGATTTGAAAACCAAGAATCTTTTCGAGCACATGCATCGAACATAAAGATTAACCATACGATGATTCTACTGAAAGGATCAAGAGGGATTGCCTTAGAAAAATTAATTGACCTATTCTAAGATCCATACATCATTAAAAATGATTTCAAAAACGGGTCGAGTCCACCATCCATAACAGCCTCGACATCACTCGTTTCCGTTCCGGTGCGTACATCTTTCACCAACTTGTAAGGTTGCATTACATAGTTACGGATTTGACTTCCCCACTCAATTTTCTTTTTACCAGCTTCAATCTCGCTTCGCTTTTCCATGCGGTCGCGTAACTCTAGTTCGTATAGTTGGGAACGCAATAATTGCATGGCTTTTTCCTTATTTGCCAATTGAGATCGGGACTCCGAGTTTTCGATAATGATTCCCGATGGTGCATGTCGCAAACGTACTGCCGTTTCTACTTTATTTACGTTTTGTCCTCCAGCACCCCCTGAACGAAACGTTTCGAACGATACATCTGCTGGATTGATATGAATATCGATGTTGTCGTCAACTAAGGGATACACATATACCGAAACAAACGACGTATGGCGTTTCGCGTTCGAATCAAAAGGTGAAATACGCACCAAACGATGCACACCATTTTCACCTTTGAGGTAACCAAAAGCAAATTCCCCATCTAATTCAATCGTCACTGTTTTTACACCAGCAACATCCCCTTCTTGGAAATTCAATTCGGTCAATTTATACCCTTTCTTTTGTCCCCACATTAAATACATACGCATAAGCATGGAAGCCCAATCGCAACTTTCGGTACCTCCTGCACCAGCCGTTATTTGCAAAACAGCACTTAGGGCATCTTCCTCGCCAGAAAGCATGTTTTTTAACTCTAATTCTTCGATTTCTGTTAATATCACTTGGAACTGTTGATCTAATTCCGCCTCTGTGGACATTCCTTCTTTCACGAATTCCATAACCACTTCTAGATCAGAAACAGCCGTTTGCAAACGATCGAAGGTATCGACCCAAAACTTCAGTCCACGAATAGCTTTCATCTGAGTTTCCGCTTTCTTCGGATCATCCCAAAACGAAGGATCCTGTGTTTTCAGTTCCTCTTCTCTCATTTGCATTCGTTTTTCCTCAATTTTCAGGTAATTTTGAATGCCTTCAACGCGCTTCAACAAGTCTTTATACTGATCAATAGTCATGGTGCAAAGGTAATTATAAAGTCTTTCCCAAAGGCTTGAAACAAATGAACAAAATTGCTACATTTGTAGAAATCAAAATTAACATGAATATTCCAGCAGAATTAAAGTACACAAAAGACCACGAATGGGTGAAAATCGAAGGTGATGTTGCCATTGTAGGTATTACAGAATTTGCTCAAAGTGAATTAGGTGATATCGTTTATGTTGAAATCGAAACAATCGGAGAAACACTTGATCAAGAAGAAGTTTTTGGCAGTGTAGAGGCGGTAAAAACAGTTTCTGATTTATTCATGCCTATGAGTGGTGAAATTCTTGAATTCAATGAAGCATTGGAAGGAAATCCGGAATTAGTTAATTCCGATCCTTACGGTGAAGGTTGGATGATCAAATTGAAATTAACGGATGCCTCACAGTATGATCAATTATTGGATGCTGCAACATATGAAGGATTGATTCATTAATCCCTCCATCAACATACTAAAAACCGCTCAAAAGGCGGTTTTTTTATGGCCAACAAGTTTTGCAGATGATGGATTCTAATGAATTTTCTAATGGGTCATCCAATTGATAAAAAAAATCAATGTTGGTCAACTTCTCTAATTCGTTTATGGATAAAGCGAACTCCATCAGGGGTCGTTTCGATCCTGCATTCGGTAGCACGAAAGCAATTGCTTTGGAATTTGAGCCTTTGAGATCAACGATTGCTTTGTAATAATAACTTGGAACACTTACTTGATTGGATCCAATTCTCGGCAAATTAGGTGTTAATATTGGACCGGTCACAATCAAAATAGAATCTAATGCTACCGCCCAATCGCGAACTTTTTCCTCTAGTTTTTTCCAAATTCCTCGATTAAATGCAGGGATTTGAGGACTCATATTACTGTAATAGAATGACTCATTCATACTGGTTTCAGACCAGCGCATATCCGCTGCGGGAGCTAGATGTCCACGGTCGTAACCACTTTTTGCATAATCATGATCGGAAGCAGTACCTGAAGAAACGAGTGGATCTTCATCAAAGTTATCAGATCGTTCAATCGTTCCTGCTGCTTCTTTTTTGGTCAAGCAATAGGCAATCCATTTTGCTTGTTCATGCTCCTCATCGTATACAAATCCATATGCTTCATGTTGCAAATAAGATTCACCTTCCTTGAGTCTCGGTGTTTCCAAAGGGGGATGAGGTGCCTTTTTCGGGGTAAAATAAAACCCGTAGGACACAAAAAAAACCAGTATCAACAAAATGAACGTCGATACTGGCTTAAGGTGTTTAAATCGCATCTTACGCGTCGATTTTAGCGTATTTTGCGTTTTTCTCGATGAATTCGCGGCGAGGTGGAACATCATCTCCCATTAACATGGAGAAAATTTGATCACATTCTGCTGCATTATCAATGGTCACTTGACGAAGGGTTCGGCTTTCAGGATTCATAGTTGTTTCCCAAAGTTGTTCCGCATTCATCTCTCCAAGTCCTTTGTAACGCTGAACATTTACGGATGTTTCACTGCCTCCACCTTTCAATTCGTTGATTAAACGGTCTCGTTGATCTTCATTCCAAGCGTATTCAGATTTCGTACCTTTTTTCACTTGGTATAACGGAGGTGTCGCAATGTAGATATATCCATTTTCAATTAATTCTTTCATATATCGGAAGAAGAAAGTCAAAATGAGTGTTTCAATGTGAGAACCATCGACATCGGCATCACACATGATGATGATTTTATGGTAGCGAAGTTTATCTAAATTCAATGCTTTCGAATCTTCTTCCGTTCCAATTCTTACTCCTAATGCGGTATACATGTTTTTAATCTCTTCATTCTCGAAGATTTTGTATTGCATCGCTTTTTCTACATTGAGGATTTTTCCACGCAAAGGCATAATCGCTTGAAAGTGGCGGTCACGACCTTGTTTTGCTGTTCCACCCGCTGAATCTCCCTCAACAAAGTAAATTTCACAAGCTGCAGGATCTTTTTCCGAACAATCAGCCAATTTACCCGGTAAACCAGAACCCGTTAATACATTTTTACGCTGCACCATCTCACGCGCTTTTCGAGCAGCGTGACGTGCTCTCGCAGCTAGAATTACTTTTTCAACAATTAATCGCGCTTCAGCAGGATGCTCTTCTAGATACGCAGATAACATTTCAGATACTGCCTGACTTACAGGTGCAGTAACTTCGCGATTTCCTAGTTTCGTTTTCGTTTGTCCCTCAAATTGTGGCTCCTGAACTTTCACAGACACGACCGCTGTTAATCCTTCACGGAAGTCATCTCCATCGATTTCAATTTTTTCTTTCGCCAACATACCTGAGTCTGTCGCATATTTTTTCAAGGTATTTGTTAATCCTCTGCGGAAACCAGATAAGTGTGTTCCACCTTCGTGTGTGTTGATATTATTCACGTAGGCTTGAATGTTCTCAGTGTAGGAAGTGTTGTAGGTTAAAGCAACTTCGACCGGAATGTTTTCACGCTCTCCTTCGAAATAGATTACATCCGTAATCAATGCCTCACGGTTTCGATCTAAATATTGTGCAAATTCCCTAAGTCCACCTTCAGAGTGATACATCGTTTTCGGATGATTTCCTTCATCATCTGTCACGCGGTTATCCGTCAATGAAAGGGTGATTCCTTTGTTCAAAAATGCCAACTCACGCATTCTAGCGGCAAGCGTATCAAAATTGTATTCCGTTGAATCAAAGATTGAGCTATCCGGTTTGAAGGTTACCTCAGTACCGGTTTCTGTTGATTCTCCTACAACCTTTACATCGTACAAAGGCTTACCAATAGAATATTCCTGTTGAAACACTTTTCCTTCACGTCGGACAGTTGCTTTCAAGGCAATAGACAAGGCATTCACACAAGAAACACCTACTCCATGGAGTCCACCAGAAACTTTGTAGGTATCCTTATCGAATTTTCCACCGGCATGTAGCACAGTCATTACGACCTCCAATGCTGATTTTTTCTCTTTGGTGTGCATCGCAGTCGGAATACCACGTCCGTTATCTACAACGGTTACGGAATTGTCCTCGTTGATAAACACGTCAATTTTGTTACAATGTCCAGCAAGCGCCTCATCAATGGAATTATCAACCACTTCATAAACCAAGTGGTGTAATCCTTTTACCCCAACATCACCAATGTACATTGCGGGACGTTTACGCACCGCTTCAAGTCCTTCTAATACCTGAATATTATCAGCAGAATAATTATCCCTTCTTTCTTCTTCAGCCATATCTCTTTTAATTTCGTTTTATCACTTTTTTCAAGTCAAACAAAAATAAGAAAAAGCAATGTTTTTCGGAGGGGTGTCTAGGTGCTGAAAACCTTAACTTATCAACAAAATTTCAACTATTTGACTATTTTTCAATCCACGAAGTGATGCTTGCATCATCGGGCTGAATTCTAGGTGAAATCACTTTTGCCAAGTGGCCATTTTCATCAATTAAGTATTTTTGAAAGTTCCACTCTACTTTATTGTCCTCTAGCCCATTTTTCACCTTTTCCGTTAAGAATTGATAAACGGGATGCATCTCTTTTCCCTTCACGGATATTTTCGCCATCATAGGGAAAGTTACGCCATAATTCATCTTGCAGAAACTTTCGATTTCCTCATTCGAACCCGGCTCTTGAGACATGAAGTCATTTGCTGGAAATCCAACAATAACGAAATTTTTTCCTTTGTATTGATCATACAATGCCTCTAATTTCTCATATTGCGGCGTTAATCCGCATTTTGAAGCGGTATTCACAATCATGATTTTCTTACCTTTTAACTGCGCAAAATCAAAAGTGTCACCATGGATATCTTTTACTTTAAACTGATATATGTTTTCTTTTTCTGAGCTATTCATGAGGACAACGATTGATATGAGTAAAAAAAGTGTTTTCATAATTTGGATTTACATTGGAACATTTAAATCGAAAGATAGTTCGAATTTGTGGAACATTTTTTGAATTTTTACGAATAAATGAGAATGAAAACTGCCATCCTATTTCTTTTTCTACTGTTGTCCCATTGGTCGAACGGTCAAAAGTTATCTGGAACCTGGCAAGGCGCTTGTTCAACAACAGACGCATCCAACCCTATACTTGTTTCTGCATCATGGATTTACCTTGATATGACCATTGTGAAAGGAATGATTGATGGAAAAATGAGGCATGAAAATAGCCTAGAAGGACATTACTACATTTATGATATTGTTGGAAAAGTGCTTGAAAACGGACACCTAGAAATTAAAGAAACTAAGTTAGGGTCTAAATCTAAAAATGCCATTCCAGCAGACAAACAACAATTTGATTTTGAATACGATCCAAAAAAGGCCTACTTACTAGGGGAAAATAAGGATGGTAAATGCAGCTTAACTCTTTACCGAGCGGCTTTCAATATTTCCGAAAACACCCCCAATATTTTACCATTGAATCAATTGACAAAATTTCAACAAGACTTAGCGGATGGATTATCTTCTCCCGAAAAGCGCATAGAAGAATTGCGCGCATTTAAATTTGAACCTATTTATTTCGAATACGACAAGTCCAATATTCAAGGCCAATATGAATCGTACCTTATCGAAATGATTCGCATGGTAAAAAGCCATTCAGATCTTCGAATTTTAATTACTGGTCACACGGATGCTGATGGCTCTGACACATATAACATCGTTTTATCCAAACAGAGAGCAGCATCTTTGGAACGTTTTTTCGAAGCGCATGGGCTTCCGAAGTCCCGCGTAGAAATTGATTTCAAAGGAGAAAACGAACCAGTCGACCGAAACGATACGAACGCAGGGAAGCAAAAGAACCGACGTGTTGATTTCAGATTTATTTAAGTCTATCCTTTCAACGAAGCTAGTTTCTCTTCTAATAATTGGATTTTCCCAAGTGCGTCCGCCTCTTTTTTGCGTTCTAACTCCAATACTTGCGCTGGTGCTCCGGCAACAAATCGTTCGTTAGCTAGTTTTCCTTGTACACTTTTCAAGAATCCTTTTGAGTAACCTAGCTCCTCCTCCATTTTCTTGATTTCTGCATCCACATCAACTACGTCTCCAAAGGGAACAAAGTACTCAACACCTTCGACAATAAATGAATTCGCTTGTTGAATTTTATCTGATACATATTCAAAAACAGAGAGATTACCCATTTTTACAATAACGGCATCAACATTCGTTTGAGTAGCAGCATCTGCTCTAACATACATCTCCAACTTCACTTTGTTTGCGATGTTATTATTCTTTCGGATGTTGCGGATTTGGGAAATGATTTTTTCTGCTTTTTCGAATCCGGTTAGCAATTGTTCATCCACTGCTCTCGCCTTCGGCCATTCAGCAATAACAATATCCTCCCCATCTTTGCGTTCGTTTAGCGCGTGCCAAAGTTCTTCGGAAACAAAGGGAGTAAATGGATGCATGACCTTCAATAATTCTTCGAAAAAGTATTTTGTTTTATCTAATGTTTGACGATCTATGGGTTGTTCATATCCAGGTTTAATCATTTCTAAATACCACGAACAGAAATCATCCCAAACCAATTTGTAAATAGCCATCAACGCATCAGAAATACGGAATTTATCGAATTGATCATTGATTTCAATCAATACTTTTTGGAAGCGATTTTCAAACCAATCTATCGCCACCTGCGAAGAAATTGGTTGCTCAATATCACGAACCTGCCAAGAAGATACTAGGCGGTAAGCATTCCACACTTTATTCGTGAAATTACGGCCTTGTTCACATTGAGAAGAATCGAAGGGAAGGTCATTTCCTGCTGGGGATGAAATCAAAATCCCAACACGAACACCATCTGCTCCAAATTTCTCAATTAATTCGATTGGATCCGGTGAATTACCGAGTGATTTCGACATTTTTCGTCCAAGTTTATCTCGAACGATTCCTGTATAATATACATTTTTAAAGGGTAAATCACCCATGTATTCGTATCCTGCAATCACCATTCTCGCCACCCAGAAGAACATGATTTCCGGCGCAGTAACTAGGTCATTGGTTGGATAATAGTATTTAATTTCCTCGTTTTCAGGCTGTGTGAGTCCATTGAATACAGAAATTGGCCATAACCAACTAGAAAACCATGTATCGAGTACATCTTCGTCCTGATTTAACTCAGATTCAAGGATTTCTCTTCCTGCTTTTTCGCTTGCTAATCTTAATGCTTCTTCCTTCGTTTTTGCAACCACGAAGTCGTCTGGACGGTTGCCAAAATACCAAGCTGGAATTCGGTGTCCCCACCAAAGTTGACGAGAAATGCACCAATCTTTCACATTTTCCATCCAGTGACGGTAGGTATTTTTGAATTTATCCGGATGGAATTGAATGTTTCCATTCATGACGTTATCAAGAGCAGGTTGAGCCAATTCTTTCATCGAAACAAACCATTGCATGGATAATTTCGGTTCAATGACCGCGTTGGTACGCTCCGAGAATCCAACCTTATTAATGATATCCTCTGTTTTGACTAAATAACCTTTTTCGTCAAGTTCTCTTTCAATTTCCTTGCGCACATCAAAACGGTCTTTTCCAGCAAAATGTGCGCCGTGTTCATTCAGAGTTCCGTTATCATTAAATAAGTCGATGGACGGCAAGTTGTATTTTCTGCCTAATTCGTAATCATTTGTATCATGAGCTGGCGTAACTTTCAAGCAACCAGTACCAAAATCTTTATCAACGTACTCATCGGCAATGATTGGGATTTCACGGTTAATGATGGGGACCAATGCACATTTCCCGATTAGCTTCTTGTAACGTTCATCAGCTGGATTTACGCAAATGGCCGTATCTCCAAGGATTGTTTCTGGACGTGTAGTAGCGATAGTTACCCATTCATCTGTTGTATCTGTGATTTTGTATCGAACGTAGAAAAGTCGAGAATTCACTTCTTTGTAATTCACTTCTTCGTCGGAAACCGCTGTCAATGCCTCTGGATCCCAGTTCACCATGCGAACGCCACGGTAAATTTTACCTTTTGCATACAGGTCCATGAATACATTGATCACCGACTCAGAATACTCCTTATCCATGGTGAAATGCGTGCGTTCCCAATCACAAGATGCACCAAGTTTCTTTAATTGTTCCAAGATGATGCCACCATGTTTATCTTTCCATTCGAAGGCATGTGCAAGAAACTCATCTCTGGTTAAGTCAGATTTTTTAATGCCTTCTTGACGAAGTTTTTGAACCACTTTTGCCTCTGTTGCAATGGAGGCATGATCGGTTCCTGGAACCCAACATGCATTTTTTCCAAGCATTCGCGCTCTGCGGACTAGGACATCTTGAATGGTGTTATTTAGCATGTGTCCCATGTGAAGGACACCTGTTACATTAGGCGGGGGAATGACGATGGTGTAGGCCTCACGATGATCAGGGACTGAATGAAAATAACCTTTATCCAACCAATGTTTATACCATTTATCTTCCGCTTTTTGCGGCTCGTATGTTTTCCCTAATTCCATGACACAATCTTTGCCGCAAAGATAACAATTATCTCAGCAGCACAATCTCCGTTAACGCAGAAATAGCTCGACTAGTTTGTCGTTGGTGAATCGGAAGGTGAAAGAATCGATCCTCTGATTGTCAAAACAATTGGATCACCACCATCAGAGAATACGGTAATGGTTTTCGTGAAAGCACCAATCCTTTTCGTATCGTAGGTTACTTTGATCGCTCCTTTTTTACCTTTTTTAATTGGTTCTGTTGGTTTTTCCGCAGCAGTGCATCCACAGCTCGTTTGAACATTACTTACGGTAATGGGTTTTTTGGAAGTGTTTTTAAATTCAAAAACAAACATATCTTTGGAATCATATGGAATATTTTCACGAACAATTTCCAAAGTGGTGAATTTCAAACCAGGAGTAGGTTTTGTTTCTTTCTGAGCTTGAACAAATCCAACGAAAAGGAATGCGAGCGTAAGTAATGTGTATTTCATGAGCTTAATTTTTTACAATGGTAATTTGAATTTTCATTTGTAAATCAAATTTAACATAAAATTAGGATTCAAATGCACGAAAAATTACTTCTTCTATGGAGGGATACGTTTGTTTCAAGCAATTTTCAATTTCATCTTTCTTCATCCATTGTGCTTCCGTGATGTTTTCTTCCAATTGTGGTTTCGTGATTAAATCACCTTGATATTCCAAGTAATACCAATTGTTTTTCTTTAGAATGGATTTGTTTCTGAACTCATAGGCATGATACGTTGAGCAAATTCTGTGCTTTAACTGTAGAATTCCGGTTAGGCCGCATTCCTCCGTTATTTCCCGAATTGCGGCATCCTTTGAACTTTCTCCTTGTTCGATTTTTCCTTTTGGAAGATCCCAAAGTCCAAGTCTTTTAATCCACAAATAAGATTCGCTCTCTGGATGATAAACGAGTCCGCCAGCCGTTTTTATCTTGTTAAATTGTTTAAAAAATGTTTTTAATTCCGACTTTGGATGGGGATTTACGGCTTGGATTTCTTGGTTTTTTAAAATCCCAAGTAAGGAAGAAATGTTCAATGGCATCGCATTTTCAACAATTTCAATATCAGGAATTGGGACAGAAGTAAAATGAATTACGTGCTTATCCATGAAAACTTTATATTTTTGCGGCATGGCATCAAATCAAGAACAAGCGCTAAAGGTAGCAGAATTATTATTGAAAACGAAGGCTGTTCGTTTACAACCGAATAAACCATTTACTTGGGCTTCCGGCTGGAAGTCTCCAATTTATTGTGACAATCGAGTAACGTTGAGCTTTCCAGAGGTTCGCACACACATTCGTCAAGCATATGCACAATTGATTCTCGATGTGTATGGGAAACCAGATGTCATTGCTGGAGTAGCAACCGGAGGAATCGCACAAGGTGCTTTAGTGGCGCAAGAATTAGGCTTGCCATTCATTTATGTTCGTTCCGCAGCAAAGGGTCATGGAATGGAGAATTTAATTGAAGGGGCATACGAACCTGGACAAAAAGTGATTGTCATTGAAGATTTAATTTCTACTGGCGGAAGTAGTTTGAAAGCTGTTGAAGCATTGAGACAAGGTGGGCTAGTAGTGAAAGGCTTGCTTGCCACGTTTACTTATGGATTTTCTCTTGCTGACCAAGGATTTCAAGAAGCAGGTTGTCCTTTCGAAACAATTACTGATTACGCAACGCTAATTGATGTCGCTGTCAAAACGAATTACATCAACGATGGAGATTTAAACACCTTGCATGAATGGCGGGTGAATCCGAGTACTTGGAATCAATAATTCAATTATGATCATACAAAGCGCTACGACACAAATTGATGCATCGTTATCAGATGTGCGGGCTTTTCTCTCTGATCCACGCAATTTAATTTTTTTACTTCCTCAGGAAAAAGTATCAAACTTTAGTGCTGATGAACAGCAATGTAGCTTTAAAGCACAAGGTGGGATAGTAATTAATTTACTTTTTGACCAACAAGATGTCCAAAGCGTTCGCTACCGCTCTGGTGAGGAGAGTCCATTTCCATTTACCTTAAGCATCGAACTTCGTGAGGAGAGGGATCAATGCCAGGGACATGTGCTTTTTGATGGCGAGATTTCTGGATTTATGAAAATGCTTGTCGAAAAGCCGTTAAAATCATTATTCGAACAAATGAGTTTTCAGTTGAAAGCTCATTTTGATAAAAACTGAACCTCCTTCAAAGCATAACTTCTGTTTTCTCCGTGTACTGCAATCGATAGGCGTCCATCTTCTTCCACACCGATTATTTTTCCTTCAAATTCGCCCATTGAATCCGTATATACTGCAAGCTCATCTTTCAAGAATAAAAGAGATTCGAAAGTCGTTTTAAAAGTTGATTCTATTCTATCCCATTGTTGAATATATCCATTTAAAATAGCGATTAATTCGTTCAATACTGTTTTTACTTGAATACTCCTGCCAAGTTGAAGGTTTATACTTGTAGCGTTTGGACTTTCAAATTGACATTGATTCACATTTAATCCTATTCCAGCAATCACCCAAGAAATTTGCTTTCCTTCCAGTTGATTTTCAATGAGAATACCCGCAATCTTTTGTGTTCCAACATAGACATCATTGGGCCACTTGATGGTGGAATCGATTCCAAAGCGCAAAAGTAGTTTGTGAAGTGCTAAGCAGACCATCCAACTAATCTTGCTTTGTTCACTAACTGACAGATTGTCGGGCTTCCATACTATCGAACAAAGCAGATTGTAGGAATGTGTTGATTCCCAGGTGTTTCCCATTTGTCCTTTACCAGCAGTTTGCTCATCTGCCAATATTACCGAACCATTTTGACAAATATGGTCGTTAATTAATTTGGCAGCAAAATTGTTGGTAGAGTCTACACAATCAAGGTGATATATTTCTTTTCCAATCGTTGTCATCTCAGCGTTTAAGGAACAGTAAAATTAAAATTTATCACGTAGTTTTGTATTAAATATTTGAAATGCGAAAAAAGACCGGAATTACAGAATCAGAACAATTATGCCAGGCTATTGTTGAAGGCATGCAAGATAACAAAGCCAAAGATATTTCGGTGTTGGATTTAAGGCAGTTACCGGGAGCTGTGTGCGATTTTTTTGTGATTTGTAGTGGTGAGTCGAGCACACATGTTGATGGTATTTCAAATGCCGTGACACGTTTTACAAGAAAAGAGTTAAAAGAAAAACCTTGGCACATTGAAGGAAAAACGAATAGTGAATGGGTTTTATTAGATTACATTAATGTTGTTGGACACATTTTTTACAAAGACGCGAGATCCTTTTTTGAAATTGAGGATTTATGGTCAGATGCTGTTCGTACAGATATCCCGAATTTATAATTAGGAACTAGATTATGTCAGAAGAAAAAAAGAAAAGTCCGTTTTCCATTTATTGGATCTATGCGGCCTTAGGAATCGCTTTGATTTCCTTCAATATTTTTATGAATACAACACCGGCTGCCACCATCAAGTACAAAGAGACTTTGATGGAATTGGTAGATATCAAAGGTATTAAAAACGTCAAAATCATCAATCAGTCAAAGGCTGAGTTTCAATTGAAAAATCAAGGAGTTAAATACGTCAATGAGACGAACAAACTTGATTTTCCGAACATGAAAAAGATGTTAAAAGCGGGAAAAGGAAAACCTACCTCGGTCACTTTTGAACTTGAAAATATTGGGAGTCCTACGAATTTTGAAAAAGCATTGGATGACCGTGGTTACCATGACTATCAAAATGACACAGAAGTAAATTACCTTGGAGATATTTTAGGCTATTTGTTGCCGTTTATCATCATCATCATTATTTGGATGTTTGTGATGCGCCGAATGTCAGGTGGTGGCGGAGCTGGTGGTGGCGGAGGTCAAATCTTCAATATCGGAAAATCTCGTGCTCAAGTATACGACAAAGGAAAATCTACGAATGTAACGTTTAAGGATGTTGCTGGACTAGTAGGTGCGAAAGAAGAAATCGTGGAAATAGTTGAGTTTTTGAAAAACCCAAAAAAATACACAGAATTAGGTGCAAAAATACCGAAAGGTGCCTTGTTGGTTGGTCCTCCAGGAACAGGGAAAACCCTTCTTGCCAAAGCCGTTGCAGGTGAGGCAAAAGTTCCATTCTTCTCCTTATCGGGTTCCGACTTTGTCGAAATGTTTGTCGGGGTTGGTGCGTCAAGGGTACGTGATTTATTCCGTCAAGCAAAGGAAAAAGCACCATCGATTATCTTTATCGATGAGATTGATGCGATTGGACGTGCACGTGGCAAGAACAATGGATTTAATTCCAATGACGAGCGTGAAAACACCTTGAATCAATTATTGACAGAGATGGATGGATTCGGGACGAATTCAGGTGTGATCATTTTAGCTGCAACAAATCGCGCGGATGTTTTAGATGCCGCTTTAATGCGTGCAGGACGCTTTGATCGTCAGATTTACGTAGACATGCCTGACTTGAATGAGCGAAAAGAAATCTTCCAAGTTCACTTAAAGCCATTGAAATTAGTAGAAGGGTTAGACATTGATTTCTTAGCGAAACAAACACCTGGTTTCTCTGGTGCAGATATCGCTAATTTGTGCAACGAGGCTGCGTTAATAGCTGCGCGTCACAATAAAAAACATGTTGAAAAGCAAGATTTCTTAGACGCTGTTGACCGCATCGTTGGTGGACTCGAGAAAAAGAATAAAATCATTACTAAAGTCGAGAAAAAATCGATAGCGTTCCATGAAGCTGGACATGCAACCATTTCATGGATGTTGCAATACGCACACCCATTGGTAAAGGTGACTATTGTACCTCGTGGGCAATCCTTAGGGGCCGCTTGGTATTTACCTGAGGAACGCAGCATTACAACAACAGAACAAATTTTAGATCAAATGTGTTCCGCTTTAGGTGGGCGGGCAGCTGAGCAGTTGACTTTTGGAAAAATTAGTACTGGTGCATTAAGTGACTTAGAAAAAGTAACGAAACAAGCCTATGCGATGGTATCTATCTACGGTTTGAATGAGCGTGTCGGAAATATTTCCTTTTACGATTCACAAGGGCGAGATTCCTTTACTAAACCATACTCAGAAGATACCGCTCGCATCATTGATGAAGAAGTTTCTAAATTAGTGGAGGGTCAATACCAACGTGCACTTCAAGTACTTGCTGAAAATCAAGACAAGTTGACGGAACTCGCAGAGCAATTATTAACAACGGAGGTGATATTTAAAGAAGATTTAGAGCGAATATTTGGCAAACGTCAATGGGAAAGCGATGAATTGGTAGACATAGAGTTGAAGAGCGAGAGCGAAAGTGAGAGTGAGAGTGAGAGTGAGAGCGTAGTACAGAGTGAGAGCGAGAATGAGAGTGAGAGCGTAGTGCAGAGTGAGAGCGAGGTTCAGAGCGAGAATGAAGTGAAGGAGGAGCCTAAAGGAGATTCAATCGACGAAACGGAAACGAAATAGTTTGGATAAAATACTCGTTTTCAAAACCCGTGAGCCGTATTTATTCGTTCAAGCGAAATTGATCCTCTCTGACGAAGATATTCCATTTCAAGAAAGGAATACCATGGATTCGATGTTCAACAATTTCGGTAGTTATGAAATATACGTAACTTCGGAGTTCGAAAACGATGCGAAAAAACGATTAACGGATGCCTTTAAGTAATTTAGCATTAAGAAGCATTACTGGAGCAATCTTTGGCACTGTTGTCATTGGTTCAATTCTTTGGCATCCCTATGCTCAAATTGCCGTTTTCTCGGTTTTCATGGTACTAGGACTTGCTGAATTCTATCGCTTATTTAAGAATCATCCCGTTGTAGAGGTTAGTTCTGAAATAGGCATATTTATTGGATGTTTTATTTACCTATTGTTGATTGGATTGAGTTTATCTAATCTCCCCATCATTGTCATCACGATCCTTTTCCCCTTATTTTTTACCCTGATTCTGAACGAATTATGGGCAAAAAAGGAACATCCATTAATCAATATTTCTGTACTTGTTTTTGGCATCGTATACGTGGTAATCCCATTCTATTTGAGCATTGACTTAAGTTTAAGGAATACATCCTACCTACCACATGTTGTGGGAATGTTTCTATTAATTTGGACCAATGACAGCTTTGCCTATTTCAGCGGCCGACTATTTGGAAAACACACGTTATTCGAACGAATTTCACCAAAAAAAACGTGGGAAGGAACGATTGGTGGTGTTCTATTTACCTTGATATTGGGGTACATCATTGGAACCTACGTTAATGAGGGTGAGACTTTGTTTTGGATTGTTTCCGCCATCATCATTGCCCCTTGTGCTATTTTTGGCGATTTATTGGAGTCCCTATTCAAACGAAGTTTAAACATAAAAGATTCAGGAAGTATATTGCCCGGACATGGTGGCATATTAGACCGATTCGATGCGGCATTATTTGCGATTCCGTTTTTTTATTGCTGGTCGATGATTTATTTATTTTGGTAAGCTATGACATTACACAGAGAAGGTAAAAATATTATGTTGTGGAGCGCGTTCTTCACCATAGTTTTAAGTACGCTGGCATATTATTTTTTAGGTTGCTGTTGTCCCATTATTTATTGGATACTACAAGTTGGATTTTTTGTTTTACTTGGACTTGTTGTTCAATTTTTCCGAGTACCTCATCGAACATGTCTCGGCGCTTCAACGGACATTATGTGTCCAGCAGATGGAAAAGTAGTAGTGATTGAAGAAACTACAGAAACGGAGTATTTTCATGACCGACGCATTCAAATTTCCATTTTCATGTCCCCATTAAATGTTCATGCAAATTATCACCCAATAAAAGGGATGGTAAAATACATCAAGTACCATCCAGGACTATTTCTTGTGGCTTGGCATCCAAAAAGCAGCACGGATAATGAACGAAGTACATTTGTGGTTGAACATGAAACGGGAAAAGAAGTATTATTTCGTCAGGTTGCTGGAGCTGTAGCGCGCAGAATATGTTATTACCCAACGGAAGGACAGTACGTCGAAGTTGGTCAAGAATTTGGCTTTATTAAATTTGGTTCAAGAATTGACTTATTTTTACCATTAGGCACAAAAATTGATGTTTCCATTGGCGATGTGGTGAAGGCAAAATTAACGCGCATTGGAGAAATCAATTAATTCGTATATTTACAGTATAAAATTTATCATTATGAAAAAAGTATTTTTAGCACTTGCATTGTTCACATATGTTGGATCAATGTCAACAACAACTTACGCTGCAGTAACTGGTACTGAAGTAGTGAAAAAAGACGACGATAAGAAAAAGAAGAAAAAGAAAAAAGGAGCTTGTTGTTCATCTCAGCAAGGCAAATCTTGTTCGACAACTCAACAATCCTCTTGTTGTTCTAAAAAAGCAAACTAATCTACATTTGATTAGCAATAAAAAGGGCCATCAATTGATGGCCCTTTTTTGTTAACTGAATATTTTCTGATATCCTTCTTGGTATTTCTCTAGGATTTTCTTTCTCTTTAATTTGAGTGTAGGAGTTAATTCCCCCCCATTTATCGTAAACTCATCGGGAAGTAAAGCAATTTTCTTCACTTGTTCCCAATTGCCAAAGACCTGATTAATTTCAGCAATCTCTTCATTCATACGATCAATGAAAACGTTTTCTTTAATGATTTCTTCATTGCTCATGGAATCAAATTGAAGCCCATGACGATGTGCCCATTCTTTCGCAAAGGCGAAGTTTGGAACAACAAATGCAGCGGGAAATTTCTCTCCTTCACCAATCACCATGATTTGTTCAATAAAGCGCGATTGTTTAAATCGATTTTCCATCGCCTGAGGAACGATGTATTTACCACCAGAAGTTTTAAATATTTCTTTTTTACGATCCGTGATTTTTAAGAATTTTCCCTCTTGAAATTCACCGATATCTCCTGTATGGAACCATCCTTCGCTGTCCATCACTTCATTTGTAGCCTCTACATTATTATAGTATCCCATCATAACATTGGGTCCTTTAACTAATATTTCACCATCCGAAGCAATTTTCACTTGAACTCCTTCTATTAATGCGCCTACCGTTCCTATTCTAATGCCTGTAACAAAATTATTTACGGTCACTACGGGAGATGTTTCTGTTAATCCATATCCTTCAAGTATGGGAATGTCAGCAGCTAGAAAGATGCGCGCTAATCTCGGTTGAAGGGCAGCACTACCTGAAGCAATCGCTTTCACATTTCCACCTAACGCTTCTTGCCATTTGGAGAAAATCAACTTTCTCGCAATGCCCAATTTAAACTTGAAAAACACACTTGCATGAACATTATCGTAGTTTTCAGCTAGGTTCAAAGCCCAATAAAACAATGCCTTTTTGATGCCATTTAATTCCTCCCCTTTTGCCATGATTTTATCAAATACTTTTTCGATTAATCGTGGGACTGCTGAAAAGAGATCAGGTTTAACTTCCTTGATGTTGTCCCCAATCGTATCCATGGATTCCGCAAAATAAATGGAACATCCGAGGTACATATATAAATAATGAAGCATTCGTTCATAAACGTGACATATAGGCAAGAAGGTCAACACGCGTGAATTATTATCGGCGGGAATTGGTTCTATGCAACTGGAAACGTTAGATAATAAATTTTGATGAGACAGCATAACTCCTTTAGGGTTACCTGTTGTTCCAGATGTATAAATAATAGTTACTAAATCCTCGTTTTTTACCATTTTCATGCGTTCATGAACCTGGTCCTCTTCTGTATGTGTTTTTTGTTCTTCGATAAAAGACCAATGAGGAACAGAATCCAACTTATCAAAAGAAAATAAATGGGTTAAACTTGTAACATTTCCACGAACATTGGAAATTTTATCAGCAAGTTCTTGATTAGAAACGATGCAAATTTTCGCTGCACAATCATTTAAAATAAATAGGTAGTCGCTTTCAGAAATATTTGGATAAAGCGGAACCAGTATGGCTCCTGTTTTTTGAACAGCTATGTCTAGAATGTTCCATTCGACCCGATTGGAACTAGCGACAGCAATTCGATCACCAGCTTGTACGCCCATGGATATTAATCCACGTGCAACATTCATCGTTCGGTCTATGAAGTCACTCGTTGAAATCGGAACCCAAATTCCAGCAGTTTTTGTCACAAACATGGCTGAATTCGGATAATTTTTTAATTGATGATCAGGGACTTCAAAAAGTCTTTCAGCAGTTATCATGGTTTAGTTTTAAGGTTATCGAAAATAAGAAATATTCTCGAATTATAAAAAAAGGATGGAAAACAATGAAATTAATGCAATGCCAATCACGTTAAAAACAAAGCCCATTTTAACCATTTGATGGATTTTCACATGTCCTGATGAAAACACAATTGCATTTGGCGGAGTGCCAACAGGCATCATGAATGCGAGGCTTGCACCAAGCGTGAGGCTAAAACACAATTGAAAAATTTCATATCCAGACTCCTTTGCGAAACTAGCAATTACTGGAACAAAAATCGTAACAAGTGCCAAATTGGACATTACTTCTGATGCAAAAACAGAAACGACAACCACTAACAAAACGATAGCCGGAACAGACATGTTATCATAAGACTGAAATACTTTTGTCAGTGATTCAACGACTCCATTTTTCTCGAAAATTTGCGCAAGTGCAAGTCCACCACCAAACAACAGTAAAATACCCCAAGGCAATTTCTCTGTATCCTTCCAATCTAGCAATGGTTTTTTTTCACTTTTACCTGGGATAATAAACAACAAGATGGCACCAAAAATCGCGGCGCTTTCGTCCCCGTAGTTTAGTCCACTTAAAGAAGTGATTAATTCACGGAAGGACCATAAAATGACCACAATCCCGAAGATTGCTAAAGCTCTTAGTTGTTCGTTTGTCCAAGGGACATTTGGTAAATTCACATCATGAATTTCCTTTCTCTCCTTACCCAAGACCAGGTAAAAAACACCATACAAAGCCAACAACATGGTTATTGCTAGTGGCATTCCAATTTTCATCCAATCAAAAAAGCTCACGGTAATGTGAAAGTTCTTCTGTAAAATAGCAGCCATTTGTGTGTTTGGAGGAGAACCGACTAACGTCCCTACCCCACCGATACTTGATGCATAAGCGATGCTTAACATCAGTAACAAAGAGAATTTAGATTTCTGATGAGCCACAGGCATCGCATGAATAATCGCAATGGCCATGGGCAACATCATGAGTGCAGTTGCTGTATTGGAAATCCACATACTGAGAAATCCTGTGCTGAGAATAAATCCAAGTAGAATTCTCGGTTTTGAATCTCCAACAACGTTTATGATGCGTCGAGCGATTTGCTCATGAACCTTCCACTTTTCTAAGCCAAGCGCTAGAACAAATCCACCGAAAAACAAATAGACATTATTGTTGCCATAGCTCGCTGCTAGGTCGTTGGTGTCTAATAATCCTAATGGGATTGCTAAAATGAAGGGAAGTAAGGCTGTCACATAAATGGATATCACCTCAAATATCCAAAAGAAAATCATTAGTCCACCGAGTGCAACTGCATTCCAATAGGAATTAGTTGCACCAGTAGAAATGAGTATCATTAGAAAAGAAAAGACGCCAAATGCCGCGAGCATGCGCTTCCAATCTAACTGAAGCATGTATTTATTTATTTAAAGCATTTAACGCATCAACAAAAGACAAGGCTTTTGCCTCAACATCTGCTACAATCGCGCGAAATTCAGCTTTTCCTTTTGCTTTGTGCATGCGTCCAAGAATGACATCTTGAAAATTCGCTGCTTCTGTAATCAATTTTTCGGTTGCTGGAGCTTTTGACTCATCCAACATTTGGTGGTGAAAACACTCTTCTACCACATCAAAGACCATCTCGTTGATGTTTCTTTTAAGAATTCTTTTATTTGACATATTTCATCTTTATTTCCGTCAAAAGTAAGTCGAAAATAGGACTTACACTAGAAATCTAAACATTTTGTGTGTAGATGCTTTCGATACATCTGTAAGTTTGGCAACGGATTGTGTAACTTTGTCGCTATGACATACCCCATATTACATATCCGTAAAGGCAAGGAACAATCATTGATGCGACGTCATCCATGGGTTTTTTCTGGAGCCATAGAGTCTTCTACTGAATCATTAAAGGATGGTGATATCGTTTGTTTAATGACGCGAAAAGATCAATTTTTAGGAATTGGACATTACCAACATGCGACGATATCGGTTCGAATCCTAAGTTTTGAATACGAAGTCATTGATCAAGCATTTTTTAATCAAAAAATTAAAAAAGCAGTTGATTCCCGTTTAAACATTGGTTTATTATCAAAGCAAAACAACATTTTCAGAATTTGTCATGGCGAAGGAGACGAATTACCTGGACTTGTCATCGATTTTTACAATGGCGTTGCCGTCATTCAATGTCATTCCATCGGCATGTACTTTTCCGTAGATTTGATTGCCAATGCCTTAAAAAATGCATTCGGGAAGAAATTAACAGCCGTTTACTCGAAGTCAACGGACACCTTACCAAAACGAACGGATGTTAGTGATGCATATTTGTACGGAAGCTGCGAAATGCCTCACCTTGCGCTAGAGAATGGTGTAAAATACAACATCGATTGGCTAACCGGACAAAAAACTGGCTTCTTTATCGATCAGCGTGTCAATCGACGCATATTGGGAGAATATTCAAAAGGGAAAAAAGTACTCAATACCTTTTGTTATTCCGGAGGTTTTTCACTTCAAGCCCTCAACCATGGTGCAACATTGGTTCATTCATTGGATAGCTCGAAAAAAGCGATTGCCTTGACAGACGAAAATATTATCTTAAATAACTACTCTGAAAAACACATGTCTATTTGTGCGGATGCCATGGATTACATGAAGGACCTTCAAGAAGATTATGATATTATCGTTTTGGATCCACCTGCATTTGCGAAACACCGCGAAAAACGGCACCAAGCCGTTCAAGGCTATAAACGTTTGAACGCGTATGCCATTCGTCAAATCAAAAGCGGAGGAATCATCTTTACGTTTTCTTGCTCACAGGTCATCGATAAAGCACTATTCACAAACACCATCATTGCAGCAGCAATCGAGTCGGGAAGAAATGTGCGCATTTTAGAACAAATTCATCAACCAGCAGATCATCCCATTCATGCCTTTCATCCAGAGGGAGAATATTTGAAGGGATTAATTATTCAAGTGGATTAAGATGCTTTCGTTTAACTACAAGTCAATTTTAGGCATGGCGCTGCCGATGATGGTATCTGGATTTATTCAGTCCATTGTTTTGATCACAGACGCTTCCTTTATCAGTAGGTATTCGACGGAAGCATTTGATGCTGTTGGTAACGCCGGACTCCTCTACGTCACTATTTATATGTGCCTAGTAGGAATGGGTGATGGTGCGCAAATCATCATAGCTCGGAGAATTGGCGAGGAGCGAATTTCTGCTATCGGACGAGTATTCGGAACATCCTTTTTAACGAATTTCATTTTAGCAGTTAGTTTCTTTGGTATACTCCATTGGTTCTTGCCTTCTGCTATTCTTGGATACTCCAAACATCAAGATATCGCACTGCTTCAAGGCGACTTTTTGCGCATCCGAAGCTTCGCTTTGTTTTTTGCGATGATCACGATAACCGTTCAAGCATTTTTATTAGCGAAAGGGAAATCCATGATTGTATTATACGCTGCATTAATTACTGCTATAAGTAATATATTCCTAGCAAATGCACTCATTTTTGGCAATTTCGGTTTACCCGAAATGGGGATTAAAGGCGCTGCGTTTGCCAATACCATTGCTGATGCTTTAGGGATGTTGTTTTTAGTTGTTTACTTGATTTTCTCCACTGAACGTAGGGAATATCAATTGTTTTCGCATTTTAAATTCGACTTGTCTTCTATGAAAGAATTGTTAAAAGTAGGAAGTCCGCTCATGTTTCAAGGGTTTTTTGCGTTGGCAACTTGGACACTCTTTTTTACGTGGCTAGAACAAAAGGGGCAATTTGATTTAACCGTGTCTCAGAATATTCGAGCGATTTATTTTCTTGCATTTGTGCCAATTTGGGGATTCGCAGGAACCACAAAAACATACATTTCCCAATACATTGGAGCGAAGAAATTCGAAGCGATTCCCACAATCCAAAAACGAATACAACTGATGACACTCCTCTTTTTATGTGCAACATTTCATGGGGCTATTTTCTACCCTGAAGCATTAATTAGACTCATTAATCCGGCTGAAGCCTATGTTCAAAAAAGTGCACAAATTCTTCGTTTGATATCTGTTTCAATCATGCTATATGGATTTGCATCGGTCTATTTTCAAACGATACATGGTTCCGGAAATACCCTTCATTCGATGTTTATTGAATTTGGGACAGTAAGCGTATACGTCCTCTTTTGTTACCTATTTATCAAAGTGTGGAACTTGGATGTTTATTGGATTTGGACCGTAGAATATATTTATTTTATTTTAATGGGGTTAGCTTCTATCAGTTACCTCCGATTATATGATTGGAAAAAGAAAATTGTATGATGAAAGATCAGTTACGCATAGTTTTTATGGGAACCCCAGAATTTGCTGTGGGAATTTTAGATGCATTAGTGCACTCCAAACATGAAGTGGTTGGAGTGGTTACGGTTGCGGACAAACCTGCTGGACGCGGGCAGCAAATTCATCAAAGTGCTGTCAAACAATACGCCATTTCGAATGAAATTCCTGTTTTACAACCAGACAAATTGCGTGAGGAATCATTCCTGAATGAATTATCCACCTTAGAAGCAGATTTATTTGTCGTTGTCGCTTTTCGTATGTTACCTGATGTTGTTTGGAAAATGCCCACTTATGGAACAATTAATTTACATGCAAGTTTACTTCCAAAATATAGAGGTGCAGCGCCTATCAATTGGGCTATTATGAATGGTGAAAAGGAAACGGGTGTTAGTACGTTTTTCATTAATGAAAACATAGATACAGGAGCTATTATTGCTCAAAAATCAACGCCCTTAACGCATTCCTTAACGGCTGGTGAATTACACGATGAACTAAAATCCATTGGGGCAAAATTAACCGTAGAAACAGCCGATCAAATTTGTTCGGGTGATGTATCAACAATAACACAGGATACATCGGATACTAATTTACCTTTCGCACCCAAAATATTCAAGGCCGATTGTGAAATCGACTGGAATCAGGCAGCTGAACTTAATCACAATCGCATCCGAGGCTTATCTCCCTACCCTGCTGCGTGGTGCAAACTTTGGTCCTTAAAGAAATCCGCATGGATTACCTTTAAACTCTTCGGTTCATCGGTAGTGAACATTGAACAGGCTATACGAAACAATGGTCCTTTTTCCATTTCAGAAGGAATTGTATTTCCAAGTGGATCTGGTTTTGTTCTACTGAAGGAAATTCAAGCGGAGGGAAAAAAACGCATGGATTTCAAGTCCTTTCTAGCAGGAAACGATTTGTTTGATTTGTATTTTAAGGCCGATTAACTTCCGAAAAGCACATTAAATCCAATACGAAACGGATAAACGGCAACTGTATGGTCCGTTTTGAACATCGTATTTAATTGATAGCTCACAAACATGCCAAAATGACCATAACCGATGCGAGCTGTGGCATCTAAAGTCAAACGATTCATGTTAAATGATGAGATGGTAGCATTGTCAAATTTATCACCATTTGCATAGGTTCCCGTCAAGCGTTGTTTTGTGGAGTAATTATATGTTCCTATAACACCCACAGCTACAAAGTAGCTTTTCTCAAACTTCTTATTGGATGAATAATCCAAAAGTAAAGGAATCGAGATCGTACCTACATTCAATTTGTTGGTTTTAAAATCGAATATCGTGTCGCTCACTGCAAAGATCGTGTCTGCAGTATGTTGAAAGACATAATTATTTCTAAGGCTATAACTTTGGTATCCAATCCCTATTCCTGTAGTAATGCCCAAATTATTTCCGATGATTGGGAATTTTAGATCAAAAATATTGTAGTTAAGGCCAATGGATTTCACTTCGTTATTTTCCCAATATGGGTGATTATTAAATTGCATTTCTCGCTGGTCATTCATAAACTGAGACATGTAAATGTCAAATCCAGCCCAATGTCCTTTGCCGAATTTTCGTCCCTCGTCTATATCTTCTTCCATCCACTCCTCTTCCGAGAAATCTTCTATATCTGTCCCCATAATGGCATCATCAATGCTAATCGGTAAACGCATCAGCGAACGCACGGCAATTCCATTTTTCTGTGCTGGAACCCAATTAGGCATTAGCTTCACCACTGCCACACAAATAGAATCATATAGGACATTCACTCCTTTTTCGACAACGATGTCCGTCAATGAACCATCTTTTTCTACGATAAAAGAGAGGTAAACATGGTCATCGTTGAATTCAATATCCATTGGATCATCATCCGGCAGAATAAAATTCACAAAAATGAACTCAGCCAAAGAATCCGGCCCACCTGGATATTGAGCCTCCGTATCTGGAAAATTCACGATGGAATCTGGTGGTGCAATGCTCACAAGGATTGGAGCGCCTGCAGTGTCTCCAATAATCACACCCACTTGTTGGGCAAACAAAGTGGAAATACTCAATATACAGCTAAAAGAAAGTAGGAATTTCATCGTTCTATAATTTCCTCAAAAGTACAATTAAAACTTTAAGAGCACACGCGCCATGAAATTTCTTCCCGCTTGTGGGTAATAGAAATTCTCTGTGGTCGTTTGTCCACCATTGGCGTATGAAAACGTATAACCGTTATTTGAATACATTTGATTGAATACGTTGTTCACCATTAGTCCAAATTGGATTTCCTTGCAGAATTTATCGAAAATTGAGTAGTTGAATTGGATGTTGGAGAAGTTAAACGGATCGATGCTTCGGTTGATGTTTCCTGTGTTATCGAGGAATTGTCTCCCCACTAATTTCGTCATCCAAGCAATGTTAAAATTTTCTATAGGTACCCATTCAAAACCAATATTACCGGTAATATTAGGAGAAAAGGACATGTTTGTATTCGTATGAGTAAGCACTTGCTGTGTATAGTATGGCAATGTATCTAAATAGGTATCAAGGTATTCGTTGAATTGCGCTATTTTATTTTGACTTAGGGTAACTCCACCCGTCAATTTTAGTTTTTTATCAAAACGATAAGATCCATAAACTTCCACACCTAGTCGGTAACTTTTCGCGACATTTGAGTGAATATAGGCCCCCACATCATTGATTTCTCCCGTTAGAAGCAATTGATTTTGGTAATTCATGAAATACACATTTGTCGTCAAACTCAATTTACTTGTACTTATTTGATGTCCAAATTCCACATCTTGCAAGGTTTCAAAAGTCGGACGATTTTCCGCTGTACTCGCTACAAAATCGGCGCGCACAGGTTCTCTGTGACTGATTCCACCATTCAAGAACAACATTTGATTGGAGTTGATTTTAAAACTTCCACCAACCTTTGGATTGAAGAAATTGAATTGAACGGCTTGCGTCACATCTGCTGGTGTTCCATTCACTAGCTCTTTACCCACAAATGTGTAATCGACATGTCTGAATTGCAAATCGGTATAGACATCAAAACGTTCTCTTTTATACACGGCTTTTACGTACGAACTAAGCTCCGATTTTCTAGAATCGTTAGTATAATAACGTTGGTAGATTTCACTATTTGATGCATACTGCGCCCAAATTATTTCGCCAAAATGTCTTCCAAAGTAGGTGTTGGCGGATCCCCCTAAAACAAAATCCAAATGAGCTGTTGGTTTATAGGTTACTCCATACACGGCTCCAACAAAATCATTGTCCAGCCATAAGCGACGAATCAAATCCGTTTGTTGAACGGTATCGGATTCAATCATAACTGGATTCAAACCATAATCCACTAAATTTTCTCCTTTTCGGTATTGTTCATAATATCCTCTTCCGTAAGTATAGTGTCCGGCCAGGTTTAAAATCAATTTATCATTGAACGTATGCGTGAAATGCAATTGATAATTATCTTGCTGATAGTTATCCACTTCATTTTTGTAGGAGTAATAGTTATAGGTTCTTCCTGAATTCAATAGGTTTTCTCGTTCTTCTGAACTGAGTCCATTGCGATCTGCGTAGGTATTCATCGCCGCGGTATCTCCATTCACACGGCTCTCAGGAGTTCCATTCCAGGCTTGATAAGTGATTTCTTTTCCGCTAAAGATGATCGTTTTAACGATGGATTTTTTTCCAATGTAAGCAGCGGAAAGGAAATACGATTTCAAATCCGAACTGGCGCGATCGAGGTAACCTTTGGATTGAATACTGGACATTCTGGTTTCTAGGGAAAAATGTTTATTGATGATGCCTGTTCCAGCTTTAATCGTCGTTTTATACGTGCCAAAAGAACCCACCGATTGGTCGATAGAGCCAAATGGTTTTTCAGAAACATCCTGTGTTTTAATGTTTAACGAAGCTCCAAATGAAGCTGCTCCGTTGGTAGATGATCCAACCCCACGTTGAATTTGTATGTTCTCGATCGAAGAAGCTAAATCAGGCATATTGACCCAATATACGGCATGTGATTCCGGATCGTTTACGGGGATTCCATTGATGGTGACATTGATTCGTGTAGCATCCACTCCACGTATTCGAAGTCCGGTGTAGCCAACTCCCGCACCAGCGTCAGAAGTGGTAACAAGCGATGGTGTTGCTTCCAAAAGAACTGGAATATCTTGTCCAAAATTCTTTCGTTCTAGCGGATTGATTTTTCTTACTAGTATAGCAGACGTACTATAATCTGATAAGCGTGTGGTGCTTACTTGCACATCTTCCAAGGTTTTCATACTGGTGAAGAGCAGAATCTTTAGCTCCTCTTTTGATGTGGCTGAGATTGTCATGGATTGAGCCAAAAACCCGGGCTTCTCGACCAAAATGGTATAGGTAGAATCAGAAATCGGCAATTGCGTGAATTCAAATTTCCCTTGGGAATCTGAATTTACTTGAACATTTGTATTTAAAACAGATACTTGTGCAGCTTGGACAAAAGAACCGGTTCGATCTTCAATTACACCGCGAATAGCATGCTGCGAAAAAGCAAAGTAACAACTACTTAAAAATAGGATACTGGTAATAATTCTTGTTTTCATTTTCTGAAAAATTAAACAAGAACAAGGGGCTAATTCCTGGTGAATAAATAACAATTAGCTCGGTCATCTTCCCTGCGCAGGCATTATCCTACAGGTTCAATGGGTGTAATCTCAGCCTTTCGGCACCCCTTAGAGACGGCTCAAAGTTAATAAAGTATGTGAAACAATCTTAGAAAGTGTAGATTAAATTAAACTAATCTTTCGACGATTTTCGCGATTTGAACTGCATTTGTCGCTGCGCCTTTTCTCAAATTATCGGCTACGATCCACAAATTCAAGGTGTTGGTTTGACTTTCATCGCGGCGAATTCTTCCCACGAACACATCATCTTTTCCTTGGGCATATTTTGGCATTGGATAAGTAAAGGTGTCTTGATTGTCTTGCAAGGTGATTCCTGCCGTTTCGTGTAAAATTTTGCGGACCTCATCCAACGTGAAGTCGTTTTCAAACTCGATATTTACCGCCTCTGAATGTCCACCAACAACAGGGACTCGAACGGCTGTAGCCGTAACCAGAATGGACGGATCCAAAATTTTCTTGGTTTCATTCGTCAGCTTCATTTCTTCTTTGGTGTATCCATTGGCTTCGAATACATCACATTGAGGAATGCAATTTTTATCGATGGGATACTTATATGCCATTTCACCGGAAATCCCAGCGCGTTCATTATCCATTTGATCCATGGCCTTTACACCGGTCCCCGTAATGGATTGATACGTAGAAACGACCACGCGTTTGATGCCAAATCGTTTGTGCAAAGGAGCTAATACCATGACCAATTGAATCGTGCTGCAATTTGGATTCGCAATGATTTTATCCTCTTTCGTTAACAAGTGACCATTGATTTCTGGAACAACAAGTTTTTTTGTTGGATCCATGCGCCAAGCGGACGAATTGTCGATGACAACTGTTCCAACTGCTGCAAATTTTGGAGCCCACATCAAGGATGTTTCCCCACCTGCAGAAAAAATAGCAATATCTGGACGCATGTCTACCGCCGTTTGGAGTCCTACGACTTCAAATTCCAATCCGCCAAATTCAATTTTATTCCCTACAGATTTCTCCGATGCAACAGGGATTAAAGTCGTAATTAGGAAATTCTGTTCCTTTAACACTTGCAACATCACACGTCCAACCATGCCTGTTGCTCCAATAACTGCTACTTTCATTCGTTATTAAACTATTTAAGTTTGTAAAATTAATATATTTGATTGCTATGAAGTCAATTCAAGGAATTTTATTGTTTTTTTCGCTGCTAAGTTCTTTCTTCGTTGAAGCTCAACTGAGCGATGACTTCGCGGATGGGGATTTTACAGCCAATCCTTCATGGACAGGAAGTTCCGCTCAATTTATCGTAAACGCAAGTCAGCAAGTTCAACTAAACAATACCGTTTCTGGAACATCTTATCTTTCTACCGCTCATGGATTAAGCAATTTATCCAATCACGAATGGCAATGTTGGGTTAAACAAAGTTTTGCTTCCTCCTCCAGTAACTTCGGCAAGGTTTTCCTGAGTGCTGACAATGCTGATTTGAGCAGCGCCCAAAATGGGTACTATTTATTATTCGGCGAAGCAAATGCGTTGGATGCCATTCGCTTATTCAAGTTAGAAAATGGTATTTCGACACAACTTTGTGCAGGGTTAGACGGACAAATTTCAGCAAGCTTTGTAGCGCGTATTAAAGTGGTACTTTCCAGCACGGGGAATTGGGATTTATTTGCTGATTTAAGTGGTGGATCGGGTTTTGTCCTCCAAGGAAGCGCTAATGACCCTTCGATTCTAAATGGAATGCACGCCGGATTTATCTGTACGTATACATCTAGTAACGCTAATAATTTCTATTACGACGATTTTTACATTGGAGCACCTATTTTAGATACTCAAGTGCCAATACTCGTTCAAGGCACAGCAATTTCCTCCACGCAAGTCGATGCATTGTTTGACGAAGCGTTAAGCACAGCAACAGCAAATGACGTAGCAAATTATGCCATTTTACCTTTTAACTCTTTCGTTTCTGCTCAGCAAGACAACTTGAATCCTGCTTTGGTGCATTTGACGACGACATTACCGCTGACAAATGGTAATACATATACCTTAATGACAGCAAACATTTCAGATTTATCTGGGAATATAGCAAGTAATCAATCGGTGACCTTTGATTATTTAGTAGCGGACACGGTCGTCAAAGGCGATGTCATTATTTCCGAGTTTTTTCCGGATCCTACACCAGTTATTGGATTACCAGAAGTAGAATATGTCGAGATTTTTAATAAAAGTGGAAAAGTATTTCATTTACTTGATTGGAAGATTACAGATGGATCCTCAAACGGAGCGATTGGAGATTATTGGTTATTGCCCGGATCCTACCTTGTTTTGACCGCCAATGCAAACCTGGGTCTATTTACAAATGTTGCCGGAGTTACGAGTTTTCCCAGTTTAAATAATGCTGGAGATCAACTCATTCTATCGGACGATGCCGGATTGATTTTAGATCAGTTGACATATACCGACGAATGGTATCAAGATCCAAATAAGCAAGCTGGCGGATACAGTTTGGAACGTATTCAATTAAACGATCCTTGTTCAACATACGATAATTGGAAAGCCTCTACGGACATGAGCGGAGGATCTCCAGGGACCATAAATTCGGTTTTTAGTGCTGCGACGGATCAAGTCAATCCGAGTTTAGTTACTTCCATAGCTTTGAGTCCAAATTTTCTAGAACTTTCTTTTTCAGAGGGAATGGATTCCAGCAGTCTAGCGAATGCTATATATACCTTCAATCCAAGTTTAAGTATTCAGCAACATTTTATTCAAGCCATTGATGACAATCCAAATGGACCGCCACAACTTATTTTACAATTCAATGAAAATTTGATTCCTTCCACAAGCTACCAAATTCAACTCGGACCAGTTAGTGATTGTTGGCTCAATGACACTATCTTAATTGGTCAGTTTATCCTTCCTGAGCAAGCGCAAGTTGGTGACATCGTGATCAATGAAATTTTAGCCAATCCTTCAAACGGCGGGCAGGATTTTATTGAATTGTACAATCGATCTTCGAAAGTGATCGACTTGAAGGACTGGCAAATAGCGAATTACTACAACGATACCATTTCCAACTTAAAGACTATTACGAATCACTTTATTTTGGAACCGAATTCCTATGTTGCCATTAGTGAAGATACCAGTTTTCTACTTGAACATTATCCAGCAAGTGTCTCTGGTAGATTTATTCAAATGGATATGCCGAGTTACAACATTGATTCAGGAACTGTTTATATTCTCTATAACAGTGAACCCATTGACCGTGTTTCCTATTCCGAAGAATGGCAATTTCCATTGCTAGATAATTCCGACGGTGTTTCCTTGGAACGCATTTTACCAACTGGACCTTCGAATCAAGCTGACAACTGGCATTCAGCGGCTGAAGCTATTGGATTCGCTACACCAGGCAGGATCAATTCTCAATTTCAACTTGAAGGAAATAGTGAATCGATCAGTTTATCAAAGGATGTTTTTTCACCTGATCAAGATGGATTTGAAGATATACTTGTGGTCAATTATTCTTTTTCAGAAAGTGGATTATTAGCGAAAGCAAGAATCTTTGATGATTTCGGAAGAGAAGTGAAAACATTATTTTCCAATGAATTAATGGGAACATCTGGTTTTTTCACTTGGGATGGTGTGAATGCAGTTCAAGCAAAATCTCCTATTGGAATTTACTTATTGGTCATGGAGGTTTTCTCGGTGGAAGGAGGTGTCATTTTAGCAAAAAAAATCCCGTTCACTCTAGCTGGCAAATTGTAACTTTGTAAAGCACAACATGAAACAAAGCAATCTTTTCATTCGGATTTTTCTCTCCATTAGCTTTTTTAAGCAACATGATAGGAACGCTCTAATAAGGAGGTTTCACAATGGTAATGAAAGATATGCCCACCCTTAAAAACACCCTCTCACCTGGGTCCAAAAATTGGATTCCTAAGTTTTTTCAGTTAATGGAAAAAGGGGTTATTTCCTTGGATTTGGAGCTCATTCAAAATGAAGAAGCAGATTTAACACATTTCGTATCACACCGAACAGGACTTGTGTATGGTAACGCTTTACACCTACTTTTTTCCAATCAATTAGATTCGTCAAAGTATACGAATGATGAAAAATTAAAATTGCTTCTCTTTGAAACCCTGTTATTCACTTATCTACGAAAAAATCAAGGCGAATTTAATAAAGATGCCTTCCTAGAAAACCTCAGTGCTTTTTACGGGGACACAAAAGAAGGAGGGGTTTTTGCTTGGTTTGATCGGGTCTTTGCAGGCAAAGTCAATTTAAACATCGAGGAGATTTTAGCACAGCGTATTCAAGTCAAGAGCGCCTTTTTTGGTGCGAATTATTGGTTGAATCATTTGTCAAATGCTTTTGTTTTTCTTGACATCGTTCTTTATCGCGCATTTTTAGAAGGTCAAATTCAGTCCTTTTCAAGGCATTACAGTAACTATGCAACTTCATTGATGAATGGTGTCATTTATGCGGCTTACACAGATAATAATGCGGAAGATACGGAACAGCGCGTGTTATGGCATTTCTTGGCATCAACTGATTTAGATAAATCGATGAAAACCAGTTTTGAGAACCGAATTCTGACAGGAATTACGTTGAGGTTGCTTGAAAAAGAATGTGTGAAAGATAAATTACTTTCAAAATTCACCTTTGAATTAGGCCTATTTCTGATTCAAGGAACACATATTCCCGGTGAAGCTGAGTTGAAAAAGTTAAAATTATTAGGGGGCGCTTTGCATTTATCCGACAAAGAAATGCAAGAGTCTAAAGAAATGTGCAGCACATACATGTTACAGAATCAAACAGAAATACTTGTTTTTCAATCAGAAACAGAAACAGGTTACGTCTTCAAAGCTTTCAGTAAACGATGGATTCGAATAATCGGAAGAAACAAAGATAAACTGATTCAAGAAATGCGTGAAAGCAAAGAACTCATGTCCTTGATTCAGAAATCAACCAAAGAAGAATTAAGTTCAGAAGAAAAGGAGCAGGTGCGCACGCAATTTCTAGATTTAATTAAAACCATGCCTTCCTTAGCTTTATTTCTTTTACCTGGAGGAAGTCTACTTCTCCCATTAATTCTTAAACTTGTCCCTGAATTAATGCCTTCCGCTTTTAAGGTGAATGAAATTGAAAAAAATAACGATAAAAAATGAAGTGTAAAATCCACATTTACTTATTAAACGATTTATATTCTCAAGCATTTGCTGACGAAAATCATGAGGGTAATCCATCTATTGATAACATCAAATACGAGTGGGAAGATGAGTTAGCTATTTCAAGCGATGTGCATTCTGTACTGGAATTAAACGACGTTCCTTATCCCCTAGCTGGACTGGATGAAAACAATGAATCTTTTCAATTTGACATCCCAAATATGCGTCTTTTTGAAATCAGTTCTTCAGACGCACCAAGTGTCTACGTTGGGGCCTCTGAAAGCATTGTTTCATCAGCTAAACATGAAAAAACAGAAGAGGGCTATGCCATCGAAATCGTTTTAAAGGATTACGAACCTATGTCCAATCCAATCCCTGGAATTTTTATCGCTGCAAAATCCTTTCCAAAAGAATTGATTCGCAAATGATTGTATTGAGAAACATACAACTTTCGTACAGTAAACCCATCATCAAACGGGCCAATTTAAACGTACCCAAAGGCGAAATCCTTGGACTCGTGGGCAAAAGTGGTGCTGGGAAGTCTTCTTTACTAAAAATCATTGCTGGAATCATCGATCCGAATGAAGGCGATGTGTACCTTGCTCAAAAAAAACAACCGCGTGTTCACCAGCTATTGATCCCCGGTTTCGAACGCGTGGCGATGGTCAATCAAGATTTTAAACTGGATGTTTACCATACCGTCGAGGAGAATCTCCGCGAAGCGGTTTTGCACCTATCCAGTCCAAAAAGAGATAAACGCGTTCAACAATTGCTGCGTTTATTTGATTTAAAATCCATCGCTGCAACCAAAGCACATTTAATTTCAGGAGGAGAACAACAACGTTTGGCCATTGCAAGAGCCATTGCGGATAAACCGGATATTTTGTTGTTGGACGAGCCTTTCGGGCATCTCGATGCGAATTTGCGCGCTCGTTTGACCCAACATTTGATTCATTTACGTGAAGAAGAAAATACAACCATTGTATTGGTTTCCCATGAGGGACAAGATGTACTCGGGCTATGTGATGCCATCTGCATGTTGAAGAATGGCCAATTAAGCAAAAAGTACAAACCTGAATTCTTGTACTATCACTATTCGAATGTACAGCAAGCGCGGCTTTTCGGGCCTGTAAATAGCGTTAAAATAGGAGAAGACAAGCTTCTTTTTCGTCCTGATGAATACCAAGAGTCCTCCTCGAAAAATGCCATACCGGTCACATACATTCGGAGTATTTTTGTAGGTGGACTTTACCATAATTATTTTAATACATCCAATGGGGACATCATTGTCCTGTATCAATTTCATCGATTAAATGACACCAGAGGAATCGAAATCGTTAAAAAAACGCAGTAAATTAAAATGGTATTGGGGCTTCACCGCTTTCAAGGAAGCACTCGTTACCTATGTAAAAGATGGTGCGTTTTACCATGGTGCTGCGCTGGCATACTACACCCTATTCGCGTTTATTCCCATCATCTATTTAACGAGTTCAATCTTTGGCCGCATCCTTGGTCCTAAAAACATCAAAGACATGGTTTCGGATGTTCTCCAAAATCAGATGGGCATGGAGGATAGTTCTTCCATCATGGAGGTCGTAAATGGCATGTCGCTCCATAAACCAAGTTTTTTCATGGAAATGATTAGTGTTGTTATCCTGCTTTACAGCTGTTCCGCATTTTTTGTCTCCCTGAAACGTAGTTTGAATGAGTTCTTTATGGTTACGAAGAAGAACAGACAGGAAGAAAATTTATTCATGGACATCATCGGATTTCGCTTTATTTCGATGGGGCTTTTAGCAGTTTTCGCCTTGATTATCATCCTCTTTTATTTTGCACAGGTATTTATTTTTTCTGCCATTCAAAATTGGAATCATTGCCATATTGGTTTTATCGATTTTTCAATAACTATTCTTCAGAATATTCTAACTATTGGAAGTAATTTAATGATTTTTACCTTAGTATTTAAATTCATTCCGGATGCAAAAGTCCAATGGAATGTCGCTTTCAAAGGCGCAATTTTCACCTCTATTTTACTCGTCCTCAGTCAATTCATCATCAACTATTACCTACATAATTATTTTGTTCTGGGGAAAATCGGGATTGCAAATTCCTTGTTCGTCGCTTTGGCGTGGGTGCATTATTCCGCACAAATTGTTTTCCTTGGAGCAAAATTCACGTACGTGGTTGGAAAAATGACCGGCCAAAACATCAAGTAATGCCTACAATAATGCGGGAGGTTTTCTGATTTCAATCTTCGCATCTTTAAATATCGACGAGGTGTTACGAATACTAAATAAAAAACTCTTATTTCCACCAACAGGTACATAATAGAAGGACAAAGCCCAGCAATGTAGGTTGCGATTAAGGGAGAAATAGGCGTTTGTCAAGCGGAATTCTTGTAAGTTAAAATTCAAATTTCCCGATAAATTCCAACGCTTTGTCATGCTCACATCTCCACCCAATACCAATGTTTGTGCGAATATATTTTTGGATGGATTGCTACTTGAAATCGATTGATTCGTATTAATGGTGTAGACATGCGATAGGTTCATTTTCCATGGAATATCGAAGTAAACAGCACGCTCTGGGTGCAATGCATAATAATTAAAGTCGGCATTCCAATTTTGCTCATTTACCACCATGGTATTATCTGCTACTTTTTCCCTTGATTTTTTTGGTGCAATGGTAATGGTCGTTGTGAAATTCGTTGATAAAAAACGTCCCAGTCCTTGTTGATTTGCTGCAGCATAAGATTTCATTGTCTTTCCTGTGGATACATTCCAAGCATATGGGCTAAAAGATGCCCCTGAGACAAAATTGATCCAATCAGCTGGACTAATTCTCAAGTTCAAACCAAGATTTGATAAACGCATCGAATCCTTCATGAAATCATAATTTCCATTAATAGATAATTGATCAATCAAACGGATTTTTCGAAATCCTGTTAAGGTATCCTTCTCTGATTTAACTTTTAACTCCATCGTATTATTCAACCCGAAATTCAATAAAGATGCTTTTTGAGCATTGCCCACAGCGTAAACAGAACTTTCGAATGGTGAATATTTAATGCTGGTTTGATTCACCCCCACATTGGCTTGAATCAACTCATTTAATTGTGGGACATAACGATATCCGACCGAAGGAGTAATTAAGTGGCGTAATTTCGGTTTATTCTTCCCGACAAATTGGTAGTACGAGTAAATGACACTTGTCAGGTTCACACTAAAATTCATTTCATGCGCCATTCCAAATTGCTGTAAGGTATCATTTTTGGATTTATTGGCAATCGGGTCATAAAATTTTTGAATCTGTTGGAAGTTGATTTTGTTACCGTAGTTGATGTTTGGGTTAATCTTAATTGCATTTCCAAAAAACCCCGAAGTTGTTTGAACGGTCATGGACTGAGAAATACCATTCATGAATTGTTGAGAAATACCATTTAAATCTCCTTGTGAAAGGAGTTGATCAGAAAAGTTGGAACGGTTTTGTCCTTCGAAATTATAGGTTATTCCAATACGTTCTATGGTCTTTTCCCAATTCTTGTCACTTGTTCTAAAGGTATTTTTAAACGGAAACACACGTGTTAAATTGGCATTCAAAACTGGACTCACCAGCGCTATGTTTTTAGCGATAGAATTTTGACGCATGGAAAGTTTCATCCCCATATTAAATGGTTTTCCGGGAAATGAACGATTTATATTAACATCAGAATTAAATGAATTGGTGAAATATTCAGGATTAATTGGGTCTAAATTATTTTTTGATGTATTGTCTGAAATGAAATTCACATTCGAAGAAAAACTCCAAAATGGATTCGACTTCGGTGCTTTTCGGTGTGACCATTGAATGCTCAATTTATTGTTTTTGTCCTTCGTTGGAAATCCTAAGTTAAATTGCTGGAATCCAACGGATATACGGCCAGAAAATCCGTAACGTTTCGAGTAATCGAGGTCGTTACGTAAGCCCCACGAACCACGACTATACAAGTTTGCGTACACAGTGGTTTGCAGTTGATCGTTGATGGGGAAGTAATACCCCAAATTTTGAACACCAAATCCGTAATTCGATAAAGGAACAAATTCCGGGAAGAGTAGTCCATTCGTTTTTTGTTCTTTTGTTGGAATAAATGCAAAAGGCAACCCGAGCGGTGTTGGAATGCCATTCACCCATAAATTCATCGGTCCGGTTACAATGCGTTCATTTGGAACGATTACCCCTTTACTCAATTGAAAATGGTAATGTGGTTCATTCAAATCACAAGTAGTCAAGCGTCCTTTCAGCAAATGAATTTCATCGTTCGGATGTCTTTTTGCTGTTTCCATATGGAAATAGAACTCATCCTGCTTGATGGACAATTCTTCTAAGAAACCCTTTTGAGTTTTGGTATTGTATTTTAGTGTGTAACATGTAACCGTTTCGCCACCATCCGTAAAAACGGGAAATTCCACTTTGTTGCTGTCTTTATCGTACCGGTATTTAGCCCAAATCTCATTCGAATTTAAATCCAATAATATGTATCCTGCAGTGATGAGTAATCCATCCGTTTCCACCTTGGCATTCCCATATAAGTGGACTTGTTTTTTGTCCACATCATTCAAAATGCGTTCATCCGCAGAATAGGTGATGATGTTCTGCATACTTGAGTCATTCACAAAGAGCGTGTCCTGGGCTGTAACTACAGACAAATTGCACATTATTAACAATGTGACGAAGAAAAGTTGTTGTATATATGTTCTTAAAGTCAAAGTTGGCTCTTAATTTTGTCGAATGCGCCTTAAACGTACAAAGCTACCAAAATTCAAGTTGTTTGAGAAAAACGGATTTAAACTCCATTTATTGGGCTTGGTCTGCATCTTTTTCGTTTCTCCATCAATATTTGGGCAACATTCTGTAAAACAAGGAATAAAAACAGTGGTAATCGATGCGGGTCACGGTGGAAAAGATCCAGGTTGTCACGGAGGATTTGCTCATGAAAAGATCGTTTGTTTAGAAATGGCCTTAAAACTAGGCGCAAAAATCAAAGCGAAATATCCGGAAATCAATGTCATTTATACACGAAAAACAGATGTTTTTGTGGAATTGATTGACCGTGCGAACATTGCAAATAAAGCAAATGCGGACTTATTTATTTGCATTCATGCCAATGCTGGAAGTAGTTCTGCTTATGGGACTGAAACATATGTGCTCGGTTTGCATCGCACGGAAGCACAGCAGCGAGTGATGGAAAGAGAAAATTCCATTATTGCTTTGGAGGATGATAAAGGTGCAAAATATAAGGACTTCGATTTATCTCCAGATGCCATTATTCAATTGCAACTTCAAGGTGCGGTTTATTTAAATCACTCTATTGAATTTGCGGAATATTTACAGAAAGAATTTAAGAAAATTGGACGATACGATCGTGGGGTTAAACAAGCGGGATTTTTAGTTTTGTACAAAACAACCATGCCAAGTGTATTAATTGAAACTGGATTTTTACCTAATCCAACTGAGGAAAAATTTATCGGTTCCACAGAGGGGCAAGAAAAAATGTCAAGTGCCATGTTTCGCGCTTTCGAGAACTACAAAAACCAAATGGAAGGGAAAACAGTGTCAGCTGGTCACGTGGAAGTGGTGGAAAAAACACCCGATACTCAAATAAAGGAACAAACAGCACCAATTGCAGATTCATCTGGACTCGTTTTCCGAGTTCAAATAGAAACTTCTGATCGCAAAATCGCGGTAAATTCTTCTCGTTTCCAAGGACTTGACGTCTTCGAATACCAGGAAAACAACATCTTTAAATATTGTACTGGGACCTTCAAAAATGACTTAGCAGGAGCCAAAAACTACAAAAATGAATTGATTGAAAAAGGGTTTAATCATGCATTCGTCGCTGCATTCCTAAACGGAGAACGAATTAGTATCGAAAAAGCTATTAAATTAGCAGAAAAAAAGTAGTTTGAAGTTCACAAAAGAAATCAAAGCCGCCCTCATTGCCATCGCATCCATTGCAATGTTGTACGCCGGAATCAACTTTCTAAAAGGGAATAGTTTTTTTGGTGGAGATACTGAATACACCTCCTATTTCCCTAATACAGGTTCCATTATGGTTTCCAGTAATGTTACACTAAATGGCGTGACTGTTGGTAAAGTAACTGGTATAAAATCAATGCCTAATGGGTCGATTAATAGAAAAGTAAGAATGACCTTTAACATCCAAGAAAAGCAAATCCGACTACCGAAAGGATCTTTTGTGGAAATTGGTTCTTTAGATTTTATTAATAAATGTTTAATTATTCACACACCTGAAGATATTTCGAAAGGATACTATAAAGCGAAAAGTGTCATCCCAGGAAAAGTTTCCATTGACATGGTTACACAAGTAAAAGCATACGCGGACCCCATTTCTCAGCGACTTCAGAAAATGATGAGTTCCATCGATAGAATGGTGATTTCGCTATCCTCCTTTTGGGATACGACAGCAACCTCTGAGATTGAAGGAAGCTTGAAAGAAGTGAAGATTACCATCAAACGATTAGGAAGAGTAGCCAATGAAATCGAAGGATTTGTTGCTGCAGAACGTTTTCAGTTTACTAAAATTATGTCCAATGTTGAGTCCATCACCTTGAACATACGCCGGAGTAATGATGAATTGACAAAAATCATCGGGAACACACGGAAAATAACAGATGACTTCGTCAGTGCAGATTTCAAATCCATTCTTTTAGATGCGCAAACGACCGTGAAAAAATTGAACCTCGTTTTAGCGGATATTGAGAATGGACATGGGACTCTTGGGAAACTTATTCACGATGAAAAACTATACAATGAGTTAGTCAATACGAATAAGGACCTACAAAATCTTGTGACCGACCTTCAGGCGAATCCAAACAGATACATCCATTTCTCGGTTTTTGGTAAAAAATCTGAAGGGTTGATGTTAAGTGAAAAAGAGGAAGTGAAATTCAAAAAGTGGTTAGACACGATCCCTGACTAAAACATTACATTCATGGAAATCATATTATTTGCCATTCTATTAAGCGCTGGATTAGGATTCTTTGCTTACAACGCGTGGAAAGTTCGTTACAATATTTTACTCGGACAGAAAGTTGATCGATCAAATCGCAAAGGAGAACGTTTTAAAACAATGATTTTAGTCGCTTTTGGTCAAAAGAAAATGTTCTCTCGGCCTATTCCCGCATTATTGCACCTCGCAATATATGTGGCCTTTGTTATTACACAAATTGAGCTCATTGAAATTGCCATTGACGGATTAAGTGGTCACCACCGTTTCTTCTATTTCAAACTAGGTGGATTTTACACCTTCATGATTAGCTTCATTGAAATCCTCTCCGTTTTAGCATTTGTTGCGACCCTCGCTTTTTTGACACGGCGCAATTTGCTCAAGCTACCTCGTTTCACCATGAAGGAACTCATTGGTTGGCCTACAAAAGATGCGAACATCATTCTGATTGCTGAAGTCGTTCTGATTTGCTGTATTTTCAGCATGAACGGAGCCGATGAAGTCTTGTACAGTCGCGGTGGGTCTCACGTCGAATTTGCCAAAGGACATTATGATTTTGCCATCTCCTCGTGGATGGGTCCATTGTTATTTGAAAACTTAAGCATCGATGCGCTTCACGTAATCGAACGCTTTGGTTGGTGGGGGCACATTTTGATGGTGTTTGCGTTTTTGAACTACCTGCCCTACTCCAAACATTTTCACGTTTTATTAGCCTTCCCGAACACATTTTATTCAAACCTCGAGCAAAAAGGAAAGTTCACAAACATGGAATCCGTAACAAACGAAGTGAAATTGATGTTGGACCCAAATGCGGATCCATATGCTGCACCCGCAAATCCAGATGAGACGCCAAAGCGTTTTGGAGCGAAGGATGTCACTGATTTAACATGGAAAAACCTATTAGATGCTTATACCTGTACGGAGTGTGGACGCTGTTCGTCTTCTTGTCCTGCGAATATTACAGGTAAACTTTTGTCTCCACGTAAGATTATGATGGACACTCGAGATCGTTTGGTAGAAGTGGGAGAAAACTACCGCAAACATGGAAAAGGCTATGAAGATGGCAAGAGTTTAATTGGCGATTACATTACAGAAGAGGAACTATGGGCATGCACGAGTTGCAATGCCTGTGTGGAAGAGTGTCCTGTGAACATTGATCCATTATCCATTATTGTTGATTTACGTCGCTATTTAGTGATGGAGGAATCAAAAGTCCCAAGTGAACTAGCAGGAATGTTAACGAACATCGAAAACAATGGTGCTCCTTGGCAATTCGCTCAAACCGAACGTTTAAATTGGGCAAATGAAGACTAAATCAAGTGAAGGGAATCTGATAGATTTAATGGAGGACGGGAAATACTTATCACCCATTTTACCTGAACATATTAAAAACTATTTAATCGATATTGACGGTACTATTTGTGAGGATATTCCTAACGAAGAACCTGAAAGAATGAAAGATGCCTTACTTTTTCCTGATGCCTTAGAAACGGTGAATGATTGGTATGAAAAGGGGCACATAATCACTTTCTTCACTTCCAGATTAGAAGAACATAGGGAAGTTACGGAACATTGGTTAAAAAAGCATGGCTTTAAATTTCATGGAATGATGATGGGTAAACCCAGGGGAGGAAATTACCACTGGATTGATAATCACATCGTACGTGCAACGCGATATGAAGGAAAATTCACACGTCTGATTGACAAGAATGTGAATATTCAAGTTTTTGAGAAATAAATACTGACTATGATAGTTCCAACAATGGCCGAAAAAATGGCGAAAGGCGAATCACCTGATATTTTATTTTGGGTTGGTTGCGCTGGTAGTTTTGATGACCGTGCTAAAAAAATCACCAAAGCAATTGTGAAAATCTTGAATAAATGTCAAGTTGATTTCGCTGTACTTGGCTCAGAGGAAAGTTGTTCTGGAGATCCAGCAAAACGCGCAGGAAACGAGTTTACGTTTCAAATGCAGGCGATGATGAATATTGAGGTAATGAACGCCTACGAAGTAAAAAAAATAGTGACGGCTTGTCCACATTGTTTTAATACCCTTAAAAACGAATACCCAGAACTTGGTGGAAACTATGAAGTCATTCACCACACCCAATTGATACAAGACTTAATTAACACAGGGAAATTGGTGATTGAAGGTGGAGAAACGTTCAAAGGAAAAAAGATTACCTTCCATGATCCATGTTATTTAGGACGCGCAAACGATGTCTACGAAGCACCGCGTTCCTTGATTGAAAAATTAGATGCTGAATTAGTGGAAATGAAGCGTTGTAAGACCAAAGGACTCTGTTGTGGAGCTGGAGGTGCACAAATGTTCAAAGAAGCAGAGAAAGGCAACAAAGAGGTCAACATAGAGCGCACAGAAGATGCATTAGGAACACAGGCGGAGATCATCGCGACTGGATGTCCGTTTTGTAACACGATGATGACAGACGGCGTGAAAAACTTCGAGAAAGAGGGAGAAGTGAAAGTAATGGATGTAGCTGAACTAATTGCACATGCAGCAGACTTATAACATTCCCACTCATTTTCCTGTGGATGCCCGTTTATGGGTATTCGTAGGAGATCGCAAAATGTCAGCGAAAGAAATCGCTTGGTTGAACGAATCACTCAGTCAATTTGTTTCTTCATGGCAGACTCACGGAAAATCATTGGATGCCGTTGGATTCGTGTTGCACGAAGCCGCGATTTTAATCGTTGCCAACGAAAATGCGGTGAAAGCTTCTGGTTGTTCGATGGATAAAATCAATCACTTCGTGAAAGACGCAGGTGGACAATTATCCATGGATTTCTTTAATCGAATGAATGTTCTCTTGCCGCACTCGAACGGAGACTATGAACTCGCTCGATATGAGATGGGTGCTGAAAACATGATTCATTCTGCGATGCAAGAGTGTAAGGAGATCGCTGATAAACTTTAAGGCAAAAAAAAGAGGCCGAAGCCCCTTTCCTTATTTTTCTTTTTTCACTTCCACTTTAATGGAATAACTAGAAACAATTCCGCCGGTCAAGCCTGTAATTAATACGTCACTAAATTTGTACTTTGTGACCACTTGACAATTTCCATTGCTTGGTGTATTTACATGGGTTCTTCCAACTGGAATCAATCCCCAAAACACCCAAAATTGTTTCCCTTTATCGAAGGTCACTTCTTTCCCAGGTGTTTCTAAATAAGAACCTACAGGTGTTTTAGTCACCATGCAAGATGTCAGAACAGTAATTAAAACTGTAAACAAGAACAATTGTTTTTTCATTTAATAAAATATTTCGTAAGTATTACACGTTCCAGCAATCATAAGGTAGAGATAAGAATCAATTAAAACACCATTTTGATCTTTAAATTCAAGAGTAATGTACTCAGAAGTGTTCTTTCCCATATCTATTGTAGTACTAAAATTTCCTGTTTGTGAACAAGTTGGTTCAGCAGTAAAATAATTTGTACTTAAAAAAGACCCGGATAATTGTCCATTAATATAGATTTGAACTCCGGTAATACCATCAGCTTGTTCTAACAATGCCGTTGCCGCACTCTGCCAAATAACCAACTTTTCAGTGTAAGTACATGAACCGTCATTGGTTTTTGCTTTTGCAGAGTAATTTGTTGCATCGATATCCGTACAACCGGGTTTCGAGCAGCTGGATAATCCAATTCCTGCTAAAACCGTAATAATTAATAAAGTTTTTTTCATTTTATATTATTTTTATCAAAATTAACTAATGACTGGTCGCTTAATTAGGGTTGGTAATTGCTAAAATGTTACTTTTGATTCATAATTAATTCTTTTCAAGAACTATGGACTTAAAAATCGGGAACCGCATTCGCAAAGTCAGAGAAATTAAAGGGTATAGTCAAGAAAACCTTGCGTCGGAATTGGGTATGTCCATCACTGGATATGGAAAAATTGAACGTGATGAAGTGAGTATCAACATGGATAGATTACAACAAATTTCCAAGGTTTTAGAGGTTGGAGTTGAAACGATTATCGGTTTCGATGAAAATGTTGCCTTTAACAATTTCAATAGTAAAATCGAACAACAAATCGGGCGTTACGATATGCCGATGGAAATGAAGAAATTGTATGAGGAAAATATTCAGTTGCTTAAGGAAAAGATTCTCTTGTTAGAGGCTGAAATCGCTCGATTAAACGCCAAAAAATAATTATTTTTTCGTCATTTTTCTCCAAGCATCCCTTACCCATTTCAGCCAAACAAAAAACAAAATTGGGGCAACGATCACCACCAATTTATTGTAATTCCATGCTGTTTGGAAATCAAAATGAATAAAGTGTTGAATGGCTCTCGTGATTCCACATCCGTAACATTCTTTGTCTAATAGCAATACTGACAAACAAAGGGATTGTCCTTGATCAAAAAAAGAAGCGGGCAATAACCAAAGCATAATAGGCAAGATTATTAACCCGCTAAAAACGATGTATTTCAATTTTTATGCGTTTCTACTTACGACAATGAAAGCATGAATGATTCCAGGTATACCACAAAGAGCAGTCCACAATATATTAATTAAAACCGTTGTAATATCCCAATCTGTTGCTAAACCCACTGCTACAAAAGGAATGAAAAAGCATAAAACGTACAATAATCCAATTGGAACGTCATCACTTTTATTTTGTGATTTAACCGCTTTTTTTAGTGCTTTGATTTCTTGTTTGGAAATCTGTTTCGCTTCCTTGTTTTCTTGATGAACAGAAATCGTTTGTTCAGCCATTCCTTTCACGCTAACTACATGGGCTGTTGTTGAGATTGGATTTGATTCAATAGATGCTTGGTCATTCTGAGTAACTGCAACTACTTCTTGAATACGCATTTCATAATCAGCAGCTATTTTGGCATTGACTTTTGGGGAAACGACCACTTTGGCAACTGTTTCCGTTTCTTCCATTGACGTAAGCTCTACATTTTTATCCTTTTTTGACATCCCATTCATGGCTTGCCATTGAACGTTAAATCCGTTTCTGTACACTCTTTTTTCAACGGTACACGATGCTACCAAAAATAGAATGGAAGCGGCAACAAGTAAAATCTTTTTCATAATTATTGTTTTATAAGTTTATCTAAAGATACATAATTTCTGATTGTTCGATAAAAACAAAATAATTAATATGAACTCATTGCTCCACCTATTTGCTCAATTGGATGCCAAGTTGTTTTAAGCTCCTGAAAACTTGATATAAAACTTATTCCTTGAGCGGTATCTTGCGTCCAATCGTCATTTTTTACGCTTACGCGTTTTAAGTTGTCTATCGCAGAGAGCTGGGTGCTTTTCTCCATTTCTTTATCCACATTAGACAAGAAAATCGCATTGACATCCATGTGTTCAGCTAGGGTTGGAAGCATCTCTTCGGCTGATCCTGTGAGGATATTCACGACTCCCGACGGCAAATCAGATGTTTCAAGTACCTCTGCAAAACTAATGGAACACAATGGCAGTACTTCGGATGCAATCAAGACTGCTGTATTTCCGCCTGCGATGACTGGCATCATTTGAGAAATCAAGCCAATTAGACCCGTACTCGACTCTGCTAAAATTCCCACCACACCTGTTGGCTCTGCCACTGAAAAATTAAAATGCGAAGAGTTCACAGGATTCACTGAACTTAAGATTTGTTGGTATTTATCGCACCATCCAGCATAATATACAATTCTGTCTATGGATTTTTCGATTTCATGCTTTGCCGATTCCATGCTTTGACCCTGCTGTGTTAGTTCTTCTATGAATTGAGCCTTGCGTCCTTCTAACATTTCAGCGATGCGATACAAAATTTGACCGCGATTAAACGCACTGCGTTCAGACCATGATCCAACTGCTTTTCGAGCGGCTTGAACGGCGTTACGGATGTCCTTTTTCGATGACTGACAAACATTGGCGATTGGATTTCCTTTTATGTCTTTCAGTGTGTAATAACGTCCGGATTCCGTTCGTGGAAATTGTCCGCCGATATAGATTTTGTAGGTTTTTAAGACGTTGAGTTGTGTCATGTTTATCGTTTTTAATTCAAAATTGTCAAATTACTATAGTTTATTGTTTTGTAGTCGAACGTTTTTTAATTCAAAATTTTCTAATTGCCATAGTTTGCAGTGGAATTGTTCATCGTTTTTTAATTCAAAAACTGTTTTTCGTATATCGTTTTGAATTTGATCATTTGAAAATTTTGAATTTAACAATTTAACCATTTTGAATTTAAACATTCTCTACTTCAAATAGGCTTCGAGTCCATGGAGTCCGCCTTCGCGGCCAAAGCCACTTTCTTTGTAACCTCCAAAGGGTGAAGCTGGATCAAACTTATTGTACGTATTTGCCCAAATGACACCAGCGCGTAGTTTTGAAGTTAGATTAAAAATACGTGAGCCTTTGTCTGTCCAAACACCTGCTGCGAGTCCGTAAGGAGAATTATTCGCTTTTTGAATGACCTCATCTATGGTTCTGAAGGTTTGAATAGTTAAAACAGGTCCAAAAATCTCTTCTTGTGAAATGACGCTGGACTGTGCGACATTCGTAAAAATCGTAGGACGGAAATAAAAACCTTTCCCGGGGATATCACAAGCAACTTGAAACATTTCAGCTCCTTCGTTGATGCCGATTTTTACGTATTTTTCTATGGTTTCCAATTGTTCTTTTGAATTGATGGCACCAATATCCGTGTTTTTATCTAGTGGATTTCCTACATACAAACTATGCATGCGTTGTTTCAATTTTCTCACAAACTCATCGGCGATGGATTCTTGTACATACAAGCGTGATCCCGCGCAACAGACGTGTCCTTGATTGAAGAAAATTCCATTCACAATTCCCTCGACTGCTTGATCGATTGGTGCATCCTCAAGTACAATATTCGCCGATTTTCCACCAAGTTCTAAGCTGACCCTTTTACTTGTGCCAGCAACGGCTTTTTGAATTAATTTCCCGACAGCGGTCGAACCTGTAAAGGCGATCTTATCAATGTCCGGATGGTTGACAATCGCTGCGCCAGTATCGCCATGACCTGTAACAATATTAACAACCCCCGCGGGCAATCCGGATTCCTCAATGATTTCGGCCAATTTTAACGCGGTTAACGATGTCGTTTCTGCTGGTTTTAAAACCACCGTGTTTCCTGCCGCAAGCGCTGGTGCAATTTTCCAAGCCGCCATGAGAAGCGGAAAATTCCATGGGATGATTTGTCCAGCTACGCCTAACGAATGAATCTCTCGATTGGGAAACGCATCTTGCAATTTATCGGCCCAACCTGCATAATAGAAAAAATGATTGCAGGCAAGCGGGACATCAATATCTCTCGATTCACGAATAGGTTTTCCGCCGTCTAAGGTTTCAATTACTGCAAATTCACGTGCGCGTTCCTGCATCAAACGAGCAATTCGAAAGATGTATTTTGCGCGTTCAGAAGCTTTCATTTTGGACCAAACTTCCACGTATGCTTTTCGTGCTGCTTTAACAGCCAAGTCAACGTCTGATTCAGATGCCCAAGCAATATTGGCTAATTTTTCCTCATTAGCGGGATTGATGCTGTCAAAATAGCGATTTCCACTTGGCTTCACCCACTTCCCATCAATAAAAAGATCATACGTATCTTTCAGTTGAATGTGTGATGTTCCTTCCAACGAAGGTGTATACTCCCATTTATTGTTTGATTCTGTCATAATTAATCGATCGTAAAATAATCAGCAGATTGATATTTACCTGTTACTTGTTTCATGTATTGCATCAACACATCATTTGCTAAGCTACTCGCTCCAAACCGAAACCACTCATTTGTCAGCCATGCTTCCCCTAATATTTCGTTGACCATCACTAAATTGTGAAGGGCCAGTTTGGAAGTCGAAATTCCACCAGCCGGCTTCATTCCAACCATTTTTCCCGTTCGGTCAAAATGATCGCGAATCGCCATTAGCATCGCGTAGGTTACTTGCATCGTCGCAGCAGGTTGAATTTTCCCTGTGGATGTCTTGATGAAATCTGCTCCCGCATGAATGGCAATATCGCTCGCGCGACGCACCTGATCTAGTGTTGCTAATTCACCCGTTTCCAAAATTACTTTTAAACGTTTCGATCCGCAAATCTCTTTGATTGCAGCAATTTCATCAAACACAAATTCATGCTCGCCTGCTAAAAACTTTCCGCGCGAGATGACCATGTCGATTTCATCTGCACCGGCATCAATGGCAAATTGGGTGTCCATTTTTTTTACTTCAAAAGGTGCTTGACCCGAAGGAAAAGCTGTGGAAACAGAAGCAATTTTAATGGTCGAATCCTTAAGCGCTTCTCTAGCAAAGGAAACCATACTTGGATAGACGCAAACCGCCGCTACCGTTGGTAATCCTTCATAAACATCATGAAGATGCTGTGCTTTGTAGCACATTTGACGCACTTTATTTGGTGTATCTTTTCCTTCTAGGGTTGTCAAATCAATCATGGAAAGCACCATGGAAAGCCCTTGCATTTTACTTGGTCCTTTGATACTCCTGGTTTGAAATCTCGACACGCGTTCCTCCACCCCGACTTTATCAATCGTTGGGGAAAATGGAACTTCAGAAAATTGATTTTTTTGAGCGGTCATGTTATATTCTTAGCTCAAAAGTAGAAAAAAGAAGGACGTGACTAATTATTCTTCGTCAGAATCGTCATCTTCATCGGCATCATCAAAGGGTTCTTCAAAATCATCCTCTTCTTCGTCCTCTGTTTCATCCTCTTTAATATCCGCGACTTCATCAAAATCATCCTCTTCGACTTCCGAAACTGGTTTCGCTTTCGGGATGATTTTGCTCACTTTCACCAAATAGATAACTTCATCTGTTTCCCAGATAAGTGCGTCCAATGTTTCTCCCGTTGGCGTTTTGATGGTCGTTAAATGATTGATGTACCCATCCGGATAATCCCTGAGAATTTGTTTTTTCTGGTCAATGGATAATTTATCGTAACTGATAATAGCTCTTCTCTTCGACATAGTTTGATGAATAATTATAAGGCAAAATTAAATTTTTTGTTTTTCCAAAAATCAATATGGACTAAATTATTAAAAATATTTTTTTGAATTGAAAATGAACTGGATATTAACCCGCTGTTATTGAATAAACAAGCTATCTTTTTTCTCGGGAAAAATAATGAGAACTTGTTCCTACATTTGCACACGAATCTTTATCTTTAACTCATGTCCAAAACTAAATCAGCATTTTTCTGTCAAAATTGTGGTCAAGAAGCCCCAAAATGGCTTGGGAAATGTCCGTCTTGTCAGGAATGGAATACATTCGTTGAAGAGATTTTAGAGAAAACCACGAAACATGTTGTTTCCTTTTCCAAAGAAACAAAAGCAAGTAAACCACTATTAATTCAAGATGTTGAACAAAGTGAGGAAAATCGTATTTTTTTGCAGGACTTTGAACTCAACCGGGTAATGGGAGGAGGAATTGTTTTGGGATCCATTTCACTTTTAGGAGGCGATCCGGGAATCGGAAAATCTACGCTTTTACTTCAATTAGCCATCAAAGAACGGCTGAAAGTGTTGTATGTCTCTGGGGAGGAAAGTGATCAACAGATTCGCATGCGTGCGGAGCGACTCGGATTGCAAAACGATCAGTGTTACTTATTGACGGAAACCAACCTACAGCAAATATTAATTCAAGCGAATGAAGTTCAACCGCAATTATTAGTGATTGACTCTATTCAAACACTTCATACAAACTCCATCGAAAGTTCCCCTGGTAGTGTTGCCCAAGTTCGTGAATGTACCGCAAACCTGCTGCGCTTCGCTAAGCAAACCAACATTCCGGTATTCCTCATTGGACATATTACAAAAGACGGGATGATTGCTGGCCCAAAAGTACTGGAGCACATGGTGGATACCGTATTGCAGTTTGAAGGTGACCGACACCATATTTACCGATTACTTCGCTCGATTAAAAACCGATTCGGCTCGACAAATGAGCTTGGTATTTACTCCATGCAAGGGCACGGTCTCGTTCCCGTTGAGAATCCATCGGAAGTACTTGTTTCAGCAAATGAAGATTTAAGCGGTGTAGCCATTGCCTCCATGGTAGATGGCATACGTCCGATATTAATTGAAGTCCAAGCGTTGGTTAGCTCTGCTGCATATGGAACACCTCAACGTTCATCTACAGGGTTTGATGTCAAGCGCTTGAACATGTTATTGGCAGTATTAGAGAAAAGATGTGGATTTCGTTTGGCCGCAAAAGATGTCTTTTTAAACATAGCCGGTGGAATAAAGGTGGATGACCCGGCTATTGACTTAGCTGTAGCGATGGCGATTTTATCTTCCAATGCGGATTTAGCGATTCCAAAAACGGTGTCATTTGCGGCAGAAATTGGATTATCTGGTGAACTTCGTCCGGTTAATCGATTGGAGCAACGTTTATCTGAACTGGAGAAAATGGGCTATGAAAAGATCATTGTATCCTCCTATTCTAAAGGAATTGAAAAGAAACACAAGCACATTCAAATTGTTCCCTGTGCTAAAATTGAAGAAGTCGTTCGCGCCGTTTTCGCATAACTTAACTTACTATGTCAAAATTAGTTCTCGTACCAACACCAATAGGAAATTTAGAAGACATCACTTTGCGCAGTTTGCGCTTTTTAAAAGAAGCAGATTTGTTATTTGCAGAGGACACACGTGTGACGTACAAACTTTTAAAGCACTATGAAATCGCCAAAAAAGTGTTGCCTTTTCACGCACACAACGAACACCGTTTCTTAGAAAAAAGCATAGAGATCATCGAACAACAAAATTGTACGGTGCTCGTTTCGGATGCCGGCACTCCTGGGATTTCAGATCCAGGATTTTTACTCGTTCGCGCTTGTGTGGAGAGAGGAATCGAAGTGGAATGTCTTCCCGGACCTACAGCTTTCGTCCCTGCATTGGTTTCCAGCGGTTTTCCGTGCGATAAATTCATTTTTGAAGGATTCCTTCCACATAAAAAGGGCCGTCAAACAAGGCTGAAATTTTTAGCGCAAGAATCGAGGACAATGGTACTTTATGAATCCCCGCATCGCTTGGTGAAAACCTTAGAGCAAATGTTGGATTTCTTTGAGCCAGATCGTCAAGTTGTTGTGGCTCGTGAGCTCACAAAGATGTTTGAGACATATCATCGAGGAAACGTTCAAGAACAGCTTGCCTATTTCAAAGCCAATCCACCAAAAGGGGAAATCGTTTTATTAATTAAAGGCTTGGAGGACTAACAATCGGTCAAATTCCATTAATTTTGAAAGGTGCAATTTAAAAACGTCATAGGTCAAACTGAATTAAAATCGGATTTCATTCGAGAAATCAAACATGGCAAAATTGCGCATGCTCAGCTTTTCATGGGGTCCTTGGGTAACGGTGGACTCCCGCTTGCTTTAGGATTTATCCAGTATTTATTTTGCAAAAATCCATCAGATACGGATAGTTGCGGCGTTTGTCCCTCCTGCTTGAAAGTACAGGACTTGCAACATCCTGATGTACATTTTGTGTTTCCAGTCGTTCAAGCTATCAGCAAGTCTTCAGATTTCTTTTTAGCCGATTGGCGCAAACAAGTGAAAGAAGAGCCTTATTTCGATGCCTATTCGTGGATAAAACGAATAGATTCGAAGGAACGAAAACCAATTATTGGAACAGAAGAAAGTGCGGAGATCATCCGTAAATTAAACTTAAAATCCTACGAAGGCGGATACAAGGTCATGTTAATTTGGTTGCCTGAAGAAATGAATTCAACTTGCTCCAATAAACTATTGAAGATTTTAGAAGAACCACCGAAGGACACCTTATTTTTACTGATTTCCGAAGACCCATCCAAACTTTTAGTGACGATTCAGTCACGAACACAATTTGTACGGATTCCCAGAATTGAAAGCGATTCTTTGGCTCAAGAATTAAGCACTCGCTTTCATATAGATTCAACACAAGCAGCATCAATTACGGCGTTTTCTGAAGGAAATTTTATTCAGGCATGTGATTTTCTTGATGCTTCCGATGACAAAGGCATTTACCGAGAGCATTTCATTCAGTTAATGCGAACTTCGTATAAAAAGGATGTGCTAGGAATGATGCAGTGGGCAGATGGTCTAGCAGCAGAGGGCAAGGAACGTCAGAAATTATTTATACAATATGCCTTGCATATGTTCCGTCAAAGTTTGTTATCCAATTACATGGGCGACGTGTTATTACGTATTTCTTCGGAAGAAGAACAATTTTTAAAAAACTTCGCTCCTTTTATTTCCGGAAATAACATCAGGGACTTCATTGAAACATTTGATGACGCATATTATCACATTGATCGCAATGCCAATGCGCGCATTCTTTTCACACAGATGTGTTTTCAAACGATGCGTTTCATCCACCAAGCATAATTCGTTTCACTGAAATGATTAACTTTACCTAAAAATAAATTATGGGTTGCTCATCATGCAGTAGTGGCGGTGGAATACCGAATGGTTGTAAGAACAATGGTACTTGCAGCAGTGGCGGGTGTAATAAATTGGAAGTGTATGATTGGTTAGCGAATATCGCTTTACCAGCAGGACAAGCGCCTTACGACATTGTAGAGGTACGATTTAAAAATGCAAGAAAAGCTTTTTACCGTAATGCGGCTCATTTAACCTTGCAAATTGGTGATTTAGTCATTGTTGACACGGCTCCAGGATACGACGTTGGTGTTGTTTCCGTTGTTGGAGAGTTAGCTCGAGTTCAGGTTAAAAAGAAAGCACCAAACTTCAAAGCAATGGAGGCGCGTAAAATCATGCGCATTGCCAATCAAGAAGAAATTGATAAGTGGATTAAAGGTAGGTCTCTTGAGAAAGATTTAATGACCCAATCACGCACCTTAGCGATGAATTTAAACCTCGACATGAAAATATCCGATGTTGAATATCAGGGTGATTTAAGTAAAGCGACGTTTTACTACACAGCCGAAGGCCGCGTTGATTTTCGTCAACTCATCAAGGATATGGCCGATAAATTCAGGGTTCGTATCGAAATGCGGCAGATAGGAAGTCGTCAAGAGTCCTCCCGTTTAGGTGGAATTGGTTCATGTGGCCGTGAATTGTGCTGTTCAACGTGGTTGACAGATTTCAGATCTGTATCTACGTCAGCTGCACGGTATCAGCAATTATCATTGAACCCACAAAAACTTGCTGGACAATGTGGGAAGTTGAAGTGCTGTTTGAACTATGAATTGGACATGTATTTAGATGCCATCAAGTCCTTTCCAAAAACCGATACAAAACTACATACTGAAAAAGGAGATGCCTTTCACATCAAAACAGATGTGTTTAAACGCATCATTTGGTACGCCTATCCTGGTGAAATGGGAACAATTGCATTGAGTCCAGAACGCGTTGCGGAAATAAAAAAACTCAACAAGGACGGAGTTAAGCCAAAAGATCTATTGGAATTTATCAAAGTAGAGAAAGTGGTTGAAATGGGATATCAAAATGTTGTTGGACAAGATAGCGTCAACCGTTTTGAGAAAAGTTTCGTTAAGAAAAAACGTCCAAACAACAAAAAACGCAATCCCAACAGTCTAAATGTGACTTCGGAAGCGTCCAATGTAAAAGGGAACAGACCACCAAACTCAGGTCAGCCAAGAGGGAATCATCCGCAAGGCAACAGGGGGAATAATGGCGAAAATAAAGCAACTAAATCCGAAAATCCAAGTCAAAACAAAGGGGATAATAATGCACAGAGCTAGTTTATTTTTGGTGTTATGTTTGCTTCTTTTTTCCTGTAAAGAGGATTCTTTTTACACGAAATCATATTCATTTTCAAATCAAATTTGGAAGCAGGAAGTGAAGCCTGTTTTCAAAGTAGATATTCAAGACACCAGCATTCTTTACGATTTCGTCGTTACCCTTCGAACCACTACCGATTATGCATACAACAATCTTTGGGTCTTTTTAAATACTAAACCACCTCACGGACAAGAAGTGAGAGAGCCCTACGAGATTAAAACAACCTATCCAGATGGAAATTGGATTGGGAAGAAAACAGGGACAGTAGTTGAGCATGAGTTGATATTCAAAAGACGAAAAGTTCCCTACAAAGGATTGTATACCTTTACTTTTGAGCAAGCGATCACTCAAAAAACAGTCGACGAAGTTTTGGATATTTCGATGGAAGTAAAACGGGCAATTGAATAAGATGCGCTTTAGACGTTTAACTACGGAGGAATTGTTTTCATTAGAAACAGAATTTAAGCAATTCTTAATTATCTCTGAACAGTACGACGAAGAATGGCGCATATTAGTAGAGACAGAACCAGAAAAAGCGGAGGAGTTTATTGCCTTATTCAGCGATCTTGTGTTGGAAAAAGTATATAGTCAGTTAGCGTATCTTGTGCATTTCAGCGACTCTATGGTCTCGTTTTTTGATGTCCGAAATAATCCGCTAAAGGCTTACCACATTAAGCGATCCGATCACTTACCACTTCAAGATGAACATATGTTACAGCAAGCACTCGTAGAACATTTCGATCAACTTTCCTTTTACATTGGGGAAAAGTCGCTCGTAAAGCAAAAAGCGGATGAAGTTTTTGATTTGATCCGAAAAGGAAGTGAGGCCTGTGATGAATCCTATTTCCTGAAATACACGGCGCATTTTACAAGAATCTAAAAAAAACCAAGGTGAGGGCATCTTTTTTTGCTTTTCTCCGTTTATAAACATAAATTTGATTATTAATTGCCTTAACTACCGTCAACTATGAAAACATTCAAGTTCGCTATTATTGGATTCGCTCTTGTATCTTTATTCAGTGCATGTATTGAGCACGAAGTCATTCCGCCACCAACGAATAAAGTAGATTTAAACGCAAGTTTAATTGGATATGTGAATGGAACACAATTTGAATTAACTCAAAATGTGAACGGATATAAAGCAGTAACGGAGGATACTGCTGTCGTAGTTGCTTCACCGGCTCTTTCGAAAGTTATCTATACATCCACGATTTTCTCAAATCAAAATGCTCAATCTTTGAGTTTGATGTTTGGAACACTTGATTACGATGCTTCTGCGAATACGGAGCCTACGTTAAGCATGTTTAACGACTGGGCAATGACAAATTCTGGAATACCAATTTTATTCAAAGATAAAGCAACCATGGTTGCACAAAGTATTGATGGCGTTCAAGTAACTTACACAGATAACACCGGAAAAGTTTGGTACTCTAGAGAAACTGATCCAGGTCAAGTTGCCAATTTCACGATATTGAAACAAGCTTCTGATGGAACCGGAGACTATTCAATGTTTGAAGCAACGTTCTCTTGTAAAGTTTGGTATGTCGACCCTCAAACAACAGTTGCCTCTTCTTTAGACATCACCAATGCCAAGTATCGCGCTTGGTTTAAAAGGTAGTTTTCCCCATGAGTGAAGTTCTCAAAATAGCTATTATTGGCGATTACAACTTCACCTACAACGCACATCACGCGACCAATTTATCTTTGGATCATGCATCTGATTTTCTGGAAACAGAAGTCAACTATTATTGGATTAAAATCAACGAAGCGATTCAACACAAACGTGTTTATTTTGAGCAATTTGACGGTATCTGGATTGCACCAGGTCCTTTCCTCAATTATTTCTTTTTGAATGGTGTTTACAAATTAGTTTTGGAATCAAATGTCCCTGTGTTTTTAACGGGGGAAGGATATAAGTACTTTTTCGAGTACCTCATTTCCACCCATCAATTAAATCCCTACGGTGAAAAATTGATATCAGACAACCTCATCGAAGGGAATCAATTTGAGCGTGTGACCATTTATCCAAAGACGAAGGACGTACAAAAATTATATGAAAACTGTAATCATACGGAGCTTAGTTCCTCACGTTTCAGTTTATACCCCCAACTTACAGATCAATTAGATGGTTATTTGATTGACATTGAAGCAACAAATCAATTTGATGATCCAGAGATTGTTACCTTAAAAAATCATCCCTTTTTTATGGCTTGCAGTTTTTGTCCACAAATCTCGTCTACCAGAGACTTACCTCATCCTTTGATTTACACCTTCTTAAAAATGGCACGTGAACTTTCTGCCTCAAAGTTCAGTCAATTGGTTTAATGCTGAATAATACAGTAGACATCTCACCGGTTTTTTAAAGATGTGTTCGAGTAATTTGCCATATGCAACAATTTGTTCCATATGTTTCTGATTGATTTTACCCGTTTTAAAGTCAATGACAAGTACTTCGTTCGTTTTTACCAAAACTTTATCCGGTTTCTTTATGTCATTTTCTCCGGCAAGCACCACTTGTTCATTAAACGATTTTTCGATGTTTAATAGGTAATTCCCTTCTTCCATTTTCTGCCAAAAAGCATTGGCGCATTCACGTAATCGCGTTTCGTTTTTTTGTTCAATTTGTCCGTTCTTTAGCAAAGAAACGAGAACTGCATCTGTATCTTGCGCAGTTTGACATAGGGACATCAACAAGTGAAAATCATTTCCAAAACGTTGTTCATCCATCTGCACCTCAGATTCTTCTTGAAAGACTTTCCTAAATACGATATCCGGATACCACAAGCGCTGACTAAAATCAATAGGTACATACAAATTATTGACTTCGCTTTTCGGTTTCACAACGACTTTGGTCTTGCCAATTTGCAACAATCCCTCTTCACTCATCCCTAGATTCATCGCCTCTAATTGATCGTGAATCATTGCGCCAAACTTCACTTTTTCAAAATCATTGATGGCATATAACCTAAGTTCAGGTCTCGTCATACCGACATAGAAAAGATTCATTTTATCCAAAAGAATCAAATTATTTTCCTCGTTCGCGAATTGGACTAATTCCGGAATTTGTTGGTTTTTACCCGGAAAGGCATATAGCATTTTATCACGTATTTCCATCAAGTATTTGGCCTTCGAGTTCATCGAAATATTAAAATCCATATTAGGAATAATCACGACTGGAAACTCTAGTCCTTTTGATTTGTGAATGGTCATGATTTTAAGCGCTGATTGTGTATCAGGCATCTGTAACGCAATCTTATCTTTTTGTGCCTCAAAATACTCGATGAAATGATGGATATCAGTTTGGCGCGCAAGTTGGAAGCCATAAATGACATCCATAAAATGATGCAAGTACGGCTCTTTCGTTTCTTGCCAATCCATCATCAGCATAAATTTTTGAACCAAGTCATAGACACTTTCGTACGTCGTAAAGAAAGAAGATGTTCCTCCAAAGTGCTCCATTAAAAACCGTGTATCGTTAAAAATCCGAATGGGCTTCCCATCTTTTTGAATCACTTCGAAATACGAGAGGTAATCCGCAGTCGTGTAGTTGCCTTTTATCCTAAAATACAATTCCGCAAATCGTTTCGACTCGGTAGTTTTTTTAGGAGAGGCGCGTCTTCTCAAATACGAAAGAATCAGTTGAACTTGCGCATCCTTCGAGACTAAAAGCGAATCTTGTGAAACCACTTGAATCTTTCGTTCTGTCAGTCCAATTGCCAGTTCATTGCCAAGTTTATTTGTCTCCGTTAAAATACAGATGTCCCCCAGTTCAAATCCAGCCTGGACACTTTCCTCCACAAAGCCAATGACTTTCTCTAATCGCTCTTCAAAGCTCAAAGAATGCTTGATGGATTCAATATGAATATACCCATTTTTGGTTTTCTCAGCATCCTGTTTTAGTCCTTGGTAAAAATGCGCCATGGAGGCTGGTAACTTTTTGGCTAATCCTTCAAAAAGCTCATTGTTAAACTGAACAATTTCTTTCGCCGAACGATAATTTGAATGCAAGTCTCTTTTCAACCCGTTTCGAGCAAATTTTTGGCTTTTGTCCGCAATGAGCGGATCATTTTCAGGATTGTAAATCGATGGTAAACTCACGAATTGTTCTGCCAATCCGTTGTTGAACCGATAAATGGATTGTTTGGCATCTCCAACGATTAAATTCCATCGGTTATGCGCTAAGGACTCCAGCATCAACGGAATTAAATTCAACCATTGAAGACGAGAAGTATCTTGGAATTCATCCAACAGAAAATGTTCAAATCGGACACCTAATCGTTCATAAATATAGGGAGCTTCCTCATCCTTTACGAGCTTACTAATTAACTTATTAAATTCAGAAATTCGGATCAATTGCTCTTCATTCATCATGTTTTTCAATTGATTTCCGACATGTTGCAACAGCGCCATGTTAAAGAAATTCTTTCGGTAAAGTTCAATCAAATTGTACGAAGCTAGATCCTTCATGTAGCGTTCATTCAACTGAACAACATTCTGTTTTAAGGATAATGGAATGTCCAGTTTTGAACCATCCTCCATTAATTTGAGGAACGATTCCGAAAATAATCCATCATCATTTGAATTGATTTTCGGAAATTCATTTTGAACATTTAACTTGGCGAAATTCCCTATTGTTTGTCCTTTATAAGGCACATTTTCCGCCGTTAAGCCCAACTGAAAAAATGCATCGTGCACCTTTTTCGCTTCGATTAATAGCGATGATAGAATTTGATTTCGGTCCTCAAATAAACGTGTATAATTTCCCTTTGTGAGTTCTAGCTGCAATAAATGTTGGATTTTTTCCGTGTTCTTTTCCTGGCTTAACATTCCGGAAAACTCGATCAATTGCCTGCGGAAATTCCAACTATTTCCATCTTCTAAGTTTGCCTTAGCGTATTGATACATCCATTCTGAAAGGTCTTCTGCACCTGGAGCGCCTAGTTGATTCATCAATAAATCAACCACATCTTCGATGACTTGCTTTTCATTTAAAATCACCTCAAAATCTGCCGGTAAATCTAAATCTCGGGAAAAGGAACGGATGAGCCGCAAATTGAATTTATCAATCGTCGAAACGTGAAAATCTTCATATGCATGCAAGATTCCCTCCAAGGCCAACTTACTTCTTCGCACCAACTCAGCGCTTGAAAGTCCCGTTTGGATTTCTAACTCTTTTTTTATGTTTGCTGCTTTCGAATTCTCAGGATCCTCGTGCGCAATACCAAACAAGGTCGATAGAATTCGTTCTTTCATTTCACTCGCCGCCTTGTTCGTAAAGGTCATGGCGACAATGCTTTTGTATTTACGCTTAAATTGAGCATCCATGAGTAAAATACTCAGGTATTCCAATACCAATTGATGCGTTTTTCCAGATCCAGCAGAAGCACTTAAAACACTGAGAGGATGGATATTTCGATCAATTTTCTGCATGAATTAAATTATGATTTATTTTTAAAAGGACCGTTGTGAGGATTTTTTAAAATTAACAACAAAATTTGATTGTTTTGGGTTAATTTTGTTACATGAAGAAATTACTGATGCTTCTTGCCTTGTTGCCAATACTTTGGAGCTGTGACCCAAAGGATCCAAAGCCAAATGATCCTATTTCTGAAACGATTAAAGTCACCATAAATCCAACTTATGGCTCTGAATCTTTTTACATGGATTCTGTATATACAACAGATGAAGGCTACAAAGTGAAGTTCACCGAGTTGAATTGTTATTTTACCCTATTGGGGAATGGAACAAATCAACTGATCGAAGCAGCATTGTTTAACTACCGTGAAACAGGAGCTTTATTGGTATCCAAGGTTGGGAATCACGTAAATTATTCGAGTCTTACAGGAAAAATTGGTGTAGACACAAGTTTAAATCACCTCGATCCTTCTGCCTTTCCCAATGAAAGCCCATTAAACATTAGTAACGCTGGGCCCATGCATTGGGGTTGGAATCCTGGCTATATCTTTATGAATATTGAAGGAAAAGTAGATACCATTATTGACGCTACAAATAATTTAGATTTGAGCTTTAGTTTTCATGTTGGAACAGACCCCTACTTACAATCATTTGATTTCACTGACGTTACATGGATAGATAAAGGAAATAAGGTTTGGGAATTGCCTTTGAAGTTAGATTTAGCTGCTTTTTTAGCTAATCCACTGAGTCCAATAAATTTAAAAAATGAGCATTTAACGCATACTGCTGCGGGACAAGAGAACTTAACTCAAAAGGTGATTCAAAATTTCAAAAATGCATTAACGACAAACTAATGAAACTCATTGTGGTGTTTTCCTTTTTGTTGCTTTTTGTTGCTTGTCGAAAAGACAAAGCAGACTATAATCCCACACCTTATCGGTTACAAATACCCGCTCATTTTCCGGACATGTTGATTCCTTCGGACAATCCCATGACCGTAGAAGGAGTTGAACTTGGACGCTATCTTTTTTACGAAAAACAACTAAGCGGCGATAATTCGATGAGTTGTGCGACCTGTCACATGCCGCAAAATTCCTTTTCAGACGCGAATCAATTTTCTGTTGGAATTGATGGAGTATTCGGCAATCGTCAATCGATGGCTTTAATTAACCTAGGTTGGGAAAATTACTTTTTTTGGGATGGACGTAAAACGACGTTAGAGTCACAGATCATCGAACCTGTTGTCAATCCAATCGAAATGCATCAATCGTGGAAAGATGCGATTCACAAACTAAACGCCGATGTCAAATACCGCAATCGCTTTTTTAAAGCTTTTGGTGAAGAAGGAGTAGATTCAGTGAAAGCAGCAAAGGCAATTGCACAATTTATTCGCACCATGATTTCGAGTGAATCAAAATTTGATGTCATGTACAAATTCGAGAACAATTTGGCCTTGAATTCTTCTGAGCAAGCGCTGCTATCGAATATAGACTTGGATGAATGGGCTGGTTATGACCTTTTCAAAAGTTTAAATGGCGCCGATTGTTTTCATTGTCACAATGGACCGTTGATGCGTGTCAAAAAATTTAGTAACAACGGACTTGATGCAACGTTTAGTGATTTAGGAAGAGGAGGAATTACTCAAAATCCTGAGGATAATGGGAAATTTAAGGTGACAACATTGAGAAATATCGCTTTTACGGCGCCATACATGCATGATGGAAGATTCGCTACACTAGATGATGTTATTGAACACTACTCAAGTGGTGTCCATATGAGTCCAACAATAGATCCACTCATCGAATTCGCCAATCAAGGAGGTGTCCAATTGGACGCCCAAGAAAAATACTTGTTGAAGAGATTTTTACTCACGCTTAGCGACTACAATTTCATCAATAATCCATCCTTTAAAGACCCGAATTAATGGCAGAGAACACGAGACTAACAACAGAAGAGAAAGCGTTGAAAATCAACTTAACACCGGACATTTATGGTTGTTTTGCGGAGATTGGTGCTGGTCAAGAAGTCGCTGCCAACTTTTTCAAGGCAGGAGGAAGTTCGGGAACCATTGCCTTCACGCAGTCTGCCTATGACATGAAAGTTTCAGACTCCATGTACGGAGAAACCATTCGTTACGTGTGTGAAGAGCGCTTAACAACCATGTTGGAAACGGAGTTTTTACACCTTCAAGACATTTTACCAATCAAAAATAGAGAGTCTCGATTCTTTGCTTTTTGCAATACGGTAGAATCACTAAATTACCATAAAACAAATCAAGGCCAAGGTTGGGTAGGTATGCGTTTTCAGTTGGGAATAGACAAAAAGCCAAACAACGTCGTACTGCACATTAAAATGCACGACAATAGCCACAAAGCACAACAAGAGGCTTTAGGGATTCTCGGAGTTAATTTAATCTATGCTTGTTATTTTCAGTCCACAGACATCGATGAATTCATCAATGGAATTGTTCACCGTTTGCCAAGAGATCGAATGGAGATTGACATGTTACGGATTTCAGGGCCCGACTTTGAGGAAATGGACAACCGAATTATTGCGTTGAATTTAGTTCGACGTGGAATTACCAACGCTACGATGTTTGACTTGGCAAAAAATGTCATGCAACCATCTACTGCTTTATACAAAAAGAACATTCTATTGATGCGTGGACGTTTTCGTCCAGTAACGAAAGTGCACATCGATATGATTGAGAAAGCGCGGAAAGAATTTTTAAAAGAAAACAGAGTCAAAGAAGAGAATTTGGAGGTCGTGTTCGAGTTGACATTGAAAGATTTAACAGCAGATGGGAAAATTTCCGACAAGGACTTTTTGGATCGCGCTGAATTATTAGGTTCGTTGGGATATACTGTTATGGTTTCCAATTACTTGAAACATTACAAAATGTTGGAATACTTATCGGCCATTGCGAAAGGAAATCTCGTTGGAGTCATCATGGGAGTATATAATTTGCACATTATTTTCGATGAGAAATACTACGATAATTTGCCGGGCGGATTGTTGGAAGCATTTGGTCGAGGATTTGGACACAATGTGAAACTGTATGTTTATCCGGCTATTAATGTGGATACAGGTGACCTATATGGATTGAACAATATCAAGTTGCCCGAGAATTTAATCGGACTTCTCGCCTACATGCAAGCAAATGATAAAATTGCTGCCATTCCAGAATACAACGAACGCCTTTTGCACATTCTATCGGATGATGTATTGAGTAAAATCAAATCTGGAGGAGTAAGTTGGGAAGATGATGTTCCCTATGAGGTAGTGCAAGCCATTAAATTTTTTGAATTATTCGGTTACCAGAAAAAAGCGATTCTGAACTAATGCCGCACATCAAAAATGCCTTGATTCGTTTTCGCATCATCGATCGGATGCTGCGTAATAAATACAAGCCTTTTCCAAGTAAACAAGACCTTCGCGCCGCCTGTGAAGAGTCACTTTATGGTTCAGATGATGGTAATAACATCTGTGATTCAACGATTGAAAAGGACATGTTCAACATGAAAATGGAACATGATGCACCCATTAAATATAGCAAGCTTCACAAAGGTTATTTTTACGAGGATCCGAATTTTAGCATCAATGATATTCCTTTATCAGAAGACGAACTGAGCTCCATTAAATTCGCTGTTAAAACCTTGCAGCAATTTAAAGAAGTTCCCTTTTTTCAACAGTTTGGAAATGCCATAGATAAAATTGTCGATCGTGTTTCGATTGGTGGGAATCCAGATGATGAGGACATCCAAAAATATGTCCAGTTTGAATCGGTGGTCTCCAGTGGTGGAAATGAATTTCTTCCAATTATTTTGGAATCGATTCGAGGGAAAAAGATGCTTTGGTTCATCTATGCAAGTTTTGTGAAAGGAATTGAAAAACCACGCAAGGTTTCTCCCTTATTTCTAAAAGAATACCGCAATCGCTGGTACCTCATCTGTTTTGATAAATTGAAAAATGACATTATTACGTATGCCTTAGACCGCATGCAAGAACCAAAAATTCTGGAAGATGAGTCAAGCTTACCGGTTGATTTTCAAGCAGATTTATATTTCCAGGACACCATAGGCATTACCTCTTACAAAGGAAAAGCCGAACGCATTGTGATCAAAGCAAATGAAATTGCCGCAAAGTATATTGCCTCACAGCCTTTTCATCAATCACAAAAATTGATGAGTGAGTCGTCTGATTTTAGTATGTTTGAATTAAACGTTTTGGTTTCCGAAGAATTCATCCGAAATTTGCTTGGATATGCGGGAGAGTTGGAAGTACTAGAACCCAAAAGTCTACGGAAATCCATGGCGGAACGGGCGAAACAATTAAATAAACGATATCACTCAAAATAAAAATTTAACGATAAAGGGGAAAGCATTATGGAAATTGTGAAAGAACTCATGAATGGTGTCTGTCGAATTACCTTAAATCGACCAACGGTCTTCAATTCATTTAATAAAACGATGGCTTTGCAACTTCAAGATGCCTTGGATGATTGTGCCGTCAATCCTGAAATTCGATCCGTTCTGATTACAGGTGAAGGAAAAGCATTTTGTGCTGGGCAGGACTTGGCGGAAGCATTAGATACGGAAGGTCCAGAGTTGAAAACGATTGTTCGCGATCATTACAATCCGATTATCATCAAAATCAGAGAATTAGAAAAACCAGTAATCGCTGCAGTAAATGGTGTGGCTGCTGGAGCTGGAGCAAATATTGCCTTAGCTTGTGACATTGTGGTTGCAAAAAAATCTGCATCATTTATACAAGCATTTTCCAAAATTGGATTAATTCCAGATTCGGGTGGAACATATTTTTTACCAAGATTGGTCGGAATGCAAAAGGCAATGGCCTTAATGATGACAGGCGACAAAGTATCTGCGGATGAAGCGGAACGAATGAACATGATTTATAAAGTTTTTGAAGAGGAATCGTTTGAAGAAGAATCGGTAAAACTTGCTGAAAACCTTGCTTCCATGCCTACACGTGGACTTGGACTAACAAAAAAAGCGGTCAATTTAGGCTTATTTAATTCGCTAGAAGATCAATTAGATGTGGAGGAAAGTTTACAAACGGAAGCAGGAGAAACAGATGATTTCATGGAAGGTGTAAACGCATTTATTCAAAAACGTCCAGCAGTATTTAAAGGAAGATGAGTAAAATAATTGGAGTAATAGGAGCTGGAACAATGGGTTCTGGCATTGCGCAGGTAGCTGCACAGTGTGGACATTCGGTCTATTTAATGGATGCGAATGTTGAACAATTGGAGCGCGCGAAAACGGGAGTTTCAAAATCCATGGATAAATTAGTAGTAAAAGGGAAGTTCACTGTCGATCAAAAATCCAACATTGAATCAAATATTCACTATGTAGCAGGACTAGAAGCACTTTCCCCTTGCGATTTGATTATCGAGGCCATAGTAGAGAAAATGGAAGTCAAACATGCCGTGTTCTCTGCCTTAGAAAAAATTGTTTCTTCAGAATGCATTTTAGCAAGCAACACCTCTTCCCTATCCATTGCATCCATCGGATCTTCCTTAGAAAAAGCAGATCGTGTGATTGGCATTCACTTTTTCAATCCAGCTACGATCATGCCTTTGGTGGAGATTATTCCTGCCGTGCAAACCAATGAATCTACGATAAACGAAGTGCTTACCTTGATTGAAAGTTGGGGGAAAACCGTTGTTGTATGTAAAGACACTCCCGGATTCATTGTTAATCGCGTTGCGCGTCCATTTTACGGAGAAGCATTGCGCATTTACGAAGAAGGGCTCGCCGATTTCGCGACCATTGATTGGGCGATGACACATTTTGGTGGATTTAAAATGGGGCCATTTACCTTGATGGATTACATTGGAAACGACGTGAATTACGCGGTGACGGAATCGGTATTTCAAGCATTTTATTTCGATCCGCGTTTCAAACCATCTTTCACACAAAAAAGACACAGTGAAGCTGGATTTTACGGTAGAAAAACCGGGCGTGGTTTCTATCAATATGCCGAGGGAATAGAAACAATCGAACCAATTAAAGATGAAATCATCGGTAAAATCATTTTTGAGCGTGTCCTTGTGATGTTGATCAATGAAGCCGTTGATGCTGTTTTCATGCAAGTTGCATCAGTTAAGGACGTTGATTTAGCCATGACTAAAGGCGTGAATTATCCCAAAGGATTATTAGCTTGGGCGGATGAGCTGGGACTGAATTGGGTTTTAGACAAGTTGAGCAATTTATTTGATGAGTACGGCGAGGACCGTTACCGTCCAAATGCACTCCTAAAACGCATGGTTAAAAATGGGAATAAATTTTATTGATAGTCAAGTAGTAAACACTTTACATTCCCACTGAATATTGTTATTTTTGCACACTAAAATATATTAAATGGCTTATTTATTTACATCAGAATCCGTTTCTGAAGGACACCCGGATAAAGTTTCAGATCAAATTTCTGATGCATTAATTGATCATTTCATGGCATTTGATCCAAGTTCTAAAGTAGCATGTGAAACACTTGTTACAACCGGACAAGTCGTTTTGGCGGGTGAAGTAAAATCAACTTCTTACTTGGATGTTCAAGCGATTGCACGTGAAACGATTCGTCAAATTGGTTACACAAAATCTGAATACATGTTTGATGCAAATTCTTGTGGAATTTTCTCTGCATTGCATGAACAGTCTTCGGACATCAATCAAGGTGTTGAACGTTCAAATCCAGAAGATCAAGGTGCAGGTGACCAAGGAATGATGTTTGGTTACGCAACGATTGAAACAGATAATTACATGCCAATGGCATTGGATCTTGCACACAAGATTTTACAAGAGTTGTCATACATTCGCAACAATGAGTCAGCATTGATTCCTTATTTGCGTCCAGATGCAAAATCGCAAGTAACCATTGAATATTCCGACGACAACGTTCCACAACGCATCGATACCATTGTTGTGTCTACGCAGCATGACGATTTCGATTCGGAAGCTACGATGTTAGCGAAAATCAAAAAAGACATCGTTGAAATCGTGATTCCACGAGTGAAAGCGAAATTGAAACCAGCATTACAAGCATTGTTTAATGATGCGATTACCTACCATATCAATCCAACAGGTAAATTCGTGATCGGTGGTCCACACGGAGATACTGGATTAACAGGACGTAAAATCATCGTTGATACGTACGGTGGAAAAGGAGCTCACGGTGGAGGAGCATTCTCTGGAAAAGACCCTTCAAAAGTTGACCGTTCCGCTGCGTATGCAACACGTCACATGGCGAAAAATGCTGTTGCTGCTGGACTTTGTGATGAGCTTTTAGTACAAGTTTCTTATGCAATTGGTGTAGCAAAACCTTGTGGTTTATATGTAAACACATACGGTACCGCGAAAGTAAATATGACAGATGGTCAAATTGCTGAAAAATTGAACGAAATCTTCGATATGCGTCCATACTTCATCGAGCAACGTTTGAAATTAAGAAATCCCATTTATCAGGAAACAGCGGCTTACGGACACATGGGGCGTAAACACGAGAAGGTAACAAAATCCTTCAAAGCTCCGGATGGATCAGTAATTACAAGAGAAGTAGAATTATTCACTTGGGAAGAACTAAACTACGTAGATCAAGTTAAAGCCGCTTTCGGTTTATAAAACATAGAAATCCCGGTTCATTGAATCGGGATTTTTTTTCGATTAACCCTTTTAAAAGATGTCAAGTTTCAGAACCATTTGGACCACAGAAGACCGCTTCGTGGAAGTGATTGATCAACGTGTATTGCCACACGAATTGGTCCATGTCAAATTGTTAAACTACCGCGATGCTGATTTAGCCATTCGTAGCATGACCGTACGTGGAGCTCCGTTGATTGGTGCAACTGCTGCTTACGGAATTTACTTGGCAGTGCGTGAATTAATCGAAGAACAACGTGATGGAGCATTTTTAGATGAAGCATTTGACGTTTTAAGAGCTTCGCGTCCAACGGCGATTAATTTATTCTGGGCCTTGGATCGCATGCGCACTGCGTTAGATGAAGCCGATGATTTTCTGCAAACAGCCTGGGAAGAGGCGGGACGAATTGTCGAAGAAGATATCGAAACATGTCGCATGATTGGTGTGCACGGACTACCGATTATTGAAGCGCTTTCAAACGCAAAAAAAGGCGATACCGTTAATATTCTGACGCATTGTAATGCAGGTATGTTGGGTTGTATTCAATGGGGAACAATCACCTCCCCTATTTATCAAGCAAAGGAAAAAGGAATTAAGGTTCATGTATGGGTAGACGAAACACGTCCACGTAACCAAGGTTCCAATTTGACCGCTTACGAGTTAACGAAGCACGGAATTGATCACACCTTAATCGTAGACAACACTGGTGGACACTTGATGCAACATGGCATGGTGGATATGGTCATTGTGGGAACAGATCGCACCACAAGAAACGGTGATGTTGCTAATAAAATCGGAACGTATTTGAAAGCATTGGCCGCGAAGGATAATGATATTCCATTTTACGTGGCCTTGCCTTCAACAACATTGGACATGAGTATTCGTGATGGATTGACAGAAATTCCAATAGAGGAACGCGACCAAAACGAAGTTAAATACATTCAAGGGAAACGCAGTGATGGTAAAATTGACTCCGTGTTGATTTGTCCAGAAACTACGAATGCCGCGAATTACGGTTTTGATGTAACCCCTGCTCGTTTGGTCACAGCGCTTATTACGGAACGTGGCGTTTGTCCGGCAAATGAAGATGGAATCATTTCCTTGTTTCCCGAATATACTGAATCATGAAAAAAATACTTTTCTTCCTTCTCGTATGCGCGAGTTCTGCTCAGGCACAACTTGACGGACTTTGGCATAGTTCCTTCCAAGTAGCTGGGAAGTCTTTGTTAATGGACCTTGACATCAAGGGGATTGGACGTGATGGGTCGGTATCGGTGATCCTTCCCGATCAACCTCAGATCAAACCTCAGGAGATGGCTGTGTATTCTCTGTTTATCGATAGTTTGTATTTCCGTTGGGACCGAATTGGACTCAGTTTCGCTGGTAAGTTAAAAAACGACAGTCTGAAAGGAACAATGAAACAAAGTGGACTTGAATGGCCTGTTGTATTTACAAAAGCGGAACAAGAACGCATTGAAGTTACCGGTCGTCCACAGGATCCTGTTGGTCCATTTTCCTACGAGGAAAAGGAGCTTGAAATCAAGAATAAAAAAGTAAAAATCGCGGGAACACTTTACTTACCAAAGGAAACTAGTTTTCCAATCGTCATTTTAGTATCCGGTTCAGGTCAACAAGATCGAGACTGCGAACTGATGGGACACAAACCATTTTGGATCCTTGCTGATTATTTAAGTAACAATGGAATAGCTGTTTTTCGCTATGACGACCGAGGCATCGGAAAAAGTACAGGAGAGTTTGGTTCGTCAACAGAAACAGACTTCACCAGTGATGTATTATCCATTTTCTCTTACCTGAATAAAAAATATCCCGGACATCCAATTGGTATTTATGGTCACTCCGAGGGTGGAATTATTGGGCTTCGAGCAGCTGCACAACAAAAAGAAATTAGCTTCTTAATTGAATCCGCATCCGTTGGGACAAATGGGAAAGATGTGTTGGTTCACCAACAATACGACATTCCCATTGCATCTGGAATGAGTGAAGAGGAAGCAAAATGGAATGCCCGTTTATTCGAGGAGGCCTCCAACATTGTATTAAAGAAGGAAACGGTTTCCTTTTTGAAGGATTATGAAATTTGGTTATCCAATGTATGGGAGAAACTACCATCCTCCTTCAAAGAAGATAAAACGATGAATGACGTGGCTACAGAAATGAGTGTGTTCATCAACAGTGAATGGGCGAAAGAATTTCTGAGTTATCAAGCGGCTGACTACCTAAAAACGGTGGATTTACCCATGCTCATTATCAACGGAAAAAAGGACATTCAAGTCCGTTGGGAAGAAAGTCAAACTGGATTCAAGAAATCCATGAATCCAAATACCTTAACACGTTCAACATTCAAAGCATACGACGATTTGAATCACCTTTTACAGCCATGCATCAAATGTGATGTCATGGAATATGCGACGATTGAAACAAGTATGAGTTCAATCGTCATGACAGATATTTTAACTTGGATAAAATCATTGAAATAATGGGGAAATCAGTTGTGATTGTTGGTGCTACTGGCCTAACGGGAAACGCTTTACTACAGAAATTAATTGGTGAGCCAGAGGTGACACAAATTCGCATTTTTGTACGAAAACCGATAGCCGATTTACCCAAAAAAGTAACGCAAATCACTACGGATTTCAGTGATTTCTCACTTTTAAAAGAGCACGTGATTGGTGATATTATTTATTGTTGTGTTGGAACCACACGTAAAAAAACACCTGATTTAACTGATTACCGCAAGATTGATTTTGGAATTAATATTGGCATGGCTACGTTAGCCAAAGAAAATGGGTTTCCAACTGTACATTTAATCAGTGCCATTGGGGCATCTACCACATCTCGTATTTTCTACTCGAAACTAAAAGGAGAGATTGAAGAAGCCATGAAGGAATTGAATTTTGACAATTGCTACATATATCAACCTTCGATGCTGATTGGTTCAAGAACAGAATCGCGTCCACTTGAATTTCTTTCACAAAAATTAATGTTGTTTTTTGAAGGTCTGCATTTACTTTCAAAAAGTGAATACCACAGCATTCGTGTAGAGACGATTGCAAAATCGATGTTACATACACTCGGTAAAGAAGTTGAAGGGGTACATGTTCAACGATACCAAGAAATGGTTCGCTGATTACCCTCAATTAATTTCGTTAAAAAACAAAAGCCACTCGAAAAAGTGGCTTTTACCTACTGAATATAAGAGGAAAGAAATTGTTTACTAAACCGATGCTCTGAATGTTCCTCTTGATTGTGAATTTTCTACCGTCGATTGATTGGTAAGTTTCATTCAGTATCACTATTTGCTATGTTCCGTTGAACAATACAAAGGTGCGATACAGTTCGAAATATATACATAAGAGAAGTCACATAAGAACATGATTGTTATCAGTAAATGGGTGCTATTTCGTTTCGATGAGTTTTTTTACACCTACAACATTCGGTAAACGCCAGAAATGATCATTTTCATCGCTCTCCCAGGTGGTGGAAACCCAACTACCTACTTTTTCAATGCAATATCCATTTACATCAATCAATAAACTCGTTTCTGGTCCACCTTCCAGATAAATCGCATTTCGCAAACCATAAGGCATATCCACCATAAACTGAATCATTTGATTGTGCGTATAAGGCGAGCGGCAGAAAATCAAATAGAATTTCCCATCCCCGCCTTCCGCAGCAATAAGCATACTGCAAGATTGAATTTTCTTTTTCCAAAACATGGGATTTCCATTACAGTCAATCATTCGAAGTCCCTGAGCGTAGGCATTAAACTCACTATTCATTTGATTAAAGTTCTCACAGGTTAAATCGAGAATTTCCACATTTTCTCGTTTTTTCACGGTGGGACTCATGGCTAACATCAAATTGAAATTCTCAATGACCGTTCCATTATTAAAATGGTCCCCAGACTTTAAATAAGCCCGACTTTTCAAAGGTTTCGATAGATTATACATTCCGGCATTAAATACGACATTTAAATCAAAGGTATCTGCCCAATTATGTAAATCTCTCGGCAAGCTATCATATTTAGTTGCACTGAAAATATTGAAATCAAACAGTCCTCTATCCATTCTTAAAATAGAAATCTTCGAATCACCGATGGGCGATTGCTTCGGAGCCTTCATTTCACGGAATTCCATTCCTTTGGTTAAGGTAGTCCAATTGGAATAATCTACCACGGTATCTTGTGCACTTGCCTTTCCTCCACCACATGATGAAAGCAAAGAAATAGACGTAAGTAAGGAAAATAAGGTTTTCATATTCATCTTAATGCGAGTTCATTCCAGTACATTTTTCTTCGGTTAGACCATAAATAATTCTTGAGGACATTCAACTATTCAAACGAAATTATCTACTATCCCAAATATATTGACTTTATCCTTGATTTTGTAAGTTTTTAACAATCAAAGGCTGAGAAGAAGCCGAATACATGCTTTTTCAGCATCCACAATTTGCCTTCTTTTGTATAAAATACACGCTATGAAAACAGTTGCCCTCACGGTCTTTACGTTCCTTACAAGCCTATCATTTACACAAACAAAGGTTGGTTTTTTCAAGCGCCTAAGCTCCTCTAGAATGGTGGAAAAGGGAATTGAACAATACAAGTTAGGTGGTACGAGCGATGCTTTCATGACCTTCAAACAGGCCTGTGTGTTTAATCCAAGCTCAGCCAGAGCTTTGTATTATTTGGCGAGTGTTGAATTCGAGTTAAAAAGCTTTTACGAAGCGGAAACACATGTTGGAACCGCGTTGCGTTTGAATGATAAAAAGTTAAATGGTGACTTGCATTTGCTTGCGGGACAAATACATCACAATTTGTGTCATTTAGATACTGCCATTTCAAATTATGAAAAATGCACGAAACTGATTGGAGAAAAATTAGCTAAAGAATACAATATCCCAGTTCTGCTTGAGCAAAGTAAGTTCGCAAAAAAAGAGCAAGAAAAAGGGATTGTTTCCATGCGTATGGCCTTGACTGAAATCAATACGAAATATGACGAATATGCGCCGATATTAACACACAATGGACAAGCACTTTATTTCACGGCAAAAAATCCAGATGCAAAAGGAGATAATGTGAATCCTGAGGATCAAAGTTATTTTGAGGACATCTATTTTTCCTTTTGGAACGACACTACGAAATCATACAAAATCACTTATTCAGAAGAACAAGATTGGAATACGGAAGGATTTGATGCCTTGAATTGTGTACTTTCAGATGGAATGCACGCCTATGGGACATTAAATACGTCCGCTTCCAAAGAAAAAACGACAGAAAGTTCTGAGATTTTCGAATTAAGTGCTGAACAACCTTTTACATGGGATGAACAAAAAATGGTAAAAATCCCTGGTGTCAACACAAGTTTCTTTGATGGATCCGCTTGCATGACGGATACCTTTATAGTCGATGAATACACGTACAAACGTGAACTTTATTTCGTATCAGACCGTCGAGCTGAAAAAAGTCTGACTGATTTATTCGTTGCTACTGAAACGAATGGCGTCTGGGGAGAAAGTGTGGTCGCATTGCCTGATTTCATCAATACAACGGGACGAGAAACAACACCGTTTATTACGGAAGATGGAAGCTTGTTGTTTTTCAGCTCAGATGCCTTGCCAGGAATGGGTGGATACGATGTGTATTTTTGCAAGCGAAATGGAAATCAATGGTCTAATCCTGTCAATCTAGGTGCTGCGTTTAACACCGTAAACGACGATACACATTTCCAATATTATCCTTCATTGGGTAAGGCCGTCATGGCGAGCTTAAGTGAGCTTGACGGGCTTTTTAATTACAATATTTTCCAAATGGATTTAAACGGGAAGTCCTTTCCATTTATGAAATAATTGAACCTTGTGGATTTACTGTTGTACGCGCATCTTAAGTAAGAAATAAATAATCAAATTATGAAAAGAATCATTGCAAGTATACTCCTTGGATGTAGTTTCTTTAGTGCAAAAGCGCAAAAAGAAATTAACTCCGTAGCACCCATCAAAAAAGTGGTGGTGTTTTTTACCGGTGCACAAGTTCAACACGAAGCAAACATTGACTTACAAATGGGTCGTCAGGACATCGTTTTTCAAAAGTTGACAGATTTTATTGATCCGAATACGGTACAAGTGAAAGCCCAGGGTGATGTGACGATTCTTTCTGTTCGGACACGAAAGAATTTTGAGGATTTAAAAATCAGCAATGAAGAGATTCATGCCTTGAATGTAAAAAAAGAAGTGCTTTACAAGAAAGATCAAGCCTTGCGCGATGAATATGTGATTCTTGAAATGGATAAAAACCTGTTGCTGCAAAACCGCGACTTAAAAGGACAAGACCAAGGACTAAAAATCACAGAGTTGAAAGAAGCGTATTTGTTTATGCATACGAAACTAACGGAAGTCATCACTCGTGAGACCGCTATCTATGCTGAATTGGAGGACCTTCAAAAGAAAATGAATCAAATCGAGCAAGAGATTATCAGTCAGCGTTCGAAACCAGTCATTAATTATTCCGAAGTAGTGGTAGAAGTCGATGTGAACAAATCTTGCACCGCTGGATTTCAATTCAATTACATCAGTCCAAATGCTACGTGGAAAGCCTATTATGACATGCGCAGCGACGGTATCGGAAAACCTGTTCGCCTAGAAGCCAAAGCAAATGTGAGTCAAACCACCGGTATCGAATGGAAAAATGTGGACTTAGTGCTTTCGACGAACGATCCCTACGAAAATGCGCAAGAACCCACTTTGCAACCGTGGATTATCTACTACAACAATTATCCGCAGCAAAAGACACAAACAACGAGAAACTTACCACAAGTCGTTTACGCGGGAGAAAAGTTAAGAGGAGAAGTGATTGATGCCTCCACTGGAGAAGCGCTTCCGTTTGCACGTGTTCAATTTGCGAATAATCCAAACATAGCAGCCGTAACGGACTTCGATGGAAAGTTCGAACTGACCATTCCTAAAGGAGAAAATTATGTAAATGCTAGTTTTGTCGGATACAATAACGCTCAACAACAAATTACTTCTACGTATTTGAAATTTTTCTTGGAACCGCAGGAAGTAAATTTAGAAGAAGTAATGATTCGTGGATCACGTACAGAAGCAGATGACTACTACATCGATGGCATTCAAGTAACTTCTGAAAGTAATACCATCTCGAGACAAGACATTGCCCGAATGCCTGTGAGAGTAGCAGATATGATGCAATCTGTGCCGGGGGTCCAAATTGGAAAAAAACGCAAAATGGAGTTCAAAAACGAAACTGCTGGATATAAAGCAAACGCTGTTGCGACAACCATCACTAAAAAAGACTTGCGTGTGGAGTATGCGATTCAATCGAAGATGTCCATTCCTTCGGATGGCATGGACCACCGTGTAAGTATAGCTACGCATGAATTACCTGCGTCCTATGAGTACCACGTTGTTCCTAAAATTGACCCTAGTGTGTATTTATCCGCACAGGTTGTTGGATGGGAGAAATTGAATTTATTGAGCGGTGAGTCCAATATTTACTTCGACGGCACGTTCATGGGGAAATCCTTTTTGGATGTAAATTCAACCAAAGACACCCTTTCGTTCTCTTTCGGAAAGGACAGTAAAATCAGTATCGAGCGCACACGTGTAAAAGAAAAATCGAAGATTAAAACGATCGGATCACGTCAAAAATTCGATGTGACTTGGGAGATTAAGATTAAAAATAACGGTGGAGCAATGATTCCGTTGATTGTGAAGGACCAATTCCCTATGTCCAATCAAGAGGACATTAAAGTGAAACAAGGAGATTTAGTAGATGGTAAAGTAGATGAAAAAACGGGAATTATCACCTGGAGTTTCCTCAAAGGAATTTCAGGATCCCAGACCATCACCTTCGACTATAGCGTGGATTCCCAATATGGGATTCAGCTTTACTTAGAATAAATTTTATCAAGTACCTTGAGGAGCCACCAATGTTTTGTAACTTGGTGGCTTCTTTATGCAACGTTATTTTGTCCAAGTCGCTTACCGAGGAACAGCTTACAATGGTTGGCAGTCTCAACCGAACGCATCAAGTGTTCAGGAGACGATTGAGCGCTGTTTTTCGAAGGTTTTTGGAAATACCGCTATTCCCATCGTGGGGTGCGGGAGAACGGATGCAGGAGTCCATGCGAAATCCTATTTTTTTCACGTGGATTTACCACAAGATTGGGTAGAAGAGCACTTGTGTTTTAAGTTGAATCGCATGCTTCCTCCAGACATCAGCGCATACAGCGCATACAAAGTTTCCTCAGATGTCCATGCGCGTTTCCATGCAACCAAACGCACCTATCGTTATTTCATTCACCATCAAAAAGATCCCTTTCAGCAAGATCAGAGTTGGTATTTTCAACAGCCATTAGACTTTACAGCAATGAATGCGGCAGCTCAGCGTTTACTCGGCACCAAGGACTTTGGATCTTTTTCCAAATTACATACCGTTGTCAAGACGAATATCTGTACCGTTTTCCATGCAGAATGGGTTCAAATCGAGGACCAATGGTATTTTGAAATCTCTGCCAATCGCTTTTTACGCAATATGGTTAGAGCGATGGTTGGCACCTTAATCGAAGTTGGATTAGGGAATCTAACTGTTGAAGATATCGACACCATTATCGAGGCAAAAGATCGCAGCGAAGCGGCAGTTTCCGTTCCCGCCCATGGACTTTTTCTATGGGAAATCACCTATCCATTTTTGACAGAAAAATAAGCCCAACAAAAAAGGCGACATTTCTGCCGCCTTCTCCATCAACTTTTCACTGTTTATTCTTGGTTGGACATGTACGCGCGGTACAAGTCGAAATAGCTTTTTGTTTCTACCACTATTGCTCCACCAAGCGTATCTCCGTATTTTGCTGGAAGTCCACCCGTGTAAACCATCATTCTTCCGATGGAACAACTGGGCACGTTATAGACTTCGTTGCATTTAATTCCGTCCAATACATAAATCATGTCTCCTTTTCTCGCTCCTCGAAACATCAATTGTCCATCATCGTCGACTTTGATTTCAGAAGACATCGAAGTAGCGAGTGTCTTGATATCAAATTTATTCGGATTGTGAATCAAGTCCTTTTGCGTCAGTTCTTTTACCGGTAATTCACCATAAATTAAGCGTATGCGCGCACCAACTGGAACCGCTTTCATTGTTTGAACGGCGTTAGTATTCATTAAAATTGTTCCTAGATTACAATAGGCTTCGATGGGAACATCTACCGGAATTCCTTTGAGTGAATCAGCCTTATAAACGATATACATCATGTATTTACCCACTGGAACACTTGAAATTCTGAAGCGACCGTCCGCGCCTGTCATTGCATAGTATTTTTTGTCTTGGTCTTCCACTACTGCACGAGCATTAGGTAAGGGTTTATCATCGTTAAAATTCATCACCTTACCAATGATGTCACCTGTTACAGACTGAGCAATTGTGTTTCCTGCTAAAACAAGCATCCACACTGCGAACCATTTTTTCATCGTTTTTGTTTTTTGGATTTCTTAAAAGATGTGGACTTCGATGAAATTCCATAAAAGGCAAAAAAAAGGCCCACATTAATGTGAGCCTTTGACTATTTTTGATCCGTATTATTCAACGATTGTAGCACTGCTAGTCGCTAATTCGCGGTTTACTTTTTTGAAGAGTCCTTGCAGTACTTTACCTGGTCCAACCTCTACTACTTCCGTGCAGCCGTCCACTAACATATTGTTCATGATTTGTGTCCATTTCACCGCCCCTGTTAATTGCAAAACCAAGTTTTGTTTGATTTCAGCCGGATCAGAAACCGCTTTTGCGTTCACATTCTGATAAACAGGACAAGAAGGTTGAGAAAAATGCGTTGCTTCAATGGCGGCAGCTAATTCTTCGCGGGCGGGTTCCATCAAAGGTGAATGAAAGGCCCCTCCTACTGGAAGAATCAAAGCTCTTTTTGCTCCTGCTTCTGTTAATTTCGCACAGGCTTCTTCGACTGCAGGAATTGCACCCGAGATGACTAATTGTCCAGGACAGTTGTAATTTGCTGGAACGACCACCCCGTCAATTTCCGAACATATTTTTTCTACTACGTCATCTTCTAAACCTAAGATTGCAGCCATGGTAGATGGTTGCATTTCACAGGCTTTTTGCATCGCTAATGCACGTTGAGAGACCAAACGAAGTCCATCTTCGAAACTCAATGTTTTATTCGCTACCAAGGCGGAGAATTCGCCTAAAGAGTGTCCAGCAACCATAGCCGGTTGAAAAGACTCACCTAAGCATGCCGCAAGAATCGTCGAATGCAAAAAGATTGCAGGTTGCGTTACTTTTGTTTGTTTCAACTCATCCTCGCTACCTTCGAACATGATTTTTTGGATATCGAATCCAAGAATTTCGTTTGCTTTTTGGAACATCGATTTCGCTAAATCGGAATGTTCATATAAATCCTTGCCCATTCCGGTGAACTGTGCACCTTGTCCGGGAAATACATATGCTTTCATAATGCTTAATTTGGAGGTAAAATTAATGATTCCATTGGAATCTTATAACTGTCCATCGGAATGATAGCGTCCTACCTTAAAGATTCTCACCTTTTGAAGGATTCCATCCGCATCATAGTCATAGACTTTTCCATCCCATAACTGGCCATTTTTAAACTCTCCTTCCATCCAAATTTCATCGTTGTCGTTATAGACTTTGTTATACCCATTGGTGCTAAATTTCAATCCTTTCATTCTTGGATGCGCGATCACAGGTGGATAAATTACTTTAGAGTTGTTGGACACTTGAGTGGTCGACTTAGGTGGATTGGAAAAGTTTCTCACATTTACAACAGTTCCAGTTGCAGCGACATCGAAGGATTCAATGAGGTTTCCTTGAGTGTTGTAGCGATTTACTTTTCCGATTAAGGTTCCATTTCTCATCGAATATTCAAGCGCGATTTTTCCATTTTCATGGAAATATTGCACCTTCCCCGTTTCCTGTCCCTCGTTGTTGTACACAGCTTGGTAAGAGGTAACACCATTCTCAAAATAGCGAACAAGGTTTCCTTTGTAGCCATTTTTTCCAAAACTTCCTTGTTCCATGATGTGTCCATTGGGATAAAAACGCGTGAACGCTCCTTCTGGACGATTATTGGAGTAATTTCCTTTTAGTTTTGGCGTTTTTCCATCCTTATGGTATTTTGTCCAAATTCCTTCTTTTCTACCTTCCACATAGACACCTTCCTCCACTTTTCCTGTTTTTGTAATGCCGGATTGAGGTTTGTCTGTCCCGGTATACACCCATTTGCCTGTTCGTTTGCCGTGCACATCTTTTTTGTTCTGCGCTTGAACGAGGAAAACAGATAAAATGAACCAGAAAAGGATAAGTGACTTAAGCATAGTTAAATTCTACGGTAAAAGTATAAAAAGAAGCCTGAAATCTGTGAATAACTACTGAAAAAATACGATTAAAGAAAGGGAAGAAAAAAGTACTTTTGATGAAGATATGTTGACATTTAATCCACAAGAAATTACGGTTCAGCGACTACATCAGTTGTTGCTTGGTTCTATTGGTCCAAGGCCCATTGCTTTTGCCTCCACAATGAATACTGCTGGACAAGCAAATCTTGCACCATTTAGTTTTTTCAATGTCTTTAGTGCCAATCCACCGATATTAATTTTTTCACCTGCTCGATCAGGCAGAACAAATGAAACGAAGGATACCTACAAAAACGTAAAGGAATTACCAGAAGTGGTGATCAATGTGGTGAATTTCGATATGGTACATCAAATGAGTTTAGCGAGTTCACCATATTCTCCTGAGATCAGTGAATTCGAAAAATCCGGACTAACGCCTATTCCCTCGGAAACAATAAGACCCTTTCGCGTGGCGGAGGCACCTGTTCAGTTTGAATGTCGTGTGAACGAAGTAAAGGAACTGGGACATGAAGGAGGAGCAGGAAATTTAATCATTTGTGAAGTTTTGCGCATGCATGTGCGCGAGGATCTCATCGATGAAAAAGGACTCATTGATCAACATAAAATTGATTTGGTTTCACGCATGGGTGGCGATTGGTACTGTCGGGCCGACGTGAATTCCATGTTTGAAATAAAAAAACCAATTACGACCTGCGGAATCGGTTTCGACACCCTTCCATCAGACATCAAAAACAGCCGTGTATTAAGTGGGAATGACCTCGGGCAATTAGCAGGCATAGAAAATCTACCAAATGAAACGGATGTAAACGAATATAAGCTGATTGAATTAAGCGAATTATTTGTATCTTTAGAAAACGACGCTGTCGAACTGGAAAAACAACTTCATCAAAAAGCCAAAGTACTTTTAAGCGAAAACAAGCTAGAAGAAGCGTGGCTTACTTTATTAGCATTTAACAATTAAAATATAATTCAATGTTTAAATTCACCGGAACCATCAAGGTTATCCAACCAACGCAACAAGTCACTGAGAAATTTGCAAAAAGAGAATTCGTCGTGACAGATACCACTTCCATGTATCCACAAGATATCATGTTTCAAGCAACGCAGGACAAATGCAGCATGTTAGATGGCTACAACGTGAACGATCAAGTGGAAGTTTCTTTCAACCTTCGCGGACGCGAGTGGACAAGTCCACAAGGAGAAATCAAATACTTCAATACGATTGAAGCGTGGAGAATTGAGCGTCCAGGACAAGGCGCTGGAATGCCAGCAGGCGGACCTTCAGCGATGTCTTTAGGGAATGCGCCAGCATCGACACCAAGCAGTCCAATTACAGCTGCTGAAGAAGATGATGATCTTCCGTTCTAAGAAAATATGAGCACATGAAAAAGCCCTGATGAATCACTTGTCAGGGCTTTTTTATTAGTGCATTTCTTACAAGCGTTAATACATGAGCATGGCTAAACCACAGCCGACAACAATGCTCATCAATTTCATCAGGTTGAATTTATGGTTCTCAGATGTTTCGAAAATAATTGTTGTGGAAATATGTAAAAACATTCCGACAACAACCGCTAAAATCACATGGACATCCAAGCCAAGTTGAGCTGGAGACATATTAAACCCAAGAAGCACTCCAAGAGGAGTCATGATAGCGAATAATATCAATACAAGCCATGATTGAACCTGACTTAGCTTTGTATTAATTAACAAAGTCATTAAAGCTATTGCTACCGGAACCTGGTGAAATATAATTCCCCAAAACAAGGATCCATGTCCGTGATCGTGCGCATTTACAATGCCCATGTATTCATTTCCCAAGGGAATTCCTTCAATGATCGAATGCACCGACAAGGAAATAAACAAGACCCATGGAAGCGATTGTCCTTTGTGCACATGAACGTGTCCGTGCTCAATTCCACCGGAGAAATACTCCAAGATTAATTGAACCAAAAATCCAAGTAGGATGAAAACCCCCATTTTGGCTTGTCCATTTGCATAGATATCCGGAATCAAGTGCTGGAAGATAATCGCAAGTAGGAATCCACCACTAAAAGCAAGCGCCAATTTGATGAAATGACTTTTGTTGGTGGCGTTTAAGTAAGTCACGACCACTCCACCCAAAATAACGGAGGCTATGAGTCCAATGAAAACGAGGGAAATATTCATTATTTTAATTGTGCTAATAGGATTAACCGATCTGAAGTTTCCTCATGAAACACATTCAAGTCGTAGGAGCCAAAGGTACCGATAATCTCAAAATTAGTCTCCAATAAGGCGAGAAAATCTGCTAAAAGCAAAGCTTGAACGCGCTCCATGTATTGACTAACATGTCCGTTATCGTTTACTTGAATGTACTTATAAATGTGCTTACCGTCGTAGTTTCGTTTGATGTCAAAATGCAATCCCTCCAAGACTTTTTCCTCTGAGGAAACCAAGTTCTCAATGACTTTTTTTGCATTCATAAAATCAATCAGTAATCGTCCACCGGGAACCAACATCTTTGAAATAGACCCGCACATGCGCTTGTTCTCCGATTCATCATCGAAATAGCCGAAGCTAGTGAATAGGTTAAAAATGACATCGAACTGTTCACCTTCAATTACCTCTCGCATGTCATGTGTTTGAAAGCGCAATTTTTCATGTGCGTATTCGTTGGCACTTTCAATACTATTGGGGGAAAGATCAACGCCCATCACCTGGTGATCGAATTCACTTAAGAATTTTGCATGACGTCCTTTCCCACAAGCTAGGTCCAATAATCGCGAGTTGACAGAGAGGTTTAAGTGCGTGAGGACATTCCGAATAAAACGTTCAGCTTCCTGTTCATCTCTGTTTTGATATAATACATGATAATAACTCGTATCAAACCAATCTACAAACCAATCATTTTTTGACATGTCCAAAATTACCATTTTGTTTTTGAAAAAATTGGAAGAGAAATAGATTGTTTTATTGTTTCCATCTGAATATTTTGTATTTTTGTCATTATTTTATGCTATGTCTGATTTTTTTGCACTTATTGGGAAGTATAATTTCTGGAATAATGCCATAAAAACAGGTTATCCTAGAAAAAAATACATGGAGCAGCTTTTGCTCTTTAAACAAACTCGATTGGTCAAGGTACTAGTTGGACAACGTCGCGCGGGAAAGAGTTTTGTCCTTCGTCAATACATCGATTACCTGATAAAGGAAGGTGTGCCAGCGAAAAACACCTTATACATCAACAAAGAATTTACCGATTTCGACCGCATCGGTACTTACCAAGATTTATGTGACCTAGTTCGAACCTATCATGAACAGTTTGGTATCGTAGGTCGACTATATGTCTTCATCGATGAAGTTCAATATATCACTGAATGGGAAAAAGGGATCAATTCCTTATCTCAAAATTTCACCATAGACGTCGATTTATTTATCACCGGTTCAAATTCCGAATTATTATCCGGTGAACTTACCAGTTTATTGTCGGGTAGATACGTTCAATTTCAAATCCTTCCGTTTTCCTTTGATGAGTTTTGTTCCGTTCATAAAAAAGAAAAAAACAGAAAAAATTACTTGAAATTCTTGCACGAAGGCGCCTTGCCTGAACTTTTTCATTTGCCCACAGATGAAAGTAAGTTCCATTATCTATCATCATTGAAAGACACGATCATCTTGCGGGACATCGTTCAGCGTTTTTCCATAAAAGACACCGCTTTATTGTTAGACATCTTCAACTATGTCTGCAACAATGTGTCAAATTTATTTTCGGTGAATAACGTGGTGAACTATTTTGACAGTAAAAAACGTAAAACCAATTACGAAACGGTTGCCAATTACTTAAATTACCTGTGTCAAACATTTGTCATACATCGCTGTGATCGCTTTGATATCAAAGGAAAGGAATTACTTGGGGGCAATGTAAAATATTACTTGAATGACTTATCCTTCCGGACGTATTTGTTTGGTAACAATACATTAAGTTATGGAAACCTACTCGAGAACAGCGTCTTTTTAGAGTTGGAACACGTTGGTTTTTCTACACAAGTTGGCGCCATGCGAAACAAAGAAATCGATTTTGTCTGCTACCGCAATGGTGTTACTCTGTACCTTCAAGTTGCCTTTAGTATTTCTGAAGAACAAACCTTTGAACGTGAATTTGGAAATTTAATAGCCTTAAAAAACAACCATCCCAAACTGATTGTCACGTTGGACGAGCTTCCACTTAGAGAAAAGGACGGAATATACATCGTTCCTGCATGGGAATTGGAATCATTTTTAGAAAGTTTAACTACATTCACACTACCACAAGTCAGCATTGAATGAAGAAAATCGGATTAACAGGCGGAATCGGTTCAGGAAAAACCAGTATTGCACAAATCATAGCGGCGATGTCCTATCCTGTGTACTACTCTGATCAACGCGCAAAGTTTTTGAGCGACGAAAATCCTGCAATTCGAAATGGACTTTTCGACTTATTCGGCGATGAAGCCTACATCGATGGAACCTTGAACCGCGTGTTTGTGAGTGAACGTATTTTTTCGAAACCCGATTTACGCTTAAAGGTGAACGAGATCATTCATCCTATTGTGCGTAAGGATTTTGACGATTGGGCGGCAGAACAAACGAGCAGCTTGATATTCAACGAAGCAGCTATTTTATTTGAAACCGGAGCCTATCAACAATTTGATGCTGTATTGCTCGTTTGTGCGCCTGAGGCTGTGCGTATTCAACGCGTTATGCTGCGCGATCACTGTAGCAAAGAATCCGTGGAAGAGCGCATTCAAAGCCAATGGACAGATGCGCAAAAACGCAGTTTAACGAAATACTGTGTAGAGAACGATGGACGTCAACCTATACTGATACAATTGGAGAAAATCTTAAAAGAACTCGAAGCCTAATAGACCATTTTAATGGTGATGACTTTGTCGTTATCCAACTTCACCGAGCACTCTTCAAAACTTGGCGTCGACAATTTTGGACGCATATTGTTCGAAAAAGCATACGCTTCCGTCGGAATTCCAAAAAAATTCTTGTCGCATATTTTATTGCTGTTCTCGTCGTGATAGACGACAACCGCATAATTACTAGCATCTAAACCAGTGAATTGAAACTTCACTTCGGGAGCTTTGGAATCGATGCGCGCCAATCGATGCGTTTTTCCAGCTTGCGTAAACACGGCTGGATTCTTGTACAAAGCAAATTCGATGAGTCCTTTATTATGTTGGATAGATGTTACCTTCACGGTTAGGTCATAACCCTCCTTCAGCGCTTTCGTCGTCAGTGGGAAAAAAAAGTAGCTGAGAGAAAAAATACCGATGGCAAACTTAAACATGGAACTTTAACTAATTGATTTTCAAATAGATTCCAAGCGTCATTTGCTTGTTGTTCAAGGAAAAGATCGAATTCCCAACGTTTTGCATCCATTCTTTCCATGCTCCAAATTCGAAATCATTGCTCAAATCGCGCTGACCTTCAAAATAGGAGATTTTGCAACCAAACCGCTTCGTGAAATTAAATGAAGCATAGGCAAAATACCCATAATCTAATTTGGCATTGGTATTTGCGCCAGTTATGGTCCCCAAGTCCGTGCTGTTTGCCACAAAAGCGGTAATGGAAGAGTAATTTGTCGTCATACTTCCCGCCACTCGGTATCGACATTCGATTCCACCACCAAAATGTAACTTCCATGCATTTAGTTGAAGTCCGATGGGCAAAGAAATCATGTCCGCCGTCGTGAGCTTGTCACTTGTGTATGTTGCTTGTAAACTACCATCTGAATTGTAGGCGTTCTGTGAAGTCATATATCTTCCGTTCGATTTTACATAACCCAATCCAGAAAAAACGGTCGCAAATTTCAAAACGGTATAACTCAATTCCACCCCACCACTTGCGGCAAACTTCCAATATACTTTTGGATTCAATTCATTTTGTTGCACCAACGTATTTACGGCTGACACGTCTTGCTTATTCAATCCTGTTTCGGCATGCAGGGTCCATTTCCATTGCGCATTTGCTTGGGAAGAAAGGAGAATGCAAAAAAATATTTTCCAAAAATGGTTGATCATCTTAGCCGAGAAATGGGTATTTGTAATCTGTTGGTGGAACAAATGTTTCTTTAATCGTACGAGCTGAAGTCCAACGCAATAGATTCATCGCTGCACCCGCTTTATCGTTTGTGCCAGAACCTCTAGCACCTCCAAAAGGCTGTTGTCCAACTACTGCACCGGTTGGTTTATCGTTGATGTAGAAATTTCCAGCCGCATGTACCAACTTCTTTGTCGCCAATTGAATCGCGTAACGATCATTGGACATAATGGAACCCGTCAAGGCGTATTCCGAAGTGGAATCTAATATCTCCAAGGTTTCTTCAAATTGGTTTTCATCGTAGATAAACACGGTCAACACTGGACCAAAAATCTCTTCACACATCGTGCGAAATTTCGGATTGGAGGTCACTACTGTCGTTGGTTCAATGAAATAACCTTTTGACTTGTCGTATGATCCACCTGTAATGATTTCTGCATCGGATTGTCCTTTACAATAATCAATGAATCCGGATATTTTATCGAAAGCACGAACATCAATTACGGCATTCATAAAATTGCTCGTATCCTCAGGTGAACCCATTTTGAAGGAGTTTACTTGTTCGACAAAAATACGTTTCACTTCCGGCCAAATGTTTGATGGAACATATACGCGAGAAGCCGCTGAACATTTTTGACCTTGGAATTCAAATGCTCCTCTTGACATCGCCGTTGCTACTTCCGCTGCATTCGCCGAACGATGCACCATGATAAAGTCTTTTCCACCTGTTTCACCAACGATTCTTGGGTAGGAACGGTAGTTCTCTAGGTTTTGGCCGATTTCTTTCCATAAGTGACGGAAAACTCCCGTTGATCCTGTGAAATGAAGTCCTGCGAAATCTCTGTGTTTGAAAACGATGTCTCCAGCAACTGGACCATCAACGGTAATCATGTTGATTACACCATCTGGTACACCAGCTGCTTTGAATAATTCCATAATGACTTGCGCCGAATATACTTGGGTACCCGCTGGTTTCCATACCACCACATTTCCCATCATCGCTGGCGCGGCACATAAATTAGCTGCAATAGACGTAAAATTGAATGGCGTCATTGCGAAAACGAATCCTTCCAAAGGTCGGTACTCCAAGCGATTCCACATTCCTGGTAAAGACTCTGGTTGCTCTTTATAAATCTGTGTCATGTACTGCACATTGAAACGGAAAAAGTCGATTAACTCACAGGCAGCATCAATTTCGGCTTGCATTACATTTTTTGATTGCGCCAACATCGTAGCGGCATTCAATCGATTGCGGAATGGTCCAGCCAATAGATCTGCGGCTTTCAAGAAAATCGCTGCGCGTTCTTCCCAAGGAAGTTCAGCCCACGCTTTTTTTGCAGATAAAGCGGATTCAATTGCATCGCTTACATGACTTGCATCCCCTAAATTGTAATGTCCTAGCAGGTGTGCATGGTCATGCGGTGGATTCATTGCTTTTTTCGTATTTGTACGAACTTCTTTACCACCAATATACATCGGAATATCAATTGGAGCCTGACTCCGCATGTCCTGATACGTTTGCATTAAGGAATTTCTTTCCGCTGATCCTGGTGCATAAGCTTTCACCGGCTCATTAATGGCTATTGGGGTTTTAAAAAAAGCGTTTGACATAATGATATGAATTTTTAACAAAGATAATAGAATAGTCTTTCGGCAAAGTATATCGTGTCTAGCAAGGAACAAATTCGACGCGATTCGCGAAATAAATAGTACCTTTGGGGCACATGTTTTTAGCACAATTACACCTTATTAATTTCAAGAATTACGAAGATTTAGAAGTAGATCTTTGTCCAGGAATTAATGGCTTAGTTGGACAAAACGGAAGTGGAAAAACCAATGTTCTCGATGCCGTTTATTACTTGAGCATGTGTAAATCTTACTTGAATGCGATTGACCGTCAGAACATCCGTTTTGACCAAGGATTCTTTTCTATTCAAGGGAAATGGAATTTAGATGAGCAAGACTTTAACGTACATTGCGCCTTGAAAAACGGCGGTAAAAAAACCGTAAAGATCAATAAAAAGGAATACGAAAAGTTAGCGGAGCATATTGGAAAATTTCCCGTGGTTTTCATCTCCCCGTATGATGGTGATTTAATCGCGGATGGGTCGGACATGCGTCGAAAGTGGATGGATGGAATTTTATCCCAATTGGATAAAGTCTATTTGGAAGAAATTCAACATTACAACAAAGTCCTTGAGCAGCGCAATGCCTTACTGAAGAATATGTTTGAGCACCGATTGTTCGATGAAGATTCCATCGAAGTGTGGAACGAGCAACTCATTCCATCTGGAAATTACATTCATCAAAAACGAAAAGAATTCCTAGCGGAATTCATTCCTGTTTTTAAACGTTTTTACACAGAAATCGGTTTAGATTCGGAAGATGTGGAGCTTGAGTACCGATCCCAGCTCAATGAAAAATCGTTTGGTGAATTGTTAAAAGACTTTGCTAAAAAGGATGCGGCTACACAGTATTCCAATGCTGGTATTCATAAGGATGATTTGATTTTTAGCATCAAAAAACATCCGGTAAAAAAATTCGGCTCGCAAGGACAACAGAAGTCCTTTGTGATTGCACTCCGCTTGGCACAATACGATTGGATGAAGCAGCACAAAGGATTGAAACCCGTTTTATTGCTCGACGATATTTTCGATAAGTTGGATAATGAACGTGTGCAGCGTTTGATTGATTTGGTCACTGCCGATTATTTCGGTCAAGTGATTGTCACGGATTCAGATCCAGGGCGCATGAAGCAACTTTTTGATTCTATTCACACCGAAAAGAGACTTTTTCAAGTGAATGACCAACAACTTTCCTTGATTTTATCCTAACTTTATTCCATGCGCGAAGACAATAGACGAAGTTCGGACGAAGAACCATTAAAAGACCTCATCGATAAATTCTTAAAAGCTTATTCCTTAGAAGGTAAAATGAAGGAATACGATATTATTGCTGCTTGGCCAGAATTAATGGGTCCTGCGGTAGCACATCGTACGAAAGAAATTCATATCAAACATCAAACCTTGTATTTGAAAATCGATTCATCAGTCATGCGCGAGGAATTACTGAATGGCAAACAAATCATTATTGAGCGCGTGAATAAGGAGGCCGGAAAGCAACTCATCAACGATATTTGGTTTTCGTAATTACTTCAGGGGATCCTTACTAAACTGGAATAGCCAATCATACAATTCGTCGGTACGAAATACGCGTTCTAAGTCCCCGTGATTGGCACCAGGAACGACAGTGTATTTTAAATTTTCTCCGCCGTTGCACGCACGAATGGACCGGACCATTTTTTCGGATTCACTAATGGGAACAGCGCTATCTCGGTTTCCATGTTGTATCCATACAGGAATCGTAGAAAGATTACAACCATTTTTGGTGTTTCCGCCGCCACACAAAGCCACTGCTGCGGTCACAATACCCGGATATTCACCAGCGAAATCTAAGGTTCCATAGCCACCAAGACTCATTCCTGTGACATACACCCGATTGGTATCCGTTTGAAAATGTTCTTGGGCAAAGCGAAGAACGGATAATACTTTTTCCGGTTCCCAAGATTTTCCAGCAGGAACTTGAGGGGCAATGACAATCGCTGGAATTTCTCTGCCTTTTTCGATTTCGTGGATGATTCCGTATTTCTTTACCAACTCCAAATTATTACCAGAAAGGCTACGGCCATGCAGAAAAATCAACACCGGAGGATTATTTTTAAGGATGCTATCTGCAGGTAAGTGCAATAAAAATGGATAGTCCGCCTGATTGTGAATGGCTTTTAGTTGACCAAAACTGGACAAAGACAAAAAAAGAGTAAAAAGGAGAATTCCAATGCGCATAACGCAAAGTTAGGGCTCTTCGAAGGAGCTAACAAGTTGATTTTTCAACAGTTAAAATGGTAGTTATGCACAAGGTATTCGCCTAATTATTTTCCAATTTATACGAAATGCCAATTCCCAAAACGGATTTGAATTGTGTACGTGGACCCACATTCCCATAGATGTCGCGGATCTTGATATCGTCGTCGTACACTAAATTCCATTGAGCGGTAGCGGAAAATAAGGAATTTACCCGAAATACAAAAAGCAGTTCAGCGTTGACATCAATGTTTTGAGGATTGTTTAAGTAGTTACTAAAAAGCTCCAGTTTGGACTTCATCTCAATGTTCTTCGCTAAAGTTTTATTCCATTTCATTTTTACGAAGGCTCCGTATTCCTGACGGTATTTTTGTCCTTTCTCCACTCCAAATGCACCCGCGGCAGAAAGTGAATCATCCAAAACGAACGTGGATTTGAAGGCAATCGAAGAGAAAAAGACGGAAAATTGATCGCCTTTTCGCAAATCTGTACCTAGCGCTAAATTTAGGTAACCCGGAGCCATAAAGGTGGAAACCACGACCGAGTCGTTTGGATACGTGAATCCATTCACCATTTGTGTTTTGAATCCAGCAGCAATGGTCAAGAAGAAATCCTGAGACAACTTCATCCCGAAGGTACTGGCAAGGTCCATTCGGTCATCTGTTTTCTGAAGCCCAACTCCATTTATTTTGTCCAAATATTTGATCCCGCCCAATGCTAAACTAGCATCGTTTGTCCATTTAACATTTTTGCGGGTGTAATATGCGCTGGCTCCAACCGAACCAATCATCGAGATATTATTGCGTCCACCCGCATTCCAATTCACGAACGAGGATTGCGTTCCACTTAAGGAATAGAGGGATTTTAATTTCCATGATTTGAGAGAATCCGCTTTCACCTGAGCGAAATTCATCGTCCACGAAAGCAGAAAAACAGCTAGAATGTATGTATTTTTGGGGCGCATTGTCTAATCAAGCACAAAATTAATGGACAAATTCACGTTAATGCTTCTTTTCTTGTGGAACATTTCAACAGCTGATTGTTTTTCGCAGGCTGTCGATTATTCGAATCAACAAAATTGGGCGGTATTACCAGGTGCCTATCCTAGTGGATTGCTTGCGAATGTAAAGGACTCCAGTTTGTGGAAGGATGTGGACGTATTTTATGTCTATCCAACCTTGATGCTGGATAAAAAGGATACGCGATGGAATGTAGAATTAAGTGATCAAGAGCAGCAACAAAAAGTCCTGAATGCCGCAGTGAAATACCAAGCAAGTGCATGGGCGGAAGCTGGAAGAATGTACGTTCCATACTACCGTCAAGCGCACATTCGCTCCTATGAACTGCTTGAAGAAGGTGGTCGTGAGGCCTTACTTTTCGCGTATGAAGATGTTAAAAATGCTTTTCAATATTACTTGGATCATTACAATCATGGTCGTCCAATCATTCTAGCTGGACATAGTCAAGGAAGTACGCATTTGAGAATGATCCTACGTGATTTTTTCGACAACAAAGAACTGCGAGGACAATTAGTTGCCGCGTATATTCCCGGAATCGGCATGTACCGAAATGAATTCAACAGCATTCCATTGATGAATGCCGCAAGTCAAACGGGTGGATTTGTTACGTGGAATACCTTCAAGAAAAATGTCGATCAAGATTCATACCGTCGCTGGTACAAAGGAAAAGCAGTTGTTAATCCTGTTACATGGCAGACATCTGGGACAGCAACAAAAGACCAGCACCAAGGATTTTTGTACTCCAACGACCAGACTTTTTGCCATTGTTTTGAAACAAATGTCATCGATGGTGCCATATGGATTTCACGTCCTTGCTCCTATCTTGGACTCTTTTCGTGGACAATGAAATCCCTGCATAAAGGGGATGTCAATTTATTTTGGAAAGACATCCAAGAAAACGCCAAATTAAGAGCTCGGACTTATTTGCTTGAAAAAGGTTCATAAATCCCCGTTTCGGTTCAAAACTTCCCCCCTTTTTTCATTGACGATTCTTTTTTTGCTTTGTATATTTGTGCACTCAAAAAAGAACATTCATGACACCATTTTCTAGTAGACACATCGGACCGAGTGAGGCAGAGAAAAAAGCCATGTTGGCAACCATTGGCATCGACTCTATTTCATCTTTAATCGATCGTACTATTCCTGCTCAAATCCGTTTGAACGGAGAGTTAAACATTGCGGATGCAATGACCGAGCAGGAATACTTGGAGCACATTGCCGCATTAGCAGGGAAGAACCAGGTTTTCAAGTCGTTTATTGGACTTGGGTATCATGAGACAATAGTTCCTAGTGTGATTCTTAGAAATGTATTGGAAAATCCAGGATGGTATACGGCATACACGCCATATCAAGCGGAGATTTCCCAAGGACGTCTGGAAGCGTTATTGAATTTCCAAACGATGGTATTAGATTTAACGGGAATGGAGATTGCCAATGCGTCGTTGTTGGATGAATCGACTGCAGCTGCGGAGGCCATGATCATGTTCTACAATTCGCGTTCAAGAGCAGAAGTTCAAGCTGGAAAAAATAAATTTTTCGTCGCAGAAGATGCTATGCCGCAAAGTATTGATGTCATGCTTGGACGTGCCATTAACTTAGGCATTGAATTAGTGACTGGAAATATCGATGCGTTTGAAGGATCTGCCGAATATTTTGGAGCATTTATCCAAAATCCAAGTGCCAATGGACACATACGTGATTTGAGTGGTCATATTTCACGATTGAAAGCGCACGGCATTCAAGTGGCGGTTGCTGCAGATATCCTTTCATTAGTCGTTTTGAAATCCCCGGGAAGCATGGGAGCGGATGTCGTTCTTGGATCCTCACAACGTTTTGGTGTTCCAATGGGTTACGGAGGACCTCACGCGGCATTCTTTGCAGCGAAAGAAGAGTACAAACGAAATATTCCAGGAAGAATTATCGGTGTATCGAAAGATGCTGATGATAATTTCGCGCTTCGTATGGCACTTCAAACGAGAGAGCAACACATTAAACGCGACAAAGCGACCTCGAATATTTGTACAGCACAAGCTTTGTTGTCCGTTATGGCAAGTATGTATGCGGTGTATCACGGTCCAGATGGAATTCGTGAAATAGCGAATCACGTGCATGGATTAGCAACGAAAACCGCGGCAGGGTTAGCAGCAAAAGGAATCACCTTAGGTTCGGATTCTTACTTCGACACACTGTGGATCAAAGGTGTTGATTGTTCAGGTATTCGAAAGAAAGCAGAAGCACAAAAATTAAATTTCCGTTACATCTCTGATTCAGAATTGAGCATCAGTTTTGGCGAACCACATACCATGGGGGATGTTCATGCTATTTTAGCGTGTTTCGACGCTCATGCAGTAGAAGGAACAACAAAACTTTCTTCCGAATTGAAGAGAACAGATGCCGTTTTAAGTCATCCGGTGTTTAACAGCCATCATTCTGAATCCAAAATGATGCGTTATTTGAAACGTTTGGAAAACAAGGACCTTTCTTTGGTGCATAGCATGATTCCACTTGGATCATGTACCATGAAATTGAATGCGGCTTCGGAATTAATACCGATTACCAATCCGCAATTCGCGAATTTACACCCCTTTGCTCCAATTGAACAAGCGGCAGGATACCATGAAATGTTTAGACAATTGTCTTTAGATTTATCCGAAAGCACGGGATTTGCAGGAGTTTCCTTGCAACCAAATTCAGGTGCGCAAGGAGAATATGCAGGACTCATGGTGATCAAAGCATACCATGAATCTAATGGAGATACACAACGTAAAAAAATGATCATTCCATCTTCTGCGCATGGAACAAATCCAGCCTCAGCAGTAATGGCAGGATTTGACGTAGTAGTGACGGGTTGTGACGAAAATGGAAACATTAACATAGAGGAACTTCGTCGTGTGGCGATTGAATTGAAGGATGTATTGGGTGGTCTTATGGTGACATATCCATCGACGCATGGTGTATTCGAAGAAGCCATTCGTGAAATCACCGCAATCATTCACGACAACGGTGGACAAGTATACATGGACGGTGCCAACATGAATGCACAAGTTGGATTAACAAATCCTGGAAATATTGGTGCAGACGTTTGTCACTTGAACTTACACAAAACATTCGCCATTCCTCATGGTGGTGGTGGTCCAGGAATGGGTCCAATCGGTGTGGCAGCGCATTTATTGCCATTCTTACCCGGAAATCCTATGATTAAAACGGGTGGAGAAAAAGCGATTCATGCGATATCTGCGGCGCCATATGGTAGTGCATTGATTTTATTAATTTCATACGCTTACATCAAGATGTTGGGTGCAAAAGGATTACGCGAATCAACAGAAATCGCGATTTTGAACGCAAATTACATCGCAGCTTCTTTGAAAGGACATTATGACATTCTATACACAGGAAAAAACGGAACGGTTGCGCACGAAATGATATTGGATTGCCGCGATTTCAAGCGAACTGCAGAAGTCGAAGTAGCTGACATGGCTAAACGATTGATCGATTTCAACTTCCACGCTCCAACGGTATCTTTCCCAGTCGCAGGAACCTTGATGATTGAACCAACAGAATCAGAAGACAAAGAAGAATTAGATCGTTTTATCACCGCGATGATTAAGATTCGCGAGGAAATTCGTCAAATAGAAAATGGCGAAGCTGACAAAGAAAATAACTTATTGAAAAATGCACCGCATACCGCGGATTGCATCATCAATAAAGAATGGAATTACCCTTACACACCTCAAGAAGCTGCTTATCCAGTAGCCTATTTGAAAGAGTGGAAATATTGGGTACCGGTTCGGCGCGTGGACAATGCATTTGGAGACCGTAATTTGATTTGCTCTTGTCCTAGTATCGAGAGTTACCAATCATAGCATACTAAAAAGTCCTTTTGTACATTCAAAGGGGCTTTTTTATTTTTAACGTAGATTCGTACCTAATTCTGACATAGATGAAATTAGATATCCTAGCATTTGCCGCCCATCCTGACGATGTTGAATTGTCCGCATCTGGAACCTTGTTGCACTATGCTGCTCTTGGAAAGAAAATCGGAATCATTGATTTGACCGAAGGTGAATTGGGGACACGTGGAACCGTTGAAGACCGTTACGCAGAATCGGCTGTTGCTGGAAAACTCATGGGATTAACGGTTCGTAAGAACTTGAACATGGGTGATGGATTCTTCGAGATCAATGAAGAAAACAAGCGCGAAATCGTTGAACAGATTCGCATTCACCAACCGGAAATCGTGATGGCTAATTGCTTGAGCGACCGACATCCAGACCATGGACGTGGAGGTAAATTGGTTTCCGATGCTTGTTTTCTTGCTGGACTTCGTAAAATCGAAACGATCGTTGATGGTATTTCTTTGGCGCCACATCGTCCGAGATTAGTTTTGCATTACATTCAAGACCATTACGCGCATCCGGACATCGTCATCGACGTAACACCATACATGGAACAAAAAATCGAAGTCATCAAAGCTTATCGTTCTCAGTTTTTCGATCCAAATTCCACCGAACCAACAACGCCAATCTCTGGTGAAGAATTCTTCCAATTCATTAAAGGACGCATGATGCAATTTGGACGTCCAATCGGTGTTGATTACGCCGAAGGATTTACTGTTACCCGTATTTTAGGGACGAAAGATTTGTTTGATTTAGTTTAAAACGAATGTGCTAATGATAATGTGCTAATGTGCTAGTGTGCTAATGATTGGATTGCTCCGCTAATGGATTATAGTAAATAGTATAAATTAAGCACCAATGCATCATTCTTATTGATACTGACACTGAGCACTCGGCACTGATTACTAAACCAATGATTGGTTTGCTCCGCAAACGGTTTAATGTTGATCGCAGAAATTTAACACCCATCCACCATTCGAATAGATACCGGTACTGTTCACTAGGCACTGAGCACTAGAATTACCGACCCTGAAGGGGTTGAATTTTTTAAAAGAAACAATCGTAGGCGCAGGGCAGGGCATGCGCCTACTAAATTTCCTGGAAAACCCGAATGTATAAAAACAAAATACCAAACCTATCTGAGCAAAGCGAGGCGCTGGATACAAAAAATTGGCACACTAGCAAATTATCCATACCTTTGTCATGTGAAACCACTGATACTTCTTTTCTTAAGCGTGCTCTTGTTTTTAGGAAACATCGGGATTCCCGTGTTTACACATGCCTGTGAAGAAGATGGGGTTTTTACCTCGTTCTTCATCAAACAGCAAAATCACTGTCAAGAAGAACAGTCCGACTTACCTCCTTGTTGTCAAAAAGAAAAAAAGAAGAATTGCTGTCACGATGAGAAAACAGTTGTGCAGTTGGACGAAAAATATGTACAAAGTCAAACGCTATCTGTTCCCACGTTTACCTTTATTTGTCCGGCTCATGCCGCTGTATTTTTATTCCACGCATCCCAAACGAAAGATATTTCTGTCGTTCAAAAATGGGAGGATCCACCGCCGATCAGGGAAAGCGGCCGAGACATACTGATTCAACACTGCGTATTTCGCATATAAACGAGTTCATTGATACATTTTGTGCGTGGAATTCCATGTGCATTCACAAGTATTTATGATAAACTGTTTATATGAAATATTATCTTTTTTGGATGCTCCTACTTTTGTCTGCATCCACCGTTCAAGCTCAATTAAAAGGCATTGTTTTACGCCAAGATTCGACGAGGAATTTTCCTTTAGAAAATGCTAAAATCCGTTTGACACATGCCAATCAAGGTGTGTTTTCGAATAAGGAAGGACGCTTCGAATTGGTCCTGCCAAAACAATTACCGGATACGCTAGTCATCAGTGCCATGGGCTACCTATCCGACTCGATTATTGTGACCAAAAATGATCGCTTCGTGTCATTCACAATTTTACTTATTCCTGTTTCAACGAAATCAGAAATTCTCTATCAACTTCGGAAAAATTCCCACCAAATCTCTAAGATGAAAACATTGCATGTGGAGGAAATTGGAGCTGGTGAATTGCGAAAAGCTGCCTGTTGTAATTTGTCCGAGTCCTTTGAAACGAATGCTTCCGTAGATGTAAATATTACTGACGCGGTTTCAGGAGCAAAGAAAATTCAGCTGATGGGACTCGATGGTGTTTATACGCAAATTCAGATGGAAAATATTCCTTACCTGCGCGGACTCGAAAGTTCCTTTGGACTACAATCCATTCCAGGAACGTGGATTGAATCGATACAAATTACTAAAGGAACTGGAAATGTCGTGAATGGCTATGAGTCCATGGCTGGACTCGTAAATTTAGAAGTAAAGAAACCAAGTGAAATGGAAAAGTTCTATTTCAATACCTATCAAAATCGCTTTGGACGTTCGGAAATGAATATCAATGCTGGAACTAAGATCAATCAAAAATGGAGTTCCGGAATTCTCGGACACGCCTCATCGATGTTCGGTAATATCGATCACAACAAAGATGGTTTTCGGGATATTCCCATGGGTGACAACATCGCGTTGATGAACCGTTGGGATTTTCAAGGGAAGAAAATGGAGGCACAATTTGGATTCAATGTTTACCAAGATCGCAAAACGGGCGGACAAATCTCTTTCTATAGGGATAATCCAAACGGATACGGGGTGGTGATGAATTCACGTCATGCCGATGTTTACGCAAAAACGGGTTTTTTCACCAAAAAACCACTTCGCTCATTTGGTGTAGTGTACAACTTGAAATACCAAAACGTGAATGGTGCCTTTGGAATTCGTGATTTTCAGGGAGAAGAAAAACGCGCATATGTCAATGCCATATTCGATGACATCATCGGGACAAGTGACCATAAAATTAAATTAGGTGCGAGTTTCGTCGGGCTACAAATCCGGCAAAAAGTGCAAACACTTGAGCAACTTCGAACAGAAATCGTTCCCGGAATTTTCGCGGAATACACGTACACCGGAACTCGATTGAGTGCTGTCCTTGGAGCGCGTTACGACCAACACCTCACTTATGGCGGACAATTCTCTCCACGGATTCATGCGAAATACGCCTTGACTCAACGAGCAGACTTACGCATTACCGCAGGAAAAGGCTGGCGTGTCCCGAATTACATGATTGACAATATTTCTCTTTTAGCGAATTCAAAAACGTGGATTGCTCCGGCGGAAATCAAACCAGAAATCTCATGGAACGCGGGAATTTCCTTGGTGAAAGATTTTACGATTTTTGAAAAAAATGGGAACATCAGCATGGACTTCTACCGCACAATTTTCCAAAATCAGTTGATTGTGGATCGGGATGTCGCCTTGGATGCGATTGTTTTTCAGAACCTAGCGAACTCCTCTTACTCCAATAGTTTCCAAGTCGAATGGTCCTATTCTCCATTGAAAAACTTCGACCTTCGCTTAGCCTACAAACATTTGGATGTCAAAGCAATGTATGACGGAGTGATGCGTCAACAAGTGATGATTCCGAAAAACCGTGGATTCGTGAATCTAGCCTACCGCAGTCGAAATAAACGTTGGGAATTCGATGCTACATGTACAGTTTACGGCTCCGCACGATTACCACTCGAACTTCAAGCATCGGGGATTGAACAGCACGATGAACAAAGTCCAATCTATCCGATGGCTAACGCGCAGATCACACACATTTACAAAAAATGGAATTTTTACTTTGGTGGCGAAAATTTGGCGAACTTTAAACAAGCGAATCCGATCATCGACGCACAGAATCCATTTGGGTCTTCCTTCGACGCCAATCGCGTGTGGGGTCCAATTATGGGATGGAATGTGTATGCGGGGGTGCGGTTTTCGGTGAAACAGTCCGCAGAGGCGGAGAAAGCGAGAGCGAGGAACAGTGCGAAGAAGTGAGAATTTTTGAAACATCCGCAGGATTACAAATCCAGCGGGGCGGAGCAATAGCAAGAAATAATTAATGTTTAAATGTATACTATGAAAACAATGATGTTAAGTCTATTCTTCGTGCTGATGAGCACGGTAAGTTTTGGACAAAAAATGATGACGAGTCAAATTCAAACTAACGCACAATGTGGCGATTGCAAGGAACGCATCGAGGGAAAATTGAATTATACCAAAGGAATCAAGTTTGCAGAGCTCAATGACGAAACGAAACTTGTCACCGTTAAATACGATCCGAAGAAAATTGACCTAGTAACCATCAAGCAAACCATTGCGAAAATTGGCTACAACGCTGACGAAGTGAAAGCGGCAAAAGAAGACGTGGAGAAGTTGCCGAAGTGTTGCCAGCCGAATGGACATTAGACAATGTGCTAGTGTGCTAATGTGCTAGTGTGCTAGTGTGACAATGATTAGTGCGCAATAGCGCATAGTTTACAGTGGAGAAACAGAGCAGTGAGCGAGAAACAGAGCAGTGAGCGAGAATCAAAGCGTAGCACTCGATTACCCTACAATCGTGATGCGTTTTCGCTGTGATCCAATCAGTATATAATACATTCCTGGCTGGATTCCTTGTAGGTCTATTTGAGACGTGAATGATCCTGAACCTAATTCAGATCCATTTAAATCGAAGACACGGAAAGTTCCAGAAGATATTCCACTGATGAACAAGGTTTGATTTCCGTTTATGGGATTCGGATAAGCCACGAATGATTCTTCCAGTTCGTTCATTCCAGAGTCTTGGATGATTAAATCTATCGTAACTACACTATCACATCCATAAATGCTTGTGAAATACTGCGTGTGTAAAGCGGAAGTTGTGTACACTTGGCCATTCCATGTAAAGACATCAAACACGGTCGAGTCAATGAGGGTACTTGTTATAGGATTAATGGTAAGGTTTAGGTTGACGATGGAATCACATCCGGAAGTACTTTGCAAGGAATCAATGTATGAACCACTTTGCCAATAGGATTGACCATTCCAATTAAAACTACCACATGCACTTTCGCTAACATTTGTAGTGAAAGCTTGCACAATGGTCAAATTCAAAACGACCGTTGAATCACAGCCCCAAACTGTTGTCCCTTGAAATGGAAACGTTCCCGTCTGCGAGTAGGTTTGTCCATTGAAATTATAGGGACCACATGAAGAAATATCCAATGTATTCGCGTAGGGTAAATGCTGGTTGATGTTCAATACTACCGCTGGACTTTGTCCACAGGTATTTTGTGCAACCACGCTCATTGTTCCACTGACGAAACTTGGACTAAACAACAAATTGAGTGTTGTTCCGATGCTGCTTCCTGTTGCGCCATTTGGTGTTGTCCAAACGTAAGAAGTTGCTCCGTTGACTGGAGAAATTGAATAAGATTCTGATCCATCATAGCAAAAATGAGCCGCACCGGAGATTCCCGTTGGGGAAGATGGAGCCGTATTTAACGTGACTGTTACCGCTAAACGATTGGTGGATTCTACCCCACTTACTGTTTGCGTAGCATAATAAGTAAGTCCATTTGTCAATACCGTGGATCCATTTAATGGAGTTCCACCCGCTGGGTTCGCGTACCATTGAATGGACGTTCCCGTTGCAGATAATTGTGAAAGCAAAGCGCCTGCACACAAGGTTTGTGAGGCGGATCCCGATGGTGCAGCAGGCGGCTGTGGAACCAAGGTGAAATTCGCTGTGGAAACTCCGCGATTCGAACCATGTCCACCACTAAAACTATAAGTTGCGCTCCCTGACCTAGCCCAAATCAGACTAAGTGAGCCAGTGGCGGCAGTAAAAATATAATCATTAACATCTCCTGTGTTTAAAGCTCTTGTTGCAACAATAGTTCGGACATTTGATACAACAGCATCGCTGACAATTGTCCAGTTTTGCTGTAGATCCGCAGTTGGAGCGGAAAACCCACCGAGTCTTGCATCAAATGAGCTCAGTGTTCCATTAGCATGAACCCTTACGACATCAATGCCATTCCCCATACTTGTCGCGTTAAAACCAAGTGCAAACCAACGATCCGTAGGTCCGGTCAACGTCAAGGTCACTTGCGAACCGATATCCATTTTTGCTGTCATGGCTAATCCAGCTGTAGAACTCAAGTTTACTACACCAGTGGTATACGTTTGAGCTTGAACAAAGGTCCCTCCGATGGGCAAGAACAGAATGAGAAACAGAGCAACAGCGGGAAAGAGAGCGAGTGCAGGAAAGTGTAATTTATTTTTCATTGGATTTAAATAAGTTGTTCAGTTTTTCGTCGTTATACAAAGTCAAAAGTTCTCGAATGGATTTCCCATTTTGATCAAGAACATCCAAATTCGGTTTTTGCTTCAAGATTCGTTCAACAAGCTCATATCTTTTTAGGCTCATCGCAAAATGCAAGGGAGTTCCAAATTGAGCAAACTGACACGTATCATCCACAGAAACACCGTTTTGAAGCAAAAGTTCGAAAATCTGTAAATTATTTTTATAAATCACTCCGTAAATCGCCGAACCTTCGGAAAAGCAGGATTTGATATCCGCACCTCTTTCCACTAATAATTTAGCCACTTCGTTATTTCCGCGATACGCCGCGAGTAAAAAGGGAGACAATCCTTGATCCGAAAGCTGATTCACTTGATTCGGTTGTTGGTCCAAAAGTTTCTTCATCGCGGCAACATCCCCGGTGCGTGCCAAATCATGAACGGATTGTCCGTAGGAAGAGGCACTAAGGACTAAGAAAATGAGTAAAGTTCGAATCATTGTGTAAAAATACGGATAATGTGCTAATGTTCGTCCGCAGTCGCGGACCCGACCCTTCGGGATGCTAATGTGCTTCGAGTTTACCGACCCTGAAGGGGTCAATTCTCCAAACAAAAAACAAATCCTCGACAAACCACAACCCTGAAGGGATTGAATTTTTAAAAAACCGATACTAAGAACCTATCTTCGCTTGCGAAGAGCCATCAGCAACCAATTAGCACATTGGCATATTAGCACATTAGCACATTATAACTATCTTTGCCACAAACATCAACGAACCATGAGTGATCCGATAAAACATGAGTGTGGAATAGCTCTTTTGAGACTTAAAAAACCTTTAGAATACTACCTCGAAAAGTACGGCACTGCGCTGTATGGCATCAATAAGATGCACTTGCTCATGGAAAAACAACACAATCGTGGTCAAGATGGTGCGGGGATAGCGAACATTAAGTTCGACATGGAACCCGGTCAGCGTTACATTTCAAGAACGCGTTCGATTAAAAAAAATCCAACACAGGATATTTTTGATCAAATCAATGGGAAATTCCGACAAATTCAACAAGAAAATCCAGCGCATTTAAAGGATGTCAATTACCTAAAACAACATGCTGGATTTACCGGAGAGTTGTTTTTAGGACACCTGCGATACGGAACCTTTGGTCGAAATTCGATTGAAAGTTGTCATCCCTTTTTACGTCAAAACAACTGGATTACCCGAAACCTTGTGGTTGCAGGAAACTTTAACTTAACGAATGTAGACGAGTTGTTCCAAAACTTGGTCAACTTAGGTCAACATCCGAAGGAGAAAAGCGATACGGTCACCGTATTGGAGAAAATCGGACATTTCTTGGATGTAGAGAACGATGATTTATACGCGCACTACAAATCACTTGGCTATTCCAAGGATCAAATTTATGCGCGCATCGCGAAGGAAATGAACTTGGTGAAAATCCTGAAGAAAGCATCCGAAGTGTGGGATGGTGGATACGCGATGGCTGGACTTCTCGGACACGGTGATGCTTTCGTGTTGCGCGATCCGAATGGCATTCGTCCAGCATTTTGGTATGAGGATGAGGAGATTTGTGTCGTAGCTTCGGAACGTCCGGTGATTCAAACGGCCTTCAACTTAACCAGTGATCAAATCCATGAATTGCAACCTGGACACGGATTAATCGTGAAAAAAAGCGGTGAAGTCAAAGAAGAGATGATCAACGTACCACGTGAAATTAAAAAATGTTCGTTTGAGCGCATTTATTTCTCTCGAGGATCTGATGCTGATATTTACAAAGAACGAAAAGCGCTAGGACGATTAATCGTGGACCAAGTGTTAGAAACTGTCAAACATGACTTCGATAATAGTGTATTTTCCTTCATTCCGAATACCGCTGAAGTTTCCTTCTACGGATTGATCAAAGGACTCGAGGAAAACTTGAACATACAAAAGGTCAAGCAAATTCAAGCGCTGGGTCCTGATGCAACTGCTGAACAGATTTCAGAAATTATCAATCGTCGTGCACGCGTTGAAAAAATTGCCATTAAGGATGCAAAATTACGCACGTTCATCACCCAAGATGATTCCCGTGATGACCTTGTTGCTCATGTATATGACATCACATACGGAAGTGTGCGTCCAGGAACGGACAACCTCATCGTAATTGACGACAGTATTGTTCGTGGAACAACATTAAAACAAAGTATTCTACGCATTCTCGATCGCTTGTCGCCGAAGAAAATTGTGGTGGTTTCCTCCGCACCGCAGATCCGTTACCCGGATTGTTACGGAATCGACATGGCGAAAATGGGCGATTTTATTGCATTTGAAGCAGCGATTCAATTGCTACGTGACCGTAAAATGGACCGCGTCATAAAAGAAGTATACGAGAAATGTTTAGAGCAAGTAAACCTTCCTAAGGAACAAGTGCGCAATTTCGTCAAAGAAATCTATGCGCCATTCAGCAACGAAGAAGTTTCTACAAAAATCGCGGAACTTTTGACTCCTCCAACTATCAAGGCGAAAGTAGAAATCGTTTTCCAAACCGTAGAGAACCTACACATTGCTTGTCCAGATCACCTTGGAGACTGGTATTTCACCGGTGATTATCCAACCCCAGGTGGAAACAAAGTGGTGAACAAGGCCTTTATAAATTGGGTGGAGAAGAGGAATGAGAGAGCGTATTAATGTTCGTCCCGAGCCTTCGGGATGCTAATGTGCCAATGTGCTAATTTGCTAATTTAGTGGTTATTGGCTAGTCCGCCCGCGGATCAGTGCGGGATTATAACTAATCGAATATTTCCGTAGATGGGGTAAGTCAATGACTAGTTCGCAGAGACTAGTGCTCAGTGCTAGATTATAATTAATCGGATATTTCTTTGGGTAAACGAATGAGTAGGTCCATTAGACTGATTCTAATACTGCAGAAACTTTTACTTTTAAATCTGGTATGTCATTTTTCAAAATTTCCCAGACCAATCGAGTATCAACGCCAAAATATTCGTGAACAAAAATATTCCTCATACCTTTAAGTTGATTCCATTCAATATCGGAAAATTGTGTCTTTACTTCGATTGAAATATGATTACTGGCCTCCCCTATTATTTCCAATTGTTTTATACAGGCAAACCTCATCATTGAATGATTGATAAATGTATCAAAATCTGCATGAAGCAAATAATTCTCTACTTCCGAAATTGCATCAACAATGTGATTTAAACGAGCTTTATCACCTAATTTACCTCGCATATATCAGTTTTTTCTCATCTTCAATAAATGACTTGATGTATTTGGAAAGTCCACTAGACGAGACTAAATCTACTTTTGAATGAAGGATTTCTTCAAGATCAATTTGCATTTGAACAAAACCTAATCCAATCTTTTGGGAATAATCTAACTCTACTAAAATGTCAATATCACTTTTATCATCTGCTTGCCCCCTAACATATGAACCAAACAAATACGCTTTCAGAACTGGCCTCGTTCTAAAATACGCTTTTACACTTTCAAGTTTTGCTTGATCTAAGTTCATATGACAAATATAAAACTTTATAAGAACTTTTTGGAATGTAGTTTACTACATCGGCACTGAGCACTGTTCACTGCTCACTAGTCAGAAGGTTCACTGCTCACCATTCACAAACGCCTCCATTTCAGAGCGTAGCGCAGATGCATTATTCAATAGGTTGTGGAAGGCCTCAGAGAAATCTGTGGCATTGGTGACTTCGAGGGCGAAGCCTTTTTGAAGAAATAGTTCCGCTTCAGGGAATTTGCTGTGTTTTGGTCCGAATAAAAGCGGGAGTCCATAAACAGCTGGTTCTAAGGTATTGTGTAAGTTTCCGGTGAATCCACCACCGATAAAGGCAATGGTTCCGTAACGGTAAGCCGCACTTAATTGTCCGATGGAATCGATGATCAGAATTTGCGCATCCGTGAGCTTTGCTGCATCTCCAGTTGCGTTAAGCTGTGTATAGCGCAATGCACTTGGAAACGCTGCTTGAATGGCTGAAATATGGCCTTCACTGACATCGTGTGGGGCAATGATGACTTTAATCGTTCCGAGCTGCGGTAGGACTTCCTGCAAAATGCTTTCTTCTTTGGGCCACGAACTTCCGAGGATGAGCGTTGTGGATCCCGATGTAAAGGTCGCCAGTAATTCGTTGGACGTCTGCATGGCCAATTTCTTAGCTTGGAATACGCGTTTGTAACGAAGATCGCCAGAAACTGTACAATTGTGCATACCAATGGACTCCAACAAGTTCTTACTTGCTTCGTTTTGTACATGAAAATGGCGAACATGCTTCAAAGCACTTCTGAAAAATCCACCGTACCATCGAAAATAGATTTGTGATGGACGAAAAATGGCGGAAACAGCGATCGTTTCAAGGTCCTTTTCTGCTAAGGCTCGCAAGAAATTCGGCCAGAATTCATACTTGACGAAAACAGCCTTTACCGGTTGAACAATCTGGATAAATGTCTGAGCGTTTTGCAGTGTATCGAGTGGCAGGTAGCAGGCTGCATCCACCATGGGTTCGCGTTTCTGGTAATGTTCCATTCCAGACGGCGAAAAGAAACTCACCAATAAAAACAAACTTGGATCTTCCTCCTTCATAGACTTCATCAAGGGCAATCCTTGGTCGAATTCGCCAAGCGAAGCACAATGAAACCAAAGCACCTTGCGATCCGCGGGAATCTGTGCACGCAACTTCGCTTCCCAGTTTCGACGTCCCGACACCCATGCCTTCGCCTTCGGATGAAACCAGGAAGCCATGTGAAGCATCACGCCATAGCATCGAATGAAAAAAGTATAGATCAGGGACAAAGAGAAGTTTTTTGTAAAAATAAAGTTAATTTGCTAATGTGCTAATTAGTGCCTAGTGCCAAGTGATTAGTGACTAGTCACTAGGCACTAATTATAATAATAATCCTTCGGTTTCTTCGAATAAAACGGGATATACCAACCGATGCGGATGCCTGTCTGTAGATCCAGTCGCATGGAGGTGGACACGGGAATGTCCGGTTGGTCGTAGTTGATGGTACGACGATTGTACGTCAAACCTTGTTGGCAATAGATGCCGGCGTAAAAATTGAGTGGACCTCCGTTGTTGAGAAAGGAATAGCCAACAAATTGATGAATGTTCAATCCAGTAGTCATACGGTCGTATCCACGTTTGTAGGTAAGTTCTATTTGTGGAACGACCTGATCGTTGGTTTCGATGCGTAGGTGATGAAGTAAGTAACCTGCGCCTGCATGAACAAGAATTCCTGAATTGGCGTTTTTCTTTCCGGTAGGAAATAAGCGTCCTACACTGAAATTCGCATTGAAACCTCGTGGATAAACCAAAACCGTAGCAATGGTTCCATTTACATCGGTGATGTTACCTTTGTCATCTAATAAGTGATCAAAGATTCCGTTCATTTTAACGGTATTCCCGAAAATAAAATTGGCGTCGACACCAAAATACCATTGATTTTGAAGTTTGTAACCCGCTGTGAAGCCGAGGTTGTTCAAAAAGCCATAACGTGCCAATAAGTCAGCACCTGGTAGATTACCTCCCCAATGAACGCCTACTAAAGGCGTACTGATGGACTCATTTTTCACTTCACCTTGAGCATTTGCTAGAACGCGAACGAACAACAGCAAGATCAAAAGTGAGTGACTAAGTTTCATCGTTATTTATTTCTTTTTAAAGAAGATGCGGATAAATGGGAAAACACGTTCCATGCGTTTTCTCCAACTGCGTTTCTTTTGAGCTGGCTTATCAAAATACTCGTTTCCGGAAGAACCATAACCATAACCATAACCGTAGCCATAACCGTAGCCATAACCGTAGCCATAACCAGCTCCGTAGCCGTAACCATAACCGTAGCCTTTGCCAGTTAGGTCGGTCGCGTTAACTAGAACAGCCATATTAGGCATTTTCTTTTCGTGGTATAGACTTGCGGGAATACTTAACATGCGTCGATCAAGATGCTCAGCTCTTGCAACGTAAATAACGATGTCCGCAAATTTGTGGCAATGCAGGGAATCAGCAACAAGTGCCACTGGAGCTGTATCTAAAATGATGTAATCATAACGAGACTTCGCGATGTCGATTAATTCAACCAAACGTGGACGTAATAATAACTCTGATGGATTCGGTGGAATGTCACCGGAAATGATGTAATCCAAATTCTTATTTCCTGGATCGTGAACAACGATGTCATCAAAGGTTAAGTCTTCATTGACAATGTAGTTGGTCACACCAACAGATTTTGCTACATCCACGTAACGCGCGATTTTTGGCGCACGTAAATCCAACCCTATGACCATTACTTTTTTATCACCATGCGATAGCGTATGTCCAATATTGATGGAAATGAAAGTTTTACCTTCTCCTGCAATAGAAGAAGTAACCATAATGACTTTGGAACCTTTTGTTTCGCTTTCCAACATGAAGGTCAAGTTGGTTCGAATCATACGGAATGCCTCAGCTATATGGGTTCGCGCATTTTTTGTAGCTACAATGGTTCTACCGGAATCGTCTCCTTTCGGCACTTCCCCAATTGCTGGAATTTTAAATTTGATTAAGTCGTGAAGTCCGTGAACTTTACTATCTAATAAATATTTCAAGTAGATCAAACCAAATGGAATCAAAAGTCCTAAGGCAACGGCAAAAATGTAGTATTTCTTTTTGTTTGGTTCTGTCGGAACACCATTGCTACTCGCTTCATAAATAATTTTCGTGTTACCAATGGACGAAGCCGTTTTGATTTCATTCTCTTCGCGTTTTTGCAACAAGAAAATGTATAAGGTTTCTTTGATTTTTTGTTGGCGCTCGATGTCGCGGAACTCACGCTCGTATCCAGGTACTGATGCAATTTTATCCTTGTAACGCTTTTCAACGACATTCAAAGAATTCAAAGTGATTTTCAAGCGAGACTTATTCGAACGCAAGCCTTCTTCCATGGAATGACGCAAACCGATCAACTGGTCATCGATTTTCTGAACGGCTGGGTTCTTTAAACTGGAATTCTTCAACAAGCGCTGGCGGTCCAACAAGAGTTTGTTGTACTGTGTGGTCATTGCTACAATTGAGCCATCCTCAAATCCGAGGTTGGAAGGCAAGAGTTCCGTGTATTCTTGGTGTTTTTGCAGGTATTCTTGCAAATACTCATTCAAACTCAACTGAACGGATGTCTGGATGATTTGCTCTTCCGCAGCGCTTTGTTTCGCTACGAATTCACCACCTTGCGTAGCAACATCCACAATGTTGTGTTTGGTTTTAAACGCTTCAACATCCTTCTCCACATTGGATAATTCCTCCGTGATATAGGCCATGCGGTCATTGATGAAGGCACTCGTTTTACGCGTCATCTCGTTTTTATCATAGATGCTTTGGGTTCCATGTTCGTTGATCAAGGTGGTAATGATCTCGTTGTTCTTTTCAATCAACGGGCCGCTCATGGAAACCGAAATCAAGTCAGAAATTTTGTCAACACGTGCTAAGGTGATTTGACCTCCAATAGAGGATGCGACCTCTTTGATTGGTGCGATACTGACGATAAACTCATTCCCAACCGTTGCTTGTCCGAAGTTATTATTCTTCATGAAGGAAATCACTCCTATTCGAGTAGAAATCGGTGTATTAAAGGAATGGGAACCTAAAAATGTTTTCTCATCTATGTACAATTCGAAACGCGAAGAAGTAAGTACTTTAAGGTTAAACGTTGCTCCCTGTGTATCCAACAGACTATCTGGACCAAAAGCCTCCAAGGTGAAGGGTGTGTTTTTGTATAATTCCGATTTTTTGATTCCAGCATTTTGTCCGACCATCAAATACGTTCGGTTCAAGTTTAACTTACGAACCACACTTTCGAGAATCGCTGGTGTCTTGAACAAGGCAATCTCGTTGTCCAATTTGGTACTTTTCTCTGTTAAGCCAAGTTCTTGGAATGCAGATAATCCTTTCAGTACATCCTCCTCTTGGTTTTGAACTAAGATCGTAGCGCTGGACTGATAAATCGGTGTTGAATAACGCAACATGGTATATGCCACGAAACAACAAATCAGAATCCCAATGACAAACCATACCCAGTAATGCAGGTAACGGTCAATCAATTCACGAATATTGATCTTCGGTTCTGGAGCGTCTTGTTGTGACTGTTGTAGGTTTAAATCCTCTGACATTACTTCGTAAGGGTGATAAGTGTGAATACAGAAAGGAAAATGGAAACGAGTGTTGTTCCTAACTGCGTATATGTTTGAAAGTTGGTTCCTTGGAAATTCGCTGAGAAGTTTGGTTCTACGTAGATCACGTCATTTTGACAAACGTAAAATGCGGGAGAATTGTAAATGCTTTTGTTCGTTAAATCGAGTCGGTATTCGATGCGTTGTCCATTCATCTCACGCACCACCAATACATTGTTTCGCAAACCGGTGATTTGTAAGTCCCCCGCCTTTCCAATGGCCTCTAAAATCGTTAATCGATCCGTGGAAACGGTTTGAATTCCAGGTGCTTTCACTTGTCCAAGTACCGTAAACTTAAAATTCTTGATTTCAATGTTCACTACTGGATTCTCGACGTATTGTGCCAATTGTTCTTGTAAGTAGATGACTGCTTCCAAACGCGTTTTCCCCGCCAAGTGCACAAATCCCAAGACCGGAAAATTGATGTTTCCGTTGATGTCGATTAGGTAGTGGATTCCACCCATTATCTGCATATTTTGTTGTGCGCCACCATTTGCACCGCCACCAGAGAAAAACTGAAAAGGAGCTAAGGCTTCTTGGTCACTTCCACCTACCATGATACTCAACTGATCATCGACACGCAAAATAGGAGAATAGGTATTTTTCACGACTTGCGTGGTGTCCCCCACCGGATTGTGTAAATACACCAATTTCTCACGCAATTTACACGATGTCAAGCTGATGAAAAGGAATAGGATGCTTAGGAATTGCTTTCCCAATGCGAAAAGTTTTTTCATTTGTTATTTTGATTGAACAAAGTTAAGAAATTGTCGTGGAATGTGCTAATTAGTGATTTGTACTCAGTGCCTAGTCCGCCGCGGCGGAACAGTGCCGGTATCTAGCTTAATTGTAGGGTGGTGTTTAAATTCTTGTTCTTACGCTAAACACTTTAGCGGAGCTAACAAATCATTGGCATATTGGCACATTGTCAGTCCACCGCGGCCAATCATTGATCGTATCTAGCGCAGAGTTCGATAGAGTTTGTGGAGTTGCGCAGAGTTAATTTGTATATGGAAGATGGCACCTACAGAGTCGAGATTTTAGTTACAACTAACGATTAACGCGTTTATTTTACCTAAAGAATATTTTTCAGTTTTCATGAAGCCTACACTAGGCACTTAGCACTCATAAGCACTAAATCACACTCCCCTATTCGGCAACTTCATCCGCAATTTATGCAAAACCACTGCGAGTATCGCACTCAAAGCCAGCAAAGTGATGAGGGAAATAAGGTGATTGCAGTATTCCGTAACGAAGCCCATCACTAAAAGAATAAGCGCATTCGTAGAAACGATGTAAAAGGACGTTCTTCGGTGCGATAATTTGAAATAATCTAAAATGACATGGTGCACATGGGTTCGGTCGGGTCGAAATGGATTTCGTCCGTTTTGAATGCGGATAGTGAACACACGTATGGAATCAAAAATGGGCATGTACAAGGCTGAAATCATCAACAAGGGAAGATTCGAGATGTACCGCATGCTAATGTCCTCGTGGTAATCTTTAGAGAGGATATTGATCACAATCGCCGCAATTAAGAAGCCAATGAACAAACTTCCAGTATCCCCTAAAAAGATGCGTTTATCTGAAGAAACATTGTAGCGCAGAAAGGCGATGAAGGCTCCTACCATCGAAAGGCAGACGGACATCATCATGTAATCATCGAGGGAATAATACGTGATAGAAAAGAAGGCAAAAAACAAGGCGCCAAGTGCGGATGCGAGTCCATCTATGCCATCAATCAGGTTGTATGCGTTGATGTAGAATACCACCACCACGAAAGCAAGTGGAATGCAAATCCAATGTGGAATTTCATGTATCCCTAAGAATCCATGTAGGTTGGTGATTTGAAAGTCTGGTGAAAGGAACAACATCGTCGTGGCAATCACCTGCATCATAATCTTGTTCCACGGACTAATTCCCGTCATGTCGTCCTTCAAGCCGGTAAAGAAAATCACGAGACAGGAAGGAATCAAGAACATTGCTCGGGAAGTCACGAAAAACTGCTCGGAAATGCTCAAGCTGATGACTAAAATGATAAAAAAGGTCACGCCGCCAAAACTCGGAACATGCTGTGAATGTGAACTTCGGTCAGACAATTTCTCATACAAGCGCTTAAGTTTCACCACCTGAATAATTACAGGTGTCACGTAATACATCACCATGAAACTGGAAACAAAGAAAAATACCAATAAGAATATCATAAACATGTTCATTGTCAAAGACGCTTAGTCACTATAAAGGTAGCTTGAATGCTTAGTTAATAAAGGATAAAACTATTAATAATTTAGTATTTTAAAGTATACTGTAGTTTCTCTCATTTTTATTTAGTTCTTTTCGGACTCAAACTCCAATTCGATATCATCGTTCCAATGGATGATTTTCATGCGTTTATCTGAATTGTTTTTCGTTTCTACCAATATCTCTTCCATCGGTATACGGGTAATCATTGCGATTTTAATACGGATGCTTTTTACAAATGATTCTCTGCGTTTTTTCAAGGTTTCATATGATAATCCCTCTTCATTGAAGTATTCGTTCAAAGCAGAAAGATCCATTTCACCATAACGATGGATCAAACACATCAAGTCCCATTCGCTAGTAGTGAAGTCTGCCCTACGTAATTTTTTCTGTGCGCGCTGTAAGAATTTCAACTTGTGCATGCGACGGATGTAAAACAACATGGTGAAGAGCAAGAAATTTAAAATCAAGGAAATCCACAAGAAGTCTTCCTCTGGAAAAAGTTTGAGGACAGATATCTTTTGGTAAATAGGAAACTCCCCTACTTTAAATTCTTTCAAGGCGTTGAAATTTTGCACCTTGACCAAGTATTCCTTGTTATTATTGGAATTCGACTGTGCATAAAGCAAGTATTCATTATTCTTTGATGCGGTGATTTTCCACATGTTGAGGACCAATGGGTTCTCATAGGATGTCCATTTGTTTTCACGGATGTTCAGTTCAAACAAGCGATTGTTTCTGCGCACAACCCCGCCAGGAAGGTTCGAATTAATCGATGACATGGCAAAATCCTTATATAAGAGCTCGTTCATTTCACCGATTCTCTCCCAAGATTTATTTTGACAATCATACATCCAGCAATCACGCAAATAGACGTCGTCTAGGTGACTGCGGTTCACCCCTCCAATGAGGTAAAACTTATTCTTTTCCATTAAAAATATCGGTCCGGACCGCGGGGATGGACTTTCTTTGCTCTTCGTGATCACCTCAAACCACTCTTTGGCCTGTGGTACGTAGCGAGAAAATACATTTTTCACCTGAAAATAACCATATCCACCAAACATAAACACACTATTGTTCCATGCAAACATTGGCGCACCATATTGATTACGGTGCGGAAAACTGTGGTCGATGCGTTTCAAGGTATCTTGCTTCAATTCATACACATTCCCGCAACTCGCATTGACAAAGTAATAGGTCCGTTTATTCATCGCCAATACCCTGGTCATATCCATCATCTCGATAAACGGAATGTCTCCCGCATACACATACGCATGCTTGACCCAAAGCTTGGTTCCGGGTTTTTGTGTCCAGTAATGCGTAGAATCGTCCAGGACAAAGAACTGGTCACTGTGGTTGTTGTACACAAGCTGCGCTTTGTCGGAAACCTTCATTTGGGCTATCGAGATGGACGTCGATAGTAGAAGGAGGATGGTAAAGGTGAGGAACTGTTTCATGTTGACTAATTTTTGCTTTGTGACTAGTGCCTAGTGTTTAGTGCCTAGTTCGTAATACTCGATTGATAATTGATGCCTTTTATTCTCCCGATTCTTCGAGATGCGCTAGGGTTTTTCACGCAGAGTTTAGCAGAGATTGGGAAGTTACGCGGAGTTGGTTTTTTTGTTTTTGTTACGAATTCCGCGAATGATCACGAAATGTTTTTGTGTTATGTTATTGATTCCTTTAGTTTACCTCCGGAAATCTTCGTAGGCGCAGGACATGCCCTGCGCCTACATTGTGGATTTATATTTATCGGAAAGACCTGTTGTTGAAATTTTATACCAAAAGCGGATTCGTTAATAAAGAAATCCAAAATGCCAAAGCGGTACCACATTCAGGTAGCCTTGTTCGATATCATCTTTGACCACTATACCGTGCGGTGCTTGTTGTATTTGTTTGAGCCCTTTTGTTTTACCTCCCACTTCAAAATCGTATTGTTCAATCTTGAAATCGGCAAAAGCAGAACTTCGAACGTCGTGTGCAACACGGGTTTGGTTCAAAAAAAAGGTTTCTCTTATGTTCCCTACATTGGGTTGCTGGGTAGGCAGTACATAACTGAGATTGCTATTGTCTAAAAATACTTTCTCCACTTTTGCAAGACTCCTGATGCCACCCGTATGACTTCGTAATTGGGCAATCATACCTGCTTCTTCTACATAAAGCAAGTAATCGGCAATGTTATTGCGACTCACTGAAAGGAGATCAGCTATTTTACTCATGTTAGGTTTGAACGGAACGCTTTGTGCAACAATGGCTAAAAGTTGTTTGAGTTTACGCCCAGTAGAGACATTCATTTGTGCAAAACTCGGTATATCTACCTCTAGGGTTTGGCTGACCACCTGCTTGAGTTTTTGTTCAAAATCTTGCTCGAGAGCAAACGGATAATAGCCTGTTTTGAGGTACTGCTTAAAGGCAACGAGCGGAAGTTGAACTGCGTTCAATTGGGTCTTTTGCGACAATACCTCGGCAATCGTATATGCCGGAAATTCTTGCCCTTCGAATAAGTTCAAATATTCTCTAAAAGATAAGCCTTGCATCGGATAGAGAACGGCTCTTCTGCTGAGGTCTGAACTCCCTTTTTGGAGGTCGAGCACTGAAGAACCCGTAAAAATGAGCTGTAAATTGGGGTAGTAATCGTACATCAACTTAAGTTCTTTCGACCAATCTGGGTATTTATGAATTTCGTCAATGACCAAATGTCGACCCCCAGCCTTTACAAACTGCTCGGCTAAATCCAGCAAGCGCTGTGTGGCAAAATAAAAATCTTCAGCACTGACGTACAGCGAGGTGCGCAAATCGAGTTGCTCGCGCATGTATTGCAACACCAAAGTAGTTTTACCCACACCTCGAGGTCCCGTGATCCCGATGAGTCGATTTTGCCAATTGATTTGCGCATACAAATACCGCTTGAAGCGTAGTTCTGTGCGCTCGATTAACTGATTAGAAACTTGAAAAAGGTCTTCCATGTGGTGCAATTCTGCACAAATTTAGTCTTTTTTGCACTCTCATAGTGCATTTTATATATTTAATTGCACTGTTACAGTGCATTTTTGAGATACTTACAAGCGAAGACAGGTGACATCCGCTGTAGTTTTAGCGCAGGAGGATTTTGATTTATTATTTTTTCTCCGCCAAGGCCAAGATTGGTTTTTTGTCGTAAACCTCCCTTCGCAAATTTTAAGCTGATTGCTTAATTCTGCTTCGAAGCGAAGGGTTTTATTCAATGTCGTGTACTCTATTTCTAGATGCCCAGAGGTGTGGTTACTGATTTCTTCAAATAAAAACGTTTGGCGAAGCAAACAAATCATTGGCACATTGGCACATTGGCAGATTAGCACATTAAAAAAACTGTCCCAACTTCCCACTCACTTTGCGAAACAGCACGATCAACGGAAACCCCATCCCATTCTTCCGCAGCGCACGCACATCCTCGCGGGATTTCTTCACTAAATTCTGCCATTTTGAACTCGCTCCACCAATGCGCATGTGCGTGATGACTTGCGGTAGGTATGCGAATTGAAAGCGGTCGCTTAGAAAGCAACGCAACAGAAAATCGTAGTCTGCAGCAATGCGAAAAGTGGTATCGAATACTCCGGCGTGTGCGTAGACTTCTTTTTTGAAAAAACATGTCGGATGCGGGGGCATCCATCCCTTTCGTAATAACGAGGATCTGAACACTTCGCTTTTCCAATGACGGACCGTTCGACCCGTTTCTGCGGAAACGTACTTCAAGTCGCCGTAGATTCCATCGACACCGGACTGCGTTAAACGGTCATGAATGCTTTCCAGTACGCGATCATCTGCGAAGAAATCATCGGCATGTAGGAATCCAAGAACAGCACCGTTGGAGCGCCCAATTCCTTTGTTCAAGGCATCGTAGATTCCCTGGTCCTTTTCGGATTCCCACTTCACACGTGGATCATTAATTGTTTGCAACCATTCCACTGTTCCGTCAGTCGATGCACCGTCTACGACAATCCATTCCCAATTGGAAAAGGTTTGTGAGGACAAGGAAGACCATGCCAGTTTTAAGGTGGGGAGGGAGTTGTAAGTCGCTGTAATTATTGTTAGTGTGATAATGCTAATTTGCTAATGCCTGTCCCGACTATTCGTCGGGATGCTAGTGTGCTAATGTGCTAATGTTCGTCCCGACCCTTCGGAATGCTAATTTGTTGCGGTTGGCTCTTCGCAAGCGAAGATTTGTTCTTTTTTTGTCGTAATCCTCCGCTACGCTGCGGTTTACTCCTTTTTTTTCTTTTTACTTTTTGCTTGATTAAGAGAAAGCACTGCTTTCGAAGACCAAACGTTAGTGCCGGGAGTAACAAAAAATCAAGTCCGATACTTCGGACTCCGTCCGCCGCGGCGGAAAACCTCCCTTCGCAGATGTTAACGCTGAATGCTTAATCGTACTTCAATGCGAAGGGTTTTATCAACTTTTGAAAACGAGATGCCGGCGCTTGAGCATACTGCTAAGCTTGGCATATACTCGTTTTCATGCAGTTTCAAAAACGCTTTATTCAATGTCGTGTATTCTATTTTCAGATGCCTAGGAATGTGGTACCTGGTGAGAAATAATAATTCTATTCATGAACCCTCACTGATCCGCCGCGGCGGACTAGGCACTGAGCACTAATTTGCACTGAGCACTAGGCACTGAGCACTAATCCCTACTATCAACGAGAACATTCCCCATCACCAACATATCCATATTCGTGCGAAGGAAACAATTGATCGCTTCGATTGGTGCGTTGACAATTGGTTCGTTTTCGTTGAAGGAGGTGTTGAGTAAAATCGGGACTCCTGTTTCTTTGAAAAAGGCCGTAATGAGTTCGTGGTAGCGTTTTGAATACGCGTGATCGACCGTTTGAAGCCTTCCGGATCCGTCGGCATGTGTGACCGCTGGAATCTCGGCTTGCTTGTCTTTGCGGATTGGGAATACTTTCTCCATGAACGGAACGGGCTCGTCGAGTTCGAACCAGTTTTTGACTTCTTCCTTCAATATGCTGGGTGCAAAGGGACGAAAACTCTCTCTGCGTTTGATTTTTAAATTCAAGATTTCTTTGGCATCCTCGCGACGTGGATCAGCAATAATCGAGCGTCCACCGAGGGCTCTTGGACCAAATTCGGCGCGACCATTGAACCAGCCAACGACGCCACCATTCGTGAGGCATTTGACGATTTCTGGGTACAAGTCTGCATCCGCGAGTTCACGGTAGGACAAATTCACGCGTTCGCATTCGGATTTGATGAATTCATTGCTGTACTGACATCCCGTATTGGCGTTGAAAACCGCCTCACTTCGTGTTTGTTTGGCCACCATGTGCTCCACCCAATAGGCACTTCCCATGGAAATTCCAGCATCGTGTCCGGCACTTGGGATGTATACTTCCTTGAATGGCGTATTGCGCGTGATTTTTCCGTTCGCCACACTGTTTTGTGCAACTCCGCCGGCGATACACACTTTGCTTAATCCGGTGATCTTGTGTAAGTACGTCAGGACATGGAAAATCACTTCTTCGGTGAAGCGTTGAACCGATGCCGCTAAATCTTTGTGGTACTGCGTTAATTCTTCATCCTTCGCACGCACCTTTCCGAATCGCGCTTCCATTTTTTCGTTGAACAAGGAATGAACCAAGGGCATGAAATCATCGGAATAATAAACGTATCCCTTGTGGGGTGACTGAAAGTAACTCAAGTTCAAGCGAAACAATCCATCGGGAATGAGTTGTACGACATCGCGCAGCAAATCCACGTATTTCGGTTCCCCGTAAGGTGCCAATCCCATGACTTTGTACTCGTCTCCGTAATATGGGAATCCAAGTAACTGTGTCATTGCGGTGTAAAATACGCCAATGGAATGCGGAAAGTCGATGTCCTCTAGCACCTCAATCTCCGTTCCCTTGCCACGTGCCAACATCGTCGTGGTGAAATCTCCGGCTCCATCAATCGATAAAATCGCTGCTTCTTCGTACGGCGATGGATAAAAGGCTGATGCCAGGTGACTTCTGTGGTGCTCCACGTTTTGAATCTTCGCTTCTAAGTCCGCAAGGGATATGCTCGCATCCACTTTCTGTAATTCTGCGGCGATGCTACTGATCTTTTTCGCATTCGCGAATCGATTCACGGCATATTTCAAGACATGCACCGGCGATTGCAGCATAAACGCAATTTTCTTCTTGAACTTCGCTTTCGGATCACGACCAATACAGATGAAATCCACATCCTTCATAGAAATATTCGCTTCTTGCAAACAGAAGGCAATCGCCTGAACCGGAAATCCAGCCCAGTGCTTGGTACGCGTAAAACGCTCCTCTTCAGTCGCTGCAATGAGTTGACCGTTGACTAAGATGGCTGCCGAGGCGTCGGCGTGGTAGGCGTTTATTCCTAGTATTATCATTTTGTTATTGTTTCTCGTTTAGTGTAAATTGTTTTTGGTCCCAAATGATCAGTGATCAGTGCCCAGTGCCTAGTGCGTGATTCTCGATTGGTGTTTTTAACTTTGTGATTAATAGCTATTGACCAGTTATATTTAATTTTTTTATTACGATTTGAGTTCGTGATTGTCACGATTAACTCGTTGGTTTCTATTCATAAATATTAGACTACCTATGAGCCCACACTGGGCACTCGGCACTGAGCACTAGTCACTAGTCACTAATCAACACATTATAATACTCCTCCAACAAATCCCCCTGCATATTCACGATTCTTTCTTGTGCAAAGCGAGATGCTCCTTTACTCCAGTTTTGGTATGCTTCGTTGTTCATGGAGACAAGTGTTTGAATGACCGTGGAAAGTTCGTGGTTATCCACATCCCAACCTGCTTGGACCTCCGACAAGGACTTCCATGGTGTGTGTTTGGAAATGATGACCGGTCGACCCTGTGCGAAGCTTTCGACGATGGCATGTCCGTAGTTTTCGCCTTCACTTGGTAGCAGTAAAGCGTGGGCTGCTGCTAGTTTGGTGGGAACTTCTTCTGTTGGACAAACGCCGTTGTAGCGGACTTGGATGTTTGCAGGTAACTGTGAAATGACCTGCTCACATTGTTTCCAATATTCGGTGTTGTAGCAAGTTCCGTATAAATCGAGTTCGACTGTTCCTTGGACATCCTGCAAGGCTTTGATTCCGTGCAAGGTGCCTTTTTCTGGTGCAATGCGTCCGATGGAAACGAGTTTGACACTCCCCTGCTCTTTCGCTATCTCCTGTATTTTCACTGCTTCTTGTCGTGCGACATTGGCTACAACGCTTACCTTCGCGCGTTTTCCAATGACCGTCTGAATGTCCTTCGCTTCTTCGTCGGAAGTTGCATGAAAGGACACATGTTCATAGGCATTGATCCAACGCATGAAACTCAAGAATACATATTTTTTCAAGGGCTTCACTGCCAATGCATGTGGACTCAACATCCCCCTCGCCGCCACAATGGTTTTGATTCCCAACGATTTTCCTATGGAAACTGGCCACTGCGAAAAAGCACGCGAGTAAATGCCACTCACATACAAGGATCCTGCATTCGTTCCCTGAATCACTTCTTTCATCTTGCCCTTCGTCAACTGATCCTCGGAAAAATAATACACCCAGACATTCACTCCCTGCTGAACCCAAGTGTTTGATGGGATTCCAGCATAGGGATCGGTACTGCAGTAATCGGTGTTTCGGGTGATGATGTAGAAATCGATTTCTGGTAAAGCGCGTACGAGGTTGGCAATTGAACGCACGGGTCCACCTGAATTAGTTCCTGGGAGATACCAGTCGACTGTTAATGTGATAATGCCTGTTCCGACTTTTACGTCGTGATGCCGATGTGTGTTCAATGTGCTAGTGTGCTAGTGTGCTAATGGGTTGCTGTTGGCTCTTCGCAAGCGAAGATAGGTTTTCCGGAATCTTCGTAGGTGCAGGGCATGCCCTGCGCCCTACAATGTTTTTTGAAAAATTCAACCCCTTCAGGGTTGTGGTTTATCGTGAATGCGTTTCTTGTATGGAAATTTGACCCCTTCAGGGTCGGTACTAACCGCTTTTCGTTCTATTTCTGTGATCTGTGTTAAACTCGTTCGTTGATGGAAAAATCATTTGAGTTCTTAAAAATCCGGCACTAATCCGCCGCGGCGGACTAGGCACTGAGCACTAATTACTCGAGGACCAATGTCGTGTATTCTATTTTCAGATGCCCAGTAATGTGGTTCCTGGGGAGAATAATAATTCTATTCATGAACCCGGCACTGAGCACTAGGCACTGAGCACTAATTAGCACATTCTACTTCCTTCTTTTCACTAACGAACTATACACCTCGTAATACTGTTCGGAAATAGTTTCGCAATCAAATCGTTTCACATTTTCAAATCCTGCTTGGATGAGTTTTTCGCGTAAGGCAGCGTCGGAAATCAGTTTTTCGAGTCCTTCGCGCATGGATTTTATGCTGAGTGGATCAACGAGCAAGGCGCCGTTTCCTGCGACGTCTGGCATGGAGGAACAGTTGCTCGTGAGAACGACTCTTCCTGTTGCTTGCGCTTCGATGATCGGCATTCCAAATCCTTCGAGGGTGGAACACAGCATCACGATGTCGGCACTGCGGTATTTTTCAAGTAAGGACTCAAACGAAATACGGGACTCAACTTCGTAGGATTGTCCGGCTAAAAGTGCCTTTTCTTCGGCGTCTAGTTCTGCGACCAAGGACAACTGAACATTCAATCCTTTCGTGGCTTTTAACACGCGTTTTAAATTCTTATTGGGCGCGGATCCAATCAGTAAGATCGTTGGACAGACCGTGTTGAAGGCTTTGTCGCTGCGCGTGAAACGTGGATCAATCACCGTTGGAATGACATGTATCTTTTTTCGCCATTTCGGGAAAAATCGGAGGATGTCGTTCTTCGTGGCTACGCTCACCGTGGTCACCGCATCGGCTTGTTTCATCGGTCCCGTCAACCAGAAATACTTCAGAATCATGCGCTTTAGTCCTCGTGCATCGCGTAAGAATCCCACATCGTGGATGGTCAAGACTTTCTTCTTGCTACGACGCACTCCCCAAATGAGGAAATGGGTGTCGCCGGTGATGTGGTAGATGTCGGCTTTATTCAAGGTACGCACAGCTTGGACACTGAATATCCGTGGTAAAATCCGCGTGGAAAAGAAGGGTGCTTCCCAATGGGAGACAGACATCTTCTTCGCTAACTGGTCTCCGATGGTGCGGAAGTAGTTTTCGATGGAGAAGTTGCCGTATGGACGCGGTTTTCTGTGAAGGAATTTAATTTTCAATGGTTGGGATGCCGATTTGTTGACGGAATTTTAATAATGTGGTATTTATTTTTTTCTTTTCGCTTTGCTCAAAGATTAACTCTTTTTTGTCGTAATTCTCCGCTACGCTGCGTCTTACTCCTTTTTCTTTTTACTTTTTGCTTGATCAAAAAGTAACAAAAAATCAAGACTCCGAATAAATCTCCCTTCGCAGATGTTAACGCTGATTGCTTAATCGTACTTCAATGCGAAGGGTTTTATCAACTTTTGAAAACGAGATGCCGGCGCTTGAGCATGCTGCTAAGCTTAGCATTTGCTCGTTTTCATGCAGTTTCAAAAACGCTTTATTCAATGTCGTGTATTCTATTTTCAGATGCCCAGGGGTGCGGTTCCTGATATGCTCAACTAAAAACGTTATTCTCTTTCGCCTCGGCGGAACAAATCATTAGCAGATTGGCACATTGGCAGATTAGCACATTTGAAGACTGTTCCTTTGGAACCAGTCTTCTAAAGCCACGACTGACCACCACCTACTCCACGAAACCCCACTCTTTCCTTGTAGGAAACGATTCCATTCGGGAAGGAGGTCTGGACTTTCGATGCGGTCGGCGAAGTTCATGATGCGGGACTGACAAAAGCCACGGAGTTCGTTCTGAATCCAGTGTTCCCATGGGAGGGTGAAGCCTTGCTTCTGACGGTCGTAGACGTTGCGGGGTAGTTCGGACTCAAAAGCCGAGATGAGCAAGTCTTTGGGACGCGAACCGAGTTTCATTGCGTCTGGCAGGGCGAGGGCGTAATCGACGAGGTCTGCATCCATAAAGGGTGCGCGCAGTTCGAGTCCGACCGCCATGCTGTACTGATCGCTGTCGCGCAGTAAGACGGGTTGTGTATAGTATTGCCATTCCTGCTGGGAATAAAGCGCCTGTGAAAAAGGGCCTTTTTCCTTGGGTGGAAAGAGCGTTGGTTTGTTCAAGTGAAAGTAATCTTCGATGCTGCTTTGATCGAATAACACGCGTTGATAGGCATAGGCGTTTCCTCCGTACTTGGAGACTGCTGCTGCGATTTCCATGCCCTTGCGTTTCTCGAAGGAAAGGAGCGACTGGAATTTGGATCCGAGACCGAGGATGCTGCGTTTTTGCCAGTCGGACATGCGTCGGAAGTATGGATAGCCCAAGAACCATTCGTCGCCACCGATTCCGGACAAGGCCATTTTGAATCCTGCCGCTTGTGTGTACTTGGATACCACGTAGGTATTGAGCCCATCGCCACTCGGATGATCGGTTGCTGCGAGTCCTTCGGGGAGTAAATCGAGGAAATCGTTCGGTTGCAAGCGGATTTCGTGGTGCTGCGTCTGGTAGCGTTTCGCGACTTCGGCGGCAATGTGGTGCTCCGAAAACTGACTTTCGTCAAAGGACACCGTGAAGGTATGTAGGTCTTTGCCCAAGCGCTGTGCGGCAAGGGCTGTGATGATGCTTGAGTCAACTCCACCGGATAAAAACGTGGCAAAAGGAACATCACTCACCAAGCGCTTTTCAACGGCTGCGGTCACTTTTTGTTTGACCGTTGCCAATGCTTCTTCGCGGGAAACGTTTCCGTTTGCATATGGATTCTCCCGAACAAAGCTTCCTTGTGATAGGACTTGTCCTCCTTTTATTTCTGCGAAAGTTCCTGGTGCGAGTTCTTCGATGCCTTCGAGCAAGGTTCCACCGGGAATCGTTTGCCAGAACAACCAATTGCTGACTTGTTCGGCGGATACCCGATTTAAATAGGGATGCATGCGCATCAAGACCCGTACTTCGCTGGCAAAGCTGAAGCTCGTTTCGTTTTGGTGGATGTACAGCGGCTTCTTCCCGAAGCGGTCGCGTGCGAGTAAAAGCGTTTGTTCCTCTCGGTCGTACAGGGCCAGCGCAAACATGCCCTCCAATTCGGAAAGTGCCTGTTTCCCTTTTTGGATCAACAAGGCCAACAAAACTTCCGTATCGCTTTGTGTTTGCCACGGATAGCTCAAGCCCGTCTTTAGCTGCTGAAAATTGTAAATCTCCCCATTAAAAACCAGCACATAGCGACCCGACTGCGCATGAAAAGGCTGATTCGCGCGTTCATCGGTATCAATAATGCTCAAACGACTATGGTACAAGTCAATCCCCTGCTCTCCCCAATGCGCCTGGGCATCTGGACCACGGTGAGCCAATTGCGACAATATCGCCGCATGCGCAAAGTTCTTTTGCTGGGTGCTGTTATGTCCTGCTAGGCCACACATGGTTAGGGGTTAGTAATTTTTCGAGATTAGATTCCGCAAAAATTATTTCATTAAACTCAAATGCAACAATTTCCGCTGATTTTCTGCAGATTCCAAGGTAAATCTATTCCTTGTAAAATAGACCAAAGCCCCAAATACCACAATACTTTTAGCCAAGTGATTAATGGTGGTTTGCAACTCACAATCGGGTCTTACTGCATAGTTAAGCATCGGTAATAATAACAAGACATAAAATGGCGAGATTTTCGTCCAACGCTCCACCAGTTTAAAGGTTAAGGAGAAAATAAGGCCGAGAACAAAACCAAAGATGTAAACGCCCCAAGCGCCATAAGCAATGTATCCGTCTGCAAATATGCCAAGCCCCATAGAAGTACCTTCATTCAAAATATGACCCGAAAATTGATTAAAAATCTCTTTGTCTCCGGATTTTATTTTGTCTGGAGCTAGAAATCTAGGTAATAAAGCGGATTCGAAATATCTACTAACAATGGTTAATTCCTGAAAATCTTTGTAACGATCCATACGATCGACGGTACTAGCAAAAATCCATGCCTGGTTACCGCGATTCAATGTAGCTAATAAATTATTTTCACCAATCATCTCATCCGAACTAGCTTTGCTGGCACCTACTGAGGTAATTGTTTCAATACTTGCCTCTTTTCCTCCGAACCATACTTGTTCGCGATAAGAGGCTTTGATGGCTTGAATAAATAAAATTAATATCACCAAACTACTTACACCAATCAACCTCACTCGTATTCTTGGTTTCATGGTATAAACATAAAATAAGGCAAAGAAGATTACCCACATGATTGCGTCATGATACATTCCACCTCTAAAACCGTAATACAATTCAACCAAAAGTACTAAAGCTGCTAACCAGCTATATTTTGATGTTCTTGTCGCAAATAATGAGAACGCACCGACAAATCGCATCATAGATACGAGGTAAACAAAGAAACCTAATTCGCCAGGAAATACTTCACTTACTAACCTTAACAAAATTCCAAATAATGTCATTTGAACAAGAAAACGCTCATTGATGAGGGCAGCTTGACTTACCCTTTTAAATTCCGGTTTAAAAATGCGATTGGGGATTAAAAACATACCGAGTACAAATAACAAGTATCCGGGAAATGCCAATGAGAAATACTCATCAGAGGGTATTTTCATGCCATATTTTATTAAATCTGGATTCAACTGATAGGTAATGGCAGGTGACAGCAAGTAATTCGAGGCATACAGCAACAAAGCCCATTCTCGGAACATAAAGGATTCGTTCGATTTTAGGAAAATATGTAATGCAATACTCAGCGTTAACCCGAATGCTAAAGCAGCATAAACATTTGGAAAAATTATAATCCCAAACAGAGAAAGAAAGAGTAAATAAAGAAAATATTTCATTTATTTTTCAGTTTGATTACAATTCATGTTTTTTCGCAAGAATCATTTCAGCACCTTCTTCCAAAGGTGTTTTTATTACTTTTTCATCCGGGAATGTGTAAAGGTTATAACCCAATTCAGTTAAAAATATTTGTGCACCTCCAATTTCAAAACCGGCTGCTAATTCGGTCCAATCACCAAATTCAAATAAAACTGGACATTCAGCATTATCCGTTAAAAAAAAATTCATGCTTCTCAAAACAGAAAGTTCATATCCTTCTACATCAATCTTAATAAAATGAGGTATTAGCTTTTCTTTAGTAAAAAATTCGTCCAAGCTAATTGTTGTAACCATGACCGCTTCATCTGTGAAAACTGGCGCAAAACTTCCCTTTCCATTTAATTCTTTAGGGGAGAAAAAAGGTAATTCAACCCCTCCAATATCATGAATTGCCAAATTGTAAATCGTCAAATTCCGACATTGGTTCTGATCCTTGTTTTCTTTCAAATAACTATATACTAGAGGGGATGCTTCAAACGCAAAAATCTTCAGATCTGGCCTTTTTTTTGCCACAGCAATACTAATTGCCCCAATATTTGCCCCGACATCAATGAACACTCCATTTTTTGGCACGGTCATGCAAATATGATCTATCGTTTCCTTTTCATAGATTCCATTAACATATAATTCGAAGGAAACGTTCTCAACTAAATTGGGAACCGAAAACAACATTCCATCTTTAGTTTCGAATTTAGCTCGTTGTTTTTGATTTGACACTAGAAATCGAGCAAGTCTCAATTTACCGCGAAAATACGGAAGTGTGTTTAAAACCCGGTGAATTATTGCCATATCAAAACGATTTATTTAATTGATGAAGTATAAAAGTCATTTGCTCTTTATAATTTCTATTTTCTTTTATTACTCTTTTGTAACCTGCATTTGTCACTTGTTCTAATTCTCTAGATTCCGACATGTAAAACTTCAACTTTTTTAAAAGCTCATCAAAATCAGTAAACTTCAAACACTCATTGTCATCAAACAACTGATTTATTTCTTCGTTTTCTTCTGTAATTAGACAGGTGCCACAAGCCGGGATTTCAAATGTACGAGTTGTGTGGAATTCTGGAAATTTTTTTGAAAGTAATCCCAATGCAAATTTAGATTTTGAAATAGCATGGGCATATTGTTCGTTTAAAATACTCTCCCCAATAAAATCAATACTTGAATTAAAATCCTGATTTTTTTTCAAGAATGTACCCCATCCATAACCACCAAGAATAATATGAAAGCCATCTTGAATAAGTTTAGTCAGTACCTGCTCTCTGTGAGGCTCACACAATCCTATGAATGTAATACTATCTGATTTTTCTTTAAAATCAACTCTGGGGTAGTGTATCTTTGCATTATAACCTTGGGTCAAGTAAATTATTTTATCTTCTTTCACACGTTGTTTGTACTCAAGCATTTCGAAGGACTTCGTCGTTATCAAATAATCATAGATGTCCATTCCTTTTCTGAAAAACCGTGAGTTATTTTCATGAAAAGCTGTATCAGGGGTGTAATGAATTAATAAATCCGTTCGTTTTTTCATTTCCCTAAGCACATTGGGGTATATAAACACACCCTTATCTACCCAAATTAAATCATATGTTTGCTGATTTTGATAAACAACTTTTTTAATATGAGCATTAATGTTCCAAATCATTGGTCCAATGAAGTATCTCCAGCCAATACTCCTCGAAACTTTTCCTGAAGTCAATATCAATTCAGAAGTGTTTATTAAACTCATTTCTGACCTCATCAATTCACAAAGTATATTAAACCGCATTCTTGAGGTAGAGCCAATTTCAGCTTGTCCAATGTAAAGCGCTTTCATTTAAGTAATTTGTCAACTTGAACTGAGTAACTATTAATAGAAAATGCATCAAGTGCTAATTTTCTGGAATTTTCTAGTTTATCTAAGTCAAATTCAATCTCATTATTCACAATTTGATTAAGAATAAATGGAATTTCTTCTTTTGAAAAGGTGTATGGGTATTCAATTAAATCTGAGATTTCACCAATTCCTCCGCTATGAATGCCAAGAAAAGGTTTGCCAAAATCTATGCTTTCAAAGAAAATTCTACCCAACGGCTCATTTTCATTGAGGTGCAACAGTAAATCTACTGCACAATATATGTTGCTCTTATCTGATATAAATCCATGAAAAATGGAATTTGATATATTTTTTAATTTTTTAAATTCTTCAGATTTTTCAAAGTAGCTGTCAATGTCACCAAAAAAGTGAAATTCAATATTTGAGCCCGCAATCTCAATAAATTGTTTTGTAAAAAGATTAATGCCTTTTGACTTTGTTACTCTTCCAACAACACCTATTTTAAGAATTTGAGATTCTTTTCTTGTTGCCCAATTCGCCATTTTTTTAAATTCATATCCGTCATAAATTAAGTTACTTGGGACTGAGATTCGTTTTTTTATTGTTTTAGAAATAGAAATTACACGTACATTTTGAGAATTTTTAACGAATCGTGCCGTATCTTCAATGATTCTCACATGAATAATAAAATTCACATTTGGGAAATATTTTGCAAGTAGCAAAATGTATTTCACATGGCCTGCTTCATTACAATAAATTGATCTAATGTTATTCGATAAAAGCAACCATATAATTTTTAAGTATAGCTTCTTAACATTTGAAAAACCAAAGGTGTTATAACCTGATTTGTTTAACTTAGTTTCAAATTGACTACCCTTTGGAACAAAAACTTGATTGAACTTAACCGAACTATTTTTTAAATAATCATAAAGCACATTTTCACTTCCGTATAGATTGCCTGATGGGCTTATAATTATCCTCATAATTCCAAATTTTCAATTAAAAGTTCTGCTGCTTGTTCAGCTGAAAATCGGATATTGGAATTTGGTCGATTTACACTTGAATACGAATACGATTTTATTGATTCAACAATATTAGAGAAATCAACTTTTAGAACCTTAGGTAAGTTATCGGATGCATATTCAAAACAACCAACCATTTCTTCAGGGAACCAAACATCTAAGCCACAAGTTAAATACTCAAAAAGTTTGTTTGGTGCATTATGAACGTAGTTAAGCGTTTTTCCTTTATATAAAATTAATCCAATGTCTTTTGATTTTAACACATCAGGAATATTCATGTATTCAATAAATCCACTAAATTTTATATTGGAACAATTTTTAGACATAAGATATGCGTTTAATTGATCTTCTATTTGAAAAGAGAATATCTCCAACTCATAGCGATTGTTGTTTACAGAAACAAAGTCAATTATTTCCTTCGCATAGGTATCATTTATGCTTAGTGCTCCAATATACACTAATTTCAATCGTTCAGAAGACTCATCTTTAGTATCATTAAATGGAAATCTTTTGTTACTCCAAGAAGCAAGTGGATAATTGGGAAGGCAATGAAGAATCTCGGATTGAATATTCGGATAATCTTTATGAAAGAGTTCTATTCGCTTTTTATTCGTGTGTGAAATCCAATGGTATTTATTAAAAGATTTTTTTTCAAAGTTTTGATTCCATTTTACGATTTGCATTCCGTTTGAATATTCATTCAACGTAGTATACTCATGATAATGAACAAAAAGCTCTGTTTTTTGAAACATTTTTTTATAAAGAATTGCGGGCAAAGCAGATATCGATTCGAAATAAATAACTTTTAATGGCTTTAATTGAAGTAATTTAAAAAAAGTAAAAAAGTAAAATTGAATATACTTTATCAAACGAATAATTCTACTTTTAGAATGAACATCAACACGGATTATTTGATTCGATTCTGATAATCCAAAACCAAAATTTGAAATTGCGCTTTGAGAGGTTGTAATCGTTATAATTTTTTTTGAATGCTTTTGTTCATTTAAAACAGAAAGTAAATTCTGAATTGGTGGATATAATTCAAGAGGTTGGAAGTGTATGATAACTATATTCACATTAAATTTTAATCAAGGTTTTCTTTAAATAAACTGTGAATTTAAATCCAAGTATTCTTGAAATAATACTGAATAATTTCGGGCGGTTTACTGTTAATTTTTTATACTTATAATCCGCCAAATAATTCAACGAATTGTTTAATAATTCAGGGTAGTCCATACCGAATTGATATGCTACTTGAGAAATATTTAATTGATAAAGTTTCTGTGTTCGGTTCGTTTTTTCCAATTTAAAAATATGTTGAAACTTTAAATCCACTGTTTTTAGTAAGTTATTTGCTCTGTCAAAAGAGTACTGTTTAGATAAAGATGAGGAATTTAAAGGCTTGCGATAATAATTTATTCCAGCCGTAAAAATCACTTTATCTGCGCAACATAAAGCCCTCGCAAAATATTCACCATCTTCATCTGGAGAGGGTGAAATTTTCTCGTTCCATCCACCAATTTTATTTGCAATATTTCTAGTAATTAAATATGCGTTGGGTTGAACCATCCCTGAAACACCGTGACTACCCAATAATCTTAGTAGGAATTCAATTCCAGATCCTTCGCTTTTTATAAGTTCTGTATCAACTTCACTTATTACTTGATTGATATTATCTTGAATAATCAATGTTTTGCAGACCGCAATTGAATTTTCTAAATCTTGTAATGATTTAACTTGTTGTTCAATTTTATTAATGCTTAGAATATCGTCTGCGTCTAAGTACTGAATAAATGCTCCATTTGCGCGATGCAATCCCGTATTTTTTGCACTAGAACACCCCTTGTTTTCTTGATTTACTATTATAAGTCGCGCGTCTTTATATTGATTTATCAAATATGACGTGCGATCAGTAGAACCATCATTTACAATAATTACTTCCAAATTTGCATGTGTCTGCATCAATACTGCATCAATACATTCTACAATATATTTCTCTGCATTAAATACAGGAATTATCACAGATACTAAATCAGATTGCATCGGCAAAATTAAGTTTGTTAATACGTTTGAATTGAAGAGATTTTACTATGCCTAGTTTGAAGCAATTCTTAATCAAAAAACGCATGGTATTTTTTTTGTTTTTTGAAATTATCGTTTTCTTGTCTTTATCTGAAAGCCCACTTAAATTCACTTTCTCGGAAAGAATATTCAAGCTATGTTTGATGTATTCCTCATTGCCCAGATGAATTTCCTGTTGATCATGTTCTCTCCAAAAAATAAGATTTTTTTCAAATTCTATCATTGGATATTTTAAAGCCAAGCGTAACCAAAATTCAAAGTCACTAACACATCTTATTTCCCAAAAGCCATTTTCTTTTTTAAAAACTTCTGAACGAATGATACTTCCACTAGGGCTGATATCCAAAATACCTCTCTCAAAAAAATGAATTTTAAATGTATTTTCTGGTTGGTGAACTTCTTTGAATTCTAACATTCTTGAACTCACACCAAAGGCACAATTATGATTATCTTCCATACCTTTAACCATAATTTCAAGACAATTCGGACTCATCACATCATCACTATCTAAATACTTAAGATATTTCCCATTTGCATAACTTGCCGCTTTGTTTCTATTCGGATAATCACCAAGATTGATTTCATTTTGAAACACTTTTATCCTCTTATCTTCTTCTGCAAAACTTTGAGCTATTTCAACGGTACTGTCAGTTGAACAATCATCTACAATAATTAACTCAAAATCTTTAAATGTTGATAATAACACACTTTCTATCGCTTCAGCTATGAACTTTTCGCGATTGAATGCAGTCATTAGTACAGACACCATTGTTTTCATTAATAATTAGTCTTTTTTAATTTTAATATTCTTTTTTCAATTAGAAACCAAGACAACACACATATCATCAGAAGTAAAATACACTGAAGGAACAAGTGGTAAATGGGTAATTCTATGTTTGGTAGTATTGGTTTCATGAATTTATTTTTGGATTCAATCCCAACCAAATTGCGCTCAATTAAGGGGATAAAGTTATGATAGAGGTACAAACCGTAACTAATTTTACCTAAAAATACAAACACTTTTAAATCAGTTACCTTAATGATCCAGTTTGACAAACTTGTACTAGAAATTAAAAATATGGAAAGAAAACCAAGTGTGATGTTCTTAACCAAATAACTAGAACCCGTAAGATAAACCAACAAGCAAAGAGAAATTAAAATGAACATCCATTGGTAATTTTTCAAGACCTGTAATTTGTAATCAATTATAGGTTTGTAAATGGATAAAAAAGCGCCAAACATGAACAGATCAAATTGAGAATACGGTAATAAATCAATAAATGAGCTGGATAAAGCAAGAAAAGTCGAAATCTTAAATGTGCTGGCAATGAAGAAGGTAATGAAAATTGATGCTTTCAATTTTCTCAGTGGAAGTAACAATACCACAATTGGCCAGAATAGATAAAATTGTTCTTCAATTGCCAAAGACCAAAGATGGCTAAATTCTTCTGGCCAATAATTTAATCTGTAAATCTCAAAGTTTGTTAGATACGTTAAATAATATTTGAAGGATGAATCATAAAATGATGGTATGAAAATAATAATTACAAATAACAACAAATAGTAGATTGGGAAAATGCGTAAAGATCTATTAATGTAAAAAATCTTAAAGGAATTCAGCAAACTTTGATTTTTTAACTTGATTAAATTATTTGTGATCAAATAACCGCTTAACACAAAGAAAAAACTAACACCAATATTACCTAAGTAAGGAATAGCCTTTATTAATTCAGAACTTGGTAACCAGTGTGAAATAATAACTAAAATCACGGAAAAAAATCGAAGAGTATCTAATCTAGGTTGATAATGCATATTATAATAACGCCTGTTTAATGGTTTCACCAATTATATTCCAATCGTATGTTTTTTCTGCAAGTTTTCTTGCTTTTATTCCCAATTCATCCTTTAAATCAATTCGATTTAAAATTTTTTCAATAGCCTTAGCAATTTTAATTGGTACGTCTTCAATTATGATTTCGTCAATAATGTCTATACCCTCTATACCTTTCGAGGTGCTTACAATTGCCTTCTTATACTTCATGGCCTCTAATGCTTTTAATCGAGTACCGCTACCTGATAAAATAGGTATTACGACAAGATCCGCTTCTAAATAAGCCAATTCTAAATCCTCTACAAATCCGACTAAATCACATTTTTTTGAGCTTGCTATCAACTCTTTTAATTCAATTGAGCACTTTCCAGAACCAACTATTTTAAAAATAAAGTCTGATTCAATATTCTGTATTATTTTTTGAAGAAACCACTTTAGACCTTCTTCATTTGGGAAATAATCTAATGAACCGACGAACAAAATCACAGGTGTTGGATTATTTTTACTCTTTACTTCAATTGGAGTAATTTCAGTGCCGTTTGGAATTACATGAATTTTTTTGATTTTCTTTTTATTCACCTTTTGGAATAACTCCGCATCGCGTTCACTACATGTCCAAAGATTATCGATGTATTTGTAAATCTCTGCCTCTTTTAGCCTAACCTGATTTAAAACATTTCGATTAATTCTATTCGTTTTATAATCCGCTTCAGCAATTTCCGTATCAAAATTATGTGCATCGTATACCTGTCTGACATTTGGATTTTGTGATTTAATTGCTTTTGCCAGATCTAGACTAGCTAAGTTCTCAAATACAATAAAATCAAATTGTTGTTTTTTTAATAATTCAATCGTTGGATGATAAAATTTTAATAATACTTCATTTGCCGATTTAAAAAGACTCCAAGTAAGATACCTGCTATATATTGCAAAAGCAATTTTACGAGGTATGAATTTCAACAATAAGGTCAACTCAATTTGATTCGGACATAAAAAATCAACTTTGTTCAAGTTTGGGTAATCTAACCTAGCTAATTCTATTTGATCTGTATCGGCCTGCGTTATGACGGTTAGATTTGTATAAATACTCAATTGATGAATTATATGAAAATAGCGGTTCATACCACCGCTTGCGAGTGGGTAAAACTGATGATAAGGCAGAATTACTAGAACATTCATTTTAAAGTGTTTACTCCAAATATTAGGTAGGCGGAACGTAGATAATTAATAATAATTCTACACGAAATAAAAGGCAGTAACCAAGGTTTATATCTCAATAAATGTTTCAATTTACAGGTCATAAAATATACTTCATTTCTACATATTACAGCTTGAAAATATTTTTTATGGCTTTTAATTTTAAGGCTTTCAAGTATTTTCATTGATGTCAATTCGAATGAGTTAAACTGTTTTAGATTATTTTGAGAAGACTGATTAACGTGTCTTCTATATAGAAATAACTTCTCACTTAAATAACCGATTTTTGAATTTAGTGCTAATTCAGAAAATAGAACTACACCCTCACCAATTTTACCATAACCAAAAGCTTCATCCCATTTTTTTGATTTTTCGAATTCTGACTTCTTCATTATCACCATGGACTCAACCATTTTGCACCAAAGTGCAATACTTATAAATGGTGTGGTAATTATCTCCTCTGGTAATTTCTTTATCCAAAAACGAGTAGGTATTAATCTTTCTCCCCAAATTGGAGTTGGAAGCTCTTGATTGACTTCATTGATGAATTTATGATTAGAGTATACTGCTCCATAATCGTTATGAACCTCCAAAAATGAAATCAACTTTGAATAAAAAGATGGTTCAATCATGTCATCTGAATCAAGAAAGTGTAAATATTTAAATTCATCGTTAATTTTTGAATAACCAAAATTTCTTGCCCTAGTAACACCTCCATTTTCAATGTTAAATAATTTTATTCTTGGATCTCGTTCCGCATATTTTAAAATTTCCTTAACAGAATTATCGGTACTGCCATCATTAACTATAATTAACTCCCATCTCTGAAATGTTTGGTTAATTATAGACTTTATAGTTCTTGCAATATATTTTTCTGAATTGTAACAAGGTATAATTGTTGAAATCACTTTAAAAGATTAATTTGATTTATTAAGTCTTTACTTAATTGACAACTCTTGTTTATGTATTTTAGATAAAAGTACAATAACAAGTTTTATAAAAAAAGATTGTAAAAATGTTGTAGGTTTCACATTTAAGTATGGTCCCGGAATTCTATCATTTTCTGAATATAATCTATATTCTGATTTATGATGGTGAATCGTTTTTAAGGATTTGGATGGATTTAATACTCTATATCCCAACGCGAAAAATATATAAGCAATTCTATTATCGCATCCCGGCATACCCATATGAAAATCACAGTATTTTAGACCATCAGGGTTGCCTTTAAAAATCCAAGTATCTTGAGAATCACCTCTATCGGACCTAAACAATTTACCATCAGACTCATATCTAGTAAGTGTGATACAATCAGAGGAAGAAATATGCTTTAACCAAGTTATATTAGATTGTTCTGGAAATTCTATATCATTGTTTATGATAATGTTAATACATCCCGGATCGAGGTAAGCACTAAATTCAGAGAATTTTGGGCGTGTTTGAATATCTATTTTTTTTATTTTGGCACTTTGAAAGGAAATATTATCATTAGGTTCACTTAGAATTATTACATTATCAATATTTGGATTATGAAGGTTTTTTTTCAAAACTTCAAGAATTTCATTTTTTCTTTCAATATTAGTTACTTCATACAATGAAATATACAAATTGATTTTAACTCTCATAAAATATCTTTATTATTGATGCAATTTCTTCAACATCTTCTTTTTGAAGGAAGGTAGAAATTGGTAAACTGAGTGTTTCAAAGTGAATTCTATCTGAAATTGGGTAAATTTGATTGGCAAATAAATGTGCATATCCATCTTGTTTACTTGGCGTTATTGGATAATGAATTTCTGTGCCAACACCATGTTTCTCAAGGAATATCTTCAATTCATCTCTTTGCTCACATCGAATATTAAATATATGCCAAACGTGATTCACTCCTTCCGTTTGTGGTAATTTGACCTCGGTTATCCCGGTTAATTCATCTAAATAAATTGACGCCAATTCCCTTTTCTTTTGAATTACCATTTTATAATCTGACAACTTCAATCTTAGGAAAGATGCTTGTATTTCATCTAATCTAGAATTCCAACCAATATACTTATTATGATATTTTTTATGACTACCATAATTTCTAAGGGCCTGTATTTTTAAATATACCTCTTCTGAATCACAAATTATTGCTCCTGCATCTCCTAGGGCACCAAGATTTTTAGTGGGATAAAAACTAAAAGCGCCAATATCCCCGTAAGTCCCTGCTTTTTTACCCTGAATTTCAGCAAAATGGCTTTGTGCACAGTCTTCAATTACCTTTAAATTGTTGTTTTTTGCGAAAATCATGATTTCTGGCATAGGACACATTCTACCATACATATGTACAGCAAGAATTGCAACGCAATCATTCGAGTACTTATTTTTTAATCCCGAAACATCTATATTACATGTATCGTAATTTGGCTCCACAAGAACTGGTGTAAATCCAGCTTGAATCACAGCCAAAACACAAGCAATATATGCATTAGATGGAACCAATATTTTGGCTCCTTTCGGGAAATCAAATACTGCCAAACCTATAACCAATGCATCTAGTCCTGAGGCAACACCGACGCAATACTCGATATTATTTACCTGTGCAAATTCATTTTCGAATTCACGAACATTTTCACCTAAAATATACCAACCACTTTCAATTACATTTTTAGAATGCAATTCTAGATCCTTGAAATATTTTTCATTTACCCTTTTTAAATTCTCATAGGGTATTTTAATATGGTTCATAAACATAGTCATTTTTATCAAATTCTTCAGAGGCCATTACAAGTAAAATTGCATCCTCACTAAAATCACTCATCCAATGATAATCCTCTGGTTTTATAATTAGACACTTTGTTTTATCATCTAGTCCAAATACTTTACTTTGTTTGCCATTATCCATATGAATTTTGCAATTCCCAGAAATGCATATTGCAGCTTGTATTGTTTTTTTATGCCTGTGTTTTCCCCTAATTTGATTTTTCGAATTTGAAATGAAATAAACTCTCTTTATATCAAATGGTAAAATCTTTTCAATTACAGTCAAATCTCCCCTAGAATCAGAAAACATTGGTAAATTAACAATCATAAAAATACTTTTTCAATTTTAAAAAGAACACGTTTAATAAACAACGGGTACTTCTGCACTTTAACAAAAAAACAAAGACCTAATACTGTTATTGTAATTGATTCGTGTATGAATATTTTCTCCAACACACTTTCGCTACTATTTTGCCGTATACCGAATGTTTGGATTAATCCAAACCTTTTTTTCACACTATTTAATCTGTAGAAGTAATCTTTATAGAGTTTTTTGATGCCTTCATTAATTTCTAATTTGTGTTGTAGAAACCCATTAATCGCAATTTTGGAGTTTAACAACTTAAAATTATGAAAATGATAAAAAATTAAATTTTCATTTTTAGAATAAAAATGACCGTTCTTTTTACGAATCAAATAATCGGAAACATTCCAAACCGCTAATCCACCAATTTGGTCATTTATTACTGAAACTTTATTGCCGTATTCTTGCTCCCAACTATTTAAATACAATTGGTCCGCGAATCTACTATTTTCCGAATCGAGATAATCAAAGCACCAATCTAGACACTGCTGACCCCAATTTGCTAAACACTTCTTGCCAATTTCGTCATTTTTAAATATTTGGAAACTGACATTAAACTTTCCATATTTCAATTTATCTATATTTTCTTTGGAAAATTTGTGAGGAGTAATGACTATTGAACTTTCACTTAACCATTCAAAATATTTTGATGGATTTGAGTAAAAAACAATATCCGCATCTAAACTACAAATATGAGGAATAGAATACTTGTCCAATAAAAACCATGGTAAAAATGGACTTAAAGTAAAATAGTATTCAATTAATGTTCTATCATTTTTTGCAGTAAGAATTCGGCTGTCAAATGCCTCCAGTTCCAGTAAATCAATTACCTCAACCTCTTGAAATTCAAGATTATTCTCCCGAAAAAAATCATTGGTTTCATTATCTAATGCTAAAACATATATTTTAAAAATGCAACCCACCTCTTTTAGCGATTGAATTAAAATTAATCCCTTGGCTAAATAATTTTTATCAAAATAAGTGGTGAAATATTTCATTTTTTTATTTGTAAAATCATTCCTTTCCAGTTGATCTCGGCGTTATCTTCTAGATCATGTTTTAAGGGATCACAAAAACTATTGAAGTCAGTAACAACTTCATAATTAGTGAATAATGAAATGAATTCATCGTATTTAAAAAGATGTACAGGATAACTTGCCTTATATATCCAATCTGGCACTTCTTGTTTTACAATTCTATGTGTCGATCCTTTGATAAATGTAGTTCGATCAATAATAATGTAATCGAATCTTATTTCGTTTATTTGATTTATAATCTCAACATAATTTTCAATATATTGAAGTACACCAGATAGAATAATGACATTTGGCGATCTTTTGCTCAAACATTCCTCTATACTATAATAAAATTTTAATTCTTCGTTTTCAAAATAATCCTTTCCACATTTGACAAATTTTTCTTGTTCTACTATACTCCATTTGATTGATTTGAAACATCTCAAATCCTTATTTTGAAAATACGTACTTCCTAAACTACCACCAAAATCTAAAACATTTAGTTCATTATTGTTTTCAATTGTTGAACTCAACAAACCTGTTAATAATCCAAAACTATATTGAATTTCATCAAACAAGACAGAATCTCGTTCATATTTATACTCTCCGTTTCTTACCTTGATCAAAGATTTTAAACAGGATGTTAAAATTACTTCACTATCATATCCAGAACATTCATTTAAAGCTTCAGGCCAAGTTCCGTAATTTCCAGACCAACAGTTAGAATGTCCAACTATATTGTTTTTGAAAAAATATTTTTTAATTTTTCTAAATAAATCGACCATTTTTTTGTTTAAAATGAAGAAAGAACTCTTTAGATTCAGAAACCTTACGTTTTTCAAGATTAATTTCCTGGGTTGTATTTTGATTGATTTCTAGATTTCCGCAATGAACCCCACTGCCATCTAGTCCAATATTTCTTACGATGGGTTTCACGGGATATAGGCAATACATATCCTTAATATATAGAGAAGCATGCCACCTAATCGCCCATGAATCATTTTTATTGTTTATTTGATCAATTAACATCCCGGTAAAGTCAATTGTACCATTTCGATTAAAATTAAATTGAAGATTACGCTTTGTGATTTCTTCATACAAAATATTACCATTCGGATTAAAATGCTTCCATGCTCTTTTCCAAGTTCCCCAACCCCAACAATCAGCCCCTTTGAGAAAAAAAGTAGATTGTTTTTTACTGAAAGTATTCATGTTATAATTCCATGCATGTATACAACCAACTTTGTCCTCAGTTTTATACATCTCTAACGCCTCGTTCATGTATTTTAGAAAACCTACTTCTGGAACTATATCGTCTTCCAAAACAATCACATTATCAAATAAACTAAATACATATGTTACTCCTGTGATTATTGAGTTTGCTAATCCTAAATTCATTTCTCGTTGAATAACCTGAGTTCTTCTTGCCCAATTTTGATTTGTTGCAATTTTTCGAACGTCCATTATTTCTAATAATTCTTCATCATTAGCATTAGATTTTGGCCCATCGCAAAAAATGATTAATTCTGATTTATCAGCATAAATATTTTTAGATAAAGCATTTAATGTTTTTTTAACCTGATTAGGGCGATTATAACAAAACAAAATAATTGGTGCATAATTTGAACTCATTACAAGCTAGTAACAAATTGTAGATTTCGAGAGGATATAACTGAAACGGATTTATTTCCTGAATAATCTTGTTGAAAAAATGAAATTTGCTTTTCAGATAGGGTTCCCGCAATTAATTCCAATGTCTGCCGTTCTCCAAATCTGTGTGTGTCATCAAGTAAAATAATAAATGTTTTATCATGGTCAAACCTTTTTACGAATTCAACAATTTGACTTCTTGAGAAATTATCCGTCCCGAATGGCCCATCAATAACAAATAAATCAAAATCCCTCTCAAAATAAGTATTTAGATTTTTGTAATTTAATACTTCAAAATTTTTGAATTTGATTTTTTCCAAATCATGTTGACAAATTTTTGTCTTCTTAAATTCTTGAAAATTTTGACTTTGGATTTCAATCCAATTTGCATCATGTTCGATTACAATATGTTCTAAAATCTGATCAATATTATCTGCACATCGCGATATGAATTTTGAAGATTCTCCAAGTCCAACCTCAAAAATTCTCTTCGGTTTAACTTCATGTAGAATCCTATTTAGAACATAAAAAAAACTATAATTTCCTGCCCACCTACCTACATTCAATGAATTGTTTTCTAAGTATGCCTTTCCTCGTATACTATCCCTATATATTAAGGCCCATTCAAGTTCATTTAATTTATTATTAAATTCAGAATGCTGTTTTAATAACGTTGCTTCGATACTGTTAATGCCAATAATTTTTTTAATTAACTTTTGAATATTTTTAATCATCTATTTTAAAGTTTAAAAGAATTAATCCTTGATTTGAAGGTGTTAATTTCCCGGTTTGATAATAGTCTTTTTCATTTATAACGAAAGGTGAAACATTCTGAATCCAATCTGCAATTTCATGATTATATTCAACGAATAAATTTAAAGAATAATTACCCGGTTTAAATGGCAAGTTCTTCACGATGAATTTGATTTGTTTTATACTTAACCCGCTTTTTTTTATCTTTACAAGATCTGTTGAAATCCAACCAACTCTTTCTTCTAAATGATTATTTATACCAATATCGATTTTTAATTTATCACTATCAATTATTAATTCAGATTTTAGAACCAATAATATTTCAAGGTCGTCGAAGGTATAAATGCCATTCAGGTGGCTAAGCGAATTAATAAATACATCTTGAATTACAATTTGCTGATTCCCTTTACGTTCTATTATATCAATTAATCTATCAGTTTTGGTATTTGATATTACGTTTCCTTTATACAAATCTAATACGCTATTAACATCTGAATTTAAAACTGAATATCCATTATTGAGAAAAATTCCTTTTGAACACAAATTTTCCACCGCCGCCATATTATGACTCACAAACAATACCGTTCTTCCCTCACCCTTACTCACCTCACCCATTTTTCCCAGACATTTCTTTTGAAACTCCGCATCGCCTACGGCAAGTACTTCATCTACGATGAGAATTTCAGATTCTAGATGAGCGGCTACGGCAAAGGCAAGGCGTACATACATACCAGATGAGTAGCGTTTTACAGGTGTGTCAATGTAACGCTCTACACCAGAGAAGTCGATGATTTCGTCTAGTTTGCGGTCAATTTCACGTTTACGCATGCCAAGAATGGCACCGTTGAGGTAGATGTTTTCGCGGCCCGTTAATTCGGGGTGAAAACCGGTTCCAACTTCTAATAAGGAAGCCACACGGCCTTTGATGTTGATTTTTCCAGTGGTTGGTGTGGTAACACGGGAAAGAATTTTTAGTAAAGTACTTTTTCCAGCACCGTTGCGGCCAATGATTCCAACAGCGTCTCCTTGGTTGATTTCGAAGTTGATGTCTTGAAGGCTATAGACAATGTCACTCGCACCTTTTGTTGCACGGTCGTTGCTTTCTCCGATCTTTAAGAAAGGGTCTTCTTTACCTAGAATTTTGGTTTTGAACCAACGGTCTACGTCTTGTCCTATGCTACCTGTTCCAATTTCGCCGAGGCGGTAGATTTTGGAGAGGTTTTCAACTTTGATTGCAGTGTTTCCCATGGGTAATTGTACTAATGCATCTCCGCAGTCGCGGAGCCGACTTTACGTCCGGAAGCTTTTATGTTTTTGTTTAATTTGCTCCGCCAAGGCGAAGCTTGTTTTTTTTGTCGTAATCTTCCGCTTCGCTTCAGATTACTCCTTTTTTCTTTTTACTTTTTTCTTGATAAAGAGAAAGCACTGCTTTCGAAGACCAAACGTTAGTGCCGGGAGTAACAAAAAATCAAGTCCGACACTTCGGACTCCTTCCGCCGCGGCGGAAAAGCTCCCTTCGCAAATTTTAAGCTTATTGATTAATCTTGCTTCGAAGCGAAGGGTTTTATCAACTTTTGAAAACGAGATGCTTGCGCTTGAGCATGCTGCTAAGCTTAGCATTTGCTCGTTTTCATGCAGTTTCAAAACCGCTTTATTAATGTCGATATTCTATTTTCAGATGCCCAGAGGTGTGGTTCCTGGAAAATGAATAATTTTTATACTTATAAACCCTCACTGAGCACTAGGCACTGAGCACTAATTAGCACATTGGCAGTTTAGCACATTGGCACATTCTATACCGTATCAACGAAGGTTTTCTCCGTCTTATTAAATATCACAACTCCTAAAACCAGAGATACTATTGTCACAATAACGGAGTAACCAAGTGTATTCATCGTCAACTCCCCTTGGCCTAAAAATCCATAACGAAAAGCTTCTATAATACCAGTCATTGGATTGAGTTCGATGAGCCATTTGTATTTCGCAGGTGCGGCGCTGAGTGGGTATATGACGGTTGTGGCATACATCATGAGTTGGACTCCGAAGGAAATCAAGAAGGCTAAATCGCGGTACTTGGTGGTCAATGCGGTGATGATGAGGCCGAGTCCGAGTCCGAGGAGTGCCATCATGAGCACAAGCACTGGGAACAACAAGACAAAAATATTCATGTGGAAATCTGCTCCGGTGAAGGCGTAATAGCCAACCATCATAAAGAACAAGATCATCTGCACACCGAAACGCACGAGGTTACTCACCACAATGCTCAAGGGCATGATCAATCGCGGGAAATAGACCTTTCCAAAGATATTGGCATTATCCCGGAACACGGTCGATGTTTTGGTCAAACAATCTGCAAAGTAATTCCAAGCGGTGATTCCAGCCATATAAAACAAAGGCTGCGGAAGTCCGTCTGTACTGAGTCCCGCCAAGTTCCCGAAGATAAACGTAAAGATGATCGTCGTAAACAAGGGCTGAATGAAGAACCACAGGGGTCCGAGAATGGTCTGCTTGTAAAACGAAACGAAATCACGCTTTACGAGGAGCCACAATAGGTCGCGGTAGCGCCAGACGTCTGCGAGGTGGAGTTCGAAGAGAGAGGATTGGGGCTCGATGACGAGGTCCCATTCTGGGGCGGGGTTGTTAGTTTGTTCGTTGATGGTTTTCAATGTGCTAATGTGCTAGTGTGCTAGTGTGCTAATGTGCTAGTGTGCTAATTTGTTACTGTTGGCTCCTCGCTACGCTCGGATAAGTTTTGTGTTTTGTCTATTGTTTCTTTGAAATTCAACCCCTTCAGGGTTGTGGTTTCTCGTGAATGCGTTTTTTGTATGGAGGTTTGACCCCTTCAGGGTCATTCTCTGTTTATTGTGAATCGTTTGTTTTGTTGTTTCGTGTTCTTCCGCCGTGTTGGACTGCTGTAAACATTTAACCTCTTTCGCCTTGGCGGAACAAATCATTAGCAGATTGGCACATTAGCAGATTGGCAAATTACTCTTCCGCCGCTGCGGAGAAAAAATAACGAAAAATCTATTATTGAACTTTTATACCAAAAGTGTTATCGATATAAAAAATCCCACACTGATCACTGAGCACTGATCACTCGGTACTGAGCACTGAGCACTCGGTGTTGCTTCCGACGATACCGCCAAAAACCAACCCCCATTAACACCAAGTAAACTATCTCCAAACTCCAAAACAACACTGGAAACGAACTCAGCGTATACATTCTCAAACAAATCGTATTCGCGTAGCGCTCTCCTTTGAAGAGTTTCGCAAGGTAATAGTAGGGTTTGGATAATCCGAGCCATTTGTCCCAGTTGGTGTAACGGACGTCGTCGAATTGAAAGCGTTGGTTGAATTCTATGGGCATTTGGTCACTGTACAAGTGGTAGTTTTTTGCTACTTCTTGGACAGAGGCCCAATCGCCGGTTTTCTGACGAATAATTAACATGAAGAGTGGATCCACAAAGACCCATTTGTGTAAGGTTTCTGAGTAATACTCAATGATGATGTGTCCACCAAAACCCAATTTCAAGGTCTTCAATTGTCCGATGCGTACATCGAGTCCTTGCAATTGCAGTGTTCGTGCAAGTACCTTGGAGAATCCCCCACAAGCTCCTGATCCGTACATGAGGTCAATGTCCGCTGACTGAAAGGCCGATTGTTTCCAACTGTATTGCTCTGTCCCCCGAAACAACTCATGCCTGCTTTGCATGATGTCATTGATCGAAGTCATCGCTTCTTTTACCACCGTGGTATCATCTACATCCGCTGCATGAATGCGCACTGCGTGTCCGATGTTGCGGTAAAGGTTATTCTCGTGCTGCCATTCGATGAGAATGTAAACGAAAAGAACGAAAAGAAAAAAATGTGCAATTTTAATAAAACGCTGACGCAGACAAAATCTGAGGTATTCAAAATGGGTTTTAAAGAGGTTTTTTAAGCGCATTGTTTTTTGAAATTTTTCGAGATTGCAAAGTTAACGAAAGTGTTTTGTTAGAAGTTGCTTGGGGGTAGTATTAATAAAAATTTTTTAGTGAAAATTACAATGTGCTAATGCCTGTCCCGACTATTCGTCGGGATGCCAATGTGCTAATGGGTAGGTGTTGGCTCTTCGCAAGCGAAGATTAGTTTTTTTTATCGTAATCCTTCGCTTCGCTCAGGATTACTCTTTTTTTCTTTTTACTTTTTGCTTGATAAAGAGAAAGCACTGCTTTCGAAGACCAAACGTTAGTGCCGGGAGTAACAAAAAATCAAGCCCGACACTTCGGACTCCTTCCGCCGCGGCGGAAAAGCTCCCTTCGCAGATCTTAAGCTGATTGCTTAATTTTGCTTCGAAGCGAAGGGTTTTATCAACTTTTGAAAACGAGATGCTTGCGCTTGAGCATACTGCTAAGCTTAGCATTAGCTCGTTTTCATGCAGTTTCAAAACCGCTTTATTAATGTCGATATTCTATTTTCAGATGCCTAGGAGTGTGGTTCCTGGGTAAAGAAATATAATTTGTTCTCGAGATTAGAGACTATTAACGATCAACTCGTTTGTTGACGCAAAAAAATTGTTAGAGTTCCCATGAATCCAGCACTGAGCACTGAGCACTGAGCACTAATTTCCATCCCATTAATCCAGCACTGAGCACTAGGCACTGAGCACTCATTTCCTTCCCATAAATCCAGCACTGAGCACTAGGCACTGAGCACAAGTCACTAGTCACTGATCCGCCGCGGCGGACTAATCACCAGTCACAAATCTCAAATCACTAAGTACCATTTCTTTCACTAAAGAAGCCAAATCGTATTCCGGAGTCCATCCCAATTGTGTTTTGGCTTTCGTCGGATCCCCAAGAAGTAAATCAACCTCTGTCGGACGATAATAACTTGGATCCACACGAACGACCACTTTGCCAATTTCGAGTTGGTAAGCAGGATTCGAACAGGCCTGTACTTTGGCAATCTCGTTTTCTTGGCTTCCCTCGAAGGTGAGTGTGACGCCGATCTCTTGGAAGGCCATGCGAACGAAGTCACGGATGCTGGTTGTTTTTCCGGTGGCAATGATGAAATCTTCTGGAGTTTCTCGTTGCAACATTCTCCACATTGCCTCGACGTAATCTTTGGCATGTCCCCAGTCACGAAGTGCATTGAGGTTACCTAAATACAAACAGTCTTGCTTTCCGAGTGCTATGGCAGCTGTCGCCATCGTGATTTTGCGGGTCACGAAGGTTTCGCCACGACGCGGTGACTCATGGTTGAATAAAATTCCGTTGCAGGCAAACATTCCGTAAGCCTCGCGGTAATTTTTCGTGATCCAATATGCGTAGATTTTCGCAGCGCCATAAGGTGAACGTGGATAAAACGGCGACTTTTCGTCGTAGAATCCGTGTTCGTTTTTATTTTCTGGAAATCCACCATATAGCTCTGAAGTAGAGGCTTGGTAGATGCGCGTTTTCTTTTCGAGTCCGAGGATGCGTACCGCTTCGAGTATACGAAGGGTTCCGAGTCCATCGACATTCGCCACGTATTCCGGAGAGTCAAAGGAAACCTTCACGTGGGACATCGCCCCAAGGTTGTAGATTTCGTCAGGCTGCACCTCTTGAATGATGCGGATGATGTTCGTGGAGTCTGTTAAATCTCCATAGTGTAATTTGAAATTGAGCTCCGAGCTGTGTTGATCCTGATAGATGTGGTCGATGCGCTGCGTATTGAACGACGAAGCACGACGCTTGATACCGTGTACCATGTAGCCCTTTTCGATGAGCAATTCCGCTAAGTAAGATCCGTCTTGGCCGGTGATTCCGGTGATGAGTGCCGTTTTCATAGTTTGACTTCTTTTAAATGTGTTTGGTTATCCAATAACCATTGATAGGTCAGTGCGATGCCTTCTTGTAAGGATATTTTGTATGCCCATCCTGCATTTTTCAGTTTGGAAACGTCCATTAATTTACGCGGTGTTCCGTCTGGTTTCGAAGCATCCCACTCGATGCTTCCTTCGTGTCCAACGACTTCTTGAATCGCTAGTGCTAATTCCTTGATGGTCAAATCCACACCTGTTCCAACATTGTAGAGGTGTTCCGGTAATTTGTTTTCTAAAGCAAAGACAACTGCGGATGCCATATCATCGACAAACAAGAACTCACGCATCGGTGTTCCCGATCCCCAAAGCTGAACAGGAGCGTGTCCCTTGAGCTTGGCTTCGTGAAACTTGCGCATCATCGCTGGTAATACATGCGAGGTTTGTAAGTCGAAATTATCGTGGTATCCGTAAAGGTTTGTCGGCATTAAACTGACATAGTCGTGTCCGAATTGGGTGCGAATCGCTTCACACGCTTTCACGCCACTGATTTTCGCCAATGCGTACCATTCATTTGTTGGTTCGAGTGAAGCCGTCAATAAACATTCCTCTTTCAAAGGCTGAGCTGCCAACTTCGGATAAATACAGGAGCTTCCCAGGAAAATAAATTTTTGAATACCCGCCTGAAACGCGCCATCAATCAAATTATTCTGGATCTGCATGTTCTCCATCAAGAACTGGTACGGATAATTGTTATTTGCTAATATTCCCCCTACCCTAGCCGCAGCGTCGATGACTACGTCTGGTTTTTCTTGGGCATAAAATGCTTGAACAGCTTCTTGATTTCTTAAATCTAATTCGCGGCTGGTTTTTCCAAGGAGGTTGGTGTAGCCAGAACTTTCTAGCGCACGCCAGATAGCGCTTCCGACCATTCCTCGGTGTCCTGCGATGTAGATTTTAGAATTTTTTGTGATCGTTTTCAATGGTGCTTTAATAATGTGCTAATGTGCCAGTGTGCCAGTGTGCTAATGGGTAGCTGTTGGCTCTGAGCTCCGCTCAGATAGGAAATGTATTAACTGTTTGAACGAAGAAAATATTTTTTTACTTTTTGCGTTCTCTAAATTATGGCTGAATCAAAGAACCCTTTATTGACTAAATCATTTGAGTTTGCGCTTTTGACCGTGTCTTTTTGTCAAGAGTTACAATCTCAGAAATATTTTGTGATTGCTAATCAACTTTTAAAATCTGGAACCTCCATTGGAGCAAATGTTCGTGAAGCTCAACACGCGGAATCCAAATCTGATTTTATTCACAAACTTAAAATTGCATCTAAGGAATGTGAGGAAACTATTTATTGGCTCGAAATCTGCAAAGCCAGTTATTCTTTAAACTGTGACACTCTTCTTTCGGAGTCTCAACAAATAGGCAAATTGCTCAGTCGTATTATTTCTACCGCTAAACGAAACACCTAAGATTTACACCCACTGTTCATCTCTGAACCACATAAGCTCACTCCTATTTCTGCTATAAACCGATAACTATTCCGCCTTGGCGGAACAAATCATTAGCAGATTGGCACATTAGCAGATTGGCACATTTTTTTTAGTTTGCTCTGCAAACTAAAAACGGCTTCGCCGCAGCTAGTCCCACAGACTAACCAACATTCTTACATGAAACCGTGGCGGCTGCGCGCCTACAAACGTTTCACGTACGTCTTCGGCACGTTTACCGAAAACCCAACCCCCATGTTCTTGATCTCGATGATCAGTCGCATGGAATTTTGCAGTTGAATCGCGCAAGCCTGCATGCCCTTGAAGGGACCACGGATGACTTCCACCAAATCTCCTGCTTGGATGTCCACTTGTTCAATATCCTCGACATGTACCTCTTGCAACAATATGCGAAGATTCAAAATCTCGTGTGCTTGAACTACAGCTGGACGTCCCAAATATTTTAATACACCATGAATCCCCTGAATGGAATAAAGTTCATTCAAAGCACGTTCGCTCGTTTTCACAAACACAACAGAATTGATTAATGGTTTTTCGATTTTCTTTTTACGGTCACTCCACTGACGAATCGTCGTGTAAACCGGAAGGTAATGCTCGATCCCCGCAACTTGAAATCGCTCCGAAACTTTTTTTTCCGCTAAATGCTTCGTATACACTACGTACCACTTCTGCTCCAATGAGGGCTTGCGGTAGACGGATGCTTGTGCGCTTAGTGTAGTTGTTAGATTCATAGGTTATTGATAAAACAAATATACCTTTTTTCGCCTATTTTACCCTATTTATTAGGACTTTTTATAAATTCTTAACAATTTAATCATATTACACGCTATTTGAATGTGTGCTTTTCATGTAAAACCCAATATATTATAGGTTTTTTACTGAATGATAACCCTCTCAATTGAACACTTATTTCACTCTGGAAAAGTCGTCATAACTCGAATTTACCATAAGTTTTCAATACTTTTATTTAGTTTAAATAAAACGACTATATTTGTTTAATAATAAACCTTTAAAAAATTATATTTTCCCCTATTTTACCCTATTTTAATTTCAGAAGAATCAAAAGTATTTTCACTGAAAAGGCTAAACAAGTGGAAATGGAAATTTGAAAGGTTAAAAAGAAAATTACACTATTTTAATAGAGAAAAACCATTTTTAACCAGAAAAAGAATTAGATTTTTTTTTGCATTATTACAAGTTAAAAGCGGCATTTAAGAGTAAAAACTTACCTTTGTAACAAAACACACACACATGAACCGATTATTATTCTCCTTTTTCAGCATGATTTCCATTTTGGGATCTGCTCAAGATTACAACAAATGTTCGTTTGGATTTAACATCGGTGGACATGACGGGATGCACAATACAATGCACACAACTCGTTTGTATCAATTCACTCATTATGAGGTGAACGCACGTCACATGTTCAATAACCGCGTTGGATTAAAATTCGATGTTGGATTTGACCACTTCAATTTTACAGACGGTCATCCAGCAACAAATGCTTTGCGCTTTTCTGTCCAACCGACATTCAACTTAACAGACTTGCTACATATGAATGACTTCACCTCTCGTTGGGGAATGTTGTTGCACATGGGTGGTGGATACGCGACCATGTGGAACAAAGCTTTGATCGATGGTCCAAAAGAATTGTTCAAAGCAGAAGAAGGTTCTGTTGACGAAATGTTACAAGGAATCATAGGAATCACTCCGCAATTCAAAGTAAATGAGCGATTGAGCATCAATGGTGACATCTCTTTCATGGGGAATATTCGTCAAAACAACGGTTTCGATTTCGAAGCAACACCAGTACAAGGAGGTGGTTTCTCTGGTTACTACGCTACAGCAACGGTTGGATTCAGTTATTACTTCGGTAAAGCGAAAACACACGCTGACTGGACCTATACACCACGTTTGAGTGAGGAAGACTTGAACCGAATCGCTGCATTGGAAAAACAAGCGAAAGAAGCGGCAACGAAATTAGGTGACGACGATAAAGATGGAGTCATCAATGCCGTTGATCAAGAAACAAACACGCCTGCTGGAAACATGGTGGATGTGACTGGGAAAACAATCGTTCCAACTCCAGCGCCAGACTTGAACACGATTGATACTGACGGTGATGGATTCGTTGATGGTAAAGATGAGTGTCCAACGGTAAAAGGTACAGTTAAGGGTTGTCCAGAAGAACATTCTCCGGAGAAAGACGCAAAAACATTGATCGAATCAGGGATTTACGACGTGATGTTCGTGAAAGGATCTTTTTACATTAACAATGCCTATTATGGTATATTGGATAATGTGGTGGCTTATATGGCTGCTCATCCAACACAAAAAATTGCAGTTAGCGGACATGCGGACATCGAAGGTGGTGACGCTGTGAATAACAAACTTTCTGAATCACGTGTAAACACTGTGGTTGAGTACCTAACAAAGAAAGGTGCTGACAAAAGTCGTTTAGTGATTTCATACAAAGGGAAAAAAGAAACAAAATATGCAGGAAATACATTGGAAGTGGATGCGGCGAATCGTCGTGTGCAATTTGCCATTGTTCGTTAAACCGCAGTGCTAACTTTAAAAGGCGGTCAATTGATCGCCTTTTTTATTATTAAAAAATAAGATTCGATGAAGAAAATTCAAATGGTGGACCTTGTTTCTCAATATGAGAAAATAAAACCATCCATTGATATGGCGATTCAAGACGTCATTCAGCACGCACATTTTATCAATGGTCCAGCAGTTGGACGTTTTCAAGCGGATCTTCAAACGTACTTGGATGTCAAACACGTCATTCCCTGTGCTAACGGCACCGATGCCCTACAAATTGCCATGATGGCCCTCGGTCTAAAACCGGGAGATGAAGTCATCACTCCAAGTTTCACCTACATCGCCACAACGGAGGTCATTGCCCTACTAGGCTTGACACCAGTTTTTGTCGAAGTGGATCCACAGACGTTTTGCATGGATCCTGCAGTCATTGAATCAGCGCTGACATCCAAAACGAAGGCGATCGTTCCAGTTCACCTATACGGGCAAGCAGCGAACATGAATTCAATCATGGAAATTGCCGAAAAACACCAGCTTTTCGTCATCGAGGACAACGCCCAAGCAATTGGTTCCGATTACCATTTGACAAACGGAAAAAAAGTGAAAACTGGCACCATTGGCGACATTGGATGCACGTCCTTTTTCCCTTCTAAAAACCTTGGATGCTATGGCGATGGTGGTGCAATTTGTACCAACAGCGACGAATTAGCACGTAAAATCAAGATGATTGCCAATCACGGTCAAGAGCAAAAGTACGTGCACGAGATGGTGGGTTGTAATTCCCGCCTGGACACTATTCAAGCAGCGATTTTAGAAGTGAAATTGCGTCAATTAGACAACTACATCGACGCACGTCGCGATATAGCTGCACGCTACGACGAAGCATTCGCGGGAATTCCTGGCGTACGCATTCCCTTCCGCGCGGACGATTCCAAACACGTTTTCCACCAGTATACGCTCGTGTTGGAGAACGGCAATCGCAACGCATTACAAGAACATTTATCCGCCAACGATATTCCAAGCATGATCTATTACCCGATTCCAGCGCACAAACAAAAAATGTTCGCCGCCTTCGGAAGCAGCAACACCGAATTACCCACAACCGATTGGTTAACCGAACGCGTGATTTCCTTACCCATTCACACGGAAATGGACGAGGAGCAGATCGAGTACATAGTTGAAACCGTTAAATCGTTTTTCTAAATAGTGAACAGTGCTCAGTAAACAGTGCTGGATCATTTAAAATGAAATTGAATATGAATAAATTGAACAAAATAACCAGGAGTAGATAATTAGCAAACGCACTGATCACTGTTCACTGAGCACCCAAAAGCACTAAGCACTGAGCACTAAAAACTAGAAACAACACAATAAAACATGCCACAAATCGTTTTCACAAGAAATTCGAAAAATGGCACTGATAAAAAGACACGAAGACCTAAACGCATGGCAACGTGCGTACGAAGTCGCACTAGAAATAAATAGATTGACAAACGAGTCATCTTTTGATAAAAAATGGGCCATTAAAGATCAAATGTTAAGATCATCCCTATCCATTTCATCGAACATCGCTGAAGGATTCGGACGCAAGTCTAAAAAAGATTTCGCACGATTTTTACTGATTGCGATGGGGTCAAATGATGAATTGAGAAATCAATTAAGATTTTCTTTCGACACAAAATTGATTACAGAGGAAGATTTTAATTCCTTGAATGATAAATTAATCGAAGTAAGAAAAATGACCCATGGTCTTAGGAAATACCTATTGAACGGGAAACAATGAGCTGTGAACAGTGATCAGTACTCAGTGCTCAGTGAACAGTACTCAGTGTGGAATCGTTTAAAAAAATGAACTTATATAAATTGAACACGTTAACCAATATTAGCTAATTAACAAACGCACTGAGCACTGTTCACTGAGCACTCGAAAGCACTGTTCACTGAGCGTGCAAGCGCACAAGGAACGAATAACTATTCATATGAAAAACATCGCAGTTGTCGGCACCGGCTACGTCGGCCTAGTAACCGGAACCTGTTTCGCTGAAACGGGGAACAACGTCATTTGCATAGACATCGACACCAATAAAGTCGCAAAAATGCAAAACGGCGAAATTCCGATTTACGAGCCAGAATTGGACGTATTGTTCGAACGCAACATCAAAGCGGGACGCCTGAATTTCACAACAGATTTAGCGGCGGGAATCAAGAATGCGGAAATCATTTTCCTTGCATTACCAACGCCCCCAGGAGAAGATGGATCGGCGGATTTATCCTACATTCTTGGTGTCGCGAAGGAATTAGGAAAGATTATGACCGATTACAAAGTGATCGTTGACAAGAGTACCGTACCTGTTGGAACAGCAGAGAAAGTAACCGCAGCGATTGCAGCACATGCAACGGTGGAATTCGCGGTAGTATCGAATCCAGAGTTTTTGCGCGAAGGATATGCGGTAAGCGACTTCATGAAGCCAGACCGTGTGGTGATTGGAACATCCGATGAGCGTGCGCGCAAGGTCATGGACAGTTTGTACAAACCATTTGTTCGTCAAGGGAATCCGATTTACTTCATGGATGAGAAATCCGCCGAATTGACCAAATACGCAGCGAACGCTTTTTTGGCAACGAAAATCACCTTCATGAATGAAATCGCCAATTTCTGTGAATTGGTGGGAGCAGATGTAGACAAAGTACGCATCGGGATTGGTTCCGATAGCCGCATTGGCAAACGTTTCTTGTTCCCAGGAATCGGTTACGGTGGGTCATGTTTTCCAAAAGACGTGCAAGCCTTGGCGAAGTCGGGAATCGAAAACAACTACGATTTCAAGATTCTTTCCGCAGTGATGGAAGTCAACCAGGACCAAAAAACAAAATTGTTCCCGAAAATGAAGAATTTCTTCCGCGGGGACTTATCCGGAAAACACATCGCCATTTGGGGCTTAGCCTTTAAACCGGATACGGATGACATCCGCGAGGCACCAGCCTTGTACATGATCGAGGAATTGCTGCAAGCAGGTGCAACGGTAAGCGCATACGATCCGGAAGCGATGCCAAATGTACAACGTATTTTGGGAGACAAAATCACTTTCGCAGAGAATGAGTACAGCGTATTAAATCAAGCAGACGCACTATTGATTTGCACGGAATGGAGTATCTTCCGTAATCCAAACTTCCCTGAAGTCAAAAATCGTTTGAAAGATGCGGTGATCTTTGATGGTAGAAACTTATATGAAATTGACGAAATGAACGAAAAAGGATTCTATTATTCGAGCATTGGTCGTAACCTTGTGGAGAAATGAAACGAGTACTCATCACCGGGGCAGCCGGATTTTTAGGGTCGCATTTGTGTGACCGTTTCATCAAGGATGGCTACCATGTCATTGCGATGGATAACCTCATCACCGGACGACTGAAAAACATCGAACACTTGTTTCCCTTGGAACAATTCGAATTTTACAACCATGACGTATCGAAATTCATCCACATTCCGGGAGAATTAGATTACATACTACACTTCGCTTCTCCTGCGAGTCCAATTGATTACTTGAAGATTCCGATTCAAACATTGAAAGTGGGGTCCTTGGGCATCCATAATTGCCTCGGACTTGCGAAAGCAAAAGGAGCACGCTTGATCATTGCTTCCACTTCGGAAGTATACGGAGACCCAACCGTTCATCCGCAAACAGAAGATTATTGGGGAAATGTGAATCCTGTGGGTCCACGTGGCGTTTACGACGAAGCCAAACGCTTCCAAGAGGCGATCACCATGGCTTACCACAATTTTCACGGAGTTGAAACACGCATCGTGCGTATATTCAATACCTATGGTCCACGCATGCGCTTAAACGACGGACGCGTGCTACCTGCGTTCATTGGACAAGCATTGCGCGGAGAAGACCTCACTGTTTTCGGTGACGGATCTCAAACACGTTCATTCTGCTACGTCGATGACTTAGTCGAAGGAATCGTTCGCTTGTTGATGAGTGATTACCCGTATCCAGTAAACGTTGGTAATCCATCGGAAATAACGATTTCACAATTCGCAGAAGAAATCATCGCCTTAACGGGTACGACACAAAAAGTCATTTACAAAGATTTACCGGTAGATGACCCGAAACAGCGTCAGCCAGACATCACGAAGGCGCGTGAAATCCTAAATTGGGAGCCAAAAATCGACCGAAGCGAAGGATTAAAACGAACATATGCTTATTTCCAAAGTTTGAGCAAAGAAGAATTATTGGAAACAGATCATTATAATTTTGATAAATACATTACCAAGTAAATGAAGTATTTCGCACATGAAACGGCGGTTATTGATGAAGGATGTCAGATTGGTGAAGGAACCAAGATCTGGCATTTTTCGCATATCATGCCCAACTGCACCATTGGATTGTCGTGTAACATCGGACAAAATGTGGTGATTTCTCCAGAAGTCATTCTCGGAAACAACGTAAAAGTACAAAACAACGTGTCCATCTACACGGGTGTCATCTGCGAGGACGATGTCTTCTTGGGTCCATCGATGGTTTTCACGAACGTCATGAATCCACGTAGTGCCGTCATTCGCCGAGACAGTTATTTGAAAACGATTGTCAAAAAAGGCGCCAGTATCGGTGCCAATGCGACCATCGTTTGCGGTCACGACATCGGACGCTACGCCTTTATCGGTGCCGGAGCAGTGGTTACGAAACACGTTCCCGATTACGCCTTAGTAGTTGGAAATCCCGCACGTCAAATCGGCTGGATGTCCGAATTTGGTCACCGTTTGAATTTTGATGAAAATGGTGTGGCAGAATGTCCGGAGAGTGGAGATAAATATACCTTGAACGAGAACATTGTAGAGCGAGAAAGAGAAAGGGAGCGATAAACAGCGAGCGGCACTGAGCACTGAGCACTGTTCACTGAGCACTGTTCACTGTTCACTAATAAATAAACTATGAACAACAAAATCAAATTTGCCGTCATCGGCGCCGGACACATTGGAAAACGTCATGCGGAGATGATCCGTCGTGATGCCGAAGGAGAATTAATTGCCATGGTTGATATCCGTGGTAAAGAGGAATGTCAAGCACTAGATTTCGACGTGCCTTTCTTCACCACGATGGAAGAACTATTCGCCAGCGGATTGGAATTCGATGTGATCAATGTATGTACTCCGAATGGTCTACACGCGGAGCAAGCCCTATTGTCCTTGGAGCACAAAAAACACGTGGTCTGTGAAAAACCGATGGGTTTATCCAAGGAAAGCTGTGAGCGTATCATTTACAAATCGTTGCAAGTTTCCAAGCAAGTTTTTTGCGTCATGCAAAACCGTTACTCCCCTCCATCTGTATGGATCAAGGACCTCATCGACCGCAAGGTCTTGGGTGATATTTACATGGTTCAGTTGAATTGTTATTGGAACCGTGATGAGCGTTATTACAAAGCCGGTGGATGGAAAGGAACCTCAGATTTAGACGGTGGGACCCTGTTCACGCAGTTCAGTCACTTCATCGACATCATGTACTGGTTGTTTGGCGACATCGACAACATCCAAGGGAAATTCGCAGATTTCAACCACAAAGACTACACGGACTTCGAAGATTCAGGCTTCGTGAGCTTTGACTTCATCAACGGTGGAATGGGTTCTTTGAACTATTCGACATCCGTTGCCAATCAGAATTTAGAATCCTCCATGACGATCATCGGAAAAAATGGATCCGTGAAAATCGGTGGACAATACATGAACGAAGTCGAGGTGTGCAACATCACCAATTACGAAATGCCCGAGTTAGCACCAACAAACCCAGGAAACGACTACGGTCCATACAAAGGATCTGCTGCGAACCACAACTACGTGATTACGAATGTCATCGATTCCTTAAAAGGACGCACCTCCCCGACAACAAATGCACTAGAAGGAATGAAAGTTGTGGAGATTATTGAACGAATTTACAAAGTACGAGATAACAATGTGCTAATTTGACAATGTGCCAATTTGCTAATGATTTGTGCGCTTCCGCCGCGGCGGAGCTTGAGGTTGAAGGGAGTAAAGATCCGAAGCACCACACTAGTCACTAGGCACTAGTCACTAGTCACTAGGCACTGATAACTAAAATAAAGAACGGAGTTCGGCACTGAGCACCGATCACTGATTTTAATACAAAATACTATGATCTACGAAAACCTAATTAAAAAAGAAGCAAAACTCGCACTAGTCGGACTGGGCTACGTCGGATTACCGATTGCCTTGGAATTCGCGAAACGCGTGAAAGTCGTAGGATTTGACATCAACCAAGTACGTGTGGACATGATGCGTCGAGGGGAAGATCCAAGTCGTGAATTGGAAGCGGCAGATTTTGAGAACCGTGACATTACCTTTACAGCGGATATCAACGAATTAGCGGATGTTAACTTCTTCATCGTCGCTGTTCCCACTCCAATTGACGATACCAACCTTCCAGACTTAAAACCATTGTTGGGCGCGAGTCGTACGGTGGGAAAAGTACTGAAAAAAGGCGATTACGTGGTATTTGAGTCCACGGTGTATCCAGGATGTACAGAAGAGGATTGTATTCCAATTTTGGAAGCAGAATCTGGACTTAAATTCCCGGAGGACTTCAAAGTTGGGTATTCACCGGAGCGCATCAATCCGGGAGACAAAGAACACACTTTGCAAAATGTCATTAAAATCGTATCAGGTTGCGACGAAGAATCGCTTGATCAGATTGCAAAGACCTACGAATTAGTTGTTGCGGCGGGGGTCCACCGTGCGACGAGCATCAAAGTAGCAGAAGCAGCGAAAATCGTGGAGAACACGCAGCGAGACGTGAACATTTCTTTGGTGAACGAATTGTCGATCATATTCAATAAAATGGGCATCAATACCTTTGATGTACTCGAAGCGGCAGGAACGAAATGGAATTTCTTGAAATTCTACCCAGGCCTAGTCGGTGGACATTGCATTGGAGTCGATCCATATTATTTGGTGCACAAAGCCATGCAATTGGGTTACCATTCCAAAGTGATCAACTCTGGTCGCTACGTGAATGATTCCATGGGCTTTTACATCGGTAAACAAACAGCAAAAAAAATCATCGCCCAAGGAAAAATGATCCAAGAAGCACATGTTTTGGTGATGGGCGCGACCTTCAAAGAGAACGTAAGTGACATCCGTAATTCCAAGGTAATTGATGTAGTTAATGAATTAAAGTCATTCCAAATTAACGTCGATGTGATAGATCCACACGCAGATTCATCCGAAATGGAACACGAATATGGCGTAGGACTAGCAACAGACATCCGTAAGGATTACGACGCCATCATCTTAGCAGTCAATCACCGCGAATACTGTCAATTCGACGAGAATTATTTCAAAGGAATGATGAAAGATCGCAAAGGCGTTTTCGTGGATGTAAAAGGAATTTACCGTGGAAAAATAAACGATTTGACGTATTGGTCCCTGTAAACAGAGTGAGAAACAGAGTGAGAAACAGTCCGCCGCGGCGGAGAGAAACAGAGTGAGAGCGAGAGCAGAGAGCGGATTCCGACACTGAGCACTGTTCACTGAGTACTGTTCACTGAGCACTGAGCACTAGGCACTCAAAAGCACTAGTCACTAGTCACTAAACAACTAGAATATGAAAAAAACCATCATCATCACCGGCGGTGCCGGATTCATAGGGTCACACGTTGTTCGACGTTTTTTGACCAATTATCCAAATTACCTCATCGTGAACTTGGATAAATTGACCTATGCAGGAAATTTAGAAAACCTGAAAGATATGGCGGATCATCCGAATTACCGTTTCGAACGCGCAGATATTGTCGATGCGGATGCGGTTCGTGCCATTTTCCAGAAATATCAGGTAACGGATGTCATTCACCTGGCGGCAGAATCACACGTGGATCGTTCTATTGAAGGTCCGATGGAATTCGTCATGACAAACGTCGTGGGGACAGTTAACCTCCTTCAAGCAGCAAAAGAAGCGTGGAACGGAACAGGGGGACATGTTTTTCACCATGTTTCCACGGATGAAGTCTACGGAAGTTTAGGTGACGAAGGCTTGTTCACTGAACATACGTCCTACGATCCAAGAAGTCCTTATTCAGCGTCGAAAGCGTCCTCGGATCATTTCGTTATGGCCTTTTATCACACGTATGGACTTCCCATTAAAATGTCTAATTGTTCCAACAACTATGGCAGTCACCACTTTCCAGAAAAGTTGATTCCCTTGATGATTCACAACATTAAACACAAAAAACCTTTGCCTGTTTATGGCTTAGGGGACAACATCCGCGATTGGTTATGGGTAGAAGACCACGCCAGCGCGATTGATGCTATTTTCCATACTGGAAGAATCGGAGAATCGTATAATGTTGGTGGACTCAACGAATGGACAAACATTGAATTGGTGCGCTTTCTCTGCCAACTCATGGACCAAAAACTCGGAAGAGCAACTGGAGAATCCGAAGGATTGATTACCTACGTTACAGATCGTGCTGGTCACGACAAACGTTACGCCATCGATGCATCCAAACTCGAAGAAGAACTCGGCTGGACACCATCCATCACCTTCGAAGAAGGACTTTCCAAAACCTTAGATTGGTATTTAGAAAACCAAGATTGGGTCGAAAAAGTAACAAGCGGTGCTTATCAAGAATATTATGATTCGATGTATGCGAAAAGATAATGTGCTAAATGCAATGTGCTAATGTGCCAATCTGCTAATGTGCTAATGGTTTGTGCGCTATCGCTTGAAGTAAATAGTAGAAAATGACCCACGATTCCGACACTGAGCACTGAGCACTCGGCACTTACACACTAGTCACTAGGCACTCAACAGCACTAGGCACTGAGCACTCGGCACTGACACACTAGGCACTAGGCACATGTCACTAAACAACTAACAACAATGAACTTTTTATCAAAACTATTCGGTTCCTCATCCAACTCCAAATACGATTTAGGTCGATTGGAAGTGGACATGCATAGCCATTTGATTCCGGGAATTGACGACGGTTCTCCCTCGATGGATCATACGATTGCGATGTTGGCGAAATTTGAGCAATTGGGCTACCGAAAGGTGGTGACAACGCCGCATATTTTGAATGATGTGCATCCCAATACGCCGGAAACTATCCTTGGTGGATTGGAAGACGTACGAGCAGAAATCAAACGCTTAGGAATGAAGATTGAGATCGAAGCAGCTGCGGAGTATTATTGCGATGAGTCCTTTCTACCAATCATTGAGCGCAACGAAATCCTAAGCTTCGGTTCAAACTTTGTCCTAATGGAATTCGGATTTTTGAGCCCCTCCAAATACGAAGCGCAAGCGCTCTTCAATTTACAAGTCGCGGGCTACGTTCCGGTACTAGCGCATTACGAACGTTATCCATACTATTTTGGCGATTTCAAAAAAGTCGATGAATTACGTGAACGCAACATTCAAATCCAGGTGAATTTAAATTCCTTAACGGGACATTATGGACCAGGCGTGAAAAAGATGGCCGAGCAATTGATTAAAAACAAGCAAGTAGATTTTCTGGGTACCGATTGTCACCGCATGGAGCATTTGATGATGATCGAAGAAAGCCTGAGCTTGTCCATTTACAAACAAATAGAGGCCCTGACCTTGAAAAATAACTTACTGTGATTCTTCATTTCCTGCGTCACGCCAAAACCAATCAACTGAGTCCGAGCAGACGAGACTTCGACCGTGAATTGCTTCCTCGCGGCTACGAACAACTCAGCGAATTTCGAGCATTTGTTGGTCAGAGAGAACTTTCCATCGACCACATCTATTGTTCCGCGGCAAAGCGCACGCGTCAAACCTTAGACGAAATCGCGGATCTCTTTCCCAAGGCCACTATTTCCTTTCACGACGAACTGTACCTCGCATCTGCATCCGAATTACTGACTTTCCTAAGCACCAAAAACTCCTCACAAAAATACATACTCATCGGCCATAACGAAGGACTCTCAGAACTTGCCTCCTACCTCACCAACACAGAGATCCACCTCAAAACCTGCGGATACGTTCAGCTTTCTTTTCCTTTCGATCATTCGGGATTTATCTCAGCTAATACAGGGAATGTTGTGGAAACGTTCCGTTCAGTAAGAACCTAAATCAATCTCCCGAATTCCCCGACCCTGAAGGGGGTCAAACATCCATACAAAATCATGGGAAAGGCGCTTCTCTTATGCAATCATTCAAGACCCTGACCCTGAAGGTGTCAAACATCCATACAAGATCCTGTAAAGGATCTTACCCATAATCCAAGATTCCGAAAAAAGCTATTCCCTTGCAGGATTACTTATATTTGCACATGCCCACACTCTTACATTTACTTTCGAATCGCTTCGGATCTACTCAACTCCAAACTATCCAACGAAACAACGATACCTATTACTTGATTACCCTACCGGGGTCGAAGGAGCTTCGGATATTGATGACGACCGGATTGTCCGACTTTGAAATGAAGGTCCATGAGAAACATGCGGGAGAAGAATGGAAAGAATTGTACATCTTGATTCCAAGCTATTGGGATTTAGCGGATGAAGCGGATGTCAACATGAATTGGATCTTCGACTGGTTGACGAAACTCAAGAATTACGTGATTACGCACGATACCTGGCTCGGACACGGGCATACGCTGCCGACGGGAAAGGACATGCATCAAATTTCTCCGAACATGAGACAAAATCATTTTATGTTATCGGATCCAATTGAATTATCGGAGGAATTAGCACCTATTCAAGTGGGTGATAAATCCATTGGATTTTTAGCCTTGATTCCGATCTTTGCCGATGAAATGGACTATAAACAAGGAAAAGGAACGGCGAAATTATTTGCGAAATTTGCGCTGCAAAATATTACAGAAAAATTGGATAATTACCGCTCGACGGTCCTGAAGACACGATGGAATTTCTTTGCCAAATGAAGCAAAAATCAGTACAAGCACACATTGCGCTTTTGTTGGTCAACATACTCTATGGAGCAAGTCACGTATTGGCGAAGGGAGTTATGCCGGGCTTTTTATCGCCAACCGTTTTTATCTTATTTCGAGTTGTAGGGGCAACGGCGCTGTTTTGGCTCGTGCTCATTTTGACAAAACGATCCAAGATTGAACGCAAAGATTTTCCTTTGATTGCCTTGTGTGGACTCTTTGGAGTAGCAATCAATCAATTGTTTTTCTTTCACGGTTTAAACCTTTCGTCGGCCTTCAATTCCGGAATCATCATGGCCTTGAATCCAATTATGGTAGTGATATTATCGTTTTTTCTCTTGAAGGAACGACTGACGGCATTCAAAATAACGGGAATTACCTTGGGAGCGACGGGAGCCATTCTGTTGACCTTGAAAGCCTCCACACATATGGGCGATTCTCGTTTGGGTGATTTATTCCTCTTTCTGAACGCCTTGAGCTACGCGATTTACTTGGTGCTGGCCAAACCACTGATGAAAAAATACAGCCCCATACAGATCATCACTTGGGTCTTTACCTTTGGACTCTTCTTTGTGCTCCTCTTCCCTCCTACCTTGAGTGAATTAGGTCAAACAAATTTTCAGCGGATTCCGGCAGAAATTTGGTGGAAAATTAGCTACGTTGTAGTCGGTGTGACCTTTCTCACGTACTTACTCACCATCTTCGGATTGAAATACCTCAGCGCAACGATTTCCAGTGCCTACATTTACACTCAACCGGTCATGGTAATGTTGTTTACTTTTCTCTTCGCTTACATCGGCTGGTCAGAGGATTATCGAAGCAGCATCACCTCTGAAAAAATTCTGTATATGTTCGTTATCTTTACCGGTGTTTACTTGACGTCTAAATCAACTTCCAAAAAATGAAAAATCTTCTTTTTTGCTTTATCCTTTTGATTGTTTCCATCAGCTGGGGACAACATAAAATCATAGATCACAAAGCTTATCCAGAATGGAAACGTTTGGAAAAACAACAGTTCAGTCAAAATGATGAATGGCTTACCTACGAAATCAATCCACTGACGGGCGATGGGTATTTACACTGGTATCAAAGCGCAACAGGAAAACACGATTCCTTGAAACGAGCGAAGGATGCACAACTCGATCCGAACGGACAATTCATCGCGTGGAAAGTCGTTCCGGGATTTGACACGCTGCGAAATTGTGAATTGAACAAAGTCGACAAGAAAAAATGGCCAAAGGATAGTTTGTACATCCTTCTGACGGATAACGATTCCTTGATCAAAATCCCCAAATTGAAGTCCTTCCAAATCACAGAGGATGCTTCTGTGCTCACTTATTTGTCGGAAGTGAGTTCAAAACCGACACCGGAAATCAAAAAAAATTGGTTTCAAAAACATGGATTTCAAAAGGAAAAAAAAGCAGTGGAAAAACCGAAAAGCGATGGACATCAACTCACTATTTGGACCACTACCAAAGCTTGGACACAAAAAAATGTTACGAAGTACTCCTTGCCCAAAAACGGGAAATACGTCGCGGTTGTTACACATCAAAAAACCAAAAACGATTCCTCGCAAGTACGCATTTATGAGGTGGCAACGCAAACACTCATCAAAGAATTTGACCGAAATACCGCATGTGAAGCACCGGTGTGGAACGAGGAAGGTACACGCTTGGCCTTTTTCGCCAGCTCGGACACCAACAAAGTAAAACAGTTTGAATTGAATGTCTTTGACCTCGTTTCCAATAAATCGTGGGTTTTCGGGGATACATTGACACCCGATTTCGACACCTTGAAAGGAATTTCCGAAAACCGCACACCTATTTTCACACAGGACAATCGATTTTTGTTTTTCGGTGTGGCAGATCACGTGAAAGCAGAGCTAAAAGACACGCTTCTTGAATCAGAGAAAGTGCGTGTGGACATCTGGCACTATCAAGATCATGAAATTCAAGCACAGCAATTGGTGCAACTTAGCCAAAAGAAAAAACGCAGTGATTTGTACGTTTTTCGCTTTGACAATGAGAAAATCATTCCACTCAGCAACGATACACTAAGTATGCGCGTGTCCGATCAACAAATCGGAGATTACATACAAGCAACGAGCAATGAATCCTATGCCATTCAACAACAGTGGAAATCCCCCGGATTGGAAGACGTTTACCGCATTTCCTTAATCGATGGCTCGATTGAAATCCTCGCAAAAGGACTCGCTTATCCAGGAATCCTTTCGCCAAAAGGAAGCTACTTCACGTATTTTAATCCAGCGAAAAGTCAACACGTCTTGTTAGATATCGCGGCGAAATCAGTTTCGTACATGAACGCGAATCGCAAGGACATCACCTGGAATGAAGACCTCAACGGTCAACCGATGGAAGCAGGTCCAGAAGGATGGATTGGCTTCGATCGCAGTGAAGATCACGTGTATTTCAAGTCCCGCTATGACCTGTGGGATTACCAAATCAGCACACAGAATTTACAGTCCCTGACGAATGAATGGGCAACGAAAAACAAGGTCCGCATGGACTTAGTGCAATGGGAATCCGACAGCGTCTATATCGATCTGAGTGATTGCTACGCGAAAAGCTTTGAGCTTTCCACCAAAAAAGAAGGTCTTCATTCCTTCGATGCAAGTCAAGTAAATGGCTTGCGTCAAATCATTCAAATTCCAGCTCGCATTTCCTTAATCGAACGTTCCCCCAATAAAAACCACTATTTTTTCCGTTGGATGACGGTTTCTCATTACCCTGAATTGGAATTGTGGAACGATCAATATCAGCCGGAAGGAGTCTTGTCGGTGACGAATCCACAACAAGCGAACTACAATTGGGCGACGAGCGAAATCGTGAAATGGAAGGCCTACGACGGACAAAACCTCGAAGGAATCCTTTACAAACCTGCTGATTACGATGTGACGAAAAAGTATCCGCTCATTCTTTACTACTACGAATTGAATTCGGACAACCTGCACAACTATCAGGGACCCCGTCCCTCAGCGAGTACGATTAACCCAACAGAATACGCATCCGCGGGATATTTTGTGTTCATTCCGGACATCCGCTACGAGATTGGACATCCTGCCAAATCGGCATATAATTGCATCATGAGCGCAACAGATCAGCTCTTGAAACAGTTTCCAATCGATTCCACACGCATGGGATTGCAAGGACAAAGTTGGGGTGGATATCAAACCGCTCAACTTGTTACCATGACCAAACGGTACGCGGCAGCCATGGCTGGAGCTCCTGTTGGAAATATGATTTCTGCCTACGGCGGCATCCGTTGGGGATCAGGATTGAACCGTCAATTTCAATATGAGTCCACGCAAAGTCGAATAGGAAAAACCATTTGGGATGCACAAGCCTTATACATCGAGAATTCACCCTTGTTTCATTTGCCGAATGTCACTACGCCATTACTCATCATGTCCAATGACCGCGACGGAGCGGTTCCATGGTACCAAGGACTGGAATTGTACAACGGAATGAGACGCCTTGGAAAACCTTGTTGGATGTTAAACTACAACGACGACGACCACAATTTAACGAAGCTTCCCTACAAATTCGATTTAAGCATCCGCATGCGTCAATTCTTTGACCATTACTTACAAGGAAAACCAGCTCCACTTTGGTTGAAAGATGGCATTCCAGCGATTGACAAAGGACAAAAATTCGGTTATGAATTGGAATAAGCGTTGGCTTGCGTTGACCATCATCGTTTTTTTTGGCATCACCATTTTGAGTTTGCTACCACCTAAATCGGGAATGGAAATTCAAAGCAACGATAAAATCAATCATTTCATTGCTTATGCGACCTTCGCTTTTTGTGGTTTATCCGCCTACAGAGGATCAAAAATTGGGCGCTTCCTACTTTTCTATGTTGGCTATGGTTTATTTATGGAATGGATGCAAGGCTTCGTTCCTGGCCGCGAACCATCCTTTTTAGATGCACTTGCAAACACTCTAGGTGTGGGAATTGGCTGGACTATTTTCCGTGTACTTTCAATCAAAAAACAAGGCGACTAGTCAGGTTTTTTGTCCTGCTCCGGTGGATTTTTCGTGAAGACATAATGCACATGAATCTCGCTGCTCACATTGCGTATAGCCTCTTCCCTGAGACGCGACTCCTCCTCCTGCAAACGTAGTTTTTCGAGGTACATTCCTTCCAAATCTGGCGGTTCAATGCCCAATTCTTTTTCGATTTCATATTGGTATTTTGGACGCTGGGGTCCACGCGCACGATAGATAAACGCCAAAATCACTCCGACAATCATTCCACTGAGGTGTCCTTCCCAAGATATACGCTCTTTTGTTGGGAATATTCCCCAAATCATGGATCCGTAAAGAAAGACAATGAACAAGGATAAGGCTTGTAAGGGCAAGTATTTCCTCAGAACTCCAGAAGTAAATAAAAAGGCAGCAAGGCTGTAAATCACCCCACTCATGCCAATGTGATGCGCGCCGTTATTGGGTCCGAATAACCAAAGGAAAAGTCCTGTGAATAACCAACTGAACAAGACAATCTTTAACGCGATTTCCTTGTATGAATAGAACAATAATGTGATTAACAAAAAAGCGGGTACTGAGTTATTCAAGATATGCTTCACATCTGAATGTGCGTGAATCCAAGGCATAAAAAGGATTCCTTTCAAGCCAGAAACCTGTTTTGGTATGACACCTAGCTGATGAAAATCGTAAATAAAGAGAAAATCTGCCCAGTAAAACAACCACATCAACACGAGTACCACCAAGGCTGGCGGGACGGCATTTCTCATATGAGACTCGAAGGGCGCTTGACTCTGCATGGCAACGTTTTGTCAAAAGATATGCCTAGGATAAAATACTGACAGACTGTCTTGAAAAAATTCGACATCCGTTTTCGAACTTGGCGTATCTTTGCATCATGAACGAAATCAAAAACAAGGTAAAAGATAGCGGGCTCATTCAATTGGATCTAGCGGACTACAAACCCCGTATTCCCATCGTTGGCATCGACTTAGCTTCACAACTTTGGCAGGGACTAGTATTGAAAGAAAAAGATTTTCGTACGTGGATCAAAGAAAACGATTGGCTATCGTACGAAAATAAAGCCGTTTTTATTTACTGTTCCGCAGATGCCATCGTTCCAACGTGGGCCTACATGTTAGTCGCTTCGGCACTGCAATCCATCGCCAAAAAAGTCGTGGTTGGAAATCAACTGGAATTAGAAAAATCCTTGATTTTGGATGCAATCACGGCCATTGATTTGGCCCCTTTCCAAGATGGAAAAGTCATCGTAAAAGGCTGTAGCGACATTCCTGCTCCGGAGTTCGCGATGGTTACGTTGTTGACACACGTACAGGGAGTTGTTCAGTCTATGATGTACGGTGAACCTTGTTCCACCGTTCCCATTTATAAACGCAAAAACGCATGAAAATAAAAGCTTGGTTAAACGCTGCACGGTTGAGAACATTGCCGCTTTCCGTTTCTGGAATCATTGTTGGCTCAGGCCTAGCAGCCGTTTTGGGAAAATGGGATGGACTCATTTTTTCACTGGCCATGCTCACAACCATCGGATTTCAAGTCATTTCCAATTTCGCGAACGACTTGGGCGATAGTCAAAAAGGTGCCGATAACGATAACCGCGTTGGACCAAAACGTACGATTCAAGCGGGACTACTTTCCCAGAAAGAAATGAAAGTCGGGATTTTCATCACTGCTTTGATTTCGATCCTATCCGCCATCTCTTTAATTTACATCAGTGCGAAAAATTTAAGTTCTCAAGCCTTGTTTATTTACTTGGTTTTAGCTGGATTATGTGTCCTTGCAGCCATTACCTACACCGTTGGGAAAAATGCCTACGGTTACCGTGGACTCGGCGATCTCATGGTCTTTATATTCTTTGGATTAGTGAGTGTCATGGGTGTATTTCAGTTATATGGATTAGGCTTTGAATGGCTGGTTCTTTTTCCATCCATCACCATCGGACTCTGGAGCACCGCTGTGTTAAACTTGAACAACTTACGCGACATTGAAAACGACCGAAAATCAAAAAAAAACACCTTGATTGTTCAACTGGGATTTAAAAAAGGAAAGATCTATCACGCCTTCTTAATCATTGGTGGCGCCTTAACGTGGTGGTCCACCGTTTATTTGTTGGCCATTACGATAGACAATTTCATTCTTTTTTTATCCTTGATTCCTAGTGTATTGCTCTTCATTCACTTGAAGAAAGTATTTTTGACCTCCGTGCCAGCAAGTCTGGATCCGGAATTAAAAAAAGTAGCCTTGTTGACTTTTTTCTCTGCAGTATTGTTCGCACTCGCATTGAATTATTAAATTTATTTCACGAAGAAAAATCTCCAACTTTGGTAGATTTATTTCCTTAAATTTGCATCACTTTTAAAAGATTAGAACATGAATATTTTGGTTTGCATCAGTAAAGCTCCAGATACCACATCTAAGATTGCGTTTACAAACAACAGTACGCAGTTCGATGAAAATGGAGTTCAATATATTGTTAATCCATATGATGAGTGGTATGCACTTGTTCGTGCGCTTGAGTTAAAGGAAACCATCGGTGGAAATGTAACCATCGTCACTGTTGGAACAGCGGCGGATGAATCCATTATCCGTAAAGCCTTAGCGATTGGTGCGGACGAAGCTGTACGTATCGATGCAGATCCAAAAGACGCGTATTTCGTAGCGATGCAGATTTCTTCTTATGCGAAAGCAAAAGGATTTGACTTAGTGATGACTGGAAAAGAAACCATCAATTACAATGGTTCTCAAGTAGGTGGAATGATTGCTGAAGCAATGGATCTTCCCTTTGTTTCCTTGGCAACTAAATTAGATGTAAACGGAACAAAATTGACCCTAGAACGTGAAATCGTTGGTGGTGTGCAAGTGGTAGAAGTTTCCACACCGGCAGTTGTTTCGTGTGCAAAAGGGATGGCAGAACAACGCATTCCAAACATGCGTGGAATTATGGCGGCTAGAACAAAACCTTTAACGGTGATTCCTGCTGAAGCAGTTGCAGATTTAAGCAGTTACGTTTCCTACATTATGCCAAATGCGAAATCATCTGTAAAGATGATCGATCCATCCAACATGGATGAGCTTGTAGCGCTATTACACAACGAAGCAAAAGTAATTTAAGAAAAGATCATGGTACTCGTATATATCAATTCAACTACTGGATTATCCAAAGCAGCTTTGGAAACAGTGACTTACGGTAAAAAATTAAGTGGCGGTGTGACAGTGATCACAAATGGTTCCGCTTCGAATGAGCAATTAGCTCAACTCGGCGAATACGGCGCGTCAAAAGTATTAGTAGATCGTTCTGTAGATGGAGAAGATCCACAACAATTAGCGCGTTTGATCGCAGCTGTAGCTGATCAAGTTGCTGCTTCAACGGTTATTTTCTCGCATGATATTTATGGAAAAGCAGTAGCGCCAAGACTTTCTGTTCGAATGAACGCTGGATTGATTGCGGGTGCGATTGCCGTTCCAGAAGCAGATGGCTCCGTGAAAGTGAACGTATTCTCCGGAAAAGCAGTGGGATTCGTCAAAGTAGCGAGCGCAAAACAAATTATTTCCTTATTGCCGAACAGCATCCAACCTGAAAAAACAGGAAGTGCATGTTCCGTAGAAGAAACGAATGGATTGGCTGGAACATCAGCGATTAAGGTACTAGAAACGAAAAAACCAGAAGGTAGTATTCCACTACCAGAGGCAGAATTAGTCGTTTCCGCAGGACGTGGATTGAAAGGTCCAGAGAACTGGGGAATGATCGAAGAATTAGCGACGGCACTTGGCGCAGCGACGGCTTGTTCGCGACCAGTTGCGGATATCGGTTGGAGGCCTCACCATGAACACGTTGGACAAACAGGAGTGGCTATACGTCCAAACTTGTACATTGCCGTTGGAATCTCTGGAGCAATTCAGCATTTAGCAGGGGTGAACGGATCCAAAGTGATAGTTGTTGTGAATACAGACAAGGAAGCGCCGTTCTTCAAAGCGGCAGATTACGGTGTCGTAGGTGATGCGTTTGAGGTTGTTCCAAGATTAGTAGAAGCCGTGAAGCGCTTCAAAGCAACTCAACATTAATTCGTATCTTCGTTCGAAACAACGCACATGCAGAAAATCAAGTTGGAAATTACAGGAATCGCTTATAGCCAAACGCAGTCTGGCTCATATGTCCTGACCCTACTTGAGGTAGCTGGAAAACGCAAGTTGCCCATCGTTATTGGTGGATTTGAAGCGCAAGCGATCGCGGTGGAATTAGAGAAAATGGTTCCCTCACGACCCCTAACCCACGATTTATTCAAATCTTTTTGCAAATCCTTTGGGGTAAACGTAAAGGAAGTATTAATCTATAAATTTCATGAAGGTGTCTTTCATTCAAAGTTAATTTGCGAAAAAGACGGACAGCAATCGGAAATTGATAGCCGAACCTCAGATGCTATCGCTATAGGTGTTCGCTTCAACGCTCCTATTTTTACGCTAGGTAAAATATTGGATGAAGTTGGAGGTGCTGAAAATGCAAACGATGATACATTTGATTTTGAAGATGAAGATGAAGACGATCCGATTTTTTCCGCAGTAGGAAATGAATGGAAGGATGTTGATTTAGAAGGACTTTCGAATCAACTGACGGAGGCGATTGACAATGAAGATTATGAACTAGCTTCTAAAATACGTGATGAAATCAAACGACGCGGTTAATACCTCAATTTCCACAATTAAATACAAGTTAACTGCGATGAGCTTTTTACAGTTCTTCGTTTGGGGAGCTTGGTTAACGACCATTGGAACGTATTGTACCGTGGGCAAAGGATGGACTTTTGGTCAATTCGGAGCGATTTTCTCCACCTTGGCATTGTCATCGATACTAATGCCTTCGATTATTGGTATTATCGCAGATAAATGGATGCGAGCGGAACGCCTATATGGTATTTTACATATCTGTTATGGTGTCATCTTATTGCTCATACCAAACCTTGATTTCCTTCAAAAAAATGTTTCTGTGTTTTCATCAATGCCAGAATACGATGTGCTATATTGGGTTGTTTTTGCAGGAATGATTTGTTATATGCCAACGATTTCACTTTCCAATTCTGTTTCTTATCGCATTCTTAATATGCACAATGGCAATGTGGTCAAAGATTTTCCTCCCATTCGCGTCTGGGGAACAATTGGATTTATTGCGGCTATGTGGACAACAAATTTAACAGGGAGCAAGGATAACTCCATGCAATTTGTCATTGCAGGTGCGACCGCGATTTTATTAGGGGTCTATGCATTTACCCTTCCTGCTTGTACCCCTCAGGGCAAAAATAGCGAGAAAAAATCGGTGATTTCGCAACTCGGATTGGATGCTTTTCGCTTGTTTGCAAATTACAAAATGGCTTTGTTTTTTGCTTTCTCGATGTTGCTAGGTGCGGCATTACAATTATCAAACATGTACGGTGACGCCTTTCTAAGTGGATTCCCTTCGGGATCTGTTGTAGAGAAATATTCAACGATTATCTATTCCATTTCTCAGATTTCCGAGACAGCATTCATCTTAACCATTCCTTTTTTCTTGAAGCGATTCGGAATGAAAAAGGTCATGTTATTTGCCTTATTCGCATGGGTGTTGCGTTACGGTTTCTTTGCTTTCGGCATGGTTCCAATGGGAAGTGTGTTCATTGTCCTTTCGTGCATCGTTTACGGAATGGCCTTTGACTTCTTCTTGATTTCGGGATCCATGTACATTGAAACAACCACGGATTCCAGCATGCGCTCAAGCGCACAAGGATTATTCATCATGATGACAAATGGCTTTGGTGCCTACTTCGGAACCATTGCAAGCAGTTGGATCATCGATCGGTATTTTACCTTTGCAAATGGTACGACCAATTGGCATTTCACCTGGATTACCTTTGCAGGATATTGCTTGGTGGTGGCGGTGTTGTTCGCTGTACTGTTCAAACATGAACACGATCCTGAGAAAATCGGATCTACCTCGCACTAAGAAACAAACTTGTATCCTACTCCACGTATGGAGAAGAAATGTTGTGGTGTCTTTGGATCCGCTTCGAATAACTTTCTGAAAACAAGAATATAATTATCGATGGTACGTGTGGTAGGGAATTGATCTGTCCCCCATACTCTATCCAATATTTCGTTTCGTGAAATTACTTTTCCTTCTTTCTCATGAAACAATGTCAACAATTCGATTTCGCGCTTAGAAAATTGATGGGTCTCATTACCCTCGGCATCTTGTACCGTGTAAGTGGTGAAATCAACTCGAAAATCTGCGATTTTCATGTATTTTTGAGCTTCAGTACTCACAAGTCCTTGTGTCATAATTTGTACTTTCAATAATAATTCCTCTAAATCAAATGGTTTAGACAAGTAATCATTGGCCCCTAGTTTGAGTCCGGCAACGCGATCTGCTGTGGTTCCTTTTGCGGACAAGAACAAAATGGGCGTGGCGTCGTGTTTTCGAATTTCGCGGCAAATGTCAAATCCATTCACGTGCGGCAACATGACATCCAAAATAATCAAATCAAAATGAAAGGGTTTTGACAAAACATCTAAAGCTTTTTGTCCGTCTGTAAAACAAGTTACATGATATCCTTCAATCTCTAGATTTAGGGAAATCAGTTCAACTAAACTTTGCTCATCTTCGACCAAACAAACACGCAACATAACCTTGAAAATTAAGAAATTATTCTATTTTTGAGGTGAAATTACAACAAACTATGAAACCATGAAAAAATTAGTACGCTCCATGTTCGTATTGGCGTTATTGATGAGTGCGAATGTATTCGGACAAACCAATATGTCAACAATCAACAAATTTGAATTCTCCAAAAACATTCCTGTCCGAAGCGTTGAAGCCCCAGATCGCGCGCAATTAGCTGAAGAAGACGCATTAAGAGACCATCAAGGTTTGCTTTACCGCATTGGAGTAGCCCGTTTAACAAACGTAACTACTGCCAACAGCGGCATATGGTCTACCTTGTCAAATGGTGACCGCCAATGGCAATTAATTGTCCATGCTCCAGGAGCAGAAGCAATTAGTTTCTTGTTTGAAACATTTAAAATCTATGGTGGAACAACTTTGCGCGTTCAAAACATGAAAGGACAAGATGTTCATCCAATCATGACCGCCGGAGATGTCCAAGAACACTTTCGTCAACATGCAGCCTTGTGTTTTGGTGACAAATTAGTCTTGACGCTAATCGAACCTAAATATACGACGCCATCTGAAATTGACATGGACCGCATTATGTACAATTACCGCTCAACAGGAAATCCAAGTGCGCAAAAAATCAATGAGTCTGATCCGTGTGAAGTAAACGTGAACTGCACACCAGTTGGAGATCCTTGGCAAGATGAAAAACGGGGAGTAGCACGTATATTAGTTGTCGAAGCGGGACAATCTGGATATTGTACAGGTTCGTTAATCAACAACACGGCATCAGATTGTAAACCTTACTTTTTAACCGCTCTTCACTGTGGTGTCAATGCAACTGCGTCGAACATGACACAATGGAAATTCTATTTCGGGTACGAAGCGCCAACATGTACGAATCCAACAACGGTGGGTTCACTGGCTAGTCATGTCATCACAGGATGCCTTCGCATCGCAGATGCAGGTGACGGCGGAGGAAATACTGGTTCGGACTTTTTGCTTGTTAAAATCGGTTCTGCAACGAATGAGGCGACCATCATCACACAATTAAAATCAACAGCATTTAATGCATATTGGAACGGATGGAATGTAAATAACACTGCGACTACAGGTGGTGTTTGTATTCACCATCCAGCTGGAGACATTAAGAAAATCTCAACTTTTACGGGAAATACCGTAAGTACTCAATGGGGATCCGCTTCAGGTTCACATTGGCGCGTTAGTTGGACTGCCAACACCAACGGATATGGTGTTACGGAAGGTGGTTCTTCTGGCTCTCCATTATTCAATGGTTCGCAAGGATATGTCATCGGAACTTTGACAGGTGGAGGATCGTATTGTACATCCCAAACAGCACCTGACGAATACGGTAAAATGGCATTTCATTGGACAAACAACGGAACAGCAACAAATCGTCAATTAAAACCTTGGTTGGATCCAACCAATTCTGGAGTTTTGCAATTTGCAGGATCTTCAAACCCTTGTTCAGGAGTTGGACTAATGGAAATGGAGGATAATTCCATCAACATTTACCCGAATCCATCAGACAATGAGCTGTTTGTTGACCTCACAAAATCCAGCTTAAACTTAAAGCTCATCGAAATAATTGATTTAAACGGAAAGATTTTGCTTTCGCAACAAATTTCAACGGACACATTCGTAAAACTAAATACATCAAACCTAGTGCAAGGAATGTATCAAATTAGATTTACCTCTGATAACCAACCCTTTTCAAAACGATTTATTAAGAATTAACCGTAAACAAAAAAAGGCTCCAATTGGGGCCTTTTTTTTGTTACCCTTTTTTTCACTTATCTGAAAGTTATAATTACTACGCATTTATTTTGCGTACCTAAACAGGGTTGTAGACAGAATGCGCGATATTTCGAGAATTGTTTCCCTTATTCATTCCTGTAAAAACAATAGGGAATACTAATATAATAAAGGTTTTACGAAATTACCACTGAAAATAAAACACACAAAAGCTATGTCTTGAATAATCTTAATCTTTCCTTCATATTTCCTTCATTTAACCATCAAATAGCTAACTTTGTAACGTCTTAAAAGGAATGAAGCGCATGGATAAAATTACCTATGTGGGAAACGCCGATGTCAATGCCATCGACTACCTGTACGAACAATACCGTCAGAACCCAGAGAATGTAGATAACAGTTGGAGTAAATTCTTCGAAGGATTCGAATTTGCCCAAACAAATTTTGAGGACAAAGGGGTGATTCCAGAGAATTATGTTAAAGAGTTTAAAGTTTTAAACCTTATCAATGGCTACCGAACACGTGGACATCTTTTTACCAAAACGAATCCCGTTCGTGAACGCAGAAAATATACACCGACGCTTGAAATCACAAATTTCGGATTAAGCGATGCGGATTTAAACGAAGTTTTTCAAGCTGGTGAAGAAATTGGTATTGGTGCAGCGAAATTGAGCGACATCATTGCTCACTTAGAATTAACCTATTGTCAATCAATTGGAATCGAGTACATCTACATGCGCGATCCAGACCGAATCGATTGGTTTCGAAATAAAATAGAATTAAATAATCGTCCTTCATTTGACAAAAACCGCAAGATTCAAATCTTCAAGAAGTTGAGTGAAGCATCCGGCTTTGAAGCTTTTCTCGGGAAAAAATTCGTTGGACAAAAACGTTTCTCCATTGAAGGCGGAGAAGCCTTAATCCCCGCTTTAGATACACTCGTTCAAAAAGGATCAGGTCTCGGTGTTGAGTATTTCGTAATGGGCATGGCTCACCGTGGACGCTTAAATACCTTGACAAATATTTTCGAAAAACGTCCACGTGACATCTTTTCCGAATTCGAAGGAAAACAATTTGACTTTGAAGGATATTTTGACGGTGACGTGAAATACCACCAAGGATTTACGTCCCATGTGAAAATGAATGGCGATAAAGAAATTGGACTCACTTTAGCACCGAATCCATCTCACCTCGAAGCTATGAGTACAGTTGTTGAAGGAATCTCTCGAGCAAAAATCGATCAAGTATTTCACGACGAAAGCAAAGTATGTCCGGTGTTGATTCACGGAGATGCAGCCATTGCCGGACAAGGTATCGTGTACGAAACCATTCAAATGGCTCAACTCGATGGCTACCGTGCAGGCGGAACCATTCACATCGTAGTCAATAATCAAGTTGGATTCACCACAAACTATTTGGATGCACGCTCATCAACTTATTGTACAGATGTGGCGAAAACTACTTTGTGTCCCGTTTTCCACGTCAATGGAGATGACATCGAAGCAGTGGTGCAAACCATCGAAATTGCCATGGAATATAGACAACAATTCCACCGCGATATTTTTATTGATTTGCTATGCTACCGCAAATATGGGCACAACGAAGGGGATGAACCAAAATTCACGCAACCGAAGTTGTACGACATTATTGCAAAACACCCGAATCCGAAAGATATTTACCTAGAACAGCTTGAACGAGAAGCGATTTTATCTAAAGATGAAGCAAAAATAATCGAGGAAGAATTCCAACAATTCTTGGAGGATGAATTCACAGCTTCTCGTAAAAACGAAAAAGCATTGGTGTATGATTTCCTAAGTTTGACTTGGGATAAATACCGACATGGTACTCAAAAAGATTTTGATGCTTCGCCAAAAACAGGCTTTGATAAAAAGAAACTGTTAGAGTTGGGGATTAAATTATCCACGCTTCCAGAAGGAAAAAAGTACTTTCGAAAAATTGCAAAAATCTTTGATGACCGTTTGAATGCATTCAAAGACGACAAGTTGGATTGGGGTTCTGCGGAAATGTTAGCGTATGCGACCTTATTAACCGAAGGACATCCCGTTCGTATTTCTGGACAAGACGTTGAACGTGGGACATTCTCTCACCGTCACGCTGTCGTAAAAACAGAAGACACCGAAGAAGAAATCGAAACCTTGAATTTACTTGCTGAAAAACAAGCGAACTTCTCGATTTACAACTCACTCTTATCTGAATATGGCGTTCTTGGATTCGAATATGGATATTCCCTAGCTACACCAAACTCTTTAACCATTTGGGAGGCACAATTTGGAGACTTCTTTAATGGGGCACAAATCATGATCGACCAATTCATTTCTGCTGGAGAGGACAAATGGGCAACGCAAAGTGGACTAGTGATGTTACTTCCACACGGTTATGAGGGACAAGGAGCCGAACACTCTTCTGGAAGAATGGAACGATTTTTACAGCAATGTGCAGACTTAAACATGCAAATTGTCAATACCTCAACTCCCGCCAATCACTTCCACCTCTTAAGAAGACAAATGATTCGGGAATTTAGAAAACCGTTGGTTGTTTTTTCACCTAAAATGTTACTTCGTTATCCTGCTGCCACATCTAGCCTCGCAGAATTAGCTAGCGGTTCCTTCCAAGAAGTATTGGATGATCCGACAGCAAATGTAAAAACAGTTGATACAGTGGTGCTTTGTAGTGGGAAATTCTACTATGAATTGAAAGTAAAAGCAGAGGAACTAGGAGTGAAAAACATGGCGTTTGTGCGTGTGGAGCAACTTTATCCCTTGCCACAAATTCAAATTGATGCCATTTTGGCGAAATACAAGGCGAAGAATATCCTTTGGGCTCAAGAAGAACCGTCGAATATGGGGGCTTGGACACACATTGCGATGAGCATGCGTCACCTTCCAATTCAAGGAATTTGTCGTTCAGCTTCTGCTGCTTCTGCTGAAGGATCAAAAAAATTACACGAAATAAGATTGGCGAAGTTGTTCAGCGACATCTTTGCTTTCGCAAAATAATACAAGCTTAAAAAAAGAAATTATGGCTATGCTAGAAATGAAAGTCCCGAGTCCGGGCGAATCAATCTCCGAAGTAGAAATCGCAACATGGTTGGTTGCTGATGGTGACTATGTAGAAAAAGACCAAGCAATTGCAGAGGTTGATTCTGACAAAGCAACACTCGAACTTCCAGCGGAAGAAAGCGGAATCATTACGCTAAAAGCAGCAGAAGGTGATGTGGTAAAAGTTGGACAAGTGGTGTGTCTTATTGATACATCTGCAGCGAAACCAGCAGGAACTACAACAGTAGCAGCCGCAAAACCAGCGGAAGCAGCAGCAACGGCAGTAAAAGAAGAGAAATTAGCAGCAACTCCGAATCCAGACCCCATTAAATCAGATTCCTATGCAGCTGGTTCAGCGTCACCTGCAGCGTCCAAAATGATGAAAGAAAACAATGTTTCTGCCAGTCAAGTGAAAGCAAGCGGAAAAGATGGTCGCATCACCAAACAAGATGTCATCGAGGCAATGTCCGCCGGATTCTCAACAGAAGCTGCAAAAGTTTGGGGCGGATCGCGCGAGCAAAGCCGTGAAAAAATGTCGATGTTGCGTCGTAAAATTGCGGAGCGACTTGTTGCTGTGAAAAATGAAACGGCGATGTTGACCACCTTCAACGAAGTGGACATGAAACCCATCATGGACCTTCGTGCAAAATACAAAGACGCATTCGCGAAACACCACGAAGTGAACTTAGGATTTATGTCCTTTTTCACCAAAGCAGTGACGGAAGCATTGAATTTATATCCATCTGTAAACGGACAAATCAGTGGAAATGAAATGATTTTCCATGATTACGCAGACATCGGTATCGCTGTGTCCTCTCCAAAAGGACTCATGGTTCCTGTGGTACGCAACGCCGAACAAATGTCCTTAGCAGAAATCGAACGCGAAATAAAACGATTGGCAGTCAAAGCACGCGATGGAAAAATCACTCCAGAAGACATGACTGGCGGGACATTCACCATCACCAATGGAGGTGTTTTTGGATCCATGTTATCCACTCCTATCATTAATCCCCCACAATCTGCTATCCTTGGAATGCACAATGTGGTAGAGCGTCCTGTTGCCATCAATGGCAAAGTGGAAATACGTCCAATCATGTATGTCGCATTGTCCTATGATCACCGCATCATCGACGGAAAAGAGTCCGTTGGATTCTTAGTAAAAGTAAAAGAAATGCTCGAGCATCCAGAACGAATGATCTTTGGTTCCAAAGATCCATTAGAAGTACTTCTCGGACTCTAAGTCAACATGCCCTATTAAATCCTCGCAAGTGTTTGAACAAACAATCATTTGCGGGGATTTTTGTTTTCCCTATTCGTCGCGTTTTCGTATATTTGCTCCCCTAAATTATTGGAATGTCGAAAATCAGAAAACAAGATGCCTTGGATTACCACTCTTCCGGAAAACCGGGAAAGATTGAAGTAGTTCCTACAAAACCCTATGCATCTCAACGTGATTTATCACTCGCCTACTCTCCAGGCGTCGCAGAACCATGTTTAAAAATTGCCGAAAACAAGGCAGATGTCTATAAATATACGAGTAAAGGAAACTTAGTTGCCGTGATTACCAATGGTACCGCGGTATTGGGTTTGGGTGATATTGGACCCGAAGCTTCCAAACCCGTAATGGAAGGAAAAGGATTGCTTTTCAAAATATTTGCAGACATCGATGTGTTTGACATCGAAATTGACGCAAAGGATCCAGAGCTCTTTATTCAAACCGTAAAAGCAATTGCGCCGACATTTGGTGGAATCAACTTAGAGGACATCAAGGCTCCTGAAGCATTCGAAATTGAAAGACGCTTAAAGGAAGAACTCGATATTCCGATCATGCACGATGACCAACATGGAACAGCAATCATTAGTTCGGCGGCACTGTTAAATGCCTTGGAATTAGCGAAAAAGAAGATTTCCAAAGTAAAGATTGTCGTTTCAGGTGCTGGTGCAGCAGCAATTTCTTGCGCACGTTTGTACCACACACTCGGTGTTCAGTTAGAAAATCTTTACTTATACGATTCCAAAGGATTAATCCATATGGGAAGAACAGACCTGGATGAAATGAAAGCATATTATGCGACTCATCCGAAGGATATTCCATTTGAACAAGCTTTTAAAAATGCAGATGTTTTCTTAGGCTTATCAAAGGCGGGGCTCGTTACCAAAGAAATGATTTCCATCATGGCAAAAGATCCGATCGTGTTTGCCTTGGCCAATCCGGAACCAGAAATCCCTTACAAAGAAGCGATGTCGGTCCGAAAGGACATCATCATGGCAACCGGGCGTTCCGACCATCCAAACCAAGTGAACAATGTTTTGGGATTCCCGTACATTTTCCGTGGCGCTTTGGACGTTCGTGCAACAAGTATCAATGAAGAAATGAAATTAGCCGCAGTTAAGGCGATTGCATCGTTGGCAAAGGAAACCATTCCGGAAGAAGTTATTGAAGCTTACGGTGGGAAAAATATCTCTTTTGGACGAGAGCAAATCATTCCTAAACCCTTGGATCCGCGTTTGATTTATTACGTAGCTCCTGCTGTAGCTCGTGCTGCCATGGAATCGGGTGTTGCTCAATTTCCCATTGAAAATTGGGAAGACTACGAAAATCAATTGAAGAGTCGCTTAGGCTTGGACAACAAACTACTAAGAAACATCACGACGAAGGCGCAAGGCAATCCGAAAACAGTGGTGTTCCCTGAGGGTGATAACATCAAAATCCTAAAAGCTGCGCAACAAGCATTCGAAGAAGGTGTAGCCTTCCCGATTCTGCTTGGACGCAAACAGAAAATACTTGATTTGATGACCGAATACGGCATCGAATTACCCGAAGTAGAAATCATCGACTGTAAGTCCGATGAAGAAGAAAAACGCAGAATTGCCTACGGATCCGAATTTTTCGAGAAACGCAAGCGCAAAGGAATGACAGAGTTTGAGTCCATTTCATTGATGCGCGAACGGAATTACTTTGGCGCTATGATGGTCGATCAAGGCGACGCAGATGCGATGATTACCGGAATTACTCGTAGCTATCGTTCCTCCGTTCGACCGGCAATCCGCACGATTGGAATGCAAAAAGACGTGAATGTTGTTTCTGGCATGTATATTTTGAATACCAAACGTGGGCCCCTTTTCTTAGCAGATACAACGGTTAATTTGAATCCTTCAGCTGAGCAAATTGCTGAAATTACGGTTCATGTAGCGAAAATGATTCGTCGGTTAAAAATGACACCGCGCATCGCCTTGTTGAGCTATTCGAATTTTGGTTCATCACCAGGTCCAGATCCAGAAAAAATGGCGAAGGCAGCAGAAATATTACACGAAACACATCCCAATCTAATTGTTGACGGGGAAATGCAAGCAAATTTTGCCTTGAACGGAGAACTGATGAATGAAAAATTCCCCTTCTCTACCCTAGCAGGGAAGGAAGTAAATACCTTGATTTTCCCGAACCTCTCTGCTGGAAATATAGCCTATAAATTGCTGCAACAAATGAACGAAGTAGATGCGATTGGTCCAATCTTAATTGGACTACGAAAATCTGTTCATGTGCTGCAATTGGGAGCTTCAGTGCGGGAAATTAATAACATGATCAAGATTGCAGTAATTGACGCTCAAAACAACGAAAAATGATCGGAAGACTAAATGGACGCTTAATTGAGAAAAATCCTACAGACCTGCTCATCGAGTGCGGCGGAGTTGGTTATGAAGTGAAAATTTCATTGAATACCTTCTCACAATTAGGGAGTGATGAAGCTGTTCAGGTATTTACGAAGTTGATTGTTCGAGAAGATGCACACATTCTCTATGGATTTGCGAATAAGGAAGAACGTGAAATGTTTAACCATTTGATCAGTGTTTCGGGAATTGGTCCAAATACAGCCATGATTATGCTTTCATCCTTGGTGCCAGACGAAATTGCCCAAGCCATTCTTACAGAAGATGTGACTACCATTCAAAAAATCAAAGGGATTGGAACAAAAACGGCGCAACGTGTCATCATTGATTTGAAAAGTAAAGTGTCCAAAATGGAACTTTCTTCAGAAAATATTTTCAATTCAAACAATAGAAATCGTTTTGATGCGTTAAATGCATTGGTATCCCTCGGATTCGATAAGAAATCCGCAGAGAAGGTATTGGATAAAATCGATACCGGAAATCAAAGCGTGGAAGAACTCATTAAAGACGCATTAAGGAATTTATAACGGAATAAAAGTGCATAAATTGATACGCAACCATTCGGGGGGAATATCCTATAAAGCAAGGTACATTGCTTTGTTTGTCCTCCTGTACGTTGGAAATATTCAAGCACAAAATGGAATTAATCTTCCTTTTCCGATTTTCAACCCCATGAATCCCTATCAGAACTTACCGCAAAGTTTTGACTTAGGAGATCCCACATCCATGCAGCAAACCATTGTTTTTGACCCGGAAACAGGTCAATACGTGTTTAAAGAAACACTAGGGAAAAGCGGATTGTATTATCGTAATCCTTCGAAAATGAGCCTCGAAGACTACCTCGACTACAACGAGAAAAAGTCTCAAAAAATGGATTGGCAAGAAATAATCGAAGAACAAACGGCAGAAAATCGCGCCTTCGAATTACCGATTAAAATTGGAAGCAAAGCGTTTTCAAACATTTTCGGTTCTGATGAAATAAAAATTATTCCAGGGGGAAATTTAGAATTATCACTCGGTCTAAATCATTCACGGGTAGATAATCCCCTATTGCCTCAAAGGCAACGGAATATTACGCGTTTTGACTTCAATCAAAACATCAACATGGACATCACCGGTCAAATCGGGACCAAGATGAAGTTGAATATGAAGTATAACACCGCCGCAAATTTTGACTTCGAGAACATTTCAAAAATTGAGCATACAGGGAAAGAGGATGAAATCATCCAGAAAATCGCATTAGGAAATGTCTCTTTAACGCTTCCAACAACGCTCATTCAAGGATCACAGACATTGTTTGGAGTGAAGACACAGTTGAAATTTGGACGATCAACGTTCGACTTAATCGCTGCTGCATCGAAAGGTAAAAAAACCGAAATAAACGTTTCTGGGAAGGCCCAAATCCAGAAATTTGAAATCTCTGCGGACAATTACGAAGCAAACAGACACTATTTCTTGAATCTATACCACCAACAACATTACGACACAGCGATGTCCACGTTGCCGATGGTCAATTCTACCATGTTTATCACACGAATAGAAGTTTGGGTAACCAATCGAACCAGTAATACGGAGAATACCCGAAATATTGTTGCCTTCTCTGATTTAGGTGAAGCATTGCCAATCAATTGCCAAGGGAATCCTGGTTCCTATGCTGGAACCGAAATTCCAGATAATCAAGCGAATGGACTTTATGATTGGGCAGCGAATCAACCGATGATTCGTAGCTTCGTCAACTCGACAACCGCACTTGCAACACAAGTAAATTCACCTGGACCCTTCCAACAAGCCATTGACTACGAAAAAGTAGAAAATGCACGCAAATTAACGGAAGCTGAATTTACCTATAATGCTTTACTGGGGTATATCTCCCTGAACAATGCCCTAAACAATGATGAAGTATTGGCCGTTTCCTACGAATACACTTATCGAGGAGAAACCTTCCAAGTTGGGGAGTTTTCAACGGATGGTGCTAGCGGACAACAAGCGCTCATCTTAAAATTGATCAAACCAACCATCACCAATCCAAAAAACAAGATTTGGGACTTGATGATGAAAAACGTATACTCCATTGGTGCGTATCAAGTGGATCAACTTGGATTTAAAATCGATGTGTATTACAACAACCAAGCAACCTCGGTTTTACAGCCCTTTATGCCTTTCCCTGGCGTAGACAAAAAGCAGATTGTTACCTTGTTGGACATGGATAAAATCAATCAAAATAACCAACCTTTTTCGGATGGTGTTTTTGACTTTGCGCCATTCAATGTTGTCGGAAATAAAATTGACAACGGAGGAACCATCAACAAGAAGAACGGACGTATTTTCTTTAGTACTGTGGAGCCTTTTGGAAAAACCTTAGCAAAAAAGTTAATTGATGCAGGCGTTCCTGAAATAAACGTCAATAAAATTTCATACACGGAGTTATATGACTCTACCAAAACAGCAGCACAACAAATTCCTAGTAAAAATCGCTTCGTTTTCAAAGGGGAATTCCAATCGTCGATTAGCTCAGAGATTCCACTCAATCAAATGAATATCCCACAAGGGGCTGTTGTGGTAACTGCAGGGGGAATAAGGCTAATAGAAGGAACAGATTACACCGTTGATTACGCTTTTAGCCGAGTAAAAATCTTAAACACAGGTATTCTAGAATCTAATACACCGATTAAAATATCCATTGAAAGTAATTCTGTATTCGGTTTTCAAGCACGTTCCATGATGGGTGGACACTATCAGTATCGCATCAATGAGAATATTAAATTTGGCGCCACGTATGTCCGAATGTTGGAAAGACCAGTAACAAACAAAGTTGACTTCGGTAATGAACCTTTCAAAAATTCAGTGCTTGGTGCAGATTTCTCGCTACGAACCAATGTTCCGCTTCTGACTAAATTGGTAGACTTACTCCCAGTCATTTCGACGAATCAAATGTCCACACTTTCCTTAACAGGTGAATACGCGCATTTAATTCCTGGTCAACCCAAGGCAATCAATAAAGAAGGGACTTCCTACATTGATGACTTTGAGGCAAGTCAAAGTGCCATCGATTTGAGACAATTCTCTGCATGGAAAATGGCTTCCATTCCTCAGGGACAACCAGATTTATTTCCAGAAGCAAGTACAAAGAATCTTTCCGCTGGATTCAAGCGAGCAAAAGCCGTTTGGTATACGATTGATCCCGTTTTCTATCAAAGCAGTTCACTCACACCACAACACATCAAGCAAAATCCGGCTATGCTAACAGATAGTCGAATGCGTTTGGTAAACCAAGTGGACATCTTCCCGAACCTGCAACAACAATATGGTTCCATTCAAAATATTCCGCTACTCGAACTCGCTTACTATCCAACCGAAAGGGGAATGTACAATTTCGATACAACGAATACGATAGATTCCCTCGGTCGATTCATCAATCCAGAAAATCGCTGGGGTGGAATTATGCGTGGATTGACCACCAATGACTTTGAAGTCGCCAACATTGAATTCATTCAATTCTGGGTGCTAGATCCATTCAATGAAGATGCCGAAAATGAAAATCCAAATACCTTCCATACAGGTGGTGACCTGTACTTCAACTTAGGGAATATTTCGGAAGATGTACTTCCTGATTCGCGAAAAAGTTTTGAAAATGGACTTCCATCATCAACGAGTGTTCCATTAAGTGACAATATGGATACAACGGCCTGGTCACGCATCTCTACACAACAAATCGTCGTAAACGCCTTTGACAACGATCCTGCCGCTCGTCAAAATCAAGATGTCGGGATAGATGGTTGGAAAGATGATGAAGAATTAACCGCTCATCAAGCGTATGTGAACTGGGTACAGAATAATTCAACCCTGAATTCAGCAACGAAAGCGCGAATGATTTCGGATCCATCGACTGATGATTACACCTACTATTTAGATGACAATTATGACAACCAGCAATTAAACATTCTAAAACGCTACAAGCGCTACAATGGCATGGAAGGTAATTCTCCTACTTCCGAAATGTCTGATACAGCAAATCAAGCGGGATATCCAACTCAAGCGAGTAATCAGCCTGACAACGAAGACATCAATCAAGATAATAACTTAGCGGAAAATGAAAGTTATTTCCAATACCGTGTAAGTATGCGGCCGAACGATTTACAACAAGTTGGGTCTAATTACATTACCAACAAACAAATCTACCAAAGCGGAACAAAAACGGAGACATGGTACCAATTTAAAGTACCTGTGAAAGATTTTGAAAAACGCATAAATGGCATCCAAGACTTCCGCTCGATTCGATTCATGCGTATGTACTTGAAAAACTTTGATGAAGAGGTCATTTTACGCTTTGCACGATTGGAATTGATTCGTGGAGAATGGAGAAGATACACACAGGACCTGACGCAACCCGGATTAAGTGTTCAAACAGATCCAAACTTAACGACCTTTAACATTGCGGCATTGAACATTGAAGAAAATGGTCAACGTCAACCCATCAATTATGTGATTCCTCCTGGAATTACCCGTGAAATTGATCCATCACAAGTGTACCAGCGTCAAATGAACGAACAATCATTGGTGTTGGAAGTGTGTAACCTGCAAGACGGTGATGCGAGAGCAGCTTATCGTAACGTACAATTCGATGTGCGCACGTACAAAAAATTGAAGATGTTTGTCCATGCGGAATCCGTGGTGCAAAATCAATTAAAGGACAACGAATTATCGGTGTTTGTTCGACTCGGGACAGATTACGTTGAAAACTACTACGAATACGAACTTCCCATGAAAGTGACCGATTGGGGCACTTCAAATCCAGAGTCCATTTGGCCCGAAGCGAATAACATCGAAATCATATTCGATGACTTGCTCAATCTGAAGACAGAGCGAAATAAAAAAGTGGAGCAAGGAGCACCTGGTGTTTCTTACATCAATGAATATGAAATTGTGGACCCACAAAATCCACAACGTCGATTAAAGGTAAAGGGTAGTCCAAATTTACAAGGAATGCGTACCATCATGATTGGTGTTCGTAATCCATTGAAGACAGATCCTGACAATATCTGGCAACCAGATGCAGGAGATGCTGAGTGTGTCAATGTTTGGGTCAATGAACTGCGTTTAACCGACTTTGTGAGCGATGGTGGTGATGCCGCAATTGGACAAATGCAAATGCAATTAGCAGACTTTGCCAATATTTCAGCCTCTGGAAACTATTCCGGAATTAACTGGGGAAGTGTCGATAGCAGGGTTCAAGACCGTCAACGAAATCAAAAAATTGGATTCGATATGAATTCAACCGTTCAACTCGGACAATTCTTTGGTAAACAAGCGCGTGTTTCCCTTCCTTTCTTCTATGGGTATTCCTTGGGCGTGATTAATCCGGAATATGATCCGTTCAATCCTGACATCAAATTATCTAGTTATGATCTCGCAACGCGTAAAGAACGCGCAAAATTAGGACAAGACTTCACAGAACGTCGATCGTTTAACTTTACCAATGTCAGAAAAGAAGCGAAAGCTGGAACAAAAGCACAATTCTGGAGCATCTCCAATTGGTCAGCGACCTACGCGTTTGCAGAAAATTTAAAACGCGATTTCAATATTACTGCGGACCGAACGAAAACGTGGACTGGAGCATTAAACTACAATTACACCTTCGCTGGAAAAGCCATTGAACCATTTAAAAAATGGAAACCGGTTCAAAAATCACCGTGGTTGAAATTCATTAAAGACTTTAACCTTTTCTTGCTGCCTAAGAGTATGACATTCACCAATGATTATTCAAGAATCTATAACGAACGACAAATTAGAAACATCATCGTGCCAACGTATCAGTTTGACCCAATCTATCTAAAACGTTTTGATTGGAACAGAAATTATCAAATTGGGTATGATTTGACGAAGAATTTAAAAACGACATTTAGCGCGGCCAATAAATCGATTTTCGTTGAAGGAAATAAAGGCGTTGACCGTGTAACGAATCCAGAGGGATACCGTGAATTCATGGATACCATTCGCTCACAAATCAATACCTTTGGTCGTACGATGGAGTACTCACATAACTACAGCATTAGTTATAATATTCCGTTGGATAAATTCCCATTGACGAGTTGGATTACCGCGAACACCAAATATTCTGGAACCTTTAACTGGCAACGTGCACCTCTCGGACAAGCACCATTTGGAAATACGGTACAAAATAACCGCACCATCAACATGACCATGCAAGGAAACTTTGTGACACTCTACAACAAAGTACCTTATTTCAAACGGGTGCTTTCCGATGGCAAAGGAATGAAATCCAATGTTAATGGGAAGGTTGGGAATGATGCAGAAGGCGGCAGTGCTGCTAAACCAAAAGCAGGTCCAACCAAACTTCCTGAGTTCAAACCTGAGAAGCCCATTGAAGAAATGACGGCGAAGGAATTGAAAAAATATGAAAGACAGAAAAAACGATTCGACAAAAAACAACTTCGTCTACAAGAAATTAAAGACAAGGAAAAAGAAAAGGTGAATCCATTGGGTGGATTTGTCGCACGCTTAATCATGAGTGTGCGCAACGTTTCTGGGACATACGCACTGACTGATGGAACCATGTTGCCGGGATACAGTCAAGAATCGAGTATCCTTGGAATGAACGGAAACAGCCTGGGTATGTCAGGATTTGTTTTCGGTAAACAAGGGTATGACGTCCTAGGCAGAAGCAACGGATACAATGTAAGCACACTTGCTCGTGACAACAATTGGCTTGTTCAAAATGAAAACTTGAATAAACAATTTACGACAACGCATACAGCAAATCTCCAAATGAAAGCTACATTGGAACCGTTCAAAGATTTTAATGTCAACTTGAATCTTAGTAGAAATTACAGTACAAATTCAGGTGAATTCTACCGATGGAATTCTCTGACAAGTGCATTTGAAAGTCAAAGTAAATTTGTAACAAGCACCCTTACTTATACCACGGTGACTTGGGGCTCCGCATTTATCAAAGAAGGCAAAGATTTCTCCTCCTCCGTATTCTCAACCATGTTGAATAACCGAACACAGGTTTCACAGTTACTGGGTGCACAAAATTCAAATTCAACTTTATTGCCGAACGGTTATTACAGTGGTTATTCGGGCTCTCAGCAAGAAGTCGTAATGGGCGCATTCTTATCCGCTTACACAAACACCAGTGTGACAAGTAAATCCATTAATCCATTATCCAATCTTCCGCTTCCTAATTGGACCATAAATTACAATGGCCTTTCCAAATTTGCCTTTGCGAAAGATGTCGTAAAATCCTTTAAATTGAATCATGGGTATGCTTCTTCCGTGAGTGTAAATGGCATGCAAACGAATTTAAATGCAGTGACGGATGCCAATGGACAAGCAACAGCATTAGACATTAATAATAATTACATAGCTGGAATGCAGGTTCAAAACATCACCATTTCTGAACGCTTTTCTCCACTCATCGGAATGTTGGCGACTTGGAATATTTTAGGTAAAAACATCACCACCAACTTTGAATACAAGAAAGACCGCCAAACAACGCTCTCTTTGAACAACAATCAAATAACCGAAGTTCTTGGAAAAGAAATTGTTGTTGGAACAGTGATCAATATCCCAAAATTAAAACTCCCAGTGCGTAGTTTGAAACCAAGTGATTTATTGATTAACATCAATTTCTCTTTCCGTGATAACTCCACGGTAATTCGTAAGGTCGTAGAGAATACCAATCAAGCTACTGCTGGACAAACAACAGTCAGTTTTAAATTGGATGCAAACTATAAATTATCGGATCACTTAAGCGCGATCTTCTATTATGAGCAATTTATCAATACCCCGAAAGTATTCATCAGTTATCCGACTGGGAACTTGAAAACGGGTATTACCTTGCGTTTTGATTTGAACGGATTGAAATAATGAGTCCAATTATTCGAAATGCGCAACGAACAGATGTATCAGCCATTTTCGCGCTGATTCAAGAACTTGCACTTTACGAAAAAGCACCTGAACAGGTCACGAATACCGCTGAGCAATTGTCCATTGATTTATTCGACGATCACCTTTGTGAAGCTATTGTTGCTGAGCTCGATTCCGAAATTGTGGGCTTTGCATTGTACTATACCTCCTACTCTACTTGGAAAGGAGCTTGTCTATACCTAGAGGACTTCTACGTGAAAGAGGAAAAAAGAAAACTTGGCATCGGACAGTTGTTATTTGACGAAATTCTTCTCGTTGCAAAACGTTCAAACGTGAAACGAATGGATTGGCAAGTACTCGCATGGAATGAGCCAGCCATTCGCTTTTATGAAAAGCAACAGGCAATTTTAGATCCTGAGTGGTTAAATGGACGAATGTTCTTTGAATGAGCGGACAAGTATTTCATGCATATGACATCTAAGCTAAACTGTGTCTAAAGAAATTGATATCAACGCGTTTCAAAGTGGAAACATTCTAGCTTTCGAGCAGCTCGTAGATCTCTATGAAAAAAAAGTCCTCAACATGTGTTGGCACCTCCTTCATAACCGAGAGGAAGCAGAAGATGCCACACAAGATGTCTTTATTGCCATTTATCAATCAAAACACTTGTTTAAAGGGGAGTCACAACTATCGACATGGATTCATCGCATTACCATGAACAAATGCCTAGAATACATGCGGCATGCGAAACGAAAAAAACGTTTTGGAATTAAGGTTCCCATTGATGAATCATTCCTAGGCGTAGAAAACAAGTCCCAACTCAATCCAGAGCAAGTGCTGATGGAACGGGAACGGTCCAAAGCATTTTTTCTAGCGGTACAACAACTTTCTGAAAATCAAAGAGCCGCTTATTCCCTACACCACTTTGACGAGTTTAGTTATAAGGAAATCAGCGAAAGCATGAACCTATCCCTTTCGGCCGTGGAATCACTGATCTTTCGAGCCAAACAGCAATTAATAAAGCAATTAAAGGATCCAATTCAAAAAAATTGGATATAATCACAAGTAACACAAATAGTTAACATCTAAGTCTTTACAACAACACATATGAACAACAAGCCATCAATACATTCCTTGGAAGTCAGCACTTCACTTCATGAAAAACTCTTGAAGAGTCCGGTTTATGCACAAAAAATGAAAAACCGTTCGTTGACCATTAGCATCATTACTACTTTATTGATCCTTTTTAACTTATTTTATTTCATGTCTAACCAAAAAACGTTAGCCGAAGACCAAATTCTTGAGTCGCAATATGCTAATTTTGGTTCCGATCTTTCCATTTAATACCGAAAAAATGAAAGCAAATCGTTTATTACTTGTCTGCATTGGAATATTGATTTTTATCAATGGGTTTTTACTACTTGAATTGAACAAGCGTGGACAAGAAGGACCACCACATCCACCAAAATTGTATTTAGCACTCGACATGAAAGGTAAGGAAGCACATTGGGCAGACAATGAATTTAAACGTCATGTTCGTGAAAAAGACCGGCTTTTAAACCAACAAAAATCATGGAGAAGAAAGGTTAGTCTAGATCCAAAAAAATCGGACCAAAACCAACATATTTTTGCTGTTGTTAGCCGTATTCAATTTCAAATTGATTCTTGTACCTTCGATCACTTCATTCGGTTGAAACAACATTGCACGAAAAAACAACAAAAAGCACTAAATCGCGTGGTTCGTCGCATGATAGATCGAACAGGGAAACCTGGTCCCAAAGGAAGACCATGAATCAACTTGTCACATTCTTTGTATTCATGACTTTTTTCCACCAAGGTCACACACAATTAAATGTTTCTGTTCGTTGGGGAAGCGAACGAATTAATTTAGAAAAATACTACTTTCTCGGAAAGGACAGTTTGATATTTCACGAACTGAAACTCTATCTTTCAGACTTTCAATTTGAACAAGAAACAAGAAAACAGGTACTCGTTGGACCGCGATTTATTGATCTTGAGGATCCAAGTTCTCTCCAGTTATTTCCCGATTTTCCTGTAGCAGAATACCAATCACTCCGTTTCCATTTTGGACTCGATAGTTCCTATCATGTGTCTGAAAGTGTCGATGGACCATTGAATCCCATGAATGGCATGTACTGGGCATGGAATTCTGGTTACATTCAATTCAAATGCACCGGGACCTCATCTTCCATTCCTTTAACTGACCAAACCTTTGAATACCATTTAGGTGGATACCGACAGCCATTTGAAACGAATGAATCCATTAATTTAGCTATCAAGGGGAATACCCTCATTTTGGATATTAAACCATTTTTTGAGCAAGCAGTCGATTTTCCTTTGGTGCAAAGCGTCTTGATTCCGGGGAAACTTGCCCAATCTTATTGCCGGGAACTATCCAAAAACTTTCGCTCCGAATGAAACCGTTTTTGATCGTTTTATGGACCGTTGTAGCTTGTTGGCTTTTCCTTGCTGGAATCCAAGAGGAAACTCCTTTTTATATTCCCGCAAAATGGCCGAAACCCCACTACGACTTCGTGCAAAATCCACTTTCGAAAGAAAAATTTGAGTTGGGACGCACCTTGTTTTACGACCCTGATCTTTCCAGAGACAGCACCATTTCATGTGCGAATTGTCACCTTCAATATTCTGGATTTACACACATTGATCACTCCTTAAGTCATGGCATTGATGGAAAAATCGGAACACGAAATGCACCTGTTCTCATTAATTTGGCTTGGCAGCAATTTTTTCACTGGGATGGTGGCGTGAGTTCTTTAAATAAACAAGCGATTAATCCACTCACGCATGCGAAGGAGATGGACAATCGACTAGATGAAGTTCTTCGTAGGTTAAACCAGTCGTCCTTTTATCGAAATCGTTTTTACCTTGCTTTTGGCGACAGTGTGATTGAAACAGCATCCATGTTGAAAGCACTTGCCAGCTTTACGGTATCCCTCGTTTCGGCGAATTCAAAATATGACCAGGTAAAACGAGGCGAGTCCAGCTTTACCAATCAGGAGAAATCTGGATACCAGCTGTTTAAAAAATACTGTGCTTCTTGTCATCAAGAACCATTGTTTATGAAGAATGAATTTAAATCCAACGGGATTGCGCTTGTCCCTGCGCTCAATGACTACGGACGCATGGGCATTACCAACCGAAAGGAAGATTCTCTCCTGTTTAAAATTCCAACGCTCCGTAATGTGGAGTTTAGTTTCCCCTACATGCACGATGGACGCTACAAACACTTGAAGGAAGTACTCAATCACTATGGGAATTTGCATGAGCAGCAACCTTACTTTAGTAAAGAACTAAAAAAAATTAACAGACTCCTCACTTCTAATGAGCAAAAGGATCTCATTGCCTTTTTAAAAGCCTTAAGCGACCAAGAATTTCTTTTCAATCCTTCGTTTAAATACCCGAAAAATGAGCGAAATGCAAGTTTTCAAAAGAATTAACATCTAAATCTATTCAAACAGAAAAATCATGAAAAAATTAAACCTTTTATTTTTGCTTATCGTTTGCTGTCAGCAGGCAATGGCACAGTTAAATCCAGCAATTGAACACTGGCTCATCAATACAACAGGAATCACAGGAAGACACTATGTTCAAGGGAATTCCACGCCAATCAATGAAACAACCTTGGCGAATGTTCAAACGGTTCAGTACTCAAACAATTGGGTTTATGTGACAACAACAGGCGTTCCTTCGTACATCACAGGTCCATTTATGGATGGAAATCCATCCTTGGCAACGAGACAAAATGCAATTTTCAAAATGCCACTTAATCCTACCCAAAATACGGGAACGTTAACAAACACGACCGGTGGAAATATTGGGATTTTCATCAATGGTGTCGCCTTATTTGACTACCGCGATGGCGTGGCTTGGAATTCAAACTCGAATTCGTTATGCGGCGGTTTGCCTGGAATGTCTCCTTGTCCGGGAGGACCAGGTGCATCCTTTTCTTGGAATCGAGATGCCATTCCAGCGGAAAAAGCAGGATTCGATTGTTCCAAAGGACACCCAGCGATGGGTAATTACCACCACCACCAAAATCCAAGTGCGTTTAAATTGGACCTTACCGTTATTTCGAATGTGTGTGATTTGTACGATGCCGATGGACTTTATGTGATTGATTCAACGGTTCATTCACCTTTAATTGGTTATGCGTATGATGGCTTTCCGATTTACGGTGCATATGGATTTAAAAACGCCGATGGAACGGGCGGAATTACCCGCATTAAATCCGGTTATCAATTAAGAAACATCACTGCAAGAACTATTTGGGCTGATGGAACAGACGTGCCAGACGGACCAACGGTTAGCACAACATATCCACTTGGATATTTCCGTGAAGACTATGAATTTATCAATCATTCTCAGTCTGATTATTTAGACATTCATAATGGACGAGTTTGTGTCACTCCTGAGTATCCAAATGGAATCTATTGTTATTTTGCGACTGTGAATGAGGAATGGAATTCAGCGTACCCATACGTGGTTGGACCAACCTTTTACGGGGTAAAAACAGCAGCGAAAGTTACCGCTATTTCTGAGACTGTCACTACCTATACTTCGAATGTAGGAATCAATGAATTGAAAGAAAACGACTGGTCCGTTTACCCAAATCCAAGCAATGACATCATCATGGTACAAGTAAATGATTTGACAAATCAGTCTTACACCGTTGAATTGTATGATGCTTTAGGGAAACTCATTCAAGTTAAACAAATTGTACAGGGAAGTACGATTGCTTATTTACAAGTAGACACCCTTTACAAAGGAATCTATCAGGTTAAAATTAGCGGTCAAGCCGGCACAAAGAAATTAGTTATTGAATAATAGAGTAAACTAGGAACAAAAAAGAAAGGCACATGATTCCCATGTGCCTTTTTTGCTTCCATTCGTTCAATTATCTTCTTTTTTCGAGGAATGAAAAAGCAAATATTCGTGAAAATAGGCGCTTTGTTCATTTGACAGTCGCGTATATTCATTTGTGGGATTTTTATTCAAACTAACTATCTATATTTAGAATGAAATAAGGAGAGAAACAGGATTCTTTTTATATATAGAAGTTGACAGGCTGCTTGGAGAGGCAGTTTCATTTTCTAGTTTGATAAGAGTTTAATAGTTTTTGTCGACGTCCTTCGGGAATATATATAAGAAGCTCCTGTCCTTATTACTTAAATTGTACCACTCAGACTTTAATGTCTACTACTAGGAAGGGCTGAAAAGCCCTTTTTTTATTGTATCTTATATAGGACTGGTCTACTTGGACTCGCATCATTTTTAAATGCAGCCATCTGAATTTCAAGAATGTAGTTTCCATCTAGCACTTCATTTGGGACATAAATTAACTCGGTAATGGTTCGATCGAAATTTGGATTCTTTGGTACATTCCAAAAAGCATGGTGAAAAATTAAATCGCCTCCATCCTCTTCTCGATCCACAGAGGGTTGATCAATCAAAAAATGTTTCACATTGAATTCATTCAATAATTCCACAATTTCCACATCAAAATAACATGGATTTGTTCCAGAGTAATTCAGTGCTTTTTTCTTCGATGTATTTGGTAGCGTGCGAATAATGACCGCCTCAGAAAATTCTTTTGATAAAAAAGGTGCGATTTGAGCTGCTTGAACCACAAGGTCCCCATTTTCCAATGGCATCGGATCAACGGTAATTACCCTCGCTCGGTAAAAAAACTCCTTCAAGACGTCATTTACGGCATATACTTCTTGCGTGATGTGTCCACAACACTCCGTGTGTGTTCCATGTCCATGCGGATTAAAAAACACATCACGGAAATTTACACTTCCCCCTTCTTTGATGCTTCCAATGAATCCATTGGCACGAACTGCTTCCATCCGAGGTGGATCAACGTACCATGCCCTAACGTTTTCACTCGAAGCTTGTAGCGTAATAGATAGATCGATTGCTTCGCTCGTTTCGATAAATTCGGATGTGGAAAGGTAAAATCGCATGAGGTAAAAGTACGGAATCGACAGAATCTATCAAAAATCCCTTGTTGAAATTGTTTTCGGAATTTGACGCTCAAATCTTCAGAAGGGCTAACTTTGCATCATGGATCAAAATCAAGACAAACTCAAGGACATTATTTCGCATTCAAAAGAATACGGATTTATTTTTCCGTCATCGGAAATTTACGACGGACTCGCAGCAACTTACGACTACGGACAATTGGGTTCTGAGTTAAAAAACAACATCAAAACCTATTGGTGGAAAGCGATGGTGCAAATGCATGAAAACATTGTTGGAATTGACGCATCTATCTTTATGCATCCAACCACATGGAAAGCTTCCGGTCATGTAGATGCCTTTAATGATCCATTGATTGACAATAAAGATTCCAAAAAAAGATACCGCGCAGATGTTCTGTTAGAAGAACACATGGAGAAAATCCGCCAGAAAATAGAAAAAGAAGTCGAAAAAGGAAAAAATCGCTTCGGAGCTGATTTCGACGAGACACAATTTAGAGCTACGAATCCAAATGTGCAACGCAATGCGGAAAAGATTCTTTCCATTGAAAATCGCATGCGCGATGCCTTGGAAAACAACGATTTAGAAGCAGTCCGAAACTTGATCGTGGATTTGGAAATCGTTTGTCCCGTTTCCGGAACGAAAAATTGGACCGATGTCCGTCAGTTTAATTTAATGTTCTCTACCGAACTTGGTTCATTAGCGGGAGATGCTTCTACGATATACCTTCGTCCAGAAACTGCTCAAGGAATTTTTGTCAATTTCTTGAATGTTCAAAAATCGGGAAGAATGAAAATTCCTTTTGGAATTGCCCAAATTGGAAAAGCGTTCCGCAACGAAATCGTTGCCCGTCAGTTCATTTTCCGTATGCGCGAATTCGAACAAATGGAAATGCAGTTCTTTGTTCGTCCTGGTGAAGAAATGAAATGGTACGCCTACTGGAAAGAGGCCCGTGAAAAATGGCATAAAAACCTTGGACTCGGTGCTAATCTTTACCGTTTTCACGACCACATCAAATTAGCGCACTATGCAAATGCTGCGTGTGATATCGAATACAATTTCCCTATGGGATTCAAAGAACTGGAAGGTATTCACTCGCGAACTGACTTCGATTTAAAACAACACGAACAATTCTCAGGGAAGAAACTGCAATTCTTTGATCCAGAATTAAACCAAAGTTATGTGCCTTATGTGGTGGAAACATCGGTAGGTCTCGACCGCATGTTCTTGTCCGTTTTAAGTGCCGCTTACCAAAATGAGAAATTAGAAGACGGTTCAGAACGCGTTGTTTTACGCATTCCTGCAGTGCTCGCTCCGTACAAAGCCGCTGTTTTGCCTTTGGTAAAGAAAGATGGACTTCCAGAAAAAGCACGTGAAATCATGAAGCAACTTCAGTTTGACTACTCCATTCAGTATGATGAAAAAGATTCCATCGGGAAACGCTACCGCAGACAAGATGCGATTGGAACCCCATTCTCCATTACCATTGATCATCAAACTTTGACAGATGATATGGTCACCGTCCGAGATCGAGATACTATGGAACAAATTCGCATAGGCATTTCAGATTTAGAGAGACTTTTAGCAGAGAAAGCGAGTTGGAAAAGTGTGCTGAGCACTTTATAGGAACGTAGTGAGAATCGGACTTTTTTTACTACTTCTTTTCATTCTTCCGATGAAAGGACAAGTACAAATCCTACTCAATCAAGAAGGTGAAGCCTTTACTGATGTGCCTTTTTTCAATCGTGATGTGATCCGAACAAATCACATTAAATCCCTGGAAGGCAGTTACTCTACTAAAAAACCAGGAGAAGTCATTCGTGAAACGTCCGATTGGTTTCGATACCGCTTCGACGAAAATGGGCGATTAATCGAAAGCCTCGATATTCGAACGGTTAACCGTAAAAAAGACACCACCCTTCATCAATATCAGTACAATACACGAAACCAGCTCGTGGCACATCGCAAAACAGAAAATGGCGGTTTTACCACGGTAAAAAGAACATATGACTCCCTAGATCGAGTGGAATCTGAAAGCAGCTTTCGGGAAATTTATCGTTATCAAAAAGATGAGGTGCTGCAGTCAAATCTCATGAATACCGAGTATTTTCAGTACATCTTACGTGCAAATGAACGCGAACAAATACGCTATAACTCTTATAAACTTCCCTACCTCAACGAAGTGAGGTATTACAATACAGATGGTTACTTAACGGAGGAAAAAATCAATTACCGGATGAGCGCCATTGAGCATGTCACAAAATATTCCTACAATGACCGAGGTCTCTTGGAATCAAAAGCTCATTTCAATGAAAAAGATGAACTAGCAGATGAAGAATGGAAATACCGTTATGACCATTTTGGAAATTTAATAGAAGTACACTATTTCAGGTATGGCGAATTGCAAAAGGATCTTCAAATCGTTTTCGATACAAAAACACAACTTCTCGGTTCAACCATTCAACGCGATGTTGCTACAAATTTCTTGCTGATCCTTCGTTTTACCAAGTTTACCTATTACCCATAAACCTCGCATTTCCACCGTCTTCACTTTTTCATTTTTTTTCTCCCCGTTTTTTCGGAAATTTGGCATGAAAATAGGTAAGGCACCTAAAAAGACTGATTATGAAAAAATGGTACATTCTAAACATCCTGTTACTAAGTTTCACTTTTGCGAAGGCTCAACGGATCAACTATGACATAAACTCCAAGTGGTTTTTTGGGTTAAATGCAGGTGTAACGTGGAATACGAACGATGTGAAAAACGTCAATAGTTCGGGGTATGGACTCATTCTTGGTCGTTCTTACAATTACGACTATGGAAAAAAAATCAGTTTTGATTTGAGGGGTCGTTACCTTGCAGGGACTTGGGTGGGACAAGACACAGCTGCATTTTCATTGAAAAATTATCAAGGTGGGCCTCTAGATAGTTACAAGTTAGATAGCAATTCGATCTACGTAAATAACTTCCAAACAGACGTTCGTCGTTTAAGTTTAGAATTGGTCTTACACCTCAATCGAATACATGAAAGAACTGGATTTGACCCCTACGTTTTTGGAGGTGTTGGCTTAACTTGGACACAAACTTTTGGCGATCTCTTAAAATCTGCTGATTCAACATCGCTATACGACTACACATCAATGCAGCAAACAGGTCCAATTGGACCACAATTATCTACCACACTCGACGGACTTTATGAAACAAGATTAGACGGTGGGTCAAACAACCAATACTTAGTAAAATGGATGCCGAGTTTAGGTTTTGGATTAGGCTATCAGATAGGGAAAAGAACAAGTCTTGGTTTTGAACACAAAACAACGTTTACCAGAGGGGATTCATTTGATGGATATCTTTCTGAAACACCTCGATTAAAAAATGATTGGCATCACTACACTTCCGCTTACCTGAGAATCAACTTTAAATCACGCGGAGGGAGAAGCGAATCAAATACATCAAGTAACGTAAACAATTACACGACTGCAACGACTTGTCCAAAGCCAGTTATCACATTGGTTTCCGGAAATAATAAAACAGTCACCAATAGTCAATACCGCATCGAATTCAAAGTAAGTAATTTATTGAATGCAAGTAGTGCAACAATCGTTAACGACCAAAATCAACCAGTACTATTTAATTATAATGCCTCCACACAAATTATTGATGCATTGGTTTCTTTGCATGCTGGACAGAACACCTTTCAGCTAAGCGCTAGTAATAATTGTGGTAGTGAATCAGCATCGGCCCTAGTAACGCTATTGAATTGCGTAACTCCTACCGCAACTTTCACGAGTCCAAACGGTGGAAATATGACCGTAAAAACAAACGACTTTGCCTTTAGCGCTGTGATTCAAGGTGCTGTAAACGCGAATGGAATTAAATTATTGATGAACGGGATGTCCTTAAATGGCGCAACATATAATCCAGCAAATGGATTAATTCAACGGGCCATTACACTTGTTCCAGGAGTCAATACCATTCAACTAACAGTGACCAATGATTGCGGTACGAATACCTACACCGCGACCATTAACTACGATAATTGCGTTCCTGTCAGTCTTCAATTACTCAATCCAAGTGCTTCCGGGACAACAACAAACACCGCGGCATTTACCTTAAAAGCATCTATTTCGGGAAGTTTGACCAATGCCCAAGTGAAGGTATTCCAAAACGGGCTTCTCATACCTAATATCAGCATACAAACAAGCGGTCAAATCCAAATTACAACAACACTAACAGCCGGAATTAATACCTTCAATGTCGAGGTTAGCAATGGTTGTGGAAATGATGTTGAAATTACTTCCATCTATTTCCAAAATTGTAATGCTCCAACTATTTCCATTCAAAGTCCAAGTCAAAATCAGAACGTGACGGCAAGTACAAATGCGCTGCGATTAAACTCAATCGTGAGCAATGTCGTTTCAAAACAAAACATTAAAGTTATCGTTAATGGAATCGAACAATCAAATTTTACCTATAATGCAACAACGGGTGCGGTTGAATTAGGATTAACTCCAATCAACGGAAGCAATAGCATTACGCTTACCGCAACAAACAATTGTGGTTCCGATGTCGAAACGATCCAATTTAACTACATCAATTGTACGGGAATCACACCCAACGTGAACATACTTTCAGCCGGTGGAACGAGCAATTCAGGAATTTATACCTTATTAGCGAGTACGATGAATCCTGGTTCATTGGTCAACAATGGACAAACCATCACGGTGACACAAAATGGTGCTCCAATCGCATTCAACCAATTTTCAGGTCAAATTAATGCGGTGACAAACTTAATACCCGGAGTGAATACATTCGTTGTTACAGCGACCACTGCTTCATGTGGTACAGACACGAAAACAAAAACGGTGAATTACAACAATTGCATCGCGCCGCAAATCACCCTGATTCAACCTACTACAACCGGAGGAACAACGAATATCGCTGCACTTCAATTCAAAGCAACGGCAACAAATATTGTTCAATCACAAAATATTCAGCTCGTTAAAAATGGACAGCAAATCCCGTTTACTTTTACCAATGGCTTAATTGAGTCAACGATTGCCTTGACAAATGGAATAAATACCATTACCCTATCCGTAAACAATGCTTGTGGAAACGATGCGAAAACATTTACCGTAAATTTTGTTCAATGCACTCCGCCAATCATTCAGTTAGGGGCAAATGTCATCAGCGGGGTAACCGTTACAAATGCCTCTTATTCATTGAATGCCACTTTGACAGGTGTTAACAATGCTCAAAACATCAACTTTAAGTTAAACGGAGTATCCACTCCTTTCAATTTTTCGAATGGAACAATTACTAGCACTTTGGCATTGGTTCCTGGTCAAAACTCACTAGTCTTCTCAGCAACGAATGATTGCGGGGTAGACGTGGAAACCATTTCCATAAATTACGACAATTGTGTGGCTCCTTCGATTTCTAATTTTTCAACAAATCCAACCGCCGTCATCGCAAACTCGACTCAAACGATTACGGCAAATATTGCGCAAGGAACGACCCAAAACATCATTTTCACGCAAAATGGGATTCAATGTCCGTTTAGCTTTGTGAATGGCCAATTCTCCTCGGCAATTTCATTAGTTTCCGGAGCAAATTCACTGGTATTGACAGTGAGTAACAATTGTGGTACAGATCAACATACGTGGAATATCAATTTCACCCCATGTACAGCTCCAATCCTAACGATTGTTAACCCAACAAACAGTGGATTATCCGTGAACGCTTCCACATACGCTTTCAAAGCAAATCTACAAAACGTGACCACCACACAAGGCATATTATTAAGTTTGAACGGATTAAGCTTAAACAACTTTGCTCTGACAAATGACGTGCTTACAGCTAATTTGAATTTGCAGAATGGATTGAATACAATTGTACTAAAAGGTACCAACGCATGTGGGACGGATATAAAAACGGTAACAATTTTCTATTCGAATTGTATCGCACCGATCATCACCATTGCATCACCATTGATAAATGCCGGGAATGTCACTACTGCGGCATTTACCTACACAGCAAACATTCAAAATGTCCCAACAAACCAAGGGATCAATTTAAGTTTGAATAGTGAAGCCATCACGAATTACACCTTTGTGAATGGTCAACTTACGGCTAATGTTGTGCTGAATTCAGGTGTCAATACGTTCTTCCTCAGCGTCTCAAATACGTGTGGGTCTGACATGAAAAAAAATAGCATTACTTATTTGAATTGTCAAACGCCGGTGGTAACAATCGGGAGTCCAGCAACTAATAATGTAACAGTTACGAATGCATCCTATACTTTCCAAGCTACAACGCAACATATGCCGAGCCTACAAGGAATTACCCTACTCCACAATGGAACGCAAATCTCGAATATCGTGTTTGCGAATGGACAAGTCTCGGCTGTACTGACGCTTAGTCCTGGCTTGAATACGTTTGTTCTGACGGCTACGAATACCTGTGGAACCGATTCAGAAACTCGAACGATCCAATACACGGCATGTACCGTTCCTACCGTGACAATGACCAATCCATCAACTACCAGTTCTACCGTTTCAAATGCAAGCTTTGCTTTTAGCGCTGCCGTTCAAAATGCAAGCTTACAAGAATTAAGTTTAACAGTCAACGGAGTTTCCGTTGGAAACCTAAATCTCCTGAATGGACAAGTGAGTGCCATGGTAACATTGTCAAATGGAAACAACGAAGTAGTCTTGACTGCGACAAATGCATGTGGAACAGCTACAAAAACAGTGTACCTCAAATTTGAAAATTGTTTGGCCCCAATAGTCTCTATTTCCAATCCAACTTCTGCTACCTCAACCGTAAACACTGCCTCTTATATATTCAGTGCGGAGATTCAAAACATAGGAAACGGTCAAGGGATCAACCTGACGTTGAACGGTACAATCATTCCTAACGCATCTTTTAATAACGGGCAATTAAGCGCCACGGTTAATTTAACCAATGGACAAAATGTGTTGGTATTAACGGCATCAAATTCTTGCGGCACGGATGCTAAAACCGTAAGTGTAAATTACGAGCAATGTGCTGCTCCAATTGTTTCTATTTTGAATCCAGCGGATGTATATTATAGTATGTATAGTCCGATTTTGCCTTTTCAAGCGAGTATTCAAAACATCTCAAGTAGTCAAGAAATCAGTTTAATGGTTGCAGGAAACCCTGTCACAAATTTCAACTTTGACAATGGAAACTTATCAACTACCTTGAATTTACCAGAAGGAATCATTAACATTATTTTAACTGCAACAAACGCTTGTGGAACATCAAATCAAACACGCACGATTCGTTATCAAAGTTGCATAGTCCCTGTAATCAATGTCACAACAGTTCCTATATCGGGAAGTACAGTAACTTTTAACAACATCATGTACACGGCAAGCATAATGAATTACATGCCAAATTGCATGCTGCAGTTGTTGGTTAATGGTGTTGAACAAACTGGATTTGACAATTCAAATGGGAACATCAGCGCAGCTATTAACTTAGTCGCAGGTAACAATGATATTCAGTTAACAGCCATAAGCCCTTGCGGTTCGGACACAAAGTTATTTACCGTAATTTTTGATGGAGGAAGTCAAAATATTGGGAATGGAAATTCCGATGGAATGATGCAACAAAATCAACAACCTGGTCAAAATAAAACAAATGAACCTAAGCCTTCTAATGTAAAGCCAGCACCGATTCAGACAAAACCTGTCACAACCCCGTCCAAACCTGTTCAAACAACTCCTCCACCAGCGAAACCTGCTCCTGTTCAGAGTCCACCAGCACAGTCTAAACCTGTCACAACCCCGTCTAAACCTGTTCAAACAACTCCTCCACCAGCGAAACCCGCTCCTGTCCAAAATCAACCAGCGCAGACAAAGTCTGCGACAACAACGAAACCCGTGCAAACCACACCGCCGCCAACGAAACCTGCTCCCGTTCCTGCAGGGACGGTGACTAAGCCAACGACGCCTCCACCACCACCTCCAACAAAACCAACTAATACATCGAAACCAGAAGGCGAGACACCGCAAAAGGGAGGAGGTAAATAAGCCTCCTTTTTTATTGCATTAGTAGTAAAATTGACGAATTCTTGCTATATTCGCAGTCTTAAATTTTAGTGAAATGGCAATTATCGGAAAAATACGTTCGAAATCGGGATTACTTGTAGGAATTGTTGGGCTTGCTTTGGCAACCTTTATTTTATCAGATTACCAACATTTATTGGGTATCAATGAAGGCCAATATGGCATTGGTACAGTTTACGGGGAGAAAGTGGATCCCAAAGAATACTCAATCGCAAGTACAAAATTCCAAGAGCAAGGTCGAAATCAAGCGGCACAAGCAAACAAAGAATATACAGATGCTGATATGGAATCAGCCTTGGATAATAGTTGGAATTATTTAGTGGATTCTACCATTCTAAGTAAAGAATATAATGCGTTAGGCATCTCCGTTTCTGAACGAGAATTTAATGCGTATTTGTTAGCAACAGACGGATTCAATATCATTCAAGATTTAAATCAATTCTTTATTGATTCTTTAACAGGCGTAGTTTCTCCTCAATCGATGGTAGAGGGAAGAAAAAAGCTTCAATCGACCTTAACGAAGTTAAAAACGAGTAAAGAACCCCAAGCTGTTCAACAATGGAATGGTACTAAACAATACTACACGGATACAAGAAAACGTGAAAAATACTTTGGATTGTTAGAGCAAGCTGCTTATGTAACAAACCTAGAAGCAGAGGATAAATATTATGGAGCGAAGGAAACCAAATCTATTTCTTTTGTCTTCCGTCCATATTCAGATATCGCAGATGCGAATATTAAGGTCTCAGATAATGAACTGAAAGCCTATTATGAAGAACACAAGAGCGAGAAAAAATATGCAATTCGTTCTTCTTCTCGTGAAGTGAAAGTGTTTGATGTAGTCGTTGCTCCATCTAAAGCGGATACCAATAAGATGAACACCGCACTAAATACATTGAAAGCAGGTTTCATCTCTTCCACGAATGATTCCATGTATGTATTGAGAAACAGCGATGTGAAAGTGTACTTTAACAACAAGCGATCTACTGCTGTTCCAGAAGGAAACCCGAAATCGAATCAATACCAAACTTACCCAATATCTTACGACACCATTTTCAAACTAGCCGCTATTGGACAAGTGGTAGGTCCATACGCGATGAAAGAAAACATGGTGATTTCTAAAGTGATTGGATTTACACCATCTCGATTGAAAGCAAGACACATCCTATTATCAACAGGTGGTTCCAAGGACGCAAAAGTCATTGATGCAAAACGTAAGACAGCGGATAGTTTATTAAAAGTGATTAACAAGGATAACTTCGTATCTCTATCAGATAAATTTTCAGATGATACACAATCGAAAAAGGCTGGGGGTGTTATTGATAACTTCTTAGAAGGTGACATGGTTCCAGAATTCGGATCTTATTGCGCTACTGCACCTCTCAATAAATTTGGAGTAGTAAAAACGGAATTCGGTTTTCACATTGTTGAAGTAATGGAAAGAGATGCGTCTAAATTCCCCGTTTTAGTTTCTATTTCCAAACTTTTTAAAGCATCAGAAGAGACCATCAGTAATAAGGAAAGTGAAATCAATAATATCCTGTACAAATTGGATCGAAAAATTGGAAAAACATCTGATATTTTAAAGAAAGTAAGTTTATTTGATACCATTGTACGTCAGGCTAACTATGTATCTAGATCGATCACTTTGGAAGATAAAGCGCCGAAAACGTACGGTTTCACCACTTCAATGGCATCTGATAAAATTTTAGAGCTCGCTTACAGCGAAGGTGTTGAAGTTGGTTCGTTAACTTCTTATCCGATTAAAGATAAGGACAAGTATATCATTGGAATGGTAAGTTCCATCAAAGAAGAAGGAGAGCCAACATTCGAAAATGCGAAGGCTGAAATGGAAAAAGATCTCATTATCGAGAAAAAAGCTAAACGATTGATGAATCAAATGGCCAAAGGTAATTCGTTGAAATCAGTTGCGAAAAAATGTAATTTGATGGTTCAAAATGCTGAAATCACGTTTGCCAATCCACAAATCGCAAATGTTGGATACGAACCAGAAATCGTTGGAATGTTATTCGCTTCTGTGATGAAAGATGGAAAACGCACCTTGCCTTTAAAAGGGAAAAGTGGGGTGTATATGGTGCAAATTTTGAAAACAATCAAAGCTCCTGCAAGTACCAATTTCAAAATTGAACGTGATGAAATGACGAAAACACTGAAAGGTTCATTCCAAGGTCAAACGATTGGCGCCTTGAGAAAAACGGCAGAAGTCATTGACAACCGTAAATTAAATGAATTAAGATTACGTTTGTAATCCCATTAGTGATTTTTTGATGCTCAAATCGGAAATCAGATCCTTTTATAAGAAAAAAAGATCCGGACTAAGTCCATACGAAATTTCAAGAATCTCATCGCACGTTCAAACACTTGTGATGGATTCTTTTTCGTTTAAGGATAAATACATCAGCTTGTTTTTACCCATTGAAAAACAACACGAAATCAACACCTTCGAACTGCTAGAAGGAATCATTCTACAAGGTGGACACCCTGTTCTATCAAAATCAAATTTTTCAGATCTGAGCTTAAGCTTATTTCTATATGAGGAATCTAAGCAACTAACCTTAAGTGAGCATGGCATACCCGAACCAACGAATGGTAAAGAAATTAGCGCAAAGGTTTTAGATGTGGTCTTTGTACCGCTTTTGGCGATTAATGAGCATGGACATCGGGTTGGGTATGGAAAAGGATTCTATGACCGCTTGCTTTCTAATTGCAAGCCGGAATGCCTATTCATTGGTTTACACCTTTTCGATGAATTTATAGAGATTAGTGACCTGCATCCAAACGATGTTCCCTTGCACCTTTGTTTTACACCGAGCGGAATGTATGATTTCAGATAAAAAACTGCAAGGCAGGTTTCATTTGTTGGCTATCTTTCTCATCCCAGCAAACATGGTGGCTGTTTTTCTCAACACCAAATGGTGGGTGCAAATACTGATTCATTCAGTATCTGTGGCGCTTATTATTTTTGCTTTGAGGAAGAAGGAATAAGAACCCCATCCGCTTGAAAATTTAATTCAATCTTTGGAGAAACAATTTTATCTATTTCCGTTTGTGGTGCATGTCCATCTTCTAAAAAATGTTTCTGCAATTGTATAGAAATCGTATCATAGTAAGCTATTCCATGAAAATAGGCCGTTTTCCCGGACTCAGTATTTGGTGGTATACCAAAATGATCTTTAAAGCGAATGCGCAATAAATCGCCATCTTCTTTTTTCACATTTACCCAGCAACCTGCACTTTGACAAACATTCACAATTGGTGCGTAAAAGGTAAATGTATCCGCTTGTGGATTTTGATTAAACTGCGTCACCATTTCAGCCATTGAAATGGCTTTGGACATATCTACAGCATCAGGACCGTAATGTTTGAAGGCGTCTTTGGGGGATGAACAACTTTGAAGCGTTAATCCAAGGGTTAAAATTGCCTTAACGAAAATTCTCATTTGTCAAGAAAGCTTTGATAAAAGTCTAGCAATGGATAAGATTTACCCTCAATGATTACATTTTGAATTTGATTAGCTGCTAAAAAACGTAAAATCACTCGTCTTGATTCAGGTATATTCGAAACCATATTAAAGGTAGCAACATGGTTTTTTGCATTAAATTCTACTAAGAAAAATTGCTCATAGTATTTTGAAGAACTCGCGACATCTTCTGAACTTAATTGACTAGGCAAAATAAGTTCGATTTTTCCAGTAGAAATGCCTGCTGTCAAGTTATTTACTGAATGAGAAGATGCTGAATTTGCCGTCTGAGCATAAGAAATCGAACCTGTTAAAAAGAATAGGATTCCAAAAAGTACATGTTTCATAGTGAGCTGGTTTTAAATCGTATGTGCTAATCTACAAAATATTTCGCAATTTTGAATTCAATGGGAAATTTATTAGCCTTTCATAGTATCGATCGCCTTGAAGGTGGTTGTGATGAAGCGGGACGAGGTTGTCTAAGCGGTCCGGTTGTTGCAGCTGCGGTCGTTTTAAATCCAGAAAAACCCATTATTGGCCTAAACGATTCTAAAAAAATCTCAGAGAAAAATAGACTTCTGCTTCGAGATCAAATATTAACGAACGCCCTTGCCTATGGCATCGGCATTGTTTCTCACGTTGAAATTGATGAAATCAATATCCTCAACGCCAGTTTTTTGGCCATGCACCGTGCCATTGACATATTAAGTATTAAGCCAGCATTTCTGCTGATCGATGGGAATCGATTTCATGCATACAATGGAATTCCTCACGAGTGTATCGTGAAAGGTGATGGTAAATATCAATCCATAGCAGCGGCCTCCATTTTAGCGAAAACGAAAAGGGATGAAATCATGGATTCTCTACACGATCTTTTCCCAGTATACCATTGGAATCAAAACAAAGGATATCCCACCATTCAGCACAGAACAGCCATCGCTACACATGGACCGAGTCCACATCACCGAATGACCTTTCGATTACTCCCAGACAAAAGTCAACTGGAATTATTCGATTAAACATTTACTTGTTAATTTAAATCAATACCTCCTTTTTATTCACTCCGAATTCAGGTTAAATTTGAAAAAAACCTAAAATGATTAAACGTTCTCTTCTTGCCGTTCTCAGTATCCTCATCGTGTGGTGGATAGGTTTTGTTTCTTATGACCTGCTTCATCAAGAAAATGCACATAATTTCAGAACATACTTTCAAGAAACTGATGGTGCTGTGTGGGCCATTCATCAGCCCTATGAAGTGAATTGGGATGATCATAGCATTCAAACTTTAGCGCTGAATCAATCTCTATATTCCTCTATCTTGCCTCGAATTAGTGAACCTTGTTCCTTCATTTTTAGCTCACACAAAATATTATTCTTAATCGAAAAAAGGAATTCATGGTCGAAAAATGAAATCCAAAAACTCTTTAAAAACGGCCTATTTCCATTTGAATTAGGAAAACTGAATTCCTTTGAATATGGAAAACTTCATGGGATTTTCAAAGGGAATCAATTGTTGATTTACGATGGAGAATTACCTAATTCTAGTGGTTTTATTTTTTCAATGGACTCGAAATCAAGTCTTAGTAGATTATACTTATCTCCTGAAAAGAAAGGACTTCGTGTGAGTGATATTTACATCAAAAAAGGACGTATTTATACGTATACAAAAAGCTACATTGGCAGCAATCAAATCAAAGAAATTGATGATCGAAGAATTTTTTCGCCATTTGTACCCTCAAATATCGATTCCTATTCTTTTTATGAAAAATCGTACTTAAAACAAATCGATCCCGTTTTTGCCCATTCCATTTTTTCTAAGCAAATGATCTCAAATGGTGTGGTATTTGTTTCAAAAGATATCCATAGCGCTGCGATTTTTGACTACCAAGAAGCGTATAGTCCCATCGACATTTTAAATGAGTACTTGCAAAAAGAAGGGTCAAATGAAATAAGTGCCGAATACAGGAACATCCGATTCTCTAAATTTTTGGAGGAAAAATCGGATAGTTCTTCACTGAATCCAACGTTATTTGTCGCATTAATCGATGGATTTGCCGTGGTGTCCACATCTAAAGAATTTCTAGATTTTGTGATTTCTGAAGCTGAACTCGCAAATACCCTTTCGCAAGATGAAAAACGCATGATTCTCACTTATGGCTATCTACCAAGAAAAGTAGCGCATCGACAAGTTTCCAAATCGAAACAACAATCGATTAGTGTATACGGTAAAAAATTGGTGGAGACGAGTTGTCGGATGATTGATTTAGTTGAACGAAAAGAAAATCAGAAAATAAAAGATTATTTCGTCATGAATCCTGGTGTGCGCGTGATCGACTTTGCCGCCTTTCCAGAACGAGGAAATGTGATAACATTCACCGAAAACAACCAGTTAATTGGCTATATTAACGGATTGAAAAAATGGGAGAAACCTTGTCCGCAAGAAGTGATTTCCATGCAACTTATTCAGGTTGGTCAAGCCTATGTCTCCGTTCAATTTGCCACAGAAAGTCAACTATTTGATCGGACAGGCCGTCTTGTTTTTCGTGTATCCAATCAAAAGAATTGTCCTCCGGTTGCATACCAACTAAAAAATAAACTGGAATTTGTAGTGTCCAACACAGATAAGAGCATTCAACTATTGAACGAAAAAGGAGCATTAATTAAGCCATTCCAAGTGATTGGCAGCATCAAACAATTGGAAACGACCACCCAGGTGAAAAAACCGACACTTGGCGTTTTGACATCGTCCATGTACTATACAATCGACTTGGAAAAACGAAAAACAATAACTAAAATCTCCGTTGATAGCACCTACCATTTAATCAATACCGGCCTTGAATTAATCCCTGTCTCCATCAAGAATACAAGCTTAACGATGATTAAAAATGGCAAGTCTATGCAATTTCCGATAAAAAATAACGTTAAACTGCTCGGCTCCTATGTACTAAACAAGGAAGTTATTTTCGTGCTTACAAGAGGAAAAGAACTATATGCCTACCAACAAAACGGAAAGGTCCTTTGGGAAAAGACACTTCCTGCACAAGAAATTACCTCAATGAGTATCCAACCTTCGAAACAGGGAATTCCCTTACTTTGTGTGCTAGATGGACTCGAAAATGAAATATATACGTTAGATCAAAACGGACGAGCTAATGACCTAAATGACAAACACGGAGAAACGAAAGTACAAGTAAGTTCTTTCGGATCGAATGCCTATTCAATCACCACTTTTTTAGGTTCTTATATCATCCAATATACCAAACAGTAAAACATGAAAAAACTTCTCATCTGCCTCTCTCTTTTTGCGATTCAAGCAAAATTTCATGCTCAGAGCTACCTCGGACTTGGATCTAGCAACTATGCGGGTGTCATTGGCAACCAGGTGAATCCAGCTAGCTTCGTCGATGGACGCTATAAATTCGACCTGTTGTTATTCGGTGCCAACATGAATATTTACCAAAACTTCGGTTACTTTGATGCGAATGCTATGCGCGCTGCTCAGGGTGGACAAGGATATGGGTGGTATAAATCATTTGCTGATCCGAGTATTCTAGACTCATGGTCGAAACCGGATTCAAGTTTCATTGATCGTTTCGTGGTACACAACTATGATGAAACATCAACAAAAACATTGGGTGCAAACATTAATTTCCAAGTGGATCTTTTGAATACGATGTTTCATATCAATGAAAAAACGGCTATTGGATTCAATGTTCGAAACAGAACGATTGTCAATGTGGATAACATGGACCCTAAACTTGCCGTTTTAGCTGAAGACGGATTAGAACACCCTAGTTTATGGAACGCTGTTTACAATGAAGAATTATTCAACATGAACTACATGACTTGGTCGGAAGTTGGATTCAACTACTCTCAAGTTTTAATCGATAACAAAGAACATTTCTTAAAAATTGGTATCGCACCTAAGGCATTACTCGGTCATGCAGCTGCGTACGTGTACACCGATAACTTCTCCTATAATTTAGTCAATGAGGATACATCTCAATATTTAACAGGTACCTTCGATTACGGTTACTCGAACAATATCAATGGAATCCTTAACGCTGGTATGACCGGGCAAAATCAAAGTATTTCTGACATCCTAAATCCAGCTTCTAAACTTGGTTTCGGCTTAGACCTTGGAGCAGTGTACGAATGGCGTCCAAAATATGCGAATTTCAAATATGACATGGATGGTGAAACGGATTTATGGCGCAGAAATGAAAACAAATACAAACTACGTGCTGGATTATCCATTGTGGATATGGGAAGCATGAAATTCACCAAAGGTGGATTAAGCCGTAATTTTGCTGTGAATACTTCGAACTTATTCAACTTACAAACCTTCAATACAGCAACGAATTTAGAAGGGTTTGATGGGATAATTGACAGTTTAATTCAACAATCTTCTACAGCAGGAAACAAAGAATGGGTATCCCTTCAAGATTCATCTGAAACATTCAGAATGCGCACACCAACAGCAGTAAGTTTTCAATTCGACTACCAGATTTGGAAAGGATTTTACATCAACGCTACTTCCATGGTAAATGTGATCCCTAAAGGCAAGGACTCCAAAGTGAAAACAGCGAATCAGTTTTCAATTACCCCTAGTTTCGATAGTCCATATTTCGGCGTTTACATGCCAATTTCCATAAATCAATACAGTGGCGTGAAATATGGCTTAGCGACGCGAATCGGACCACTTATTTTAGGAATTAGCGATATGAAAACCCTCATGGCGAAAAATAATGTGAGCGGAATTGAAATTTATGCTGGGGCTCGTATTCCAGTACTTTACCATAAAGTAAAAGACAAGGATAAGGACAAAGTTTCAAATCGAAAAGATGAGTGTAAAGATGTTCCAGGAACATGGGCGTTTAAAGGGTGTCCAGATACTGACAATGATGGAATTCCAGATTCAGAAGATGACTGTATTAACGAAGCTGGAACGGTTGAATTCAATGGGTGTCCAGATAAAGATGGCGATAAAATCATTGATAAAAAAGATGCATGTCCCGATGTTGCTGGATTGAAAGAATTTAAAGGTTGTCCAGATACCGACGGTGACAAAATCATCGATTCTGAGGACGCTTGTCCAACAGTTGCTGGCTTACTCGCACTCAAAGGTTGTCCGGATCGTGATGGTGACGGTGTTCAAGATGCGGAAGATGCATGTCCTGACAATGCTGGACCAAAAGAAAACAAAGGATGTCCAGACAAAGACGCTGACGGAGTTTATGACTTCATCGATGAATGTCCAGATGTCGCTGGACCACAAGACAATCGTGGTTGTCCTTACAAAGACGGAGACAATGATGGGATCTTGGATAAAGATGATGAGTGCCCGACCTTAGCGGGACCTTCAGCAAATAAAGGTTGTCCGCACAAAGACAGTGACAAAGATGGACTTCTTGATAAAGACGATGATTGTCCGAACACACCTGGACCAAAATCCAACAAAGGATGTCCGGTGATTGAACAAGCCATTATTGAGGTATTGAAAACCGCATTTGATAACTTAGAATTTGAGGTGGCAAAAGATGTCATTCTAGAGGGCTCGAAGGTTTCTTTAGGTGAATTAGCAGATGTCTTGAAGAAAAAACCAATGTGGAAACTCGAGATTACTGGACATACCGATAGTCAAGGTGATGATACGGCAAACATGTTGCTTTCTAAAAAACGAGCTGAGGCCGTAAAAGCATACCTCGTTTCTCAAGGAATTGATGCTGCACGCTTGAATACACTGTATTTTGGTGAAACAAAACCGATCGCTACGAATGATACACCGGAAGGACGTCAGAAAAACAGACGTGTGGAAATGAAAGTGGTTTTTGACTAATCAAAAACTCAAAATAATGTTGATAAAAAGGAGGGCAATTGTCCTCCTTTTTTTATATTAAGGAAATGTTAACAGCTTTGCGCATTCTATTAACTTAAACTTAACTTTTGATTAATTTGCGAATTAAAGAGTCGGCGTTCCTTTGCATCGTGAATTAACACTGTTTTATGAAGACCTATTTTCGCTTTTTTACCCTACTAATTTTCTGTTCTATACAACTTATTTCCTTTGCCCAGACAGGAAGTATTTCGGGAGTTGTTAAGGATAAAAACAATAATAATCCCTTAGAATCCGCTAAGGTCATGTTAATGGGAGTCAACAAATTGGCTATTTCGGATGCAGCAGGAGCTTTCAATTTTCCAACTGTTGAACCTGGAACTTATATAATGGAAGCGCGATTTATGGGTTACTTATCTCAAAAAGTAGAAAACATCATCGTCAAAGCAGGAGAAAAAACAGAGGTGAATTTTGACATGGACAATGCGACCAAAACTGAAAAAGATGTAAAAGTCATCTTTCAGACCAAACCAAAAGGTGATGCGGAAATTACCAAAATGCAGTTGAATCAAGGTGGACTTGTAGACGGAATCAATAAAAGCACCTTCATCAAAACACCAGATGCGCGTGTATCTGATGTCTTTAAACGCATCAGTGGAGCAAGTGTACAAGATAATAAATTTGTTGTGGTTCGCGGATTAAGTGACCGATACAACTTCGCCTTAATCAATGGTGCCTCTCTACCAAGTACAGAAAGTGACCGTAAAGCATTTGCATTCGATATTTTCCCATCCAATATGTTGGAAAATCTATTTGTTATGAAAAGTGCGACACCAGAACTTCCGGGAGAATTTGCCGGTGGAGTTATTGATATCAAAACATTAGAACCGCGTGACGAAGCGTTTCAAAACATTCAAATTGGTGGGGCTTACAACAGTATTAGTACCTTCAAAAACTTCAAAACGTATGCAAGTGGAAATTCCGACATTTTCGGATTGGGATCGAATACACGTCAATTACCGGAGGGACTTCCAACAACAGCTGAATTTAACGGGCTGACAAGTGACCAAAAAGCAACTTACGCGAAATCAATTCCAAACTCATGGGGCTCCAGCAACATGACGGCAATGCCAAATCTTAGTTTACAATATTCGATTGGAAAGATGTTTGACCTGAAAAATAAACGAAAATTCGGCTATGTTTTTGCATATTCTTACACCAATAACTTTCAGTTTAATTATGTAACTAGGAGAGAATTTGAGGAGCAAGCAACAGGAGTTATTACCAAAAATGAATTGCGTGACTCAGCTTACACACAATCCGTTCTTAATACGGGAATGCTCAACCTAAAATATCAATTGAATCCAAAAAATGACATTCAATTGAAAACATTGTACTCCATTAGTGCGGATGACAAGGTGAATACAAGAAATGGAAAACGGGACATGGACGTAGAATCTGCGTATAAAGAGAAATCTACGAATATCTGGTATACGCAAAACAACCTGTTAAGTACACAGTTAATCGGTAATCATACCATCAAAGAAAAAATTAAGGTTTCATGGAATACCGGAATCAGCGACATATCTCGTCAAATTCCTTTCTTAAGAAGAACCGTTTACCAGCAGGTAGATACGACCTTACCTTACTTTGCAGTAATTCAACCAAATGACATCTCCACACTAGGAGCTGGAAACATGTTTTGGTCGAATTTAGATGAGCGCATCTACAGCGGACGCTATGACGGATCTTACCAACTTGGAAATGAAGATTCAAAAAACTTCTTAAAAGCGGGTGGAATGCACCAATACAGAACACGTTCATTCGACGCACGAAACCTTGGATTCAGTAAATTAGATCCAGCGGGAAGTTCAAGCTTCAACTCAAACCTACTTCTGTTACCGGAAGACCAAATTTTTGGTGCGGAGAACCTTGGTTTAATGGCCGATGGTCAAGGTGGATTCAAATTAGAAGAAGGAACGAATGTAGATGATAGCTATCAAGCCTCATCTTTTTTAAATGCTGGTTATGCTATGATCGATGCGCGTGTATTGAGCAAATTAAGAATCGTAGCTGGGGCACGTTTGGAATCATATAACCAACAATTCCATTACATCGAATTCGGTTCTAACGCACAAAAAGACCTTGATACAACGGTTGTGGACATTTTACCTTCCATCAACTTGACGTATAGCTTCACAAAACGTTTCCAATTCAGAGCAAGTGCTTCTAGAACCTTATCTCGTCCTGAATTCCGTGAACTTGCTCCATTTACATTTTACAACTTCTTAAATGATAACTTAACATCTGGTGATCCAAAATTACAACGTGCACTAATCAATAACTACGATGCACGTTTAGAGTACTTCCCAGGGGAAGGACAAGTAATCAGTGTTTCAGGATTTTATAAGGATTTTCAAAATCCAATCGAGTTAATCTTGCGCACTGGTACTTCGGGCACACCTGAATTATACTATCGTAATGTTGGAGCCGTTAAAAGTTACGGCGCAGAAGTTGAGTACCGTATGAAATTGGATTTCTTGAGCAAAGACACGAATTCTTTCTGGAAAAACTTTACGTTCTACACAAATGCCTCACTTATTCAATCAAAAATTGACTTAAGCGACGTATCCGGACAAGAAGAATACCCAAACTCCTCGCGACCAATGCAAGGTCAATCCCCATTCATTATTAATGCAGGTCTTTTCTACGCGAATGAGAATGCCTTGAATGTGAGCTTGTCCTATAATCTAGTCGGACAACGTATAGCCATCGCAGGAAGTATTCAAGAACCTAGTGTTTGGGAAAATGGTCGAAATGTATTGGACTTCCAGATATCTAAAACATTTAAAGATAAATATGAAGTAAAATTAAATGTGAAAGATGCTCTTGCTCAAGACTTAGTATTTTTCCAAGACATTAATAAAAATCAAAAATACGACAAAGGTGTCGACAGCGCTTGGCAAGAAATTACCTTTGGTCAAACCATTAGCTTATCCTTGAAGTACAAGTTCTAACGAACACTAACACATGATAATTAGAAAAAGCGGCACGTGCCGCTTTTTTTTGTTTGTTAACATTGGTACAATATTCTTAACAAACTCTTAAAGTAGAATTAAGGGTCATATAACGTAAGGCCTTCATTTACGACGGAACTTTGTCTCGATAAAAAAAATTAAGAAAATGAAAAAAAATTACCTATTATTCGCAGCATTATTTGTTAGCACGATATTAAGTGCGCAAGATGCATTTTGGTCCGTGACCAACTACAAAGGTGCCTTTCCGATTACGGACAACACACCTGCTACCGACTGGACATCAGGATGGTCGAACTTCGATCCTGAAAACACAGTTTATCCTGCCACCACATCGACTGTATCTACAGACATCACTGCCAATACAACTTGGAGTGGTGTAGTTTTATTACAGAACAAAGTATATGTCAAAAACAATGCAACGTTAACTATTGCGCCTGGAACAATTATCCGTGGTGACAAACTAACACAAGCAACATTAATTATCACTCGTGGAGCGAAATTAATCGCTAATGCAACAGCAAGTAGCCCGATCGTATTTACTTCAAATGAAGCAGTTGGCTCACGTAACGAAGGTGACTGGGGTGGAATTGTCTTGTTAGGACTTGCAAAAAACAACCAACCAGGGGGAGTTGCAAACATTGAAGGAATTGTGCCGACAACGGATACACAATTCGGTGGTAACTTCGATACAGATAATTCAGGGATCATTAAATATGTTCGTATTGAGTTCGCTGGTATCGCCCTAGAGCCCAACAAAGAAGTAAATGGAATAACGTTTGGTTCTGTTGGAAGTGGTACGTTGGTAGACAACGTACAAGTTTCTTTTAGTGGTGACGATTCATTTGAGTGGTTCGGTGGAACAGTGAACTGTAAACACCTCATCGCTTACAGAGGATTAGACGATGATTTCGATACTGACTTTGGTTACAGAGGAAAAGTTCAATTCTTCTTGTCCATTCGTGACAAAGATTTGTTTGATGCTCCTGGTGATTCAAATTCATTTGAATCAGATAACGATGCTGCCGGATCAACTGCTCAACCTAAAACAGCTCCTATTTTCTCTAATGGTACCATCGTTGGTCCAAAAGGAAACGGGACGATTGCATTACCTACGGGTGAGAAATTTGAAAAATCATTCCGTTTGAGAAGAAACACAGCTACGTCTGTATTCAACACGCTGACAACCGGATGGGAAAAAGGACTATCTATTGAAGGGACACCAGTAGTAAATAATGTGAACGGAGATACACTTGTTTTCGCTAACAACAATACAGTAAATTACGCAAACAACACAAATACAATCTATAACGCTGGAACAAGTGGTGGTGCTGCTTCAACTGCTGCGTTCTACAACTCTTTCTGGGGTGCTGATGGAAATGACTCTACACAAACTCTTGCTCAAGTAAACTGGGTGAACTTGTTTACAGCTTTAGGAACTACTCCTGATGCTCGTTTAGGCACAGGTTCTGTTGCTGGTTCTGGCGCAAACTTTGTGCATCCTAAATTCTATAGTGTTGCAGCTCCTACGACAAGTACATCAACATACACGTATTGTGCTGGTGCCACAGCTTCTGCTTTAACAGCGATTGCTTCGTTGGGTAACTCTTTACGTTGGTATACGCAAGCTACAGGTGGTACTTACACCACTACTGCTCCAACTCCTTCAACGACTGCGGTTGGTTCATTTACCTATTATGTGAGTCAAGCGAACGTGAACAATGACGAAAGTCAACGTATTGCGATAACAGTAACAATTACTGCTCCAAACGTTACTCCATTGTTTACACAAGTGACTTCAATCTGTTCAGGGGCAAGTTTGAGTGCTCTTCCTACAAGTTCATCGAATAATGTAACGGGGGTATGGAGTCCTATTCTTAACAATACACAAACTACTTTATATACATTTACTCCTAACGCGGGGCAATGTGCGACGCAAAGCACGATGACAATTACTGTAAATGCGAACCCATCTGCAATTGTAAACAATACTGGTAATTTAACATTCTGTCAAGGTGGTTCAGTTATTTTATCTTCATCGTCTGCTTCAGGTAATGTATGGTCAAATGGAGCAACTAATCAATCAATTGTTGTAAACACATCTGGAAATTATACGGTAACGGTTACAAATAGTAATGGTTGTTCAACTACTTCACAAGTTACGGTAACAACAGTTATACAAAATGTTACTCCTTATTTTTCTCAGGTAGCACCAATTTGTGAAGGAGCAAGTTTAAATTCTTTGCCAGGAAATTCTTTGAACAATATTACTGGTGTATGGTCTCCACTTCCTAATAATACTCAAACAACCACCTATACATTTACACCTGATTTAGGTCAACAATGTGCAACTCAAGCTAATTTAACAATCACGGTAAATCCAAATCCAAATGCTGTGATTAATTACTCTAGTGCATTAAACTTTTGTCAAGGAGGAAATATCGTTTTAACCTCTTCTTCTTTAACAGGAAATTTATGGTCAAATGGAGCTACTTCTCAGTCAATTACTGTAAATAATTCTGGGATCTATACAGTTTCTGTCACTAATTCAAATGGTTGTATTGGAAATTCTCAACCAATTACAGTAAACGTTTCAAGTGCTCCGACACCTACAGTTACTGCTTCATCATTTCAAGCTTGTACAGGGCAAACAATTACCTTAACCTCTACATCCGGAGATTCATATGTTTGGTCTAATGGAGCTACCACTCAATCAATTACTGTAAACGCAGGTGGTTCTTATGATGTAACAACAACTAATTCAGATGCATGTAACGGAGTTGGGACTTCTAGTCCAGTTATTCTTACATTTAATACCGTTTCACCAACCGTAAGCGCTTCGGCAACACAAGCGTGCTTAGGCGAAGTTATTACTTTAACTTCTACTTTAGCCGATTCTTATACTTGGTCAAATGGAGCAACGACTCAATCTATTGACGTGACTTCAAGCGGTTCTTATGATGTAACAACAACCAATTCAAATACCTGTAACGGTATTGGAACATCCAGCCCAGTTACAGTTAGTTTTAACGCAGTTTATCCAACCGTAACATCTTCTGCTACGCAAGCTTGCTCTGGTGAAGCTGTTACCTTAACTGCTTCTTCAGCTGATTCATATTTATGGTCTAACAATGAAACAACTCAAACCATTCAAGTTTCTACTTCAGGGAATTACTCTGTGGTAACAACAAATTCAAATGCTTGTTTGGGTGTTGGTTCTTCCAATTCAATCGCTGTAGATTTTACACCTACACCAACAGCTGATGGAACAATGACTTTAGCTGGAAATATTGCGACGTTTACCAATACATCTGCTGGAGCTACTTCTTACTCTTGGGATTTTGGTGACTTCACAAACTCATCTGCTACTGCACCAACGCATGCATACGCTGTGAATGGAACGTATACAGTGGTGTTAACTGCAATCAATGGTAACTGTACAGATACAACTGTATTCATCGTTGATGTAACAGTTGGATTAAACGAATTGGCTTCAAGCTCAAACTTGACGATCTTCCCTAATCCAGCAAGCGAAACAGTTAACGTTTCTTTCCAACAAAACACAAATGACCTGATCCAAATCGAATTAATCGATGCAACTGGTCGTGTAATTGCTCAAGAGAGCTCTTTGGAGATCGGAACAAATAACGTTTCCTTCGAAGTAACGAATCTTTCTTCAGGTTTCTACACCGTGCGTTTGACCAATTCAAATGGCAGTGAGAATCAGAAATTAATGATTCAAAAATAATCAGTTACAAATAATTGGCTGCTAGATTTTTGTCTAGCAGCCTTTTTTTACCCCCTATGGAAAACTCAAAAGGACATACCATTTTAATCGTTGATGATGAACCAGATATCCTAGAGTTTCTTTCCTATAATATCCGCAAGGAGGGATTTAAAGTTTTTGTGGCGTCAAATGGACAAGAAGCTTTGCGCATTGTTCAGCAAATCAATCCATCGCTCATTCTTTTAGATGTGATGATGCCCATCATGGATGGAATTGAAACATGTCAAATCATTCGTAAAGATTTAAATCTCACCCAACCCATCATTGCTTTTCTTACTGCAAGAACAGAAGATTACGCTCAAATTGCCGGCTTTGAAGCTGGCGCTGATGATTACATCAATAAACCAATTAGACCAAGGTTGTTATTGAGTAAAATTGAGTCTTTGCTCAGAAGGATAAAAAACTCAGATAAACCAATAGAATCAGACATTCAGATTGACCGAGATCGCTTTCTAGTGATCGTGAATGGTGAATCTTTAACCCTACCCAAAAAAGAATTTGAGTTACTTGAATTACTGGCAAGCCGACCGGGGAAAGTATTCAATAGAGACCAAATTCTATCCGTTGTTTGGGGCAACGAAACCATCGTTGGTGAAAGAACAATTGATGTACACATTCGAAAATTGCGTGAAAAGCTTGGAGATGATTATATTCGCACTATCAAAGGAGTCGGATATACCTTCAAGGATAAATGAAAACAGCAAGACCTAGTGTATTAATTCTTTATGGAAGTTTAGCATTTATGCTCATCACTTTCCTGTTCACACTTTTCGTTCATCTCAATGTTTTGTTCTTAACTCAACAACTGATCATATCCATTCCTATCATTTCAGGAATCTTTGCATACCTTGTTTTTTATTTGCTTTTAAAAGGATTCATTCAACACCGATTATCCCTCATCTACCGATCGATTCAAATCAACGCACCGGAAAATAGTGTGTTTAACAAATCCATCGATTCCTTAATGGAGGATGCGGAAAAGAATGTCGCTGAATGGAAAGAAAATAGTACCATTGAAATCTCAAAACTGAGAGAACAAGCTGCTTTTCGAAAAGAGTTTTTGGGAAACTTAGCACACGAGTTAAAAACTCCTGTGTTTTCCATTCAAGGCTACCTCCTAACGCTATTGGATGGTGGATTAGAAGACCCAAATGTCAATAGATCATTTCTGGAACGGGCATCCAAATCAACAGATCGAATCACCGGAATTCTGGAAGACCTCGATCAGATTACCAGAATGGAAACGGAGAATTTACGTCTGGAAATCCGCTCTTTCGACATACTAGAGCTCCTCAAAGATTCATTTGAGTCCTTTGAACTCATTGCCAAAGAAAAAAATTACCACTTGCTTTTTGAAAAATCCTATTCAGCGAAATATGTGAATGCGGATAGAAATAAATTGGGACAAGTTTTTACGAATTTGATTTCAAATGCCATTTCCTACGGTATAGAAAATGGACATTTAACTGTCTCTATTTTAGAAATAGATGACCGTTATTTGTTGGAAATTAAAGATGATGGCCCTGGAATTGAACCTCATCACTTGCCTCGATTGTTTGAACGCTTTTACCGCGTGGAAAAAAGTAGAAATCGAAACGAAGGAGGATCTGGACTTGGTCTCGCCATTGCGAAACACATCGTCGAATCTCATGGTCAAAGCATTCAAGTGAAAAGTCAAGTCGGTATCGGGACTACCTTCGTATTGACCCTTGAGAAAAGCAAAAATACTGGACCGGTAAGCTCGCGTGGCATCCCATTGAAATAAACCTAAGCGTATTATTCCTACCTTTATTTGCCAGTGTCAAACCCATGAGCCAATCCGAAAAACAAGTCTTCTCCCTTAAACAAGTTGTACAATCGATTCAAAAAACCATCGAGGATCGCTATTCGACGTATTATTGGGTAAAAGCAGAAATGCACAAGATGAATCGCTATCCGAGTGGACACGCGTTTCCTGAACTTGTTCAGAAAGAAGATGGGAAAATTGTCGCTCAGATTACAGGCACGATCTGGAAACAACAATTAGAACGCATAAATGAAGCATTCGTACGTGTCGTAAAGGAACCTCTGCAAGATGGGAAAACATTACTTCTTCAAGTCAAAATTAATTTTCATCCTACATTCGGACTCACCCTTCAAATTTTAGACATCGACCCATCCTACTCGCTTGGTGAATTGCAGCGTGAACGGGAAGAAACACTTCGAAAATTAGAACAACTTCAATTGATTAATTGCAATCAGACCAAGGAATTTCCCCTTCTTCCGAAACGAATTGCCATTATTTCAGGCGATGCCAGTAAAGGACTCTCCGATTTCTATCAAGTTTTACAGGATAATCCAAACAAGTATTTTTTCGAAACGAGTCTTTTTGAAGCGTATGTTCAAGGAGATTTAGCCGTTCAGTCCATTTGTGCCGCTTTGGAGAACATCAAAAAGCAAATCGATCTTTTTGACATCGTCGTAATTGTGCGTGGAGGTGGTGCAGAAGTGGGTATGACTTGCTATAATCATTTCGAACTTTGTCAAGCAATTGCAACTTTCCCTATTCCCGTTTTGACTGGTATCGGTCATTCCACCAATTTAACCGTCGCGGAAATGGTCGCCTATCGAAATGCCATAACCCCGACCAAATTAGCGGAGTTTTTGGTGCTCACTTTCCGGGAATTTGATTTGGAAGTGCAACAATTGACACAATACATTTTATTGGAAAGCAATCGATTTCTGAATGTGAAACAACAAAGCTTAATCACGCTTGCCAACGGAATACATCAAGGAGTTCAAAAAAGAGTGCAACATGCGAAAGAACGTTTTTTGTCTGTCCAATTTCAAGTACAACATCAAACCAGGAATCAATTGTCGATTCATCACCAAGTACTGCAAAATCAAGAAACCAGACTCAAACCTCAAGTACTGTTCCTGCTAGATAAGGAAGTTCAGAAAGTAAATCAAATCGAAGAAAAAGTGCAGTTTCTAGATCCAATACATGTGTTAAAACGGGGATACAGCATCACCAGAATGAATGGGAAAGCCATTGATGAAAAGTCCATCATTGAATTAGATGCACATATTGAAACAGAAACCATCCAAGGGACTATTTCAGCGAAAGTCACCTCGATCTCTAGAAATGCTTAATGTGTTCGAGTCATGGATTCAGGCACGCAAATAATAAAGTCCGCTCGTCCAAGATGCTCCTTGTCCAATTTGCGTACATCATCTTGTGTCACCGTTGAAATGGTTAAAACACGAATATTGGGTTCTTTTTGCTGCACATACCAAAGGATGCCTTGGTGAAAGTCTGAATGAAATGCACCATTGAAATGTAGATGAACGGTTCCCGCCTTTCTTCCAGGATTCGCTAATATAAATTGTGCCATGGTCGCGTCCTTAAAGGCTTGCGATTCCAACATGTTCATCCCCATATTTACGCCCATATGTCCACCCATGGAAAAAACTTCTCGGTACTGCGACAAACTCGTATCCACCACGAAATCAATCGGCGCCATTTGAGTTTTTATTGCTGCAGAAAGCGTGTCCATTGCTTTTCTGCCTTTTTTGAACAATAGTGAAGCATATTTCCGCTGAACATTCGATGCCACACAAAACAATTTATTCGTTTTGGCGAATTCGATGATTGGCGCATAATCCGTTTCGTAATTTGGCCAAAGTCGCATCGTGTCTTTGAACTGCTTTGTCGTTAAATTACCTAATAAATATTGGCTAAGCAACTCCTGTTGGTCCTGCTCAAACATTTCAAATCCTAATTGTAGATTTGCCCCATTTTCTTCAAAAAGTTCTTTCGTTAATTCCAACTGCAACCAATGAGAGATCGGATTATCGTGAAATTCGCCAAACAAAATAAGCTCCTTCCCTTCCGCCGCATCTTCTAACTTGTCGAAGGTCGTTTTTTTGCCATTACTCGTATAGATCACATAAGCGGGAAAGTCTTGCGCGATGGATTGAAAGATTGTAAATAAAAGAATGAGAATGGAAGTAAGTCTAACAGGTTTCATTTGAAAGGTTTAAGTTTTGTTCGACTAAATTTAATATATTTGGTAAAACCCAAGCCTAAACAGTGAGCTCTTTCACAAACATTCTTTATTTGACTCTGACACTTTGCTGTTCACTATATTCTTATGGACAAGGGTTTCAAGTCAATTTTCAAGGACAAAAACAACAAGGAATGGGTTGTGCTGGAACAGCAGCATACGCTGATGCCTCCACCTTGTTTTTCAATCCTGGGGCGGCTGCTTTTGCTCATAAATCCGAGATAAATCTTGCAACTACTCCTATTTTTGCAACAGTTCACTATACAGATTCTGCCACTCAAGAAAACTATACAACCAATAATCCTGTTGGAACACCCTTTTCCGCTTATGGCTTGTATCGTTTTAAAAACAAATTGGAAGCTCTTAGCGCTGGATTAGCTATTTACACACCTTTTGGGAGCACGGTTCAATGGGAACCTAATTGGATTGGACGCTTTGCACTAACAAGACTTTCCTTAAAAGCAATTTTCATCCAACCTACTTTTTCCTATCGCATCAATGAACGCTTGGGAATTGGCGGTGGATTTGTCTTCAGTTCTGGAAGCGTGAACTTGCAAAAGGACATTCCTATCCAAGATACCTTAGGAAATTATGGCCATGCCGAACTGGCAGGAAAAGCAATAGGATTCGGGTATAACGCAGGTGTCCTGTTTCATGTAAATCCACGTTTTTCTGTCGGTCTCACCTATCGTTCCAAAGTTTCCATGGCAGTGGCTGATGGACAAGCAACATTTACCGTTCCAAGTTCCCTCGAAAGTAATTTTCCCAACGGGACTTTTTCAGCTGCTCTGCCCTTACCAAGTGTGCTAAGTCTGGGTTTTTCAATGGATGCAACAAAGAAATGGAAGATTATTTTGGACATCAATCACGTGAATTGGAAAGTATACGATACACTCGCTTTTGATTACGCCTTGAATACAAGTTCACTCTTGGATACAAAATCTGCTAGAAACTACAAAAGCATCTTTGCTTTTCGAGGTGGTGCGTCTTACACACCAACTGAACATTTGGTAATTCGTGCAGGTGGTGGATTCGGTTTTACGCCTGTTCAATCCGGATTTGTAACGCCTGAAACACCGGATGCAAATCGAGCGTATGGAACTTTTGGACTTAGTTACCTTTTTAACAAGCACTTTTCCGTTGATGCATCCTGCTACGCAACAAAGCTGACGAGAACAGATAAAAATTTGGAAACACAATTGAACGGGACGTTTAAAACAGTTGCGCTTGCTCCTGGAATTTCCCTAAACTACAAATGGTAATGAGGATGATTCGCTACATGGTTATTTTATGCGTCTGTGGACTGGCCTTACTTTCTTGTGAGCCAAAAAACGAAATGCCGAATCCAGCAGGCGAAATCGATGTGACAAATATCCTATACATCGGTGATGGTCAAATGGGTGGCTACATGAATGATGGATTCACCAAAGAAAATCAAGAAAACTCGTTGGCAAATATCTTGGCAACTCAAATGGAATTCATTGCTGCACCAACAACCAATATTCCCTACTTAGATGGATTGTCAATTGGAGTCAGTGTAAATGGACTAGCACCCTTTCATCTTTCGTACAAAACAGATTGCAAAGGTGTCAGTAGTTTATCTCCTGTGAGAACTGCTTCCGTTGGCGATTTAAACTGTTTGACTCAAAACGTATATCAAGCAACCAATCCATTTAAGGTGTTTGGAATACCTGGATTAACATCCAGTCAATTCACGAATGCCAATTTGTCGGCGAGCAATGCCTTCTTTCAACGCATGTCCTCCTCCCCAAATGTCAGTTTACTCAATGAACTCACAGCTAGTCCTCCCAGCTTTTTTCAATTATACATCGGATTAGAAGATGTATTAGATTTCGCAAAATCAGGCGGCACACATGAAACCTTGCCTACCGAAATTGAATTTCAACAGAACTACGAACAAATCCTCTTTAATTTAACTTCCTCAGGTGCAAAAGGAGTCGTTGCAACCATTCCAGATGTGAGTCAAATGCCTTATTTCACCACTATTCCGTGGAATGGATTAACATTAGACAACAGCAATTTAGGGACCTTGAATAGCATATACAATCCACTTGGATTTTACTTTCAATTGGGCGCAAATCCATTCATGATGGTCGATTCTACCGCAAACATGTTCGCTGTTCGTCAAATCGAATCAAGTGAATTATTGCTCCTTAGTGTGCCATTGGATTCTGTGAAATGCAATCAAATGGGCGTACTTTTCCCCATTCGCGATGAATTCATCCTGGATGCAGGAGAATTGAACACCCTTCGAAATAAAATAGAAGCGTACAATACCATTATCCGAAATGTCGCAGAGCAATATCAATTAGCTGTCGTAAATACCGGTCAATTCATTTCAAAACTAAAGGATGGCTTCGTTTACAATGGGGTCAGCATGAGTGCAAAATTTGTTTCGGGAGGTGCCTACTCCTTAGATGGAATCTACCTGAATCCCCGTGGAAATGCCCTTTTTGCCAATGAATTTATCAAAGCAATCAACCTAAAATACCATTCAGCGATTCCCTATGTAAATGCCCTCAAATATGACGGCATCCGATTTCCTTAATTTAAACCAAAACCTATGAGAAATTTTACTTTTCTATTGAGCTTGCTTTTGAGTGTTGCGGCCTTCGCTCAATCTCCATGTAGCAGCGGGCGCTATGCGAGCGATGTTTTCACAAACTTTACTGTTACTAGTAATGTGATTTACGGCCAAAACAATACCTGGAGTGGAGCAGCAAATCAATTGAAACTAGACTTTTATGAGCCAACTGGCGATACCGAATTGGCGCGACCCTTGATTATTTGGGTGCACGGCGGAAGTTTTATCGCTGGATCAAAAACCGACAACGATGTGAAAACGTGGTCCGAAAGTTTTGCGAAAAAAGGATACGTGTGCGCAAGCATCGATTACCGCCTTGGATTCTTTCCCTTTGATTCCGCTAACGCCGTGAAAGCAGTCGTTCGTGCTGTTCAAGATTTAAAAGGCGCTATTCGCTATTTCTACAAGGATTGTCAAACAGCCAATCTCTACAAAGTAGACACAAATCACATATTCATTGGGGGTAGTTCCGCTGGAGCAATTACTGCTTTGCATGTAGCCTACCTTGATAATCCTTGCGAGATTTCTGATTATTTGAGCGCTAGCACCATTCAAACACTCGGTGGACTGGAAGGAACCAGTGGAAATCCAGGATATTCGACCAAAGTTCACGCGGTGATAAACGGTTGTGGCGCATTGGCGAGATACAGTTGGTTAGAAGCTGGAGATGTTCCCCTGTGTTCATTTCATGGGACAGCAGATGGAACAGTTAAATACAACCGTGGCGTAGTAAATCCAGGAACTCCGCTCATGTACTTGGATGGAAGTAGGATGCTTCATGAACGTGCATGTGCCGTTGGAGTAGAAAATCAATTTTACACCTTTCCAGGAGCGCCGCATGTTCCATACTTGAGCAATGCTGCATACATGGACACAAGCATTCGTTTCGTGCGCGACTTTTTAGTGAAACAAATGGGGTGTACGGAAACAGCGCTGCAACCAGCAAATAATCCGCTTCAGACAGCAACGCTTTATGCGATTAATTACTGTGATGGATCTCCAGTTAATGAGGTTTGTACTAGTTCTGGGATAGAAGAAGAGAACATTTCTCTACAACTTTTTCCAAATCCAACAAATGGGTTGATTCATATAACTTCTGACGGGACATCCATTGAATCAGTCAAAGTCATGGACATGTTCGGAAAAATTCAAAACGTGAATTCATCAACTTTGAATGAATTGGATTTAACGCATCTTCCAAATGGTACTTATTTCATTGCCGTAGAGTTAGCTAATTCTCAAATTTGGAGGAATTCGATAATTTTACAACACTAATTTGATTTTTATGAACTTTAGACACTTTGTTATCCTTGCTGGAATCCTAGTAAGTTTCCAATCAAATGCTCAAACTTGGAGCGGTGAAGTAGCGCAAATTTTCTATAATAAGTGCACCAAATGCCATCACCCAGGTGGAGCAGCTCCCGTTTCACTGATGACCTTTAATGAAGTGAATCCGATGGCATCACTCGTTTACCAATGCATCAACACCAACGAGATGCCACCATGGCCGCCAGACAATAATTATCAGCAATATTTACATAATCGTTCCTTAAGTGCAGCGGAGAAATCGACCATCCTCACTTGGTTAGACCTTGGTTTTCCTGAAGGAAATGCAGCAAGTACTCCGCCGCCGCCGGTTTATTCAAATAGCACTTATCTAGGTAATGGGGACTTGACCGTTCAGATTCCAACGTATATGAGTAAAGCAACCACACACGATGATTACGTTTGCTTTGCTATTCCAACGAATTTGACGCAAAACAGAACGATAAAGGCGGTGGAAGTGGTGCCAGGAAATCGCGAGATTGTTCATCATGCCCTGGTGTTTGTGGATCCAACAAGTGTTGAAAGCACGGATACGCTCGATGGAAATTGTGCGAGTCCAAGTAACGCATCAACAAAATTGATCACGGGATATACCCCTGGTGCAACACCCATGATCTTGCCCTCTGTAGATCCGCTCAAACTTGGGATTGATATAGGTCCAGGTTCAAGTATCTACTTTGCCATGCACTATCCAATGGGAAGTTACGGTGCTTTTGATAGTACGAAGGTCATCATCCATTTTTATCCAGTTGGCACGACTGGAGTCCGCCAAGTCTCCGCTGGACCACTCATCGCAAACAATAACTTTACCTTGCCTGCCAACCAAGAAACAACATTGACCGCTCAATTCCCTCCGAGTGGCACACTACCATCCAATTATTCCATTCTTTCGGTCTTTCCGCACATGCATTTAGTTGGTAAGAACATTAAGGCATATGCATACAAGCAAAACTTGGATACTATTCCGCTCATCAATGTGCCTAAATGGGATTTCATGTGGCAAGATTTCTATTTTTTCCAACACATACAGAAAGTTTCAACTGGTTATAAGTTAAAAGGAGAGGCTACGTATGACAATACGACGTTAAACGTGCATAATCCAAATAATCCACCTCAAAACGTTTACAGTGGATTTAATACAACGGATGAAATGTTCCTTGTTTATTTTCACTACATGCCTTATCAAACCGGGGATGAAACCTACGACTTGAATCAATTTGTCAACGCAAGTGTTGGTGAATACCTGCCTAATGAATCTGGCTCTATACAGGTATCCCCAAATCCATTTAGCACAGGCTGTGATATACATTTTCCAGAAATACTTGGGCTAAATGATCAAGTATACCTTTATTCTGCTGCCGGTGAATTAATTCGAAAACTGACAAATGTAAACGGCATTCAAGACATTAATTGGGACGGAACAGACGATTCTGGAGTTAAGGTTTCCAATGGAATTTTCTATGTTTCAGCTAGAATTGGGAATAAATTGTTGTCAAAAAAGATAATGAAGTTGGATTAATTCACTTGATTTAGCAGAATTTTCATATTTTTGCAACCCTGATGGTCTCATGGCCGAGCGGTTAGGCACCGGTCTGCAAAACCGTCTACAGCAGTTCGAATCTGCTTGAGACCTCTAAAAAAGCCCCGACTTACCGTCGGGGCTTTTTTGTTTTCAGCACCTGGTTATTTTTGTTCCTTATAGAAAGGTTAAGATTCTGTTAAGTTTTTATTGTTAGAAATATGGATTTAGCTCGTTTATGCATCTTAATCCATGCATTCAAAGAATAAATTCAATAAAATGACGGTTTTCCTTTACTTTCTCTTTAAAGGATAGTTTAAGAACTAACAAAAGTTTTATATATTTGGCATTCGCAAATTTAAAAATTAGAAACATTAAAATCTATTTATCATGAACAAAAACAAAAAGACGGCAGGAGGATTTTCAGCAATCGTTTCGTTTCTCGCTATTGCTATTGCATTAGTAGCAGGAGCATTGATTTACAGTAAAGTTTTTGGAGACCCAAGTAACTTCGTTGATAACGATCCTACAGGAGAACCAATGGAAGGGAACTTGTATGGGGTAATCTACAAAGGTGGATTCATCGTTCCAATTCTAGTAGCAATCAACTTAATCATTATCATTTTCTCTATCGAACGTTTGGTAACCTTGCTTATGGCAAATGGAAAAGGTAATACGGATAAATTCATCGCGGCTATTAAAGGTCACATGGATAAAAAAGACTACAAAGCAGCAATTGCACAATGTGACAATCAAAAAGGATCATTGGCTAATGTCGTTCGTGCAGGTCTTGAGAAATATGATCACATCAACGGTGATACTACATTGTCGAAAGAGCAAAAATTAGAATCTTTGAAAAAAGAATTAGAAGAGGCGACTTCATTAGAATTACCAATGCTTTCTAAAAACTTAGCCGTTCTTTCTACAAGTGCTTCTGTTGCAACCTTAATTGGTTTGATTGGAACAGTACTTGGGATGATTCGTTCATTTGCAGCGATGTCAAAAGGCTCGCCAGATACAGCAGCACTTGCAACAGGTATCTCTGAGGCCTTGATCAACACGGCATTCGGTATTACCGCTTCTACCTTAGCGATCATCTTGTACAACTTCTTCTCTACGAAGATTGATACGATGACATACAGCATCGACGAAGCAAGCTTCACGATTGTTCAAGATTTCTCTGCATCTAACTAATTGTAGATCCAACATTTAAATTAACAAGCAATGCCAAAAATAAAAATACCAAAAAGTTCCCCGTCCATAGACATGACGCCTATGGTGGACTTGGCATTCTTGCTTGTTACATTCTTTATGTTGGCCGCTTCTTTCCGCGCAAGTGAACCCGTAACGGTCAATACGCCATCTAGTATCAGCGATAAATTCATTCCTGAGAATGTAATTATGGTGACCATTGACCAAGATGGACGTGTGTTCTTTAACTTGTCGGGAGCAGAAGCGAGACGTGAAATGCTGACCAATATGATTGGAAAGTATAAAATGAAACTTAACGATGAACAAATCGAAAAGTTTACGTTCATGTCAACATTTGGTTGTACCATGCAAGAATTACCTTCTTACATTGATACAGGTGCGGATGACCGCATCACCTTCCAAACAAAAGGTATTCAAGTTGATTCAACAAAGACAAATGAATTATACGATTGGATTAGTTACGCCGGAACAGCCGCTTTGAACTCTGCTAAAACAGCGTTCGAAGAAGCAAAGTTGAAAGGTGAAAGTCCAGACGCGGAAGATTTCAAACCGAAATTCATTCTACGAGTTGATTCCAAAACAAAATACCAAAAAGCGGAAGATGTCATCAATGTGTTCAGGGAATTGAACTTAAATAACTTGAATTTCATAACTTCTTCGGAGCTCGCTCCGATAAATTAATCAGACATGGCAGAAATCGCAGAAGGCGGTGGCGGTGGCCACGGCAAAGGAAAGAAAAGAGCAAAGAAAAGCTCGACTCGAGTAGACATGACTCCCATGGTTGACTTGGCGTTCCTACTCTTGACATTCTTCGTCCTAACATCCACTTTTAGTAAGCCTAAAATGTTGCCCTTAGCTTATCCAGCGAAAGTTGACGACAAAACGGATATCAAAGGTCCTAAAATGAATAACGGGATTACCTTCCTTCTTTCGGAAGACCGCATTTTCTATTATCAAGGGGAATATTACAACAAAGATCACCGCGATAAGGACGGTTCAGTTACCGAGTTGAAAGAGGTTGATTTTGGTACTGGAGAAAAAGGTATCAGAAAATTGTTAGGAAAACTCAATAACTACGTTTTAGTTAAAAAGCAAGGTCTTGATGAAAAACTAAAACGCAAACAACTAAACGATAGTACTTACTTGAAAAAGCTCGACGGACTTAGAGTTGAGCGTGAAGCACTGAAAGTACTTATCAAAACAGATGACGAAGCGTTGTGTAAGAATTTCATTGATCTTGTGGATGAGTTAAAAATTGCAGAAATCGGGGTAATCGCACCAGTTGACATTACACCAGGAGAACTGCAGTTGATGAAAGAAAAACTTAAAAAATAATTCGTATGCAAGTCCTCTATGTCATCGTTGCTTTAGTCACAGGGTTTTCTCTCCTAGACTATTTAACTGCTCGTAAATGGCAGCAAGTAACATCAAACACGAGAAATGAAGTTGTTTTTGCTCACAGAAACAAAGCTTATGGCGCTTATGTTCTGAGAAGCAGCTACAACAAGCGCATGGTCATGATTATGGCTGGATTGGTTCTTTTTGCAGCTTTATCATTTGGGGTTTCTGAGCTCATCAAACGTTTACCAAAGTCAGAAATTGAACTTCCAAAAGAAAATAGTAAAAACTTAACCTTACAACCGCCGGCAGATGAAGTTCCGCCGCCAGTAACACCTCCACCTCCCCCACCTCCAAAATTGGAGCAAATGACGGCTTTCTTGCCGCCAGTGATTGAGGATGATGTCGTAACAGATGTACTACCAACTCAAGCGGAATTAGAAAATACACGAGCAGGTGATCAAAACATCGAAGGTGGTGATGAAGGTTGGGAATTGCCAACTGATGATCCAAGCGGTGGGCCAGCACTTACGCAAACGGTTGTTGAACCCATTGAAACGTGGGTAGAAGTGGAAGCAGAATTCAATGGTGGTTATGATAAATTGAACGAATTCATCAATGATAATATTCGTCCACCAGCAGAAGCAGCTGATCTTGGTGTAAATGGACGTGTCATCGTTCGCTTTGTTGTAGAAAAAGATGGAACTGTTTCTAATGCAGTCGTTGAGACTAAATTAGATGAGTGTCCTGCTTGTGACAAAGAAGCACTGCGCGTGGTATCCAAAATGCCGAAATGGAAAGCAGCATCGAATGCTGGTCGTGAAGTACGCACCTATGTACGCCTTCCGATTAAATTCGAATCTCAATAGAAAGAACCTAATTTATAGATCCCCAATAGAATTTTCGATTGGGGATTTTTTTTGTCAATATGAAAACAACCATCATTCAAAGTATTACAGGTGGACTCGTTGTAGTCGTTGCCATAATCTTTGCGGGAATGCTCGCGTTTAAAGATATATTACCCTACCTGAATGGATGGAAAAGAATGGTGACAATTGCCGTGCTATTTCTCTACGCAGCTTATCGCTTTTCACGTATTTATAAAGATTTCAAAAAAGTTCAGTAAAAAATAACCACTATGAAAGGACGGTATTATTTCCAGCTCATCATTTTAGCTCTGAGTTTTGTTGCTTGCGATTCCCCACAGAATCCACTTGCATATGTAAAAGATACGCATGGAAGAGGGAAAGCAATGATATACGTTGAAGAGTCCTTCAAGCCACTCTTTGAAACATCTATTTCTACCTTTGAAAGTTTGAATCCGAAAGCAGATTTAACGTCCAAGTACCTTCCAGAAGGAAAAATCATCCAAGCTTTTTTTGATGGAAAAGTAAAAACCATCACCATTACACGGGATTTCACCAAAGCAGAAAAAAAATTCCTGAAAAGTAAAAACGTTGAGGTGAGTAGTGACCGCATTGCTTTAGATGCTGTCGCTTTGATTGTTAACCCCGAAAATACAGATACAACCATCAGTATTCCGAGATTAAGAAAAATTCTTACCGATAAAAACAGTGTTTGGACGACTTCCAAACAACCGATTTCGGTCGTGTTTGATCAAATGAACTCGGCGAACTTCAATTACATCACCGACATGCTTCAAACAAAAAATTTGGCAAGCAATGTATTCGCTGCCAAATCCAATGAAGAGGTGATTAACTATGTTAAAAAGAACAAAAATGCCATTGGTATCATCGGGTTGAATTGGATTTCAAATCAAGAAGATTTTGAAGTATTAAACTTTTTGGACGGCATTCACGTGATGGATGTGAAACTCAGCGAGGAAAGTGAATCATTTAAACCGATCAATGGGTATATCTATACCAAAGAATATCCGCTCATTCGCGATGTGTGGATGATCAATAAAGGAAGTCGTTCTGGCTTGAACTCCGGATTCGTGAATTTCATGGTTGGAGAAAAAGGTCAAATTATCATTCATAAATCGGAATTAGTTCCAGCCAATAATCCGGTGAGACTGATTCAAATGAGTCCTAAATAATAAATCTCTATCATTTAACACAGCTTTTTTTTGCCAAACCATAAAACAAAGCTATTTTTGGCAAGCAAATTGATTAGCATACAAAAACACACAAAATGAAAACCTTATTTTTAATCGGAGCAGCATTTTTAAGCAGCTTGGCATTCGGTCAAACCTTGAAAGATGCGATTTACAAAACGGATAACGAACGTTATGCTGATGCAATTAAAGATTTTGCTGCATTGGTAAAAGCGGATCCAATGAATGGTGAATTGTACTTTTACTACGGTGACTGTTATTTTGACAAAGGTTTAGTTGATTCAGCTAAAATGATGTGGAACAAAAGTTTCGAAGTGGACAAACTACGAGCGTTACCTTTTGTAGCTGCTGGACGCGTACTTTGGATTGATGGCAAGAAACCAGAAGCAAAATTAGAGTTCGACAAAGCATTTGCCTTGACGAAAAAAGACAAGTTAAAACGTGCAGAAGTCATTCGCGGAATGGCGAAAATTTTCATTAAGTCTGATGTAAAAGATTACGATCAAGCGTTGTTATTATTAGAAGAAGCGCTCGTAAAAGATCCAAAAAACGAGGATAACCTCTTGTTAAAAGGTGATGCGCTTTATGCAAAAACACCAGACAACGCGAGTTTGGCAATTAAATCATATCTAGCTGTTTTGGACATCAATCCAAAATCTCCTCGTGGCGTGGTGCGTGTAGCGAAAGTATATCAAGCTGCACAAAACCAAGAGAAAGCGAATGAAATGTACAAACAAGCCAAACAAATTGACTCTACTTACGCACCCGCATACCGTGCAAATGCAGAGTTAAACATGTTGTTTGGAAAGAAAAAAGCAGCAATCGACGATTGGCAAAAATACCTGAAATTGAATAACAACTTAGAAGCGCGTTATTTATATACTAATGCCTTATTCAATGCGAAACAATACTGTGAAGCGATCACGGAAGTGAACAACTTAAACGCCTTGAACTTCTCTAATTTCTATACAGAGCGTATATTGGCATTCTCTTACTTGGAATGCAACCCTGATAGTTTGTCCATCAAAACTGGATTGGAAGCATCTGATCGTTTCTTTGCGATTGTTCCTGCAAACATGGTAAGTTATTTAGACTTTAAAACAAGAGGAGCACTGTTAATGAAAGCAGGAATGGATTCACTTGGATTGATTGAATACGAAAAGGCGATCAATTATAACGAAGTTGCTGCAAAAGAATTAACAAGTGAAGTAGCCAAAATGTATTTTAAAGCGAAAAAATTCAACAAATCGATTGAACTTTATACAAAACGTTCAGAATTAGTGGCATTGACTTCAGCCGAAGAATACGAACTTGGAAAAGCGATTTATAACGGTCCAAAAGATTACGTACTCGCAGATTCAGCATTCGCACGTGTACTTCGTTTATCACCAAGCTACACACCAGGCTATTTGTGGAGAGCACGTTGTAATTACAAGTTGGACTCAGCAAATGAGCGCTGGGCTGCCCAACCTTACTATGAGAAAATCATTGAATTAGTGAAGGTTGAAGAACGAAGTTTGCCAGCGAATAAACCATTGGTGTTGGAAGCTTGTCGTTACTTGTGTGACTACTATGCGAAATCAACGGCTAAAGATTTGGTAAAGGCAAAATCTTTCTACGAAATCATTTATCTAATAGAGCCAAACGATCCCACAGCTAAAACAGCACTGGGGATTAAATAAGCACATTCAAAAAAAGCGCAAGGCGGATGAGGGATCATCCGCCTTTTTTGTTCAACAGCTATTTAGTAGAAATTTATTATCTTTCTAAAAAAAACATCGAATGAAGTACCTACTTATATTACCGATTCTAGTTTCCTTTTTCATGGTTTCATGTAAAAAGGAAGTTCCATTACCTCCGAGTACAAACATTCCCTACTTAGATAGCATAGCGGGGGCAGATACCCTAGGGAAGTTAAAAGTAGACCTATCAGGTATGCAAAACATGAACGGAACGATCAATTTTGCATTGTACAACAACAGCGCTAGCTTTAATGATCCGAATCAAGTATACAAGTCGCTTAGTTTTTCTCCAACTGGTTCAAATATGTCCTTTACGGTTGATAGCCTTCCAGAAGGCACCTATGCATTTGGAGTTTTCCACGATGAAAATAATAACCAAGCAATTGATCAGAATTGGTTGGGGATTCCTTCAGAAGGATTCGCCTTTTCAAATAATGCAATGGGGAGTTTTGGGCCACCGACCTATAATCAAGCTAAATTTGTTGTGCTCAAAAGTCAAACACATGTGCAAACAATTGCACTCAACTTCTATTAACGGTTCATCAAACGAGCGACGTATTTTCCAATAATATCGAATTCTAAATTGACCTCAGTTCCGACAACGAGCGTATGAAAATTCGTGTGCTCGTAGGTATACGGTATAATGCACACGGAAAAAGCGCCGTCCTCGGAATCAACTACGGTTAAACTTGTACCGTTAATGGTGACAGATCCTTTTTCTACGGTGACGAAATCTGATTGATAGTCAAAACGATATCGCCAACTGCCATCTTCGTCCGCAATCGAGACACAACGCGCCAATCCATCAACATGTCCTTGAACAATGTGACCATCTAAGCGCCCATTAAGGCTCATACAGCGCTCCAAATTGATTTTCGAGCCAAGTTCCCAACTACCAAGATTTGTTTTTTGTAGGGTCTCTTGGATAGCCGTCACAGTGTGTGTTCCTGGTTTCATCTCGACAACCGTCAAACAACAACCATTATGTGCAACACTTTGGTCAATTTTCAACTCGTCACTCAACTTCGACTGAATGGTAAAATGTACATTTCCTCCATCTTGACGAATCTCCGTCACCAATCCTATTTCTTCAATTATTCCTGTAAACATAGCATCCAAAATTAAGGGAAATTTCATGAATCCGTCGCTCGGATATCTTTTATATTGAATTGTAAATTGGTCTTTCCGTTGAATTCATTGGTTTCAATGGTATAAGCCATATCGAAAGCCATTCCTTTCAATGTGTACTCTTCTTTGTCCGCGAGATTAAAACCAATGGCGTCAAAAGCCAAGTTGGACTCCGTTTGAACGACTCGCAACTTGAGGTGCTTTTCTTTGAGTATGCGCGCATCCGTTGCAAATAATTCTTTGGTAAAAAAAACCGGTTTCATGTTTCCGGGTCCAAAAGGCTCAAACGCATCAAGGATCTTTTTAATTCGTGGTAACTTTCCATTCCACACCGTTTGAATGTCATTCAAGTCGATGTTCAAATCGATGGTCTGTATGGCTTCCAATGGAGCGCCATTTAATCGTTGTTTGACTTCCTGATCAAATGCCAAACGAAAGGCCTTTAAGTTTTCTTTGGGCATGGTTAATCCTGCCGCATAATGATGTCCACCAAACTGTGTCAGGTGCTCTTTGCAAGATTCCAAAACATCGTAAAGATTTATCGCTCCAACACTTCTTGCGGAACCGGTTAATAGTCCATTTGATTCCGTCAACACAATCGTTGGACGGTAATGCGTTTCAATGATGCGAGAAGCCACGATTCCAACCACTCCTTTATGCCAGTCCTTTTGAAATACAAGGTTCGTAGATTGATTCGGGTGGTCTTTGTCATTAGAAATCTGCAGCAGTGCCTCTTCTGTCATAGACTGATCAATGGTTCGTCTCAAGGTATTGTCATCGTGGATTTCCTGTGCCAATTGTTTTATTTCTTCGTCATTTGTCGATAACATCCAAGCAACTGCGGTTGTTCCACTTCGGATTCTCCCCGCTGCGTTTACTCTCGGAGCAATGACAAACACAACATCCGTTAAACTGAGCGGGAGTTTTTTTCCAGCCAAGGTTAATAATTCCTCAAATGCTTTTCGGGGATGCTGATTCATTTGAAGGAGTCCGTGATGGCATAAAATTCGGTTCTCACCCGTCACATCGACAATATCAGCTCCAATGCTTAAGGCGAGTAAATCCAAGCTTTCAAATAATTTTTCCAAGGTCAATCCGTGATCAATGAACAGTGCTTGCATCAATTTGAATCCAACGCCGCAACCGGACAATTCCTTAAACGGATACATGCAATCTCCTCTTTTTGGATCGAGGACAATGCCAATGGGTAATGCAGAACCTGGTTGATGGTGGTCACAGATGATGAAATCAATGCCCCGTTCTTTTGCTTTTGCAACTAATTCATTCGACTTAATCCCACAATCCAGGGTGATAATAAGGGAACACTGCTCCGATTGAGCGTAATCGATTCCCTGTTGACTTAATCCGTATCCTTCCTTGTAGCGATCGGGAATGTAATAACGCACATTGGAATGAAACTTAGTTAATTGCTCGAACATCAATGCAACGGCAGTCGTTCCGTCCACATCGTAATCCCCAAAAAGCAAAATTCCCTCGTTGTTGTTTATTGCTTGATTCATGCGGAGCACAGCTGCATCCATATCTTTCATTAAAAACGGGTCATGAAGGTCATCCAAACTCGGACGAAAAAATCGCCTAGCTTCTATCTCGGTTTCAAGTCCACGCTGGACCAATAATTCCGCCAACAACAAATCAATCTTTAGTTGTCGGCTTAACTCATGTGATTTTCCCTCTTCAACTGCTGGCTGAAACACCCATTTTTTTTCCATCTCACTTGTTCTTTACTTTAAGTTAAGCATTTTTTTGAGATGAATCCGCCGAAAATTAATCGACGTAACTTAATTTCAACATATTTGACGCACCGAGGTCCTCGAGTGGAATGGACGCAATATTAATCACTAAATCACCTAGGTTCAAGTAACCTTCGGATTTCATGATGTACTTAATATCAGCGATGGTGTGATCCGTAGAAATGAGTTTATCGTAATAGAATGCGCGCACACCCCAAACCAAATTCAATTGTGTCAAGATGTTTCGGTTACTGGTGAAGACATAAATTTGACTATTTGGACGTTGGGAAGCAATTTTATATGCCGTATAACCAGAGAAGGACATCGTAATGATTGCATCCGCTTCTACGCGTTGGGATAAACGGCAGGCATTGAAACAAATGGAGTCAGAAATAAATCGATCACTATTTTTAATCGGAAGTTCTTCTTTGTTGTACATTGCACTGTGTTTTTCCATCTCCTTGATGATGTTTGCCATCGTTTCGATGACCTGCACCGGATAACTTCCGACAGAAGTCTCACCGGATAACATCACGGCATCAGCCCCGTCTAGCACAGCATTTGCCACATCATTTACTTCCGCACGACTAGGTGTCAAATTAGCAATCATGGACTCCATCATTTGGGTAGCAACGATGACTGGTTTGGCCGAAGAAATACACTTCGAAATCAACATTTTCTGAATAGACGGAACTGTTTGATAAGGAACTTCCACTCCTAAATCACCACGAGCGACCATTAGTCCATCGCTTTCTGCAATAATCGCATCAATATTTTGGAGCGCTTCCGGTTTTTCAATTTTCGCGATGACTTTCGCATGGTGATTGTTTAAGGCAATTCTTGCTTTTAAATCGATGATGTCATCTTGCGAACGCACGAAGGACAAACCAATCCAATCAACTTGTAAAGACAAAGCAAAGGCTAAATCAGCGATATCCTTTTCTGTTAAGGAAGGCATCGATATTTTTGTATTCGGAAAATTCACGCCTTTTTTAGAGCATAGAAGACCACCTTGAATGATTTCACAGCGAATCGTAGAATGTCCGTCCGTTTCGCGAACCTCCAACACAATTTTACCATCATCTAACAGAATTCTTTCCCCCGGTTTTACTTCCTTGGGTAATAAGGTGTAATTAATGGAGAAGCGTTCTTTGTTTCCAATAACTTTATCAACAACCAATAAAATATCTTGTCCATTTTCCAAGTGAACACCCTTGTCTTCCATTTCATTCGTTCGAATTTTTGGTCCTTGTAAATCGGCAAGAATGGCTACATTCAGTCCAAGTTCTTCGTTCAGTGATCGGATTAATTCAACGGCACTCGAATGGTCATCATATGAGCCGTGTGAGAAATTCAATCGACATACATTTAATCCGTTCAACATCATGTTTTTCAGTACTTCTCGATGTAAAGAAGCAGGTCCAAGTGTTGCTACAATTTTTGTTTTTTTCATTTTAACTAGTTAAATATGCGATCATTTCAAATTCCTCTTCCGGAAAATCAAATACCGCAACAATTCCATTTATTTTTCTTATTTTTTGAATGAGGATTTCTTTTTCAAAGGAATAATTCTCTCGCAGAACAAGAAAATAATCAATCATTGGTCGTTCTGCATGAAACACACCATTTTCTTGCTTATTTTTTATCAAGTAAAACCGTGTTAAACATTCATCGTCGAAGAAAGAAAAATACCGAAAAGTAATCAGGTCTTTTGCTTTGTTTGAGCGGACTTCAAATACCTCATTCGACTTAGTTAAGTTGATATTCAAACACTGATTAAACTCCCAAGCCAAGCGATAATCTGCAAAAGCAGATGAAACGCCAAAAACCTCTAACGTCGTTTCATCTTCTAATACCAATTCATATTTTTTGACCTTTGCCATATCCGTTTCAAAATTAGGCATTCTACTTGAATGAGAAATACACAATCGCTTGTCAATTGATGGTTTTAAACAAAAGAATCTCGCTTAAATTTTTAATTACTTTTGTTATTGTAATCACACTACATGAAAATTCACAGACTCTTTACCTTTTTATTTTTATGCTTCCTTGGGACAAGCATCGCTCAACCGACTAAAAAAATAACAAACAGCGATAATTATGCTTGGCAATTTGGACTTGCTTGGATGTTAACGGATGATGATGGTTACGAAATAAACCCTTTTTCATCTTCGCAATTTCAGAGCGCGTTGTTTCCTACGCGCATATTCGTTGATAAGTACATCTACAATGGTTGGAGTGTCGACGGAGGGATTGGTTTTCAGAAATATGATCCAAGTAAATTAGTGAACGACTCCTTAGGCATAACAGGAAGCATGATTTCAGCAGATTTCTCCTTAAAATATTCTTTTTACAAGCAAGTTGGTAGCGGAATCGTCGACCCTTATCTTGGTGGCGGATTAGGTATGACTTTGCGAACAACTGATTCTCGCAATACGGCTAAGGCCTTCTCACCTACTGCCAATTTCACAGCAGGGTGTACTTTTTGGATGAGCAGCAAATTAGGACTTCAAGTTCAAGGAACTTTAAAACTTGGTTTAACAGACTTATTTAAAAGTTCAGACTATTTGCAATATAGCATAGGATTGACGTACCGCATTCCTAAAACAGATGGCTATAAAAGCAACTTTGATAAATCGAAATACAAGATTTCTGGTCACCGAACGAGAATCAAAGTAAAGAAACCAAAAAGTGAGTCCTAATTCTGAACAGTAAAACGCTTTTGCGTTTTTTGTTTGGTGGTTTCGATGCCGAAATAATACATACCATTTTCGATTTCCGACGTTTGGAATTTTAGAAGGTGTCCACCAATTTCATATTCCTGACTCGTAAGTTGCTTGATGATCGCATCTCCTTTCCAAATAGCGAAGGTCACAAAAGTTGTTTCTGGACAAACAAAATAAAAGCTCACCTCACCACTTGCAGGCTCATGGTCCAGGGTATATAGTTCGCAAAATAAGGCTTGATTCACCCGGCCTCTGGATAGGTAACTAAGTAAAAATCGATACGCAATGATTGCTACTAAAATAAGCAGTGTGACTAATAAAAACTCAATGATTTTCTCCATTTATAACGAAATTACACCTTTAATTTGAGCTGCCTTTTCGTAGATTTCGATGATTGAGTCTACGGACAGCATGACTTCCTTCACGCTTACACTTACATAGTTTCCTTTACCTGATTGATGATAGGTAATATCTGCATGTTCATCAAACAATGCACTTACAAGCGCCATATGCTGATTGTCGTTCGGGACGATAAACTTAAATAAGTACACATTGGGCCAGTCGAGTTGCTCTAATTGCCCTCTTAAATTATCAAATACACTCACGGGACAAAGTTAAGGAAGCATTTTCATTCTCAGCTTGAAGATCTTTTTAATTTTGTAGTAACATGAAATTATTTTCGTTTAGTTTATTGACCCTCAGTTTTGTTCTAGTTGGATTCGGATTTTTGAATCCAAAGGATTCAGAGCAGTTGAATCGTTTCAAGAAAGATGAAACGGCGTCTAACTTCGATTGCTCTAAATTTGACGGGGAAGAAATAGCGATGAAATTAAATAATCGACTTTGTGAATACATGGATCGCTCTGTGAAACAAGGCGTCAAGCCATCGAAAGATAAGCGTGGAATCCAACAGTACATTCGTTCTGGAAAATTGCTGTTTGTGGAAGCAAATACCGGTTTTGAGTTAGATACTTTTCAATATTCCTATGCCGCACTCACACCCTATGCTAAAAGGATTCTGAACGAAATAGGCCAGGCTTTTCATGACTCTCTTCTGCGGACACCGCTGTCGGACACGAAGTTAATTGTAACGTCCATGACTCGAACGCATTATACGGTGTCTAGGCTTGTGCGCCACAATCGCACTGCCGTAAGGAAAAGTCCACACTTAAATGGGAATAGTTTCGATTTTTCTTATGCTCGTTTTGCTAGTAATCGTGAGCTTTCTACTTGCGAAAAACAGTACCTAAAACAATTAAGTGCTGCCATCCTATACCGTTTCAAGTCCGATTGTAAAGTATGGGCGACTTTTGAATGTCGTGAAGAATGTTTACATGTTGTTGCGCGCATGGGAAAATAAATATTTGGCGTATTTTTGCAGCGCATGAAACGATTTCTCCTCCTCTTATTTTTACTTCCTTGCTTACTGGTATTCAGTCAGACAGTAACAGAACCCATCACAAGAATTTCTGCACAACGAATCAATGCTGAACTCATCATTGACGGCAAACTCTCCGAAAAAGAATGGCAAAAAGCTTCCGCAGTACACTCCTTTACACAACTCAAACCTTATCCTGGTAACGAGGCTAGAAAGCCAACTGAAGTAAGAATGCTTTACGACAATAATGCTGTTTACATTAGCGCCATCTGTTTTGATGACCCAGATTCTGTTTCAAACGTATTATCCATCCGCGATGACTACAATCCAAATTTGGATATCTTCGGTATCTTTCTTGACACATACAATGATGATCAAAATGGATTCTATTTTGGGCTAACAAGTCGCGGGGTTCAAATTGACGCAAAAATCCAAGGCAGCAATTACATCGGTGAATTAAACCTTGCCTGGTCTAGTGCTAAACAATTAACGGAACAAGGGTGGACATTAGAAGTTCGAATCCCTTACAGTGCCATTCGCTTTCCAAATACCGAAGTTCAGAAGTGGGGCATGAACTTTTCAAGAGAAATAGCAAGGTATCGTGAAGAATCTACTTGGGTTAAAGTGAACCCAGACTTAGAAAATTTTCTGATTGAAAGTGGTGAAGTGGTCGGAATTAAAGGAATCAAACCTCCGCTTCGATTGGCGTTAATGCCCTACGTCTCCTCCTATTTAGATCGCATTCCAAAAGGCGATGGAACTTTCGGATGGACACGTTCCTTCAATGGTGGGATGGACATCAAATACGGTGTGAATGAAGCGTTTACCTTGGATGTCACACTGGTTCCAGATTTTGGTCAAGTCGTATTTGATCAACAAGTATTGAATCTAAGTCCATTTGAAGTGCAATTCAATGAAAACCGGCAGTTTTTCACGGAGGGAACAGAACTCTTCAATAAAGCGGGTCTTTTTTACAGTCGTCGAATTGGTATTCAAGCACCACAAAAGGTCATCACCACGATGCTTACTCCCGATGAATATTTGAAAAATGTGCCGCTTGGATCCAAATTATACAATGCGACTAAATTGTCTGGACGCATGAAAAATGGATTAGGAATTGGGGTTTTCAATGCCGTGAATGCTGCGCAATATGGGACAGCCGTGAATTACGACAGTGGCATGGAAAGACAAGTCATGATTTCACCTCTGACCAACTACAATGTTTTTGTCCTCGATCAAAACTTGAAAAACAATAGCTCGGTTACGTTTACCAACACGAGTGTTTTGCGTTCTGGTGAGTTTTATGATGCCAATGTTAGTGGGTTAAATTTCAATGCAAATACGAAAAATAATAAATTCAATTTCAACGGTAAAACGACGGTGTCCGTTCAAAGAAGTGCCAATTCATCGATTGGGTACAACTATAATTTCAATTTTGGAAAGCAACGTGGAACCTGGATCTATGGAATCGGATATTTAGAAGAATCGGATCAATACGATCCGAATGACCTTGGATTTAATTACAACAATAACAAGCGAATCTTGGAAGCTTCGGGCGCCTACCGCAATTTCAAACCAAAAAACAAGCAATTAACGAAAATAATTGTCAGTGGCTCCCTGTCAAGTATCCGCTTATACGCACCTAATAATTATGTCGGTACCTATTCAAATTTGGGTCTTGTAGTGGTGTCGAAATCCTTCAACGCAACTGGGTTTGGGAATTACAATACCTTGACAAAGAACTACGATTATTTTGAACCACGTGTTTGGGGGAGTTACTTTCAGCGGCCAAAAACCTATAATTTCACGTATTGGGTTTCGACAAATTACCAAAAACGACTGGCCTTGGATGCCGGAGTAAATTACACCCTCGTTCAAAGGGCAGAATGGAAAGAATATGGATATAATGTGAGTCCACGAATCCGTTTTACAGACTTCATTGCTTTCAGTTATAATTGGAGTCAAGATTTCGAACGAAATAGCGAAGGATACGCCGTTCCTTTTGATGAACCCGCAAACTTACCTAGCGGAATTATTTTTGGGAATCGAGACCGCATCAACACCACGCAAACCATTTCCTTGGAATATATCATGACCAATCGCATGGGAATTACCTTTCGTTTAAGGCATTACCGCTCTGCCATCAACTACCACTATTTCGGAACATTAAGTGAGCAGGGATTAATCGATGCCATTCCAAGCTATCAAGGACTAAACAATATTGGGGAGTCAGCCTATAACATCAATTACAACGCCTTCACGATTGATTGTCAATACCGCTGGGTTTTTCAACCTAACAGTGAATTCAACATTGTATGGAAAAACTCCATATTCAGTGCGGACAAAGATGTGCAATCGATGTACTGGTCCAACTTGCAAAACACCTTAGCAAATGGACCAGTAAATAGTTTGTCCTTCAAATTAATCTACTGGCTAGATGCCGGAAGTATGATTTCAAAAATCAAATTGTAATTACCATTTGGAATACTCACCATCACTGGAAATATACCCATGTTGGAAGGTTTCGTTCGTATCATCGCTTTCTTCGATGATACTCGGATAAACTTGAAGTTTGTCATAGAAAATCTTTCCGCCTTCTGGAACAGCAATCAGGAACTTTACATTTTGATCCCGAAATTTATCGAATCTAGGAAAGGAATACATCGTTTCTAAGAACATGTGGTTGTTATGAAATTCAAATGCGCAGCGAATGTTTCTCGCTTTTTTCAAGGCGGATTCATGCGTGCGTCCTTGCGCATCATTTATTTGATGAATGTGAAACATGGAATCACGTGATTGCGAATATACCAATTCAATTCCTCTAAGGAAAACACGTCCGTTTTTAATGGTCACCACACCCTCATCTCCATTGCTTTTAATTTTAAATCCATCAATCAATTGACCTTCAATGGATTTCTTTTCAATGTTTAATTCAAGACCCGAAATGGTGGCGATTTCTTTTTCTACCTCGCCGTATATGGCCATTGAACGTCCGATTTGAACACCCCCTAAAGATACGAGAACCACACCAACAAGGAGTGTCACTCCGAAAATAGCTGTCAAAACCTTTAAATAAGTAGCTTTGAATTGAGTAATGAGTCGAATGCCAAACAGATAACATTGCGCAACAAGTGCGACGGCTATCAGTCCGATCCCTAGATAGAAATAGGACTCATGAGCATTAGATTCAAACAACAATCCGCCGAAATCTTGGAAAGACATAAATCGCCCATTTAATTGTGCGGGAATAATATCCGGGTTGACAAAGAAAAATACGATAGCAAAAACGAAAATACCCGTCCCAAAGAGTAAAGCCCATATACCAATGACCACAGATATGATGCGGAGTACACCACCAATGGTCGATTGTATACCCGAATTTGCCTTAAATTCTTTCGCTCCTTTTTTGATTCGATTAGCCGCGTCCTCTAACTCCGATTTCATGTTTTCAATGTTCACATGCTGTCCTTTCATACGCAGTTTATCGCTACTCGTTTTTGCCATCGGAACAATTGCCCACAAAACGATGTAAAGCAAAAATCCTATCCCGAAAGTTAAAAAGGTAAAGACGTAAATCGCTCGAATGATAACCACGTCAACATTAAAATATGCCGCGACACCAGCACAAACCCCACCAATCATTGCTCTATCCCCATCTCTGAACAAGCGCTTTTCAGTTTGCACCTCGGTTTCATTGGGAACTCCGTTACTTGATGATGTTTCCTCGGTGAAATCTTCCGGTTGACCCAATTTCGAGATGATTTGCTCGATGATGGACAACTCCACCACTTGTCTAAATGGTGTTAAGTGTTGCTGTAATAATTCGACCATGCGTAATTCCACATCTTGAATGATTTCATCACTGCCCTCTTCTTTTTGTAAGACTTCTCTCAATCGAAGCAGATACTGATTCAAGCGATCATACGCTTGCTCCTCAAAAATAAATGGCACTCCTTGTAAATGAATGGAAACTGTTTTGTTCATAATCTGTATTTTATATAGTTGTAATATGACTCACGGCTAGTTGCAGTTCTGTCCATGTGCGAGCTAATTCACTCAAAAATGCTTTTCCTTCATCGGTAATCGTATAATATTTTCTCGGTGGACCGGAAGTTGACTCCGCCCAGCGATAATCCAATAACTGCATATTTTTTAAGCGAGTCAATAAGGGATAAATGGTTCCCTCCACCACTTTTAACTGCGCTAAATCCAGCCGCTCCAAGATTTCAGAAGGATACGCTTCCTTTTTGTCCAAAATACTCAAAATGCAATACTCGAGTATTCCTTTGCGCATTTGTGACTGTGTATTTTCAACGTTCATTTAGAAATAGTTTATGCAAAGATATATGTTTTACTTTGTATTATGCAATACATAGTAGCAAAATAAAAAAAATGCCTCAATTATTTCAGGCATTTAAAGTAATCAAAGGGTTCTAAACAGGATAAGCATTTGTAATGTGCTTTGCACGCAGTACTACCAAACTGACTGACCATTTTGGTTTCTCGAGATCCACATTTAGGACAAGGAACGACTGTTGGTGCAGCAAAAAGTACGCTTTTATCTACCTCATCTTCAGGAGGTGCAATCCCAAAAGAACGAAGTTTTTTTCTACCTTCTTCTGAAAGCCAATCCGTTGTCCAAGCAGGTGATAAGACCAATTCCACACGTACATCATCTACACCTTTCTCCTTTAACTTCGATAAAACATCCGCTTCCATGGTTTTCATTGCTGGACAGCCACTATATGTTGGCGTGATGGTAATTAACCATTCGTTTTTCAGGTATTCCACATCGCGCAACACCCCAAGATCTGCCAGCGATAAAACAGGGATTTCGGGGTCACAAACTTCCTCTAACCAAGAAAGAATGGTTTCTTTCGTTACCATGTCATGTTCGGATAGGCGCGTTGCATGTATTGCAAATCGGCCAATAAAAAACCTAAATGTTCGGAATGCACTCCCCTTCTTCCTCCTTCAAATTGCCAATTGTTGGTTGGAATCATTAAGGTGGCTTCTTCCAGCACTGAACGCACTGTTTCAGCCCATTGTATCTTTATTTCGCTCATGGATGGAACGATTCCTGCATCAACTAACGATTGATCTAAATCTGATTCACTAAACAATTCATCTGTGTATCTCCATAAATGATCCAAAGCATTTTGGACGCGATTGTGTGACTCTTCGGTTCCATCTCCAAGACGAATAATCCATTCGGACGAGTGCTTTAGGTGGTATTTTGTTTCCTTCAATGACTTTTCAGCAATCGCTGAAATTTGTACATCCTTCGAAGCTACTAATTGCTCATAAAGTGGTTTACGAAACGCATCGAATAAAAATTGGCGCATCATGGTATTCGCGAAATCACCATTTGGTTGTTCCAATAAAAGCACATTTCGGTATTCATGTTCAAAGCGCAAAAAGGCTAAAGCATCGTGATCCTTTCCTTGTCCATCGATTTCACCTGCATAATCCAATAAACTCATTGCTTGTCCAATTAAATCCAAGGAAATATTGGTCATGGCAATATCCTCCTCTAAAATCGGACCATGTCCACACCATTCACCTAAGCGCTGACCTAAAATAAGACTATCATCTCCTAAGTGAAGAACGTAATTGTAAAGAGCTTCATTCTTCATCTTACATGTGTTTTATACCATCAGGCACATCATAAAAAGTTGGGTGGCGGTATACCTTTGTATCGGAAGGTTCAAAAAATGAATCCGCATCTGAAGGATCTGAAGCATGTATATAATTTGATTCAACTACCCAAATACTGATTCCTTCTGATCTTCGTGTATAGACATCACGCGCATTATCCAATGCTAATGTTGCATCTGGAGCGCGTAAACTACCAACATGCTTGTGATTTAATCCTTGTTTGCTGCGGATAAAGACCTCCCAAAGAGGCCATTCTTTGTTTGACATAGTTATAAAAATTAATTGTTAAGCTGTTTTTTTCAATGCTCGTTTTTCAGCGTAGGCCATAGCTGCTTCACGCACCCACATTCCTTCTTCCTTCGCTTTCGTGCGTGCTTCAATGCGTTCTTTGTTACAAGGACCATTCCCATTGACAACTTGCCAGAATTCATCCCAATTAATTGGACTGAAGTCATAATGACCCGTTTCTTCGTTCCATTTCAAATTAGGATCTGGAATTGTTAAACCAAGTATTTCAGCTTGAGGAACTGTTGCATCTACAAAACTTTGACGTAGTTCATCATTCGAAAATCGTTTGATTTTCCATTTCATCGATTGAGCAGAATTCGGTGATTCATCATCACTTGGTCCAAACATCATTAAGGCTGGCCACCAGAAGCGATTCATCGCATCTTGCGCCATCGCTTTTTGAGTCGGAGTTCCATTGCATAGCGTAACTAAACTCTCAAATCCTTGACGTTGGTGGAAGGATTCTTCCTTACATATTTTCACCATTCCGCGTGCGTATGGACCATAAGAACAGCGGCACAAAGCCACTTGATTCATGATTGCTGCGCCATCTACTAACCATCCAATGGTGCCAATGTCCGCCCAGGTAACAGCAGGATAATTAAAAATAGAAGAATACTTCGCTTTTCCTGAATGCAAATCATCAATTGTTTCTTCGCGATCAGCACCTAACGTTTCCACTGAACTATATAAATAAAGACCATGTCCGGCCTCGTCTTGAACTTTTGCTAGAAGAACGGCTTTACGACGCAAATTTGGTGCTCTCGTAATCCAATTTCCTTCTGGAAGCATTCCAACAATTTCAGAATGAGCATGCTGCGAAATTTGACGTATCAACGTTTTACGGTATTCATCTGGCATCCAATCATTTGGTTCGATTTTAATCTCCTTGTCAATCTTTTCTTGGAAGCGCTTTTCTAATTCTTGTAAATCCATTGGTTTCATGTTCTTGCTGCTTTTGACAAATATACAAAATATCAATATTTAGCTAAAACAAATATCGAAGAACATTGTTCCTAAAAACAGACGAAATACTTAAGTATTGTGTAAATTTGACTTCAATTTAAATTTCAACTTGAATGACTCCAAAATTTCATTCTCTTCAGATAAAAAACATACGCAAAGAGACGAAGTCCTGTGTTTCCATAAACTTTGATATACCAGCTGAATTAATCGCAGATTTTCGCTACCAATCCGGTCAATATTTAACGCTTCGCAGCATGATTAATGCTGAAGATGTACGTCGTTCGTATTCCTTGTGCTCTGCCCCTTCTGATCATGAATGGCGCGTGGCGATTAAACAAGTAGAAAATGGCGTATTTTCCACCTTTGCTTTGAACGACTTAAAAGAAGGACAGTTCATTGATGTCATGAATCCAATGGGTAATTTCAAATTGGAAACAGATGTCACTCAATCAAAATCCTACGTCTTATTCGCAGCGGGAAGTGGTGTGACACCTATTTTTTCCATTTTAAAATCTATTTTACGCGAGGAACCAAATAGCCATGTAACCATGTTCTATGGCAATCAAGGGTTCTCCGAAGTGATTTTCAGAGAAGCGTTGGAAAACTTAAAAAATGAGTTCTTGGACCGATTTTGTTTGATTCACTTATTCTCACGAGAGAATTTAGGGAATGCCATTCAAAAAGGAAGAATTGATGAACAAAAATGCCTCGATTTGCACCGTGCTTTTCTTTCCAATGAACAAATAGATGATGTCTTTATCTGCGGGCCAGAACAAATGATCTTGGATGTAAAAGCAGCCATGTTAACCAAAGGAGTTGCAGAAAAGAACATTCACTTTGAATTGTTCCATTCTGGAGCTTCGAAAAAAACAGAAACAAAAAGTACCAAAGAACACATTCAAGTATCTTCCATTGTCACCGTTATATTAGATGATGACGCCATTGAATTCCCTTTAGATTCATCAGGTATGTCCATTCTTGATGCCGCACACAAAGCTGGTTCAGATGTTCCCTACGCATGTAAAGGCGGGGTTTGTTGTACCTGCAAGGCAAGAGTATTGAAAGGATCTGTGCGCATGGATGTGAACTACGCATTAACGCCAGAAGAGGTGGAAGCAGGATATATTTTAACTTGTCAAGCACATCCTACAAGCGAGGAAGTTCTTGTATCATTTGACGACTAAAAACATGGGCATTTTCGATCGATTTAAAAAGAGTGATAAACCTGATTCAGTAAGTAGGGGTTTTCATGCCATTAGGGTAAAGGAATTAACTCATCTCAATAACGATGCTGTTCAGATTTCCTTTGACATACCTGTTGAATTGCAACAAGAATTTCACTTTATCCCAGGTCAATACCTAAACCTTGAAGTACTTATCCAAGGGAAGAAAGAACGTCGTTCATATTCTATCTGCAGCGGACCAAATGAAGCAGTATCTGTTGCTGTCAAGCGAGTGGACAAGGGACTTGTTTCTCATTATTTAAACGATTTATCAAGAACTGATTTTCCTATTTGGATTGCTAAACCGGAAGGAAATTTTAAATTGATCCCAAATGTAAAAAACATCGTTTGCCTAGTTGCTGGCAGCGGAATCACACCCGTCTTATCCATGGCTAAGCACTTGAATTCTAACATAACTATGCACTTGTTTTATGGTAGTCAAACAAAAGATAAAATTCTGTTCGAAAACGAAATTTCACAACTTCCAGGAGTACACTGCACCCATTTTTTAAGCAAAGAAAAACGAATTGGTTATGAGTTTGGGCGTTTGACCCAAGATAAATTCACCGAAAAAATAAAAGAAAACCTGCACTTACTTCAAGCAGATGCCTTTTACCTATGTGGTCCAACCGGACTAGTAGAAGATATGCAAGCATGTTTAGATTTCTTTGGTGTTCCTAAGGATAAAATTCACATCGAATTATTTACACCTATCGATTCTAAAAAAACAGTCGAATCGAGTTCTTTTGATGGCGAAAGTAACGTGAAAGTGATGATCGATGGTGAAACTGCCTCGTTCACGATGAAAGGAGATCAACACAGTGTATTGGAACTTGCCGAAAAAAATGGGCTAGATGCTCCCTATTCTTGCCGTGGTGGTGTTTGCTGCTCTTGTCGCGCGAAAGTCCTAAAAGGAAGCGCAAAAATGCGTTCGAATTTCTCCTTAACAGATGAAGAGGTGAAGAATGGATACATCCTAACTTGTCAAGCATTCCCGACGAGCGAGGAGTTAATTGTGAGTTTCGATGAATAAGCACATTATTGTTATAGGAGCAAGTCGCGGAATCGGAGCAGCACTGGTGAAACGTTATGCGAAAAATCCGCAGCATCAGGTGTATGCCTTCGCACGTAATACCGCGCGCATGGACATCCTCTTTGATGAACCAAATGTCCATTGTTTTCCCTTAGATTTAACGAAAAACATAGGTGAACAATTGGCTAAAGTGATGTATGAACTTCCAATGATTGATGTCCTCATTGAAAATGCTGGTTTTTTGGTAAACAAACCATTTTCAACCATCAGCCACGAGGAGTTTACTACTTCCTATCAAGTGAATGTCATTGGCGTAATGGAAAGCATTCAATGTTTACTTCCAAAATTAAATCCCGAAGGATCGCACATCGTCAACATTAGTTCCATGGGTGGTTTTCAGGGAAGTATGAAATTTGCTGGACTTACTGCCTACTCTACTTCCAAGGCTGCCTTGTGTTCGTTCACAGAACTTTTCGCAGAAGAGTTCAAAGATACGAACATCAAGATGAACTGCCTCTGCCTAGGAGCTGTTCAAACGGAAATGTTGGAGCAAGCATTTCCAGGATATAAAGCGCCCCTGACACCAGATCAGATGGCCATCTTTATTGAAGATTTTTCGTTGACAGCACATCATTACCTGAATGGAAAAATCATTCCTGTTTCCTTAAGCAATCCATAATCGTTTTCGCCAAGCAAATTTCGTATCTTCGTCATGCCTAGCTTGCTATGAAAAAAGTCCTTGTCTTCTTTTTCCTATTGAATGGTTCCTTATTATTGGGGCAGGATATTCATTGGACACAATTCAATGACAATCCTTTGTTTCAAAATCCGGGTAATGCAGGAGCATTCAAGGAAGATCTTCGTTTCATTGCAAATTACCGAAATCAATGGCGGAGTGTTACCGTGCCATTTAGCACCAGTTCTATTTCAGTCGACACGAAATATAAAGCCTGGGGACTTGGATTCCTTGGGTTTCACGATCAAGTTGGAGATGGAAAGTTAAGTACCCTAGAAGGACAGATCAATGTGAGTAAACAGATTTCAATTTCAAGATTGTCGGGACACGTTTTCAGTCCAGGGATCAATGTTGGAATGAACTACCGACAAATAAATTGGGGGTTTTTGTATTTTGACAACCAATACAATGGGTATGTTTTCAATCCAAATGCACCGACGAACGAAACATTTCAAAGTGATACGAAGACGAACATTTCCCTTGGATTAGGCCTGGTAGATGATTGGAAAATGAATGAAAAGTGGCAATGTCATACTGGTTTATCTTGCTTCAATGTGAATCGACCAAATCAAGGATTTTACAATCAAGTCGTACGAAGAGACATGAGGTGGAATCTCTTCACGAAGGCAAGCTACGCTTTGAATTCCGACTGGATTATCCAGCCAAGTTTTCAATACTCAAAACAAGGGAAGTATCAAGAACTCATGCTCGGTGGATTAGCCAAATATATTTTTTCGAAACGCGAACACATTCAATTGTATGGTGGACTTTGGTGGAGGAACAAAGATGCATTGGCATTGAACATTGCATATGAAAAAGGCCCCATTTACGTTGGCATTAGTTACGATATCAATTATTCCAAATTAGTTCCAGCAAGCAATGCGAGGGGTGGATTTGAATTTTCCTTTAAGTATGTTCTGAGTCGCTTTAAACCAAAACAAATCATTCATCGCGTATGTCCAGATTTTATTTAATTGGTTTACTTTTCTTGCCTTTATTCGGATGGGGGCAAATAAAACTAAAAGATGCGTTAGACTTTGGTGACAAACAATACCGAAAAGGAGATTATTATTACGCCCTCGATTTTTACCAACAAGCGTTGAAATTAGACCCGGAAAACCTTGATTTAATTTGGAAAATCGCAGAAACGAATAAAGCATATAAGGATTATCAACAAGCAGAAAAATATTACTCGATTGTCTATTCAAAAGATGAGGAAGGTGAACGATATCCAGAAGCACTTCTTTATTTCGGTTTAATGCAAAAACAAAATGGAAAGTACAAAGAGGCACTCATCCAGTTTAAAACAGCGAAAAGAAATTATTCCGAAGACAAATCAAGTTACGCTTACAAAAAAGCTGCACAAGAAGTAGAATCAACAAATTGGGCATTAAAACAACATAAGATTGGTCCTGATTTAGGGGTTCTTTTAAAACCCCTGCCAGAAAATATTAATTCATATGATGCGGAGTTTGGTCACACCGTAATGAATGGACAACTCTATTTTTCCTCCTTGAAAGCGGATTCCATTGATGAAGAGTTACAAGAAGTGTATTCCCCAAGTTATCACACGGCCTTGTATGAAATTTCATTAGAACAGACATCGCTCAAGGCGAAAAAATTACAGGAATTGATTCCAAGTGGGATGAGCATTGGCAACGGAAGTTTCACCAACGATTCCACATTTTATTATAGTGTTTGCACCGATCAAGATTTTAACTACACCTGCGCAATTGTTTTTAGCAAAAAAGATTCTGCTGGACATTGGGAATCCTTGGATTCGTTGAATCAACTCATCAATCAGCCTGGTTTTAATACCACGATGCCACATTTTTCGAAATTAGGTAATGAAACCGTGCTCTTTTTTTCCTCTAATCGAACGGGCACTAAAGGCGCAATGGATATTTGGTACGCAGTACTGGACAAAAATGGACAAGCGCTTTCCGTAGAAAATATTTCCAGTATCAATTCGATGGAAAATGAGGTTTGTCCTTGGTACGACACCATGGAAAATCGATTATTTTTCTCATCAAGTTGGCATCAAGGATTTGGGGGGCAAGATGTCTTTTACTCAGAATTTCGGAACGGAAAATTTGGATCACCTGTCAATATTGGATTGCCTTTAAATAGTCCGGCAGCTGACCAATATTACTTCCAAAGTGGGGATTCAACATTTGTTTCATCGAACAGACTAGGGAGTTTATATGCAAAGAATCCGACCTGTTGCAGTGATATTTACGTAGCAGAAATCCCCAGGAGAAAACCCTTGAAATTGGATCAAGAACAGGAAAAAACGGTAGAAACTGTTAAATTACCTATTCGACTTTATTTTGAAAATAATCAGCCTGATGCGAATACAACTTCGGATTACACAAACCTGAGTTATACGGATGCATACCTGAAATATGCTGATCAATTCGATGTATACAAGACGAAAGTCGCTTTACAACGAGATTCCATTCAAGCACAAAAGTCAGCGAGTGAATTAAGTCAGTTCTTCGATGAAGAAGTGAAAAAAGGACGAGCAGACTTGGAACGTTTCACGAATCAAGTTTGGTTTGAATTACAGAAAGGGAATCACGTACAATTAATGGTTCAAGGATTCGCAAGTCCATTAGCCAAAACAGATTACAACGTACATTTAACCAAGCGTCGCATTCAATCCTTAAAGAATTACTTTGAAGAGGTTCAGCAAGGTCGATTTGGCGCAGCCATGATTGGGGATCAACCTCAATTGGAATTTATTGAAGTACCGATGGGCGAATTTAGCGCCAATAAGGAAACGAGTGACGATTATTACGATCAAAAAAACTCCGTGTATTCTAAAGCAGCTTCGCAAGAAAGACGAATTGAAATTATTGAATTACGAATTACAATGCAATAAGTGGAAAAAGATAAACATCATTCAAGGGTTCAATTTATCGATTTCGGCAGAAGCGTTGCTATTTGCATGATGTTACAGGGGCATTTTATCTCAATGAGTTATGGGAATTACGACTTTTACATGTCAGAAATATTTAAGGAAGGTCATTCCAGTAATTTCCTCTTTAATGCATGGGGATTTATGCGTGGATTAACCGCTCCCCTATTTTTCACCATTTCAGGAACCGTTTTTAGTTATTTACTTCATGTGCAATTGAAAAAAGATCCCTCTGCTCCATTTTGGAATTTTAAACGGGTCAAAAAAGGAGTAAAAAGAGGCCTTATGCTTCTTATCATTGGATACCTAATTCAAATAAATTTCAAATACATTGGCTATTACTTTCAAGGACATGTAAATCCACATTTTTTCACCTTCCATGTTTTACAATGCATTGGAGTTGGAATTTTAAGTTTAATACTGTTTACGTATCTTGGCTCAAAGTTGAAGATTCCTTTTCACTGGTTGTACGCGCTTGTTGGACTTTCCTTATTCCTTGGGACTTTTTTTATTCGATCCACAGAAGATTATTTGCCCTACCATTTTCCTGAAATTATTCAAAACATGATTCAGGGACCAGAAACCGAATTTTCTATTTTCCCATGGATGGGTTTTGTGTTCTTTGGAGGGTTTTTTGGTTCTCTAATCGCCTTATTTAGTTGGCATCTTGACAAAAGAAAATTGATGAAATTCAGCGTTTTATTTGCGGTGTCCTCCTTCGTAATCGGATGGGGATTTACGTTTCTTTCTTGGCTGACACCACAATATCAACAAGCCGCTAATCCTCAACATCTTTGGTATTTTGATCGCTTAGGGTTTGTATTCATCTTATTTACCCTATTCATTCCCTTAAGCGAATTGAAAGCCGCAAAACAACCATTGTTTATCGGAATGGGGCAAAACACCTTCTTCGTTTATGTCGCTCATGCGATGCTATTATATGGGGCATTTATTGGGTATAGTTTGCGGGATCTTTTACAAGCTAGACTTTCTGGATTCAGTTCGTTTATCGGAGCAGTTGTCTTCCTTGTATTTTTTGCTCTAGTCGTAAAGTACTTGCCTAATATTAAATCATTCTTTCGTAACTTTCGCACGAAATTAATACCATGAATCAAGTAATAACAACGGAAACTACATCCCCTAATAAACGCCTATATTTTATTGATATTGCCCGTTCAATTGCCATCCTTTTGATGCTTGAAGGTCATTTTGTTCATGACACCTTGGCCGTAGATTTAAGAGATGAGTCTAATACCATATACCACTACTGGAAGTTTATAAGAGGATTTACATCTCCGGTGTTTTTAACGGTTACCGGCATCGTTTTTACCTATTTGCTTTTGGGGAATGACCAAACCGGTTTTTGGAAAAACATGCGCGTCCGAAAAGGATTGAAACGCGTTGTTGAATTATTATTTTGGGGGTACTTATTACAATATTATGCGTTTCATGTCCTTCAGTGTATTGGCGTTGGGATATTGACCATCATCGTGTTGTATGGAATTTCTAGATACATGAAGGTTATTCCGCTTTGGATATATTATGCTCTTGCTGGCATCTTGCTTTTTATGAGTTACCTATACTTTGGACTCTTGCCTGAAGGGAATTATTGGCCAAGAAATGCGCCTGCATTTATCCAAAATATTTTTCATGGTAAGCATTCTTTATTTCCATTAACACCTCACATGGGTTATACCATGTTTGGGGCAATGATTGGCGTGATTTTATTTAACGCAAAGGAGAAAGTTAAAACTCTGCCCTTTATACTTGGAGGATTTTTCATTGGTTTTATGCTTTATATTTTCAGTAAAAAATTACTATTATTCATAGGCGAACTTTCCTTTTTGCAGAATACTTCGGTGTATCGAATGGACTGGCTATTTGAGAAACTAGGGATGGTATTTATGGTGTTGGCGCTTTTATTAGCGTTAGAAACATATGTATTCAAGATCAAAAAATCAAACTTGTTTTTAAAAATCGGTCAGAGCACGCTAAGTATTTACATCATACACATGATTTTACTGTATGGGAGTTTGACTGGGCGCGGTTTGACCCATTACTTTCATGAACGGCTCAATGCGTATCAGATAGTGCCTTATACACTCTTGTTTGTGGTAAGCTTTGTGGTTTTTGCGTATTACTTAGATCGCATCCGAAGGGGACTTCAATTTATCATACTTCCCATTAAAAAAATCACCAATCGCCTTTTCTTCATCGAATAGTTAAAAAATCACTTTTTTCTTGATGACCCGCTCTCCACAACTATCCTGAATGGTTATAACAATGGTATACGTACCCGGTTTCGTATAATAATGTTGTGTTTGAAATAAATTAGATGTTTTTCCATCTCCAAAGTTCCAAACGATGCTTTTCGCTTTTGGAAAATTTGCAGAACAATCTGCTTTCAATTTTCCATCTTTACTGGTTGATTTGATATTGACCAAATTACGGTTCAATAAATAACGCGTCATATTTTGATCAACAATAGCGTAAGCTGTATTCTGAATATACTTGGCTTTGTCTGGACTTAATCCGTCTGTAAAGGCTGTATTTGGATTTTGTTTAAATATCGCCGTAAAGAAACTGCAGGCAGCCAAATAAGATCCATACTTAGAAGGATGCTGTAAATCTTCTTGGTATAAATTAATTTCCGGGTTATTTTCCTTCACTGTTTCCCATACTTTCCCAACGGGTACAAGAGGGATATCAAAGAGTTGAGACAAGTACACATATCCTTGATGGATACGATCACTCATAAGTTGGAAATTGATGTTAAAAGAATCTTCAGGAAACCCATTTGCATATCCCCAAGTATCATACAACAAAATGGTTGTACAAGGATTTTGACGATAAATAGAATCAGTAATGCGCTTGACATATGGAACTATGGTGGTGTCAATTTTCTTATAGTTACTTGCCAATTCCCGACTAAATCCTTGTAAAATAACATAATCCCATTTTTCTCGCTGAATATCTTGATACAAATCAACACGTTCACTATGCATTTGAAATGTGTGGCTTGATTTAGCACTCATATGAACGTCCACGTTGATATTTTTGGAACTTGCTATATCATGAAATATTTTTGGCATATTGTTATAATGGGTATAACTATTGCCAATAAATAGGACACGCATAGGTTGGGCCCATGTCAAGGAACTTGTGATAAAAAAAAGCACGTAAAACACGAATTTCCCCATGATTTCGAATTAAATCATTTTTAATTCCTCTGCTATTTGAGCCAATTCATCGGAGCTAATTTTTAGCTTCTCTCGGCTAAAATTCATGTCATCCAACGTATTTATGGGGATTAAATGAATATGAGCATGTGGTACTTCGAGTCCGATTACAGCAACACCAATTCGTTTGCAAGTAATTTTAGATTTTAATTGTACCGCTACTTTCTTTGCAAATAATTGAAGTCCCACGTAAGACACATCCTCTATATCAAATAAATAATCTTGTTCTTTTTTTGGGATGACCAGAGTATGGCCCTTGACTAGTGGATTCACATCCAAGAAAGCCAGAAAGTGTTCATCCTCAGCAATTCGGTAACACGGTATTTCACCTTCTACTATTTTCGTGAAAATAGTTGCCATTAACGAGAAATTGAAATGATCTCAAAATTTATGGTCCCACCAGGTGTTTGGATTTCGGCGATATCCCCGACTTTTTTACCCAATAGCCCTTTTCCAATAGGTGATTCGATTGATATCTTTCGCAATTTAATATCTGCTTCATTTTCTGCGACAAGTGTATACTCAATTTCCATTCCGTTGATTTGATTTTTAATCAAAACTTTAGAAAGAATAAATACTTTACTGTTATCCATGTGAGTTTCATCGATCAAACGGGCATTGGAAATAATCGTTTCCATTTTTGAAATCTTCATCTCAAGTATCCCTTGGGCTTCTTTTGCAGCATCGTATTCAGCATTTTCCGATAAATCTCCTTTATCGCGTGCCTCAGCAATTTGTTCTGAAATAGAAGGTCGTTGAACGGTTTTAAGATGGTATAATTCATCTTTTAACTTTTGAAGACCTTCGGCAGTATAGTAATTTAATTGTGACATAATAAAAATATTAAACGCAACAAGAGAGCCCATTGGACTCTCTTGAACCTTTACAAAAGTAAGTAAATTATTTTAAACTGATCGTTGCGCCTACGGTATGGATAATTCCAAATACACCTGCGAAACGAGTAGTATATTCGAATCCTATTGCACTTTTATTTTTTCCAACTAAGGCATCAATAGAAACTCCTGCGGTTGGACCTACCAATGCATTAGAACGATTATCCGCATTAAAAATACCAGACTCATAACAATACCCAGCGCGAAAATTAAATGCCATATTTTCATTAGAAACACCATAATCCAAGCCTAATCTGAATTGATCCTTCATAAATGAATTAGCCGTAAAAGCTGCAGCGATGACCAATTTATTACTTTCATTGAAAATAAAATCATAGGATCCACCAATTCCTAAAAGGGAAGGTAACTCGTATGTTGCAGAACGTTCCTCAAGAGAAGCAATGTAACCACTGGAAACATAAGTTGCTTGTTGTGCAAGTCCATCACCTTTAAAACGCATTACTGGACCGATATTTTTCAACGTAATTCCAAATTTGATTTGATCTTGTTCACCAGAAATATAACGAATACCGGCATCGATAGCTATCCCATTAGATTTCAAATTTGAAATGCTCTCTGAAACAACTTTAAAATTGATACCACCATAAATACTAGATGAGAATTCCTTCGCGTAACCGATATTAAAGATATTTGCCCTTGGTGAAAAGAATCCGATATTACCTTCCGGATTCGCCACCGTTGTAATGGGAATATCACCAAAATTCATTGATTGAACACTGATTGAAAAAACCTCTGAATCAGATATGCGTTGTGCAATACCAGCAGAATTGAAGCCAATGGCAGCCGTCCCCATCCAATTTGAATAGTTAAACTTAATTTGGGTTTTATCTGTGAAGGCCAAACCAGCAATATTCGTAAATGTTGCCTCTAATCCATTTGTATTGGCAATGCCTGCATCAGCGAAACCAGCACTTCTAGACCAAGGGTTCACTAATAAGTGAGATGCTCCCGCAGAACCAACACGATCTTCATTTCCTGCCTTTAAAAGGAAAGAACTTCCGATACATATTCCTAATACTATTTTTTTTACATCCATTTTCATCTTGTTGTAATAAAAGCTAATTAAATACCTTGTAAATCCACCTGACGCATACCTCCGAAGAACTTAATCACTCGCTCACCTACACCAGGTACATCCACATGAATGAGGTAAACACCTCCAGCAATTGGAATTGCCTTCGAGTTGGTTAAATCCCAATCCAATGAAGTCACAGGACTATCTTTTTTAAACGTTCGAACCAACTTACCGCTTACAGTATAGATACTCACCGTACATCTTTCTGGTAAGTTCGTGATTTTTACCTTCGTTTCAATTCTTGTTCTTTCGTATTCAGAGAATGCATAATATGGATTCGGAACGACATTAATCATCGCCAATGCTTCTTTCAATTGATCTTGTGAGCCAACCTTCGTTGCGATGTCATCCATAGACCAACCGTACATTGGTTTCCCGCCGTTTTCTCCTGATCCAACAAAGTTTTTGTACTCCTTGTTGATGCGCAGTTTAATCGTTACATCACTTGCCAACAAACTTTGTCCGAAGCGTACCATT
>CAIZQH010000002.1 GCA_903935095.1 uncultured Flavobacteriales bacterium | reverse complement strand
ACTTATCTTTTTAAGTCAACGTTTTTGGGTGTTTATAGCAGCACGGTCCACCTCTTCCCATTTCGAACAGAGAAGTTAAGCCTGCTTGCGCTGATGGTACTGTCCTTTTGAGGATGGGAGAGTAAGTCGACGCCGATTTTAGAAACCCCGACATTCGTCAGAATCGTCGGGGTTTTTTTATGCCCGAAAAGTTGATGAAAAAAGAAAATTAATTACCTTGCCTCTTACTGAATATCTGAACTGGTCGATTAATGAGGGATTAGGTCTGTAAAACCTAGGAATCTTACTAAAAAACTATTTCGTATCTTTAACCCTATGGGAATTGTGCAAAAGGATGCCATCCGAACATCATTCATTTCTTTTCTTGGATTAATATTGGGATATTTAAATAAAGGTTTTTTATTTGTTGTACTATTCTCAAGTGCCCAAGTGGGATTGGTAAATCTCATTATGAACGTTTCGCTGTTGTTTGCTCAGTTTGCGAATTTAGGAACAAATTATTCATCTTGGCGTTTTTTTCCTTTTTTTAGAAATGAAAGTCGACACCATTATGGATTTCTTCTTTTAAATTTGCTCATTGTTTGTATCGGTGTCCTGTTTTTCAGTCTTATAATAATTGGAGCCAAAAACCTTGTGATCCTAACTTATAGTCAAAATTCACATCTTTTTATTCAATATTATTACTACACAATTCCTTTAGGTATTGCCATTGTATTTTTTCAATTATTTGAAAATCACCTGAGAGGAATGCGCGAGAATGTGCTTCCTGTATTTTTACAGGATGTTTTTTTGCGTCTGTGCACATCGATGGTCCTATTGGCTACCTATTTGAATTATATTGATTTTCAACAATTCTTTATTCTCTACATTTTATTGCATTTTATTGCACCATGTTATCTCCTGATTTATCTCATTAAAAAACGAGAATTATCCTTTTCACTAAAATCAATTCAACTTCCTACACGATTCAAGAGAATTATTTTCTCTTATTCTTTGTTTAGTTATGTAAATTCACTAGCTGCTTTACTGGTTGTTTCATTGGATTCATTAATGATTGCGAAATATAAGGGATTAGCAGATACCGGTGTTTACACGACAACAATCCTCTTGATTAGCGCGGTATTGTTTCCATATAGATCAGTTATTCGTGTATCAACTCCTTTAGTTTCCAAACAATGGAAGGAACGCGATGAAAGGGGAATGATTTCGCTTTATCAAAAAAGTTCCTCGCTAGGTTTATTGATTGGTGTTTTAGGTTTCTTGGTGGTTTGGTTGCCAATTAATGAATTCTTTCATTTTATACCAGCTTATAACGATGGTATTTGGGTATTCTTTTTTCTAATGTTGGGACGTGTCGTGGATATGTATTTTGGTTTGAATGGTGTAATATTATCCACTTCTAAGAAATATAAAGCCGATTTTTACTTTACTGTTATTCTTATCGTTTGTGTGTACGCTTTCAATTTGTTTCTTATACCTAAATACGGGATTGTAGGAGCAGCAATTTCAACAGGTTTTGTTTATGTTTTTTATAATTTACTCCGTGGATGGTATATTTACAAAGTCTATTCTTTAAATCCATTTCAAACGATTCAGATGAAATTACTTGGTTTTTTATGTTTTTTTCTGATTTTATACTACTCAATCATGTTTTTTTCGAATGATTTAAGTCGCCTTTCCTCTATTTATATGCGAATATTAACTAAGGAGGCCCTGTTGTTAATAGGTTTTATTTTTCCAATTTATTGGTTAAATTTAGAACCTGAATCTGTTCAGTTTGTTAGGTCTTTGAAAACGAAAATATTTAAGAAATAAACCCATGAGAAATTGTTTGACCTTTAGTTTTCTTCTCTATGTAGTTAGTTTTTCTTCTTTACTGGCACAAGATATTGATCCAGATGACTCCTTTACATTTGAAATAGCATTACCTAATTCAATGTATAATCGTCCTTATAAAATAATCATGCAAGGTCTAATTCAAACCAGCGCAACGTATCAATACACCTTAAAAACTGGTTTATCTTTCGGAGGGGGCTTACATTATTCTTATTTTGCCATTAATGAATTTCGTGTTCCATCCAAAGTATACGGTGGCATTCATACCGCTGCAGCTTATGTGAAAGTTGGACATGAGAAATTTTGGTCAGAAAGATTTGGGACCGATTTCGGTGTCAAAATGGGATACCTGCAAAGTTTCACGGTGAGTGATTTGTTGAAGTCGAAGGGTATACCGTACAATTTTGTGGAGGGTACCTATATCGAACCTTCACTTGGATTAGTACTAACAGCTGATGTGAATTGTAGTTACCGTCTGACTATCGGTTATCCAATTTATGGGTATTCGTTTACTCCATGGATGATCGGAATCGATTCGAATATTGGCTACGATCCAAAAGAATACTCAAGACCATCCTCACTTTTTAGTGTTGGATTTGCATATACCTATTATTTTAACGGAAAGAAAACGGCTGCTGAAGACTAGGTTTGTAGTACCCCAACATTATACGCTTTTTCAATGGGTGATAGATTCGCCATCTCAATACCCATTGAAATAACCTTGCGTGTTTCCTTAGGATCAATGATTCCATCTACCCATAAACGACTTGCTGCATAATACGGAGATATCTGTTCGTCGTATCGGTTTTTAATCTGATCGTACAATTCTTTTTCGCGTTCAGGTGTGATTTCTTCGCCCTTTCCTTTTAAAGTAGCTACTTCAATTTGAAGTAATGTTTTTGCTGCTGCGGCTCCAGACATCACAGCGATTTCTGCGGTTGGCCAAGCGAAAATTAAGCGTGGATCATAGGCTTTACCACACATGGCATAATTTCCTGCACCATATGAATTACCCATGACAATAGTGAATTTTGGTACAACACTATTGGCCATTGCATTCACCATTTTCGCACCATCTTTGATAATCCCACCTTGCTCACTTTTCGATCCAACCATGAAGCCGGTAACGTCGTGAAGGAAGATCAAAGGAATTTTCTTTTGATTGCATAACATGATGAATCGTGCTGCTTTATCGGCGGAATCAGAATAGATGACTCCTCCAAATTGCATTTCTCCTTTCGCGTTTTTAACGATTTCTCGATTGTTTACAACTATTCCAACACTCCATCCGTCAACGCGCGCATAGGCTGTGATGATGGATTTACCAAAAGTTGGTTTGTATTCCATGAATTCCGACCCATCGACTAAAGACTTTAAAATTTCTCTAGTCGGATAAGATTTTGAACGGTCTTCAGGAATCACTCCGTAAATGTGTTTAATATCAACTTCTGGTTCTACTGATTCAATGCGGTCAAATCCTGCTGTTGGATTGTGTCCGATGCGACTCATTAAATCGCGGATAGTTGCAATGCACGTTTGATCATCTTCCACTTTGTAATCACAAATCCCAGACACTTCTGTTTGTGTTGTTGCTCCTCCTAATGACTCATTATCAATACTCTCACCAATAGCAGCTTTTACTAAATAAGATCCAGCAAGGAAAATAGTTCCCGTTTTATTGACAATTAAAGATTCATCGGACATGATCGGTAAATAGGCGCCACCGGCAACACAACTTCCCATAACGGCAGAAATTTGGGTGATTCCCATGGAACTCATTTGTGCGTTATTTCGGAAAATGCGTCCAAAATGTTCTTTGTCCGGGAAAATCTCATCTTGCATGGGAAGGTAAACGCCTGCCGAATCCACCAAATAAATGATCGGCAGTTTATTCTCCATGGCAATTTCTTGCGCTCTTAAATTCTTCTTTCCAGTAATTGGAAACCAAGCTCCAGCTTTGACTGTGGCATCATTTGCAACGACAATGCACTGACGTTCTTTTACGTAACCAATGACGATTACGACTCCTCCAGAAGGACATCCACCGTGTTCTTTGTACATGCCGTATCCAGCTAAAGCTGCAATTTCGACTCTATTTGAATTGGGGTCTAACAATAAATCGATGCGCTCTCGAGCGGTTAATTTCCCGTTCAAATGCTGCTTTTCAATTTTAGTTTTACCTCCACCTAAGTAGATTTTTTCTAATTCTTGTTCTAATGCGCGAATTTTCAAACGCATTTTGTCCTCGTTGTTATTAAAATCTAATTCTTTCTGTGAAACAGCCATATTTGTTGATTGGGATTCAAATATACGAAATGTAATTTTTGTTTTTGTGGACTTATTTATTATTCTCAATCGTATCTTGAAGCCCTTCTATCCTTGCTATGTTTCTACTTTTTCCTATTTTCACATATTAATTGAAATTATTCCTAAAGTCCATGAATCAAGACCATCATATCGAATCCCCAGTAAAACAAAAAAAGAATCGTCTAACGTTGTACATCTTGGTAGCAATGGTTCTAGGAGCAACATTAGGAGCTATTGTTCATCAGAATTTCGATGCGGATATAGCAACAAAATTTAGTACATACATCAAAATATTAGCGACTATTTTTATTCGTTTGGTACAAATGATTATTGCACCATTAGTGCTTACGACACTCGTGGTTGGAATTGCGAAACTGGGTGATTTGAAATCTGTTGGACGAATAGGAGGTAGAGCTTTAGCATGGTTTTTCACAGCGTCATTTATTTCTTTGATTATCGGGTTGTTATGGGTGAATTTCCTGAAGCCAGGAGTTGGGGTGAATCTTTCGAATGTGGATCTGTCGGCTTCAGCGGAAGTGACCGAAAAAACGCAGGACTTCTCCGTTCAACATTTTGTAGAACACATCATTCCTAAGTCCGTTTTTGAAGCGATGGCTACGAATGAAATTCTCCAAATAGTCATTTTCGCAATCTTCTTTGGATTGGCTGCGGCTTCCATCGGTGAAAATGTGAAGCCTGTCATCAATGCCATGGATAAGTTTTCTCACATTATTTTAAAAATGGTCAATTTCGTGATGAAATTCGCGCCAATTGGTGTATTTGGAGCAATTGCAGGTGTATTTGCTGTGAAGGATGTTTCGGATTTAATGATCACGTATACGAAGTTCTTTAGTTCCTTCCTTGTTGGTATTGCCTCGCTTTGGGTCGTTCTTCTTTTAGTGGGATACATCTTCCTTGGAAGCCACTTGAAAACTTTATTGAAACGAATAGTAAGTCCATTAGTCATCGCTTTCGGTACTACAAGTAGTGAAGCGGTCTTCCCTAAATTAACGGAGGAATTAGAACGTTTTGGAATCAAAGACCGCATTGTGTCCTTCATGTTGCCATTGGGATATTCCTTCAACTTGGACGGAAGTATGATGTACATGACATTCGCCAGTATTTTTATTGCTCAAGTATATGGTGTTCATTTAGACATAGGAACGCAATTAACGATGTTAGTTGTACTTATGTTAACAAGTAAAGGCATTGCTGGTGTTCCAAGAGCGAGTTTGGTTGTAGTTGCTGCGACCTGTGGAATGTTCAATATTCCGATCGAAGGTGTAGCGCTAATCTTACCAATTGATCATTTCTGCGATATGTTCCGTAGTGCAACAAACGTACTTGGAAACTCTGTTGCGACTGCAGTAGTGGGAAAATGGGAGGGGGATAAAATATAAGCCTCTAGTTTCCTAGAATGGATAAAAGTGTAGCTTGATCGATGTCGTGCTTTCCCTCAAAACGATGAATGTGATACCCCAATTCTGAAAAGTACGCACATTCTATTTCTTGATATTCTTCTGTGTAATAAGGATCTTCTGTTCCTAAAACAAAATGCTTATTTCCTTCCGCTTGAACGGGTTTTTCAATGTCCGGCGGAAAAACACTCGCCCAAAGAATGAATTGCTGAAAACGACTTGGTCCTTGATGGTACCAGCGTGCTGCGGTTGCACCTCCTTGAGAAAAGCCTAACAGACAAATCTCCTCAAATACATGGTTTTCCATCACATGGGATAACAGTTGATTCAAATTGCTTAAGTTATCTTCAATGTCCAATTCACGTCCCTCTTTTGTCATCCAAGATGCTCCAACTCGACCACTTGTACCCTCTATATAAAATCGATGCATTCCTTCAGGAACGAGTAATGCGTAATCCTCTGGAAGTTTGGTGAATTTTCTAGCGAAATACTGCGCCAATTGACCATATCCATGAAGTGCAATCAGTAATTTACGTTTATTAGAATAATTCTCAGATAGGTAATATCGGAAATGCTTTTGGAGCAAAAGCGTTTGCTCCAAAAGTTCCTTATTTTCTTTACTCAATGATGATTTGTTTAACGATTGCTTGTTTCGTTCCTTTGATAGAAATGAAATAAGTTCCTGTTTCAAATTGTCCAACAGAAATGGTTTCCTTATTAGAAAGAACCTTTTTCGTTAATAAAATTCTTCCTTGCACATCAGATAGTTGTAATACTGCTCCTTCGATTAGTCCGGTAAATTCAATCGTTACAAGATCTGATGTTGGATTCGGATAAACAGAAGCGATGTTCGTAAGCTCATTCAATCCGTTTGTAACACCAGAACATTCACACGTTGCCGAATAGACATCGTTGATGGTGGTTGCGTCGCCGTCGTCACAGGCATCACCTGGGAATAAACAACTACTGTCATCCACATTCGCTAATGGATTGTAGTTACAAGCTGTTGGATCCATGCATCCAGGAACGATTTGCATTCCAATACAGTCACACGTGCTGTTATACGTGTCATTCATCGTATTCGGATTGTTGTCATTACATAAGCTTCCTGGGAATAGACAAGATCCATCGTCAATCGTTGCTAACGGATTGTAGTTACATGCAGCTGGATTCATACATCCAGGTACCATTAGATTTCCTACACAGTTACAGTTTGCACCAATCGAATCATTCGTGGTATTTGGATTTCCATCATCGCAACTCGCACCTGGATAAATACACGTCCCGTTATTTTGGTTCGCTAATGGATTGTAATTACATGCCAATGGATCGGTACATCCAGGAACAATTAATACTCCAACACAATTACAGTTTGGCCCAATAGAATCATTGATGGTATTAGGATTATTGTCGTTACATGGTGAACCTGGTAAAATACACGATCCATCGTCAACAGTTGCAAGTGGATTGTAGTTACAAGCTAATGGATTCATACAGCCTGGGATATTGCTTGAAATAATATACCGAGCAAAGGCAAATTGCGTATTCGTTTGCGCACTGAATCCACCAAGAATGAGTTTGTTTCCTGGATACAAATCCATTCCATACGCATCATCCCAGTTGGCAAAAATACTGGTTAGGGTATGTCCGTTAGTTCCCCAAGTTAAATCCAGTGTTCCATTTGCATGATAACGAGAAACAACAAAATCTCTCGCTGCGCCAATACCTGCCGTACCGGAAGTTCCACAGGCTAAAATTTTCCCATCCTGTTGAAAGATGACTTCGTAGTAAGTATCACTTTGGTTAATATTGATGATTGTTTGACCACTTGTCCCAAAACTTAAGTTGGCAGCTGCATTGATTTCTGATCTAGATTCTAGGAGAAAATCGGTTAAACCTGCTCCATTATTTCCAGAGAGGATTAATTGCGTATTTTGAAAATCAACATCGAAATAGCGTGCGTTCATGGCCATGTTCACCCAAACACCAGCAGTCCCAAATGTTGTTGCGATTCCACCAGAAGCATTAAACTTAGCAAGCATGGGATAATAAACGTTGCTGATGTAGGCATCACCGGCTAGAATAATATCTCCAGTTGCGCCTTGCGTCGCACTCCAACACGTATTGCTTCCACCATTATTTAGAATATTTAATCCGCCAGAACCAAAACTTGTGTCAAGTACACCATTATAGTCGCAGCGAACAACGGCAAGTCTATTTGTGCTGAATCCAGGTACTTTGGTATTTCCGGCTAAAATAATCTTTGTAGGGGTTAATAATATTTTTCGTGCATAGTCTTCACCTGAATCGATGTCGATAGAAAATACACCGCCAGTTCCAAAACTTGTATTTAATGTCCCGTTTGGATTTAAGCAAATCATCGCCCATTTAGGGTTCGCAGCGGTTATGGATAATGCACCAGCTACAAGAATATTTCCATTAGACAGTACTTCCATGTCATATGCGAAATCCGATCCTCCTGAGTTGGAAAAAATATAGTATCCATTCGTTCCGAAAGTTAAATCCATGGAACCGTCTGCATTCATTTTACCAATGCACATTTCTAAGTTTCCCGATGTTCCGCTCGTTCCACAAAAGACCATCTGGCCATTTGGTAAAGAAACAATGTCCTGGGCATTATCCATGGATGTACTCGTTGGACCAAAACTGGTATAACCAATTGTCGCAAAACTTAAATCAAGTGATCCTGGTGCTTGTGCAAATAATACTTGAGAAAGCATAAGACACGCTAAAATGCTGTAAAGAAATTTCATATAAATACTTTTGAATGTAAATTTAAGATTAAATTTGGATGTGCGAAAACTCCTGTTGTATGGATTACTAGGGCTCATGTGTTATCACTTGCTCGGATTCTTCACTTATTTTGAGTGGAAGAAAATGTCCATCAAAAAAGAGGTAAAACAGGCAATAAAACATTCCGTACCTGAATCTCAATTAATTCGCTTTCATTTCACTTTTCACGAAGCTCATCAACTGAGATGGGTCAAATCTCATGAGTTTATTTTGAACGGACACTATTTTGATGTCATCCACAAAGTAAAAAACAAGAACGGATACTTCTTTAAATGCATTAGCGATGACCAGGAAACGGTCCTTTTTTCGCAGCTACGATCCATCACTTCGTTTAATATCAGTCATTCGGGAGAAAATCAACCCGTAAATGTGTGGTTTAAGTTCCTTTCGGAGCCCATGGAAGTAGTTCATTCATCTATGGATTATTCTATGAAGGAGGTTGTCAATCAATCATCCGTGTTCACATTTTACGAAGAATCGTTTTATTCTTCCTTCCTTTCCACAGAAACCCCACCACCAGATTTTATGAGTTAAAACATACTTCTACGTATTGTATTAACCAATAAAAAAATCAAATGAAAAATTTCTATTGGGGCATTTTATGTCTCCTAACTATTTTATATACCCCTTCGTTTGCACAAACGAAATTTCAAATAATTGATGACATCACAAAAGAACCTGTTTCAGGTGTGCTGATCTCACAAGTTTATCCAACAGATAACAAGACAAATACAACAAGCGACAAAAACGGTTTCGCTATGGTGAAATTTGATGGATCGAAAATCACCTTGTCTCATGAGGATTATTATCCATTAGTGATTCAACAGTCCAGTATAAATAAGGATGGACAAGTGTTTTTGACGCCAAACATTCAAACCATGGACGAAACGGTGATTTCCGCAAGTCGTAACTTGGAAAAAAGAAAAGATGTTGCTCAAAAAGTTCAAGTCATGAGAGCAAAGGAAATTCAATTTCAAAACCAAAGCTCCACGGCTGATTTAATGACGCAAACAGGAAATGTGTTCGTTCAAAAAAGTCAACTCGGTGGCGGTAGTCCAATTATTCGTGGATTTGAAACGAATAAAGTACTATTGGTTGTCGATGGCGTTCGAATGAACAACGCGATTTACCGTGGCGGACACTTACAAAACATTGTTACCATCGACAATGCAATGTTGGACCGTGTTGAAGTAATTTATGGACCCGGTTCTGTTGTCTATGGTTCAGACGCTCTTGGGGGAGTAATGTCCTTTACAACAAAGAATCCAATCTTGAGTACAACGGATGAATTGGTGGTGAAATCGGGTGGATTCGCACGCTATTTCTCTGCGGCATCTGGATACACGGCTAATGCGAATGTTTCCATCGGTTCAAAAAGATTTGGATCTTTAACCTCGTTCACCTATTCAAATTACGGTGATTTGCGTCAAGGTACGGTGAGAAGTCCATTCGTTGGGAATTTTGGTTCTCGTCCTTGGTATGTAGAGCGAATCAATGGGAAAGATTCCATGATGATGAATACAGATACCAATTTACAAGTGGGCTCTGCATACACGCAATATGACATCCTTCAAAAATTTACGTTTGTTCAAAAGGAAGGTGTGACGCATAAATTGAATGTTCAATTGTCCAACTCAAGCAACATCGATCGTTACGACCGTTTGACCTTAATATCAGGTTCGAATCCAAAGTTTGCGGAATGGTACTACGGACCACAATTCAGATTGTTCGCTGCCTATACGCTTGAATTGACGAATAAAACGATGCTGTATGATCAAGCAAGAATTACTATTGGTTCACAATCCATTGAAGAAAGCCGAATGGACCGTAGATTCAATAAAAGCTTGTTGAATCACCGCATTGAAAATGTAGCAATTGCAACAATAAATGCTGATTTCACGAAGCGTATTGGTAGAAATGAATTGCGTTACGGTGTGGACGCATTTTACAACAAAGTAAATTCTACAGCATTCGTTGAGGACATCGTTGCCGACACTACAGGGATTTTAGATACACGTTTTCCTGATGGTGGATCAACAATGACATCCATTGCGGCATACGCGACACATACCATTGAGTTTTCAGATAAGTTGATTCTAAATGATGGTCTTCGTTTTTCAAACGTTGGACTTTCTTCAAACTTCATCGATAAAACGTATTTCCCTCTTCCAGTGAATTCAATTAATCAAAATAATGCTGCTTTGAATGGAAATATTGGTTTAATCTACATGCCGACGAGCAAATGGAGAATCACAGCAACTGGATCAACTGGATTCCGTGCGCCAAACGTCGATGATATGACGAAAGTGTTTGAATCCGTTCCTGGTAAAGTGGTCGTTCCAAATGCAAATTTAAAACCGGAGTATACGTATAATGCTGAAATAGGTATTTCTAGATTAGTTGCATCCGGAGTAACAGCATCAGTAAACGGATACTACACCTATTTAGTGAATGGATTAACGGTTCAAAATGGAACATTCGAAGGACAAGACTCTATATTGTACGATGGCCAACTAAGCCAGGTAATGTCCACAGTAAATGCGGCGAAGGCTAGAATCTTCGGTGTGGAAGGAATGTTGAATGCAAAATTCAACGAACATTTTAATTTACTAGCTACTATGAATTATACCAAAGGTAGAATATTAACAGATTCTGTTCCTTATCCATTGGATCACATTCCGCCAACATTTGGAAAGGTATCCTTGGGCTTTGTCAATGGTAAATTTCGTTCTGAATTTTTCGTGAACTATTCAGGATGGAAAAAAATCGCAGACTACAACATGATTGGTGAGGATAACTTCGCATACGCAACGCCATCTGGAATGCCAAGTTGGTATACCTTGAATGCACGTTTGAATTATGCCTTCTCTCAACATGTTTCACTACAAGTAGCTTGTGAAAATATCCTGAATCAAAACTACCGTAGTTATGCATCAAACATCTCTGCACCAGGTAGAAATTTCATTATTACCCTTCGCGGTCAGTTTTAACTAAAAGCGAGAATTAAATAGCTAAAGGTCGGGGAAACTCGGCCTTTAGTTGTTTTTTAACATCCCGTATTTCTGCTCCTGAGGAATATAGAAAAAGTGAAAAGCTACTTTGGATGTCTTCGTCACTTTCGGTTCGTAGGTGTTTTTGTCCGCATTGGCAGGAAGCTTCTCTAAAGTAGATTCGTACAAAATGATGTCCTTTTCTGGACCATATTTACCTGTCGTGTATTCAAAGGTATACGCCTCCGTTTTGTCTGTGCCGAGTCCATCGAAGGTCTTCCATTCAAACACTTTTCGTGGCGTGTGATTTGTTACGGTAAAGACATCCCTGAAATTCGCATTGCGAATGCGGTAATCGATGAGTATGTCTTGGTAAGACTCCGCGCTAATCGACGCTATATTTACTTTTAAGGGAACTAATGCGGAAGATGGAATGGCAATAGGAGGGGAGATGAGCTTTAATCCACCGTCGTAATAGAAGATGTAATTGTAATTGCCCATGAAGGCCATCTCTGCGGATTTAGCTGGATTCTCGGATTTCATCGCTTCATCCATGGCAAATTGCTTTCTATTTACCGAAATGATGGCATCCATTTTACCGTCGCAATCGAAATGCCCTTTGATGATTTCTAAAGCATATTTCTCAGGTCCTAATATCGACAAACTTGACTCTACATGTCTTTTTGCATATTCTTTTAATGGCAACTTAGATAAGTCCTCCTGTGGTTTTTCGTCAAATACTTCTACATTTTTCTTCTCTTCTTGACAAGAAGGAAGGACCAATGCCATAAAAAGTAGGATTAAAATAGCTTTCATTTCACAAAGATACAATTCTATCAAATGAAATTTGTGTTTTTAATCAAATTTTTAATTAGTTGATAAACAGATATATAAATCATTTTATTTAATGAATCACACGATTATTTTGATCGATTTGAAACCTTGGAATGATTCTTGGCGTAAAGACTCTCAACAAACAACAAAACGATGACAACTTCTTTACAATCCTTAAGAACAAAATCAATTAGTCATGCGCAATTGAAATTGTCGAAACACCGAGAACTTGGAACAAAAAGTCCAATGAATGTTTTTGAAGTAGCTGAATTGCTCGACAGTATTAAATTCGCTGAATTCAAAATTCATGATGAAAAAATTTCATTCGACTTGATTTTGAATTAACGAGAGAAATTTTATAAGTTGAAGAGCCTTCCCGAAACGGAGGGCTTTTTTAATGTTCAATAACAGCGGACCCAATCAACACACCATCTTGATACCATGCCGCAAACTGTCCAGGGGTAATTCCTTTTTGTAAGTCATCGAAAAGAATGAAGTATTCTTTATTTTTCTTGATCAAAGTCCCTGATTGCAAGGCTTGTCGATAACGTATTCTTATTTGACACTTTAAGCGATTTTCGGCATCAAACACCTCAGAGCGAATGATCCAATTCAAGGAGCTTTCCTCTAATTTTAAAGCGATCCGATTCAATCCAGGATGTTCATCTGTTTGTCCCGAATAAACGGAATTTGTTTCTGTATTGATGCCAATCACGAAACTAGGTTCAGGACGACCGCCAATGTGTAATCCTTTGCGTTGTCCTACCGTGTAATAATGCGCACCTTGATGCGTCGTCACTTTTTGTCCGTCGGATTCTTGGTATTCAAAGGGAGCCGCTAATTGTTCAACATGATCCTGATCCCTTGGAATGTTTGCATAAGCAAGAAATTGTGGCATGTCCATCGGGATTTCAATCACGTTTCCCAACTTCGGTGCTAACTGCTGCTGCAAGAAGGTAGGAAGTGCAATTTTACCTACAAAACACAGTCCTTGTGAATCCTTTTTCGTTGCGGTAACTAAATCGTGTTTTAAGGCTATTTCGCGTACCTCAGACTTCTCTAATGCGCCAATAGGGAAGAGGGCCTTGGAAAGTTGTTCCTGACTGATTTGACACAGAAAATACGATTGATCCTTATTTTTATCGGCTCCAGCACGCAAACTGAAGCTACCGTCTGAATTCTCTTGTTTTTGACAATAGTGACCTGTTGCGACATAATCTGCACCTAATTCCATTGCCGCCTTTAGAAAAACATCAAATTTGATTTCTCTATTACAAAGAACATCTGGATTCGGCGTTCTACCGCGCTCGTATTCCATGAACATGTAATCTACAATCCGACTTTTGTAAGCCTCGCTTAAATCGATCACTTGAAATGGAATTCCAAGTTGCTGGGCGATTAAAAGTGCGTCGTTGGAATCGTCAATCCACGGACATTCATCCGAAAGTGTGACAGATTCATCATGCCAATTGCGCATAAACATGCCAATAACCTCGTATCCTTGTTCTTTTAACAACAAAGCACTGACACTGGAATCAACGCCGCCAGAAAGTCCAACAACTACTCGTTTCATAGGACAAAGTTACACAAAGCGGAGCTGAGAAATAGGCAATTTTGAGATAATTTGAAAAGAAATACCTTTTCTATTTTTGGACTTCACAAATTTTAGAAATACAATTCATACCGTCAATCGCCGCAGAAACGATTCCACCAGCGTATCCTGCGCCTTCTGCACATGGATATAAATTCGAAACGTGAGGGTGTCGCCATGTCTCGGGATCTCTTGGAATCAATATAGGAGATGACGTACGAGATTCAGGTGCGTGTATCACAGCGTCATTGGTGATGAAACCAGGCATTTTTTTATCAAAATCATTAAACGCTTGTCGCAAGCGATTGAGGATAAACGGCGGGAAAATATCATCCATCTCTACACTCGTGATTCCAGGCTGATAGGAACTTCTTGGGAATTCCGTTGATTTTTTCTGTTGAACAAAATCTTTTAAACATTGCGCTGGAACTTTTTGCGTTTTTCCGGCTGCCTCCCAAGAGGCTCTTTCAATGGATTGTTGAAATTCTAAACAGACAAATGGATTTTCGGGATGACCAAAATCAGTTGGGTCAATGCTCACCACGATTCCCGAATTTGAATAGGGATTATTGCGTTTGGATGGAGACCAACCATTCGTTACCACTTCTTGTTGATCTGTAGCACACGGAGCAATAATTCCACCCGGACACATGCAAAAGGAATACACGCCTTTACCATCTACTTGTGTAACCAAACTGTAGGAAGCAGGAGGGAGAAATTCGTCGTTTAATCTTCCATGGTATTGCAATTTGTCGATAAACGCTTGTGTGTGCTCTACACGAACGCCTAATGCAAAGGGTTTGGCTTTGACTTCGATGTTTCGTTTATGCAGCAAGTAAAAAATGTCCCTTGCAGAATGACCAGTAGCCAAGATGATGTGATTCACATCTATTTTCTTGGATCCATTGATTTCCAGTGCTATGATTTTGTCTTTGGATACTTCTAGGTCAGTCAGTTTGTGTTCAAAGTGAATTTCGCCTCCGCATGCAATGATTTGCTCGCGAATCGCTACAATTAATTGCGGAAGTTTATTCGTTCCAATGTGTGGATGTGCATCAACTAAAATATCTTCGGTAGCTCCAAACTGGACAAGTAACTGCATGACTTTTTGGACATCGCCTCTTTTTTTCGAACGCGTGTAAAGCTTTCCATCTGAATATGTTCCGGCGCCGCCTTCTCCAAAACAATAATTTGATTCAGGATTAAGGATGGAGGATTTTGCCAATTGTGCTAAATCTCTACGCCTGTTTCGAACATCTTTTCCGCGTTCGAATAAAATGGGTTTCTTCCCTTGAAGAATGGCTTCTAATGCGGCAAAGAGTCCTGCTGGACCAGCACCAATGATGTGAATTTCTTCCGCGTCTTTGATCGTTGGAAATTGATAGGATTCAAATCGCGGACTTTCTTCCTCGTCAATCCATACCTCAAAGGATGCATTGACTTTAATGTGTCTATTTCGCGCATCAATGCTGCGTTTTCGCCATCGATACGTTAGTTTTTGTTTGGGAGAAATTCCAAGTTCTTGCCGTATGCGATTTTCAAGATAAGAATCATCTTTTGCTTCCTCAGGTGTGCATGAAAAGTTTAATTCATTCATTATCCTTCAAAAATGATGGAAAAACACCATCCACGGTTGTATAAACGATCAATTGGATTAGCTACAGTAGTGAAATCTTGAATAAAGCTACTTTTAAATCCTTGTGAATATTTTAATTCCATACCAAATTTAAAATAAGGGGCGAAAAATTCAATCCCTGCACCAATTTGACCTTGCCAATCGTTGCGTTTGATTTTTATAAAGGGATCGTAAAAATTTTGGGATGCATCTTCTTGAGATTGTAAGTCCATGGAATATTGAACGCCAATCAAGGAATAAGCAGTAAAATTGTTGTAGCGACGCGTTCGAAATTGCAACATCATGGGGAAATCTAAATTTGTGGAGTTGATGCGCTGTTGTCCGACTCCTTTTGGGAAATTAAAGGTATCGATACTCGAGTAATTCAAAACACGTTCCTGAAAAGATAAGGTTGGAATAAATCGAAATCGAATGGTAGGAGTTCCTAACTTGATAGTCGTTAAAATCCCTAATTGCCCACCTGGTTGCGCATCGTTTGAAATCGATAAAATCCCATATTTTTGGTATGCGTCCACTTTTTGATACACATTAAAATCGGAAGAATTGATGCCTAGCATGAATCCAAAATGAAGCAATCGTTTGTCAAAATTCTTATACAATTGTTGCTTCGCTTTTTGGGAAAAGCTAATGCTTGTAAGGAGTACAAAAAGAATGAGAATGCGCTTCATGTAGAATATAACGTCAACTTGTGGACTTTGTTGCTTTAATTTTTAGTTCCGATGTAGATACTTGAAATACCTCCGCTAAGAGGAATGATTTTTACAGAGGTATAGCCAACTTTTTCCATTAATACTTGCATTTCTTTTCCTTCTGGAAAAGCGGCAACACTTTCAGGTAAATAGGCGTAAGCACGTTCGTCTTTCGAAATGCGTTTGCCAAAGAAAGGAATAAAATATTTCGAGTAGAAATTGAACAATTGCTTGATGGGAAACATTTTTGGTTTGGAAAACTCAAGAATCACCGCTCTTCCACCTGGACCCAAAACACGTAGCATTTCACTCAGTCCTTTCTCTAGGTTTTCGAAGTTTCGAACCCCAAATCCTACTGTTAACCCGTCAAATTCCCCATCTGCGAAAGGTAAATTTTCAGAATCCCCTAATTGCATGGAAATAATGTGGTCGTGCTTGCGCTTGATCATCTTTTGCTTACCTACTTCCAACATTCCAGATGAAATGTCCAATCCAATGATTTGTTCAGGATGTAACTTCAAGCAAGCAATGGCAAAATCTCCAGTACCTGTCGCGATATCTAATAATTTTTTTGGCTGAATGGATTTCAGTTCCTTAACAGCTCTTCTTCGCCAAATGTGATCAATGCCCAAGGATAAAAAGTGATTCAAGAAATCATAGTTCGCTGAAATATTGTTGAACATTTGCGCAACTTCCTCTTTTTTTGATTTGTCAGTATTATAGGGCTTAACCACTTTAGGTTCCATGTTTACAAGAGTTTGTTTACTTCGTTCATTAATCGTTCTTTTTCAATACTGACAACACCCGGCTGCTCGCATACGAGTCCGCCAGCAATATTCGCAATGGCCGCAATCGTATGAATCTCGGCTCCGGAAATTAAGCACAATGTCGCGACAGCAATAACGGTATCTCCAGCGCCGGAAACATCCGCGATATTGCGCAAATGTGCGGGAATGAAAACGGGTTGATCCTTTTGAATAAAAACGCCGTGTTCTGAAAGGGTGATGAATGAAATGTCATTTTCAAGGCTTTCCTCCAATTGAGCGACGGCCTTTAAGAAGGATTCTTTGTCATTTTTGAAATCAAACTCTATTTTTAATCCTTCTTTCAATTCCTTCAAATTCGGCTTAAACAAGGTGCATCCTCGGTAGGAAAAGAATTGGTCTTTTTTCGGGTCAACAGTCGTGGGGATTCCGTGGAATTTTGCCAAGATCATCACAGAAGAAATCAAATGTGAAGTCAAGACACCTTTGTTGTAATCTTCAAAAATGATTCCATCGATTCCTTGCTCCACGATTCGCTCAATTTGTTGGTAAAGCTGTGTTTCTTCTTCTTTCGAGATCAAGGATGTATCCTCTGAATCAATACGCAATAATTGTTGATTGTTCGATAGTACGCGCGTTTTAACTGTTGTGCGTCTATTGGCTGATGCATAAATCCCATCCGTGGAAATGTTTGCTTCCTTGAATAATTGTATCAGTCGTTTTCCTTCACTATCTGCTCCAATGACACTGCAAATAATAGGTGAAGCACCAAGAGCCGCTAAATTTAATGCGACGTTTCCTGCTCCGCCGATGCGTTCATCTTTTTCAAACAAATCAACGATTGGAACAGGTGCTTCCGGACTCATTCGATTGACTTTTCCTTTTAAATAGGCATCAACCATGACATCGCCAATAACGAGGACACGTTTCGTAGAAAATCGATCAAATAAATCTTGGAAATTCATTAGTTCAGTTTTGCCAACGCTTCTTTCATTCGAGAAAGCGCTTTTGTTAATGTTTCTTCAGATGCTGCATAAGAAATTCTAAAGCAATTAGGTGCACCGAAGGATTCTCCTCCAACTAATGCAACTAATCCTTCTTCCAATAAATACAGACAAAGTTCATCAGAGTTTTTGATGGTTTTGTCGCCATATTTCTTACCAAAGTAAGATGAGCAATCTGGGAACACGTAAAATGCGCCACCTGGCTGATTGGAAATCAACCCTGGAATTTCAGCAAGTCCTTTCAATACCAAAGCGCGACGACTTTTAAATGCCGCAATCATTTCTTTTAACACGGAAGGATCTGCTTTCATTGCCGCAATTGTGGCACGTTGCGTTATGGAACAAGTTGCAGAAGTGAATTGTCCCTGAACCTTGTCACAAGCCGCAGCAATTTCTTTCGGAGCTCCAATGTATCCCAAACGCCAACCTGTCATAGCCCATGCTTTGGAAACACCATTTACGGTAACTACTTGGTTATAGACTTCTGGAAATTGAGCCAAAGATTCATGTTTACCAATGAAGTTGATGTGTTCGTATATTTCGTCACTCAGCGCAACAATGTGTGGGTATTTTTTAAGGACATTCGCGATGTCCTGTAATTCTTCTTTAGTATACACTGATCCCGTTGGATTACATGGCGTCGAAAACATGAATAGTTTAGTCTTCGGTGTAATCGCTGCTTCCAAATCTGCTCCGGTAATTTTAAAGTCTTTTTCAATTCCTGCATGAATGACCACAGGAACTCCTTCGGCAACTTTCACGATTTCCAAGTAGGAAACCCAAAATGGCGCCGGAATAATGACCTCGTCTCCATGATTGATTAAACTCAACACGACATTCGCAATCGATTGCTTTGCTCCAGTAGAAACAACGATTTGATCTTTGCTATAATTCAAGTGGTTGTCGCGACGGAATTTCTCTGAAATGCTTTCACGTAAATCATCGTATCCTGGAACGGGTGTATACATCGTGTAATTTTGTTCCATTGCTTCCACCGCAGCATCCTTAATAAACTGTGGCGTATGAAAGTCAGGCTCTCCCAGGGACAATGAAATGACATCGAGTCCTTGCGCTTTTAATTCTCTACTTTTTCTTGACATGGCAATGGTTGCAGACTCTTCCATTGCTAATAATCGTTCGGATAACTGTATCATGTGATGAATTTGTTTGCAAAGGTAGTTATTTTCGCAAATTAGCCTTTTTCGAAGCGGTTTTTATTAATGGAATTTTCAAGAATTTCACTTTTAACGGAAAGCCCTATCTTTGTTCTATGCGCATCGATATACTTACTGTTTTGCCTCAATTATTGGAAAGTCCATTCGCGGCTTCCATTATGAAGAGAGCACAGGATAAAGGACACGTGGAAATTCACGTCCACAACATTCGGGATTACTCCACGGATAAACACAAAAATGTAGACGATTACCAATACGGAGGAGGAGCAGGAATGGTGATGAGCATCGAACCAATTGCTGCCTTGATTGAGAAATTGACCTCCGAACGTAGCTACGATGACATTATCTACATGACGCCGGATGGAAAAGTCTTGGATCAAAACGATTGCAATCAAATGTCTCTGTGTGAAAACATTATGATTCTTTGTGGACATTACAAAGGCGTGGACGATCGCATACGTCAACATTACATTACGAAAGAAATTTCCATCGGTTCCTATGTGCTTTCGGGGGGAGAATTAGCAGCTGCTGTTGTTGTAGATGCTTTAGTTCGACTGATTCCAGGTGTATTAAACGATGAAACTTCTGCTTTAACGGATAGTTTTCAAGATGATTTGCTCTCTCCACCGGTGTACACGCGTCCACCAGAATTTAAGGGGTGGAAAGTGCCGGATGTTTTGCTTTCGGGCAATCAAAAGCAAATCGATCGTTGGCGGGAGGAACAAGCGTACCAGCGTACCAAAGAACGTAGACCCGATTTGTTAGATGAATAACTAAACAAGGCTTTAATGAAATTATTTTACTTTTTTTCGGTTCTAATTGTATCTACCCATTCCCTTTTTTCACAATCCAACTGGACAGGAAACACGTCTCCAACGTATACTGAATTAATTGACCACCTGAAGAAACTGGACAAAACACACAAGGAACTTTCTATGTTCAACATGGGTCCTTCGGATTACGGATTGCCCATTTACCTTTTTGTCATCAACGGAGCGAAGGATTCCACACGCACATTTTCGAAAGCGCTTGCTGGAACAACCATTCTCATCAATAATGCGATTCATCCCGGGGAACCCGACGGCATCAATGCCTGTTTGATTTGGTTAGACCAATGGATTGCGCAAGGAAAACCGTTGGAATCGAAAAATGGCGACAAATTACCGGTGATTGCATTTATTCCGGCGTATAATGTTGGTGGAATGATGAACCGTTCTTCGACGAGTCGTGCTAACCAAAATGGACCCGAAGAATATGGTTTCCGTGGAAGCACGCGTAATTTTGACTTGAACCGAGATTTCATTAAAATGGATTCAAAAAATGCCTTCACGTTTGCGAAAATCTTTCATTCCTTGGATCCGGATGTGTTCATCGATAACCATGTGTCTAATGGCGCGGACTACCAATACACGTTGACATACATCGCTTCGATGAAAGAGCGCATGTCCCCACAAATGAATGAATTAACGTACGGAAAATGCATTCCGTACCTCACGGCCAATGTCAAAGAAAAAGGTTGGGACTTATTTCCCTACGTGGAATTGAAAGGGGAGACTCCTGCGCAAGGAATTCATTCATTTAATGATTTGCCACGTTATGCCATGGGATATGCGTCCCTGTTTCATTCCATCAGTTTTACGGTGGAAACACATATGTTAAAACCATTTGCTCAGCGTGTGCAAGCGACGTTGGCATTCTTGGAAGGCATCATTTCGTTTACGATGAAAAACGCGCTAGAAATCGAAGCAAAGCGCAGCGCGTCAAAATTGTGGGCAAGAAATCTACGCCAATATGCCTTCAATTATCAACTCACGGAGAAAGCGGATTCGATTTCATTCAAAGGCTACGAGCATTCTTTCCCATTACATCCAATCACTGGATTGAAAGAATTGAGCTATGATCGAACCTTGTCTTATGAACGCATGATACCTTGGTTTAAAACATACGTACCGAAGAATTCTGTTGCTGTGCCGGAATACTATGTCGTTGGTGGACAAGAACAAGAAGTCATCGATCGCTTAGAAGCGAATCATGTGTTTTTTGAAACATTGATAACACAGTCTATTGATACTTTGCATGTGTTCTCTGTGAAATCTTACAAAAGCCCCAGTCAACCTTACGAGGGACATTTTAAATTGGCTCAGATTGAAGTAGGGGAGAGCGAGCAAAAAATTGACTTGAAGCCGGGTGATATTCTTATTCCAAGTAAGCAAGATGCAGCATTGTTTATACATGCCTCCTTACAACCTATTGCAGAGGACTCCTATTTAACATGGAATTTCTTTGATTCGTATTTACAGCAAAAAGAATATTTCTCCAACTATGTGTTTAAGGATCAGATAGCAGAAATCTTAGCGAATGATGCACAATTAAATGAAGAGTATCAGCTTCGAAAAGCGACAGATGAAAAATTTAGAAATTCCGAATGGGATCAACTGTATTTCATCTACAGCCGTAGTCCATATTTTGAGCAAACCTTTATGCGCTTGCCGATTTATCAGAAATTCTAAAGTATCTTTTAGAAGGAAGGACAAGAAATTCGACGGAAGTCCTTCATTTGTTTCTTGCATTTCAAGTTGATTCCCATGGAGATTTCATGAGATCCACCCGTAACTCCACCTAATTGAGAAACTGTTAAGTCGTAGCTATATCCAATTCTGAATTTTTCGGTTGTGATTCCTAAACTCACGATAAATGCATCGCGATTACGGTACCAAGCTCCAATCGTAAATGCTTCATATTTCAGGTAAGCACCAATGTTGAATTGTTGGAATCCATTTTGGTATTGATAGATGATATTAGGCATCAACATGGTGTTGCTTGAATAGCGTCCGCGTTGACCTAATTTAATGGTTGCGCCCATATGTCCAGTAACCCGAATCGGTAGTTTAGAATCCCCTAAAATCATCGATTCATCAGGACGATTCAGATGGTGAGCGGCCGCACCAAAATAGAAGTTTTTCGTGAATCCAACCATGCCTGCTGATACATCAAAGAAACCATGCGAGCCATTTCCTCTTGGTACATCACCTGTCTGATAAATGAATCCTCTACGCGGATCAATCATGTCTCCAAAAGTCAATTTACTCCAATCCAAACTTTTTTGAAAATATGCGGCTTGTCCACCAAACATGATGCGGAATTTGCGGTTGACTTTTAAATAATACGAATAAGTACCAGCAATCATAGACGTCTGAATTGTACCTTGACCTTGTTGGTCATGCATGGCCATAATGCCAATGCCTCCTGATAAATTCTTTGCATAGGTATCATAGGCTGCAGCATAGGTAATGTAATTTCCTGTTAATTGAGGCCATTGATTACGATAATTTAACGCAATTCTTGGACATCCGCTTGATCCAGCGAGGGCAGGATTTAAATAAACCGGGTTCGAATAGAACTGAGTAAAAGTTGGATCTTGAGCAAGCGATTGAAAGCTTGTGTAAAAAAGACCGAGTAGCATGAGGTTCTTCACGTTCATAGTAGTTATAGGCTAATGTACCTGCGCGCTTTTTTGCTCACAGAAGAATGAATACGTAGGGTTATTTGATGAGTAAATGTTCGTTGTTGTGTACTGAGTAAGGTTCCAAATCCGGATTGTCCGATTAAGGTGAATTTTTCACCGACATAACCAAAGGATAGATTTCCTGTTGTTAAGTTTCCGTAGGATAGTCCAAATTGAGCTTTTCCAGCCTTAAAGGTAAATCCTCCGAATAGTTGTTGTTGGTAATTAGAATGTTGGTAAAGAGCGTATGGCGCAAAAATCAATTTTTCATTTCTAGAGGTGTACTGGGTGCCAGCAATGAGGTTCCAAAGGTTTGAAGCACGCAAAGTTGCTCCATCATTGGTGAAGATGTTTTCATTGTGTCTGAATATGTTGTTTATTTGTGCACTCATGAAGAAGAGTGGGGTGTGAATAGTAATTCCTGCATCTAAATCACGGCTCCATAGCGTATGACCAATTGCCAAGGTAGAATCATACTGAAATTGATTTACTTGACCATTATTCATTTCAATACTACTTAGGTTTTTTACCTTATTCTGGTCGAGGGTTTGGGTACCCATTTTAAATCGCAATGCCGGTTCGATAGAGATTTTTCGAGATAAGGCAATTTTTGGAGAAAAAATCAAGGCAACTTGACTGTTTTGTATTAATCCTTCACTGAAAACATCATAGTTTGCTTGAATGCCAAATCCAGCACGCATGCCTCGTGAGTAGCCATCAAGAGAAAGTTGATTTGTTAACTTTACTTGTGACGGATTTTCGAAGGATCGCATCGAACTAATTGCTTGAAAGCGTGTTTGGGAAGTTGTTCCTACCGAGCTAAAGTTTAAATCAAGGTTGCTTTGTCCAGTAATCGCATAATCATAGCTTTGATTATTGCTCAAGCCAATGTCTTTTGATAATAAGTGATCAATTTTCCGGAATAAATCAATGTTTCCTAAACTAACCTCTGCTACCACATGTTCTTTAGCAAAACTTAATTTCTCGTTTTTAAAATCAGTTCTATAGCCATTCACTAACATGTTTTTCAATGGAAGAAAGTTTAATAAAGGCAGCATACTAAGCTCGTTTAAAATAGGATCGTCCTTACGCACAAAACTCAGCACATTACTTTTGGAAAAGTCACAAAACGACTCACTTTGTGAAAACTGCTTTTGATCACTTCTATTAGGGGAATTTTGACCAGCTAAATCCACGATTGTTTCATAAGGAGTAGAAACAGGAATGTCAATTGATTGTCGCTCTGCAATTGATGTCAACTGATTAGTATTTACCCATGCAGTAGTTTTTTTCGTTTTTGTGTGAGTTGTTTGTAAAATGCTCTTTTTTCCCGTTTGACCTTTTGTAGTATTCGATTGAATCCCTTCTTTCGTTCCATATCGGAAGAATACAAGTCCTGAAATAAATAAAAGCAGCAGGCTAGCGAAAGCAAACGTGTTTTTGTAGTTGTGTTTTTTGTAAAGAGAAGTTTTATTATCAAAAAACATAGGAGCTGTATCAATCTTTGCCAATGTCCAGGCATCCAAGTCTAAATCGAGATCAGGATGATTCATCAGAAAGGACTCTAATTGCTGTTCTTGCTCAGCGGAAAGATTTCCTTCCGTTAAGTCAAATAGCCAGCGATCAATGTTTTCGTGTGTCGGTTGCATTAGGCAAGTTCAAATATTCCTTTTAACTGTTTTTTAATTTTTATGCGAGCTCTAAAAAGATACACTTTAACCTGTGCTGAGGAAATCGACAACATGTCACCAATTTCTTCATAGGTATATCCTTCCAAATCGCGCAACAAGAGAATACTTTTTTGTAAAGGCGGGAGAGAGCTTACCATCAGGTCAACAATTTGCTTCGATTCAAAGGCTTGATCTGGTTGTTGACATTCAGATTTATTCAATGAATCTAGGTGTTTTAGTTGTCTTTTTTTACGGTACACTTGGTTTAACATTCCATTGTGTGCACAGGTAAAAAGCCATGACTTCACTTTTTCTCGCTCTACTTTTTCTCTATTTAACCACAATTTCTCAAATGCATCTTGAACAACATCCTGCGCTTCTTGCGAGTCCTTTAGGAATTGAACAGCGAAGCGATACAAAGAATCGCTTAAATGCTCAACAGAATGATTGTATTCGGCATTAGTCAAAATTGCAGTATTACAGTTAAAACAAATTGAACTTATCAAAAGTTACAGGGCGTGAAAAAAAACCTGGAACTTCATAACGAGTAAACTTACAAAATTATTGGCAAGAAGAAAAAAAGCTATGGTTAGAAACCGAAATTATCAAATCCCATTTGGGTCAATTCTTGATATTTCTCCTCGTTAAACTGATACAACGAAGAAGGCTTGTGAGGGACACCGCGTTGTTTTTCTTTTAGGTTTGATAGAATATTTAATTTCTGAATTTTTCGACGGAAGTTGCGTTTGTCAAGTGGTTTATCCAAAATGCTTTCATATAAGCGGTGTAATTGACTCAGGGTAAACTTTTCTGGTAAAAGGTTGAAGCCAATGGGTTGAATTTTGATTTTCTGTTTCAACTTGTCCTTAGCTGCTTGAAGTATTTCAAAGTGATCGAATGCTAATTCACTGATTTCATTCACAGGCGCCCACCCTGCATTTTTCGCAAAGGAAGAGGCGTGTGGTAAGTAATCTGAAATTTTAACCAATGAGAAATAAGCTACTGTGATGACGCGTGCATCTGGTTGAGCACGGATTGACTTTAACCATTCACGGTCTGATTCCTTATGAATTCTAAAAGGATCGCCAAAAGCACCGACCTGTTCCAAATAAATATCTTTTAAACCGGTCAATTCATCTAAAACACGACTAGCGGCTTGGTCTAAATTTTCATTGTCGTAAATTAAGTTCCCCGGTAATGCAAGCCTGGGTCCATTTACTGCTGAAATCTCTCCTCTATCGATAACTAGTACGGTTAATTGTTCCATGTCAAATCCAAAGATTACACAGTCTACGGAGACATTTGGATTTAATTCAGATGCTATTTTTTTGGGGATATTATGCACGAATGAAGGATTATGTATATATTTGAATAGTGTAAAAATGACACAAAGACTCAATTTTTCATTTAAGAAGTATGTATTTTATTGTAGAAAGTGGTTCAACCAAAAGCGATTGGGTTTTAGTTGATAGCAAAAATAACCAAAGTTTTTATTCGACAATGGGCTTCAATCCATATTTTCATTCATCGGATTTGATTGAAAACGAATTAAAGAAGCATGTAGACATGCTCGCGGTTGCTGACGATGTTTGTGGGATTTATTTCTATGGGGCCGGATGCTCTAGTGCAGAAATGAACAAAATCGTTCAAATTGGTTTAAATCGAATTTTTAAAAATGCAAAGGTATTGGTTGATCACGATTTACTCGCATGCGCTTATGCAACTTACACCGGCAATCCTGGAATTTCTTGCATAATTGGTACTGGTTCAAATTCCTGCTTGTTTGATGGGGAAGAATTGACGGAAGTTGTCCCTGCTTTGGGATATATCCTCGGTGATGAGGGGAGTGGTAGCTATTTTGGCAAACAATTACTGAGTAATTTTTTATATCACAAACTCCCACCTCATGTTGAGGCTGATTTTATCGAAACATATCATTTAGATAAAAATCAAATAGTGAATCATGTATACCGTGAACCAAATGCCAATGTTTACATTGCATCCTTTATGCCATTTATAGCAAAACATAAGTCGGAACCGTTTTTTAGTGAAATGATGTACCAGGGATTTAAAAAATTTATGGAAGTACATGTCTGCTGCTACGATAATTACCAAAATACAGAAGTTCACTTTGTTGGGTCTCTTTCAAAAATATTTGAAATGGAATTAAATAAAGCGGCAGGTGAATTGAATATAACAGTGACATCGATTATTCAAAAACCAGTTACTGGTCTTGTAAACTATCACTTAAATTATATCCTAACTAAACAACTTGTAAAATCATGTTAAAATTACTTTTTTTCGCAACCTTAGCTTTTTTTAGTTTTTCTACATTTTCACAAAAAAACACGCCGGAATGGGCAAGTAAAGCCACTATTTATGAAGTAAATGTGCGTCAATTTTCGAAGGAGGGGACATTCACTCAAGTGATTTATCAACTTCCTCGTTTAAAGGCAATGGGTGTGGATATTATTTGGCTGATGCCCATACAACCAATTGGAATGAAAAATAGAAAAGGTTCATTGGGGAGTTATTACGCGGTAAAAGATTATAAGGCCGTAAATCCTGAATTTGGTACAATGAATGACTTTAAAAATTTAGTAAGGAGAGCTCATGCGATGGGGATGCATGTAATCATTGACTGGGTGGCAAATCACTCTTCACCAGATAATGTTTGGATTCAGGAGGATCACCTCGATTGGTATACCTTAGATTCTACGGGTAACGTTCAACCTACCATTGGAACAGATTGGTGGGATGTAGCGGATCTTAATTACGATAATCAAGAAATGCGAGCTGAGATGATACGTTCCATGAAATTTTGGTTGACAGAAACAGATATTGATGGATTCCGTTGCGATGTAGCTGGATGGGTACCTCTTGATTTTTGGACGGATGCAAGAAAACAACTGCAAAGCATTAAACCAATTTTTATGTTGGCAGAGGCGGAAGAAATTCCAATGCACAAAGCATTTGAAATGACTTATGGATGGGAATTTCATCACATTATGAATGAAGTAGCCAAAGGAAAAAAGGATGCTACGGCTATTAAGGAATTTATGGAGACGAGTAAATATCCAGCGGATGCATTCCGAATGAATTTTACCTCAAATCACGATGAAAATTCTTGGAATGGAACGGAAATGGAACGTATGGGAGATGCACGTTTTGCCATGGCAGTTTTAGCTTCAACAATCGATGGAATGCCATTAGTATACAATGGACAGGAAACTTCATTGGACCGACGCTTAAAGTTTTTTGAAAAAGATACGATCGATTGGTCTAAAATGGATTTAGTTCCTTTTTATTCTAAATTATTGAAATTACATCAAACAAATCCGGCGCTTTGGGTAAAAGATGGAGCAAATCGCGCGCAGTTTATTGATAGTTCAAATCCAAAAGAACAAGTAGTTTATATCAGAGAGTCTATGGGTCATCAAGTGATTACTGTTTTGAATTTATCCAATAAGGCAGCAGAATTGGCATTCTCTTCTACTAAAATTTCAGGAACATACAGCGAACTATTTACCGGCAAGGAAGTAGTACTGAAAAATACCTCAAAAGTTGCTTTGGGTCCTTGGGGATACCAGGTATACTATAAGTAATGACAGTGAAAAAAACGTAAACCATGACAAGTACGAAACCAAACTTATCTTTTTGGCAAATTTGGAACATGAGTTTCGGATTTATGGGGATTCAATTCGGTTGGGGACTCCAAATGGCCAATATGAGCTCCATCTATGAAAACTTAGGAGCGAAACCAGAGGACATTCCAGCTTTGTGGCTAGCAGCTCCGTTAACTGGGCTTCTTGTACAACCAATCATTGGGTATTTAAGTGACCGAACTTGGCATCCAAGATTAGGACGAAGAAGACCTTTTTTTCTAATTGGTGCAATTCTGAGTTCACTTTGTTTATTTATTATGCCAAATGCATCCGCTTTATGGATGGCGGCAGGACTACTTTGGATTTTAGATTCGTCCATCAACATTAGCATGGAGCCTTTTCGTGCCTTTGTGGCGGATAAACTTCCGGAAAATCAACGCACGATTGGATTCTCCATGCAAAGTTTTTTCATCGGGGTAGGAGCAACAATTGCCAGTGCTTTGCCATGGATTTTCACGAATTGGTTTCAGGTGAGTTCAACCGCAGCACATGGACATGTGGCGAATAATGTAAAATGGTCCTTTTATATTGGAGGAATTGCATTTCTCGGAGCTGTTCTTTACACCGTTTTCACCACGAAAGAATATCCACCATCCGAAGAGGAATTTGCGAAAATAAAGGATGGGAAAAAAGGTTTAACGGCAGGAGTGAATGAAATAATTTACGCGGTAACAAACATGCCCAAACGTATGAAGCAATTGGCCTTAATTCAATTTGTGACTTGGCCAGGTTTGTTCTTGATGTGGTTCTATTACACACCAACAGTGGCGAATGATATTTTTGGTGGCGAAGTTGGATCCAAAGCATATGCAGATGGACAAAATTTTGCGGGATTAACGTATTCGATTGAAAATGTTGTGACTTTTTTGTTTGCTCTCGTTTTGCCCTTTTTAGCAGGGAAATTTGGAAAGAAATGGACACATTTTATTTGTTTGTTAATAGGTGGTTTAGGATTGATTTCGATTAACCTTATTCACGGTTCAGAAATGAGTTATGGTCTTTTTATAATCATGGGACTTGTAGGTATTGCTTGGTGTAGTATTCTTTCCATGCCTTACGCAATGCTGGCGGATTGTCTACCAGAGAATAAAATCGGGATTTACATGGGGATTTTTAATTTCTTTATTGTTTTACCTGAAATCATCGCTTCTTTATTCTTTGGGAAAGTGATGGAAAACGTATTAGATGGTTCCCGCATCGCAGCTGTAACTATTGGTGGATGTTTGTTGATTTTAGCAGGAATTTTAACCCTACGAATCAAAGAGGAAAAGATAGCAGGATGATCAAAGGACTCATTTTTGACTTAGATGGCGTGATAGTGACAACGGAACATAATCATTTCATTGCTTGGCAACGGACAGCTCATTCCTTGGGAATTGATTTTGAAGAAGAGCATAATGAACTGCTGAAAGGTGTGAGTCGAGCGGATTCTTTGAAGAAAATACTTGAGCTTGGATGCAAAACCATTTCAAAAGCGGACTTTAATGCCCTGCTCAAAAGCAAAAATGATTTTTATGTCGATTCGATTCAGGAATTGAATCAAACCGATTTACTTCCTGGTGTCCTTGACTTATTAACAGAAGCGAAAGAAAAAGGAATGAAACTAGCAATTGGCTCATCCAGTAAAAATGCAAATTTCATATTAAAATTGTTGAAAATTGATCAGTTTTTCGATGTAGTTATTGACGGTTCTGGTGTTGAATTTCCAAAGCCACATCCAGAAGTATTTTTAAACGGCGCAAAAGCCTTGAGTTTATCTCCATCAGAATGTATCGTATTTGAAGATGCTGCAAGTGGAATAACAGCGGCAAAAGCCGGAGGTTTCCGTGCATTTGCAGTAGGAAATCCAAATATCGCTGATTTGGCGGACACATATTTTAATGATTTAACGGAATTTAGTTTAGAGGCGTATGCGTAATTTGTTTGAAATTGATGCTTGGAAAATCATTGAGAATAAATATGATCCGAGCAAACAAAAACAAGCGGAAAGTATTTTTAGTATTGGAAACGGTTCATTTGGACAGCGCGCCAATTTTGAAGAGCAATTTACAGGCGATTCCCTTCAAGGAAGTTATGTTGGGGGTGTGTATTATCCGGATAAAACACGCGTTGGATGGTGGAAGAATGGATATCCAGAGTATTTCGCTAAAGTATTGAATGCGTGTAATTGGATTGGAATTAATATCGAGGTCGATGGAATCCCAGTCGACTTAAATACCTCTGAAGTAAAGTCGTTTCACCGCGAATTAGACATGCAACATGGTATATTGACAAGGCATTTTAAAGTGATTTTGTCAAATGGTAAAGAATTGGAGGTTCAATCGATTCGTTTCTGTTCCATGGCTAAGGAAGAAATTGCAGCTATTTCCTATACCGTGACTCCCATCAATTTCAGTGGTAACGTCAAATTCACTCCTTACCTTGATGGAAAAGTGAGTAATCACGACGCGAATTACGATGAGTTTTTCTGGATTGAGGACAACAAAAAAGTCGATGCACAAAAAGGAATCATTTGTGGCCGAACGAAGAAAACAAATTTTTCTGTGGCAACAGCGATGCGTTTTTCCTTTTGGAAAGAAAATGAATTACTGACGATTCATCCGAACGTGCTAGAGCGCGAATTTTACGTAGAGAATAATTTTGAGCATTATTTGGAGAAAAGCACGCCTTATACCCTAAAGAAATATGTGGCGATTACATCCACAATCAACCACTCGGAATTTGAATTGGCTGCTAAAGCGATTTCGAGAGTGCGAGATGCCTATACAGGTGGATTTGATAAATTACGTCAGGACCATGAGCAAGCATGGTTAAAGATTTGGGAGAATGCGGATATTATCATCAAAGGCGATCCTGCTGCTCAACAAGGTATTCGTTTCAATATTTTCCATTTATATCAAACGTATACTGGAAAAAATGCCAAATTAAACATCGGGCCGAAAGGATTTACAGGTGAAAAATACGGTGGTGCTACGTATTGGGATACCGAAGCATACTGCTTGCCTTTCTACTTGAAAACAGCAGACCCAAAAATTTCACGTCAATTATTGGTTTATCGTTACAACCATTTGAATAAGGCCATTGAAAATGCAGAGAAACTAGGATTTAAAGATGGCGCAGCATTGTACCCAATGGTGACAATGAACGGTGAAGAATGCCACAACGAGTGGGAAATTACCTTCGAGGAGATTCACCGTAATGGTGCGATTGCTTTTGGTATTTACAACTACGTGCGACATACGGGTGATCGAGATTACCTCAAACAATATGGCTTTCCAGTTTTATTGGGAATTGCTCGATTCTGGTCGCAACGGTTCAACTGGTCTGAAAGTAAAAAAGCCTATGTAATGCTAGGTGTGACAGGTCCAAATGAATACGAAAATAACGTCAACAATAATTGGTATACAAATTACATCGCTCGTTGGTGCATCGACTATTGTTTGAAGATCAATGAAGAAATAGGAGGTTCAAATAATAAATTGATTTCCGAAAAGGAAATCCATGCTATGCGTCACATCGTTGAAAACGTCTATTTTCCTCTATTAGAAGGCACGAAAATTTTCCTTCAACAAGATGGTTTCATGGACAAGGAGCAACTTTCAGCTGCCGATTTACCTTTAAATGAACGCCCGATTAACCAGCATTGGTCTTGGGATCGCATCCTTCGCTCCATTTTTATAAAACAAGCGGATGTCCTTCAAGGATTGTACTTATTCGAAGATCACTTCGATCTAGAAACTATTCGAGACAATTTTGATTTCTATGAACCGAAAACGGTACATGAATCCTCTTTATCTCCATGTGTACATGTAATTTTAGCTGCTAAAATTGGCAATTTTGCGAAAGCGTATGAATTGTATTTGCGTACTTCACGTTTGGACTTAGATGATTACAATCATGAAGCAGATGAAGGCCTTCACATTACAAGCATGGCAGGGACTTGGATGGCCATAGTCGAAGGAATGGCAGGTGTCCGTGTACATGAATCTGGATTGGAAATTAATCCCACAATTCCAACCGCATGGGATTCCTATACGTTTAGGATTTTATATCAAACGGTTCCCTTGGAGATTTCGATTAATAAAACCAATATAAAAGTTAAAAATATTGGAGTTAAAAAAGTTGCTTTCTCGTTGATGAAGGAAATTGTGACCATAATGGCTGGGGAAGTGCATGAAACTAACGTGTAAAACTTTTGTCATGAAACGTAAATTTTTGATTGTCTTTATATGCTGCGTCACAAAGCTGAATGTTTTAGTCGCACAAGTAAATCCTACTTCTCGTCAAGTCGTTTTACAATCTTTTTGGTGGGACTATTGGAATTCCAATTATGCCAATGGATGGGCAAACTATTTGACAGAATTAGCACCTAGGTTAAAAGGTCTTGGTATTGATGCTGTATGGATACCTCCTACGATTAAAAACAATGGAACAAATAGTGTTGGATATTCTCCCTTTGATCAATATGATTTGGGTGATAAGTATCAAAAAAACGCTACGAAAACGAGAATGGGAGATAAGGATGAATTGCTGCGTATGGTCGCGGTGATGCATGCCAACGGAATTGATGTCATTCAGGATATTGTATTGAATCATGTCTCCAATGCAGGGAGTTCTAATGGAGCAGGTGGACAAGATCCATCGGCAATGGATGATGGACAAACGAATAAATATAAAAATTTTAGATACACTTGTTTTAAAACGCCAGCTAGCGCAGAAACTGCAAGTAATTATTTGTCTCGCGAAGGTAGGTTTCCTAAAAATTGGCAGAATTTTTATCCAAATAATTCAAATATTTGTTGCTCAAACGACATTAACTCACCTTTTTGGGGCCCCGATGCTTCCTACGAAAGCAATGCATTTGGTTTATCGAGCAATGCAACATTTAATCCTACTCAATCCACCGATTACATGCGTACAAATATGCGTAACTGGTTGATTTGGTATAAAAAACAAGTGGGTTGGGATGGTGTTCGATTCGATGCTGTTAAGCACTTTCCAAGTTACGTGGCAGAAGATTTCCTTTGGAATTTACAATTCAATGCTCTTTATGCTAGTGGAGGCGACGACATGTTTGCCGTTGGAGAATGGGTGGGGAGTACGGCGCAATTAGATGCTTGGTGCAATTCCGTTCAAAATAGAGCTGGTACCTTTGATTTTAATTTGCGATTTACATTGGCATCAATGGTTAGCGCCAACGGGGCGTTTGACTTATCTACGATCACAGGACAGCAACAACTGAATCGTGGCCGAACAGTACCCTTTGTTAATAACCATGATACCTTTCGTCCAAATGTGAATGCACAAGGGAATTATACTGGATGGAATGCAGGTTCTGAATTAAGTCCACATATTGAACCAAATGATGGGCGAAATTCGATTGCACATGCCATTGTTTTGTCCTTAGATGGTGCTCCACAACTCTTTTTCGAAGATTTATTTCCTGTCGGTTATAACGGAAATCGTTTCTCACATCAACCTACATCACTTATCAATTTACCTACAGATGGCGATGTGGAAAATTTAATTTGGTGCCATCAGAATTTACATTTCAAGCAAGGAAATTACCTCGTTCGATGGCAGTCTCCAGATGCTTTGGTTATTGAAAGAGAATCGAAAGCACTGATTGGGGTGAATGATCAGTGGACAAATTGGCAAAATCTGACAGGCGTTCAGACAAGTTGGTCTGATGGAACGGTTTTAATGGATTATTCCGGAGCAAATGGAAATACAACGAGTATAGTTTATGGAGGTGGTAAAGTAAACATAAGCATTCCTCCTTGTGATGGTTCTGCCAACCTTGGGAGAAGAGGTTATTGTGTATGGGCTCCTCAAGGAATCGATACAAATTATGTTCGACCGGGTAAATCAACAACACAGGAGTGGGAAATGTCAAATGATTTAGGAGATAGTCATTTATCTTCATTACAACAAGGTGGAGCCCTACCAAATAATAGTTTGGAATGTAGAACGGTGGGTCGAATATATGCCAAATCTGGGTCTACGATTAATGTTGAATTATATCCAACTGTTGCTTCTCTGCCAATTAACCTGATTTTGATTGATAAGGATTGTCAGGAAATCGATTCTATTGTTCAAGCAGGTAATATCCTTTACTCGCACACAGCGACATATGATGGCTGGTATACCTTACGAATTAGAAATGCTTCCAATGCACAGCTGGGACAAAAATGCTGGGTAAAAGCGACGTATTTCGCTCCGCAAGTTGTACAAACAAACGTCGTGAAAAATAAATGCGCCTGTTCAGTTATTAATCCAAACGCGGGTATTTTTGAAAATGAGTTAAATGAAATAGTATTATCACCAAATCCATTTATCGATGCATTGGATGTCCAATTTCCGAATGCCAACCATGGATTTCAAATCATTGAAATTCTTAATTTAGAAGGTAAAATAGTAAAGGTGATACCAATTGAAACATATCAAGAGCAGATGAAAATTGACTTGGGAGATTTGTTGAAAGGATCTTATTTTATTAGGTTTATCTCGGATACTGAGGTAAAATCTCAAATGATTGTGAAGTAATTACCCCACATTTAACGCCCCTTTCGCATAGGAGAAAAGTTGTTTTCTTTTCGCGACTTCATACAGAAAATAACGAAGCTGTCCTTTCGCTTGAAAGTGTTTCTTGTGTTGACCAAACATAAGGATGTTCAACACTTTTCTCCCAAAGGATAGTTTAGGTAAATAGGATTCATCAATGGTGTCTAAATTGGACATCGTTTCATGAACGTGATCTTCTAAGCGCATGCTAACTAATTGCTGACGAATTTCTTCTGAGCGCTCATTGAACTTGCTTAAATGTTCTCTGTCTAAACCTTTGGATTTCAAAATACGTGTTGCTTGAAATTCAATGTCGTTAAATGCTTTGTATAATTCGTCGATTGTCATATTCCTACAAAGAAAATTATTTTCGTTTAAAATAACCTAAAAATTCTTTATTTCCATCTCCGCCAAGAATAGGGGAGTCGATGTACGCAACCCATTCTAGTTGATTTCTACTGCACATTTCTTTCATGTTTTCCAAGAGGATTGGGTATTGATGAACGTCTTTCACTATTCCACCTTTGGATAAAAATGCCCTTCCTAATTCAAATTGCGGTTTTATTAACAACACAACATCTGCATTTGGTTTCAAAAAACGAATGACAAATGGAATTGCTTTTTCTAAACTGATAAAGGAAACATCGACAACCAATCCATCCACTTCTTCGGTAATTTGTTTTTCTGTCAAGTCACGTGCGTGTGTTTTTTCTAAATTGATCACGCGCGCATCATTCCTTAATTTTTCATGCAATTGATTAGATCCGACATCTACGCCAAAAACTTTCTTTGCGCCTTTGGATAAAAGCACTTCTGTAAATCCACCTGTGCTTGCACCCAAGTCAATGAATACTTTTTCTTCACAATCAAATTTCCATTCCTTTATCGCTGCGACTAACTTTAAAGCACCTTTCGAAACCCATGGAATTTCTTCTGAAATCAATTTAATCTCCGCGTCCATAGGGACTTTTTTTCCAGGCTTCGAAATTAATTTCCCGTTGACCAATACACCAAATTTTGAAATCAATTCCTCTGCCCGTACACGGGATGAAACCAATTTTCGTTCCATGATGATTTTGTCAATGCGTTCTTCTTCCATGTTTATTTGTAGGTATATAAGAAGCGTTCTTTCGCTCCTTCAAATTGCAAGTAAATTTGAGATCCTGTTTCTTGTTTGTAGGCTAAATCTTTGATGTCGAACACCAAATCATGCTCCATCATCACGATGGAATTGTCTCCTTTTTGTATCGGTATTTTTTTAACATCCAATCTAATAGCACGAATCGGTGGGAGTGATTTGGAAATATTTGCACTTCCTGTTAAATCAAAATCATCAGCATTCAACATAGGATGTGACTTAATAATGATGTGAAGGCGATTTCCGATAATGTTAGCCGATTGTATTTGAAATAATTCCCCTCCCATGTCGATTGATTCGTTTTGACGAATAAACGCTTTTGTTGCGGGAGTTTCACTCATGTTTGCAGTTTTTGTTTTTTTTAACGAAGCACAAGCGCTAATAATAAGGATGATTGGAAGTAAATAACGCATATTCCTATATTTTTTGGTTTGCAAAGGGTCAAAAATAATACCATTTCGCTAAAGTGTCCTATTTTTGTGCACGCAATGAAAACAAAAACACTAAAAAAGAACAAAGTAAACGTCGTGACGTTAGGTTGTTCAAAGAATACATTTGACTCTGAAGTCCTGATGGCGCAACTAAAAGCCAATCATTTCGACGTGGAACATGAGTCGATGGATGATGATGCTGAAATCGTTATCATTAATACCTGTGGTTTCATTGATAATGCCAAACAAGAGTCGATTGACACGATTATTCGCTATGCTGAGGCAAAAGCGGAAGGACTTGTAGATAAAGTGTTCGTGACAGGGTGTTTGTCCGAAAGATATAAAGACGATTTGGAAAGAGAAATCCCAGAAGTGGATGCGTATTTCGGAACCAGAGATTTACCGCGTTTACTTAAAACCTTAAAAGCAGATTACAAACACGAATTAGTAGGGGAGCGACTATTGACAACGCCAAATCATTATGCTTATTTCAAAATTGCGGAAGGTTGTGATCGTCCTTGCTCGTTTTGTGCGATTCCAATCATGCGTGGGACACATATTTCAACTCCAATGGAGGATTTAGTGTTACAAGCCAAAGGACTCGCAGCCAAAGGAGTGAAAGAGTTGATGTTGATAGCGCAAGATTTGACGTATTACGGATTAGATTTATACAAGAAACGAGCGCTATCGGACTTGATTAAACGTCTTTCTGATGTAGATGGAATCGAATGGATCCGTCTGCATTACGCCTTTCCGTCTGGATTCCCCATGGACGTATTAGATGTGATGAATGAACGAGACAATGTCTGCAAATACTTAGACATGCCTTTACAACACGGTTCAACAAAAATCCTTCAGTCAATGCGTCGTGGAATTACCCGCGAAAAAACGGAAGAACTCATTCAAAGCATACGCCAAAAAGTTCCTGGAATTGCTTTAAGAACGACCTTGATCGCTGGATATCCAGGCGAAACAGCAGCTGAATACAAGGAAATGTATGAATTCGTAGAGAAAAGTCGATTTGATCGCTTGGGGATTTTCACGTATTCTCATGAAGAAAACACGCATGCATATCTCCTAACGGATGACGTATCCGCGAAATTGAAGAAAAAACGTGCGGACGAAATTATGGAGCTTCAATCTGGCATTAGCTACGAATTAAATCAACAGAAAGTAGGTAAAGAGTTTAAAGTGCTTTTCGATCGAGCGGAAGGGGATTATTTTATTGGACGTACTGAATTCGATTCTCCAGAAGTGGATAACGAGGTCTTGATCAAGAAATCAGAAGCTTTTGTTCGATTAGGAGATTTTGAGCGTATTCTTATTACCAGCGCAGATCATTATGATTTGTACGGTCAAGTCGTAAAATAAAGCGAGAAGTTTAATATGAAATTTTCCTTCATTTTTAGTGTGTTCCTCTGTGTGTTACAATCTTGTAATACCGATCGAACAGCTGAAAATGGACGATTGAATTTAGTAGCCGCCTCGTTTAGCGAAGTGCAACTTCCCCTGAAACAGAAGGATATTCAGTTAAAAAGTGTTCATTTGAACTATCCAAATCTTACTTCAAAAAGATTCAATGAATGGATTCTGCACATGATTCAACGCGATACCATTGGTGTTTTTTGTACCGAACAAGAATACTTGGACATCACTTATAAAGTCGAACATTTTAGTAAAAGCTTATTGTGTCTTTCGAAGCTCATCAAAGTAAAATGTCCAATGGGGAATAAGAACTTTCAATTGAATGAAGTTCAAACGTATTTCTTGAAAAATGACTCCATTTTTAAGGTTGAATTCGTATCGCATGCTAATTTCAAAAAGGAAATAACAACAAAGCTCGAGACTAGAAGCATAAGTCGTTGTACACAGCCCGATTTCAATCGTGTGGAGTTTATTCTACGTAAAGGTAAATTCTATGTGCATGTTCCCTATGATTTCCCCATGTGTGATACGATTATTCCGTTCCAATTTGAGAAAAATACGGTAAAGGTGGCATCTCTAATACCTGTAAAAATTAAATAGAATTAGTCCTCGCTCTCACTCTCTTTCTCACTCTCTTTCTCACTCTCTTTGTCGCTCTAGTTCTCTTTCTCCTTTTGATTTTGTCTGCGAAAAAATCCAAAAATCACTTTCCCAATTAAGTAAATAATAATGTGTAATCCAGTTCCTATAGCTACGAGGACGCTATACATTCCTCCGTTTGAATGGTTTCCGTCGTTCATTTCCCAGAAAGAATATACAAAGTAACCAAGGAAGATGATTCCATGGAAGTACTTCCATCCAATCGGTGGTTTTGAGAATAGCATCACGAGTCCAAAAAGGATCCCCATTCCCCAGAAAATCTGCATGTCTTCGTTCATGAAATAAAATTAGTATTTATTGTTGTCAAATTGCGGTATGTGCAGAATTATTGAAGTGCTATAAAATTCTTATCTTCGCCAAAACTTCCATATGCGTGTGTATTTAGATAATGCGGCTACAACACCTGTCGCTCCTGAAGTGGTTGAAGCCATGATTCCTGTGTTAAGAGAGACTTTCGGGAATCCTTCGTCCACGCATTCATTTGGAAGAAATGCTAAAGCCTTACTCGAAACTTCTCGTCGATCGGTTGCCAAACATTTGAATTGTGCGCCTTCTGAGATTATTTTTACTTCGGGAGGAACAGAAGCTGATAACATGGCGATACATACAGCAGTAACCGAATTAGGTGTGAAGCGCATCATTACAAGTGCGATTGAACATCATGCGGTTGGACATACTGCTGATGCGATTTCAGCTCATGAAAAAATCGATTTGGTTTTGGTAAACCTTGATTCAAAAGGAAATGTAGATTTAGTTCACTTGGAGGGATTATTGAAAGAAGGAATTCCAACCTTGGTTACTTTGATGCATGCGAATAATGAAATTGCAACAATGCTTCCATTGAAAAAAGTGGCGCAACTTTGCCGCCAATACGGTGCATATTTGCATTCAGACACCGTTCAAACAATGGCACATTTTGCTTTTGATTTAGTGGATTTAGATATCGACTTTATTACCTGTGCGGCACATAAATTCCATGGACCTAAAGGCGTTGGATTTTTATATGCGAACAAGAAAACCAAAGTTTCTTCGTTTATACATGGTGGATCGCAAGAAAGAGGTTTGCGAGGAGGAACTGAAAACTTGGCTGGAATAGTTGGCTTGGCTAAAGCAATGGATTTAGCCTATGAAGATGTCGATGCACATCAAAAACATGTTTTTGGTTTAAAGTCTTATATGATGCAGCAACTGAAAAGTTTGTTTCCATCAGTAGCCTTTCACGGAGAGACAGATTTTGATAAAGCACTTTTTACGGTGTTGAATGTTTGTTTTCCCAAAACAGATAAGGCTGGAATGTTATTATTTACTCTTGATTTGAAAGGTGTCGCCGTAAGTGGTGGTAGTGCTTGTACCTCAGGCGCATCAAAAGGTTCTCACGTGTTAGAGGGAATTCATGCAGATATGACTCGTCCAAATGTGCGTTTCTCTTTTTCTCGTTACACGACAAAAGAAGAAATCGATTACGCTTTACAACAATTGCAACAAGTATATCAACATAACCTCAGCTAGAAATAGCGCAAATGCATGCAAAAAAGGAACATTTTATTCCTCTCCAGTTGGTATCCAAATAGGATAAAACCTACCCATGGGAATTTTGTGTTTCAACATGCGTTTGCAGCTTCACAATATCATAATGTAAACTTATTGTATGTTTGTTTAGATGATCAGCTGAAAGGTGGTATAGAGTTGGTTAAAAGCAAAAATCCTTTTCCTAGCACCATAGCTTATATTCCCAAATCAACTATTCCAATAATTGGATTTATATGGAATTATATGCGTATCATTTTGTGCTATTTTCAATTGGTTCGCGAAGTAAAAAACGAAGGATTTCATCCTGAATTGATTCATGCTAATGTGGTTTATCCCATCGGAATCGTTGCTCGATTGCTTTCAATCCGCCACAAAATCCCATACATCATTACAGAACACTGGACCTGCTATCATCAGGAAGTATATCCGCGCCCAAGTAAATTGCAGATGTTTTTTACCCGTTTGGTGGCGAATAAAGCGGCATTGATCTTGCCAGTAAGTGAGGATCTTGCACAAGCCATGCGAAGCAAAGGTATTCATTCCGACATGAGCGTAGTTTATAATGTCATCGATACATGTTTGTTCGTTCCAGGAAATCCTAATAATCGAAATGGAAATCAGTTAATACATGTTTCATCTTTGGATCCGATACAGAAAAATCCGAGTTTATTATTCCGTGCTTTTTCGGAACTAATAATGTGGAAACCTGAACTTCAATTGCATATTGTCAGCGATGGAGACTTTTCCTTCTTTAAAGAGGAAATTATTCAGTTGAAAATTGATCGGCAAATAGTATTTCATGGAATGCTTGAAGCAAAAGAAATTGCGGCACAATTACAAAATTCAGATTTATTCGTTTTGACTAGTCGATTTGAAACTTTTGGGGTTGTTTTGATTGAAGCAATTTCATGTGGATTACCTGTAGTTGCAACGAATGTCGGGGGAGTTAAAGAAGTAGTTCCAAAAGAACACGGACAACTTGTTCCTTCGGAAAATTTAGAGGCGCTTGTTTCTGCAATAAAGGAACAACTTTCGCGTTTGAACAAGTATAACACAAATGAAATGCATCATAGAGCAACAGAGAATTTTAGTTATCAAGCAATCGGAAAGAGATTCACAGCTATCTATGAAGCCATAATATTAAAACATGGTTCGTAAAATCCTAGGCAATTTTGGGATTCGGTTGATTTCGGCCATTGTCAATTTGATGATTGCCATTTTTGTTTCACAATACCTTGGAGCAAGTGGGAAAGGGGAGCAGAGCTTGGTATTGACCATGATTGCAATCGTGACCATTTTTGATAACATGGTGGGGGGTGCATCCATAGTATACCTTACGAACAAATTGCGAATGAGAGAATTATTCGTTGCTTCGTACTTGTGGACATTCTTTGTCAGTGTTTTTTCCTACATCGTTTTGGTTTTTGTGGAATTGGTTCCGGAAAAGTTCATTGTATCGGTGGTCATACTGAGTGCCGTTTCTTCCATTGTTTCGATTCATAGTTCGGTACTAATAGGAAAGGAAAATTTCAAATCGTTTAATTTATTGAGTTTTCTCGTTCCCTTAATTAGTTTAATAACTTTGCTTTTACAGTTTACTTTAAATTGGAATCGAACGGCGGAAGCTTATGTGTATGCATTATATACAGCTTACGGAATCACTTTGCTGGTTAGCATCTTACTTATTACAGGTCATGTAAAAAAGGACACGACTTTTCAATTTTCTAACACATGGATTACTTTTAAATCCTTGTTTTATTATGGATTCCAAAATCAATTGGCGCATGTGTTTCAATTGTTGAGTTTTCGCATCAGTTATTTTTTCCTACAACGTGACTGTGGAGAGGCAGAAGTGGGTATTTACTCCAATGCGGTATCTGTGATTGAATCTATTTGGATGATTTCGACAAGTATTTCATTATGGCAATATGCGAAAATATCGAATTCAACGGATGTCAACTACACAAAAAAAATAACGGAGCAATTAACGAAATATGGGCTTTTAACCGCGTTTGTTGCCTTGACAGTCTTGTTGTTTATTCCGTCTGAATTCTATTCCTGGTTATTTGGAAAAGAATTCAGAGGGTTGAATGAATTGATGTGGTCCCTTGCACCTGGAATTTGGGTGTTCAATTATGCTTTAATCATTGGACATTATTTCTCTGGGCATGGAAAATATTACGTGAATGCCATCGCATCTGGAATCGGATTTATTGTGACCGTTATTTCTGCCTTTTACTTAATTCCCGCTTTGCACATTCAAGGTGCGGCGATTTCTGCTAGTATTTCGTATTTTTTCACATCTCTCATTGTCATTCTTTATTTTAGAAAAGAAGGTGCTAACTTTGTCGTCTTTCCGTCCATTGGGGAATTAAAATTAACCGTTGGACATTTGAAACAATATTTAACAAAGCGAACCTAGCACATGAATAAGTTTAGCAAATTGCTCAAAGCATTTTCTCTGATTCTTCAAAAGCCCTATTTATTGAATAATGTGTTGAAGAATGAAATCGTGTTTAAGGAAGGCTTTCAACGTGCCTTTCCATCTGTCGCTTTCAAGCAAATTCGTTTAGTCGATTTGATGGAGTCCGACGAGGTTTGCATTACTCCGTATGCCTTTCTTTCGGGTTCTTCTTTGGCGACGGACTTCGCTCTACTTCAATTATTGTGTCGGACATACCTGGTGAAAGATTACTTTGAAATTGGAACATGGAGAGGTGAGAGCGCTGCGAATGTGGCGCCATATGTTGATTCCGTTACTTCATTCAATTTAGGTGATGAGCAATTGCTTTCTCTAGGATTGGAGAAAAACTACGTGGAATCGCATCGCTTCTTTTCCAAGGATATTCCAAATATTCAGCATGTTTTTGGGGATTCACAAACGTTTGATTTTGATCAGTTGGATAAAAAGTTTGATTTGATTTTTATTGACGGTGATCATTCTACAGAAGCCGTTCGAAGGGATACGAAAAAAATGTTGTCCTATCTTAAAAATGAACAATCGATCATGGTTTGGCACGATGCGAAAGTTGACACGGAATATCCACGCTACGAAGTATTAATGGGGATTTATCAAGCCTTGCCTAATCACATGCATCAACAGATTTACCTGGTGGAAAATAGCCTTTGTGCGGTATATATTCCCACGAATATTTCGGATGAAAGTCCAATACTGAATCGTTTACCAAGAAACTTTTTTGAACTAACCCTAAAGAAAGGGCTTACTCAGGATAAATAAACTGTTTTAACCAGCATAAATAGCAAACATAGCGAAAGATGAGGTCTTGCTCCTTTGAATGCTTTAAATCGGAGAAAAACACTTTCCAATTGGATTCAATCAACTCTTTCTGGACAAATTCATGAACATCCAAGTGTTTGTGAGATTGAAATAAATCAAAAAAGGCAGATTCCTGTTCCATTAACCAGGTGTTTTGTGGTATGGAAAATCCTTTTTTGTCCTTGCGCAAGCGAATGGATTCAGGCACAAGTCCTTTGATGGATTCGCGAAGAATGTATTTACTCCATCCATTTCTAATTTTGTAATTCGCCGGAAGCGAAAATGCATGTTGGATGAGGTTGATATCGTCCGAGAATGGTGTTCTAGACTCAATGGAATATTGCATGGAACAACGGTCCTCCCAGCGAAGTAAACTTTTTAAATAGGTTTCTGTGCAATAGCTTTTGAGTCGTTGATTCAGTGATTCAGATTGAAACCCACCATGGAATTGTACTTGCTGCGCTTTGGATTCAAGAAATGCAGGTGTCATTAACGATGTTTCTGATTTCCATTTTTTCGATAACTTAACTCGGATTCCGGCCGGAAAATGACTTAACTTGACCTTAAGCATGGCGGCAAAAAGTTCTTTCAGGCTCATAGGACTATTCCCCAACGATCTACTTTCTTTGAACAATGTTTTCCATTGGAAAGAGCTAAATATTTGATGGAAGTAAGAATAGTAAAAAGTTTGATATCCAGCATATAACTCATCTCCACCTTGTCCATCAATCAGTATGCTGATTCCATGTTCATGGGCTGCACGCATCACCCGACTTTGTGCATATGTGCTCGTCGTTGCTAATGGAATATCTTGGAAATAAATCAATTTTTGGATGTCTTCCACAAGTGTGCTGGAATCTATCTTTATGTTGTGCCAATCTGCGTTTGTGTGATCGATGATTTGTTTTGCCCAACTCGATTCGTCTTCGGTTGAGTCGTTGCTCGCTGTGAAGGTTTTGATTCCATGTTTTAAAGAGGAAATGGATTCTTCTTTGACAATTTCTGCTGCAGTGCAAACAATCGTTGAACTGTCTAATCCACCACTCAAGCAAAATCCAATGGAAACATCACTTCGGAAACGGATCCGAACGGCTTGTTTGATTAAGTCCTTCGTTTTTTGTGCAGCTTGCTCAAATGATTGTTTATTCCATGTGTTATTCTTCGTTTGAATTTTCAGTTCAAAATAGGATGTTATGTTCATTTGTGAATCGAATAAATCGAACATGAAAAAATGTCCAGGCTTTAATTCAAATAGATCCTTGAAAAATCCTTCGCTTTGCATTTCGATTTGTCCATACAACAAGAATGGGAGCATTGCGTCTACATTCACAACTGGCTGATAACTTGAAACCTCTAACAATGCTTTCTGTTCAGATGCGAATGCAAAGTGCTGTTCGTTTTTTACGTAATACAAAGGCTTGACTCCGAAACGATCTCGAGCGCCAAATAATTGATTTTTCTGAAGGTCATAAATGACAAACGCCCACATTCCGTTGAAACGCGAGAGACAGTCTGTTCCCCAATGCTGATAAGAAGCCAAAACAACTTCCACATCAGATTCCGTATGAAAAACGAAACCGTAGGATTGCAATTCTTCTCTTAGCTCAATGTAATTATAAATTTCTCCATTAAGCGTAATCCAAATTTCTTGATTCTCTTGTAAACACATCGGTTGATGTCCACCAGCACTTAAATCAATAATTGCCAAGCGTCGATGTCCAAATCCAACTTGAATCGGATGTTCCTTTGCTGAATCAATTTGAAATTTTGGAGCGAAAGCAAGATTGGAAGATAAACTCGAAGCGGGAGTATCTTGACCAGAAAAACACTGCGCTTTTCCATCTTTAAAAAGCGTAAATCCTTCATCATCTGGACCGCGATGCTTCAGTTTATCATTCATGTTTTTCAATATGACCGGTAACTGATTTGACGAACCTTGAAGCTGAACAATCCCACTAATTCCGCACATACGATTTATTTAAAGCTGAATTTTCGTTGCAGTAAATAGCTGATGGTGACCACCACACATGAAGCCATTACATTTGCAATGGATGGAAAAATCCCCATTCCAAGAACCAGAATTTTTAGTAATCCCCAATTGGTGGTAGACGTGATCATTGCACTCAGTCCATAACGCAAAAACTGTGCTCTTCCGCGCAATTGACTTGCGGTAAAAACAACGTAGCGCATTAATAGGAATCCAATTAAGAAAGAAATGCAAGCACAAACGATGGAACTTAAAGTTAAAGCAGAAATGGTTTTTTCTCCTAATCCCAAGGGAAGGTTGTGTAATGTAAAATCTTGCTTTTGAAAAATCAGGTTAAAAAAAACGAAAAAGAAGATCCAACTGAGCACTAAATTCCCACTTCCACAGGCAGCGTAGTAGTAGGTAGTCTTGTCAAAAATACGTCTGACAAGCGGATAAAAGAAATCCAAAATCTGATGAATGAGTCGAACCATTATGCCTTAAATTCTATTTCGTATCCCGTATGTCTTCGCAAGTTGATGACTCTTTGCTCATCAAAATATAAGTATTGTCCACGAATACCAACTAATTTTCCAGAGATAGTCGTTTCTTTATCAAAAGTCATCGACTGCACTTTGGTTGGGTAAGCGTTTACTGGATAGTTAAAAGTATGGATTTCATCGTTCTCCAGCCAATATTGCGCCAAATCCGCGGGTAATTCATCACAAACTTGCCATTTTTCTTCGATCAAATCGATGGACTCATCTTGCATATCGCGCAACATGTTCTGCCAATTTGTTTTATCTGCATAAAAATCTTTCAAAGCAACTTCGATCACACCAGCCAAAAAGCGATTTGGAACTTCCGCCAATAGAATCGCTTTATTTGCCCCTTGGTCAATCCAGCGTGTAGGAATCTGAGTAGCTCTGGTCACACCCACTTTGACGATGTCCGTTGCTGCAAGGTAAACGTAATGCCGTTGTAGGTGATTTTTTAATTCATATTCCATGTCGCGTCCTTTGCCTAAATGAGCTTCGCACAATTCAGGGTGTAAAATGCACGGACTTGCCTCTGCAGCATTCGAGAAGCACGAATAGCAGAATCCTTCACCAAACGATTTTTTGGTCTTTTTGGCACAGGTACGACACGTAATAACTCCGGTCCAATGTAACTGAATTTCTTTTCCAATAAAATCATTCACACACACCTGTTCAGTTTGCTTAGGGAGGAAATATTGAATTGTTTCCTCGTGTTTTGTGCTCATTTTCTCTAACGTGAACTTCATTCCTCAGGAAGGATTTCCATTTTGGTTGCGAAATGAAAACAATAATCTCTAAGGTCCTCGCTGATGAGGTGTTCACCCGTTGCTTTTTCAAAGGTATCTGCCATCGTAAGCAAGGTCTGATGAAAGAATTGTTTCATTTCTTCGATGCTCATGTCCTTCGTCCACAAGTCGATTTTCATCGTGTTTTTCTCCTGTGGATCCCAAATAGACAGTAAAAAAGCAGATGCTGCTGCATCGGAAACATTCGTGTCAACGGCACTCCATTTAATCGCTGATGGAATTTGGTTTGCATCTAATCCAACCGTGATAACGATGTCGGATTTCTTTGTAATTTGATCACTCATAACTAGTTAACTTGATATTTTTGGAGGATTTTATTGTATGGTGTTTTTATTAATTCCTTCGGACTCACGTCATTATTTTCCATGTATTGTTTCACAATCATGTAGCCCATGAATCGCCCCATACGATCTGGGCTTTCTTGTGGAAGTCCTGTGGTGAATGGACCTTCATGTAAAAAATTCATGCGGGTTTCTTCGTCTGTTTTAAATAGGATTTCTTCATCAACCAAGTATTCCCAGAATGATTTCTCGCTAGCTATTGCCCATTCGAAGTCCTTCTTTGAATAACGAACAATATCTGCTTCCGATAGTTCTGGCAGGCATATGTGCGCCAAGAAGAGCATTTTGCCCCAGCGAATCATTTCACTTGCGTAATTTTCAGATGTTTCCTCGAGACCATGTGAACTTATCCAAACCAGAAAAGCATCCGGACACACAAAGTTTGGTTTCATGGCATCTTTGATCCAACCATAAAACTGGTTGGAAGGTAGGTCTTGAATAAGTTTATCTGCTGGACCTAAATACCTTTCTTGTCCGATCGCAATGGATCGATCTGTACAATACGCACTGGCAGCAAAACGACTATTGATGAAATAGATAGTTTTAGGCGTTTTCCACCTTGGGAGGAAATACGTCATTCGTTTAAATCCATTTAGTAATACCTCACTAGTTTCCTTTCTCCATTTCTGTTTGGTCTGAATTTTTTTCTCTAATAACGAAATGTATGGATTGTTATAAAAACGATTCAATCCATTTCGGAAGGCAGTATCAGATGTCAAGGGGATTTCCAAAGCAAAAGAGAATGCGAAATTAAAAAGCTCGGCGTCCGTTTTCTTTAAACCCATAAAAAGCTCATCTCGTTCACTCCAATTTGCATGAAATGCTATGGAGTCTAAATTCACAAAATCGACGTTTAATGGAACTTCATCCACGTTTACTTCGTACGAGTTCGATGAACAAGAAGCAAAGATGAAAATCATTAATCCAAAAAGCAGTGTTACGAAGCGAAAGGGTTTCACGATAATTCTTATTTTTGCTCAAAATTAACACTTAAAACAGAATCACATGAGATCAATGTTCATCAAAAGAGTATCAAGCGTTATTTTTTTCTCATTCCTTGCTATTGGAGTTCAAGGACAGACGGTTGGAGACAAAACCTTACAAGCAGGTTTAGTTGGTGGTGTTGGCATCAGTATATTGAAGATGGGAACAAATAATTTGTCTGCAAATGGGCTTGGATCAACCTTTACTTTAGGGACCAATTTCACCAAAGCATTTAAAGAAACAAAAAACCTAGCGTATACCTTTGGTTTGGAATTTGATATCGAAAACTTGAATTATAAAAAAGAGAACGCAAATGTTTTTTATAGATATACGGACAAAGTGATTAAAAATCAGAAGGAAACTGTTGCAACGACCGATAAATATTTTTTATTAAGTGAACGAACATATAATCCGTTATACATCAGTCTACCCATCTATTTGAATTTTAGAACGGAGTTTATTGGTGATTTTCGCTACTTCGCCAATTTCGGATTGCGCAATCGCTTCTTAGTTTCTAATAAAATTAATGACACCGGATTTTCATTAGATAATTTAAATGATCCTTTTCAATCTTGGCAAAATCAAGAAAATGTTGATATGACCTCCAAGGGTGAATTATTTGTTTTTAATTCCAATATTGGATTCACAGGAGGTGCCGAATGGAATTTTGCTGGAACCACCGTGTTAAAAGCAGAGCTTGGTTATTATTACGGGTTCGTTCCGTTGTTTCTCGATCGTTCGGATGATAAAAAGAACTTGTTTATTTTAGATAGCAATTTCAATAAAGTGTATTTCTCCAATAAATCAACTCAAAACCAAGTGGTATTGAAAGTCTCAATCCTGTTTTAATTGAATCCAATTGCCACTCATATTGTCTCTTGGCTAAAAGATTACCAAGAAAAAGCAAACGTTGATGGATTCATTGTGGGCGTTTCTGGTGGTGTTGACTCTGCGTTGACCTCGACACTTTGTGCGATGACGGGTGTCAAGGTGATTCTATTGAACATGCCGATTCGTCAGACGACCGCAGAATATAAACGCGCTCAAGAACACATAGAGGACTTGAAAAATAGATTTCCAGCTGTTCAATCCTTTGAAATTCCATTAACTGACGTGTTCTCTAACTTTGAGTCTTTGATGCCTTTTGATTGTTCAGATCAAGCTTTGGCCATGGCGAATTCTCGTTCGCGTTTGCGGATGATGACCTTGTACGCGATAGGTCAAGCAAATCGTTGTTTGGTGGCAGGAACCGGAAACCGAGTTGAAGACTTTGGGGTTGGATTCTTCACAAAATATGGAGATGGCGGTGTGGATGTGAGTCCAATCGCTGATTTAACCAAAACGGAAGTATTTCAATTGGCCGAATCCATGCAGATTGTAAATTCTATTCTTATGGCAGCTCCAACTGATGGACTTTGGGAGGATGGACGAAGTGATGAAGATCAAATTGGCGCAAGTTATCCAGAACTTGAATGGGCAATGGATTTTAAGGGTGATTCTTCCACATTGTCCGTTAGAGAAAGGGAAGTCTTGCGTATTTACCAAGGATTCCATGCAGCTAACAAACATAAGATGGAGCCAATTCCTGTTTGCATCATTCCTTCAGAATTAAAAAATGACTAAGAATTATAAAAACGTTCGGTTTCATTGTATGCGTAAAGCAAATAGGCTAATTTTTCTGTTTTTGATTCTTTTTCCCTTCTTTGTATTTGGACAATCATCCATTGAGAAAGGAATGAAAGCCCTTGAAAATAAAAATTACGGTTTAGCCAATAGTCATTTTCGTTCGGGGTTAAAAAAAAGTAAGTGCATTGCTAGTTTTGGATTAAGTCAACTTTATATCACACAAGATTACCGTAACTTGGATAGTGCATATTTTTATGTGCAAATTGCTGATCGAACATGGTCGGAATTGGCGGAAAAAACGAAAGTAACGTGGGGAAAAGATTTTCTTTTTGATGCAAACCTGATCCAGCAACAGAAGCAAATTGTAAGTCAGTTGATTTTTGAGTCTATAAAACGCAAGCCAACTGTATTTACTTGGAATCAGTTTATTCTTCGAAATGACTGGTTTCACTCCTTAAATACGGCTGTTTATTTGCGTGACCAACTTGCTTTTGAATTGGCGCAAGAGAAAGGTACTTCTGCTTCGCTGAAATTTTTCTTGGATACCTTGCCAGAATCCGCTTTCGCTCCAGAAGCGCTTCATTTTTTTTATGATTTACAGTACCAAGAATTAACAGCGGATCATTCCTTAGCTTCCTACGTCTATTTTTATGAAAATTATCCATTGAATACACACTTATTAGAAGCAGCTAAAGAAATCTATTCCATTGCAACACAAAACCACACCTTGGAAGAATATGTGAGTTTCGTACGCACGTATCCAAATAATTATTTTGTAAATGATGCATGGAGAAATGTCTATAAAATTTACTTGAAAGATTATTCCGAAGAAAAGTACCTGATCTTTCAAAAGGAATTCCCAGATTATCCTTTTTTGCAGGAACTTGCAGTGGATATTGACTTGTTTCAAATGAAGCTTTATCCAATTATTTCCAATGGTAAATATGGATTCATGAATTCCCAAGGAAAATTGATTATTCCAGCGCTCTACAACGAAGTGGGTCCATTTCAAGAAGGACTTGCTGTCGTTTCGAAGGAGGACTTATTTGGTATTATTGACAAAAAGAATCAGGTGGTGGTAGACTTTCAATTTGATGAAATTCTGGAATTTGTGAATAATCGTGCGATTGTACGAAAGGAGGATAAATATGGGGTTATTGATCGGCTTGGAAAACTGATATTCCCCTTAGATTTTGATGATATTAGTTTGAATGATAGTGGTGCTTACGATGCCCTTAAAGAAGAGAAGAACAGCATATATGATTTGAATTTCCATGTCCTACCTTACGTCGATGGAGTGGTTGAACTGAGCTTCTCTCAATGGATGAGGAATCAACACCCAGAATATGAATTCATCGGTGATTTAGACCAAACATCAAATAGGGCAGTGGTGAAAGTCTCAGGTCAATTAAATTACATTGATTCAACGGGTAAATTGATTTTAACAAGTCCATTGGAATGGTTTCCAGATGCATTAAGTGTCGCGAAATTTAATAATGGATTTGCAGTCTTTCGCAAAAAAGATAAATTTGGATTGATAGATGGGAATGGAAAATCTGTTCAAAAACCGGTATATGAGGCTAGCGGCCCCTTTACTGGATTCTGGCCAGTAAAAGATAAAGGGAATTGGGCATTATTGGATGTGAAGGGAAGGGTAGTGTTGCCATTTGAATACGATTTCATTCGTTTCATGCCAGAATTAGGATATTTAATCGAACGTGAAGAACATTTCGGTTTGCTCCAGATTGATGGGAAATTGATTTTACCTGTATCTTTTTCCAATATTAAACTATTTGAGAATGCCTATTTCTTAGTTTCTATTGGTGATAAGGTTGGATTGTTTTTAAAAGATGGAAAAGAGATTCTTCCTATTCAATATGAACGCATTCAGCGATTTGATCAAGAGTCATTTGTGCTATTTCAGGAGGGCCATATGTCGTACTATTTCCCCAAAAATCATTCCTTTATACAATTGGCAGAATGAAAAAAATCCTAAAAAATCCAGAGCAATTTTTTAAGATTATCATGGCTATTTTGACCATATATGTTGGTGTTTTTGTTTATTTAGAACTTACTACTGTGCGAAAGGAAACGGCAATCGAATCAGATGATTTTTCGGTAGCGTTGGAAGATATCCCTGAGGAAGTTGAATTAACACTTCAAAATGATCCAGCGTTCCAATCCGCAGGAGAAGTGCGAAATGTTGTTCGTGATGCATCTGACAACCGCCAAAGATCACAAGATGAATGGACTCAGGATGCAGCGAGTTCAACAAGATCTGGGAATCCAGAGCAAAATGCCCGAGATTACGAGCGAAGTTTATACGAAGAATTTGGAGGGGCAGAGGAGCGTGAGCGAATTAAAACGGAATCCGCTGAGCGAATCAAATCGACGAATAACGGTTCAACAAGAAGAATCAACACCACAACGTCTCAAAGTGGAAGTCAAAATCAATATGCAGGTAGCGTCATGGTAGATTTTTCCTTACCGGGAAGAACGGCATTTGAAAACAACAAATGGCATGTGCGTAATCCAGGATATACATGTGGGTATAATTCTTCTGGAGTTGTTGTCGTCAGCATATCAGTAAATAATTCCGGTCGTGTGGTGGCAAAGACAATCGATCAAGCACGCAGCTCATCAGCTACTCCATGTATGGTGGAACAAGCGCTGAAATACGCTGGAATCTCTCGTTTTAATTCAGGATCAGGCACCGTAAATGGCTTTATCAGCTACCGATTTGTTTCTCAATGATGAAATATTAATCAAAATAATGATGAGTTATTCGGATTTTGTTATTTTTGTATCATAAATCGTTCATCATGTTCATAGCCTCAAACCTAAAATTACTCAGAAAAAGATCTGGTAAATCACAAGAAGAACTTGCGCAAGTATTAAGTTTAAATCGTTCAACGTATAGTGGGTATGAAAATGAAGTAGCACAACCAAGTTTGGAAATGCTATTGTCCATTTCTCAATTTCACAAGGTTACATTGGATGATTTGATCTCAAAGGATTTTTCGCAATATGTTGCAGCAGATTGGAATTCCATGGAGAATTACTGGCAAACAGGTGCGAAAGGTACGAATTTACGTATTTTGACGACCGTTGTTAATACAGAAAATGAGGAAGAAGTTGAGTTGATTTCTGAAAAAGTCCGTGCTGGATACGTTGCAGGTTATGCGGACCCAGAATTTATGCGTGAATTACCAACGCTTAAATTGCCCTTTTTATCAAAAAATAGAAAATACAGAGCATTCCCTATTTCTGGAGATTCGATGCCTCCGGTATCACATGGTTCCTATGTCGTAGGTGAATTTGTTCAAGATTGGTTGAGTTTAGCTTCTAATTCGCCATGCATAATTGTCACCAGTAATGATGGAATTGTATTTAAATATGTGTTCAACCAATTGAAAGATGCCCAACAATTATTATTGGTTTCTTCCAATCCTAGTTATGAACCTTATGCTGTTTCCGTTGAAAATATTTTGGAGATTTGGCGTTTTGTTTCGTATATATCCAAAGAGATTCCTGATGTTCAATTGGATGCAGAAGGTATGGGCGCATCCTTTAGGAATTTACAGAAAGACATACAGCAAATCCTTGTTCATCTATCAGAAACAAATTCTAAGGGCTAATTCCCTTCTGAATTCCCGAAGATATTATTATCTTTGCACTTCAAAAATACGAGATACACAGATGATTCAGGTTACTTTTCCAGATGGAACAATCAGGGAATATGAGAAGGGGACTTCTGCATTGCAAATCGCAATGTCTATTTCCGAAGGATTGGCGCGCAATGTGTTAGCAGCACGTGTCAACGGACAAGTGAGGGATGCTGTCCTTCCAATCAATGAAAATTGTGAACTTCAATTGTTGACCTGGAACGATTCGGATGGAAAATCAACCATGTGGCACTCATCCGCGCATTTAATGGCAGAAGCGATTGAATTTCATTTTCCCGGTGTCAAACTAGCCATTGGACCTCCTGTAAATAGTGGGTTCTATTATGATATTGACTTCATGGACTATTCGATTTCCGAGAAGGATTTAGAGAAAATCGAGCAGAAAATGAAAGAATTAGCGAAAGCTAAGAATCCATTTGTTCGACAAGAAATTTCGAAAGCTGATGCGCTTGCTTATTTCACGGAAAAACAAGACCCATACAAATTGGAATTGCTTTCTGAATTAGAGGATGGGACAATTACTTTTTACACGCAAGGGAATTTTACGGATTTATGTCGTGGACCACACATTCCGGACACTGGATTCATTAAAGCAGTGAAATTAACTTCAATTGCAGGAGCCTATTGGAGAGGAGACGAAAAAAATAAACAATTAACACGTATTTATGGCGTGACCTTCCCGAAACAATCCGAATTAACGGAGCATTTGGAACGTTTGGAAGAAGCGAAAAGACGTGATCACCGAAAATTAGGGAAAGAATTAGAGTTATTTACGTTTTCTCAGAAAGTTGGACAAGGACTTCCAATGTGGTTACCTAAAGGAGCTGCGTTGAGAGAACGATTGGAAAATTTCTTGAAAAAAGCACAGAAAAAAGCAGGTTATCAGCAGGTAATCACACCGCATATCGGAAATAAAGAACTGTATGTCACTTCTGGACATTACGAAAAATATGGTGCTGATTCGTTTCAACCGATTCGTACACCAGATCCGAATGAGGAATTCTATTTGAAACCAATGAATTGCCCACATCACTGTGAGATTTTCCGGGCAAAACCAAGATCTTACAAGGATTTACCTGCTCGATTCGCAGAGTTTGGAACGGTTTACCGTTACGAACAATCGGGAGAGCTACATGGATTGACAAGGGTACGTGGGTTTACTCAGGACGACGCACACATTTTCTGTACGCAGGAACAAGTGAAAGATGAGTTTAAAAATGTCATTGATATCGTTCTTTATGTATTGAAAACGTTGAATTTTCATAATTTCAAGGCACAGATTTCATTAAGAGATCAAGTGAATCGTGAAAAATACATCGGTTCAGAAGAGAATTGGGTGAAAGCAGAACAAGCTATCATTGAAGCAGCGTCGGAAAAAGAATTGAACACGGTCGTAGCCTACGGTGAAGCCGCATTTTATGGCCCTAAATTGGATTTCATGGTTCAAGATGCGCTCGGCAGAGAATGGCAATTAGGAACGATTCAAGTAGATTACAATTTACCGGAACGATTTGAATTGGAGTACGTTGGTGCAGACAATCAAAAACACCGTCCAGTAATGATTCACCGTGCACCTTTTGGTTCCATGGAACGTTTCGTTGCTGTATTGTTGGAGCATTGCGCTGGAGACTTCCCACTTTGGCTATCAACAGAGCAGTTTATCGTCCTCCCAATTTCAGATAAATACAATGAGTATGCAGAAAAAGTTTTAGAATTCCTAAATAATTACGATATTCGCGGACTTGTTGACGACCGAAATGAAAAAATTGGTAAGAAGATACGTGATGCTGAGTTGGCGAAAGTGCCATTTATGCTGATTGTCGGAGAGAAAGAGTTTGAATCAAACCAAGTATCAGTAAGGCAAAGAGCTATTGGAGATCACGGGTCGGTTACCCAAGAGGCGTTTGTTGCAATGGTGCAAGAAGCAATCGCCGCGGAATTGTCATAAGTATTTAAATTATTGAATGAGAAGAAATTCGAGACCGTTTGTAAAAAGAGAAATTGAAGCACAACACAGAATTAACGATAAAATTGTTGCTGCGGAAATTCGATTAGTAATTGAAGGTGAAGAGCCTCAAGTAATGTCCGTTTCGAAGGGAATAGCCCTAGCGGAAGAACAAGAGCTAGATTTAGTGGAGATTTCTCCAAATGCTAAACCACCTGTTTGTAAAATCATGGACTATAAAAAGTTCCTTTACAACCAGAAGCGAAAACAAAAAGAATTAAAAGCAAAACAAAGCAAAATCGTCGTTAAGGAGATTCGTTTTGGACCGAATACAGATGACCATGATTTCCAATTCAAATTAGCTCACGCTAAAAAGTTTTTGGAAGAGGGTAGTAAGGTGAAGGCATATGTTTTTTTTAGAGGAAGAACCATTGTATTTAAAGACCGTGGAGAAATTCTTCTTTTGAAATTTGCACAAGAACTTGCTGATTTTGGTGTTATTGAACAGCTGCCAAAATTAGAAGGTAAAAAGATGATCTTAATGATCAACTCGAAAAAGAAATAAAGAAGCTGATATAGATGTTTAACTTTTAAAAAAAAAGTAGTAATGCCTAAAATGAAAACAAAATCCAGTGCAAAGAAGAGATTCACCATTACTGGAAGTGGAAAAATCAAGCGTAAACACGCTTTTAAAAGCCACATTTTAACTAAGAAGGCTAAGAAACGCAAGCGTAACTTAACACACCCAGGTTTGGTACATAGTGCCGATCTTTCGAATGTGAAGTTGCAATTGTGCATGAAATAGTCCTTAGTTGGTTTGTAAATTGTTTAACCCGGTAACGAGTAACTAAGACTTCTAACTAGAAGCACTCTTTATCAAAAAAACGTAAAAATTATGCCAAGATCAGTAAATCACGTTGCATCAAGAGCAAGAAGAAAAAACTTGATGAAACTAGCCAAAGGTTACTTTGGAAGAAGAAAAAATGTTTGGACCGTAGCAAAGAATGCCATTGAAAAAGGTATGCTTTATGCCTATTCTGGTCGTAAACAAAAGAAAAGAAATTTCCGTTCATTGTGGATTACTCGTATCAATGCAGGCGCACGTCTACATGGTTTGAGTTATTCTCAGTTTATGGGAGCAGTGCACAAAAGTGGAATTGAATTGAATCGCAAAGTTCTTGCAGATTTAGCAATGAACCACCCAGAAGCTTTTAAAGCGGTTGTTGATTCTGTAAAAAAATAAAATTAGTTTATGTCAGCTTAAAGCCATTAGTCCTTCGATTAATGGCTTTTTTTTAATCTATTCGTTTGATTTATGTTGAAAATTGGCGTAGTTGGAACTGGTCATCTAGGTAAAATTCATTTGCAAAACTTGCTTGAATTAACAACTGATTTTAGCGTTCAAGGGTTTTACGATACCGATACAGTTATCACCTCAGAAGTGGTGCGCGATTTTAACCTAAAAGCGTTTGATCATTTAGATACACTTCTAGTGCACGTGGATGCAATTCTTATTTCAAGTCCAACCCATACTCATTTTTCAATTGCAATTCAAGCTTTGAAAAGTGGCAAACATGTCTTTATTGAAAAACCTGTTTGTATAAATATCGAAGAATCAAATAAATTATTGCGTTATGCGCAAGAAGCAGGAATGGTTGTTCAGGTTGGACATGTTGAACGGTTTAATCCAGCGTTAATTGCTTCGATGTCCTTTATAGATAAGCCGTTGTTCATGGAAGCACAGCGATCTGCGCCTTTTCAAACAAGAGGTACAGATGTTTCTGTTGTCTATGATTTAATGATTCATGACATCGATATTGCTTTGAATATTGCTCATTCGAATGTGAAAAAGATTGCATCTTTCGGTATGCAGGTGTTGAGTGAATCAATCGACATGGCTTCCGTTCGTTTAGAATTTGAAAATGGTTGTGTGGCAAATTTAAGTGCGTCGCGCATTTCGCAAATTAAAGAGCGAAAAACGACTTTTTACATGGAAGATGCTCAATTAACGGTTGATTTTTTGAAAAAAGAAGCAGAAAGAAATATTTTAATGATCGATTCGAAAGGTCAGCGATCATTTGTCCGTTCGATCATTCCTGTCGAAGACACCAACGCGATTCAATCGGAACTTAGCGCTTTTGCTGAATCCATACGAGCGTCCAAAATTCCAACGGTTAGTCTGACGGATGCGCATCGCGCATTGCAAATCGCAGAACTTATTTCGGAGCAAATAAAGGAGTCCAATCATTTTTTACAATAAAAACGAGAATTATACGTTAACGAAATGATGAGAGTTTTATTGTATGTTGTTTTCCTTGGATTTCTTACGGCTTGTATTAAGAATAATCCAAATCCGTCGTGGATTGAAGTGAATCCGTTCGTACTTGAGTCAAATCCCGCTTTGTCTGGGGCTGAAGGCCAATTATCCCAAGATTTTCGAGATGTTTGGTTATATGTAGATGATCAAATGATAGGCTGTTTTCAAACGCCATTTAAAATACCTATTTTAAAGGAAGGGAATGTCAACGTGAAAATTTATCCCGCGGTTCGAAACAACGGAATTGCAACGGATAAAAAGATTTATCCCTTTATGAATGTATATGAGATAAATACTCAATTAATCAAAGATCAGACCTTAACGATTAATCCCAAAACAAGTTATGTGTATAATGCGAATTTTTGGATTGAGGATTTTGAGGACGCGTCTATAAAAATTCAAGAAGACCCGAATACAAGTGTGGCAAGTTTGTTTGTTTCCAGTGATAATTTAACTCCGTTTAATGGGTTTAATTATGGCAAAGTTGTCTTGAATGCCTTCGACTCAGTTTGGGTAGCAAATACAACGGAACAATTAGCTATAGCTAAGAATAGACCGTGTTTTATCGAAATCGATTATTATAACACCAACAAATTTGTACAAGGATTTTTAGCTTTAAACACGAATGGAAGTTTTTATCAAGATAATGCTGGATTTAATTTACAAGCATTAAATTCTATTAAGTGGAAGAAGATGTACATAGAGCTGACCGAATTAATAGGAAATTCTGCTAATGGTTCCAATTTTATTCAAACCTTTAAAGCAAACTTGGAGGAAGGACAAGTAGAAACGTTTATTTGTATAGATAACATCAAAATCATTTATAAATAAGATGAAAGATCGTTTTTGGGCTTCTTGCTTGGTCATCATCGATTACCTTTTCGCGGCATTAGCTTGGGGAGTATTTTTTTATTTCCGCAAAACCCAAATTGAAGAACAAGTATTTATTCCGGATGCTAAGTTTTATTTAGGACTCACGCTCGTTCCTGTCTTTTGGTTTTCCATATATTATATTCAAGGTACCTATCACGACATACGTAGAATGTTCCGTTTAAAAATGGTCAATTTAACATTGGTAGCTTCAATTTTAGGAACCATTATTTTATTCTTCACCTTATTGATCGATGATGAAGTGAAGAGCTATCAAAATTTTTACCGATCCATTTTATTTTTATTCGGACTCCATTTTTTCATTGTGCTTATACCAAGAATGATTTTTAACAGCTTGTTAATTCGATTTATTCGATCAAATGGACATGGTTTTAAAACAATAATCATTGGTGGAAATGAAAAGGCTGTTGAAATTTATAATGAGCTCATTCAACAACAACAAAATACAAATTATTTCATTGGTTATGTGAATGTAAATGGCAAGGATACCTTGCTCGATGGGGCTGTTCCATACCTCGGTCATGCCAATAATTTAGAGGAAATCATGAGTCAACATGAAGTGGAAGAAGTTATTTTAGCGGTGGAAAGCTCTGATCATAATCGATTGAAGGACATGATTTCACGCATAGATAATGGTCGAATTCGCATGAAGTTGCTGCCAGATATGTACGCCATTCTTTCAGGTTCAGTTGAAATGACCAATATTTATGGGGCCTTATTAATTGAAATCATACCGGATGCGATGCCATTTGGACAGCAACAAGTAAAGAGATTAATGGATATTGTTATTTCTTTATTGGCAGTTGGGTGCTTGCTGCCGTTTTATTTATTTTCAGCCTTGGCGGTTAAACTTTCTTCACCCGGACCAATCTTCTTTTTACAAGAACGCGTTGGTATCAATGGAAAGATTTTTAAAATAATAAAATTTCGGACGATGTACATCAACTCGGAAGAACAAGGTCCGCAATTATCCTCTGAGGGAGATCCACGGATCACACCGATTGGTCGCTTTATGCGTAAAACGAGGTTGGATGAGTTTCCGCAATTCGTGAATGTTTTACTTGGTCAAATGTCGCTTGTTGGACCACGTCCCGAAAGACAATTTTACATTGATCAAATTGTTCAAGTGGAACCGCAATATATTCATTTAACAAAAGTACGACCTGGTATCACCTCTTGGGGTCAGGTTAAATTTGGATATGCTGAGAATGTGGAGCAAATGCTACAACGTATGAAATTCGACTTGATTTATTTGAAAAATAGAAGTCTTGCCTTGGATCTTAAAATCATGTTTTATACTTTGATTATTGTGATAAAAGCCAAAGGGAAATAGATTCTTTGTTTAGAAGTTTCGAAATTCAAAAAAACCTTTGTATCTTTGCACCTTCAAATTCATTTATAAACGTAGGTTTCGTACCTCAAACTGTAAAAATTATGGCAACAAGAATCAGATTACAAAGACACGGTAAAAAAGGTAAACCATTTTTTCATTTGGTTGCTGCAGATAGTCGTGCAAAAAGAGATGGTAAATTCATTGAAAAATTAGGAACGTACAATCCAACGGCAAATCCAGCGGTAATTGACATCAATTTTGAGGCAACTTTGACTTGGGTTCAAACAGGAGCGGAAATGTCTGATACGGCTCGTGCAATTTTATCTTACAAAGGAGTTTTGTACAAAAACCACCTTTTAAACGGAGTTAAAAAAGGTGCGTTAACATTGGAGCAAGTAGAAGAGAAATTTGCGCAATGGTTAGCGAATAAAGATTCTAAAGTTCAAAATAAAGTAGAAGGATTGGCGAAAAATGCAGCAAGTGAAAAAGTTGCGCGTCAACAAGCTGAAGAAGCAGCAAAATTAGCGAAAGCTGCACAAGTTGCTGCGAAAAATGCTCCAGTTGTAGAGGAAGTTGAAGAAGTAGCGGAAGAAGTTGCTGAAGAAACAACCGAAGCAGTAGCGGAAGAAGTTGTTGAAGAAACAACCGAAGCAGTAGCGGAAGAAGTTGTTGAAGAAACAACGGAAGCAGTAGCTGAAGAAGTTATTGAAGAAGAAGCACCAGTTGCGGAAGAAGCTCCAGCAACAGAAGAAGTTGTAGCAGAAGAAGCTCCAGTAGTTGAAGAAGCTCCAGTAGCAGAAGAAGCTCCTGCAGCAGAAGAAGCATCAGAGGAAGCTGCGGCTGAATAAGCTTTATGCAAAAAAAAGATTGTTTTTATTTAGGAATAATAGCGAAACTTCACGGATTTAAAGGTGAAGTTTCGTTGTTTTTGGACGTTTCTAATCCAGGAGATTACGCAACATTGGATGCTGTTTTCGTTGAAATAGATGGTGGACTTGTTCCGTTTTTCGTTCAGAACATCAAAATCAAAACCAAAGGCTTCGTTGCGGTGAAGTTTCAAGGAGTAGACAGTGAACAAGATGCACAACGCATTTTGAAAAAGCCCGTTTACCTTCCAGAAGCATTTTTACAAGAATTAGATCAAACATCATTTTACGATCATGAAATCATTGGTTACACAGTAATTGATGAAGTTCATGGTGATGTTGGGATTGTGGAAAATGTGATTGACATGGCGGCAAATCCATTATTGCAACTAAACAAAAATGGAGTAGAGGTATTGCTTCCAATTTTTGATGGACTGGTACAGAAAGTTCAGCGAAAAAAAAAGGAGCTTTATGTAAAAGCTCCTGAAGGATTAATCGATTTGTATTTAGGTTAATTCACCTTTAATAAGCCCAATGCGATTTTCATGCGAATTACTTTTTTCGCAGCTTCATCTACTTTCTTTTTAAATTCTTTGTTCGTGCGGTAAGCTGTCAAAATTTCTTGGTGAGCTTTCTTTGCATCTAACGGCATTAGTACGATGTCACATCCTGCATTTATTGCCTTATAGGCCGCTTGAGGCACATTGACAACGCCTCCCATGTTCATCGCGTCTGTAACAATTAACCCTTTGAATCCAAGGCTGTCTTTTAGTAATTCAGTGACAATTTTCTCTGAACAAGTGGACGGTAATCCTTTTGTGTCGTATTTCGCATTGTTTTGAACAGCAATGTGCGCTACCATGATGCTTAAAACACCATTTGCAATCAAGGTGGGATAGTTGCAGATTTCTTTCATCTCTCCATCAATCACTTGCAATGCTTTGTGGGTATCACCCGTAACAAGTCCGTGTCCAGGAAAATGTTTCGCCGTGGCGATAATGTTGTTGCGTTGTGTTTCCTGAATAAATGCATCGGACCACGGAATGATATTCGCTGGAACAGCACCAAAACTTCTGAATCCAACCGTTGTATTCGGTGACATATCCACAACTGGAGAGAAGTTGTAATTAATTCCAATTGAATTCAAATCGGCAGAAATGGTTTTTGCACATGTAATCACTTCATCCACATTTTTAAGTTCGTTTGCTTTTTTAACCAATGTAGATCCTGCGATTTTTCGGTTGACCAAACTTGGTTCTGCATCTGCGCTATATAAGAAGGGGAGATTGCCGAATTTCGCATTGTTGGACTCAAAATCTTTTATCCATGAACTGAATTCTTCTTTGGTGCCATTTAACATCAAAACACCGCCGATCACACGGTCTTTGATGTGTTGATCAATGGTTGCTTTTGTTTGACCTAAACGTCCAACTGCCGGCATGATTAATTGTGATACAATGGCAGTGTCATCCATTTGTTTAAAAACACGCTCAACTTCTTTGTCTAATGCAGGATTATCCTTCAGAAAATCAGCCAATTCAAAACTGATTTCCGTTTTTGGTTGAATAACCTTCGCTTGTTTTGTGGATTCATTTGATTGTGCACATCCTTGAAATAGGAGTCCGGCTAGAAATAATGGGGTGATGATTTTTTTCATAGTATAAATTGTCAGTTTCAAATTTAAGTATATCCCTTTTAGACAGATGAATTATTTGTTGAAGAAATAACCAAGGCCTTGTCAATAACTATGCCTAAGCTTCCATTCAAGACCGGTCATGAAAAAATGCTTAACTTTAACTTAATATTGCTTAAAATGTGCGCAATTAATACAATGAAGTGTCATCAAAGCAATAAACCCAAACGTTATTTATGAAAAACCTCCTTTTATTTCTCTCCCTTTTTCCATGCTCTGTCAACTTTTCACAGGTTCAAAATTTCTATGATCGTGCCACAATTCAAACTATTGAGGTGTTTTTTAGTTTTTCGAATTGGGATGCACAACTTGACGCTGCAGTTGCTTCCGAAGCATATATTATCGCTGATTCTGTTCGAATTAATGGAGTTTCATTTGATAGTTGTGGTGTAAAGTACAAGGGTAACAGTTCCTACAGTCCAACAAATCAAAAGAATCCTTTGCACATCGAACTCGATCACATTAAAGGAAATCAAGATTACCAGGGATATACAGATGTTAAATTGCAAAATGGTTACAAGGATCCGTCCATGATTCGTGAGGTTCTTTCCTACGCGATTCTCGAGCAATACATGGATTGTCCGAAAGGAAATTTTGCCAATGTGTATGTTAACGGTGTCTATCGCGGCCTGTATTCCAGTGCGGAGAGTATCAATAAAACGTTTAATGCGAATCATTATTATCAAAGTGGGGATACATACTTTAAATGCAATCCAGTTGGAGGGGCTGGACCGGGAAGTACAATAGGTCCGGATTTATCATACATCAGTATGGATAGTAGCGTTTATGCAAATGGTTATGAATTAAGAACTTCCTATGGATGGAATCGCCTTGTCGATTTAATCAACATCCTGAATAATAACTTTACGAATATTGAATCAAAATTGGATATTGATCGGGCAATTTGGATGTTAGCCTTCAATAATGTCCTTGTTAATTTAGATTCTTACAGTGGTGCATTTCGTCAAAATTATTACTTGACTTGGGATAACAACTTTCGCTTTGTCCCAACCGTTTGGGACTTAAACATGAGTTTTGCGGGCTTTCCTGGTGGAACAGGCTCCAGTTCAAGTACGACCACATTAGATCCAATGTCGAATAGTACTTCGACGATTCATCCGCTTATTGTGAAAATCTTGGGGAATCCAATGTATAAACGCATGTATATGGCGCATGTTCGTACGATGGTTCAGGAGATGTTTGCAAATGACTATTATTTGACTGTTGCCAATCAACTTCGCACGACGATTGATGCAACGGTGAATTCTGACCCCTATAAATTTTACACGTACACACAGTTTCAAAATAGTTTAACAACCGCAGTAACTGGATCCGGTGGTCCAGGTGGTGGCTCTAGTATTCCTGGGATTCAAGCCCTCATGAGTGCACGTGTTTCTTATTTCAATTCAAATGCCAATTATGTTTTGGTTGCACCAACGATTTCTAGTTTTTCTTCATCTGTTGCTAGTCCTGTGTATAATCAAACGATAACAATCAATGCCACTTGCGCCAATGAAACTTCTGTCTTTTTGGGATACCGGACGAATCACCAATTGAAGTTCAATCGTGTAGCGATGTTCGACGATGGATCACATAATGATGGTGCAGCAGGAGATCATGTTTACGGAGTTGATGCCCTCGTGAATGGCGTTGTTTTCGAATATTACATCTATACGGAGAATGCGAGTGCTGGATTATTTAGTCCACAACGAGCAGAGCATGAATACCATTCATTAACGGTTTCCGTTCCTTTCCCAACCGTTGGGTCCGTATTAATCAATGAAATTGTTGCTTCGAATGGCGCTTCAGCATTGGATCAAAATGGTCAATACGATGATTGGATTGAATTGTACAATACCACTTCGAATCCAATTGATCTTTCTGGGATGTATTTAACGGATGATGCTTTGAATTTGATGAAATGGTCGTTTCCAGTAACCACAACGATTCCTGCCAATGGATATTTAATTGTTTGGGCGGATAATGATCTGTTTCAATCAGGCTTACATGCCTCATTCAAATTGAATGCTTCTGGTGAATTAGTCATATTGAGTAACGGTGCTGTCTTCCATGATCAAGTAGGCTTTGGTGTACAGATAACAGATGTTGCCTACGCTCGATGTCCAGATGGGGGAGCGACTTTTGCCTATGTGATACCCACTTATTCATCAAGCAATAATTGCTTTGCTTCTGTAGAACAGGCGGATTTTGAGGTTCGTATCTTTCCAAATCCGTTTAACGAGCAAGTTACGATTCAGTTGGATAATCAAATGGCAGCTCATGTATCCATCATCGATGTGAATGGAAAAGTTCTGTTGAACGATGAATTTTCAAATCCTGAAACTATTATTTCTACAGCGAATTGGTCGAACGGAATGTACATCGTGAGCATTCAAAATGAGCATGGAATAAAAACACTGAAATTGATGAAGTAAAAAGTAATAGCAAAAAAAAATCCCTGAATAGCTCAGGGATTTTTTTTTGAATGAAATTACTTATTGTTTTGATTGCTCTGCTTCTTCTTTTTGCAATTTAGCGAATTGTTCTGCAGATAACATGTGTTTTAACATGGCGATTCTTGCCACTTCGTTCGACTTAATAATCGCTTGCTTTTGCTCATCTGTATAGTCAGACGTTAAAATCCCCTCATTTTTTTTAGCTATTCCGAAATGAATCGTATAAACTTCATCTTGTTGAGCAGGAGTCAAATTCAACATTTTTGTTAGACTTTGAGTCATCGTTTTAGCATTTTGTTCAGGAGTTTGTGCTTGTTGAGCCACTGCTGTAAGTCCTAAGAAAAATGAAAAACATAAAATTTTAATTGCTTTCATGGGTACTGTTTTAATTGATTAATTATGATTCTCTGAAACGAAGTTAATGAAAAAAGAGTAATATATTTATTCTTTCCATCTCGAAGATACTAAAACTGAATTTATTCCGTTAATTTCGTTTAAAATTCAACAGTGAAACTTCTTTCCTCGCATCATACTGACAAACGAAAATGGGATCAAATGGTTGCTTCCGATGCGCAATTAGATTTCTTTTCTTTGACATGGGTTTGGGATGTCCTCCTAAAAGATTTCATATAAAGGAAGCGTGTGTAGCTTGCAAGTGTAATAGTAAAAACACTTAATTCAATCCACCATTAACATTTAGCACTTGACCATTGATGTAACTCGCTTTTTCATTTAACAAGTAGGAAACAGTATGAGCTATATTTGTTGAATCTCCTAGCTTTTTTGAAGGGATTAACCCAAGTATTTCTTTCAAGTATTCATCTGTTACTTCTTCAATCATTCCCTTATCCATATAGCCTGGAGCAATACAATTAACAGTTATTCCGCTGTTAATTAATTCAACAGCAAGCGTTCGAGTCAATCCAATTAATGCACTTTTACTCGTTGCATAAGCAGACGTGCCAATAAATCCTTTTTGAGCAACGATAGATGAAAAGAAAATAATTCTTCCGAACTTATTCGCTCGTAACTGAGGAGTAAAGGCTTGTGTCAATTGAAAAGGAACAGTTAAATTTAAGTGCATCACTCGATTCCATTCTTCGGAAGTAATTTTCCAACTCATATCAGCACTTGAAACTCCCAAAGTATGGACCAATCCATCTATTTGACCAATTTCATTTACTAATTCTGTAAAATCGCTCGTTTTTGAAAAATCAACTGAATACACTTTAGAAGTTGCAAGAAATTTAGAATGAATTAATTGCAGTTTGGAAGTGTTCTTATTTCCAATTAGATGAACAAAATAGCCTTCATTCAATAAATTTTGAGCAATTACTAAACCTAAACCTCCTGAAGCGCCAGTCAACACAATTTTCCTCATATTCCAAGTTTTCTTTTGACCACATTATTTATAGGCCAGGGCAATTTATTCTGTTTCAAAATTAGGTAATTTTGATCACAAGCGCCGAACTTTTTGTTGAAACTAGCCAAACCTTCATCGGAAGAACCTCCAAAATCTAACCCAATGCATGATTCGTGATTTTCTTGAATTACCTTATCAAAAAGTGCTTGCATCGCTCCAATTTTCTTCCCTGATGAAATCACGATTCCTTTTAAATAAAGGAGTTGATTACTCTTTTTTATAAAAAATCCGATTGCAACTATTTCATTTTCAAACGAAATGGCTTTGATGATACCACAATTAGTTTCAAGGGCATTCGTCATCAAGTTTTTCAAACAACGGTAGGATTCAGTTGTCAAATGAGCAAATTGATTGCCCTTTTCTTTCTTAAACAGATCTAACAACAAATTAACATCAGAAATTTCTATAAACTGAGCAGTTGATTTTTGAAAAACCTTTAATTTTCGTCTAGTATTTTCAGAATATTTATTAAAAGTCTGTAAATACTCTTTCTCAAATTCTAAGAATTGATAAACCGACTTATTGTTTTGTATTTCATTTGGAATAGCTGTTTTAAGAACAAAATTCAATTCAAAAAAATGGTAATTCGTAAGGATTTGAGTTAGAAATTCTAATTTCTTTTCATTAGTATTACCTTCAACGGAAAAAGCTCTTAAAAAAAGAGGATGCAAAATGTAATTAAAACCCAATTTTTGTGCTGGTAAAATAGGTAAAACTAATTCGTAATCATTTAAAACATAAGCCTTCCAATTTTGCATTACTGCATCTAAATACCAAAATGATAGAAAAATTGAATTATCAGAATCAGCGATGACTTCTTCCCACCTATCTATTTGAATTTCTTCCCGACTAATTAGTTTTATTTCGCCAAATCCTTTAGACATATAAATTGGTGTTTTTTTGAAAGTTTAGCGATTAATTTATCTAAATAATTTAACGAAAATAAAGTACAAGCCTTTGGATGTCCAATAATTACAATTGAATTCCACCCTTTGTTTTCTGCCTCTTGAATTGCACGCTCAATTTCAGTTACAAAGTAACCATCAGCGCTTACACACAAATGATTGAATTTGGTTAAAAAATCTTTTTTAGAACCTCCACCTTTAGCTGGGCTTCCATTTCCAATTGACTTATGTTTCTTAGGAAAAAGGCGACCTAGGATAAATAATTTCCAGAAGAACAATGGTGAATACGTTTTTGAAGCAATTGGAATTTCTAAAAAAATTCCTTTTTCAACTTCTTCACATTCGTGATTTTCAAAGAACCACTTTTCCTTTTGCGGTGCGTTAGTGAAATCATAATTATAAGGTAAAGTGGTGTTTTTTCCTCCTTGAAAAATGGTGCTTTCAATTCTCAATTGATGCTTCAAAAAAGAGGATTTCAATTTTTCAAATGGTTGAATACACCATCCACCTGCACGATAAGAAACAATTTTATCTTTGCTCCATTGCTGCAATGCCCCTAAGTAGTTATCGAAAATATGTTCAATTTCCGTATCATCAAAATCTGCTAATTTATAGCGTTTTAAATAGAATTCCCAACCATTTTTCCATATTGCATCTTCCCAATGCGGATGAATGTGCAAGCCCGTTTCGTGTCCTTGATGGTCCCATTTTGAAATTTGATTTTGTATTTCAGTTAATTCTTGCTTGAAAGAAGGTTCTTTTTCTCCTAAAACAAGCATTCCTGCATCTACAAAAAAGGTAAATTTTGCACCGTTTTTTTTTGCAATTTCAAGTAATCTTTCCCCAGGTTCAAGCATGCATTTTTGTACTGAACCGCTTTGTTCACCGAAAAAAAGTTCGTAATCCCAAGTAATTGCTATTTTCAATTGGACGAATTTGGAGTGTACATTGTGATTCCTTTTTCTAAGTAATTTTTAAGCATTGAATCAAACATTTTTTTTGAATCGAATAGATATGAATCTGCATTACCAATTTTTACTTTTGAACAAACCTCTTCTTCCAAAAATAGTGGTAATAAGTCATCGCACTTTCGTTTTTTAGAATATTCTGGATTGTGAACTTTAGTTTTAACCTCGTGAATATTTCCTGTCGAGTCTTTAATTTTAACATCAAAAACTTCAGGGAAGTAAACGGGGTATTTGAAATCTACAGCATCTTCTAACAAATGTAAACTTGTTCCTGCATTGGCTAATGTCACTCCGATATAAAGTATTTTTCCATTTTTCTCAACCAAGCGATAAAAGGGAGATTTTTTTGTGTACGGAGTTAATTCGTTAAAATGACCTTTTGTTAGATAATGAGCATCAGGTCCTAGCGCACAAACTGGTTCTGTAGCATTTAAACTTCGAAATACGCCATTTCTTTTCCTGAAAACTTCCGTAATTGCACCTAATTTTGAAGGCGAATTTTTAGCGTCAAACAAGGTGTTACTTTTTATATAATTTAATTGTAGAAGCGCATTAGGTGAACTGGGCATAAGTAAGTTTCCTTCTGTTCCAATCACCTCTAATAAGGCATCAATTATTGTATCTGGGCCATTTTCAAGATAGCCCATTTTACTCAAACTCGAATGAACTAAAAGAGAATCTCCTTTTTGAATTCCAATTGATTTTAGATTTTGAACCAAAAAATCTTTTGTAAAATAATGACCTTTATCCTTTTGAGCAAGCAACTCTTCATTTCTTTTTTTCTTTTTCCTTATTCTGTATAATTGAAATAAGAATGATGGAAAAATAACCTTTAAAAGAGAACGGAAATTAATCATGAGAATAAAACGTCATTTAAGGGTTTTTATTGAAGATGTTCATTGTTTTATAGAAACCAGATAAATTAGTAACGGAAAATATACAGAATAATATTTAATTATTCAAGTTGTTAAACTTTAAGCTAAGTTAACAACTTTGAAATTCTGAGTATTTATAAATCCCGAAAAAAAACTAAAATTAAAAAAGCGAATTTTAAGCAAATTAAAATTGCTCCATCGAAAAATTGATTATTCATATCATAAATGTGTAAATAGTCTTTGTAGACTCTTTTTTATAAATTTCATTTTTGCACATTTCTTCTTCTGGTATCAATCCAAAATCCTTAACAATAAAATATGTGCAAGAAAATCTTTGTCAATAGTGTACAGTGTTTTTTCTCCTCCTTGATTGGGCAAAGTTTTATTGATGAAAATCACCTTGACCTTTAACTTTCGAACCCTGAAAAATAGGAATTTAATAAACAATCGATATGTGTCCAGTCATGGTATCCTCTGGCGTACTTAATTTATAAAAATATACACCTTGAGTCAATTTTTCACCTGATTTATCTAGGCCGCTGAAAGGGGTTGCCCCATTCTTTGTTTCAAATACAACATTTCCCCATCGATTCATGATTAACAAATCGAATTCGGTACAATTTTTAAATAGTTGATCAATTTCCCAAAAGTCATTTTTTTGATCATTATTTGGGGTAATAATATTAGGAATCACTAATTTATCTATGGTAATAGATGGGATAATCGTAAAACCAAATGGGAAGGAAAAATCGCAGTTGTTTGTTCCAAAAAGTGTAATGTTTCCAGTATAATTTCCGGCATTTGAAAATTGATAATCAAAATTGATGTTATTTGTTGAAAACAGTGCAGGGACATTCCAAATTAAGGAATCAACTTGATAATTCCCCAATGTAAAATTCAAGTTAAATTCTGCATTTTGACCACAATACGTGTCAATAATAGGTTGTATAATTGGTATTGCAATAATTTCAATTTCAAGAGATTCACTGGAAATACAACCTTCACTTGTCGTGGCAGTTATACTTGTTAAATAGGTGCCTGAATTCGCATAAATATGTCCGGAATTTTGCATTGGCGTAGTTTGTCCATCTCCAAAAGATAATACGTAGGTCAAGTTGGTGTTAGGTGGGGGTGTGTTTATCCATGACGAGTTTGAAGAAAATACAGCGCTCTCACCATCACACAAAAGATTAGCATTTAAAGTCAATTCTGGATAAGGGAAAAATGAAATTTGAAAAGTGTCCCTGTGCATACAGCCAGTTTGAGTCATTATTTCAACAATGTAGTTGTGTTGGTGAAAGGGTTCTATTGGACTTGTCACATCGTTTAGATTAACTCCGAGTCCTAAAATAGTGTTATTATTGTCGTTGTCATACCAAGTGATTTGATCCATTTGATCTAAAGGATCTAGGCTATAAGTTGAACCAAAGTCAATCGTATTTCCACATACTTCTGCATCTCCAATGTAATTGATAATTGGATCATCGTAAATGATGGCCGTATTTGAAGATTGTTCTGAAATACACTGACCAATATTCACGGTTAAGTTAATGGGGAACAATGGATTTTGGGTTTGTGTTGTCCAAATCGTATCGTTAGAATAGGTGTTCCCAAATGCATCTGTCCAGAAGTATTCATAATTACTATTTTCGTTTGTCCAAAAAGTCAAAGAATCTCCGTTGCAAATAGGTCCATTATTGAAAATAGCAGGTGCATTTGGTATTTCATTAACGGTTATTGTAATTGTGTCCGATAACAATTCGCAGGCTCCTGGTAAATAACCTGAAATCACATAATTTCCTGAATTAGAAGATTGTACATTAGGTATGTTAATAGAATTACCAATGAAATTAGTGTTGTTTGGACCCGCCCAGTTATAGGTTGCGCCGGGTAAGGAATCGTTGAATAACTGAAGTGTATCTCCACTACATAATATAGAAGATTCTGATTGAATGGAGTATTGTAAAGATGCAAAATCGCTAAAATAACCATAACGACACCCGCTACTTGCTCCACCATGAATAACCCCAAGATGAAATTTTACATTTGGATTTTCTAATCTCGATGCTTGTTGAATCGGGATGAAAGCGCCGGCATTAATTTGTGCATATTTCCATTGTCCACTTGTTCCTGGTACGATTTGAAAATCAGCTGCAGTAATAGATGTGGTAGATCCATTCAATGTGAAACTGTTTTCGCCTCCATTTGGAACTAAAATGTTTAAGGCGAAAAATTCACTGGTCGAACGCACAAAAGCAACGGTATTTGAACCCGTGCAAACAATTGGGGGGAGTATTGCTCCGCCAACTTCACAGCCGAATCCAGATGTGTGCAACACATGTGTGGGTCGATCACTGGTAATATAAGCAGTAGGGTTTGATAGGGTATGAACGTACATTTCTGTCGCGTTTATTACTCCTATAACAATTCCGTCTATGGTGATTTGCGTATTATTTAAGGAAGCAACAATATAAACTTTGTCGGGACCATTTAGGTAACCCTTTATTGCAATATGTTCCTTTCCAAGTACACTATTTGGGATGATTTGATCCCCCATTAAATCGGCGCAACCACCATATGGGCCACCTGACATAGAATCATCATTAATTGTTATGGCTATGGGTCGATTTGAAATCACTGTTGAGCCACTTAAGTGCAGATTTGCGGCTGTACTAAATGCCTGTGCAGAATAAGTTTCTCCAGCATCCAAGGTAATCACATATGGAATTGAGGCTAGATGACCTACAATGTCTTGTTTCGGTATAATGGTGACTGTCGTGTTATCTTCTGTCGCAACAATATCAAAACCAGACCGGGCATTCCCATAGGCATTACTTAAGAAATTTTGAAATGGAACGACGAAGCTAAGTCCCAACGAGTTTTTTCCTTTCAACGTGAAAATATCCGGATTACAATTACATGTAGGGGTGACTTCATAGTATGCCATTATTGGAGCACTTGAAACTATTTTGAACCCGAAATTTAAAATTTGATCTGCCGGTTTATTTTCTACGATATCAATCCAGGTGGTTAAATCAATTGTTTGGGCAGAATTGGCACCAAGATTCAGCGTTTGCGCAGGAAACAAGGCATTTGCTGGCTGTGAAATCGTAACATCTGCCGGTTCATTTAAAGTGGCGAATCTAAAAACGATAGGTCGATCACCATGACTCTGAATAACTTCTGGTGCAACAAACCAGAATAATGTATCTAATTGGGCATTAAGATTCTTTCCGAGGGATAGAATAACAATAAGTAGGATTAATTTATTCACGCGAATTTTAGTAAGAATTGATTTCATAGATTAAATTTAATCAAAAATTAGCTCATCTAAAAACACCCATGACGGATTGCCAGCTCCTAAATGCCATGAAGGACAATTACCAGGATTGACAATCGTATAGCGGATGCTTTTGATTTTTAGTGTTTTATCGGATTCAATTGCCTTTGTAAAGGAATTGTTGAAAGGATTCTTATCAGTTGGCGTTGCTTCGGGAATCGAAATGATTTGCGGGTTTTGGTAGGTGCTTCCATCAAAAGAAATTTCGAAACGAATTTCTTTTGGAAGGAAAATCCAAGATTTCTGATCGCGTATACAAGATGCACCAATTTCATGAATCGCAACTGGTTCTTTGAATGTCACAGTTGCCACAACATCTTTCCCATAATATCCTTGCCAATCTCCTGTTCTAAATTCATTGCCTCCAAAAAGGCCGTCAATAAGTGCATTTTCTCCAGAAGCTGTGTACTGATTAGCGTACTTTGTGTCTAATGCTAAACGAACATTTGGATTTTTACGAATGAACTGACTTGATACAAGAGCACTTTCTGACCTAATTCCATCGGAATTCTTTCTCAATAATTGAAGGTCAATGTTTGTTGTCTCTTTGATTTTAATAGGTTGCACATAGCTGTTCCAAGGGCCATTATTCAAGCGATAACTTAATTCATAGGTATCTGTTGGACTTAAAACCACATGACCCAATTCTAAATACAATTCTTGGTCAAAAATGCGTTGTTCATTTTTTATGAAAGGGGCAGGAACTACATCGGCGGGAATATTTACTGTATTCATTTGTGGGTAGTTCGATTTAACTGGTTTCTCATTGGTCATTTCGAATTCCAATGTTCCGCCCAACATCAATGATTTATGGTCAATTTGGAAGTCGGGGATGATTTTCCCATTCCACTTGACAGAAGCAACGTAGCAATTCTCTGCACTTTGATTGTTGCAAACGATGTCAATTTTTGAATGGGTTTGATTGTCCACTTTGATGCTCGCTTTACTAAATAGTGGTCGTCCAATTTGATACATGGTATTTCCTGGAGCTATTGGATAAAGTCCCAAGGAGCTGAGTACGTACCAGGCGCTCATTTGTCCACAGTCTTCATTCCCGGAAAGCCCATCTGGCTTTGCGTGATACATTTCCTTTAAAATGCGATCAACGTATAATTGTGTTTTGTATGGCGCATTCGTGAAATTGTATAAATAAGCCATATGATGCGAAGGTTCGTTTCCATGGGCATACTGTCCAATTAAACCGGTGATGTCCGCTTGTTCGCGTCCTGACAATTTCATTTCAGTTGTAAACAAGCGATCTAACCAAGCTTCTAAGGAATCGCGTCCTCCGAGCAAGTTTGTCAATACTTCGATTTCATGAGGTGCATACAAGGAATATTGCCAACTATTTGCTTCTGTATAATTAAAATTTACTTCGGAAGGATCAAATGGTCCATACCATTGTGCGCCGCGACGAGGACGCATGAACTTGGTGTTTGGATCGAATAGGTTGATGAAGGAAAAGCTACGTTTGCGGTAAGTTTTCGACATTTCGTCATTTCCCATTGCTGCTGCCATTTCTGCAATACAAAAATCGTCGTAGGCATATTCAAGGGTTTTAGAAACGGACTCAGGTTCATCGCTTGAACTGAGATATCCTTTGCGCGCATAGGATTGTTTGCCAAATTCATTGATATTGGCTGTGTAATGCATGTCCTTCAATGCTATTTTCGCGTCATATGAGATCCCAGCTTTTTTACTTGTGCCATCGATTCCTTTCATGTAAGCATCAGAGATCACGCTCACGCTGTGGTAACCAATCATGCATTCTGTTTCACAAGCTGCCAATTCCCAAACAGGAAGGTCGCCGCCTTCATCAAATTGCCTTAAAAACGTACGGATGAATTGCGTTGTGCGTTCTTGCTGAATCAAGGTAAATAAGGGGTGATTTCCACGATAGGTGTCCCATAAGGAGAAAACGGTGTATTGATTATCCTTAAAGAGTTGATGGATTTTCTGATCACGACCGCGGTATCGTCCGTCCAAATCACTCATCAGGTTTGGAGCAATCATGGAATGATACAAGCCAGTGTAAAAAATGATGGCATCTTCAAAATTCTTTGACTCGATTTTGATTTTACTCAGTTCATTGTTCCATTTTTCCACATTTCGAGAATAGACCTGCATGAAATCGAATCGTGGAATTTCCAACTGTAAATTATGTGCTGCTCCTTTTTGATCCACGTGTGACATTCCGACTTTCAGACAGAGAACCTGTGTGTTTTTAGGGAATTCCAATAATAATTTGTGTGTTCCATCAATTTTTATCGGTTTAGCTGACACGAATGGAATGGATGTTTCCAAATGGAAATAGAAATGCTGCTCGTTTGCCCAGGCTGCGGAGATACGTTTTCCGGAAATAGTGGAGTCATTTAGGATTTCAAATCCGGCATCTAACACTTTGTCTCGGTAATCTAAGTCCAACAAAATAAATTTCTTGCCTTTTCTATTTTGGAAGGTGTATTCATGTATCCCTGAACGATCGCTACTTGTTAAGCGTACTTTGATGTCTTCATCCTTCAAATAAACTTCATAATATCCTGCGCGTGCTTTTTCCTGATTATGTGAAAACCGAGAGCCGTAGCCATTTTTTGGATCGATGTACTTCCCCTGTAATTTTGCTTTTTTTCCAGATTGAGGAACTACGAGTAAATCGCCGTAATCTGGAACACCTGTCCCACTCAAATGCGTATGACTAAATCCATAGATAATGGAATCAGAATAATGGTATCCACCACAACCATCCCATCCATCGAAACGGGTGTCTGGACTCAATTGCATCATCCCAAATGGTGTCGTTACACCAGGAAAGGTGTGTCCGTGTCCGCCGGTACCAATTGTTGGCATGACGTAAACATATGGATTAAACGATTCCGCTGGTTTTCCTACTATCTTTTGTGCTTTGTCACTCGCTTCCAAGACCTTGTTTATTTGCGTGAAGGAAAGTAAGCTAAGCGTGCAGAATAGTGTACTGAATATCGTTTTCATTAGTTGAATTTGCGTTTGTTTAATTGCGAATATTCTTTATTTCTCAAAAAGTAATAATCCCAAATAATGCGACCATTATATAAATGGAATTTTCTTGCTTTCGTATTTATTTTTCGTCTTTTTTTATAAAACCTACCAAACTGTGCGTAGAGGTTAAAGTGAGCTAAAAAAACCATCCAGGTTAGCTTGAATTTCCCTGATAACAAGAATTTAATTCCCGCTATCCCATCTAAACACATGCGAATAAACAAGCTTGGCAATAATGGGCCGGCATGGTTTTTCATCAACATGAATAAACTATTTCGAAAGTTCAGGTACACTTTTTTTGGAGATTGATAATCCAAGGTGCCACCTCCTAAATGATACACCGTACTTTCTGGTATGCAGTAAAAGTCATAGCCTAAATTACCCAATCGAAGGCACAAGTCAATTTCCTCCATGTGAGCGAAAAAATCTGAATCGAATCCTTTGACTTGATGAAATAGTTCGGCACGCACCAACATCGCTGCACCGGATGTCCAAGTTACAAGTGTGTTGTAGTTATATTGATGTTCGTCTTTTTCAATGGAGTCAAAAATTCTTCCACGACAAAATGGGAAATAATGAAGGTCCACAAACCCACCTGATGCTCCAGCATGTTCAAAAGAATCTTTTTGTTTCCAAGATTTTATTTTAGGTTGACAAGCTGCAGTATTTTGATTTAAATCCATGAAGGATTTTAATGGTGAGATCCAATTTTCAGTAACTTCTACATCACTATTGAGCAGTAAGTAATAATCAAATTGACCTTTTAATTGTTCTAGTGCGACATTGTACCCACCTGCAAATCCAAAATTTCGCTTTTGAGGAATGATGTTGACCTTTGGAAAATGTTCGGAAAGGAATGCGATGGAATCATCGGTGCTTCCGTTGTCAGCAACGAATATAGGATGTTTATCAGCAAAAGCACATACGCTAGGTAAATAGGTGCTTAAGTGCTTTTTCCCATTAAAATTGAGGATGACAATGGCTAATTTTGTTTCCATCCACTAATATTGTCGAAACAAATCATTACTATCACCGCCCCAGTGGTTCACATTGTTTTGATTGGGGTTATCCACGTTTCCATTATAGGTATTTCGTTTCGCTAGGATTTGAGGCCAGGCTGGATTTTTTAACTCACCTATCATATCAGAATGGAGTAGACGATAAGCATTATTCACCAAATCAGGATTATAAAAGATAAAACGTTTGTTGCTGTAAACGCCAATTTTATTATAGGTCCAAATTTCGTAAGGATATTCAGATGGAGACGATTCACGTGCATTCATTTGATTTGGTGTACCATACTTCAAATAAACGCGTCCGCGATCTGTTTCAAAACCTTCCTGGAAATTATTTCCGTATATTTTCTCAACAAAAAGCACTTGCGCTTTATATTTCAACCATGATTCATAGGGTTTCGATGGAGTAGAAAGGGCCCAATATCCTTGAATGTGCTTTCTAGCCTCATCAATATTTTTAGATTTTAAGGTTTCAATGATGTTTCTAATCTCTGCAGGTTTCGAAATTGGAATTAAGCTCTCTAAAAAGTATAAAACAGAATCGTTAGGAATGGAGGATTGGAAAGCTGGGTCGAGCAATAAATTCTCCATCGTGAACATATCATTGTTCTCATTACTTCTTTCGAAATCATAGGTCTGAGTTGCTAAGATTTCCGCATCGTTTGTTGTTAATCTGTATTCTATTTGGTAATTCCCGGTGCGTAATTCCTCTATGTTTATGGTTTCAAAAACGGGAACTACGCTAGATTTGAATATGGTGGAGGTTCGCGTAAATCCGGACACTTCACTCGCGTCCTTCATGTCAATGATTCGATGAGACACTTGAAATGAACTATCCGAAATCCCTTCTGTACCATACAATTCAAGGTAAATAGGCAATGTTTTTGAATCAGTACCGTAGAAACTAGACAACATTGGAATAATGTGGTAACCAGATTTATCGAAGTTGGTTTGTTGATCACTAGGATAGGCGTATTCCGCAACTAACACATCTGAAATTTTCGTATTTTTCGAAAAATCTTCGATGGAGATGGGGAGATTTCCGGAGATTTCTGAATCATCCTTATTGACATCCAATAAATCAATTTTCAAGGAGTACTTTCCAGGATTTAGTTGAACCCGTAAAACTTCATAAAAATCATCTTGAACACTATCAATAGCTTCAGGGGATTCCAATACATAGCGATCGCTAAAAACTGTTTTAGAACTATCCGAAATTTCTACAGAAATGAGCACTTTCGCTCTTAATCCATTTCCCTCGTTTTTATAAGTAACCGAGTAGGAGACGAATTGCATATATACTTCGAGGTAATTCCCAACATTCGGAGCATAAAACTGTTTTGTGTCTAGGTAGGTCTTTAATTTCGTCCCTTGTGAAAAGGCGAGACTTTGAAGAAGACAAAAACAAATTAGAATGATTTTTTTCATGTGCATTTAAAATTACAGAAAAAGCATCAATCTTCAATATTCAATCTTATTTTTTGTGCTAATTGTCTATTATACGTTTCTAAGAGGTACTTAAAGTAGTTATCGGTGCTTTTTGAAATACACTTCGTATAATGCTTTAAGCGATGATCGATGTGATCTTGTATAACATGCATTAAATCAAGCGCATGGTCTAAGTCTTTTGCTGAGGACTGGATGGCTTTGAAATGATTTTCGATGGAGAGTTCAATAGCTATTTTTCCTTTCACCCCACGATCTAAACACTCGTAATAACATTCCTTTATGTTAAATTCCTCTAAAATGGCAGAAGGCATGTGTTTGTCAAATCCTTTTGGAAATTCAAATTCTACTTCAAACTCCATATCCTCCAATTCCGAAATACGAGATTCCAAGAAGCGATCGGGAAATTTAAAGGCATCCTGCCAATTGATGTAGTCTTGCCAGTATCCAAAACGACGAACATTATTTCCTAAATCGATGATTTGAAAATCACTTTTATTTGGAAGCTTTCTCGATCCACGTCCAATCATTTGATGATACAAGGTCAATGACCTAGTTGCACGGTTTATAATAATGGATTCTACGGTGGGCTCATCGAAACCAGTGGTTAAAATTCCGACGGATGTTAATATTGCACCAGGTGTGACTTTGAACCAGTGAATGACATCCTTTCGGTCTTTATCACTGAAGGTTGAGTCCAGGTGGCGAATGTTGTATTTGAGTTTCTTGAAGGATTCTTCTACGCGGCGTGAGGTTTCAATTCCAGCATTGAAAATCAAGGTTTTTTTATTTAGACTAACTTCTTCATAAGCAAAAATCAATTTTTCTTGCATGAAGAAATTACTGTAAAGTAGGTCGGAGCTTCCTACAGTGAAATCACCATTTGTTCCTATTTTTAATCCATGAAGATTGACATCGTATTGATACGTTTCAGCATTGGATAAATAACCACCTTCAATCAGATTTGAAATGGATTCGCCAACTAAAAGTTTATTGTAGTTGTCTTTTAAAGGAAGATTTCGATTCGAACTTAATGGTGTTGCAGTAACACCGAGGATATTCGCGTCCTCATAGAATTGAAAGATTTTCCGAAAACTATTGTAGTGCGCCTCATCCACAATCACTAGTCCAACATCAGCAATGAAATTATCGTTTTCATTCAGTCGATTATTGAGTGTTTCGACCATGGCAATAAAACATTGATAATCGTCTTGATCATCTAAGTGCTTTACTTCTGAGTTAATCACCTTATTGGCAACTTTAATGGCGGAAAGCTGCTGAGATGTTTGTACGGACAACTCGATACGGTGAGTTAAAATCAATACTTTCTTCCCCCATTGTTCAATGAATCTACGTGCGATTTCCGAGAAAATAACCGTTTTTCCTCCTCCAGTTGGAAGCTGATACAATAAATTAAAATTCGTACCATTTTTCCTTAGTTCTTCTAAAACCTGGTGGACAGTTTGTTCTTGAAATGGGTAAAGCTTCTTCGCTTCGTATAAATCGAAATCTATCATTTTCGCAGTTGGGATTTGCAAAAATACAGCCTTTTCTTTGAATTAAGTCAAACTGTTTTCGATTGACTCCAATGATACAGGAAAATACCTGTCGCAATCGACACATTTAAAGACTCCGCTAGTCCGTAACCTGGAATGGTAACTGCTTGATTGATATGTTTTTGTAGCGATTCTGAAATGCCTTTCCCTTCATTTCCCATGATGAGAATTTTTATTTCATTTGGATCAACTTGTGCTAAATTTTGACCATTTAAAAGTGCTCCGTGAATGGTGGAATTCAGTTTTGGAAGAAAATCATCAAGGTTTTCGTAAAATACAGGAATCCGAAAGGCACTGCCCATAGAAGATTGTATGACCTTTGAATTGAAACAATTTACCGTATCATCTGAACAAACGATTTGTTTTATTCCGAACCAATCAGCCGTTCGAATGATGGTTCCAAGATTTCCAGGGTCTTGGATATTTTCAAGTACTAAAACGCGTTCATTAGGATTAAAAACGTGTGAACTCGGTTCGTGAAAAACACCAATTAATGTGGAGGCGGAGTTGAACTGTGAGATGCGCTCCATTTCTTTTGCATGACACGCAAAACATTCGAAACGCTGTTCGAAATCAAGGTCAATTTGAGTATTCGTGTAGATAGAATGTACAAGCATCGGATATTGAATAGCCAATTCGCTCACCAATTTAAATCCTTCCACCAAAACCAACTTTTCTTTTTCCCGGTTTTTTTTCAGGTGAAGACTTTTAATCCATTTTATCTTTTGAAGTGAAATTTTTTCCAACTTGATTATTGTTATTTTTGCACTAGAGCATGAAACATCGAGCGAATTTACTAAATATTGCGATTATCCTTCTGTTTGTTTTAACAGCATGTGATTTAACGCGAAATGTCCCTGCTGGTAGGTACTTACTGCGTTCCAATGCAATCGAAGTAAAAGACAACGCGAACATCGATAAATATGAACTCGGTTTGATTGTTCGACAACAACCGAATCAACGAAATTTCTATTTTAATTTTAAGTTACGCATCTACAATTCCATCGACTCAGCTCGAGTTGCGCACAAAAGAGAATTGAAATACCAGGCATTCGATCGGAAACAAAACAGAAAAAAAGACAAGGTTGCGAAGGTAAATGCGAAGCGTAATGCCAAAGCTTTTGAACGTGGAGACTCTACTTTTATCCTAAAAGAATCCCATGAGTCATCTTTTACGAAAGTTTTGTGGAAGGAAAAGGTTAAATATAAGTTTGGACAAAAACCAATCGTTTTCGATACTATTTTATATCAAAAGAGCATCGAGCAACTAGGATTCTACCTGCGCAAAAAAGGATATTATTACGGTCAGGTCAACGGAATTCTAAGATTAAACGAAAAAAAACGATATGCATACCCAAGTTACATTTTGGAGACAGGTCCGCAATACCTCATTGATTCGGTTCAATACCTTGGGTCTAAACTACTGCGGGACAAACACTCCGCTTATGTGAAAAAGCATATTGACCAAACGGGCAAACATCCACTACTAGGTGAGCCTTTTGATACAGATTATTTAAATGATTACCGTGATCTAGTCGCAAAGTACTTTCGGGACGACCAAGTGTATAAATTTTCAGCCAATAGTATTTCTTTCTCCGCGGATACCAATCGTCAAACAATGCGTGTTCGTTTGCTCGTTAAATTCGATGATCGTTATATTCCATCAGAGGTAAAAAAAGATAGCTTGATTCGTATTCCTTATGCCGAGATGTCCATTTCTAGTGTTTATTTTCACCTATCAGATACCATTGGTATGGAAAATAGTTTTACTCAATTGATGAAGGAGCAACAAATAAGTTTATATGATCCAATTGCGCCACAATTCCTTAGAACGACAAATTCTTACACCTACGACGAAATCCAATATTCGAAAAAACAACTGAAAGAAAAGCGAGTGCCTGCTGGAACAACAAATCCATTTAGAAAGGTAACGGTAACCTATAATGGAGAGGAGCCATGGGTAAAACCATCGATTCTTGAGCTTCAAAACTACCTTGAAAATGATAACAAATACAAAGAGTATTATTTGGATAGAAGTTACCGCTCCATCGTTCAGCTAGGTATTTTTAGTTCGGTAAAACCAATTCTTATCGAACAACCAGGGAACAAATTAGCCGTTCATTATTTCCTTGAACCAGCTAAAAAACAAACCTATGGATTTGACCCTAAATTTACTTCTTCAACCGGTTTGCTAGGTGCAAATGCATCGTTTAATTACACCAATAAAAACATCCGTAAGGGAGCTGGTAAAATGACCTTTTCATTTGGAGGTGGATTCGAATCGCAACCGCTGGTCTTTCAAGATGAATTAGGACAGACAGTTGGGACGGGAAAGGGTAGAACATTCAATACGTTTGAATTCGGTCCGAGTTTAAAGTTTGACCTACCCGGATTGTTTCCAACGCCCGTTACCATGTTAGGGAAACGGCAGAAACCGAGAACGGTTTTAACTACGGCCTACAACATTGAAAAACGAAGTATTTTTGACCGAAGCGTATTCCAATTAAATTATATGTGGAAATTTTTGGTTGGAAAGACACAAGTTTTTCAAATGGGTTTACCTGGAGCTTCCGTCATAAAGTATGTATCCATTAAGAAAAGTGACGCTTTCCAAGCACAATTAAATCAAATAAACGATGTGTTTTTGAATGCAACGTACAACAATCAATTTATTTGGCAGGACTTTAAATTTTCATATGAGTATAACAATAAGGAGAAGGATCTCAAGGAAGGAAAAGAACGTAGAAGCCTACAAAATACATCGGTGTATTTCAATTCCACTTTTGATGCTGCTGGAAATCTGTTGTATCAATTTAGATCGAGACAAGATACACTCAATGGTCAATATTTATTGAGAAATCAGCCGTATTCACAGTTTGTCCGTTTAGATAATCAATTAATCATGAGTAAGCGCGTTTTGTCCGGTTCATCAGTTCATTTGAAGTTATCTGCAGGTGCTGGATTACCTTACAAAAACTCTAAAACAGCGATGCCTTATGATTACAGCTTTTTTGGCGGTGGGTCAAATGATAACCGAGGTTGGAGGGCAAGGGCTTTAGGGCCTGGAGCATACAAATACCATTTGGATACGAATCGATTAGCAACTCAAATCGCTGACATTCGATTCGCTGGATCTTTGGAATACCGTTTTAGTTTAGGTTCTACCTTTAAAGGAGCCATTTTTACAGACTTTGGGAATGTTTGGACCTTCCGCGAAGATTTAAGTCGCATGGGTAGTCAGTTTCATTGGAACACTTTTGTACCTCAAATAGCCATTTCATCTGGACTCGGACTTCGAATGGATTTAACATATTTCATCATTCGATTAGATGTGGGATTCCCCATTTACAATCCAGCATTTTCAAATGGTGCCAAATGGGTTTTTCAAGAGATGGGAACACGTCAAACGTATTACCAAGAAGGAATGGATCATTTTAATATGAGCTTAGATCAAGTGAAGAAAATCATGCCTAAACCATTCCTCCCGAATTACTTGAATTTTGGTATCGGTTATCCGTTCTAATCTTTTTTTATGATAAAACACATCGCACTTCTTTTTCTCATTCTCTCTTTTCTAACCTCTTGCATGAAAGGTCAAAAAGTAGATCTTATAGTGCATAATGCGAAAATCCACGTGATGGACGATGCGAATTCCGTGTACGACGCTATGGCGATAAGCGATGGAAATGTAGTAGAGGTTGGAGCAGAAAGACAAATTTTAAATAAATACCGATCCGAGGAAGATATTGATGCTTTAGGAAAAGATGTGTATCCAGGATTAACGGATGCTCATGGGCATTTATTAATGTATGCCAATCAAAAACTTGGCGTCGATCTGACGGGAGCAAAGTCCATGGAGGAGGTAATTTATCGCTGTGAAAAATATTACGCGAAATCCAGTAATAAATTCATCGTTGGTGGTGGATGGGACCAATCACTATGGCCCAATGAATCCATGCCAAATAACCTTGAACTCTCCAAGGTTTTTAAAAACATTCCTGTTTGCTTGTACCGCATTGACGGACACGCGGCCTTGGTTAATGATTTTCTGGTGAAAAAAGCAAAAATCACTTCCAACAACGTCGATGGAGGTGAGGTGAAAATGGAAAAAGGTATTCCGACAGGATTGCTCATTGACCATGCAATGAACTCTATTTCGTCATTCATCCCCGCATATTCTCAGAAACAAGTGAAAGAAGCAATCCTCGAAATACAAGAGGAATTATTTCAATATGGCATAACAGGAACACACGAGGCGGGAATTGAAAATAAGCACATCAAACTTTTTAAATCATTGGTTGCCAGTGGTAAATTGAAATTGGAATTGTACGCCATGTTGCTGAATTCAGCCGATAACCGTTCATTTGCTGTGAAAAACGGTCCCTATCGCTATCGAAACTTGTCCATAAGAAGTTTTAAAGTTTTTGCGGATGGTTCACTAGGTTCTAGAGGTGCCTTATTGAAAAAACCATACACGGATGATCACCATTCTCATGGATTATTATTGACTTCTGTGAATGAAATGCGAAACGTTGCCCACTTTTGTCTTAAAAACGGATACCAAATGAATACACATGGTATTGGAGATTCTGCGAATGCATTGATCTTGGATATTTATAAAAACGCGTTTAAACGAAATCCAGACCACCGTTTTCGCATTGAACATTCTCAGGTGATCGATCCCTCAGATTTTGCAAAATTCTCCGACTACGCGGTGTTTCCCTCTGTCCAGCCAACACATGCGACTAGCGATCAGCGCTGGGCAGAAAAAAGAATAGGGAGGGAGCGACTCGTTGGAGCATATGCTTACAAAACATTATTAAGTCAATATGGGATGTTGGCCATTGGGACCGATTTCCCTGTGGAATCAACGAATCCATTCTTTACCATCCATGCGGCTGTTCAACGTAAAAACCAATCTAATGAACCCTTAAAAGGATTTTTAGCAAAAGAAGCATTGAGTTTAGAGGAAGTGTTACGTGGTATGACCATTTGGGCTGCTTTTTCTTCATTTCAGGAAAGAGAACTCGGTAGCCTGGAGAAAGGCAAAAAGGCTAACTTCGTTATCTTTTCTAAGCCCTTAGAAAGTAATCCATCCTTCGTTCAAAATTATGCTTGGATGACCTTTATCCGAGGGAAAAAGGTATTTGCTCTGGACGAATTGTAAGTTTTATGGTTACCAATCCTTAGCATTCCCGTTTAATTTTTAAATTTGAAAAAAAAGCACATGAATACTGCAAAATATTTACTCATCGTTTTCGGTTTTTCCATTACACAAGTGACTGCACAGGCGATTCCAGGGACACTCAATTGGTACAATGGCAGTGGACAAGGGATGTACACTGATCAAGCATACAAAATGCTTAAAAATAAGAAGTCGCAATCCGTAATCGTTGCAGTGATTGATTCAGGAGTGGATATTGAACATGAGGATTTACAGGGAAAAATATGGGTAAATCCAAATGAAATTCCTGGAAACAAAATAGATGATGATAAAAATGGATATGTTGATGATGTACATGGATGGAATTTTTTAGGAAATGCATCTGGTGAAAATCAGGAAAATGCGCGTTTGGAGAAAACCCGGATCTACGCAAAGTTGAAAAATAAATACGATGGAGTCGATCCAAAAACCTTGTTTGATGAAACGGAGTTTTATATCTACTCAAATGCGAAGGAAGATGTGGAAGGCGAGCTCGCGAACCTTGAGCAATATAAAGAGGGATTAGCTAACGGACAATTCGATGCGGATACAAAAAAATACATCGAAGATCAATTGAATTACAACCTGAATATCTATTACGATGACCGCAGCGTAATCGGCGATGATCCAGATGATTTCTCAGATGTTCATTATGGTAACAACGATGTGGAAGGTCCGGATGCTTTACACGGTACGCACGTTTCAGGTATCATTGCAGCCATTCGTGGAAATGGAAAAGGTGGCGATGGAGTGGCTGAAAATGTGAAAATTATGTCCGTTCGCACTGTGCCTAACGGAGATGAACAAGATAAGGATGTGGCATTGGCTATTCGATATGCAGTTGACAATGGTGCAAAAGTGATTAACATGTCCTTTGGTAAGGATTATTCAACGCATCAGTATGAAGTATATCAAGCAATGTTATACGCAGATACAAATGGTGTTCTAATGGTTCATGCTGCCGGAAATGATGCGAAAGATGTAGATATAGAGCCAAATTTCCCTACTTCTCATTTCGATTTTCAAGAGGAACCGTTGTCTAATTTGATGACTATTGGTGCATCTACGAAGGAACCAGGAGAAGCTAGAGTAGCTAGTTTTTCTAACTATGGAAATGGAACGGTCGATGTATTTGCTCCTGGTTTAGAAATCTATAATTCCGTTCCGCAAAGCGCATATATGAACTTGCAAGGAACATCTATGGCGGCACCAATGGTTTCAGGAGCAGCTGCTATGTTGAAATCGTATTTTCCAAGCTTGGACATGTGGACAATCAAAACGATTCTATTGGAATCAGCAACAGTTTATACAGATTTTGATTTTCCTTCGCAATCCGTTACGGGTGGAATAATTAACATCAAAGAAGCGGTTAAATTGTGTAAAAAAGCTGAAAAAGCACATAAATAAGATGCGCACATCGTTACTCTTTCTTTTTTTATTTTCTACCCCTTTTATTTGGTCACAATGGGAAGTTACTTTTCGTTTGAATGAACTCGTGGATAATTGGCATTTTTCAGCAACAAAAGCTGACTTTGAACAGTACTTCCATGCAACGACAGAAGATTTTATTTTCCTAGGTACTGCTCCAGGGGAACGTTGGGATAAGCCAGCATTTCAAACTTTTTGCAAACCATATTTCGATAAAGGAAAAGCTTGGGATTTTAAACCGAGTAAACGGATATGGAATTTTACCGCCAACGGCACAGTCGCATATTTCGATGAGAATCTGGATACTTGGATGGAATCCTGTCGTGGAAGTGGTATTTGTGTCTTGGATGCGAACGGGGAATGGAAAATCGCTTATTACAATTTAACGGTATTGATTGAGAATGAGAAAATCAAAAAATTTATAAAGCTGCGCAAGGAATAATGTTCGTTACAGATAACACGCTCAGCTCCGTAAAAAACTACTTTTTCGATCGACTAGCTGCCATTTTCTCACCTTCTGAATTGAAGTCCATGTGGACCCAAATCATTTGCAAACGCATGAATTGGTCTACAAGTGAGTTATTGTTAAATCAAGGGGAACGCTTATCCGAGTCAGATTTATTGCATGTTCGAGGTTTCGTAAAAGGCCTGTTAAATGAGGTGCCTTTCCAGTATTTATTGGGAGAGACTGATTTTTACGGTTTGACAATCTCCTGCGATTCAAGAGCCTTGATACCACGTCCCGAAACAGAAGAACTTGTCGCTTGGATTTCGGAAATCGCTATCCCTTCAAATCGAATCATTGATTTATGTACTGGATCAGGATGCATTGCACTTGCTTTAAAATCAATTTTTCCGAATACAGAAGTTAGTGCCTTAGATTTCTCCTTGGATGCCTTGGAATTAGCTGCATTTAATGCAGAAAAATTAAAACTGGAAATTGAATGCATTCATGAAGATGTGTTAAATTTTAGCAGTGAATTTCATTCAGATGCAAAAAGCTATGACATCATCGTTTCTAATCCCCCGTATATCCCTGAAAGAGAGAAAAGTATGATGTCGAATCATGTCATTCAACATGAACCATCCATTGCATTGTTTGTTGCAGATGAGGATCCAATTATTTTCTACAAAGAAATCATCAAGTTTGCCCAAGATAAATTATCCAAAGGTGGATTCCTATTTTTCGAGTTACATGAATTATTCGGAAATGAAGTTAGCGAATACCTTTCCTTATTTGGGTTTAAAGAAATGGAAATTCGTAAAGATTTGCAGGGTAAATCTCGTATGTTGAAAGCGCAAAAAGTGTAACTTTAAGGCATGAATTCAATATTGGCAAAAGCGGAAATTGATCGATTGGTGAAGTTGTTGAATCATCACAACTCCTTGTATTATGTCCAAAATTCACAGGAGATTTCAGATTACGATTTCGACCAATTGTTGAAGAAGCTTGAACAGTTAGAACAAGAATTTCCAGAACACGCTTCTGAGAATAGTCCAACAAAACGAGTTGGCGGTGACCTTACCAAGAAGTTTCAAGCCGTTTCACATCGTTATCCAATGTTGTCTTTGTCCAATACCTACTCGGAAGAGGAAATTATGGATTGGGAGAATCGAATTAAAAAGTCGATTAATGAAGGCATTGAGTACGTCTGCGAGCTTAAATACGATGGAGTCGCCATTGGGATTCGATATGAACATGGACAACTTACGGCAGCCGTGACAAGGGGGGATGGTGAGAAGGGCGAATTGGTCACCAAAAATGTACGGACGATTCGAACGATTCCATTGCAATTACAAAATGATTTTCCAGATGATTTTGAGATTAGGGGGGAGATTTTTATGCCATTGGAACAGTTTCAACTCTTAAATCAAGAGCGGGAAGAAGCGGGAGAAGCATTGTATGCGAATCCGAGAAATACCGCATCCGGCACCTTGAAATCGTTGGATTCAAAAGTGGTAGCAGACCGTAAATTGGATTGTTATTTATATGGGCTTTACGGCTTGAATGATCTCCAAGCAGGACATTTTGAGTCAGTTTTGAAAGCAAAAGAATGGGGATTTCGAATTCCTTCTCCGGAAAAAAGATTCATCGAGAAAATGAATAGCATTGATGGCATCATGGAATTTATCCATTATTGGAATGAGGAAAGAAATAACTTGCCTTTTGATATTGATGGGATTGTTATCAAAGTAAATTCTTACGATCAACAACGCAAACTGGGATTCACAGCAAAGTCTCCTCGTTGGGCGATCGCGTATAAGTTTAAAACAAATCAAGTTGAAACGATTTTGGAGTCGGTGACATATCAAGTTGGCCGAACTGGCGCCATTACTCCCGTAGCAAATTTAACACCCGTTCAACTTGGTGGTACCACTGTCAAGCGAGCTTCTTTGCACAACGCGGATCAAATTGAGAAACTAGATCTTTACTTGGGTGATGTTGTTCAAGTAGAAAAAGGTGGAGAGATCATCCCAAAAATTGTAGGAGTTAACTTGAGTCTCCGTTCAACGATGGAAAAAGTTCACTTTATTGAACATTGTCCAGAATGTCATGAATTGTTAGTTCGAAAAGAAGGTGAAGCACATCATTATTGTCCAAATGAATCCGCATGTCCTCCACAAGTGAAAGGTAAAATCGCACATTTCATCAGTCGAAAAGCGATGAACATTGACGGACTAGGAGAGGAGACAATTGAAGTTTTATATGCACAGGGATTCATTCGAGATATAAGTGATTTATACACGCTTACGTTTGATCAATTAATTGATTTAGAGCGAATAGGTGAAAAGTCGGCGAACAACTTATTGAAAGGAGTTAACGCTTCAAAAGACATTCCATTCGAGCGCGTACTTTTTGGATTAGGGATCCGATTTATTGGGGAGACCGTTGCTAAAAAATTGGCGCAGGCATTTGAAAATATGGATGCGTTGATGCAAGCAAATTATGATGAATTAATCGAAGTAGAAGAAATTGGTGAAAAAATTGCAATTTCCGTACTCCACTATTTCCAAGATTCAACTAATTTAGCTTTAATTCGCCGCTTACAAGAAATTGGACTTTCTTTTGAAACGATAAAAAAGGAACAGGCTTCAGCGATTTTAGACGGTAAAGTTCTAGTTGTATCAGGTACCTTTGAGGCATTCTCAAGAGACGAAATAAAAGAATTGATAGAACGCAATGGTGGTAAAGTAGGTTCGTCTGTTTCGAGTAAAACAGATTACCTGATTGCAGGAGCGAATATGGGACCTGCAAAACTGAAAACAGCAAGTAATCTTGGTGTTGCCATGATTAGTGAAAATGAATTTATTAAATTGATCAGTAAGTGAGTAGTAAAAATATATGGGAATCTGCAAAATCTTTGCTTGTTTCGTTTAATTACGAAAATGAAGAGCAATTAAAAGAATTCAGGAAATCCTTGGATAGTATGCTCAATACGAGTAATGTAGATCGCTTAATTATTGTGGTAAATGTTCCGAAAGAAGTGGATAAGAATATCCTTCCTCCTCATTTTTTGATTTATTACAATTCTCCCGTTGATTTTAATTTTTGGAATAAATTAAAAGACGTTCAATTGGAAACCGAATTGCAAAGAGCGTATGACCTAATTATATGGTTTGGACATACGGATGCTAAAATATTTCCATACATTCAAGATGCAACGGCAAACAGAAGAATTATTGTCAATGAAATAGAAGCATCCTTCGATTTGCAAATGAATGCTGGTTCAGAAAAGCCGGCTGAAATGCTTCATTTCGTTATCGAAACACTAAAAAAAATATCTACGAATGAATAATCCATTTACAGGATCAGGCGTTGCCTTGGTTACTCCCTTTTTAGAAAATGAACAAATTGATTTTGCAGCACTCCGACGTTTGGTTCGATTGCAAATAGAGGGTGGTACTGATTTTCTTGTTGTTCAGGGAACAACTGGAGAATCTCCCGTTCTAACGCAAGAGGAGAAAATGGAGGTATTACAAACCGTAATAGATGAAAACAAGGGACAATTGCCAATCGTTTACGGAGTAGGTGGAAATAATACACGTGCTTTGGAAGGAATTTTCTCAAAACTTCCGAAAGGAGTGGATGGAATTTTATCGGTTTCTCCTTATTACAATAAACCGATACAAAAAGGAATTATCGAACACTTCAAATTAGTAGCATCATATACAGATCTACCGATTATTCTGTATAATGTTCCTGGAAGAACTGGTTCTAACATGTCTCCTGAAACAACGCTTACGTTAAGTGAAATTCCAAATGTGGTGGCGGTGAAAGAAGCATCGGGCAATATGGAACAAATTATGGAGATTATCCGTCTGCGACGTCCAAATTTTGGTGTTCTTTCGGGTGATGATAATTTAACCATGCCTTTAATTGCTGCTGGTGCTGATGGAGTCATATCTGTGGTAGCAAATGCATTTCCAGAAAGATTCTCAACCATGGTTCATGCATCTATGTCCGGTGATTTGGATACAGCGAGAAAAGCACACTATGACCTGTTTAACGTGACCAAGATGTTTTTTGAAGAAGGAAATCCTGGTGGGGTTAAGGTGGCATTAAATGTACGTGGATTGATGCTAGAAACGATGAGATTACCCTTGTATCCCGTTTCTGAAGGACTTCGTAATCGAATTACTGCGGAAACACAGTCGATATTGGCATGAGAACGATCACTTTCGGTCTTTCATTCGTCGTTTTACTTTTCTCCTGCTCCGATGCTACTTCAAAAAAGGAAGATACTAAGGTTCGAAAAGCTTCTAATCAACAAGATTCATCGGAAAAAGGAAAGGATACAGCGGCTGTTTTTCAATTTGATTTAGTCGATATTCAATCCTTGAATAAAGCGATTTTTGTTGACTTAAAATATGCTTCATCAGATAATTTCATGGGAATCGTTTTATATGAGCGCTTGAAAAAAGCATACTTGCAGAAAGATGTTGCCCTCCGCTTAGATAAAGTTCAAGTCTATTTAAGCGAAATAAAACCTGGTTTTCACTTGTTAATTTACGATGCCCTTCGACCTGTAAGTGTCCAACAAAAAATGTGGGACGCCCTCGATTCATTGCCTCCTATCAAACGAGGAAAGTTTGTATCAAATCCCAAAAACCGAAGTTTACACAATATGGGAGCGGCAGTGGACTTAACCATTGTTAACGAACAGATGATTCCATTAGACATGGGAGCTGCATATGATGACATTCGTCAAATAGCCTATCCTTCAATGGAGAATCAGTTTAGAGCAGAAGGAAAATTGACGGAAGTTCAATTTGAAAACCGAGAATTACTGCGCAAAGTGATGAAGTCTCAAGGATTTCGACAACTTCAAACAGAATGGTGGCATTTTAATGCGTGTTCACGCGCTGAAGCACTTTTGAAGTACAAAGTCTTAATGCAAGAGCCTTAATAACTCAAGTAAATTTGCGTGGTGTCGAATGCTGTCGTATTGGCTTCTAAATATCCCTGATTTGGCGTGTTCAAAATCCAATAAAGCAAGGAGTAAATCGTATTTCCCTTGTTGATGCAATAGATAGATGTATCTACCGCTCCGTATAAATCCTGTGGGGTAATTGGACAACAATCCAAGCAGGAAGCATATCCTAATTGCTTAATGTATTGAAAGTGGTCTTGAGGCAGTGGATTTGCGTTGATAAATTTCAATTCTACCCACGATTTTGCCCAGGTTGACAAAGGAAAAACATTTTCTTCTTTCAATGTTAATTCTGAAAAATAGATGGTTTTTTCAATCGGGAAATAGAGGTTTTTAGTGACGCGAAGAATGTACTTTTCCATTCGTTCACGAGGAATGGTAAAATGATATACTCCATCTGAACCGAGGGTTTGACTTTCAATGTATTGTTCTGTGTTCGAAGCGAGGGGAATCTTGTAAAGCGACACTTCGGCACCCGCTAAGGAAGTTTGAAAGGTTTCATCCGAAACAACACCACTGATCTTGAAATCACCAGCACCTTTATCACAGCCAAACAATGCACCAATGATAAAGATGATAAAACTGAATTTTAAGCGTTCCATCCCTGCACCAAAATTGTTTTTTCACTTGGGATAAATAAATAATCGCCTTGTTCTGCTTGCTTCCCATTTTCAGCTATGCATTTTCCAGCTTGAATGCCGTATTGAACATAGTTCAAATCTTGAAAGAAGGTCAATAAATCATCGGTATTCTTTTGATCTATTTCTATTTGTACAATTGGTCGTTTCTCCTTCAATACTTCTCCTAATTGACTGAAAACTTCCCATTCATGACCTTCGATGTCACATTTAATGTAGTCAATTCGATCGAATGTACTGAAGAACGCCGATGTGTTAATCATTTGAACTTGTTGGGTCGTTTGATGCTCACCTTCTTGTTCATTGCTCATAATGTGAGGTAATCCAGTACGCATCATTCCGTTTGTTTTTGGAAGTACCATGGTAATAGATCCGGATGATTTCCCTAAAGCTACATTATGTAATTCCACATTTTCTTTGTTTCCAATAAAATGATCTAAGACCGCATGAAATTGAGGTAAGGGTTCAATGGCAATTAATTTACCCTGAGGAACAAGACGAGAAAAGGTTTTTGCGAAATACCCAAGGTTGGCACCTATATCAATCACCACATAATCAGGTTTGATAATATGCTTAATAAAATAATGATATTTAAAGGAGGTCTTATTCTTTAAAAGACCGAGACGATACATAAAATAGAAACTTCGATGCAAGGTCATCAAGTATTGTCGTTCGCTTAATAAATAATAGAGTAATCTTTTCAATCTGTTTCCTTAGTTAAACGAAGGTACGTGTTTCCATGTGTACTTCCTTGTTTTTCATCTAAAAATACGCAGTTTGCTTAGAGAATTGTAATTTTAAGGCATGAAAAAAATACTACTGGTATTGTTGGTTTTTTTTGGAACGACACCAAACTTCCATGCGCAATTGGATCTCAAGCAAATCATGTCTGGCTCAAACTTCGTTGGTAATTCCCCGGAATCTTATTATTGGTCCGTAGATGGACAAGCGATTTATTTTTATTGGAATCCTGAAAATAAGATTGGATCGAGTCTTTATGCATACTCTTTGAAAGAGCAGACGTACGCTAAACTTTCCGACTCTTTGGCTAACACTGTGGTGTTTTATGATCCTTCACAGCGAGATTTTCAACGTCAATTCATGAGTGATGAAGGAGTTCTGTGGAGCATCGATAAAATGAGCGGTAATCGTCAAGTTCACCTGCAAACGACGAATGGCGTATTTAATGTACAGCGTTCCAAACAACCTGAAATTGTTTTGTTTCAACAAGGTGACCAAGCGTATTCATTGAATACCAAATCTGGAAGTATCCGACAATTAACAAATTTTAAAGCGGGTGAGCAAAAAAACAAATTGACCGATAGTAGTTTTTTAGAAAAGCAGCAGGTGGAGTTATTTGACTTCATTCAAGAGAAAAATAAGCGCGCTGACTTTTATAAGAATCAAGCTGATCAAACACGTTTTATCTTTCCGAAGGAGCAGTATGTTGGTTCGTCAAGTTGGAGTGAAATACAAGTCGATCCAAGTGTAAACTATGCGGTCTTGCGTGTTTCTGAAGAGGTGGAGTCCAAACCTACAAGTGTGGAGCAATTTATTACGAATGATGGATTCACGAAACATCAGTTGGCGCGCGACAAAGTAAGTGCGGAAGAGCCTAATCAAAAATTAATGCTGTATCAACTGTCTTCAGATACCTTAATCAACATTGACTTTTCTAAATTGACAGATATTCGCTTAAAACCAGCTTATTTGAGAGAAAAGGATTCTGTTTCCCTGTATAAACAAGACAGGGCGCTGTTTATACATGCGGTAAAATTTGCTCAAAATCAACCATTGGCACTTTGTGATGTTCGAAGTTCAGATAATAAAGATCGCTGGATTGTTTTAGTGGATTTGGAAAAAGCAAAGGTAAAAGAAATCGAGCATCAGCATGATGAGGCATGGATCGGTGGACCAGGTATTTCTTCCTGGAATGAAGCTGATGGAAACTTGGATTGGATAGTTGACGGAGAATCGTTTTATTTTCAATCGGAGGAATCGGGGTATTCAACAGTGTATAAATATGAACTGTCTAAAGGAAAAAAATCATGCCTTTGGCCAGTGGCAAAAACAGAGGTTTACGAAGTTCGATTGTCAAAGGATCGAAAAAACATGTACCTCGAGTACAATCCATGCGAAAATGGCAAAACGGGTCACCATGCTTTTGGTAAATTGAATCTTGAGAATTTGACCTTCACACCATATGCGCAATTGCAAGTTGGGTATAATGAGGCGCGCTTATCACCGGACGAAAAAAACTTGGTAGTTCGACAGTCTTTTGCCAATAAACCTTGGGAATTGTATGTTAAGGAAAACAATCCAACGAAGCGTGATTTGAGACAAATTACACATTCTACCTCGGACTCGTTTGAATCCTATCGTTGGATTGATCCACAAGTGATTTCGATACCAGCGTCTGATGGTGTTCCCATTTTTGCGCGTATTTATGAGCCAACAAAGGAAACTAAAAATGGAGCAGCAATTTTCTTTGTTCATGGAGCGGGATATTTGCAAAATGCACATCATTACTGGAGTAACTACTACCGCGAGTACATGTTTCATCATTTGTTGATGGAAAAAGGATTCACTGTCATTGATTTGGATTACCGAGCGAGTGAAGGCTATGGTCGTGATTACCGAACAGCCATTTATCGACACATGGGAGGAAGAGATTTGGAGGATTTTGTCGATGCAAAAGCGTTCATGGTGAAAAACTATGGAATTGATGCAAAGAGAGTAGGGATGTACGGTGGATCTTACGGGGGATTCATTACACTCATGGGTTTATTGACTAAACCAGACGAATTTGCTTGCGGAGCGGCTTTACGCTCGGTAACGGATTGGGCACATTACAATCATGAATACACAAGCAATATTTTAAATAGCCCAGAAACTGATCCAGAAGCTTACCGCAAAAGTTCACCGATTTACTTCGCTGAAAATTTACAAGATCCATTATTGATGTTACACGGAATGGTCGATGATAATGTGCAATTTCAGGATGTTGTTCGCTTAAGCCAACGATTTATTGAACTTGGAAAAAAAGATTGGGATTTAGCCGTCTATCCAATGGAATCTCATGGTTTCAAAGAATCTTATTCATGGTATGATGAATACCGACGCATTTTAGAATTAATGGAAAAGCACTTAAAATAAAGATATGTTAGTGAGAGAATTGGTGGATAAAGAGGAGATGTTGAAATACCTTCCGGTGTTACATGAGTTGTATCCAAGTTTGTCCTTGGAAAAATATTCAAGTGAGTTAGACGAAATGATTCCTTGTCGTTATGGACAAGTGGGCGTATTTGATGAAGGTGAATGTATCGCCATTTGTGGATTTTGGATAGGAAACAAACTGTGGATAGGGAAATACCTTGAATTAGACAATATTGTTGTTCGCGCCTCACATCGAAGTCAAGGAGTAGGGAAGTTGATGTTTGATTTTTTGGAACGAAAAGCCTTAGAGCAACAATGCAAAATGCTTTCCTTAGATTCTTACACCCACAACTTCAAAGCGCATAAGTTTTTCTACAACGAAGGTTATGGTCCAAAAGGATTTCATTTTGTGAAATTATTGGACAAGGATGCTGTCCGTTAAGGCATAAAAAAACCGAGTCATAAACTCGGTTTTTTACTTTATATGTGCATTAAATTAGCCGTGTTTTGCAGCTAAATAGCGTTCGGCATCTAATGCGGCCATACATCCAGTTCCTGCAGCAGTAATTGCTTGACGGTAGGTTCTGTCCGCAGCATCTCCTGCTACGAAAACCCCAGCTACATTCGTTTTAGAACTCCCCGGTTGTGCATATTTGATATAACCAGTTTCATCGAGGTCGATGAATTCTTTGAAAATCTCTGTATTTGGTTGATGTCCAATTGCCACGAAAAATCCTGTTGCAGGAATCGTTCGCTCTTCTTTCGTTTGAATGTTTTGAACACGCGCTCCTGTTACTAATTGTCCATCACCTAAAACTTCCAACGTTTCTGTGTTGAACAAAATTTCGATGTTTGGCGTTTTCATCACACGTTCTGCCATGATTTTGGATGCTCTGAATTCATCACGACGAACCAACATCGTAACTTTCGTGCACAACTTCGATAAGTAATGCGCTTCTTCACACGCAGAATCACCCGCTCCAACAATAATCGTTTCTTGATTGCGGTAAAAGAACCCATCACATACGGCACAAGCGGAAACTCCTCCACCTAACTTTAGGTATTTTTGCTCACTTTCTAGTCCTAGGTATTTTGCGGATGCTCCGGTAGAAATAATCACTGTTTCCGCATGAATCTCTGTTCCGTTTTCCGTCCAGCATTTGTGAATTGAACCACTAAAATCTACTTTCGTGATAAACCCAAAACGAACATCTGTATCGAAGCGCTTCGCTTGCTCTTCTAACTGTATCATCATTTCAGGACCAGTGACTCCTTGTGGATATCCTGGGAAATTTTCCACTTCATTTGTTGTGGTTAATTGTCCACCTGGTTGTAATCCTTGATACATAACCGGTTTCATGTCAGCTCTCGCTGCGTAAATGGCTGCTGTATATCCAGCTGGACCAGATCCAATGATCAAACATTCAAGGTGCTCTACTGTACTCATATAACTTATTTTAAAAGAACAAAATTAGCGCTTTGACTCGAATCTAGATTGTCAATTTCGCTTGGATTCTAAACAACTTCTCAACAATTCTGTAACATATCAACCAAGTATCCGTCAGTGAAAATAAATCCTTATTTTCGTGCATCTAAAAAATATAGAAATGAATAAAAGCATATTAATTTATTTGTGTTCGTCACTTGTATTTACAAGTTTCGCACAGAAAAAACAAGAAACACCAAACAAAGCACCATTAAACTGGTATTTGGAAGATCCGAAAGCGGATGGCATTTATGGAGTAGGTGCGGAGCGCGCTTATGAATTATTAAATGCAGCAGGTAAAAAACCAAAACAAGTAATCGTAGCGGTTATCGATAGTGGGGTTGAAACGGACCATCCAGATTTAAAGGATGTGATTTGGGTGAATGAAGATGAGATTCCTGGAAATGGAATCGACGACGATAAAAACGGGTATGTGGATGATGTGCATGGTTGGTCATTTCTTGGTGGCAAAACCGAAGATATTAAAGACGAGGCAAGTGAATTATCACGCATGTATCATATGGAATCTACCTATTTTAACGGGAAATCTGAGTCTTCTTTCTCAGCTGTTGATAAAACACGTTATGAGGCTTACTTGAAACTGAAAAAAAGTTTTGAAGATGACTTAAAAGGTTCACAACAGCAATTAGCATCCATGAAGGCGTTTGATTCCTATGTGCAAAATGTAAAAACAGCATCCAATGGTGAATTTTCTAAGAAAACGAGTGCAGATTACGTGCCTGTTTCTGAACAAGAAAAGCGCATTCAAAGTCGTTTGAAGGCTATTTTCATTGCGATGTCCCCTGCTACGTTAGAATCTGAAATTCATCATGCGATGGAATCCGTTGAAGGAAGCATTAAAATGTCGACAGTCAATGCAGACAGTATTCGTGCACTTGTCGTGGGAGATCATCCAAATGATTTAGCAGAAAAATTCTACGGATGTAACCGTTACGAAGGTCCAGATGCCATGCACGGAACACACGTTTCTGGAATCATTGCTGCGACACGTGGAAATGGAATCGGAATCGATGGAATTGCGAATTGCGCACGCATCATGGTTGTTCGCGCGGTGCCAAACGGAGACGAACGTGATAAAGACGTTGCGAATGCAATTTATTACGCTGTGGATAATGGAGCAACAGTCATCAATATGTCCTTCGGGAAATATTACACACCAAATAAAGAAGCGGTAGACGCAGCTATTCGTTATGCAGAAAGTAAAGACGTTCTTTTAGTCCACGCTGCGGGTAACGATGCGAAAAACAAGGATGTGGAAGATTCTTATCCAACGCGCATTATGAACGATGGAAAATGGGCGAGCAACTGGATCGATGTTGGAGCAAGTAGTTCATCCAAAAAAGGAAAAACAATTTTAGCTGATTTCTCTAATTACGGAGCAAAATCAGTTGATTTCTTCGCTCCAGGTGTTGATATTTACTCAACTGTTCCGGATGCAAAATACGAGGACGCTTCTGGAACATCGATGGCTTGTCCAGCTACAGCTGGTGTTGCGGCCTTAATTCGTGGTTATTTCCCTGAATTGGCTGCTGCACAAGTTCGTGAGATTTTAATGCAGACTTCAGTGAAGTATAAAAAATCCATAGAAATACCAAGTGCGAAAAAATCTGGAAAAATGACAGAGACCTGTATTACTGGTGGATTCGTAAATGCTGCGGAGGCAGTAGAATTCTTATTGAACAAAAAATAGTCAAACAAAAAATATGGAAAGGTCACATTTTGATGTGGCCTTTTTTTTTGATTTTAACATTCGATCTCCTGAGCGATCATAGATTTTGATTTTGGACTCGAATGATTTTCTTACTTTTGTGCTCATCAAACAACGCTCGGCTTCATGACCAATAATCCCGTATTAATTATTCTCTTCGCTGTCATCATTGTCTTCATGATGCTCTTAGACTTAGGGATTGTCAATAAGCGCAGTCATGAGATCTCGAATAAAGAAGCATTAAAATGGACCTTCATTTGGGTGTCTGTTTCCATGCTTTTTAGTCTGGTTGTATATTGGCAATCTGGATTTGCTAAGTTCGCGGATTATCAATCGGCTTATTGGATTGAAGAAGCACTTTCTGTAGACAATATGTTTGTGTTTATTCTCGTTTTTCGATTTTTTAAATTGGAAGGAAAATTACAGCATAAAGTTCTTTTTTGGGGAATTCTAGGAGCGATTATTTTTCGGGCCATTTTCATCTTCTCGGGGATTGGACTCATCAATTTAACATACTTACCTGAATTTAGTATTGGTTCGTGGAATTTCAGTTTGGACCAAGAAGCAAATCGAAGCTTGGTAGAAAATGCAGGGAAGTTCTTTCGTCCAAATGCCATCTTAACGATATTCGGTATATTCCTTATTTACGCTGGAATTAAGTCTCTTTTCGCAACGGAGGTTGAGGAAGACAAACAAGATTACGGAACGAGTTTTGGTGCGCGAATGGCACGAAAAGTTTTTCCGATTTCGAAACACTATTACGGAGATAAATTCTTTATTTCCTGGCAAAAAAAGCGTTTTGCAACAAAGTTGTTTTTAGTGTTGGTAGTGATTGAAACGACGGATTTAGTCTTTGCGATTGACTCCATTCCAGCCATATTTGCGATAGCGCCTAATGATCCAGTGATCCTCTATACATCGAATATCTTCGCTATTTTAGGATTAAGGTCGATGTATTTTTTATTGGCGAATTCCATCCACATGTTCTCGAAATTGAAATATGGATTGGCCTTCATTTTATCCTTTATCGGATTGAAAATGTTGCTATCTCCATTCATTCACATTCCATCGTCTATTTCACTCATGATTGTGGTGGGTGCACTTTTTCTATCGATAATCGCTTCAGTATACAGTAAAGAAAATCAGGGAGTTTAGAAAAGGAAACTTGCGCCTTCTTCACTTTTAGTCACCATTCTACGAATATTCGCGAATAACTCTCTTCCAAAGGCAAAAGTATCCTCGTTAGAAATATATGTAGCTTCTCTTGCTTCCACTTCTGCTTGATTCAATACGGTCAATTCTCCATGGTAAGAATCCAAACGAATGACATCACCTGTGCGAATTTTGGCAATCATTCCGCCGTCTTTTGCTTCGGGTGTTAAGTGAATGGCTGCGGGAACTTTTCCGGATGCACCGGACATTCGTCCGTCCGTTACCAAAGCAACTTTAAATCCTTTTTTCTGTAAAATCGTTAGGGTTGGAGTCAATTGATGTAATTCAGGCATTCCATTGTGTTTAGGACCTTGAAAAGGAATAACTGCGATGAAATCTTTCTCCAATTCACCGTTTTTGAATGCTTTGATCAATTCACTTTGTTCGTGAAAAACAATCGCTGGAGCTTCGATCACACGTTGATCATCTGCTACAGCTGCCGTTTTAATGACGGAACGACCTAGGTTTCCGTTTAAAAGCTTAATTCCACCATCTTTTGAAAATGGATTGTCAACCGGACGAATGATGGATTCATTCAATGTTTCCTTAGCACCATCTACCCAAATTAATTGATGATTGTCAATTTTAGGTTCTTGTTTATAGTCATTTAATCCTTTTCCTAAAATGGTATAAACGTCTTCGTGTAAAATTCCGTGATCTAATAGGGTGCGAATTACAAATCCCATTCCACCTGATGCATGGAAATGATTCACATCCGCCGCGCCGTTTGGATACATGCGTGTCAATAATGGAACAACATCTGATAAATCAGACATGTCATCCCAATTGATGATGATTCCTGCTGCTCTTGCAATAGCAATTAAATGAATCGTGTGGTTTGTTGATCCACCTGTCGCTAATAAACCGATGATTCCATTCACAATCACCTTCTCATCAACGATGTTGGCAATGGATCGTTTAAAACCGTGTTTTGTATTTTCTGCAGCAATTTTGACTGCTTCTTCGTTCAATAAGTCACGTAGTTCAGTTCCAGGATTGACAAAACTTGATCCAGGTAATTGCATCCCCATGATTTCCATGAGCATTTGATTGCTGTTTGCTGTACCGTAAAATGTACAGGTGCCAGGTGAATGATAGGAATCAGATTCTCCTTTTAATAATTCTTCACGTCCAATTTTTCCTTCAGCATATAGTTGACGAATGCGTCCTTTTTCGTCGTTGCTAATTCCACTTGGCATGGGTCCGCCTGGAACGAAAACAGTGGGTAGGTGTCCAAATCGCAATGCGCCTATCATAAGTCCTGGTACGATTTTATCACAAATCCCCAGGCATAATATAGCGTCAAACATATTGTGCGACAATGCAATGGCTGTTGACATCGCAATCACATCTCTGGAATACAGAGAAAGTTCCATTCCGGGTTGACCTTGCGTCACACCATCACACATCGCGGGAACTGCTCCAGCAACTTGCGCGATTGCGTTATGTTTATTCGCATATACACGAAGGTTTTTTGGATAGTCCTCGTATACTTTATGAGCAGACAACATGTCGTTGTATGCGGTGACGATTCCGATATTCGGTAGTTTGTTTTGCGCTAATCCTGCTTTATCGTGTGTGTCACATGCTGCAAAAGCGTGTGCAAGATTCCCGCAACTCATTGCTTGACGCGTCACGCCTTCTTGGTGCGCGGATTTCATTTGTTGCAAATAGGTTGCTCGTGTCACTTGACTGCGATCGATGATTCGTTGGGTGATTTCTAAAACTTTTGCATTCATAACTTATGCGTTTTCCGTGTAGTAAATCCCTTCTATAAAAGGAATAAAATGATGTATTGGGTATTTTTTTGATTCACATTCAGCTAAAACTTGTAATTTCTTTCCTCCAGTAATCATCAGAAAAATATGTTTTCCTTGTTGAAGAATTGGACCGCAAAAAGTGATGCGACGCGCAGGTTCGTTTGGTGAAGTGGTATTCGCCAGAAGCTCACTTGAGGTAGTTGCTAATTCGGAACGATCATCAGTTGGAAATAGCGAAGCGGTGTGACCATCATCGCCCATTCCAAGGATGATGACGTCAGCATTTCTGAATAGCTCATTTTCTGGAGTGGCTAAAAGTAAATTACTATCGTAATTCATTGGATCCATGACCATTGAATGAAACTGAGCTTGAGAAGCGTTGCCTGTCATCAGGTTTTCACGGATTAATTTCTCATTCGACGATGCGTTTTCTTGGTTGACAAATCGTTCGTCTACCAATCCGATGTGTATGTTTGACCAATCTAAGTCCAAAGTACCTAATAGCTGATATAGGTTTTTAGGAGTACTTCCGCCCGATAACAGCATACAAGCCTGGCCATTTTTCGAAACACGTTGTCTTAAAATTTCAGCTATGCGTTCAGCTAATTGATGTTCTAACGCCTCCTTTGTATCAAATGAAATTAATCTCTCCATGACTTTGTAATCCAAGATTCATTTTCGTCCAAAATTAAATCCCCAGGACCCCAAGTACCGGCTTCGTAAAGTACATTCGGCATGTTACTTGATTTCCATGAGTTGGTAATCGACTCGATGTATGTCCAGGCTGCTTGAAGTTCATCCTGACGCATAAACAAGGTTTGATTCCCACGAATGACGTCGATAATCAACCGTTCATAAGCATCTGGAAATCGTTCTTTAAAGGAATCAATGTAATCCAATTTTAATGCGATAGGCTTGTAGCGGTATCCACCTGGGCCTGGAATCTTGGTCATTTGTATCAATTCAATTCGCTCTTCTGGTTGAAGACGAATGATTAACTTGTTGTTGTTTAATTTCTCTTTGGATGGAAAAATATTGTGACGCACTTCTTTGAAGTTGATGACAATCTCCGAATAACGCTTGATCATTCGTTTTCCTGTGCGCAAATAGAATGGAACATTTTTCCATCTCCAGTTGTCGACATAGGCCTTCATGGCAACGAAGGTTTCTGTTTTTGAATCGTATTTTTCGATGTCCTCCAAGTAAGAACTCACTTGTTCACCATTTATTTTTCCACGAGTATATTGTCCCTTTACGGTATCCGTTTGAACACTCTTTTTCGTTAGTGGTCGCAGGGCACGAAGCACTTTTAATTTTTCATTTCGTACTTCATCCGCTTCCAAAGAAACAGGAGGTTCCATGGCTACTAAACAAAGTAATTGCAACAAATGGTTTTGAACCATGTCTAACAATGCTCCCGAATTATCATAATAGGATGCCCGTTTTTCTACACCTAGACTTTCAGCCACGGTAATTTGAATGCTATCAATGTTCTCCGCATTCCATGCGCGTTCGAATAAATTATTTGCAAATCGAAGGACCATTAAATTCTGAACAGTCTCTTTCCCAAGGTAATGATCGATTCGGTAGATTTGATGTTCATCAAAGGCTTGCGTAATTTCATCATTGATCGCATTAGATGATTCTAGGCTATATCCTAATGGTTTTTCTATAACAACCTTACTTATTTCGTTTACTAAACCAGAAGCTTTTAATGTTCGTGCTATTGGACCAAAAGCTGAAGAAGGAGTAGAGAAGTAATAGATATTTTGATAGTCAGGAAATTGTTTGATGTAGTTACTTAATTCTGAATAGTCCTCGATTGAGGTATCAGCTGCTTTAATTAGTTTGATTTTTTTAAGAAATTTCTCAATTTCATTTCGATGGTAACGGTGATGGTCACTCGTTTCCAAGAAAGGAATTAACTTATCAAAAAAATCTTTTTCATTCGGGTTTTTACGCGTAACTCCAACGATATTATAGTCAAGATTTAATTGTCCATCAAGGTCTCTATGAAATAGTGCCGGATAGATTTTACGTATGGCTAAATCACCATCTCCACCGAATACCACAATATTAAACGATTGAAAACGTTCTGTACTGTAATTGGTTTTTTTGTTGTTTGCATTCATTCTTAGAACAGCATTGGTTTGTGTCAAAATTACACTAAGTAAATGAATAGCGCAATAATTTTACTTAAATTTAGCAACTATTTAATGTTTATAACGTCTTTTAGCCGATGATGATGAAAACAAGCTTTCTTCTATTGAGTTTTTTATTGATTTCGAATATTCAATGGGCTCAAAACTTTGTATTTGGACAATTAACAGGTTCGCCAAATATGATTACAACTGGTTGGAACTTAACGGGAAATGCACACATTGGTGATACACCGGGTGATGGAGATGCCTTCAGTAATGAAATGATCCTAACCAACAATTTAGCTACTCAGTCGGGCGGTGTGTTTTACAGTTCGCCTATTAACCTGACTGCTTGTCAAACATGGACCGTTGAATTTGAATACCGTATTTGGGGTGGTAATGCAGCAGATGGTTTAGCCTTTTGCTTTTTAAGTGTTCCACCTACTGGTTTTGTTCTTGGCGGCGGCATTGGTATTCCAGGCACTGCAAATGGCCTAAAAATCGTCATAGATACTTATGATAATTGTAGTCAAGGTGGAACAAACCCGGAAATCCAAATTTTTAATGGTGTAGGATATAATGAATGTTTAGCAGGAACACCTAAGATTCAAAATTCATTTGGATCATTAAATTACCTGCGCAATGCAAACTATCAACCTGTGAAAATCACTTATAATAATGGATTGGTCACTGTATTTGTAAATAATGTTCAACTTTTACAAGCAAATTCACCGGTCAATTTTACCGGCTATGTTGGATTCACAGCAAGTACTGGTCAATTGTATGACTTGCATTCCATTCGTAACGTAACCATTTTTACGAATCAAGCTGTTTCCAATGCGGGTGCTGATGTCGCTACATGTTCGAATGAAGGTGTTTCAATTGGTTCGACACCAAATGCTTTGAATCTTTATTCTTGGTCACCTAATGTTGGTCTCTCTTCATCTACTGCGGCGAATCCAATTGTCACCTTGCCGAATACCACCGGTGCTCCAATTACTCAGACATATACGGTTACAACTTCGTTAGCAAGTAATCCAGGACTTTGTTCAACCACTGATCAAATAGTTGTTACGGTATTTCCCGAATTTAATAACACGATAAATCAAACCATTTGCGATGGCGGCCCTTATAATTTTAACGGTCAATTAATTACGCAATCTGGACTTTATATTGATTCCTTAACAAGCATTCATGGTTGCGATTCCATCAAGAATTTAAATATTGTCATTTCCAATGAACCTGTGTTTACACTTTCGGACACAACGCTTTGTATAGGTAATTCCTTAATACTTGCGCCAGAAGGGGTTGGAGGAACGTATTCATATACCTGGACACCTCAAATGGCTGTCCCAACGAGTTCTGGTGCAATGACGTGGAATCCAACCATTTCCAATGAGTTCTTTTTATTAGCAACAAATAACGATGGCTGTACACATTTAGATTCATTGGATTTAACGGTGAATCCATTACCCAACATGGGCTTAGTCGCCTCTGCTCAGGCCTTATGTCCAAATGAAAGTTTAACATTAACCGCTTCAGGTGCAGCGACGTATTCATGGAGTGGGCCTGGTGTAAGCAACAGTAACGGAAATGTTCAGTCAATTATCCCTACTGGAACGGGAACGTTTCAAGCGATAGGTTACACAACAGCAGGTTGTGTAGATTCCATTCAAACGAGTTTTACGTTATACCCCAAACCGATCATCACCTTAACCCCTGACCAAGAAATCTGTTTAGGTAAAATGGCTTCTATGACGGTTATTGGTGCAGATACCTATTCTTGGGACCCATCAAATTTAGTTGGATCGCAAGTGTATGTGAGTCCTTCTGTTACTTCTACTTATCAGGTCATTGGATTCAATCAATTTAACTGTTCAGATACAGCTGTTTCGATCGTGACGGTCCGTCCCAATCCGGTTGCGCTTATTGGAGCGGATCCATATTTTCTTACCAGTGATTCTCCTATTGTTACATTTAGCAATTTGTCCACAGGTCAAGTGATTTCTACGTGGGATTTTGATGACGGCAATGTCTTACAAGAGGTAAGTGCTCCTTTCGAGTATCAATATCCATTTGAGGAAGGGAATTACAATGTTAGCTTACTTGTTGAAAGTCAATATGGATGTCTGGACTCCATTACTCAACTTATTCAAGTCAAAGGTGATGTGATTTACTATGTGCCAAATTCCTTTACACCGGACGGGGATGAGCATAATAATATGTTTACTCCGGTTTTTACATCTGGATTTGAACCTTTGAGTTATCAATTGGATGTTTATGACCGATGGGGTGAATTGATGTTCACTTCCCAAAATCCACAAATAGGTTGGGATGGATATTTGAACTTTGTGAAATGTCAAGAAGGAATGTATGCATATAACATTCGATTTATTGAGACAAAGTCCGGGGAATATAAGTCCATTTCAGGAAATATAAACTTGCTAAAATAGAAGGATGCAGAGAAGATTAGTAAAACTCTTTTCATTACCAATTCTTCTATTGTCTGTACTAGTCGTTCATGAAAGTTCACTTTCTGCTCAATCAATTTCAGGCGTAGTTAATTCCTACGCTTCTGTGTCCTCTGTTACAGCAAATAGTGCAACCCTAAATTCCTTAGGTTCTTTTCAAGTAGGGGATAAAGTTCTAATCATTCAAATGAAAGGGGCAGCAATAACCTCAACCAATACTGTTGCATTTGGAACCATTACATCTCTTGGGAATGCAGGGAACTTCGAGTTTGTCACGATAGCATCAATTAGCGGAAACACAGTCAATTTTTCGACGAATTTATGCAAATCGTATACTCCATCGGGTAAAGTTCAATTGGTTCGCGTACCCATTTTTTCAAATGTCACCATTGTAGGAACGGTAACAGCTCAGCCATGGAACGGTACGACAGGAGGAATCGTTGCCATCGAAGCAACGAACAGTATTACCTTTAATGCGAATATCAATGTGTCTGGACAAGGATTTGTAGGAGGTGCAGTCTTTAATGGATTTTTTGCCTGTAATGACCCTAATTTCGCCAATCAAAATGCCGGAAAAAAAGGAGAGGGGATAGCCATTCCTCCTGTGACCATGGATTCAAATCGTGCACCTTTAGCAAATGGCGGTGGCGGCTCAAATACAGGAAATCCTGGAGCTGGTGGTGGTGGAAACGGCGGCATTGGTGGAAGAGGAGGAAATGAATTTTATGGTTCTTGTCAATTAAATACTTCATACGGACTTGGTGGATTAGCACCAAGCTATGCTTCCTTTAAAGCCTATCTCGGTGGTGGCGGAGGTGGCGGTTATAAAGATAATGGTCTCAATGCAACCGCTGGTTCTAATGGTGGTGGAATGGTTTTTCTAACTTCTCCAACCATTAATGGCAACAACTTTACGATTGATGCACGTGGCGCAAATGTTATCGGAAATACTGATTCTGAAGGAGCAGGCGGTGGTGGAGCTGGAGGGTATGTATCTTATATGTGTGCAAATACATCGTCCACAATTACCTTAGATCTGAGAGGTGGGAATGGGGGTAATATCTTCAGTACGTTATGGTCTTCTGCTTGTCATGGCCCGGGTGGAGGTGGTGGAGGTGGAGCAGTTTGTTATCAACAAGCATCAATTCCTGCTAACGTAACAAATTTACTAGCTGGTGGATCTTCTGGAATGGTACTGCATACTGGACCATCTTGTGCGGGGACTTCTCATGGAGCTACTAGTGGTGCACCAGGAATTCAAGTATTTAATTTTCCTGCACCATCTGCAGCGAATATTCCAAATTTAGGACAGGACTTTGATATTTGTCAAGGTGAAACCGTGATATTACAAACGAGTGTTTCATTTCCAACCTATGTCTGGAATAACGGTCAAACAACATCCAGTATTAGCATCAATTCTCCAGGTATTTACTGGGTAGACGTACCGAGTGGATGTTCCATTGCTCGAGATTCAATTGTGGTTGGTTTGAGTAGTTTTCCGTTCAATATAGGTCAGGATGCCACAATTTGCCAAGGGGAAATTGCTAACATCCAAGCTGTGGGTGTTTTTAATTCCATTACCTGGAGTACAGGTGAATCCTCAAATTCCATACAGGTGAATTCTCCAGGAGTATATTCAGCGATAGCGACGAATTTGAATGGATGTACAGCACAAGCTACGATGGAGGTATTTCAGAATCCATCAGTTTACACTGGTTATTCTGATTCTATATGTGCTGGTTCGACTTATTTATTCCATGGACAGAGTTTAAATCAAGCGGGAGTGTACGTTAATACCTTGCAAAATATTCTTGGATGCGATTCAGTAGTTACCCTGCAATTATTCATTGTACAACCCAGTTTCACAGCCATTTCAGCTTCGATTTGTTCCGGAGACTCCTATGATTTTAATGGTCAAAACCTGACGGTCGCTGGCCAATATTCACTTACGATTCCATCTGTATTTGGTTGTGATTCCCTCGTTCAATTGACCTTAACAGTAAATCCATTGCCTATTGTCAGTGTGCAAGATACGATGGTGTGTGCGAATACTCCATTAAATTTGTTCGCATACGGAGCGTTAAGCTATGTTTGGGGTATTCCACAAAATCCAAATGGTAGTATTTCCGTAGTTCCTTCACAAACAACGAGTTATTCCGTTTATGGAATGGATGCATTAGGTTGTATGTCTACCACTCAAACGCTCACGGTAACCGTTGATCCAACTCCAATTCCAAATTTTTACTTAGAACCAGATCAAGTGGAAATAGACGATCCGAACATTAGCATCTTTAACATAACATCTGGTAATAATCAAAGTACTTGGACCATTTTAGGGAGTTCTTTTGTGAATAATCAAAGTTCCTTTAATGTACAATTGCCTTTTCAGGAAGGTACTTACACTGTTCAACTTATCAGTGAAACGGCCATAGGTTGTCAAGATTCTCTTGTGATAACGGCTTCAGTTCAAGATAATGTGGCTTTATATGTCCCGAATTCGTTCACTCCAGATGGTGAAGAGTTCAATCCCGTTTTTCTCCCGGTTTTCTCCACTGGATTTACTCCGATAAATTATGGTTTATCCATTTATGATCGTTGGGGTGGAACCATTTTTGAATCCGCAAACCACAATATTGGTTGGGATGGTCGATTGGATTTTGTTTTATGTCCAGTTGGTACTTATACTTATCAGATTAGTTATACTAGAAAAGACGGGGAAAGTCCCATCGTTATTGATGGACACGTGAATTTATTGCGTTAAAAATTCCTTTTGCGCGTCTAACATGAATTCTTGAAAAACTTCCTCGATTTGCCGTTCTTTTTGATCAAAAACAAGATAGGCTTGAGGTAAATTTGTTTGAAAGGAAATGCGTTTCGCTACTCCTTCACAGGACTTCATTAGTCCATATTTTGTTGGATAATGGTTCATCCACTTGTGTGAACGAAGTTTGAAAAGAAATTCCATAAAAGATACTGGATAATGGCTACGGTATTGCGTTTCATGTTGATAGAAATCCTGCAAGTAATCGTTGTAATCTTCTGAATGAAAATGATTCCAGTTACGTGCGAGCAAGTGGTCGAAAAACAAATCAATAGCCACTGGACCAACTTTTGGGAGGTCATACATTAAATCCATTTTTAACTCGCGTACTTTCGGATGGTTGTCGATGTAAAAATCAATATTTCGATGAAGTTTAATTCCTTGTTGAATGATTATTGGAAAATGGTCGTTTTTTGATCCACGAACAAAATCTCCAAAGAGATTGGCATGCATCAATTCTTTGTTATTTCCTGAAAAATAAAGGTGTCCTAAAAAGTTCATGATAAAAAAAATCCTGCCTCGGCAGGATTTAATTAATATTCATCTTCGTTAAAAAGAAAATCTTCTCTTGATGGATAATCAGGCCAAATTTCTTCGATGCTTTCATACATATCACCCTCATCTTCTAAGTCCTGTAGGTTTTCCACCACTTCTAATGGAGCTCCTGT
>CAIZQH010000001.1 GCA_903935095.1 uncultured Flavobacteriales bacterium | reverse complement strand
CGTGATGATTTGCACTTCTGAATCTGTACACCCATTGACACTATTTGTAGCCGTCACGGTATAGGTTCCAGGGGCGGTCACAGGCAGTATTGCAGTAGTTCCCACAACGGCAGCACCATTCGACCAAGAGTAGGAAGTCCCACCGTTTGCGGTTAAGGAAATAGAAGTCGTGGCACAGGTTAATTCGGAAGTGCTCGGTGGATTGATGAGAGCAGTTGGGGGCGCAATGTTTTGCGTGATGATTTGTACCTCTGTATCCGTACATCCATTAGCTGCAGTGGCCGTCACGGTATAGGTTCCAGGTGCAGTCACAGGCAATATTGCAGTAGTTCCCACAACGGCAGCACCATTCGACCAGGAGTAGGAAGTCCCACCGGATGCGGTTAAGGAAATAGAAGTCGTTGTACAATTGAGTACGGTACTACCATTTGTACTGATAGAAGCAATTGGTAATGGGTTTACAGTAATAGTTGTAGTTGCAGTGGTTGCACAAAAATTTGGCAATGGTGTAAAGGTATAGATGGTTGTTTGCTGATTATCCAGCGCGGGAGTCCATGTCCCTTGAATTTGATTTAACGAAGTAATCGGTAAAGAAGACATTGTACTACCTGAGCACACTGCTGAAATCGGATTAAACGTTGGCGTAACATTCGGATTTACAATAAGTGTTCCGTTTACAGTACTTGTTCCATTCCAAAATCCACCACCAGCGGAACTGAAACCACCATAGGAATAACACCCATTAATCGCATACCTGAATGAATAATAATATGTTCCAACTGGTAACGAAGGAATTACCCCGAGGTACTCATCATTATTTGGGTTTGTTGTTGCCAATGAATTATAGGTGGCTAAGGACCAACTATTACTTGGCCATGTAGATGGATCCGTGTTAGTAGTATTGTAGGCATATTCTACGGTTATTCCAGATCCTTGTCCTACAGGCGGCGTAATGCCTGATTCAAAAACTTGTCCAAAAATGGTTAATGTTTGCCCTTGACAGATAGCTACTGAACCAGGGGATAAAATGTTTGCGAAATCAATGCTGTTGATAACAGAAACAATGGATGTAGCTGTACCTGGCGCACATCCATTCAGATTGTACGTGACCACGAAATTTGTCGTTGTTGTTGGATTGACAACAATACTAGCACCACTTTGACTGTTTGGTGACCAAGAATACGTTCCGCCAGTTGGTGATCCAACAGCCGTTAAAGTAGTATTTATCCCTGGACAAATGCTGGCATTGTTTACGCTGACCGAAGGGGTTGGATTGACAGTTACTGTGGATGTTGCCGTGCTTGTACAACCATTTATCGTGTAATTAACCGTATATGGTGTAGTGGTATTTGGGTTAACGGTTATGCTATTCGTCGTTGCTCCATTCGAAACCCATGAAAATGTACCACCTGTCAGGACTGGCACAGCCGTAAGAGTGGTAGTTTGACCACTGCAAATCGTTGGATTATTGACTGCGACAGTTGTTCCCGTAAATTGTGTAACAGGGTAGTTCGCGGATGTGGTGCTACAGCCATTAGATGTGGAGGTAACGACAACGGTATAATTTCCAGGAGCCGTAACGGTGTATGTGGCTGATGTGGCCCCAGGAATCGGATTGTTATTTTGCCTCCATTGGTAAGTCAATCCTGCTCCGGTATTTGCGGATAACAAGAAGGATGTTAAAGTACAGTTTAATTGATTGTTTGTTCCTGTAATTGTGGCAGTTGGCGTTGCGATATTTTGTGTAATCACAATGGAAGCAGTATTAAAACAGGTACCTATAGAGGTGGTAAAGTTGTAAGTTCCAGGGCTGGTAGCTGAAATAATTGGATTTGAACCAATTAATACGGCACCATTATACCAATATGAATTAGTGCCATTTCCTGTGCCGGTAAGTGAAATCGAAGCCTGGCTACAGGTTAAGACGCTTACTCCCGTATTATTCGCTACGGAAGCAACCGGAAGGGTAGGACTTGTATTTATTACTATCGCATTTGTATTTGATGAGGGACAACCTGTTGAGTTCACCACATTAAATGCATAGCTACCACCTGTTAAACCCGATACCGTATAACTCGGCCCGGAACCTGTGTATGAGTTGGTAGGGGTTGTACTGCTGTTTAAATAGGAGTTTATTGTCCAGTTGCCTGGAGGCAAACCTGTTAATGTAACGCTTCCAGTGGTTGACGTACAGGATGGTTGAGTGACGCTAGTCGTTGGAACAAAACAGCAATTGGTGGTAATGTCTATTGCCCCCAAGTAGCCAGGCTCTTGAAAAAATCCGGTAAAAGTTGGGGTGACATTTGTACATGTATTATTAGCTAACATTGCCCCGCTTCTGGTTAATGTCATTGGAAAGCCGTTAACATTTAAAGTACCAGAACTGGAGAAGCTATCGTATTTTTTACACGGAGATTCTCTGTACCCATAAATTCCAATAAATTCATTGGTATTCACTTGAATATTGCATGTCTGAGTTACGTTCATACCAGTTAACGTAAATGAGCTTATTACAGTACTAGTGGATAATGCTGGCCAACTAGCTGGAGCAGATGAAAATTTTACGACAAACAAACGCTGGTTTAAAGGTGCTGTGGCTGGATTATCCCACCTAACTTTTAATCCGCAAATAGTGAAATCCGTTTGAGCCTGAAAAAAATAACCCGAAATAAAATTATTAGGACTTACATTAGATGATGTAATCGGAGCAATTGGAGCAAAATTCTGTGCATGCAAAGACATTTTTGTTGCAGCAATAAGAAACACAACAATAAGTAATCTTAACTTCATGCAATAATTTTAGTTAGTTTAAACAGGTTACATAGAAACGACGCATTCCAACTTTGGTTGCCATTCAATGTTGCCAATTTATAAATTTACTAAAATTCAAATGATTCCATGAATTTTGTGGTGAAATTCCCTTTACAGAAATCCTCGTTTTGCATCAATTTTTGATGAAAAGGAATGGTTGTTTTCACACCACCGATCACATATTCTCCAAGGGCACGTCTCATTTTTGAAATCGCTTCTTCACGTGTTTGCGCAACGACGATCAATTTGGAAATCATGGAGTCGTAATTCGGCGGAATAGTGTATCCTGCATAGACGTGTGCGTCGATTCGGATTCCGTGTCCACCCGGACAATGGTAATCCGTAATTTTCCCAGGACAAGGTCTAAAGTCCATGTATGGATCCTCTGCATTGATGCGGCATTGAATCGCATGCATTTGTGGATAATAATTTTTGCCAGAAATTTTATGTCCAGCAGCAATTAATATTTGTTCTTTAATCAAGTCAAAATTAATTACTTCCTCTGTAATCGTATGCTCAACCTGAATACGTGTATTCATTTCCATGAAGTAGAAATCACGGTTTTTGTCTACCAAAAACTCCACTGTCCCAACACCTTCGTATTTTACGGCTTTGGCGGCTTTAATCGCTGCGTCACCCATTCGTTCACGAAGCTCATCTGTCATAAATGGAGAAGGTGTTTCTTCTACTAATTTTTGATGGCGACGTTGGATGGAACAATCTCTTTCGGACAAGTGACATGCATTGCCGAATTGATCACCCGCAATTTGAATTTCAATGTGACGTGGCTCTTCAATGTATTTTTCCATGTAGATGCCATCGTTTCCGAAAGCAGCACCAGCTTCTTGACGTGCGGAATCCCATGCGCCTTGAAAGTCATCTTCTTTCCAAACAATACGCATTCCTTTACCGCCACCTCCAGCTGTTGCTTTCAAGATGACAGGATATTTAATGATTTTCGCTTCTTTCTTACCTTGTTCAACATCTTTTAATAAGCCAACAGAACCTGGAATACACGGTACACCAGCAGCAATCATCGTTGCTTTCGCTGTTGCTTTGTCTCCCATACCGGCAATTTGTTCAGGTAATGCTCCAATAAACTTGATGCCATGTTCTTGACAAACACGTGAGAATTTCTCATTTTCAGATAAGAATCCATATCCAGGGTGAATCGCATCTGCATTGGTAATTTCCGCTGCAGCGATAATATTCGGAATGGAAAGGTATGATTTCGCAGACACCGGCGGACCAATACATACGGCTTCATCAGCAAAGCGAACAGGCAAACTATCCTTATCTGCTGTAGAATAAACAGCAACTGTTTTAATACCCATTTCTTTACAGGTACGAATCACGCGTAAAGCGATTTCGCCGCGGTTAGCGATGAGAATTTTCTTAAACATAGTGAAAGATTTTTTCAGCTATTATGCTGGATCTACTAAAAATAGTGGTTGATCGTAATCTACTGGACTTGCATTGTCTACAAGCACTTTAACAATCTTTCCTGAAACTTCAGATTCAATTTCGTTAAACGTTTTCATGGCTTCAATAATGCACAATTTATCGCCTGCTTGAATCACACTTCCAACACTTACAAAAGCATCTTTATCTGGTCCAGGGGTACGGTATAAGGTACCAATCATAGGAGATTTTACGGTAATATAACGTGCTTCTTCAGAACTCTCAGTCGTCGTTACAGGTGCAACTGGCGCTACAGCTGGCGCGGAGGCTTGAGGCAATGCAACAGGAGCTGCAGCTTGCACATAAACGGGTTGTTCACTGAACGAGGCACCATTTTCAATGGCAATTTTAAATCCTTCGTTTTCAATTTCAATTTTACCAATTCCTGACTTTGAAACAAGTTTAATTAAGTCTTTGATTTCTTCTAAATTCATAACAATGATTTGTTTTTCAAAATTACTAATATTATGAGTTATAAGCCCATTTCAAATAAATAGCCCCCCATGTAAATCCACCACCGAAGGCAGATAAAATAAGTGTGTCTCCTTTTTTTAATTGTTTTTCATAGTCCCACAAGCATAAAGGCAAAGTCCCAGCAGTTGTGTTCCCATATTTCTCAATATTAATCATGACTTTTTCTTTGGAAAGACCCATGCGGTTTGCCGTTGCATCAATGATGCGCAAATTTGCTTGATGCGGAACCAACCATTGAACGTCGTCTGATGTCAAATTGTTTTTTTCCATAATCTCCGCAGAAACATCCGCCATATTTGTCACCGCAAATTTGAAGACACTTTGTCCTTCTTGTTTTACATAGTGCATGCGGTTTTCAACCGTTTCAATGGAAGCGGGATTCAAAGACCCTCCCGCTGGTTGAACCAAGAACTCGCGTCCCGACCCATCTGAGTGCAAAATAAAGTCCATTACTCCAAGTCCTTCTGCATTTGGTTCTAACAAAACAGCACCTGCGCCATCACCAAAGATGACACATGTAGTACGATCTTGGTAATCTACAATAGAGGTCATTTTATCTACCCCAACCACAATAACTTTCTTGTATTTTCCTGTTTCAATAAATTGCGAACCGGTTGCTAAGGCAAATAGAAATCCAGAACATGCTGCATTGACATCAAAGGACCACGCATTTTTCATGCCTGTTTTATCGCTTAATATATTCGCAGTACTTGGAAATGGATGGTCTGGTGTTACGGTACCACAAATCACTAAGTCAATGTCCAGTGGGTCAATACCTTTTTTCTCTAAAAGTTGTTTTACAGCCGCTGCAGCCATATCTGATGATGCGCCATTTCGCATGATGCGACGCTCCTTAATCCCCGTACGCGAAGTGATCCATTCATCAGAAGTATCGACCAATTTTGATAAATCTTCGTTACTTAAAATGTCATCTGGAACATATCCTTGTACTGCTGTAATTGCTGCTGTGAGTTTATTCATCTTTTAGTTAAAAGCATCGTTTATTTTCGTTGCTAACCCTGAAGCGGCCACTTCGTAGGAATGTAACAACATATTTTTGATGGCAATGTCATTCGAAATACCATGACCAATAACGGCATTTCCTTTTACACCTAAAATCGGTGTCCCTCCATAATTCTCGTAATTAAAGCGGTCAAAATATTCATCGCGGATTCCACGTTTTCGCATCAAGTTATAAATACCCTCCGCTTCTTTTAACACGATATTTCCCGTGAATCCATCACAAACAATCACGTCTGCAACGCCCGTAAATAAATCCCGGCCTTCAATATTTCCCGTAAAGTTTAACTCGTCGGATTCCGAAAGAAGCTTGTACGCTGCAATGGTCAATAAATTCCCTTTGGAATCTTCTTCACCGATGTTCAATAAAGCTACACGCGGATTTTCAACTCCATGCACATGCCTGGAGTAAAGTGCTCCAAGAACGGCAAATTGATAGAGGACATCCGCTTTACAATCTGCGTTGGAACCTACATCGAGTAAAATGGCTTGAGATCCATCTAGTGAGGGAAGTGTGGAGGTGATGCATGGGCGAAAGATTCCTGGAACGGTGTTCAATTTGTACATTGCACCCACCAACATGGCTCCGGTATTTCCTGTACTAGCAAAAACATCTAACTGCTCCTTTGCAAGTAAATCAAATCCAATGGCAATAGAACTATTCGGTTTTCTAGGAATTGCTTTTGTTGGGTGGTCGTGATAGGTAATTACTTCTGGCGCGTGAATTACCTCGAATCCTTGAAAATCTCTTCCGCGATCGGCAAACTCTGTACGAATCAGTTCCTCATCACCAAGCAACACAATAGTAACATCACTGGACAGAGTTTCTCTCGCCAATAATGCACCATCAATAGTTGCCTTGGGAGCGAAGTCGCCCCCTGAGATGTCTAGACCAATCCTCATTTAGAAAACGAGTTGGTTCCTTACTCTACTGTTGATTCTTTTTCTGCAACTACTTTACCTCGGTAGTATAATTTCCCTTCATGCCAATGTGCATGGTGGAATAAATGAGGCTGACCTGTTGTAGGGCATGTTGCCACTTGATGAGCAGTCGCTTTTTTGTGCGTTCTACGTTTGTCACGTCTTGTTGTGGAAATTCTGCGTTTAGGATGCGCCATAACTATGTATTTATATCAATTTAAATTCTTTAATGCTTCCCACCTTGGGTCAATATTTTCTTCTTTCTCTTTGGAATCTTGATTCGACGTATACTTTTGTAACAGTTGAACCATTTCTTCATTGCATTCATTTTTTTTATGAGCCGATCGCGCTGGCAAGGCCAACATAATCATTTCATACATCGATTGTTGCACGTCGATTTCATAGCTCTCCCTCGGAATAACAATCAAGTTTTCATCTTCAGACTCCTCGTCTCCAAACACAAAGTAAACGGTCAAATCACCTTTAATTTTTTGACTCATTTCCTCATTGCATCTAGCACAAGGCGCTGAAACGAAACCTTTTACTTCGAAACTTGCGATGAGCATCGTTTCCTTCTTTTCCAAGGTTAATTTCACTACTAATTTCCCGTCGTCAACCAATGAATACGGCAAAGATTCAAAGAACGTTTTGTCTAATGCAAAATCGAAAAGATGCTGCCCTAGCTTCAATCCAACAAATGGTATCGTGTAAGGACTTATCATATCGTTTTTACAATGAACAAAAATGAATCTGCGAAATTATAAAATTTATTTGGAATTTTAAAATTATATCGGACGATCAAACTCTTTCTTTCCACGTTCTTCCTTCGTAAAGGGCAGTGGATTCGCGTGAATTTGTTTGTTGAACTTTCTGTTTTTAAAAATTTCCACAGCCAAATACATGGCGCTTCTCATCGATAATTCATTCGCCATATCTTTACCAGCGATGTCAAATGCGGTGCCGTGATCTGGTGAAGTCCGCACGATCGGAAGGTCCGCTGTGAAGTTCACACCATCGTCAAAAGCCAAGGCTTTAAATGCCGTAAGTCCCTGATCGTGATACATCGCTAGAATTCCATCGAATTGATTTTTTAAATCTGACCCAAAGAATCCATCCGCCGGGAAAGGACCAAAAGCTAAAACGCCTTTGTTTTTCGCTTGCTGAATAGCAGGGGAAATAATCTCTTGTTCCTCGGCTCCTAATTTGCCATTTTCACCTGCATGTGGATTCAATCCAAATACGGCAATTCTCGGTTTGACAATTCCGAAATCTTTTTTCAAAGATTGTTCGAATTTCTCAATTTTCGATAGAATACCTTCTTTGTTGAGCGCCGAACTTACTTCTTTGATCGGTATATGCGTGGTGACCAATGCAACTTTCAATCTATCGGAAACTAAAATCATCAGTGCTTCTGGAACACCGGACATATCTGCTAAGTATTCCGTGTGACCAGGAAACTCAAATCCTGCCTTTTGAATGGCATCTTTGCTAAATGGACTCGTCACCAAAACATCAATTTTCCCTTCGGATAAATCTTGAGTGGCAGCTTCAAGAGATTTGAAAGCATAAGAACCACCTGTTTGTGTAGATTCCCCAACTTGCAATTCAACATCTTCCTCCCAAACATTGATCACATTGATTTTTTTCGCTTGAATTTCACTCGCATCTTTACAAGAAGTATATTGGAAATCCTGAAGTTCAAACAATTTTTTATAATGCGAGATGATTTTTGTTGAACCGTAAATCACAGGGGTGAAATCTCCTAAAATACGGTTATCCTTTAGCGCTTTAATCGTTACCTCTGGTCCAATGCCGTTTAAGTCACCCAGTGTAATTCCGACTTTGTACAATTCTTTCGTAGAAACTGCCTCTTTCTCTGCTCCTTGTTCTTTCTCCATTATTTATAGCGATTTTTCAAGAATTGATACAACAAACGAACTCCCGCTCCTGTTCCACCATCCCCTTTGTAATTTTCTTTTGAATCCAACCATGCTGGACCTGCAATATCCATGTGAATATAAGGAGCTTTTACGAAATGCTCTAAAAATTTCCCTGCGGAAATCATTCCTGCATTCGGGCCACCTATATTCTTCATGTCGGCAATTTTTGATTTCATGTGTGCTTTGTAGTCGTCCCAGAATGGAAAACGAACCACGCGTTCGTGAACATCAAACCCTGTTTTTTCTAAATCTTGGAAATAATCATCCGTTGCATTTCCCATGATAATGGTGGCTTCGGTACCAATTGCTCTTAATGCTGCTCCGGTTAAAGTCGCCGCATCGATGACAATCTCCGGATCGTATTTTGCCGAATATGCAAGTGCGTCAGCTAAAATCATGCGTCCTTCGGCATCGGTGTTTAATACTTCAATCGTTGTCCCATCAAACATCGTAATGACATCTCCAGGGGTGTAAGCATTTCCCCCCGGACGATTATCCGTAGCTGGAATGAGTCCAACAATATGAATCGGAAGTTTTTGCAATGCAGCAAAATAAATCACTGCCGCCATTGTTGCGCCGCCAGCCATATCTCCCTTCATGGTATCCATGGATCCCGCTGTCGGTTTTAAACTGAGTCCGCCAGTATCATACACCACACCTTTACCAACCAAAACGACGGGCTTTTTATTCACAGCGTTAGCTGGATTGTATTCCGCAATGGTAAATGTTGGCGGATCAATAGATCCTTTATTTACGGCTAATAATCCACCCATTTTCAGGGATTCGATTTGTGTTTTTCCTAGCACATTGACTTGAAATCCTGCTTCTTCACCAAGCTTCGAAATCGCCTCAGCCAACTGTTCTGCGTTCAAATGAGAAACGGGGGTGTTGACCATGTCGCGCGTCCAGAAAACGGCTTTGGACATCGAAGTCAATTCCATGAGTTGTCCTTTCGATAAGGCCTCGCCAACCAAAATTTGCAGGAATTTGTATTCTTTAGGTTTTGAGAAATGCTGAGTAAATCGGTAGCTCGATAAAAGCAGTCCTTCGCACAAAGCGAATATGGCAGCATTGTTCGAACCAATAAGTTGTATTTCCTCTTCCGAATCGCAAATAAGGCCTTCTATCGTATTTCCTAAAACGCGAATTTCCTCCGCTTTTTGATCTGTTTTCACGAGGAATGTAAATCCTTCAGGACTTTTGAAATAGTCAAACTTCTTCTCATTGGCTTGAAAAGCAGCAATCGTGTTCGCTTTTAAACCGGAAATCTCCGTAGCCTTGGAATCGATCAAATATATGTTGGAAGCACAAACAGTTGCTTCGTTGGATTGTTTGAGTTGAATCATGATTCGAATTTTTACAAAGGTAGTAAGTTATCTTGCTTAGGAATGAAAAATATCAAGTCCATAATCATCTAAAAATCGGTCGATTGCTCTCGGGATCGGATATTGATGCAAATCTTCCAATTTTACCTGTGCTCCATCATCAAGATCTGTTGGAATCCGAACGATAAAATGGCAAAACAAATGTTGATGTGATAATACGTGTTTGTATTCTTTAGACTGAAAACTGTGCATTACATCGGACAAATAGCGCTCTTTTTCCTCCGGACCTTGAAATTCTTTCAAAGGAAATTGGTATAAATGCTGCCAGATATCTTTTTCCTTTCTTTTTTCAAGCAATATCCATCCATGTTTAGGCTGAAGGATTTCAAACACAAAATACCTTTGTCGAACCGACTGATTTTTCAATTTTACTGGAAGATCGCGAACCGTCTTTTCGGAAAACGCGAGGCAATAAATAGAGATTGGACATTCCCCGCACAAGGGCTGGGAAGGTTTGCAATGCAATGCACCGAATTCCATCATGGCTTGGTTAAACAATCCTGGATTCTTTTGGTCGAGGAGTTCATCGGCGAATTTCTCAAAATCTTTTTTTCCTTGTGTGGAATTAATGGGAACGGACCAATTGTTCAAGCGACTAAGTACACGGAAAACGTTTCCGTCAAGTACGGCATGTGGTAAATCAAACGAAAAGGATGCAATCGCTGCGGCAGTATATGGACCAACGCCTGTTAATTTTAGCAAGCCCTCGTAACTTTTCGGGAACTCACCCTCAAATTCCTCCACAAGTTGTTTTGCCGTTCGGTGCAAGTTCCGCGCCCGACTGTAATAGCCAAGTCCTTGCCACAAATTGAGCACGACTTGTTCATCCGCCTGTGCTAAGTCATGAACAGTAGGGAAAGCCTCTGTAAATTTGAAATAATAAGCCATTCCTTGCTCAACTCGTGTTTGCTGAAGGATAATTTCACTCAACCAAATGAAGTATGGATTCCTTGTTTCTCGCCATGGAAGGGCGCGTTTATGGACGTGATACCAAGCACTTATTTCACGTTGAATTTGGTTCATTTGAAATTTTTTGAGAAAAAAAAGAGGAAAATTAACAATATAAAGTTTCTGTGATATACTTTTGCACCGCATTAAAAATCAATTAACATTAAGAAAATATGACTAAAGCGGATATCGTTGCAGACATTGCAGAGGAAACAGGATTAGAAAGAAACGAAGCCCTAAGAGCTGTTGAGGCCTTTATGAACTCAATAAAATCGTCTTTGGCGAAAGGTAATAATGTCTATTTAAGAGGCTTTGGTAGCTTCGTAGTAAAAGAACGTGCTCAGAAAACTGGACGTAACATCTCTAAAAACACGACGATTATCATCCCAGCACACAACATCCCATCTTTCAAACCATCAAAAGTATTTATTGATGAAGTAAAGAATAAGGTTAGCGTGAAATAAGATTTCCATATTTCAAAATTTTATGTAACTTTGCACTCCCTTTTTAGAGGGGGTGCATTTTTTTTGGATTGAAGTAACACTAAAATATATATTATGCCAAGCGGTAAAAAAAGAAAAAGACATAAAATGGCTACGCACAAGCGTAAAAAACGTCTTAGAAAAAATCGTCACAAGAAGAAGAAGTAATATCTTCTTATATTTGAGAAGAAAAGGGGGCTCATTGATTTCTTTCAGTGAGCTTTCATTGTTTCATCCTGTAAACTTCTAATTGTGAACCTAGAACTCGTTGTCGATACCAGGTCGAATGGAATTTGGATCGCTTTGTTGCGGGACGGCAAATTGATTGAATTGCACGAAGATCGTGGAAATTCAGATTTTGCTGTTGGCGACATCTATTTGGGAAGAGTACGTCGTGTGGTTCCTAGTTTGAATGCAGCCTTTGTTGATGTTGGATACGAAAAAGATGCCTTTTTGCATTATTTGGACCTTGGTCCTCAGTATCACACACTCGCTCGATTTGTCAAAGAATCGATGCAAGGAAAACAAAATGTCGCAGACCTGCAATATTACAAACTAGAGAAAGACATTCAAAAAGACGGAAAAATTAGCAATGTACTCTCTTCATCGCAACCCATTTTGGTGCAAGTTGCGAAAGAGCCTATATCCATGAAAGGACCTCGATTGAGCTCCGAAGTGACGCTAGCCGGACGTTATATCGTACTTGTACCCTTCGCAGATAAAATATCTGTGAGTCAAAAAATCAAAGATTCTTCCGAAAAGGACCGTTTAAAGGACTTGATGGAACGGATCAAACCGAAAAATTTTGGTGTCATTATTCGAACAGTGGCTGAAAATAAGTCTACAGCAGACTTAGAAACTGACCTTCAAAACTTGTTGGAAAAATGGCGCGGAATGCACGCAAACTTGAAAGGAATTCAACCCCCTCGTCGTGTATTAGGTGAATTGAATACGACCACTTCTATTCTTCGTGATTTGTTGAATGGAAACTTTACCAATATTCATGTTAATGACCCAGCTTTAGCTTTGGAAATGAAGGAATACATTTCATCCATTGCTCCTGGACGCGAGAAAATCGTTCGTAACTACGAAGGTAAAATTGACATTTTTGAACGCTTTGCGATCAATAAGCAAATCAAAGCCTTGTTCGGTAAAAAAGTACCATTACCAAGTGGTGGATACTTGATTATTGAGCACACGGAAGCCATGCACGTCATCGATGTCAATAGTGGAAACCGTAAAGGAGCTGATGGACAAGAATCGAATGCACTTGCGACAAACATGGAAGCAGCGGAAGAAATTGCGCGTGTCTTGCAACTGCGCGACATGGGCGGTATCGTTTGTGTGGATTTCATCGATATGCACGAAAAAGAAAACAACAAAATTCTCTTCGAAAAAATGAAGGAATTTATGAAGTCGGACCGTGCAAAACACAACATGATTCCTCCGTCGAAATTCGGTATCATTGAAATAACACGTCAACGTGTTCGTCCAGAAACGGATATTGAAACATCAGAAACGTGTCCGACCTGTAACGGAAGTGGCGAAGTAACTGCAAGCATTCTTTTCTCGGAAGAAATCGAAAATAACCTGAGTTATTTATTGAACGACCGCAAAGAAAAAGGAGTTACCTTGTTGGTTCACCCGTACTTGGAAGCATTCTTCAAAAAAGGACTCATCAGCAAACAATGGCGTTGGTTCTTTAAATACAAACAATGGATTCCGGTCCGTGGCTTGACGGCTCATCATTTATTGCAATATTCCTTCGTGAATAAATCCAACGAGGAAATCACTTTGTAATGATTCCACCTGCTTTTTCACGGGAGCAAATCATCTTTAAATCAGAAGCCTTTTGTGCTTATCAGGAACGCTGTACCCAAGAAGTTCGAATGAAACTCGATCGCTTGGGTGCGGACGAATCATTGTCCCTCGAAGTAATCAAACACTTAAAAGAAAATCGCTTTTTGGACGAAAAACGCTTCGTCGAAGCCTACGTTCAAGGAAAACTGCGCATCAAAAAATGGGGACGACAAAAAATCAAAGCAGCACTCTTTCAAAAACGAATCGACGCCAAACTCATTCAAGAAGGGATTTATTCCTTTATCTCAGATGAAGAATACAAACAGGTGTTGGAATCCTTAATCGAACGTAAAAACCGGGAGCTTTCCTCAGAAAAAAATGCCCAAATAAAAAAGCAGAAACTGATGAGGTTCCTGCTTTCAAGAGGTTTCCAATACGATGAATTTTCTTCCTTGAACTTGGATTAATTCGGTTTGATAATCGCCGTTGCTCCCATAACCCAATTCGCTGGCCCACCAGCCTCGTAGCCTTTTTGACCCAATTGCGTAAAGTTTACTTTTCCGTCTTTTAATTGATCCGCTTTGATAAACCAACATGTTGGATAACCACGCACAGCAAATTGCTGCTGTAACATGCGGTTTTGTGTTTTCACTTCTTCCGTTTGAATGTTCGCTCTAGGGAAATCTACTTCCACTAAAATAACATTGTCCTCCGCCCATTGTTTAAACTCACTTTGAGTAAATACTTCTTTTTGAAGCTTCACACACCATCCACACCAGTCAGAACCAGTAAAAAACAACATCATTGGTTTGTGTTCTTTGTTTGATAACGCAATGGCTTTGTTTAAATCGGTATGCCATACCAAGTCTTCTTTTGCAGATTTTTGAGCAATTGAATTGAGGCTAGTTAGAAATAAGAAGGATAATAGTGCAATCGTTTTCATAGTTTTTTCTTTAAAATTAATAATAATTGGCGCTTCATCCAAAAACCGTGCAAAAGTTTCACATCTTTTTTTTTCATGCTAATTTCAAGAAAAACGATATATTCGTCTACTAAAACCTAAGCTTATGAGATTACTTATACTATTAACTTGCCTATTCTGCTCCTTATCTTTCTTCGCACAAACTCCAATGCAAACCGTGCGGGGAAAAGTGTATGATAGTGAAACGAATTTCCCTCTGAATGCGGTAAAAATCTCCATCGAAGTAAATGACGGAAAAGTATACCGTACTTTATCTACTGCAGACGGAACATGGGAAATCACGAAAGTTCCTGTCGGAAAACATGAATTAAGTGCGAATTATTCCTTCTATGATAGCAAGTCCATGACCATTGAAGTGAGTTCTGGACGTGAATTAATCCTCCAAATTCCCTTGCAAGAAAAAATCTCTGAGCAAAATGAAGTGAAAGTCCTGACGAAAAAACACGGCGAAGTCATCAATGAAATGGCACTTCTTTCTGCACAACAATTTAGTGTCGCGGAAACAAACCGTTATCCAGGTTCTCGTATGGATCCCGCTCGTATGGCTTCGAACTTTGCCGGAGTCAATGGTGCAGATGACTCGCGAAACGACATCGTCGTTCGTGGAAATTCACCACTTGGTGTGATTTACCGCGTGGAAGGAATCGACATTCCAAATCCAAATCACTTTGCAATTGCAGGAAGTTCTGGCGGACCTGTTTCTATCATTAACAATAAAATGCTCGGAAATTCCGATTTCTTTATGAGTGCTTTTCCAGCGGAATACGGAAACAGCACTTCCGGAGTCTTCGACTTAAAATTGCGCAACGGAAACAACAAACAGCATGAGTTTACCGGCCAGTTTGGATTCCTAGGAACAGAATTCCTTGCCGAAGGACCACTTTCGAAAAACGGAAAATCATCGTTCTTAGCCATGGGACGCTATTCCACACTTTCGCTGTTCGAATCATTGGGGATTAAAATTGGAACCTCTGCCATTCCTATTTATGGTGATGGCGCGTTTAAATTTAACTGGCAGCTAAAAAATGGCGGACAACTATCCTTGTTTGGACTTGGTGGAGCAAGTGATATATCCATCATGATTTCTGATAAAAAAGAATACTCACAAGAATTTTATGGTGAAGGAGATCGCGACCAGTATTTTGGCACCTCCATGTATACAACCGGTTTGAACTACAAGAAAACTTTAAGCGAAAAAACATACATTTCTTCTACCTTGGCTTTCTCTCAAGAAGAACAACACACGAATCATGATTACTTGAATGGACGTAGAGTAGACACACTCACTCAAACGATTAAATTCGATTCCCTTTACGCGATGATGGCTTACAAATACACGATCCGTAAATTGTCAAGCTATACGGCGGTTAATCACAAAATTAACAAACAACACCTACTGAAAGCGGGAATCATCTTGGATGTCATGAACATGAATTTCTTGGATTCTTGTTTGAGTGATTTGAATGATCAAAATACGTGGAAAGTACGTTGGGATTATCAAGGGACCGCAGCCTTAATCCAACCTTTCGTTCAATGGAAATGGCGCATCAATGAAAATATGGACTTCTCCGCTGGACTACACGCGCAGTATTTTACCCTGTCGAATAGTATTAGTCCATTGGAGCCGCGTATCGGTTGGAAATACCGCATGAAAGGGAATCAGTCTATCTTTGCGGGTGGAGGTTTGCATAGCCAGACACAACCATATTATACGTATGCGTATAAAGTTCTTCCTGGACAAGCAACGAATGGGGCAAGTAACATGAATTTGGATTTTACAAAAAGTGTACATTCGGGAATTGGCTACGAAAAATCCTTCAACAAAGGATTCAATATCAAAACAGAAGCATACTACCAACATTTATATAATGTCCCAGTTTCAATAAACCCTTCTTCGTTCTCCATGATCAACGTTGGATCAGGATTCTCTCGCTTGTTCCAAGATTCCTTGCAGAATACGGGAACAGGATATAACTACGGATTGGAGTTAACGGTTCAAAAATACTTTGATAAAACCTTTTTCTTCTTGTTCACAGGATCAATCTTCGATTCGAAATACAAAGGAAGCGACAACATCGTTCGCAATACTTCATATAACGGAAACTATGTAGTGAATTTATTAGCTGGAAAAGAGTTTAACATCAATGCGAAAAACACCGTTGGAATTGGATTAAAAGTAACCAGAGCTGGTGGTAAACGCTATGGATTAGTTGATGTAGCTGCAACCAATGAGTCGAAAGAAATCTTGTTCTTGGATAGCGCGTTCAACGACTTCAAATTCAACGACTATTTTCGTTTGGACTTAAAAATCAGCTGGAGAAAAAATGCAGAGAAGGTAACGCATGAAATCGGATTGGATTTAGTCAATTTACTAAACACGGAAAACCTATTAAGCCTGACCTACAATCCTGCTATTTTACCTAAAGATCTTTTACCAGACGGATCCCCAAAACCAGGATATAAGCCTTATGCTGAAAACAAGCAACTAGGATTCTTGCCTATTTTCTACTACAAAATTGATTTTAAAGTGGCGAGAAAATAGTGAAATCGAAGGAACTTGGCATTTTAATTGACAAACACCATTATTCAGAAAGCAGTACTATCCTGAATTTTTATACGCTTGAAAAGGGATACGCTAGTTTCATTTTCAAAGGAGTCAAAAAGAAAGGCAAGTCCTTGAATCAATTGGGCTTATACGAAATAAGCTATTTTAAAAGACCAGAAAGTGAGTTGGGCATCATCCAAACCATGGATTATGCCTGGACTCCTTCCAACCTATACACGCAGCCACAGAAAGTCATGCTGGTCTTTTTCATGGCGGATGTACTCAAGCAAACCATCAAGCAACAAGGACCAGATCCACAGTTATTCGAATACGTTCAAGCGCAACTCATCGACTTGGAAACCCGAAACGATGATTTTATTTTCCCCACGCAATTCTTGGCTCAATACATGCAATTCTTAGGTTATGCACCACTTTTTGATGAAGAAGATGCCAGTGCTTTCGACATCGAACGCGGCATGTTTACCAATACACCAAGTGGAAGTAAATACGTGCAGGATCCAACGGTATTGTCCTTTTTGAAAGCGCAGTTTTTAAAGGAAACAACGGAAAACTATCCAAAGGATGTCGTTCGAAAAGGCTTAGAAGTTTTGGTGAATTACGCCGAACTTCACCTGCCAAATTTCAGTTTGAAAGTAACGATGGAAGTGATTCGAGATACGCTGTATGCCTGATTAACGCTTGCGTGCAAAGAAATCTTTCAGCAACTGTTGACATTCCGCTTCCATGATGCCATTTGTGACCAAGGTCGCAGGATGATACAAGGATTTTTCTTGGAGTCCAGCACCACGACGCTCATCTCGAGCGCCGAAAACGACTTTGTCGATTTGTGACCAATACAAAGCTCCAGCACACATGCAGCAGGGTTCTAAGGTCACGAACAAGGTACATTCCTTCAGGTATTTTGCACCCAAATATTGTGAGGCAGCGGTGATTGCTTGAATTTCCGCATGTGCCGTAACATCCGACAACTTCTCCGTTAGGTTGTGACCTCGTGCTATGATTTGATTCTTGCAGACAATGACAGCTCCTACAGGAACTTCGTCTTGATCGAAGGCTTTTTGTGCTTCCAAATAAGCCTGCTTCATGAAATATTGGTCGTTGAACGGATCTAGCATAGCACAAGATTAGTAACAATCTCCTTAACCCACAAGCGAATGTTTAGAAGAATTTTGAGCTTTCTGTTCTTGCAAGCGCCCTTCTTTTTACATTCGGACATGAAAATGTTGGACCTAATCATTTTACTTCCGCTCATCTACGGCGCATACAAAGGCTACAAACGTGGATTCATCATGTCCTTGTTCATGTTATTAGCGGTCATCGTTGGATTATATGTGGCTTTTCACTTCACGGATGTGATTGTTGACTATGGAATGAAACACTATGAATGGACAAGCAAATACATATCCCCCATCACCTTCCTCAGTTTGTTTTTAGTGGTAGGCGCAGGAATTTACTTTGGTGGAAAAGTATTGGAAAGTGTCATTAAGTTAGCGAAATTGTCAGTTTTGAATAGTTTAGCTGGCGCCTTGTTGGGCTTGCTTCAATGGACTTATTTTGTAGGGAGTTTATTGTTGATGCTCATCTCTTTCGATCAAAAGGAAAAAATCATCTCCAAGGAAACGAAGCAGCATTCCATCATTTTACCTGTGATGACAAGCGTTCTTCACGGCTCGATTCCAGGTGTCAGTTCCAGTTCACTTTTTGACTATTACGAAAAACAAATTCAATCCAAAGACCATGATGAACATAAGTAAACTTCTTTTTTGCCTATTCGTAGTGCAAAGTTCAATTTTCGCTCAAGGAATTTTAGACCGTAAAGAACCAAAAAAAGTCGTGAAGTCTGGACCCTACATCGGCATTCAAAGTGGGCGATTTTATGCCGGTGAAGTTGGTATAGAAAAACAATGGAAACGATCCGATAAATTCCTCGAATCAACGACCAACGCGCTCCACATGGGTGTTAATTATTCCTATGATTTTTATCATTTCAATCCGATTTTAGGCTACGACCTTGGTTTCTGGCACAAAGAAAACACCATGGGACTCACCTACGGAATGAACGTCTGCATGCGCACAAACTTTGATCAGTACCGCGTTGGAATTTGTCCAACAATCGGCATCAAAATTCTCCAATTTCACATTCAAACAGGTTATCATTTATTATACCCATTTAACCGGATTAATGCCTCCTTTGATGCGAACACCATTTTCTTGAGTGCACGTTTTTTAATCGTAAATGAGCGGGATAGGAAATAGGAGAAAATAGGGAGAACGTAAATACCCTTTTTTACTAACAATAAATTGAAAAAATCAATTTAACTTTGATAAAAACAATCAATGATGAAAAAAGGACTACTCCTTACCATTCTAAGTATAATTATCCTTTCGCCTCAAGCAAACCTGCTTTTCGCGCAAGTTCCAAATTACATCCCAACAAATGGACTCATAGGCTGGTGGCCATTTAATGGAAATGCCAATGATGAGAGTGGGAATGGCAACAATGGCACCGTCAATGGCGCTACGTTGACGACGGATCGGTTTGGAGTCGCTAACAGGGCGTATAATTTTAATTCGAATCCACAATACATTTCTTTCCCAAATGGCAGCGCTTCAAGTTTGAATATTACAGGGAATTTTACATTATCATTTTGGGTTAAGACAACTGCGACAACAACCAATAATGGTTTTTTAAATCTTGGTGACAATGTTGCTTCACCGCCAAACGCAGGTGGAATTGTAAGCGGTCTCACGAGTGGCGGGAAATTTGGAATAGGTATTCGTGGAAATTGGTACTCATCCATCACATCTGTAAATGATAACAATTGGCATCATATTACTTCAACCTACGATAGTGGGATACTAAAAATATTCATTGATGGTATTTTGAACAATACTTTTAACTCAATCTCACCTCCACTTTCTTGGAACGGAAACCGAACATTTGGTTGCCGTACAGATTTATTCATGAACTCCAATACTAACTATATTGGTCAAACAGATGAAATATCGATTTGGAACCGGGCATTAACTTCAAATGAGATTAGCGGGCTATACACATCTACACCTGCTCCATCCCTTTCTGTTATCCCATCAAATGCCTCGATTTGTGTGGGTCAAAGTGCCACCATTACCGCAGCAGCTTCAACTAGTGGTTTTCCTTGTTGGCCAAATGGCTTACCCGGTAGCTTAAATACGGGCTTAGTGGCTTATTGGCCATTTTGCGGAAACGCGAACAATATTCTTGGAAATGGACTAAATGGAACTGTTTCAGGTGCTACGCTCACAACAGATCGATTTGGTAATGCAAATGGCGCATACAATTTCAATGGTTCGTCAAGAATTTCACTGGGACAGCCAAATTTAACTCAAAATTTCTCTATTACGTTCTGGGCGAAATATAGCCAAAATACTTTTCAGTATCCCGTTGGTCTTGGCTATAACAATAGTACATTGGATGGGTATGGTATTGGATTTTCATCTAGCACACCTCCTTGTTCAACTTCAAACGCAAATCTGTATTTTGTTTTTGATGCAAATAATGGCGGGTGTCAAAATGTATTGAATACAACTACAACAACTACTATTAATACTTGGGCAAATATTACACTTGTAAAAGAAGGCAGTACAACGCGTATATATAAAAATGGAATTTTAGAAAATAGTAGCTCAAACCTATCTTTGAGTGTTCTTTCATTGTTTATTGGAGTTAGAAGTGATTTGTTATTCCCTTTTAGAGGAGATGTTGATGATATTGGTCTTTGGAATAGAGCTATTTCAACGGATGAGGTGAGTCAAATCTATTTGCTTTCGTCTCCGACTTACTCTTGGAGTCCAGGGGGAGCAACGACGCCGAGTATAACGGTTTCTCCAACGGCAACAACAACCTATACCTGTACCATTACACAGGGTGGCACAACAACGACGCAAGGTCAAACGATTACGGTGAATCCAATACCAACAGTTAATGCTGGTGCAGACCAAACTGTATTTGCAAGTTCTTCCGTGACACTTTCGGGTTCAGGAGCGACGTCGTACACTTGGAATAATGGTGTAACGAATAATACAGCATTTACAGCGACCACTACCTCAACGTACACGGTGACAGGAACAAGCAACGGATGTTCGGCAACAGATGCGGTTTTGGTTACTGTATTACCTGCACCAACAATTACTCCAACAAGCACTACCCTTTGTGCTGGACAAAGCACTACGTTAACAGTTGCTTCTGCAAGTACAGGAACACCATGTGCTGCTAACGGACTTACCGGAACACTAACAACTGGCCTTGTTGGTTATTGGCCTTTCTGTGGCAATGCGAATGATGCGACAAGCAACGGTAACAATGGAACGGTAAGTGGTGCTTCGCTCACCACCGACCGCTTTGGCAATGCGAATAGTGCTTACAATTTTAATGGCACATCCAATAAAATCGAAGTGAATGCAACAACGGCATTTAATGTGAGTCAATTCACTGTTTCGGTATGGGCAAATACTAGTTCCCCCAGCGTCCAAAATTTGGTTTCAAAGTCAAATTGGAGCAATGCAAATAGCGAGACTTTTGGAACAGGAATGGATGCAAGTTCAATATGGGTAACTGTTAAAAAGAACTCAAATTGTGTCGCAGGGGCTGGATGGAATTCTTTCACTACTCCTAAACCATCAAACTTCAATGGGAATTGGCACTTATACACATTTTCGTATGATGGCGCATTTCTTAAAATTTACCTTAATGGTGTTTTGACTAATTCTTTACCACTTAGTGGACCGATGGACATTTGTAACGGTGGTCAACTGAAAATGGGCACATGGTGGTCGGGTGACACAAAATATTTCAATGGTAAACTTGATGATATTGGATTTTGGAATCGCCCATTGACCAATTCGGAAGTCACACAGCTGTATAACCAAGGACAAGCGACCTATTCATGGAGTCCAGGAGGAGAAACTACACCAAGCATTACGGTTTCTCCAACGGCGACAACAACGTATGTATGTACCATTTCACAAGGAGGCGCAACAACAACTCAAAGTCAAACAATTACGGTGAATCCACTGCCAACTGTGAATGCAGGAGTGGACCAAACTGTATTTGCAAGTTCTTCCGTGACACTTTCGGGTTCAGGAGCGACGTCGTACACTTGGAATAATGGTGTAACGAATAATACAGCATTTACAGCGACCACTACCTCAACGTACACGGTGACGGGAACAAGCAATGGATGTTCGGCAACAGACGCGGTTTTGGTTACGGTACTACCGGCTCCGACAATTACTCCAACAAGCTCTACCATTTGTGCCGGACAAAGCACCACATTAACTGCTGCTTCTGCAAGTACAGGCACACCATGTGCTGCTAACGGACTTACCGGAACACTAACAACGGGCCTTGTTGGTTATTGGCCTTTCTGTGGGAATGCAAATGATGCTTCTGGGAATGGGAATAATGGGACAGTGAATGGTGCCAGCTTGACTACCGACCGGTTTGGAAATGTGAATAGTGCTTATAGCTTTAATGGTTCCTCAAATAACATTCGTGTACCAAACTCTCAGACATTAAACAATTCAAGCGTTTCAATTAGTGGATGGTTTAATACGGGTAATTTGCCAATTGATGATGGATTAAGTGCAAAAGGAATAATAGGTAAATGGTGGCAATCACCGAGCAGTTGCAATTCAAACTACAATGCATATTTATTATGTTTAACGAAACCGAGTGGCCAATCATTAAGTTATTTAGGCGCGGCAACAGACTTTTATGCAGGTAATAATTTCTATACAACGACCAACATAACCACTAATAATTGGTTTCACTTTGTTTTCAGTCATAATTCAACAACTGGTGGTCAATTATTTATTAATGGTCAATTAATAAATTCTAATAATGTTTCAGGATCAATCTGTAATTCAATCAATGATTTGATTTTTGGTGCGGATGTAACAAATGGTGCGTTATATAGATTTTTTAACGGTAAACTCGATGACATCGGCATCTGGAACAGAGTGTTAACTGCTGCTGAAATTCTACAATTGTACACCCAAGGTCAAGCGACTTATTCTTGGAGTCCGGGTGGGGCAACGACACCGAGCATTACGGTTTCTCCAACGGCAACAACAACCTATACGTGTACCATCACGCAAGGTGGCGCAACAACAACAAAAAATCAAACCATTACCGTGAATCCATTGCCAACGGTGAATGCTGGAGTGGATCAAACTGTTTTTGCGGGAAATCAAGTAACTCTTTCTGGTTCTGGAGCGACAACGTATGCTTGGGATAATGGCGTTACGAATAACACACCATTCACTGCAAATACGACCACAACGTATACGGTGACCGGAACAAGTAATGGATGTTCGGCTAACGATGCGGTTTTGGTGACCGTATTACCCACACCGACAATTACTCCAACAAGCGCTACCCTTTGTGCAGGACAAAGCACCACGTTAACGGCTGCTTCCACAAGCCAAGGAACACCATGTGCTGCTAACGGACTTACCGGAACATTAACAACTGGCCTCGTTGGTTATTGGCCATTCTGTGGGAATGCAAATGATGCTTCTGGGAATGGGAATAACGGGACGGTTAACGGACCAATTCTTACCACAGACCGATTTGGTAATGCGAATAGTGCGTATGATTTTAACGGAACTACTAATTTTGTCTCATTGAACAACACGGCAAATGTTAATTTTTTACAAGGTGTTACATTTTCTGCTTGGATGCGCTCCTCAGATATAAGAATGGCAAGTATTGTTGACAAAGAAACTTATCCAACAGCGAGTGGTTACAGACTGAACATACGAGATAATTCGCAGCTTTGGGCTGAACATGGTCAATATGGAACTCCGCTAGCAGGAGCCAACACTGCCGCTGCTCCAGGAGGTTATTCAATTAACACATGGGTTTTTGTTGTTGGAACCCTTAATCCTATCACGAATTTAAATAGCATTTATATTAATGGTGTTCTAGTAAATTCGGTTTCCATTTCTACATTGATTTCGAATAATAAAATAATTGAAGTTGGAAAAAGCACGCTTGTTCAAGGGGAATATTTCAAAGGAAAACTCGATGACATCGGTATCTGGAACCGTGCGTTAAACGCAACTGAAATCCAACAATTATACAACTTTGGCTTAACTACATATTCTTGGAGTCCAGGTGGAGCAACAACACCGAGCATCACGGTTTCTCCAACGGCGACAACAATCTATACGTGTACGATTGCGCAAAACGGCGCAACAACGACGCAGAGCCAAACAATCACGGTAAATCCGATACCAACTGTGAATGCAGGAGTGGATCAAACTGTTTTTGCGGGAAATCAAGTAACTCTTTCTGGTTCTGGAGCGACAACGTATGCTTGGAATAATGGTGTGACGAATAATACAGCATTTACAGCAACCACTACCTCAACGTACACGGTGACAGGAACAAGCAACGGATGTTCGGCAACAGACGCGGTTTTGGTTACGGTACTACCGGCTCCGACAATTACTCCAACAAGCGCTACCATTTGTGCAGGACAGAGCAGCACCTTAACAGTAGCTTCTGCAAGTACAGGAACACCATGTGCTGCTAACGGACTTACCGGAACATTAACAACTGGCCTTGTTGGTTATTGGCCGTTCTGTGGCAACGCGAATGATGCTTCTGGGAATGGAAATAACGGGACGGTTAACGGACCAATGCTAACTACGGATCGTTTTGGAAATGCGAATAGTGCCTTTGATTTTAATGGCACTAGTTATATTCAAATTAATCCGAATTTAGGAAATTTTCAAACAGGTAATTTTACCCTCTCTTGTTGGGTTTATGATCAAGATGCTGTAAATGGAGGGGTTATCATTTCTAAGCGAAATGCCCCTAGTAATGGTAGCTTTTTCACTATGGGATGGGTAAATTCACCCGCTTATGAAATCAATCAAAGTACCTCTATAGACCATTTTTCATACGGATATGCGCAAAGTTTCCTAAATGCCTGGCATTGTTATACGTTCACAAGGACGGGTAATTCCATCAAAATCTATCTCAATGGGAATTTAATAAATACCTCTACAACAAGCATTGTACATAATATTTCAAACCTTGCAAATTTAACTTTTGGTGCTCGTTATAACGGCAGTCAAGTTGGGGAGTTTTTTCTTGGAAAAATCGATGACATCGGTATTTGGAACCGAACCTTAACAACAACAGAGATTCAACAATTATACAACCAAGGTCAAGCGACCTATTCATGGAGTCCAGGCGGAGCAACAACACCGAGCATTACGGTTTCTCCAACGGCAACAACAACCTATACGGTTACGATTACTCAAAACGGAGCAACAACGACTCAAAGTCAAACGATTACCGTGAATCCATTGCCAACGGTGAATGCAGGAGTGGATCAAACTGTTTTTGCGGGTGCACAAGTTACATTAGCTGGTTCTGGAGCGACAAGCTATGCTTGGAATAATGGTGTGACGAATAACACAGCATTCACCGCAAATACGACTACAACGTATACGGTGACAGGAACTTCCAATGCTTGTTCAGCAACGGATGCGGTTTTAGTAACTGTATTACCTGCTCCGACGATTACTCCAACAAGTGCTACTATTTGTGCGGGTCAAACGGCATCTTTGACTGTTTCAAGTCCCTCCGCGATTTCTACGTGTAATCCATTCTCGGGTGGATTAGCAACAAATTTAGTTGGTTATTGGCCATTTTGTGGCAATGCAAACGATGCTTCAGCTAATGGAAATCATGGCACCGTTACTGGCGCAACACTTTCAACAGACCGATTTGGAAATAGTAATAGTGCGTATTTATTTTCGCCTAATACAAATGATATTATTCTTACTCCCATAGGTGTTAATTTAAACCCACCCTTTTCTTATTCTATGTGGGTATTAACGAGCACTGCTATTACCTATGACGGAGAGTCAAATGCGTGTATCAATGCGAGTAGTTATGGCATGATGTCGAATAACCAAAATTGGGCTATGAATCCCCATCATGGTGGAAACACGACGCTTGGAGTTGGACTTTCAGTAGGAACAAATTCCATCCAATCTGCTGAACATGCCTCATATGTGCTAGAAAGTAGAATGACTCATACAGGGTCATTTGCAAATCAATACCAACACATTGTTGTCGTGTATCGTTCGGATAGCTCTTTCCTATATGTAAACGGCATAAAAGTCAGAGGACGTCCATTGGCCTGTTTATCTACTCCTAAAGTGTTACCGTCTAATATTTACCTAGGTGGGCAATATAACTCCCCTAATTTCACCGGAAAAATTGATGACTTTGGTGTATGGAATAAAGCACTATCTGCAAGTGAAATTGCTCAATTGTATAATTTCATTCCAACCACCTATTTATGGTCTAATGGAGCAACTACTTCCGCGATAAATGTGAATCCAACTTCTACAACTACTTATACATGTGTCATTACGCAGGGGAATATTTCAACCACTGTTAGTCAAACGATTACGGTGAATCCAACACCATCAGTAAATGCTGGAGTTGACCAAAGCGTTTTTGCGGGAACTCAAGTCACCCTAGCAGGTTCAGGAGCGACAACGTATGCTTGGAATAATAGCGTTACGAATAACACGCCATTCACAGCAACTACGACTACAACGTATACGGTGACAGGAACTTCCAATGCTTGTTCAGCAACGGATGCAGTTTTGGTTACGGTTTTGCCAGCACCATCATTAACAACAACGAATACTACCCTTTGTGCTGGACAAAGCACGACCCTAACGGTTGCTTCGGTAAGTACAGGAACACCATGTGCATCAAACGGACTTACCGGAACATTAACAACTGGTCTCGTTGGTTATTGGCCTTTCTGTGGCAATGCCAATGATGCGTCAGGGAATGGGAATAATGGCACTGTTAATGGACCAATTCTTACCACAGACCGATTTGGTAATGCGAATAGTGCCTATAGTTTTGATGGGGTAAATGATTTAATATCAACACCAAGAGCACATCTTGGTACGTTTTCAACGAGTGCATGGATTCAAGCCTCTAATACAACCTGCAATAAGCCAATACTTGATGCTTATAATGGATCTTGGGAACTATATAGTGATTGCCAAAATGGTCAATTGAGTTTTATCATGTGGAATAATTTGGGATACACCTATTATTCCACGAATTTCAACCTTAATGTCAATACTTGGATCCATGTAGCTTGTGTTTATACTTCCTCACAAATTAAAGTTTATGTGAATGGTGTACTCATTACCACGCAGACTACAACGCCTGTTCTTCCAATTTCAGGGACTTTAAATATTGGAGCTAGTATTTCTGGGTCACCACAATATTTTGCAGGTAAACTCGATGACATCGGCATATGGAACAGAGCGTTAACCGCTAATGAAATCCAACAATTATATACCCAAGGACAAGCGACCTATTCATGGAGTCCAGGCGGAGCAACAACACCGAGCATTACGGTTTCTCCAACGGCAACAACAACCTATACGTGTACGATTACTCAAAACGGAGCAACAACGACTCAAAGTCAAACGATTACCGTGAATCCATTGCCAACGGTGAATGCAGGAGTAGATCAAACTGTTTTTGCGGGTACACAAGTTACATTAGCAGGTTCCGGAGCGACAACGTATGCATGGGATAATGGAGTGACGAATAACACGCCATTCAATGCGACAACCACAACGACGTATACGGTGACTGGAACAAGTAATGGATGTTCTTCAACAGATCAAGTCTTGGTAACCGTATTACCTACACCGACAATTACTCCAACAAGCGCTACCCTTTGTGCCGGACAAAGCAGCACCTTAACAGTTGCTTCTGCAAGTACAGGAACACCCTGTGCTTCAACAGGCCTTCCAAGTTCTTTAACAACAGGCCTTCTTGGCTATTGGCCGTTCTGTGGAAATGCGAATGATGCTTCGGGGAATGGGCGTAACGGAATTGTAAACGGAGCTACCCTTACTACGGACAGATTTGGCAATGCGAATAGTGCCTATAATTTTACGGGAACAACAAATAACATCACAATTCCTAATAGTCAATCTTTGGTGTCCGGTTCATTTTCAGTAAGTTCCTGGTGTACTATAGATGAACTAATGCCATCCAATTATGATGCAACTATTATTGGACAATTAAATGGTATGGTTGCAAATGACCGTAAGTGGTTATTTGGTTACCGATCTATAGCCAATCAACGAGGAGTTTCATATTATTTATTCAATAACTCTGGTAGTATGCTTGCAAATAACTACACCATAAACTGGCAGCCTACTCAATCACAATGGTACCATATTTCATGGGTTTTTGAATCTGGCAATACAATCAAAACGTATGTGGATGGTGTACTTCATAGTAGTGTTCAAGTGAACATTTCAACTTTTAACAATGCTGCCAATAATGTACTTCTTAAATTTGGAAATGCAATCGATGTAGATACGCCACTTCCACTGCCATGGAATGGAAAATTAGATGATATAGCCATTTGGAACCGACCTATTACCGCTACTGAAATCCAACAATTATATACCCAAGGGCAAGCAACGTATTCTTGGAGTCCAGGAGGAGCAACAACACCGAGCATTACGGTTTCTCCAACGTCTACAACAACGTATACGTGTACGATTACACAAAACGGTGCAACAACGACACAAAGTCAATCGATTACCGTGAATCCATTGCCAACGGTGAATGCAGGAGTGGATCAAACTGTTTTTGCGGGTACGCAAGTAACACTAGCAGGTTCTGGAGCCACAACATATGCTTGGAATAATGGTGTGACGAATAACACGCCATTCAGCGCAACTACGACCACAACGTATACCTTGACTGGAACAAGTAATGGATGTTCAGCTGAGGATGCAGTTTTGGTAACTGTGTTACCTACACCGACAATTACTCCAACTAGCGCTACCCTTTGTGCCGGACAAAGCACTACGTTAACAGTTGCTTCTGCAAGTACAGGAACACCCTGTGCTTCAACGGGTCTTTCAAGTTCTTTAACAAATGGCCTCGTTGGTTATTGGCCTTTCTGTGGGAATGCGAATGATATTTCTGGCAATGGGAATAATGGGACAGTGAACGGCGCCACTTTGACAACAGACCGTTTTGGAAATGCGAGCAGTGCATATAGTTTTGATGGGAATGACTTGATTTCTGTAAATCATTCAAATAGCCTTTTATTTAATCAAGAAACCGTTACAGTTTCGTATTGGTTTTCTACTTCCAATTGGCCAACATTCCCTGAAAGTTATATCCTTAGTAAACAAACGAACGTTGGAATTAATCAAACTGGATTTCACAGTTACATCGTTAATCAAAATGCGATTTCATTTAGATATAAAAATGGTATATCCAACCCACAAGGCTACATAAATGCTTTAATTAATTCAACTTCGAGCAATTGGTTTAATGTTTCAGTAGTTCATACAAACACCACCGATTTCATTTATTTAAATGGTATACTTTACTCATCTAATCCAAGTGTATCTTTAGGGGGTAATAATATAGGTAATCTGATATTTGGTGCTTTAGGCTCTAATTTAAGCTATTTCTATAACGGCAAACTCGACGACATAGGCATCTGGAACCGTCCGTTAACAGCAACAGAAGTCCAACAATTATATACCCAAGGACAAGCGACGTACTCGTGGAGTCCTGGAGGAGCAACAACAGCAAGTATCACGGTTTCTCCAACGGCAACAACAACCTATACGTGTACCATCACGCAAGGTGGTGCCACAACGACACAAAGTCAAACGATTACCGTGAATCCATTGCCAACGGTGAATGCAGGAGTAGATCAAACTGTTTTTGCGGGAGCACAAGTTACCCTTGCAGGTTCGGGAGCGACAACGTATGCTTGGGATAATGGTGTGACGAACAATACGCCATTCACTGCAACTACGACTACAACTTAT